>JBEKPJ010000004.1:0-357252 GCA_049520935.1 Terriglobales bacterium | reverse complement strand
GCGCGATTGGCTCAGGAATGACTGCTGCATTCATGCGATTCGCCCTCGGCCGCTCTTCGGCGGCTCAACAAACGTAACAGCGCGCGCTAGCGGTCGTCACGCACGCTTGCCGAAAGCTCACGGAAGAACCAGCAATACGGAGGTGTCAAGTATGTCTCGGGTCAGTGAAGAGCCGGTGCTCCCGACCTTCAAGCGGAGAGTGCGCATACCAGAGGATCCCATGCAGAAGAAGAGGATCATGCTGGTCGCGCTAGCATTCGTTGTCCAGGTTGTCTAGCCAGCGCAACCTGTCAGGCACGTGCGCAGGCGGAGAAGACTCCGTATCCCGCCATGGCTCCTTTAGATCAGTATCTGATTTCCGAAGAGAACTCAGAGGTCGCGCTGGCGCGCAGTGCTGCTCCAGCATCCATTTCGGTCGGCGCCGAAGTGATGGTGCTGGGTCGAAATGGATATACGACCGCAGTGAAAGGCAAAAATGGCTTTCTCTGTATTGTGGAACGATCTTGGGGGGCCGCCACCGAACACCCGGAATTCTGGAATCCCAAAGTCCGCGCTGCCATTTGCTTCAATCCGCCTGCCGCAAGAACCTTTGTGCCAATCTACCTGATGAAAACCAAACTGGTGCTGGAGGGAAAATCGAAGACGGAGATTGTCCGAACTTCCGCATCGGCACTGGATAAGAAGGAACTGTCAGCACTGGAACCAGGAGCGATGTGCTACATGATGTCGAAGCAGCAGTACTTAAGCGACCACGACGTAAACTGGCATCCGCATCTGATGTTTTTTGTTCCGGGAGACGCGGCAAAAAGCTGGGGAGCCAACCTGCTGGGCTCGCCTGTGATGGCGGCAAATGACCCCGAAGAACGGTTGACTATTTTCCTCGTCTGGGTCGGTGAGTGGTCCGATGGAACGCCGGCTCCGCCGATTGTGCACTGATCCTAGTTCAATTGTAGAGGAGGGCTAGAATGCTCGCCTTTTGCGCTCCCATTGGCCAGATTTCCTGTCAACCGGATTGGGCGAGCGCTAAATCGGCGCCGGCAGAGCAGTGTGTCTATTCTTGCACAACGCGCAAAAAGCAGGCGGGTGACAGTTCACTTCTCAACGTCGTTCTCCACGACTAGACGGCCGCATCAATCCCGACTGGGGCCCGGCTATACGGCGATCCGGGCACGCGCTGCGGTCGCCGCTTCTGTTCCAACTCCAAATAGCGACACTCGGGTGCAACCGCTTGAGTGTATGTGTGTATGTGTCCATCATCTCTAAAAGTGGACACTATTATCCTCATGTCCACATCGTGAGCGTGCACCCGTATCACACTCTTGTCGAGACGGACATCTGCATTAATTTTCCGTTAAATTCTCCCTATGCAATTGACCGGGCTGCGAGCGCGGCATTAGTCTGCAGTGGTTATGAGTAAAGAAGATCTTGATCAGTCGCGCCTAGCCTACAAAAAGGCTGTCGACGATTGGGTTGACGCCATTCGGTCCGAAGAAGCGTTGGCCACATCCGACCATTCGATGATCGCCATGGACCACTGCGATGACGCCCACTTCAGGGAGCAAGACGCTCAGACGAAAGTCACGGAAGCGCGCGAAGCCTACAAGAATGGACTCCGCGCCGTGAACTATGTCATCTAGCTTCGCTCCTTGCATCAGCCACCCATGCGGATCGAGAGCCCAAGGGTGATCACTCCAAGTAGTGCTCATGAACAAAGGCTTACTACTGCCAATCGTGCGTTGGCGTTCGGCAACGCACCTGTTCGATCGTCGAGTTCAATGTCCAAGTTGATGGATGGACGGCGAGTATAAGGTAGCATCAGCATGGACGCTACGGACACGCATTGAGGTTCGGCACTTAGGGTCGGAGGCGCGAGTTGTGCCTTTGCGCGAAACAGAGGCGCGCCATGAATTTGCGGACCGGCGATTGTTCTGCGGCACATGCAGCGATTTGGCGACCCCAGCGACAAGAACTTCAAGTGTGCTTGCCGGAAGTGTTTTCGAACTACGGGCGCTCGATGCTCCCCGAAACGGATAGACACGATGCCATTGTCCCGCTACTCTCGACCAAAGGGCTTCGGCGGCGAAGAGAGCGCAGTAGCGTCGTTCGCCCGCCTCGATGGCACGGTGTGGACGACGGACAAAGACGGAGTTGTCCCGGCTTTGCTGGTAGCGGAGATCACGGCGCGGATGAATCGTGATCCCAGCGAAGTCTGCCACGAACTCACACGCGAGTTCGGCGAGCCGGTTTAACACCGCGTTAGAGGCGCCAGGTACGTCGGGACAAAGAACAGATTCTGGAAATACTCTCGCCGCAGCAGGTTCGGTCCACCCAGTGGCGAGGGAAAGTGCAGGTTGTCCTCACGCATGCGCCGGGCAACAGCGCGTTTATCAGCAGGTTGAAGGTGGCGGCGGAAAGCGGATGGTTCGCGGGGCGTCCATGGGACCGAGGACATCTATAAGATGTATGAGGAGAGCTTCCGCAGAGCGGACCATCTGCGCCGCATCCTGGAGAAAGCCCAGACGATCGTCAGCGATGCACTGGCGGCGTCGGAGCCGAAAGAGAAATCATGAGCGACCAAACCCGCATCAGCCACCCCATCTACGACCTTTTACCCACCGAAATCGAGGGATTCGATTCGCTCGCGGAACTCGCGTTGAATATGCGCTGGTCCTGGAATCATGCCACCGACGAAGTGTGGCGGCAGCTTGATCCCGTACTGTGGGAGATCACGCATAACCCCTGGGTCGTCCTGCAGACAGTCTCGCGTGACCAGATCGAGCGCGTGTTGGCCAGTTCCGTTTTTCGCAAAAATGTCGATGACCTGGTGCAGGCTAGGCGGCAGGCGCTGGAGACTCCCGCGTGGTTTCAGCAAACGCATCCGCAATCTTCCTTGACCTCCGTCGCCTATTTCAGCATGGAGTTTATGTTGAGCGAAGCTCTGCCTATCTATTCGGGCGGGCTTGGCAATGTGGCTGGTGATCAACTCAAAGCCGCCAGCGATCTGGGTGTGCCCGTGGCCGGCGTGGGTCTGCTCTACCAGCAAGGCTATTTTCACCAAGTGATCGACAAGAACGGAGAGCAGCAGGCTCTTTACCCCTACAACGATCCCGGACAACTGCCGATCACGCCTTTGCGCCAGGCGAATGGGGAGTGGTTGCGCTTGGAGGTCGCGCTGCCTGGGTACTCCGTCTGGCTGCGTGCCTGGCAGGTGCAGGTAGGCAGAGTGAGGCTTTACCTGCTCGACAGCAACGACGCCGCAAACTTTCCCACACACCGCGGAATTACAAGCGAGTTGTATGGCGGCGGTCCGGAACTGCGCCTGAAGCAAGAACTGCTGCTCGGGATCGGCGGATGGCGGTTGCTCCGCGCACTCGGCCTCATGCCTGAAGTCTGTCATTTGAATGAAGGGCATGCAGCCTTCGCAGTATTGGAACGTGCCCGCAACTTCATGGAAGAGATGGGGCAGCCCTTCGAAGTGGCACTCGCCGCGACTCGAGTCGGGAATCTCTTCACGACTCACACCGCAGTGGCCGCTGGCTTTGACCGCTTCGCTCCGGCTCTCATCGAGCAATACTTAGGTGGTTATGCCCAGCAAAAACTCGGCATAACACTGCACGAGCTTCTGGCGCTCGGCCGCCTGAATTCGAACGACTCCTCGGAGAGTTTCAACATGGCCTACCTGGCGGTCAAGGGGAGCGGAGCGGTCAATGGTGTGAGCCGCTTGCATGGGAAGGTGAGCCGCCACATCTTTGCGCCGCTGTTCCCGCACTGGCCAGAGGACGAAGTCCCGATTGGACACGTGACCAACGGAGTGCACACGCCAACCTGGGATTCGGCTCCGGCTGACGATTTGTGGACAGCCGCGTGTGGCAAGCGGCGTTGGTTGGGGACGTTGAAAAACCTCGAGCAAGACATTCGGCGAGTCTCCGACTCCGCACTCTGGACATTTCGCACACAGGCCAGTACCTCTCTGGTTGAATACGCGCGCGGACGGCTATCCCGGGAACTGGCTGGCTCTGGCGCCTCGCCCGAGGCGGTTGACGAAGCAAAACATTTATTCGATCCCAACGCCTTGACACTCGGCTTTGCGCGGCGTTTCGCGACCTATAAGCGACCGAACCTGCTGCTGAAGGACCCGCAGCGGCTGCTTCGTTTGTTGACGAATCTCGAGCACCCCGTGCAACTCATCATCGCCGGCAAGGCGCATCCGGAGGACCGGGCGGGGCAAACCTTGATCCATGAATGGATAAATTTCATCCGCCAGCCCGAGACCCGTCCTCATGTCATCTTCCTCAGCGATTACGACATGCTTCTGACCGAGAATCTGGTACAGGGGGTGGATGTCTGGATCAACACACCGCGGCGACCCTGGGAGGCTTGCGGGACAAGCGGGATGAAAGTGCTCGTCAATGGAGGTATCAACCTATCGGAGTTGGATGGTTGGTGGGCGGAAGCTTATACGCCGGAAGTGGGGTGGGCGCTAGGAGACGGCCAGGAACATGGCGACGATCCCGCTTGGGACGTTGCCGAAGCCGACGCCCTCTACAACCTGCTCGAACGGGAGGTGATCCCGGAGTTTTATACTCGAGACCAGAGCGGCATTCCCAGCGCATGGGTCAAGCGCATGCGGGAGAGCATGGCGCAATTGACGCCGCGCTTCTCCGCCGACCGCACAGTGCGCGAATACACCGAGCAACATTATCTTCGGGCCGCGGCCGCCTACAGTGAGCGTGCGGCGAACAAAGGCGCAGCTGGCAAGCAAGTGGTCGATTGGCGGCATGCAGTCGACGAGAGGTGGGGATCGTTGCGCTTCGGAAACTTGCGGGTCGAAACTAACGCGGACCATCATGTGTTTGAAGTTGAAGTCTTTTTGAACGATCTTGGCAAGAATGCGGTGCGAGTTGAGCTTTATGCGGACGGCAACAACGAGGACCATCACGTACGGCAGGAAATGCAGTGGGCGCGACTTCTCCCTGGTTCATCCGACGGCTGCGTCTACCAGGCCACGGTACCCGCCGCACGTCCGGCGGGAGACTACACGGCGCGAGTGACGCCACACCGTGACGGCGTCGCGACCCCGCTGGAAGACGCTCGGGTTCTGTGGCAGCGATGATGATCCTTTCCGGTTCGGCGGAGAAGTCGGAGTTCAGCCGCACCTCAGGCGTGGGGGACGAGTCGAGAATCGCCTTGAAGATAACTCCTGTGCTTTCTCCACGGAATCGCAGCATGCCCGTCGCCATCTCGTACAGCACCGCTCCGAACGAGAACCAATCCGATCGGGCGTCTAATTCTTTCGCACGAACTTTTCGGGAGACATGTAGGCAACCGCGCCCATCGCTGCTTCGGGGCAGGTCGGATGCTCCTCTAATGACAGCATCAGTTGTTCTGCCGCTCCGGCAGCGCTCAGGGAGGGTGTGACTTTCGTCAGCCCGAAATCCAAAATCTTGCCGTGTTCCCCGCTCGGTGACAAGGATGTTGGTGGGCTTGATGTCGCGATGCACGATTCCCGTGAAGTGGGCGTAGTCGAGAGCATCGGCGATCTCGATGGCGAGGGACACAATCAACTCGGTTTCCATGGGTTGTCCGCCGATCCAATGCTTCAGCATCATACCGTCGAGAATCTCCACGGCGAAGAAGGACTGGTCGCCGTGCTTCCCAATCTCGCCGAGACGAGAAGAATTTAGGTGTCGATAGATCGTCGTCGGCGTCGTCATCACATCTTCTTGGGAAACGAAGACTCAATGCCGTCTTATTTCGCGCTGTTGTAGTCCTTATCGCTGACCGGCTCTAACCAAATTGTTTTTCCTTTTTGAGTTGGTGTAACAGCGATATAGGCAAAGCCACTCTGGGGTGTTGCGCCGTGCCAATGCTCCACTCCCGGAGCGCATTTGATTACGTCTCCCTTGTGCACGATGCGCGCCGGCCTTCCTCGTTCCTGATAGTAGCCAGTCCCCTCGGTGATCAGCAGAACCTGACCGCCTGGATGACTATGCCAATCCAGCTTTGCACCGGGATCATAGGTTGCCATCGCAATACTGGGATCGAACGTGCTGTCTCCTACATTTAACTCACTGAGCCAGATATTTCCCGTGTGATTCTTCGCAGTGGACAGTTCACCTTTCGGGAAACCTAAATCTGCTGTTTGTCCTTGAGATTGGAAAACGAATAGAGAAGTCACCGCGAAAGCGATGGCTAGAAGTTTTGTTTTCATATCTTATCTTCTCCTCGTGCTTTGTATTTGGTGGGTGCTGCCAATTCGGCATCACCAGCGGAAACAGTCTCAGAAATCGGAGCGCTTTCCCGATTCAGTGGCTAACTCTGTCACGTCGAGTCGCGCTTTCCAGGGATCCGGAATCGCGCTCGCCGAGCCATCCGGATGGAAATCGAAGATCAAATCCTTGTTCGGATCGTAACGCGGCCAAGCGGGTAAGCCCGCACCATTGGGATCGCCGGTCCTGGCGAAGTTGACCCAGTAGCTTTGCGCCATTCGAGAGACCGCCTGATCCTGAGGTGTCGGCGGTGGTGGTGGCGGTCCGAAGCCGCCGGTACCCAATGTGCCGAACACGAACGCAATTTCGCCGCCGTGCGGTGTCCCAGCCCGAAACATTTCCCGCATCCCAGTCTGAACGTAGGAGAACCGGTACAGATAGACGGGCGAACCGTTGGTCGCGAAGGCGGTCCCTGCGAAGCGTGCCGGCTCGGCCTGGCCAAAGTCGTCGTTTGCCCTTGATACGAGGGTGGCCAAATCTGTCGATCCGTCGGGATCGTAGGCCGCCTTCGCTTGCGCGCTCCACTGCCCGAACCGAGCAAACAGCTGATCCTTAGTAGTGGCTTTTATCCGGTTACCTGCGGTATCCGCGCTGTTGCTTCCGAGCATGAGGGGAACACGCGGCTGGCGTCGGGCCTTGTAAGCGGTCTCTGCCGTTTTCGTAACCAGCTTGCCGTCAAGGATGGGTGTCGTCTCGTACGACGGAGCGCTGGCGCCGATTTGGGCTGCAGCACCGCGAAGGACCTCTTCCGCACTGAGCGCGCGCAGCTTGGCCAGCGCGTTGTTGTCCGTGCCCTCGATCCCCATCGAGTGCGCAAAGTTGATCGCGATCGTCTCAGCCGACACCGGATAATTCGGATCGACACCGTCTTGGCTCATCGGCCGGGCGGTCAGCACGCTGTCCCGCGATCCCCCGGACTCGACGATCGCCTTTTGGAACAGGCCGCTCGCCATGGGCATAGTCAGGAGGCTATGCACCGAGACACCACCCGCGGAGAATCCAAAGATCGTGACGTTGTTGGGATCGCCTCCAAATGCCGAAATGTTCTTCTGTACCCACTTGAGGGCAGCAATCTGGTCCATGTAGGCGTAGTTGCCCTTGGGCTCGTCAGGACGCTCGTGGCTCAACGCGGGGAAGGCGAAGAATCCGAAACGTCCGACGCGGTAATTGGCTGCGACCAGGAGGACGCCCTGTTTGGCGAACTGAGTCCCCGAGGTTAAGGGCATGGCGCTTGAGCCGCCCACAAACCCACCCCCGTAGATCCAGACCATCACGGGCAACTTCCCCCCTGACGCAACGCTCGCCGGACCCCAGACATTCAGAAACAGACAATCTTCCGACGGCGCCCGCGCCGGAGGCGCACCAGGCGCTGGTGGCGGGCCGATGCGTCCCTGCATGCAATCCGCTCCGAATTCCGTCGCCTGGCGCACACCGGTCCAGCGCGCCGCCGGTTGAGGCGGCCGCCACCGCAGATCGCCCACAGGGGGCGCTGCAAAGGGGATGCCTTTGAAGGAAACGACGCCGTCGTCGACCACTCCTTGCAACTGGCCGCTCTCCACTCCCACCACAGGAGGGGTTGGCTGCGCGGCTTTGCCGACACCCGCCATGGCTGACCCGGTTGTCACCGCCTCGCCTGCCGGTTGCGCGTGAGTAAAGGCCGATTGCACATTCGTCAAGAAAAATAGTCCCAAAACGGTCAGCTTCATTTTCATGTCGTAGTCCTTGCCTTGCGGTTTCTATTGCAATCGGCGATCACGGGCTCATGAGAGAAATGATTAGCGTCCAGTCATCTTCAGGGCAGCTTCGGGAAGGCGGGCTCCTTCGAGTTTCAGCTTTGAAGAAGCTTCGTCAATCTGCTTGAGGTCGTTCTCGCTCAGCTCGACGTTCACCGCACCGAGGTTTTCTTCGAGCCGATGCAGCTTGGTGGTTCCCGGGATCGGCACAATCCACGGCTTCTGCGCCAGCAGCCAGGCGAGTGCGACTTGTGCCGGCGTCGCGCCTTTGCGCCCCGCGACGGTCTTGACCAGATCGACCAGAACCATATTGGCTTTGCGCGCCTCGGGTGAGAAGCGAGGCACTATGTTCCGGAAGTCGCTTGGATCGAACTTCGTGTTCTCGTCGATCTTGCCAGTGAGGAAACCGGCGCCGAGTGGGCTAAACGGCACAAACCCGATACCGAGATCCTCCAGGGTCGGCAGAAGCTCGGCCTCTGGACCACGCCAGAACAGCGAATACTCGCTCTGCACCGCGGTGATGAGTTGGACCGCATGCGCACGGCGAATCGTCTGAACCCCGGCCTCCGACAGGCCGAAGTGTTTGACCTTACCTTGGGAAATCAACTCCTTGACCGCTCCTGCCACGTCCTCAATCGGCACGTCAGGATCGACGCGGTGTTGATAGAAGAGATCGATCTGATCGGTACGCAAACGCTTCAGGCTGGCGTCGGCCACGAGTTTGATATGCTCTGGCCGGCTATCGGTCCCATTACCGCGTTTGCCAGTTTCAAGATCTATTTCGAAGCCGAACTTTGTGGCAATCACCACCTTGTCGCGGATCGGCTGGAGCGCCTCGCCCACCAACTCTTCATTCGCGAACGGGCCATAGGCTTCGGCTGTATCGAAGTGGGTCACACCAAGGTCATGAGCGGTACGAATCAATTTGATCATCTCGCCCTTGTCGGCTGCCGGGCCATAGCCAGAGCTCATGCTCATGCAGCCGAGGCCAAGAGCTGAGACTTCAAGTCCTGAGTTTCCGAGTTTTCGCTTTTGCATCATTTCTTCTCCACCTGCAGTTTAGAGAGAAGCGCACGCGGGCTGTTATCCCGATTCTGCCGATCTTTTGCCTAATTCTCTTGATCCTCAGCCTTTGAGCTGGCATCGTGAGAGCCGCAAGAGCTATGCTTAGGATGGAAAGGCAAAAGAGAATGAACATGAATGGCAAGCACTCGGGCGCTCCGCCAGCAGCCCGCTCGATACAGGATTTCAGAGCTGAGTTGGCGAAGAGAATTGCCTGGTTCATCGGCCCTTCAGAGAGACTGATCACAGAAGTGCCTGGCATGCTCCTTGTGCGCAGGACTGCACCCAGTGCGCCCTGCTCAGGAACATATACGCCGAGCGTGATCGTCGTTGCTCAGGGTAGCAAGCGCGTCGATCTCGGCCAGACGACCTTTACCTATAACCAGTCGCGATTCCTTTTGACTTCGATCGATCTGCCAATTGTCAGCCAGATCGTCGAGGCGAGCGAAGCGAAGCCTCTTCTGGCTTTGGCACTCAAGATCGAAATGACGGTGGTCCGCGAACTTCTCAGCCGGGAGGAAGTCCACGTGCGCGAGCTGTCATCTGACATGCCCGCCATGGTGACCGGCGAGATCACGGCTGAATTGCTGAGCGCCTGCTGCCGGCTGGTCGATCTGCTGGCGAGTCCACAGGATATTCCGTTTCTGAGTGGGCTCATTCAACGCGAGATCATTTACAGACTTCTATGTGGACCCGAGGGCGCTCGCCTTCGAGCGATTGCAACTTCTGGAGATCAAAGCCATCGCACAGCGAGAGCGATCTCCTGGATCAGGGACAACTACGCGAAACCAGTGCGTGTGGGCGATCTAGCCGAGATTGCAGCCATGGGCGTATCGACGCTGCATCACCATTTCCGCGTGCTGACCCATATGAGTCCTCTCCAGTATCAGAAGCAGTTGCGGTTGCAGGCAGCGCGTGGGCGAATGCTTCTCGATAGCCTCGATGCATCAACTGTGGCCTTTGAGGTTGGATATGAGAGCGTGAGCCAGTTCAATCGTGAATACAAACGCTTCTTCGGCCAACCACCGATGCGCGATGTCCGAACTCTCCGATCACCGGGTGCCGAGGCGATTGAGCTAGCCGGTTAGCAGATCGCTCCGCTCGGAGCCATCTCCTTCGAATGATTATCGTGCCCCGATGAGGGAGACATCAGCTTGGCACGCGGAGGAACTTGGGGCACAGCGAACTGCAGATGCACATCAGCAAGGAAGGCGATCCCCATCTGCCAATGTGGTCGATACTCGTTGTCCGAGAACCATGCGCACCAAGATCAAAATCGACCGAATGGAATTGAGCTGTGCAGATTACACGCTCAGTTGCGACAAATACTTCCAGTTCGTGCGCAAGCTTTCGTCAATGGTCAAAGCGGTTTCATCTTGATCGACTATGAACTGGGTTACGCCAAGCTTCCTCGCCTCGCCTAAGACTGATGTCCAGTCGATCGTTCCCGACCCTGCCTCCGTGCAGTTGTGCGTTTTCATTGAATCGAATGGCGAGAATGAAACTCCTTTCGTGGGCTTGCGGTCCTTGATGTGGATGAGCCCCATTCTGCTTCGGTTATTGCGCATCAGACCCAGTGGGTCCTGACCCGCCTCAACTGCCCAATAAACATCCAGTTCGAGTTTGGTCGCCGGGTCAAACTCCTGCATTAGCACATCGAAGCCACGCTGCCCCTGCAATGGCTTGAACTCATAGTTGTGTGGATGGTAGCCGAAGCTCATCCCCGCAGAGCGCGTCTTGGCCGCGGCCTTGTTTAAGTGTTCGGCAGCCCGCTTGAAACCATCCAGCGAATCCCACTGCGGCGGCGGAATCATCGGACAGATCATGCACTGCAGCCCCAACTCGGCAGCATAGTCCACCTTCTCTTCGAGGGTAGCGTAATCGAAATGACCGCTGAATGCTTTGAGGCCGGTATTGGCAATCAAGGATTTCAATTCTTTGGCCGGGCGGTCATAGACTGCCGGGAAGGTTTCCACTTCGGAGTAGCCAGTGTCGCGAATCAGGCGGAGGGTGGGTGGAAGATCCTTCAGTTGCTTGCGGACCATGTAGAGCTGCACTCCGAACTCAAGCCCGGACCGGGTGGAGGCAGTCTGTGATTGTAGTGTGTCAGCGAGCATAAACCCCGACTTTAGCGGGGCAAAGAGCGCAGCACCAGCGGCTGCGGCAGACAGAGCGGTAAAGCGGCGCCGAGTCAACATAGATCATCCTCCATAGGCAAACTTAGTTTTTGGTGCGCAGCGAATTCCCGTGAATGGGTCTTGTCGTTCATTACTTAGCCTTCGCCAGAAACGCAGCAAAGGCGTCCACATCCCTCGTCACGCCGGCCGAAGTGTCAAGCGTAATTCCGTTGCTATCGAGCAGAGCATACAAAGGCAGAGCGACAGTTCCGAAATGCTGGTCCTCGTAATCCTGCTGCTTGGAATAGACTTCGCCGTCGCCGTCCGTGTAGAGACGCACCTTTACAAATCGGTTCAAGTTCTGTTCGATGGTAGGCTTGGACAAAACATTGGACTCCATCCAACGACAGTTAGTGCAGGTATAACCAGTGAAGTCGAGGAACACTGGCTTGCCTTCCGACTTAGCCTTCGCCAAGGCTGATGTAAGGTCATTCAGGATCCACGGCGTTTCTGCCGACATGGTCAATGTCTGGGCCAGAGCAGCCGAATCCACTTCTGCGGGAGGCAAAAAGGCATCGATGCCGCCCAGAGGGTGTCCGGCTAGTCCGTGAGCCAACCAGATTGCGCACGCCAGGAAGGTTAGCGCAAGGACTACTCGCGTACCAGAAACCGCGCCCAGTTCTGAATCATGGTCCAGACGGAACAAACCCAGTAGATACGACACGACCATTAACAAGCATCCGGTCCAGATACACAAAACAGTGCTGCGAGTAAAGATATTCCAGTGCCACACGAGATCCGCATTGGACAGGAATTTCATTGCCGCCGCTATTTCAAGAAATCCCATAACCACTTTCACCGAGTTCATCCAGCCGCCCGACTTTGGCAACTGTGTCATTAGTTGCGGAACGAGGGCCAGCAAGAAGAAGGGCAGCGCAAAAACGAATGAGAAGCCTGTCATGCCGACGAGTGGCCAGCGCCAATTTCCCTGGGCGGCCAGAACCAGAAGTGTTCCTACGAAGGGAGCGGTACACGTGAACGAGGTCAAGGAGAACGTTAATCCCATTAACATCGTTCCTACTAAGCTTCCCTCCTTCTCATTTGAAGCTCGGTTCAGACGGTCCATGAGTCCTAATGGAACCTGTACGAAGAAGACGCCGAGCAAACTGAGAGCGAATCCCAGGAAGACCGCAGTGATCAGGAGATTTACCCAGGGATTCGAGGCTAGCTTGTTAATTCCAGCGGCGCCAAAGATGATGGCTAAGGACATGCCGAGTGCGACGAAGGTAAACATTATGCCCAGACCGTATAGAGCCGCCATCTTTAATGCGCCGGCGCGTGTGCGAGACGAATGGTTTGCAAAAAAGGAAACCGTAATCGGAACCATCGGAAACACACAAGGAGTCAGCAGTGATAGCGCTCCCATGCCAAGTGAGAGCCAGAAATAATGGAGAATCGATCCCGTGAGCATGGCGTTATTTCCTCTTCGGTTCTGCGGTTAGGTGAGCCGTATATGGTGGAAGGCAAACTCGATCATTACAGGCCTGAAAGCGTACGTCGACCGGGATCGCATTCTCTTGCACGTCTGTTTGTTTTTGCAATGCGATGACGAAGCTTACGTGGTTCAGGTAGTAGACAGTTTCCATGTTGAAATTTGCGTCCATGTGCCGAGTTACTGCCGCCTCCGGCACAGGAGCCTTCAAAACGAACGGACTGCCAACCGACACGGTAATTCTTAATGGCGTGGGTCCGCCCGTTGGCTGGGACAAAGCGTACACGTGCCACCCATCGTTAATCGAAGCAG
Organism: Terriglobales bacterium; assembly: GCA_049520935.1. Taxonomy (GTDB): domain Bacteria; phylum Acidobacteriota; class Terriglobia; order Terriglobales; family Acidobacteriaceae; genus Acidiflorens. Next base: position 344,267 of record JBEKPJ010000004.1, on the reverse strand, counting down.
AAAGAGCCACTGAGGCAGAATTGGAAGTTACCTTGGTCGTAATGGCTGTCCACTTCACAACCTCCGAAGGTCGTTGCCCATAAGCCGGAAGACAAAGAATCAATAACAGAAACGGCCATGGCATCAAAACTTTTGCTTTGTTCATGCTTATCCTTTCATCCGGTTACCGATTCTTCTTTCGAGCACACGGCCGTATGACTTATCGCTTTCGCACTAGACCACGAGGTGGCGTCGTTAGTGAATTGCGAAGTGAGCCCAATATTGCGACTGTCCCGGGAAGTACGGATTATCAGTAAAGCTCGACAGCGCCGCATGGCGCACATCCAGAATGTCGATTGGCCCCTCGCGCGCATACACGATCTTGCCGTGGGGCGCGATGACTACGGTGTATTCCTCATCCGCACGCCACTTTGATCCAAATGCAGTTTGGATAGCATCGAGGTCCGCAGGGCTGATTTGCAGATTTCTACTGGAGGCGTGTTGGGCCTTGAGAAACTCTGCAGTTTTTGCAGTGTTCGCGGAACTATCGCCATTTACCGTTACAAAGTCATAGGCGCGGCCGCGAAACATACGGTAAGTGGTTTCCAAATCGCTGAAATCCCGTTCAACGTTTTGTGTTCCCGTACTCCAGAAATGCACCACCGTGACGTTATCCCCGGCGTTCGCGCGAAGTGCATTGACATCGGCCAGCGAGGCCTGTGTCAGGACGACGGGCTCTGCCATGATCGTCCTCCATTCACGAGCAACGTCTTTTGACTTTGAGAGCCATTTTGTCGAGCATCCAAAGGCCGGTCGATGCGCAACAGCGACAGTTCCCCCGGCCAACAGCGCGTCGATGGCATCGCGGGCATCGTGCACCTTTACCAATGCCTGATTCTGGTTGTCGTCGATTCGTCCCTCATAACGCAGCTTCCGGTCCCGATCGAAGATAAAAACATGTGGCGTAGCCACTGCACCGAACTTCTGCACTACTTCCTGGGTTTCACCGTCATAGAGGTAAGGCCAAGGAATTTGCTGTTCCCGTACCCGAATCTTCATATCAGCGGGAGAGTCTGTCAGGTCGGTATAACCGAGTTCGTCCAAGCGAACCGCGACCGGGTTGTTAGGGTTGATCGCGACAAAGGCTACCCCTTTGCCGTTGTACGTGTCATACAGCTCGCGAATCCGAGATTCATAGTTCTCTGAAACCGGGCAATGAATCGACTCGAAGATGACGACCAGCAACTTGGCATTGCTGAACTCTGCGAGAGTATGAATTTTGTCGTCTACCCCCTTCAGAGCAAAGTGCGGAGCAACGGTACCGATGGGCATGAGGGGATGCTCTGGATCCGGCTTCATTGCGGGAAGATCCACGGAAGCCGGCGACGGGTGCGGCGCAGCAGCGCCTTGAGCATTGAGTTGCGTTAATGCGAGGCACAAAGTCCCAGTGGCGAACAGGATTCGGAAACGACTCATTGATAGACTCCTCGAATATCGAATGTTGTGAAAGAGCCAATTGCTGCTGCATGCTGGCGCGCTAGTGAAATGTCGTAACGTCACTTTGTCGCCCAATATTTTTGAGACCCCAAGTGAGCCGGGTCGTCAGGCAAGTTTGTGAGGATCGCTCGGCGGATGTCCATCAAGTCAATCTCGCCCTGCTCGTGAAAGAGAACCTCTCCATTGGGCGCGATTAATACGGTTACCGGCACTGTGGCCCCCAGGTTTGGGTCGAATGCGTCTTGCATCGCGTAAATGTCATCCGACCCATAAAGTAGGTTGTCAGTAGTGGCCCTCATCTTCTGCAAGAACTTCAGGACCTCGGACCGCTCACTGGGACCGTTCGAAGAAACCGTCGTAAAGGAAAAGCGACGGCTTCGATACATTCGGTTGGTAGCCATGAGGTCGGGAAACTCTGAGACGCAGGGTCCACACCAAGTCGCATAAAAATTGACCAGAAGCAACTGCCCTGTTGGGTTATGCCTCAACGAACCGAGTATTGCGGTCGTCGCCAGAGAGACAGAGACCGGCTCTGAGTCTGGCGCCTCGTTGATCGACGGGTTGGGCCCTATCCGGAGTGAACAGCCAGTTGCGACGGAGGCGGTTACGGCAATTGGGTTGCCGGCGAGCAACGAATCGATCGCGGCGACAGCATAGTGAGTGGTATTTGGTCCTTCTGTGGGGTCGTCGTCAATCCGGCCCGAGTAGCGCAGTTTGCGCTCTTTATCAAGGATGAAGACCGACGGAGCCACCGATGCGCCGAAGGCAAGGGCCGTGCTGCCCGTGTCTCCGTCGTACAAGTACGGAAACCGGAAGTGGCGGAACTCAGCGCGTTCCTTCATGTCATCTAAGCTCTCACCTACGTCGGACCACGCCAGATCCTTTTCGGCAAAGGCTTTAGGGTTGCTAGACTGCACCGCAACGACGGTGACGCCTTTGCTTGCATAGGCTTCCGCAAGCCGATTCAATCGAGGTTCATACATCTGCGACTCGGTGCAGTGATTACACAGAAAGGCAATAACGAGAACCGAGCTCCCCTTCCAGTCGGTCGACCTGTGGATGATGCCGTCCGTTCCCATTAGGCTGAAAACCGGGGCCTCGCTGCCGATCGCGAGTGTCGAGGGCGTCGCTTGTGCCGAGCCAAGATACGGGCTGAGCGCCACAAGAATCAACATTACGTTGTTAAAAAATCGGTTCATATCGGCCCTTTGACAAGCAGACTTCTCGGGACAATCAACAAAGTCACTTCTCTTCGAACCGCAAGGAGCCGGGCGTCTTTCAAAAACCTAGGCCCAGACGGTGCGTAGCGTTCATGCGGAAAAGACACGACCATTTCTAAGCTGGATTCGGAATCGGCACAAGCACGGTGCGGAGGTGTGCATGCACGGTACCGAGAGTTCCCTCATAAAAAGTGATGAAATGGCACAAAATCGGTGGTGCGATGAGACTAAAATTAAATGGATCTCTTCCGCGAATCGGCGCGTGAATGGCAACCTCCCGTGATAGATTTGGCTGTTCCGATTTTCGGGAGTCGGTTCTATAAATGCCGGAAAAGACTCACTTTAGTGAAGCTGAACAGGACGCGATCAAGAAAACCGCCTCGAAGATCCTCAACCACGAATCCTTCCGCTCCAGTGAACGGAGCACCCGGCTCTTCCGGTATCTGCTGAAGCGAGCACTTTCGAACGAAACTGAGCCGATCAAAGAGAGACTCATCGGGCATGAGGTCTTCGGCCGAGAAGTTTCCTACGACACTGCCAGTGATCCGGTCGTCCGAAACGCCGCTTCGGACACCCGGAAGAGACTTCGGCAGTACGACGCTGAAAGCGGGTCTAAAGAGTCGGTACGAATTCTCCTCGCGCCGGGAACATATGTCCTCGATTTTCAATTCTCCGAACCCACGCTACGGCCCGAAAATCCGCCAGAAGCAGGAGCGGTAAATAGTCGCCTCGGGGCGAGCGAGATTACCTCTCCCTTTCCCGTGCAATCAGTTTCTAAGTCTCCTGATTCGAGGAGACCTCAAGTCGCTTATGGGATCGCCTTAGTCTCGACCGTCTGCTGCATCTTTCTTGCCATGGCGGTCTTTCGCCAGCACGAAGAGATGAAGCACCTTCGTCCGGCGATACGCACGGTAGATCCGCTCTGGAGTCCGATGTTTACTGCGGGCAAGGAAATATTCATTTGCCTAGGCCACGCGGACCCATTGAAAGCTAATGATCCCGCGATCGAAGTCACATCGGGAGGACTCCAGCGGATAACTGTGACGGATCTGAAAGCCTACACAAATATCTCGGGATTTCTTCAAATGAACGGTCAATCCTTTCAAATGCGGATGGATAATCAGACCAATTTACTGGATTTACGAGATCGCCCAACGGTACTGATAGGAAACCACAACAACGATTGGGCGCTCAAGCTCACGGGTAATCTTCGCTACCGGTTCGACTTTGATGAAGCTGACGCTGGAAAGCCAAATCGAATTGTCTCCATAGTCGATTCACAGCAGCCCAATCGGCTTTGGCAAGTGCCTCTCCGGGACCTTGAGAATCCGTCCGTCGACTATGCGATAGCTGGCCGCTTCTTCAATCCTGTCAGTGGCAGCGTCATTCTCTTTGTAGCGGGTGCTGGCCCCGTGGGCACCCAGGCAGCTTCTGAATTTGTGACGCGGCCACAGTTCCTTCGCGGTCTTCCAGAGAGCCTCCAGAATCCGAAAACCAATATAGAGGTGGTACTGAAGACTCCGATCATAGCTGGTGTCGCAGGCTCTCCTGAAGTGATCGCGACGCATGTCTGGTAACTGGGAAATCGGAAGTACAGGCGGGCTGTTCCTTTGCGCACTGAGACCGTCTAAACCCCAGCGACAGTCGGCGGAATATGGTTCAGTGCCGAGCGTGCAATCGCTGCGAGGGTGCGCGGCTTGACTTGGCAACGACTAACTGCAGGGGATGTTCGCGGGTATAGGCCTGGAGGGGAGATGTCTCCCGTCAGCCACTTTGCAGCACGACTGCGGATTCCGGCTGCAGACTTCATTTATTAGGGCTACGCATTGCGATTCCGTGATGACGCAATCTCCGTTGTGGCTTCTCACGACGAAAACTTGGGAAAAACTTGGGCAAAGAATCGCCCCCGAATAGGGTCAAAACCAGGTGTCGAGGGGTGTAAGAGTCGTCGAATCAACAACAAGTTAGATTGACCGATTGGGCTCATAACCCAAAGGTCGGTGGTTCAAATCCACCCCCCGCAACCAACCTCAAGCTCCACAAAACCCTAGCTTTTCCACAGAGTCCTCCCAAAACTGAATGAAAACTGAATGAAGGATTTTGCTAGACTCTGCGAAATTGAGAGTTCGGCTGAGCGAATGGCCGTTTGTCAGATTCGGCTCTTCGCGTTACAAAAAGCTGCTCTCTGAACTCAGTCGTGGAGTTGAGTCGATGGGGTCCCATCCGATCGGTCTAGAAGCAGCGGCGGAAACCAATCCGGCTGCCTCGCTTTCCACTCAAACCGTTACCGTCTACACCCGCCACCAAGAATCCTGCCCCAAGAACGGAGAGCCGTATTGGAAACGCTGCCACTGCATGAAGTACCTCTACGTTTACAGGGAGAATACTTCCCGGCAGGTCAGCGCAAAGACACGTAGTTGGGAAAAGGCAGAAGAGCGAGCGCAGGAAATCCGTGATTCGTGGAGTCCCGTCAAGGCCCTTCAGCGCGAACTGGAAGCAAGGGTCCGGAAGGGCGAGGCACGAGAGGTACTGATCTCGGATGCGGTTGCGCTCTTCTTGAAAGAAGTGGAACGTCTGAACCGAGAAGAAGCCACCCGAGCAAAATACCGTCTGACTCTTGAGGACCGGCTCTTGAACTGGTGTACACAACAGAAGCCCCCAGTCGCTCGGCTTTCCGAGTTGGACGTCGAAACCATGCGCCGGTGGATCCATTCGTGGCCCGGTGCGCCCACCACCCGCCACAATCAGCACCAGCGAGTTATCACTTTCTTTTTCTTTTGCATGGAACAAGGCTGGATGAAAGAGAATCCGGCCAAGAGAATCAAGAAAGTTGCTCCGGAGCAGGATGAGACACAGCCCTTTACCCGCGAACAATATGATGCGCTGATTCAAGCAACGTGGCTCTATGACAGTCGCGACGGCAAGAAGGATGGCGATACAGTGAACGCTCGCCGTGCACGCACGTATTTGAAGCTTCTGCGTTGGAGCGGACTCCGGGCTGGCGACGCTGCATGCCTCTCCAAAGACAAACTACGGGACGACGATTCCCTTTTCTTGTACCAGAAGAAGGTCAAAGGCAAAGCAAGTTCCGCCGTCTATGGATTACTGCCACACGACGTGGCCGAGGAGCTACGCAACGTGCCGCGCAACGCTTACACACATCCAAGCTACTTCTTTTGGAGTGGTCGCAGTAAGCGTAAGAGCGAAGTTTCAAATTGGATCAAAATCTTTGGGAAGGTTCTGGATAAGGCTACCGAGGCGCATCCCAAGCTGTTTCTGGAGGGTGATGGCAACCCCAGGCCGGCGCATCTTCACATGCTCCGAGACACTTTTGCGGTCGAGTATCTCCTTGCGGGCATGCCATTGGAGGAGGTTTCTCGTTTACTGGGTCACTCCAGTGTTCTGATTACGCAGAAGCACTATGCTCCGTGGGTTCTTGAGCGGCAACAGAGGCTGGCGACGAGCGTGCGGACGGCATGGTCCACAATGGGCCTAAACGCGGCCGCTCCGGTAATCAATATAGCGGATAGGCGCTCCGGCAAAGTCGTCAGACGCGCCGTCCGTTCTTAGTGCAAAAGTCCCTCCCCCTTTCCATTCCGCTCTTCATGTGCGGCAGACATGTCACCACCCATTCTGTAGTCACAACTGAATTGAATCTACCAACGCCACCGACGGGCCCGACTAGAAAAAACCGATCTCCTCGCTCTTTTCGGGCTTTGAAGTCTATTGCATCTCGGAAAACCTCCGTTTGACGAGATTTCGATCTCGTACTAGATACATCAGACACGGTGTCCTATGGCAACAGAGCCTTCTCCCCAGCCGAACTACGCTCCTCCAAGCAAACCAGCAATGCCGGCCAGTGTGGCATTTGAAAAACATTATTGCGTGAACGAAGTCGCTGAATTGTGGGGCTTGAGCGAACGAACAATCCGGCGCATCTTCACCGACGAACCTGGAGTGATCAAGTGGGAGAACGTTGAAACGCGGTTTAAGCGAGGCTATACCACGCTGCGAATCCCGGAAAGTGTTGTTCAACGCGTGCACAGGAAGCTCAGGAGAGCGGGGTAACGGACGATGAAATCAGCTAAGGCGACGACTGGCAGGCGTGAAAAGAATGGTTCCAACAGGAATGTCGTTACGAGTGTTGAGTTTGTCCTCCGCGCTGAGCTGCACGAACCGACTGAGACGGATTTTGTGCATTCCATTGCCGGAAGAATTATTGCCGAATCGGAAACTCGCGGAGAAGAGGACGCCGGTAACATTCGAGCCTCACTCATTCAGTTCAGCGAGGCGCTGGACCATGGCATGAGCGCAGAAAGACTCGGAGATGGCATTTCGGGCGACATTGCGGAATACTGGGAACATCTTTTCGACGCGGAAACGGGCCATCCGAAAGAAGAGATACAAAATGAGTTCGAAACGGTAGACCTCGATCTCCTGATCATCGACTACATCGTGATCCATCCGGAGTTTCGGGGACTAGGGATCGCAGAGTCCGCCATTCACCGTATGATCGACATTTTTGGTACGGCGTGCGGGTTGGTCGCGTGCAAGCCTTGGCCGCTGCAGTTCACTCCGTCCATCGCAAACGACCCAAAAGCCTTAAAACAACTTGCAGTCCCGGACATAAGCGAAGGGGAGGCCATTCGGAAGCTAAGATCCTACTGGTCACGCCTCGGCTTTTGGCCGATCCGCAACACAGGAATTTATGTTCTGAGCCGATCCCAAAGGGCGTGTGAGGTGTCATTTCAAGAACGCGGAAAAAGCCCTCGATGACCCTGCTAGCCCGAGTTGGCTGTATCCGGTTAGAACGCTGCCCTGTCACCGGATTCGGACACATAACCTATCAAGTATCTGCAGTTTCCTCACAGAGCACACCCTCAGCCGTCAATTCTCTCCTTCATTCGGGACGGACTGCTTCACTCAAAATAGAACGCCTGCCTGTCATGCAGGAGGCAGCGGGTTAGAGATCCGTCGCTCCCGCCAAATTCTGGTACACCGATTAGTCGAGAACGACCCGCGACAGCTTTCTCTGTGACGTTTATTCAAAGACAGGATCGTTCTTGCGCCACACCTTTCGGATCGCTTACCGCTCGCCCAACCTATCTGCTCGTTTGACCAACTTGGTTGTCACATCGGCTTGTGATGTGCTAGCTTTCAAAAATTGCTATGCGTCGAGTTCTGTCCAGTCTCCTGGTTAGTGTGCTCGCTTGGAGCTTCGTTGCTCCAATCGCGTTGGCATTGACAACGGACACAATTCCCGCCTGTTGCCGCCGAAACGGCAAGCATCATTGCATGTCGGGAATGTCCGGCATGATGGTTTCGAGCGAGAAAGCTCCAGCTTTTCGCACTTTTCCATCGTGTTGCCCTTTCCGCTCAACAATTGCGACTCCGAGTTCGGTGGGACAGATGGCAGGGGCACGAACAACCGGACACCTTTCCCCGTCCGCGATTCTTGCTCACGCCGCAGGACACCGGACCGTAAGCGTACGGACAAACTCTCCTTTCTTCCAACGTGGTCCTCCCTCCAATCCCTCTAATCTCTGAATCTCGCTAGCGAGAAACTGAAATTCCAGTTTACTGCTTTTATCTGAACTCACTCTGTGGGGTGTGCCAGATCGAGCTGGAACAATAGCCATTTCCGGGTGGGGATACCGCTCTTATTTGGGTAGTGGAATCGACGAGCACGCTTAGGCACTAACGGGCTCGTCTGACGGAGCCGTCTCGTTACTGCCATGCTTGAATTCGAAATTAGTCAGAGGAGGAGTGTATGCGAAGGAAAGGCAACGTACTTTGGATAGCCGCTGTGATCGTCGGAATTCTGACCTCGATGGTTCCCACGAGTCAAGGGCAAGCGCCCAAGCAACCACCATCTGCCATCCAATCGGCTGGCTCACTGAAGCCGCCAGCATCGGGCAAGATCAACGTGGCGTTCGTGATCTCGGAGGGTGCTGACGTCATGGACATCGCCGGGCCCTGGGAAACTCTCCACGGTGCGATGCTTACAAGCAAAGGGAAACCATGGAATGAATCGGACTGGGATGACATGGTGATGCCGATCAACGTGTACACCGTTTCCGATTCGCTCAAGCCGGTGGATGCAAATGGATTGACTATCGTGCCCAACTACACCTTTGACAATGCGCCCAAGCCGCAGGTTATCGTGATCCCCGCGCAGAATGGACGCAGCGCTGCGCAAAAGGCATGGCTGCTGGCCAATGCGGCCACCGCCGATGAAACCATGTCGGTGTGCACCGGCGCTTCGGTGTTGGCGGACTATGGACTGTTGGACGGCCAAACTGCGACGACGCATCATTACTTTCTTCAGCGACTGCAGAAGCAATATCCGGCCGTGCACTTCGTCAGCGGAACCCGCTATGTGGAGAATGGCAAAATCGCAACCGCCGGCGGCTTGACCTCTGGCATCGATCTGGCACTACACGTCATCGCGAGGTACTACGGGGATGATGTAGCGCAAGGCACTGCCGATTTGCTGGAGTACAAGAGCACCTTGTGGAGAAACCCCGAATATGAGCAAGTAAAGCCGGTTGTGGCGTCAAAGTGATCTTGCATGTTAGCGAGTGAGATGAGTCCCCTGTGAACGAACTGAGTGCCTGAGAGGGAGTGGGGTGGTGTTTCACGCGCCAGAGTGGGGAATCTGCGAGGCAAAACATCTCCCACGACTGAGGTTTCGAGTTTTGAAGCGACTGATCGCCAATTCGCTGCTTGTCATTTTGATTGCCAGTCTATTGGCGCCGCTGGCTCTCTGTTTCCAGCAAAGTAGTGTGCCTGCCTGCTGCCGACGCAACGGGAAGCATCACTGCATGGCGGGAGTGTCCGGCATCACGGCTTCCAATGACAAGGCTCCCGTTTTCCGCACGATCCCATCGCGCTGCCCGTTCCGCTCAACAGTTGCGACTCTAGTTCCGGTAGCCCGAGCACAAGTAGGACGGACAAGCACATACGTTCCTCCGTCAGAGATCCTGTCACAGGGGCCAGAATCCTTCAGTTTAAGTTTTGACGTTCATTTTCCTTTCTTCCAACGCGGTCCCCCTACACGCTTCCTTAATCGCTATTTCCTGTGATTAACGCCTAGATCTTTCTGTTCCGAATCGTTCACCGAGCTTGCGCTGTGGGCAAGTCGGCGTTATGACGACGGCCGTTTCCCGTGGGGAGGGATGGGTTTCCCCTGAAACATTGGGAGCGAATTGATGAGCAGTGTGCATTCCGCTAAAGGAGCGGCGATATGACCGAGAGTTTTCGCAATGCGCTGTTGAGTTTTTCTCGTTCCTCGTTCTGGAGCGCCACACTCGCTGTGGTTTGTGTGGCCTTCGCTGCTCACGGTGTTGCTCAGACAGAACTCGCCCACGTCTCTGGCCGCGTAACTGATCAATCTGGCGCCGTAGTAGCAGATACGGAAGTGGAAATCAGAAACGTGGATACGAATCTGTCTACGACTGTCAAAACGAATCAAGATGGCCTCTACACATTTCCTTCGTTGCGCCCCGGCCACTACAAACTTTCCGCGCGCAAGCCTGGTTTCAAGACAGTAACGGTGACGCAGTTTTCTCTGAATGCGCAGGACAACGTAAGCCGCGATTTTGTGCTGCAAGTCGGATCGGCGAGCGAGAGCGTCACGGTAACCGCGGAAACTCTCAATATCAATACAACAGACGCAACGGTAAGCACCGTCGTGGATCGGCAATTCGCCGATAACCTTCCGCTCAATGGACGCAGCTTTCAAAGCCTGATTGAGCTGACGCCGGGCGTGCTCCCCACTGGCGGAGAGGGCAATACGGATACTTTCGTCGTGAACGGGCAACGTGAGACGTCGAACTACTGGACGGTAGACGGGGTGAGTGCAAATTTCGGAATCGGAGGGAATATCGGCAATCCGGGCGGGGGGCTTGGTGGACAGACTGGTGCCACCAGCCTGTCTGGCGGGACAAACAGTCTGGTCTCGGTAGACGCGCTGGAGGAATTCCGGATACAGACCTCGACGGCTGCCCCGGACTCAGGCCTTACCGCAGGAGGCCAGATCGCGATTGTTACGCGCTCGGGCACGAACCAGTTTCATGGTTCCATATTTAATTACCTACGCAACGATGTGCTGGATGCAAACGATTGGTTCAACGGTTATACAAACACGCCTCCTCTTCCGAAGGCCGAAGAACGCCAGAACGATTTCGGCGGAACCTTCGGCGGGCCGATTCTCAAAGACCGGACGTTCTTTTTCTTTTCGTATGAGGGACTGCGCCTTCGACTGCCTCAAACGGAACTGACTCAGGTTCCAGACCTTCAGGCGCGGCAGGATGCGATACCGGCAGTACAACAGTTCCTCAATGCCTATCCTTTCGACCCCAACCAGCCTGATCTCGGCAACGGCGTCGCTCAATTCAACACCAGCTTTTCGAACCCCAGTTCTCTCGACGCTTACAGTATCCGCATTGATCACCGGCTGAACGACAAGGTCACGCTGTTTGGCAGATACAACAACTCGCCCTCCAGCATCGCGCAATATGGATTCGGGCCGGGATCTGGCGTTGCACTCAGTCAGGAAGGGGTTCAATCGCAAACGATACAAACGCTGACGCTCGGAACAACCTGGACGTTTTCTCCGTCTATCAACGATGACTTCCGATTCAATTACAGCCGCTTAAACAGTACTGGTGCTTCACTGTCGAGCAACTTTGGCGGTGCCACTCCTATAACTTCGGCCCCCCTACCCAACGGCTACAACCTGCAGAACGGCAATATTGGCTTTCAAGCAGGATTTACCAGCAACGGGTATCTCGATATTGGAGCGAATGAAGTGAGCCTCCAGCGCCAGGTTGAAGTGGTGAACAACGTTGCAATCCAACGAGGCTCTCACAGACTCACGTTGGGAGTGGACTATCGCCGATTGTCACCGCGATTTGCGCCAGACCAGTACAACCAATACGTGCAGTTCGATGATTATCCGACCACCGAGGACGGCGTTGTCGGCTTTGCTTTCACGAACCAAAACATTCCCGCAACGTTCCTCTTTCGGATGTTTAGCGTTTTCGCACAGGACACATGGCAACCGAAGCCCCGGCTTACCCTAACGTATGGTCTGCGATGGGGAGTCGAAGTTCCACCCAAGACAATCGAAGGTCCGGCCTTTCCCGCCCTCACGAATTACGATCTCAACAATCTTTCGCAAATCGCCTTGGCGCCTGCCGGAACTTCACCCTACCAAACCTCCTATCGAAATTTCATGCCTCGCTTGGGAGTTGCGTACCAGCTCGCACAAAGAAATGGCGCACCTTTGACTGTGCTTCGTGGCGGAATCGGTCTCTATGATGACTTGGCCGCAGGCGCAGCGGGAAATCTGGTCGCATATGCATATCCCTATACCGGATACGCTTTCTATGACGGCAGCCAGCTTCCAGTCGTGTACCCGCCGACCGGTGGAACGTTCCCGCTCGACCCCGCCTATGCGGCACCACCTGCGATTGTGCCTCCGGGTTCTGCGAATAGCGGGCTTCTACTCGGATTCAATCCACATTTTCAAACGCCTTACAGTCTTGAGTGGAATGTGGCTCTGCAGCAGGAAGTTGGCAAACAGCAAACTCTAACGGTCTCGTATGTCGGTGCTGCAGGAAGAAGACTGGTGCAGACAATCTTCCCCTACAACTCTCCTCCCGCGAATTACCCCGGAGGAATCGGGTTATTCGACAACGGTGGCTCTTCCAGTTACAACGCGCTGCAGACGCAGTTTCAACGGCAGGTCTCACACGGACTTCAGGCTCTGGCTTCCTACACATGGGCACACAGCATTGACACTGGCTCTACTGTATTTGGCCAAGGTGGACAGGGGATCAACGACAATCGAGGACCTTCGAAATTCGACATTCGTAACCAGTTCTCTGCGGCGCTGACTTACGACATTCCCGCGTACAAACCGGATCGCTTCGTCGGAGCCGTTTTGGGCGGGTGGTCGCTGCAGAGCGTCATCAAGGCCTATTCTTCCGCTCCGGTGGACGTGACGATTAACGAAAGTCAATCGTTCACCCAAAAACCTGTTTATGTGAGGCCGGATGTTCTTCCGGGAGTTCCTTTTTATCTGTATGGGTCTCAGTATCCGGGCGGAAAAATCATCAATAACACTCCGGATGGGCCGAACCTGTCTTGCGTTGGGCCGTTCTGCTTTCCTCCAACGGATGGGAACGGAAACGTACTGAGCCAGGGAAATCTTCCAAGAAACGCTCTGCGAGCATTCCCCGCGTCGCAGTGGGACTTCGCGGTTCATCGGGACTTTCCGATCCGCGAGTCCCTCAAGCTCCAATTTCGGGCGGAACTGTTCAACGTATTTAACCACCCCAATTTTGCGCCGCCCTATAGTTCGCTCAATCTTGGTTTTGGTTCAAACGCGCAGTTCGGTTATTCGCTCACGACACTTGGACAGTACCTCGGCGGGAACAGCAGTGGAGGCGGTGCTCTCAGTCCCTTGTATCAATTCGGAGCGCCACGTTCCATCCAACTCGCACTGAAGTTGTCATTTTGATCTCAACCGCTGGCAATACGGGAGGCATCCGGATGATCCATCGCTATTTCGTGTGGCTGCACCGTTGGACGGGCCTATTGATGACAGTGTTTCTCATCGTCGTCGGGCTTACAGGAACCCTATTGGCGTTCCGGTCAAAGATTGACCGGGTGCTCAATCCGCAGTGGCATGCGTCACCTGAACCCGGCCAATTGCCGCTCGATCTTGCAACGCTCGCCGAAAAAGCCGAGTCGCTAGTGCCTAATGCTCGACCAGGATATTTTGCGATTGATAACGATCAGGCCAGCATCGCTCTCCGCTTTCGCACGAATCCCGCCACAGGCCAGCCCTATCAGTCGGACTTTGATCATCTCATTCTCGATCCATACACGGGACGCGAACTCGGGCGCTGCTGCGCGAGTCCAGACTGGCGCACCAACTTCCTGCCGTTCGTCTACAAACTTCACACTTCGATGGCAATGGGATCGGTAGGAGCGTGGACGCTCGGTATCGTTGCCCTAGTGTGGACTCTGGACTGCTTCGTAGGTTTTTATCTCACGTTGCCGCGCGGAAACGGTGGTTTCTGGCAACGCTGGAAATACGCTTGGCAGGTCAAGTGGCGCGCCAATGTATTCCGCATCAACTTCGATCTCCACCGTGCCGGAGGACTCTGGTTCTGGCCGTTGCTGTTTGTCTTCGCGTGGTCGAGCGTGATGCTTTCACTTCGGCCGGTATATGACCGTGTTACCTCTGCCGTTTTTGACTATCAGTCTGACGAAGTGGCGCTTGCCGCATACGCGCTGCCCCAACCCCTCTGGAATCCGAAGCTGACTTGGCGTGATGCCCAGACAATTGGAGAACGGCTGGTCGCGGACATGGCGGCCGAGCACCACTTCACGGTGACCCGCCCCTATGGCCTCGCCTACATTCCCGAATTTGGCGTTTACACGTATGACGTTCGCGGCAGCAACGACATCCGCGGGCACGGCTGGGATACAGGCGTCTGGGTGGACGGTAACACGGGCGCACTTCGTCAGGTTTTTCTGCCCTCGGGCCAGCATTCAGGCAACACCGTCAGTACTTGGCTCTGGGGACTGCACTACGGCGACATTCGCGATTTTCTCCCATATCGAATTATGGTGGCGCTATTCGGCGTGATCCTCACGATGCTTTCGATCACCGGAGTCTACATCTGGTGGAAGAAACGAGCCGTTCAAAGAAGGGCCGCCGAACAACGGAATTGGAGGCCCGGCACGAGTGCGGGCGAGAGTGAACTCAGGAGGGCGGTTGGATGAATCTTCAAAGATTTATTCCGGTGGTTTGTTTGGGCATTCTGCTAAGCGGTTGCCAATCCAAAACGAAGCATTTCGACCTCAAGGGTCAGGTGCTCGATAAGAAGCCGGCTACGAACGAGATCACGGTAAACCACGAAGACATTCCGGGCTTTATGTCCGCGATGACCATGTCCTATTCGGTGAAAGACAAAACTGGATTCCAACAAGTCGAGCCGGGAGATGTCATTGCCGCAGATGTAATCACGGCCAAGAATGGGAATGAGTATTGGTTGGAAAACATCCGGATCACGGATGCGAGTGGCCGCAAGACGATAAAGCCCGCTACCGTGCACCGTCTGGATATCGGGGAACGTGTTCCCGATCTGAGTCTGGTCAACCAGGACGGAAAATCCTTCCGACTCGATGATTTCAAGGGGAAGGCGGTGCTGATCACGTTCATCTATACGCGCTGCCCGATGCCCACGTTTTGCCCGCGTCTAAGTAACCAATTCGCGAAGATTCAGAATGATCTTGCGAAGACGCCCGTCGATTTTGCGAAAACGCATCTGGTGACAATCAGCTTCGATCCGAAATACGACACGCCTCCGGTGCTCCGCAAATACGGCCTCGCCTATCTCGACAACGATCCTGCGGGGTTTTCACATTGGGATTTCGCGTCTGCCAAGGAGGGCGATCTTCGCAAGATCGCCGATGCCTTCGGGCTTGAATACTTCGAAGAAGATAACCAGATTGCGCACTCGATGGTCATCGTCCTGATGTCTCCGGAGGGGACGGTCGCCAAATATTGGTCGACCGAGTGGACAACTGTCGAACCGGAAGATGCACTCCGGCAACAGGAGAAACCTGGAATCGTCCCTGCAAAGGCGGATGGGCAAAGGAAAGCCGGATGAGGCGAATCGCGCAATATGCGACTTTACTTGCGGGCCTCTCCGCTTTCTCCTTGTTGAGCACCGCGTGTTCTCCGAGCGCGTCAGCAGAACGAGGTCAGGAATTATTCGATCTGCATTGTGCTCTTTGTCATGAGGGGCCCACTCCCGACCTGAAGAAGCAGCCGCCGCGGCTGGAACACTTGTTCGCCGCCAAGCAGCTTCCGAGTGGGGCTCCAACCACCGACGCGCAAGTTCGCAAAACGATCGTCGAGGGTCTGAGAACCATGCCCGCCTTCGACAAGCGACTCAATGAACAAGAGCTGAATGATCTGGTCGCATACCTTCACACGTTGAACTGAGATTGGAATGCTCCGTCTAGTGCAAATCGTGCTTGTAGCCTTGATCGTCCTGAGCGCGGCATTCGCTTTGGAAGAGCACACGCTCACCGCCGAGCAGATGGGCCGGTACGACCGGTTAACGCACGAACTGATTGCTCCGTGTTGCTGGCGGGAGCCAATCGCAATTCACCGTTCTCAAGAAGCTCTGCAGATGCTGGATGAAGTCGAGAAGTTGGTTGCCGAGGGACGATCAGAACAGGAAATCAAGAGTATCTACATTGCGCGATACGGGCCCAGAATATTGGCCGACCCACCGGGAGTTTCCAGGTACTGGCTCTACCTGCTCCCGTTCTCGTTGTTGACGTGGTTCATGGTCGCAGCCGTATTTCGATTACGGTCACTCGTCAAAAGAACGGCGCCAGCACACTCGTCTGCGCCGCCGGAACTACTTGCACAAGTCAGGAAGGAAACGGAAAACCTATTTTGAGTTGGAAAGAGCCGGAAAACCAAGATCAGGAGGAAATCAGATGACACAACGACGTGAAGTGATAAAAGCGATGGGCATAACTGCAATCGCAGGTCTCTGCGGAGTGTATCCAAGAATCACGGCCGCTCAAACCGCCAAAACAAGCGACAGTACAACAACTCCGTATACCGTTCCGCCCCTACCCTACGCGTACGACGCGCTTGAACCTTATATCGATGCCCAAACCATGCATCTGCATCACGACAAGCACCACGCCGCCTATGTCAAAAACCTGAACGCGGCTTTGGCAGATCACCCGGAACTCGCCAAACTCCCCGTCGACGATCTGGTTAAACACTTAGATCGTGTTCCAGAAACGATCCGCACCACCGTGCGTAACAACGGCGGAGGGCATGCGAACCACTCATTCTTCTGGCAAGTAATGCAGAAGAACTCGCCAGGCCAGCCGAAAGCCGAACTAGCAAAAGCTATTGATGCGCGATTCGGTAGCCTCTCAGGATTTCAAGAACAGTTCACGAAAGCAGCCATGAATGTATTTGGCAGCGGCTGGGCCTGGCTGAGTCTGGACGACAAACAACAGCTCACGATTGAAACAAGTCCCAATCAAGACAGTCCGTGGATGGGTGGACGAACTCCGATTCTTGGCATTGACGTTTGGGAACATGCTTACTACTTGAAATACCAGAATGTCCGCGCGGATTACGTTGCCGCCTTTTACAAGCTGATTTCCTGGGACTTTGCGAATGCACAGTATCAAAGCGGCTTCACAAAGTGAGACCGAAGTCGGCGCATCACTGGTGAGACACATGAAAAATGCAGTCGTTTTGATCTGTTTGTTGTTGATCGGCGGCGCGATTGGGGCTCAAGCCGACCATCTGCAACTGAATCAGATATCAGTTGCCGCAAAGCCGACCGACGGCAAGATTCTGAATTCGAAGCTTTGGCCTCCCCTGCCGAGCTACGAGTCCCTGGATGATTTCGGCCGCGGCTATTTTCCCCGAGCAGTCTATGAAGAGGCTCGCACGCAAAAGAAATTCGATCTTCTCGAAATCACCTATTCGAGCGACGGGCTCCCTGTCCGAGGACTGTTAATCAAGCCGAAAGCATCCGGTTCGCAAAAATGGCCGGCGATCATTTTCAACCGCGGTGGCAACGGCGATCTCGGACGTATCACGGATAACGGCCAGCCTTGCGGCGGCATGACAAATACGTCATGCCTGGACGTCGCCGATCTGTACCTGCTCGCGAAGGCCGGTTTCGTGATCATCGCCTCCGACTACCGCTACCAGGGCGCTACGGTAAAACGCGACGAATGGGGCGGAATCGAAGTCGATGATGTTCTGAATCTCGTGCCGGCACTGAAGTCGCTCGATTATGTGGACCCTGAGCGACTGTACATGCTCGGCCTGTCACGAGGCGGCACCGAAACGTACCTTGCGCTCAAGAGAGGAATTCGAGTTAAGGCTGCTGCCGTCATCGGGGGAGTCACGGACGTGAAAGCGTGGGTGGACGCGAGACCCGAGATGGGCATCGTGGACGGAAATGAATTTATCGACGGCTTCGCTCACACCTGGCCAGACTATGAGCACCACGCCGAAGAACAGTACAGGGCACGATCAGCCGTGTATTGGGCCGACCAGATCAACGTGCCCGTTCTCATCCTCCATAGCCGCACCGACAGAATGGTCCCAGTAACTCAGGCTCTCCGCATGGCAGAAGCACTTCAGGAAAAGAGCAAGGTGTACTCCCTTCATATTTACGAGCGCGATGGCCATCCCCTGCCGCAAAATCGCGAGGATCGCAATCGCTTGATCGTCGCTTGGTTCAACGGCCCTAGCCAGGGCGGCCAGTAGCCATGCGAGTACGACTCTCAGATCTTGAGCCAGGCGAGGCGGCAGTAATTGAAGAAGTTGCGTTGCCCGAATTGGAACAACAGGTTCTGATCCGGTTCGGATTTTTCGACGGAGCCGAGGTTCGATGTTCGCGCCGTGCACCGCTCGGAGATCCAATCGTCTACTCACTGGACGGGTCAGAAGTTGCCCTGCGCACTGAAACGGCGTGCCGGATTTTCGCTTCGACTGGTGAGAGAAAGGCATGCGAGCAAACGCGATGAATCAGCTTTTGCAAATCGTGCCCTCCTCGGCCACCAAGTCCCGGCGACAAATTCGGACTGTGGCGTTGATCGGGCCGCCCAACTCGGGCAAAACCACTTTGTTCAACCGATTGACCAACCTCCGGCAGAAGGTCGGCAATTACCCAGGAATCACAGTTGAGCAGCATACGGGCGTAATGGCTGTGGGGGATCAAGAAATTACGATTGTTGATCTCCCCGGAGTGTACAGCCTCAATCCGTATTCCGAAGACGAGCGCGTCGCCGTCAACGTGTTAAACGGAAAGATGGACGGGATGCCACGGCCCGAGGCCGTCTTGCTCGTACTCGATGCCACCAATCTCACCCGCCACCTGTCGCTCGCCGCACCCGTAATTGCTCTTGGGCTTCCGACACTCGCTTTGCTGAACATGGGAGATCTCCTCGCCAAGCGCAGTGGCTCAATCGATGCGGTGAAACTGGCGGGCGACTTGGGTATCCCAGTTGCCATCGTCAGCGCGACGATCGGGACCGGCCTGGACGCTGTAGGCCGCTTCCTGCAGCAGGCAGACTCACCTGCTCGCACGACCCTGCCGATTCTTCAAGACGTCCGGGAGTGCCGAAGGTGGGCTGCTCGGGTCGCCAGCGAATCGGATTATCGCCCTCCGCTCTCGCCAGCGTGGAGTCGCCGCCTCGACGACATTCTTCTGCATAAGGTCTGGGGCCCTCTCGTCTTCATGATCGTCGTGGGAGCCGTTTTCCAGACAGTGTTTGGCTTGGGCCAACCGCTCAGCAATGCTTTGCAAGACCTTCTGACGGAAATGGCACAGAAAGCTGCACCGTTCATCGCAAACGGCTTTCTTCGCTCGTTGTTACTGGACGGCATCTGGAAGGGCGTCGCCTCGGTTTTGGTTTTCCTACCGCAAATTCTCGTCCTGTTCCTCTTTATTGGGCTGCTCGAAGACTCCGGTTATCTCGCGCGGGCGGCCCTCATTGCCGACCGCACAATGTCGTTCGTTGGCCTGAACGGAAAGGCCTTCATCCCGCTATTATCGGCTTACGCATGCGCCGTCCCGGCAATCATGGCGAGCCGCACGATCGAGAACAAGCGCGACCGTCTGGCGACGATCCTGATTGCTCCGTTCATGACCTGCTCGGCGCGCCTGCCCATCTACACACTGCTGATTGCCGCATTCATTCCCGAACGCCCAGTTGTCGGAGTCTTCCTGGGAACACGCGCTCTCGCCATGCTGTTGCTGTATGTGCTCGGCTTCGTCGCCGCGATCGGAACCGCAAAGATGTTGAAATCTTCCGTCCTCAAATCGACGTCGGCGCCATTTGTCCTGGAACTCCCGGAATATCGCTGGCCGACGTTGCGCTCCGTCGGCTTGCGCCTGTTGGACCGCGGCCGCGTGTTCGTGCAGCAGGCCGGAACCGTGATTCTTCTGGTTTCCCTGTTGGTGTGGGGGCTGACCAACCTTCCGCTCCACCAAGGTCACCCGCCAGCTTTGGAAGACAGCGTGGTGGCCCATCTCGGTCATTTCATCGAACCGGCGATCCGCCCGCTGGGATTCAACTGGAAGATCGGAGTCGGGCTTTTGACCTCAGTCGTGGCCCGTGAGGTTATTGTCGGAACTCTGGGAACGCTCTACGGACGCGATCCGCAAACTCGGTCGGTCTCGCTTCAGGCGGCCCTTCAGCACGACCTGACGTTTTCGGGAGCGATGGCATTGTTGGTATTCTTCACCTTCGCGATGCAGTGCACTTCGACCCTGGCCGTCGTGCGTCGCGAAACCAATGGCTGGAAGTGGCCGGTCATACAGTTCATCTACATGACCGGAATCGCATTCCTTGCCGCATACATAGTGAATCAGACGATCGCTCTATTGAAATAGTTCTTTAAAGCGGAACTTTTTCACGAAAATCGGCAGAAGGTTGATGATAGATAGATAATTATTTTGATTCTCGGCACCGGGCACTTGTGGAAAAGATCTGAATGAAAACTGAATGAAGGACTTGCCTTTCTCGCCTCTTTCGGCATTTTCGCCAGTCATAGAATCAACAAGTTACGTGGAATGAGTAGGCCACTGGGGAACAAATCCACCCCCCGCAACCAACCTAACCTCCACAAAAACAGTCGCTTGGATATGATTGCGCGCGTCCCAAACGTCACGTGCCTAGTGTCTTTTAGCTCCCATCAGCGGAAGGCTGGTTCGTAGAGGCATTTTCATTGAATAGAATTCCCACTACCGTGCTGTTTGCGCTACGCTTCTGCTCGGAAACTGCTTGAGTGTAAGTGTTCATCGTGCTCTGAATCGTCGAATGCCGCAACAATTCTTGCTGCACCTTGATGTCTGTGGCAGATGATTCCGCTGTTAGAAATGCACGCGACGGTGGCGGGAATGCCCGCAAGGTCGCCCTTATGCGTGGCCGTGGACGTCCATCGAGTCGAGTGCACCGTTAGCATCCGCTCGATTGCTGCGCCACAAACGAATCGCCTCGCGCGCGGGCCCGAGCTTCCCCGCCATCCTCACCAGTTCGGGCAGCGAGCTCGCATTCATCTTGCGCATGACGTGCCCGCGGTGGGCCTTCACCGTGATTTCACTGATGCCCAGCTCTGCGCCAACCTGTTTGTTCAACAATCCTTTGACCACCAGCGCCATCACCTGTCGTTCGCGAGCACTTAGTAATGTGTAGCCGTTCCGAGGTTGCGCGCCTCCGTTTCGCGGCGCAGGGCAAGACGGCTACGCTCGAAGCTTTCGCGGATTCCGGCCAATAAGATCTCATGACCGAATGGCCGCACCAAGAAATCGACGGCGCCAGCCTTCATGGCTTCGACTGTCGTCGGAATATCTTCACACCCAGAGATGACGATAATCGGCACCTCGGCACGCTCTCGGGCGATTTGCTTTTGCTCTTCAAGACCGTTCAGATCCCGGAGACAGCGGGCAAGGATCAAGCAACTCGGATCAAGGGGTCGCGGCCGGGCGAGAAATTCTCGCACCGACTCGAACGTCTCAAACTGCCAGCCTTGGCGGCTGATCAGTGATTTCAGCGACTCCTGTTCAGAGATGTCGTCGGTTATAAGGAAGAATCTTTGGGTCGGAACCGAGAATCAGGGCCTCTACACGAACGCCTGCGCATCGCGCGAGAACTGCATGACACACTGCTGCAGAGTTTTCAGGGGGTCGCCTTTCAACTTCAGGCGGCGTGCCGCAAAACCGAACTGCCTCACCAGATCGGGTAGCGACTCGCGTATCGATTTGTCATCATCAACGACTGAGACCAGTGGAAGGTCGGGGGCGCAGCCCTGGTCGGACTCCATAAGCCCAGAGTGCGCCGCCTTGCCAGAAAGTGTCCATTGCACTTTAGTGTTGGTCAGCCGCCGATACGAGGACTGGCGTAGTCTTTACGCCGCACCGGGATCGGTCGCGGTGGTTCCCTGAATGTTGCGGATATCGTCGGCGCGAGCCAGCCCTTCGGGTGCTCGCGGAATGGAGAACGAAAACGCTGCCCCCGGACCATCGTTCAGCGTCGCCCAGAGACGGCCGTGATGCCTCTCGATAATGGAGCGGCTGACGGACAACCCGATTCCCATTCCATCCCCCTTGGTGGTAAAGAACGCATCGAAAAGGCGGTCGACGGCTTGAGGATCAAACCCGACTCCCGCATCTTGCACGGTGAGACGCACGCGATCGCCCTCGTCTCGTTCGGTTCTGATCAGCAACTGCCGCGCGCGATCTTCGATTGTGCTCATGGCGTCGGAGCCATTCCTGAGCAGGTTCAGTATGACCTGTTGAAGCTGTACACGATCGCCTGCCACCACCGGGAGGTTGTCGGCAAGTTCGGGACGTAGCATTACGCGATTCTTCTGAAGGTCCACTATGGATAGTGCAATCACCTCCACAACAGCCTCATTCAAGTTCACAGGTTCGGTCGTGGGTTCTTTCTTGCTAAAGAGCGCGCGCAAACGGCTGATCACCTCGGACATGCGGTTGCCATCGCGAATCGTGCGCCGGGCGGTTTCGCGAGCGCCCTCGACATTTGGAGGATCGGTCGCCAACATCCGCAGACAGGTACCGGCATTGGTGATGATGCCCGAGAGCGGTTGGTTGACTTCGTGCGCGATCGACGCCGTCATCGCTCCCAGGCTTGTCACTCTGGTCACGTGCGCGAGTTCCGATTGCGCTTTGCTAAGCGCCTCCTCGGCGCGTTTCCGGTCTTCGATATCGATTAAAAGGCCATACCATCGAGTTATTCTGCCGTCTGCGTCTCGCGCGGGATGGATTCGGACCTCGAACCGCCGATAGACACCATCAGCCCTGTGATAACGGATTTCAAGGTCAAAGGGAGTTCCGGTTGCTATCGAATTCGTAAAGGCGTCGATCACGCGAGGGAGGTCATCGGGATGAATAACACCGTTAGTCGACCAATTGCGCATTTCCTCGGCCGTCTTACCGAAGTATTCCAGGAACGGCTGGTTCATAACTTCAGGCACTCCTGCCGGGCTGATGGCAGCCACCAGTCCGGGAATGCCGTCGATAATTTGGCGCAGATTGGTTTCACGCGCCTGTAACTTCTCCTCAGCGCGCTTCCGGTCTTCGATATCGGTGTTGGTTCCGTACCATTTGATGATGTTGCCCGATTCGCCGCGAAGAGGGCTCGCGCGAAACAGGAACCATCGATGAACTCCGTCGAAACGACGCATTCGTGCTTCTGTGTTAACCGGCGTGCCAGAAGCCAGACAGGTCTTCCAATACTCCACGAGCCCGGGCAAGTCATCAGGATGAATCGCGGCCCCCCAACCCCAGCCTACAGCCTGTTCCGCCGAGAGACCTGCATAGTCAAGCCAGCGCTGGTTGACGAACTCGCAGTATCCGTCTGGACGCGCGGACCATGCCGCCGTGGGAATGGTGTCGATGATCTGCTTAAGATTAATTTCGCTCGCCCGCAATTTCTCCTCCGCCCGTCTTCTGTCATCGATGTCGGTGAGCAGAACGTACCAGCGGACGATGCGACCTTCTGCGTCAAGTAGCGGCAGCCCGCGAGCATGGAACCAGCGATACACGCTGTCAGCACGGCGCAGGCGATGATCAATATCGTAGGGAAGCAACGTCTCGACAGAGTGCCTCCAAGCCGAGATCACAGCAGGTAGATCGTCTGGGTGGACCGCGTCGCTGGTTGACCATCCTTTCATCTCTTCAACGGCCTTGCCGAAGTAGTCCGAGACCTGACGGTTGACGACTTCCACTTCACCCGTCGCGCTCATGATCGCTACCAACCCAGCGATACCATCAACGACCAACCGCAAGCTCTGCTCCCGATCATGCAAGGCCTCCTCAGCGCGCTTGCGGTCATCGATGTCAGTGCTTGTACCGTACCATCTGACAATCTTGCCTTCGTCGTCGCGGAGTGGCTCAACCCGGATCATGAACCACCGATAGGCCCCATCATGGCGTCGAAGACGAGCCTCGATCTCGCCCGATTCCCCTGATATCAACAAGTGCTGCCACGTTTTCATCAGCGTGGGCAAGTCCTCCGGGTGGAACGCAACTTGCCAGCCCCAGCCGTGCGACTCTTCGGGCGAGAGACCTGTATATGCGTGCCAACGCTGGTTCAGGAATTCATTGGGACCATCGGGCAGATTGCACCAAGCCAACGTTGGAATCGTATCAATGACGAGGCGAAGGTTAAGTTCGCGCGCACGGAGGGCTTCTTCAGCGCGTTTCTGGTCGTCGATGTCGGTGGTGGTACCGACGAATTTGAGGACTTTTCCTTCCGTATCGCGCAAGACCACGGCTTGCTGGAGATGCCAGCGATAGGTTCCGTCGCGAGCGCGGAGAGACCTGGTTTCGAACGCGAAATCCTTTCCCGAATGCACTCCCTCCCAAAAGCTCTTGGCCGCTATCTCCCGATCCTCAGGGTGGATCGCGGTCATCCAGGCCTCGGGATGCGAGCGGACGAAATCGAGGGTCTGACCGGAGTATTCAAGCCAAACGTGATTGACGAAGTCAGGGGTCCCATCAGGCTTGAGCGTCCAGGCGGATACAGGAAGAAGCTGCAGCAGCCCGACCTGGAATTGCAACTCTGCGTTCGCTGCGGCAAGTTCGGCCGTTCGTTCCGCGACCCGCCGATCGAGTTCGTCGGCGATGCGCTTCTGCTCACTCCGGAGCCGTGCCTCCTGCAGGCCGATGGAAGCCTGACTGGCCGCTACGCTCAGGAGAAGTGCCTCGGTTTGCTGCGGGAAATCTGCTCGCTGAGCCGCCGCGATGATCATGCCGAGTTCGCCCTGTGTCCCCAGCGGCAGAGGCACGATCGAAACGTCTCCATCACCCATAAGGGGCCGAAGCAGTGGCGGCCATTTCCGCGGGTCGTCTCCGAAGGAGTGGCCGAGTGCCTGGCAGATTTCGTGCGTCGGGGGCATGGGGCCCTGGAATTGGGCGACCCGCACCATCTCAACGGGCGCCTCGCCGGCTGGATCCTTGAGGCTCACAGAGATGAGGTCGAGACGCAACATGCGCATCAGCGCGTCGAGCAAAGTATGAAGGACATGGGATGGATCGCCGCCGCTCCAGATGGCAGGAAGAGCGAGCAGGCTCACCAGATCGTTAACGCAACGCTGAAGGCGTTTGACTTCGCCGGAGCCGTGTTCGGCTTGGGCCGCCATATCAGGCGGCCGCGGAGGAAACGTGGACGGCGTTGTCGCCGCACTCGAACCCGTTCTTAATGAACGGAAGCAACACGCGATACGGTTCGTCGTCGTTGTTGAAAAACGCGCAAACATCGCGTACTTCGCCGAGCTGGGAGCCGGCGAGGAAGATCGCTGACACGACCTTCTTCATGGCGTATTCCTCCCCATCTGGATAGCGGCAACGCCCCGTTCGGAATAGGATGCACCAACTCCGGGAGGAATGTCCATCCGGTTTTTGCCGTATGGTGCGCGGATGCCAACGCCTTCCGAGAGGTAGAACACGGAGATCTGGGGCGTAGTCGGAGATGGTTTTTCGGTAACGTCGAACCATGGTTCGCGTGTCGCGACTGAGTTACTGGGTCGGACGTGAGATACCAAACTTCTTCATCTTGTATGCGAGGCCAGTCCTGTTCAGGCGAAGCCGGGCCGCTGCTCCGCGAGTTCCTCCGACCACCCAATTGCTTTCGCGCAGCGCTCGCAGAATCAACTCCCGCTCCATTTGCTCCAGGGCGCTGTCGTCACTGGCACCGCTGAGATCGACGACATTAGAAATGTCCGTCAATGGCACTCGCAGCGCGGGGCCGGATGAGCGCAGCACGGCTCGCTCCATAAGATTCTGCAATTCGCGGATGTTGCCGGTTTTTTCGAAATTTCGGTTTTGACCGGGCCCACCTGCTGGTCCACCAGTGATCGTTCGACACCTTTACTCCGGTGCCCCACGTTCATGCAATAGATTCGCGCTGTTGCTAGGACGAGGGCCATGGGTAGCGGGAAATAACAGGGCATATCCCAAAGGTGTGCACTTGACCACTTCATCTGGTCGCTCATAGTGGCCCGGAAGATTTACTCGCACCGAGAGGTCTGCTCCGCGATCCAGTAACAGCCGAGTCACCGCTAGTCCCCAGTCGTAGAACTGACTGACAGCATGAAATATCGGTGTCTGGCCGCCCACGCCGGTGTCCTCTATCATCGCGCGCGCATTTACGTCTGCTCCACGATCCAGAAGCAGATTTGCCGCTTCCACATTGCCGTACTCCGCTGCCACATGCAACAATGTTGCTCCTCGCAAGGTCAGACGGCGTCCGGCGGTGCTTCCGAAAGTCAGTTCGGGAAACCGCCGATGCATCAGCATAGGATCGGCATCCAAGTGTCGGACGAGAAGGTCGAGCCGGTTGCGCAATAAATCTAAGACCGCAGAAACCTCGTATTTCGTAGCGCAGCCAGCTTCAATCAGAATATCCATGCACGTGCCGAGCTCGGCTGAACGTCCGTAAGTGCCGATCAGGAAATCCAGCGCGGTGCCCGGATATTTCTGCCGCTGACCTGGCGGATGGGGATTAGCGCTGTGCTCCAGCAGCCACTTCAGCGCCAATGGTTCGACGGTTTCACACGGCGCAAAGATGATGGGATAGGATCCGCTCCACAACGCATTCACGTTGGCTCCGCGCGACACAAGAAGCTCCATCATCGGAATGCGATCGCCACGGAGCGCGGCCCGCATCAGCGGCCCATCGCCTCCCTGATGCACATCGGAGCCGTGGTCAATCATCCAGGCGGCCATGGCCAGCCTCTCCGGGCCAGGCGGCGCCCATGGTACGCGGCATTCTGCAACCCACGTGAGCGGGCCATTCTTCCCATAGCCCAGCGGAGCCCGATGCAGCTCCGGGTTGCGCGTCATCAAAGTCTCCACGCGAGTGAGATCGTTGGTGTCGATGGCTTGCTTGAGTTCACCAATGTCTTCGAGTGAATCAATGTGCGCCTTGAGCTTTGGCCAACTGGTGAATCCGTAACTACGAGCAATCTTGAACTGTGCTTCGGTGATCGATTGGGCCGCGCCCGCCTTGAGTAAGTCCTTGGCTTGATCTTTCAGATGACGGAGGTTAGCGCGTTCGGGAAGCGGGCGGTGCGCTTCTGAAGAATTGGTCGGCATGGCGACCTCCTTTCAATGCAAGCGCCCGTTGTCCGACAATTCGGGCTGAAAGAAGGTTCGCAAAGCTCGTAATCTGAAGGTGGGCTTCTACCCTTTCCGCGGACCGGATGCGTCCTCTACGCTGACATCTATCCTAGCAGAAGGAGCTGGACCAGGAAAATGCTGCTTCTGTTCGTTCTGTTCGTTACGTGTGGCACCGCAGTTCGATGGCTGTTCTGTGATCCACTCTAAGCCGTCCGTCGATGTCAGAGCTCTTCCGGAATCTTGTTACCCCTCAGCTTTGTCGAGATCAAACCAGCCAGGTGGGCAGCATAAAGGCCGGTCATAATTCCTGTGAAAACGTCCATGGTGTAATGAACTCGCAAGATCAAAACGGTCGCGATTTCAAAAACGATAATCAGCACGCCAAGTGCGGTCAGCCAACGCCTGCCCATGCGAGCGATTTCTGTCACCCCCAAAACGGCAATGGCCGTGTGGCCGGAAAAGAAATAGTCGTTGCTCACACCGTAGGTCACCAGCAATGAGGGAAAGCCCGGATAGTGCCAGATTGCATTCCGTGGAGCGGGAAGCGCCACCAACCATTGCATGATTTGTCGCAGTCCGAGTACGATTACCAAACCGAGAAAGGGCCGGATCGACGCGCTGAAGATCCATCTTGCAAGAAGAAAGATACCCAGCAGATCGATGACTCCAGAACTCACGATTAGTAGGAAATTCGCCAACGCTGGGTGAGCGTGGAGGTAAGAATTCGCCGAAGTCGTGACCGTGTGCAATAGGTCTCCGATTCCAGCATTCGGCAAGCTGCGTGCGCCGATCAGTGACTGGGTCCAGAACCACACAATGAGGGCGACAGTCGTCATCGCCAGGCGAATCGCGAAAGACCGAGCGCTCCGATTCGTCCGCGAATCGCGGGACACCTCGTTTCGAATTGCTGTCTCGCTCATAGTGTCCCTGTCATGTTGCGACTCCCGCTGCGATCTCTTTTAGCCGGCGCAGATCGAGCTTGCCAGTGCCGAGGTATGGTAGCGAGTCCACGTGCAAAAACTGATCAGGCCGCGGCTTCCATAGCGCTGGTAAGTCCGATCTACTGAGTTGAGTGAGACACTCTTGTAATCGTTCGTTTGAAAGGGTGTGAATCACGATCAGGCGTTCACCCTTTCTCTCGTCAGGTATCGCGGTTACGGCGAAGATCTGTTCCATTGAGCCGCTGATCTCGTGGAGCTTGTCCTCGATCTTGATATGGGGAACCATTTCTCCGCCGATCTTGCTGAACCGCGTCAAGCGATCGGTGATCCGAACGAACCCATCCTCGTCCATCATGGCGATGTCGCCTGTGTTATACCAGCCATCGCGGAGAACCTCTGCAGTCTTTTCGGGCCGATTCAGATATTCCTTCATAACATTTGGACCACGCACCAACAGTAGTCCAGTTTCGCCTTGAGGCAGCAGACCGAGCGTTTCGGGACTGACGATTCTTACGCTGATTCCCGGCAAGGGATGGCCGATGCTGGCACGCTTGGCTCCAACCTGTCGAAACTGTGCTGCTCGGAAGTCGCGAGTATTAACCGTGACAGCAGGAGAGCACTCGGTACAGCCATAACCTTCAAGCGGTCGGATTCCGAAGCGGTCTTCAAAGGCGATGGAAACTCGCTCGGGAAGCTTTTCTGCTCCTGCCATTACGTACTGCAGGCTGCCAAAATCTTCAGGAGAGCAGCGCCGCGTGTACGACTGTAGAAATGTTGGCGTGGCCAAGAGAAAAGTGACGGCATATTGGCTGACGAGAGCACCGATTGCGCGCGCTTCTAAGGGGTTCGGGTGGAAGACCACACCCATGCCGATGGTGGTCGGCAGGCAGAGCGTTCCTGTAAAACCAAAAGAATGAAAGAAGGGCAGAATGCCAAGGATTTTGTCGTTGCGCCCCAGCATGAAAACCTGATTCAGTTGTTCGACATTGGACGCCACATTGTAGTGAGTCAGCACGACTCCCTTGGGATCACCCGTGCTACCGCTGGAGAAGATGATGGTAGCGGTATCATCGAGTACTACCTTCTTGCCGGCGCCTACGCACTTTTCAACGAGCCGTACTGGCAAGAGCCATGAGATTAGAGCTGCTGCTACACGCTCGAAGGACCCCGGCTTTTCGGCCTGATCCTCAAGCATGATCGCTTGCGCCGGTGGTTCGATGTGGACTCGCTCCAGAAATGCTCTCGAAGTAATTACGGTTTTCAGTTCGCATTGCTTGGCACACGAAGCTAGAATCTCGCTAGAAGCTGTGTAATTCAAGTTGACTGGAACCTTGCCCATCAAGAGTGCAGCGAGGTTGACCAGCGCACCGGGAACTGACGGCGGGAGCAAGATACCAACCATCTTCTGACCGCCCCAGACTGGGCGGAGTCGTCGCGCCAGAAAAATGGTACGGGTCAATGCACCACCGAAGATAAGTTTTGGCGTTCGGCCATCTGCCATGGCAAAGCGGAACGGATGCCGCCGTGCCGTTTGCACAAACGAGCGATGCAGCGTCCGCATGTAGCGCTTGCGGAATTTGTACGCTTCCGCGCCGAGTTCCTGCACCGCTTGCCGAACATCTTGCGCGGTGGTAGTTGAGGGCATTGGCTTGCCGAAGGTCACGGTCACCGGATAGGGAATCTTGCGCGGAAGCTTCCATAGAAATCTTCCACGCTCGAAGCTGAAGACCGATCCCCAAACCCCTCCCAGATTCGCTGGAATGATAGGGATATCGACGCCCTTGATGATTCTTTCCATGCCGCGACGGAACGGGAGCATCTGACCGATGCGGGTCATCTGGCCCTCGGGAAAGATGCATACAATCTCGCCATCTTTCAGCGCTTGAGTTGCCGTCCTGAGAGACTGAATCATTTCGCGGGGACGAAGCTGAGAGGAGATTGGGATTACCCCCATGATTTTGGCGAACGGCTTGACCAGAGGGTGGTCGTAGGAGCCCTTGAACATAAGGAAGCGAATCGGGCGATCGATCGAAGCAATCAGAAGAACCGCATCGACCATGGAGACATGATTCGGTACCAGCAACGCTCCGAACTTTGCCGGAATATTTTCGCGTCCTTCCAAATGAATTCGATACAGAGTATGGGTGGCGATCCAAAGCAAAAGCCGAAGCAGGGCATCGGGCAGCAGATACAAGACATAGAACGTCGCGGCGACCGTTACTAATGAGGCGGACAGGAAAATCGAAGGCGGGCTGAAGTGCGCGTAGTGCTGGAAAAAATAGTAAACGCCCGCAGCTCCACCAATGCCAACAAAGGAGAGCAGGTTCGCGGCTGCGATCACTCCCCCTTTGTCTTTCTCGTCAGGGCGGTGCTGAATCAGAGCATTGACGGGGACAGCAAAGAATCCGGCTGAAAAGCCGAGAGCGGCGAGGAGCATCAGCACATGCGTGAATGAGAGGCTTGGGGCGGAGAGCAGCAATCCGAATACCGTCATGCCGACCGAACCGAGCGGAATGAGCCCGTATTCGACTTTGCCGCCCGAAAGATATCCCGCCGCGAGGCTGCCCAGCCCTATGCCGATTGCGACCGCAGCCTGCAGGATCCCCGTGCGCGTTGAGCTGCTGTGCAAAACATCTTCGCCGTAGAAAACGATGTTGGCTGTTAGCAGCGCAGCAAGAAACCAGAAATAGGTGTTACCGAGAACAGCCAGCCATAGGACACGATCCCGGCGAATTAACCCTAACTGTTTCCACAGATCGGTGAGTGGATTGGCTTGAAACTTCTTGGCGGGATCAGCGGCGCGAACTTTTGTGATCCCGAGACTGAGGATCAAACCGGCAATAGACAGAGCGAGGAACACCAGACCCGACCAACCTTGGCGCCCGTGAAAAACGTCTGCAAGGAAAGCACCGGTAACAAGTCCAGCGATCGATGCGAGGAAGGTTCCCAGTTCGATGACACCGTTGCCCCAGGAAAGTCTTGGCTCAGGCAGCAACTCGGGCAGTAACCCGTATTTGGAAGGCCCAAAGAACGCGGCCTGTGTGCTGGCTAGGAAGATTGCAGCCATTTCGAGATGCAGATTCTGCCAGGCTAGCCCGGCGATCGCGAAGGCCATTACGCCAATCTCGAACAATTTCGTCCCAACCGTGACGGTACGTTTGCTGTACCGATCTGCGAGAAACCCTCCGGTCATCGAGAACAGAATGAAGGGAACGGAGAAGAGGGCACCTGCCACGAGAACGAGCCGGTCACGATCGGCCTTTTCGATCGCGGTGCCGAGGATGATGAAGACGATGAGATTCTTGTATGCGTTATCATTGAACGCACCCTGGAACTGGGTTGCCACAAGAGACCAAAACCCTCGTCGCCACGATTTTGACGCCGATAGTTCCGGAGGCTCTCCGAGTCTATTTGGCGAATTGTCCAGCACGGCCGCGGAAGCACTTTCGGTCATAGCAAATCTTGATAAGCGCCTGTAGATCTTGGGGTTCTGCTCATCTTGTCATGAAGTCGGTTTACGTTCCAGTCACAATATACGGAACGCCAGTTACTTCCGAGTTTGCAGGGAGAATAATGTGCAAGAATGGGTACTCTCTCCGTTCTAGTATTTAGGCTTGCAGAACTACGTGTATACGGGGGTAGCCATTCGAGCTTCTTGCCGTATTGTCAGCGCTGTCAGTCTGAGCCACTCCGGCGTTAGCCCTTTATGAAGTCTGGCGACAGCACCAGCTTCGCCGACAACTCGAAGAGCTTGCTCACCGAGCTCTCAACAAAACGATGCCTGCATCGCGAACTGTTGGAACTCCGGCATCAGGTCGCAGCATTTCCGCAGCTTTCCGACTCCGCTGCAGTGCATCGTGAAGACGTAGCACAGCCCACCACTACCTCGAAGCCGACACAACCGGCGGCTCCGCCCGCACCCGCTGAGCCGTTCGTCCGGCCACTACCCAGTCCGGCTCCTTCGGCCATCAAACCGGATCTGCCCGCCGACAGGACCCGGCCCGCATTCTGTGCTTGGTGCGGTACCCGCCCTTGCGGGAGGTGTAGACAACTGTCCCGAGCCGGTCGCCGCACCTGTTGGGTGCTTCCGGGGCCGATTCGACGCCAGGTTCCGCAAAGCAAGAACAAGGGAAAGAGGCTGCGGTTCGTGAGGGGGATTGTCACGACGCCTGCTATGGGGCCCATTGCTTTCGATCGGACGGTCTCATGTTGTGAAGCAGAGCGTTCCGGCCAAATGTTGTGCAGGAAGCCCCACAGGGGCAACCGTAGTGCGCCTGGTGGCCGCCGGGTCCCGTATATCTTTAGCTCCCGCCTGCGTCGCAAATTTCGCAATGCCGGGAGTTGTCTATGATAGGGTGCGTTCTCGACATTGGACCTCGATCGATATTGGGTTGAAGCCTAACCTCGACAATCCCGCGGGCGAGGCTTTGCTGCGCCCGTGCGCGGGCAATTTTCGAAGAAGAGGCCTGGCTGTGCGCCCGGCCGGACCGGGGAGTAAGAGATTAACCCGGTTGATCGCCGCAACTTCGCCGCAAAATCAGCATCCCTGAGAGGTAAAACTGGCGGTCGGCGCGGCCTTAATTCGGTCACGCTGTCCGAGTGGTGTCATCGTGTCGATCAGTCGACAATGGCCATCGCTTGACCGTGTGTCCGACCACGCTGATTCCGCAAGAAAATGCTATATTGCATCACTGTCTATGTCGCTCGTTCTAGGAAGGGAACTGCAGTGGCAGGAATGGTCGAGAGTCTCGGAAGAATCAGGAAGCACGACTGGAGAACTCAAATGAGTCTGATCGCGAAGGTTGTCGTCGCACTAACGCTCGCCACCTCGGCATACGGCACGGAAGACGTCGTGAGTGCCGTTCACGGAACTATCGACAAGATTGATTCAGGAAGCAAAACGGTGGTCGTTAAGACTGCCGATGGTACTCGCCGCTCGCTGCACCTGCTCGATCGGACGGCGGTTCATGGCGTAGACCTTTCCGCTGCGGCGTCGAAGGATTCGTGGCATGGCCTGAGCGATGGAGGAGAGGTGGTTGCTCACTACACAAGGCGTGGGAGTGAGGCTACGGCAGTCGAAATTGACAAGGTTGGTCAAGGCGGACTGAAAGCCACCAGGGGCACCGTTACGGAAATTGATCGCGGAGGAAGGAAGCTGGTTGTCGACACCGGAACGGGAGCGAAGGAAACATTCGAATTGACCGACCACGCTAGTGAGGATGCGGGGAAAGGCGTCGCAAAAGCAACCGCCAAAGGCTCAAAAGTGGCCGTCTACTACACCGAAGACGCAGGCAAGAAAGTGGCTCACTTCTTTGAAACAATGTGACGCCGGCCTAGACTGCACTGCACGTCACGGGATACAGGCTACAGAAAACTTGAGACTCATAAATTCCGGCCGTAGCCTGCCGAAACTGTGTCTTGAAACCTTACCAGAAAGATATCCTGGAAATGCATCCCCGCCATCGTACGCGGCGATTTCGGTTTGCTTCAGGGCTGACACAAATCCCGCGACCGACGTACCTGCTTCCCGAAATCGGAACCTTAGAGCCAGGGGGCCTGCCATCCAAAACAAAAACTTGCTGACCAGCGCTATCTCACCCGCCCGCTCGCTCAAGGAGCGTGGCTGACAAAACGCCAGATGAGTCGAGCGTCGATGCCAGGACGGATGCCCGACCTTCACAACAAATGGAAGTCAACATGGACGGGTGTGGAAGTATCCTTTATGCGAGAAACGGATAAAAGGCAGAGGATGGCTGCGCTCAGAACGGCGAGACCTACCGGCTCTGAGTTATCACGTTCAATGGAAAGAATTGGATCGCACCCAACGTTGAGTAGCGGCTGCTCCGCCGTTGCGCGCGATCAGTCTGGAGTATTGTGACCGTGTTGACTGAAGCGTCGGGTCGAAGCGGTTGGCGACGTCTACCAGATGCGCGCGCAATGCAAGGTCTGGCGATGGTCGAACATCACGGTGGCGGCAGTAATGCCGAACGTGTTCCCCAATTGGCGAACATAGAAATAACTCGTGGAAACATTGTTCTGGTCGGAGAGCGTCGCCTGGCCTGTGGAGACGTTAGAGGCGCCCAACGACAATGGCCGCGAGCGACGCCCCCTGCAGAAAGGTTGACAGCGCGAGAAGCCAGGTGGGTGTGGTCGGCGTCCGGATGTAAATGAAGTTGACGCAGATAGCGCATATCATCAATGCGCCCAGGGCGACCAGTCCAATTCCGCCTAGCCGAGGCAGGACATAACGCAATGGAATGATCAAGCCGATTCCCAGCCCCGCCGTGTATGCCGCGACGAAGCCACCCATTTGGGCTGCGCTGCAATCCTGCACGGTGCGCAGATATTGGGGTAGGACAAAGAGACTTGCTCCCATCATTGCGCCAACGAAGGTGATGATCGAGAGGGAGGCGCGCAATGGAGCTTGCCGCCAGATTGTGCGCAGATGCAATACGGGCGCAGGGTTTTCGGGACGCCCGTCCCACCAGAGACAACTCACGAAGCAGACCAATCTACGACCACGAAACACACGATAAAGGGCGACTGAAACCATTGGTCGCGCTCCCCCCGACTGAGCGCAATCTACATGGCCCCCAGCGCGGCAACCAACAGGCCGGCACCCCAGGCATCGACGAAGACTTCTCGCTGCGTAAATAGTGATATCTCCGAGGAACGAATTTCCAGATGAGAGTTGCTTCGATGCCCAAAAAAGGAAAATCCAACAGAAAGGCGTAATTCCAGTGCACTATATCGGAGATCCAGCCCATGGCAGGTGGATAGACTCTGGCGAATGAGTAGAGTTCCACGTAAAGCCATGATGCGGCGATAACGCGATCCTTGCCGGGGAACATGAGGCGGACCAGGATAACGGCGCGGACCAGAAACGCGCCGCCGCCTAAGCCCATGATGACTCGCGAGACGAGCGACGACCTGAGGCTGTGCGCGCTCCCGTCGCGTACAACGCGACGCTGTAAAGCAGGTGACGGCGCGAGCCGAGAACGCGCGTCATCCAGCAGCTGACAGCCAGCGAGCAACGAAAGCCAAGATTGTAGAGAATGCGGATCATGGTGGCGAAAATCACCCTGGACCATTTCTCTGGGTCCCCACTTCTGAAAACACAATCCAGTCCGAAAAACCTTGTCCAAGTGCGTCTCTTCAGATCAATTCAGACGAATTCAGACTGGCTCCATGGACGGTTGCACAGATCAGGAGCATCATCACACTCACTTGCAGGATCTGCTCACCTCCTCTTAGCCGAGCTTGGGTGAGCCCAGTAAGCGGGGGTTCGGAAAACGGGGAAGGTCTCCGAACCCTCAGAATATTAAAAAAGAAGGGTTTGGGCACGTCACCTCACCGCAATTCAGATGCACGCCATTCACCCAACTTCGTAACGCTCCCTCAGGCATACCCAACACCCAGACCCCTCTTCCCGCTAGCCCAAGGGCATCCCGAATCTGAGCTTCCGTCGGCCATGTCGCCACAGAGATCGCGTATCGTGCTCCTGCTCCCGCGTGCTGCCAACTTGATTTGCCCGGAGTTTTCGGAAACTGGCCAGTCACCCTGATGGGTGATGAAAATCACGGGTTCATACGGATTCGTGGAGTTTCCCAGCGTGCCCTGAGTTTAGTCACGAGCACCAACACGGATAGCCAACAAGAAGCGTCTTCTTGCATATGGACGAGACCATGTGCCCTGTGCAAGGCACTTCTGACAAAGCAGCGATGGTGGGATTCGATCCGTTGCCAGTGTGGGTGGGAGTGGAAGGGCGAGGAGAAGGTCGCGGGAACATTGTTGAGTTCTGCCTGTCAACGACATCAACGGAGACAAAGAAATCTGCCTGAACCTCTTGCCTTGAAAGGTGCTTCATGGGTTTTCTGTCCTTCTTGCCCTGCGCCATGCATTCCTGGAATTCGTCGTCGTAGCTGACTTCGGAATCAATTTCAGATTTTCGCCAATTGCGAAACCGCGTCGGCACTCGCGGCACGTTTTGTTCTGGCCGCCGTGCCAGCCCGCACCAAGGCGCTGACCCTTCTTCCAAGCGGAAACACCCGCAACCGACTTCATCGATGACGCCTGCCACTTCGTGTACGAGGATCCTGAATCTCCGGCCTCTAGCCGTCTCTTGTCAGCAGGTCACTGGGGCGAACGCCACTCGCCTGAACTTGGATCCGGACGTGGCCGACACCCGGTTCGGGAATCTCGCGCTCGCCGATCTGGAATCCCCTCCCGGCTCAAGAATCTGCGCGACCTTCATTCGTGCTACCGCTGGTTTTGCTGCGATTCTGAGCGCCGCCATAAGTCGTCCCAGGAATGTCGTTGCCATTGTTGAAAAGCAGCTGTTGGCGGGGCGACTGAACATTGCACGCCGCCCCTGCCCCGACCAGCGTAGTCGCCTGAACGCTCGAACACGACGCGAGCAGTATGCGCACTATGAAACGGATGATGTTCTTGCTGGTCTGTCTTTCTTCGGTGCACCGAAGAAATCCACAATCGTCCAGCGGATAAGAGATGATGCGTCTCGTGACTGCGGTTGTTTGCTACGGTAATCCGACTTCAGCCCTACTGCTTCTGTGGTATTCGGCGTGTATCGACCAGACCATCGGCAGTGTTGCACCTCTCAATGCAGACAGCTTTGTCGCCGAGCGTTGTCGTCAGTGGTTCAGAATGCCAAATCGAAATGGCGGTCGATGAACGCAATCTGGCGAAGCAGGTTGTCTCTCGCCGCCCTTCGCCCCCCCCGAAAACTCGTCCCGATAGAGGCGTCGAAGGTGGTTTTTATGTTCTGCATCAGGGTCGATTTTCTAGCAGGTCTTGTCGGCTTACTTGTTGGATTCCATCTCCTGAACTAGGGTGGCTCACTAGCAGAGTAGCTGCGAAAAATCACTTTAGGGAGCCCAGACCCTCCCAACCCAGAATGCTGTGGAAGAGTTCATCGAAGCGGAGGAGTTCTAGGTAATCGGACACTGCCCGGACTCGGATCAGGATCACCATGGTGCGGACATTGCGCAGAATCGCTCGGAGTATCAACTGCTTGAAGAGAGCTCGTGGGTTCTTCCCTTCAGCTTAATCCCTATTAAAATATAATCCTGTGAGTCTCGAAGTCGTGCAACGGCCGAAGAAGTACTAAAAGTGAAAGGCAATAAACTTAAAGATTGAGGAACAAAGGCATGATTCATACGGGCCGCCACTTTCTCCAGATTCCGGGTCCCACCAACGTTCCGGAGCGCATTCTGCAGGCGATGAACCGCTCCGTTATCGACCACCGCGGTCAGGAGTTCGCGAGGCTGGCGAAGGAAGTTCTGGAGAAGGTGCAGCCCATTTTTCAGACCAAGGGCCCGGTCGTGATCTATCCGGCATCGGGCTCAGGAGGCTGGGAGGCATCGATTGTTAACACGCTCTCTCCGGGCGACCACGTTGTGATGTTTGAAACCGGCCATTTCTCACAACTCTGGCGACAGGTTGCGGAAAGATTCGGCCTTCAAGTTGACTACTTGCCCGGCAATTGGCGGAGCGGCGCGAACCCGCGCGACCTCGAGGTTAAGCTCGAATCCGATCGCCAGCACCAGGTCAAGGCGGTGATGGTCGTCCACAATGAAACCTCCACGGGCGCAGCGTCTTCAATTGCGGACGTTCGCCGGGTCCTCAATCAGGCCAAGCATTCGGCGCTCCTGATGGTGGACGCTATTTCTTCTTTAGCGTCGATCGACTATCGCCACGACGAGTGGGAGGTCGACGTGACGATTGCCGGCTCGCAGAAAGGCCTCATGCTTCCTCCTGGCCTGGGAATGAACGCGATTTCGGAGAAGGCGCTTGCCGCCAGCCGGCAAGCCAAGATGCCGCGTTCTTACTGGAGTTGGCAAGACATGCTGCAACACAACCAGGCAGGCTTCTTCCCGTACACACCGGCCACGATCCTGCTCTATGGACTGCGCGAAGCGTTGGCCATGCTGCAAGAGGAGGGGTTGCCGAACGTATTTCGCCGGCATATCCGTCACGGAGACGCCACGCGCGCGGCAGTGAGAGCCTGGGGACTGGAAATTGTCTGCGAGAACCCTAAGGAATACTCGAGTTCCATGACTGCGGTGTTCACGCCGCAGGGCCACAATGCGGACGAACTGCGCAAGGTTATTCTGGAGAACTTTGATATGTCGCTGGGCGCGGGATTGTCGAAGTGGGCGGGAAAAGCCTTTCGCATCGGACACCTCGGCAACTTCAACGATCTCATGCTGGCGGGAACTCTGAGCGGGGTGGAAATGGGATTGCGCCTGGCCGACGTGCCGCACAAGGCCGGAGGCGTAGCTGCCTCACTTGTACGGCTCACAGCGTCGCACCAGAAGGCTGAACCAGTGCCAGCAAAATAGGTTTTCGGTAAGCAGTGGCTGTGCGCATTTTTGCAAAATCTCAGAGGACGGGAGCGGGTCTGTGGGGTCTGGAGCACGGGCAGTGGGGGTGCGGAGTGGCTTCCCATTTGCGACAACAATCGTGCTCGTACTACTCTGCCTGATGTATGGCATCACCTACATTGACAGAGTCAATGTGAGTACTGCTTCACTGGTCTTCAAGCGGGATCTCCACCTGACCAATGCACAAGTCGGACTCGTCTTCTCGGCGTTCGCGTATCCGTACGTCTTCTTTACTACGATTGGCGGGTGGTTGAGCGACCGCTTCGGTGCGAGATGGACGCTCACCGTGTCGGCTTTGATTTGGGGAAGTGCGACCTTAGTCACGGGGATGACGACCACACTCGCCGCCATGCTCGCGGCGCGCGCTGTACTCGGATTCGGAGAGGGCGCGACATTTCCAATTGCAACCCGCGCCATGTGCGATTGGCTTCCCGAGCGCAGGCGAGCATTTGCCCAAGGGATCACCCATTCAAGTTCCAGGCTGGGCACGGCCGTCACGCCACCGCTGGTTGCCTGGCTGATGGCGCTGATTACCTGGCGTGGCTCGTTTGTCGTGCTAGGATGCGTGAGCCTTGCGTGGGCTTTAGCATGGGCCCTCTATTTTCGCGACAATCCCGCCGGTCATTTCAGCATCACTGCAAAGGAACTCGAATCTCTTCCAGCTTTTGTCTCACGCGACAGGGAGGTTTCCCCTGTGCCCTGGCTGTCCCTGGCACATCGCATGCTCCCCGTCACTGTGGTCTATTTCTGTTACGGATGGACGCTCTGGCTCTACCTGGCGTGGATTCCGTCTTTCTTCTTGCACAGTTACCGACTCGACGTAAAGAACTCCGCACTGTTCTCGTCGAGCGTGTTTTTTGCCGGTGTTGTCGGAGACACCTTGGGCGGGGTCGTCAGCGACCGCATCCTGAGCAAGACCGGCGATCGCACCATGGCCCGCCGCAATCTCGTGGTGGCCGGATTTCTTTGTTCGATGCAGTGCATGCTTCTCATCTTTTTCGTGCGGAGCGTCTCCGCGGCAGCGATTTGCCTGAGCTTGGGTTTCTTTTTTGCCGAATTCACAATCGGACCAATGTGGGCTATTCCCATGGACATCGCTCCACAGTTCTCAGGCTCTGCTAGCGGCCTGATGAATATCGGTTCGCCGCTCGCCGCCATCGTTTCGCCGCTGGTGTTCGGATACGTGATCGACAGGACAGGGAACTGGAATCTGCCGTTTCTCGGCAGCGTTTCGATCCTCCTAATAGGATCGATTGTGGCGTTTTGGATGAGGCCGGAGAAGGGGTTTGGGACCTAGCGACCCGACTGTTTTCACAAATAGCCACGAAGAACAGGGTACTGTCATTGGCCCGAGATTACCGGATACGCCAGAGGAGCGAACGTGACAATAGCAGAAGTGGGTTTATCAAGAAGACGAGAAGATTTCGTGTTCTCCCGCTCGATGGGGTGGTAACGAACCCAAATAGGAGCCCTCAACTGAAATGGCGCGATATTCCGGCTGCCGGAACAATCTCTTCGGGTGGACCATAACCACGATCGTGAGCCGGACCGGAAACCACGTACACCTTCAACTCCCTCCAATGCCATTGACTGGAGACCGGCGGCCTGCCGCAGGCACAATACAAGGTCCATTCTTCCAGGGAGCTGACGGCGAGAGGAATCAGGTAAGAACCGTTTCGGTACGGGCTGAAACCGACCAGATATCGCGTGCGGCACTTCGGACACTCGACGCAACGGCGAAGACGGGGGGTCATGGCAAGTTCTAACCAGGGGAAATCTGCGGCCAAACGGCCCTAAGTTCACCAACCTCTTTCAACGGAATGAGAGAACAGGGATCATAGCCGCCCCGCAACGCTCCGGGTCATTGCCGGATTATTTCTCGTGGTTATCTTCCTTCCTGCGCTTCCTATGACATACGGCTGAAGCGGGTCGGCTAAACGCGCGAGTGGGTAAATTCACCCTGCGACCGCCTGTCACTGGCCGACCAGCGTCGCGGAGGCACCCGCGTAGAGCGTTGATTTCGAACTAGGCAAGCCAAGGGCCCTCTGGGGAGGAAAATACGTGAGGGTGCAATACTCAGGTGCGTGTTTCCGGGCTAGGGAGTGACGAATTGACCAAATATAGAAACAAAGTAGACCAGCTCACTGAGCAATTCATACGGATATCAGTAGAGATCGCCGCCGATGGATATGGGATTAGGGAAGCCGGATGGGGAACGTGGGTCCGCGTTTCGAGCAGCCGGAAGAACATTTGCCTCGACAATTGCAATCGTAAAATGCATACTGGTTGGTATGTTGGAAAGTAAAATCAGACCGAGACGCAGCCGGGCCACACCGCGAGATCCAGAGCGCACGCGAGGGCGCTTGTTGCGGGCCGCCTTCCAGGAGATGCACCGCTCGGGATTTCGAAATGCTGACCTGGATGCCATTCTGACCAGAGCGGGCGTGACCAAGGGCGCGTTGTACCACCACTTCGATAACAAAGAGGCCCTCGGCTATGCCGTAGTGGATGAGGTCATCGCAAGTAACCTACATCAGAAGTGGGTGCAGCCTTTACGGAACGCCACGAACCCGATCGATGTTTTGGTGCGCATTGTTCAGTCCGAATCGCTGAAAAGAGAAGACATTCGGCGTAGCTGCCCCTTGCTTAACTTGTCTCAAGAGATGTCAGGTATCGATGAGGGATTTCGCAGGAGGACAGCAAGAGTTTATCAGGACTGGCACGACGCCATGGCGGAGGCACTGCGCGAGGGACAGAAACGCAGGGTAGTGCGGAGTGATATAAACGCGAATGAAACGGCCACTTTCCTTATCGCGGCGTGGGAGGGGTACGTCGTTTTAGGTAAGAATTCGCAAGATCCCAGGACGATGCAACTTGGCCAAAGAAGGGTCCGCGGCCAAATCGAATCGCTGCGCCCGGAGCGCGGCAGGGCGCGAGCGGCAGGCCGAAACTAGTCCGCCGCTTTCATGAGGGTTGCAACATGCTTCGTGAAACCGTAGTGCAATCGGGGCGGCTTTGCAAGAGCAAGAGATGATTGGGTTCGCGCTTATGCCCATGTTGTCTTGCACTGTTAGCATACCTACCGGTATGAATGTACGTCAGACTGGTGATTGCCGCTTCCCAGGAAGGCGTATTTTAAGTCAGTATCGCAGGGGGAAATCGATGAACCCAAAGATAGTCAGGACGATCACACTAGGAAGCTTACTGCTGGCTATGGTGCTGATCACAGCGTGGCAAACGCTAGCCCGGGATGCCAAAGGGCAGTATCCGAGCATGGCCCCGCTTGACCAATACCTGATGGATCGAAACGCGGAGATTGCCATGGCTCGCAGCGCGGCGCCGGAGGCCATCTCACGCGATGCCGACGTCGTCGTGCTTGGACGGCATGGCTATGAAACCGCAGTCAAAGGCAAGAATGGTTTCGTATGCGCTGTGGAGCGAGCGTGGATGGGCCCATTCGATGGTGATGGTGCTGTTAATTTTTGGAACCCTAGAATTCGAGGTCCGGTCTGCTTCAATCCGCCGGCCGTCCGCTCCATCCTGCCGCTGACTTACAAAAGAACGGAGCTGGTGTTGGCCGGTCAATCCAAAGCTCAGATCAACGACGGCATCAAAACCTTCATAAAGCAAGAGCTGCCGCCCCTCGAGCCTGGAGCCATGTGCTACATGATGTCGAAAGAACAATATCTTACCGATGACGACCACCACAATTGGATCGCACACCTGATGTTTTACACTCCACTCATGGACGGGGCCGTTTGGGGTGCCGATCTGCCCAACTCTCCCGTCATGCTGAATCCACAGTTCAGTGGTGCTCCGGAACCAATCGACGTATTCATGATCCCCGCCGGCTGGTGGTCGGATGGAACGCCAGACCCAGTCAGGGCCAAGTAGGGGCACACCGCAAGGCGAAGCATGGGCCGATGTTTTCTCGAGCGTCGTGGTTGGCAGCAACAACGGTGGTTTATCTTACGAATCGGAAGCCAGATGGTGATCTATGACAAACGGGCAATGGCCGGAGCGGAGCATGTTCGTCGTCGACGAACGGGATCCGGCAAGCCGAAGTTCCATCGACCGGAGGGGCCGGTAGTGGCGAAGAAGTTTGGGGCATAGAGCGAGGCGCGAGCAACGGACCGACGTGTCTGGGGCGGTCAGCCAAGACGTTTACGCCTGATGGAACAGAGATGGATGGTGAGTGGAAACCATGCGAGTGCTAATCGTGGATGATAATTGCCTGTCCCAATCGGCTTTGGCAAATGTCCTGTCGGTAAGGAGAGATGTGGAGCATATCGATTCGGCCAACGATGCGATCGAAGCGCTCGAGAAATTGGCCAGGGACGCTTACGATGTTTTGCTTCTCGACATCAATATGCTGGACCTGTCGGGTACTGAACTAGTAGACGAACTTCGGGAACGAAGCCTTCCGTTGCCGTCGATCGTGTTTGTAACCGCACACGTGGAACAGGCGGTCACAGCCTTCGAAAGGCACACCGTAGACTACGTGCTAAAGCCTTTCTCGAACGAAAAGATCAACGAAGCCTTGGACCGGGCCGCTCGGAGAGCAAAGGGCGAGCGAGCCGCACAATTGATCGAAGCTTTGCCGCGGTTGCAGAAACTGTCTCGTCCGGGCCAGCCGATGATCGCAATCAAAGCCAAGGGTAGGATTCTCTTCATCAATCCTGGCGATGTGGTCGCAGTTCAAGCGGAGGGCAATTATGTGTCTGTGCAGCGGGAATCGGATTCCTATCTGCTGCGCGAGTCAATCTCGATGGTGGCAGAAAAGCTGAAGCCGTACGGATTCATTCGGATCCATCGATCTGCGCTCGTGAATACCTCGTTTGTGGTAGAGATCAAGCCGTACTCGACGGGAAAGTATGGTCTCCGCGTTAAAGGGGGGAAGGAGTACGCAGTTACTAGCGGCTACAAGAAGAATCTCAAACCCCTCACAGAATTCCGGATCGGTACCGGTGTGTTCCTTGCGGAATAGCCTACTCCTAGACGCAACGCGGACGTGAGTACCTGCCACCGGGTCCGCGCAACTCAAGTGCGTCGTTCAAAACAAGCGCCAGCGTCGTTTCCGAATCGACCGCCAAGATGTGCTGCTGATCATTCACATTCACTATGATTTTCTTCACCGGATGGGTCGCTCCTTTGATTCTTCCTCCTTGCGAGACCGCTCCAATTCAGCGCCAAGCATTCGTGAACGACGTGAAATGTGGCTCCGCCGTTCGCATCTTCCGTTGTGCGCCCAACTCCAAGGCGGATTGGGCGGAGAGAGGAGGCGGAAAGAATGCGCGGGGTCTCCAGTCACGGTCATTGTCACGCGTTGTGAAGGCTTCCTTTATTTATTGAGCCCCGGCGCGATTCAAGGATGTGGCATTATGTGTTAATTAGCGCGGGAGGCGTTTTCGTGTGCGGGGGTCGCACGCATACCGTGAAGATTCGATCTATCGCAAGCGGGGTGCAAGACCGGCTGCACCGGTCCATCTGCCTTTGAGCAAATATCAATTTAGGATCACCCTCTACATGGCGGGGTGGGATCTGTGCTTTCCAGCCGCTCACTCATGGCCGCGCGCGTTCTGGTGATAGCCTCCCCGCTGTTTTATCCAGATACATCAATTGGATGCCTCCAGGGATCGGCTGCGATGCCTTCTCGAATTGCGCAAATACACTTGGACAAAGGCAACGTCGATGTTTCCAACCTCCGGACCGTTTGCCCGAGCTTGGGGTACGCAAGCGGGAAAACCGAGTTGCACCACAGGATCGTTACGGACGATTCTCGGCGAGTCACAGGCGAACCGGCGGTGATCCGCGCTGGGAACGAAGACTTGCAGCCTAAGAATTTGTGAGGCTTCCGCCGGCGCAAAGCCGCTCGTAGAGCTATATAGCACTGGTTAACGTGTCGATTAAATCCAATCAATCACAATTATGGTTGCCCAACGTGCTATAGAGGTCTACACTTACCCGGTCCGCAATTTCAGCCGGAAGGATACCCTCCCATTATGAAAACATTTCACGCTCAGCGCATATGGCAGGTCCTGTCTGCCGGATTGTTTATGACTTTGCTGCTCGCTTACGGCACGCCGGGCCTCGCCCGCGACGATCGTGCATACCGCTCCGACCAACACAAGATCCTTGCTGGGTACTTCGAGGAATGGAGCATTTATGCCGCGAATTACAATGTCGCTAATCTTCAGAGCAACGGTGTCGCCAATAGCATCTCGCATCTTACGTATGCCTTCGCCAACGTCGCGCCCACCACCGGCGCGCCTAACGCCCAATGCCAGCTTGCCGACGCCTGGGCCGATTATCAGGACCCCTATCTTCCCAGCGTCAGCGGCCAGGCATATCCCGGTCCGCTGTATGGCAACTTCGCCGCCCTTCAACAGCTAAAACAACTGCACCCCGACCTGAAGATCATGATTTCCCTCGGCGGCGCCTCCAGTGCGAACGCGGAGGGATTCTCCTATGCTGCCAGCACCCCGGCATTGCGTTCGCAGTTGGCCGCTTCCTGTATCGACCTCTTCATCAACGGCAACATCGCCGGCAGCATATCCGCCGCCGGTCTGTTTGACGGCATCGATATCGATTGGGAATTTCCCACCGCGGCCGACAAGCATAATTTCACTCTCCTGCTGCGGGAGTTCCGCAATCAGCTCGACGCCGTCGGCCAAGCCAACCATCGCCACTATCTTCTCACCATCTTCGCCCCTGCCGG
The DNA here is from genome assembly GCA_049520935.1 of Terriglobales bacterium. GTDB lineage: Bacteria > Acidobacteriota > Terriglobia > Terriglobales > Acidobacteriaceae > Acidiflorens. The sequence continues at coordinate 299,279 of JBEKPJ010000004.1, read as the reverse complement.
CTCCCAGAACTATTCCAACATCGAACTCGGCGAGGTCGCCCGGCAACTCGATTTCTTCAACCTGCAGGGCTATGACTTGAACGGAACATGGGAGACCGTCACCAACCATGCTGCTTCGCTTTTCGACTCGCGGCAAGATCCCAACTTTGGCCAGGGCCTCTATGTCGATGCTGTGGTCAGCGCTTACCTCAACGCCGGAGTGCCCGCCCGCCAGCTCGTGCTGGGCGTGCCCCTATATGGCGCCGGCTGGATCGGCGTTCCCGACGCCCATGGCGGTCTATACATGACCTCGACCGGGCCGGCTCCCTCGCCCGCGGGCGACAGTCTCGAAACACCCGGAGTCGCCACGTTTCTCACGCTCGAGGGTCTTGCCGGATTCACACATCATTACGATCCCATAAGAATTGCGCAATGGATCTATGACCCTACAACCGTGACTTTCTGGACCTACGACGACCCATCCATTGCCTCGGCAAAAGCTCTCTACGTCAATCTCCGCGTCCCCGGCGGACTCGGCGGGGCGATGGTCTGGGCCTTCAAAGACGACGATGCTAATGGCACTATGGTTAAAACTTTGGCACAAGGTCTAGGTCGTCCTTAGTCCAGTGATGTGCTGGACTTTATGGCATGACCTAGAACTGTTCGAAAGGGGTGGTTCAGGAATGGCGGTCAATAAAGAGCTTTTCCGCAACAGCCGCAACCGATGGAATCCTTGAGTCGGTTGATCTGGCCCTCGATCGGTCCGTTGTCAGAAGGGACGGCGATGATAGTTCCCGGTGCAAAGCCTGTCTGAGGTGACTAGTCCGCTACACATCATTCAGCTTGGGCACTTGATCGAAGTTGGCCACGAGGAAAACGAAAACGCCTGGTTCCTGCTGCACTAGGGATTGCGTGGTGTGGGCGATCGCTGCGGCACGTTTTTCATCGAACGGGACAAGAACGACATGTTCCAGTGGATGATCAACCTGCCGGACGAGGATCTCGCAGACGTCCGCGCAGTGCAGTGGGAGCAGGACCATCCACTGGCGAAAGCGAGCGGATGATGCAGAACAGGATCGCGAGGTTGTCGCTTTCGGCAGAAAGTCCCGGCGTTCGAGGCCAGTGTGGAAGTCGTGAACTGCCATCACCTGCACGACTATGGCGAGAGCGTACTCATCACGCGTAAGGATGCGGTGCGTACGCCCGAAGCGACACGGGAATGACCCCGGCAGCATGGGAGCGCGTTCCCGGGGAGAGAATCAGGACGGACCACAGGATATTTTTAGCGATCGGTAATTCTCGCCTGCATTGCCACCGGCTGCTGGTACTCAAAACGAAGGCCTGGTCGCTATATCGGGCGCAGAGCGCTTCAGTTCCCGAGCGCTGGCTGGATCGTTCGGGTCCGGGTTGGCATGATGTAGTTTCTATTTCCTGGTGAGCTTTACTCGCGCAAAAGACGTTAGCTTGCCGCCGCGTTTGTTATCGATAAGCCAGCTCCAAGTGTCCTCGCCCTTGCTGTAGACGAACGTTGTGCGGACGCCGTTGTCCTTATCCTTGGCGCTGAATAAGAACGCGATTTCGTCATTGCCCCGTTTGCCTTGAGCAATAGGGACCGAGAGGCCACCGCCCTCGGTCGAGTCGAGCCACAAGCATCTGTATTCGCTCGACGATTCGTCCCATTCAATAAAGACGATCGCTTCATACGCAGGCTCGCCATGAACGTTCTTCGCGCGCGATGTTTCGTGAACTCGCAAGTATTCATGGCCGAGCACCCATTCGGATTCGATATCGTGCGTAGTCTCGTGTCCAGCAATGGTGCCCTGAAGGATCCAACTACCGGCCAGATGATCAAGTAAGGGTCTTTTCGTGTCGTCTCCTGTGCTGGGGCTGAAAATGACGTCATGAAAAGCAAAGCCAAGAATACAAGCGCTGTCTTCATTGGTGTGACCTCCTGGTCTCGTGTTATGGGGGCATTTTCAAATGACGCTGGGATCAACTCGTCAGTTCACGGACGTCCTTGGTGGAGTGCCAAAGAAGTCATCGATGTTGGCCATTTGCAGGCTCCTCAGTATCGTTGTCGTGACTCCGAGCACCCGCTGGTGTCCCTGGTCCTGCTCGGCACAAAATCACTTTTGTCATGTGTTCGCTGCCGGCGCTTGGCGCCATGCTTGAACAGAATTTTGCGCTCTATTGTGATTCATGGGAAGGGGCAAGATTAATCTCGACTCCCGAAAGATGTAGGGGCATTGAGGCGGGACAAAATTAGGAGTAGGAATAGAGTGCAAAAATTTGGGCGAGATACGGTCGGAATATGCTCGCGGTCAGTTACCTGCACCAAACTCGGTCGATGGCTTCGCTTATCGGTCCTATGGACGGCCTATCACCCAATCAGGTGGCTGTGACTCCACGAGACGCCCGCCCACCTCTCACACGACTTTGTTCTTCCAATTGCTTCGTGCCGGGACAATGGCTGCACACCACCAACCGGAAGTCTGTTAAGGCTTTGTCCTGCGGCGCTGCTGTTGTTCTTGGGCGCGCATGATCCGTTTGATCTTGTTTTTATGCTGCATTGCTGACAGCGGATCGGCCCGCCGATCGAGATGGTCCAGCTCGCGACGAAGGCGGCGAAGACTGTCGAGCCTCCGCGCGTCAATCTTTCCGGTCCCGACACCCGCAAGCACGGCACATCCGGGCTCTCCCTCATGCTGGCAGTCGCGAAATCGACAATTGATCGCGAGCTCGGAAATTTCCGGGAAGGTTTGCGCGACCGCTGTATCGCTGGCCCAGAGTTGCACCTCACGAAGTCCCGGCGTGTCGATAAGGAGCACACCTGAAGGTAGCCGGACGAGATGCCGGTCCGTTGTAGCGTGTCTTCCCTTACCGTCTTTTTCGCGCACGCTTCTGGTCTCGCGCAGCTTAGCTTCGCCGAGCACATTGACTAGGGTGGATTTGCCCACTCCTGAAGAACCGAGCAGGGCAACGGTTTCGCCCACCACGAGCGACGAACAAAGGTCGCCGATCCCGTCGCCCGACACGTTACTGATGCAAAGTACGGGAAAGCCGAGAGCGCATTTTTCTGCTTCGCGGCGAAATGGGCCGATATCGGCCACCAAGTCAGCCTTCGTCAGTACAATGATCGGGGTGGCGCCGCTCTCCCAGATCAAGGTCAAGTACCGCTCCATACGCCGCACACTGAAGTCCTGATTCATCGATGTGACCAGCAAGACCCGATCCACATTCGCGGCTAATACCTGTGCCGACGCGTGCGACCCCGCTTGTTTCCGAACAATGGCCGTGCGACGCTCCAGGATTCTCTCCACCACGTATCTGTCACCGTCCGCACGCTCCACCAGCACCCAATCGCCCACCACGGGAGGAAAACCCGGTTGATGGCGTAAACGCCCTCTGGGTGACGCGAATACCTCGCGCACGCCATCGTGGACGAGAAAAAGATCAGTACCTTCGGAAACTACACGGCAGGGGCGTGATGATGTGTTCTGTAGATGTGCTTCAAAAAACGCACTCCAGCCAAGCGATTGCAATTTCATAGATAAGCCAACCTCAGCGGCTTTTGAGTCAATCACACGTGTCGTGTTGAGGGCGTATACAGGTGCGGCTGGGTGCCGCGACCGCCCTTTAGAGACTGAGGCTAGTGATGGCAGTCATAGGCGACTCTGTTGCTGCCAGGATCCGTGCAGCCACGAACTAAGCATAAGAGACTACAGATTCTGAGTCAACGTCTCATGGTCCAGAATCGCCTAGGTTTACGTATGGAGCGATGGTGCGGCAAAGATCACGTGCTAGCAGTCGCGGCATTCTCGGATCGTTGATCGGTTGCGTGGAGACCACGGTTATGACGTAGAAGCCAAGGCTGCGGTGTTGAACTGTTGAACAGCGCAAACTGCGGGATGATGGGCAGTACATCCCCGTTGCCGGGCAGTGCCAACGTGAGGTTATCACCGCGTCCGCTGGATGGGAGGAGAAGGGATGGGCACCGCTAGTTTGCATTGCTCGGTTCCCGTTGCAACTCCCACCATCTGTTTTCAAATACGAAGGCCGAATCGGATCAGCATTTCGCGTCGCCCGAGATTTGTGACGCGCAAGGCTCGGCTGTCAAGGTCCTGGAGCACCCATTTTTTCTTCAGCGCGACTTTCAGGAGCGCTGCCCCGAGCGCCCCTCCGACATGGGGCCGCCGCTCACTCCAATCCAGACATGCGTAGGCAAACCGGCGGCGCAGCGCTCGAGTTGACTCGATGTCAATTCCTAAAGCCTCAATCGCCTTTGTTCCATTTGGAGTGAGGCCATAGGTATCGTCTTTGGTGTTGAAGCCGGCTAGCCATCCTAGTGCCTTGAAGCGGTCATGGAGCAAAACACCCACCGCGCCCGCCAGGTGATCGTAGCAGGTGCGGGCGGCACGGAGCCGGCTGGGCGTGCGGGGTGCAAAACGGTCGCGACAGCCGGCGGCGAGGACACTCAGCCCTTCTAATGCACGGGCCACATCGGGCCCTTCCAGGCTGTAGAAGCGGTGCTTCCCCTGCACGAGCACTTTGACAAGGTGCGCTGTCTGCAGTCGCTTCAGGTGTACGCTCGTGGTCGACGGACTCACTGCGGCCACCACCGATAGCTCCGTACTGGTTCGCGCATGCCCGTCCACCAGGCAATAAAGGATGCGAGCACGCGCCCGCTCGCCGATGGCCGCCGCAATTCTGGAGACTGCCGCGTCAGCGTCGCGCTCGACATTCATACTTTGATGATAGACGAAGTGTTCATGTCGATCTACTGCCAAACTGCCGACCGTTCCTCGACGCTCGGTTCCACCTGTTTCATCGAGCGTGCCTGTGCCATGACACTCCGTATTCGCCATTGCGTCGAGTGCCCGAAGTGCCTGACTCGATATCTGGTCGGTTTCAGTCCCTACCGCAACGGATCGTATCTGGTGCCTCTTGCTAAAGGAGCCATGGAGGAATGGATCCTATACTGTTCGTGCGGCAGGCCGCCCATTTCTAGTCGATGGAGCTGGGCCGAGTTGAAGAGCTACACCGTCTCCGAGCTTGCCTACGGTCGCGGTTACGGTCCTCCCGAGGAGATCGTGCGAGTACGGCCCTGTGAAGACGGCAATACGTCGATCGGTTGAGCACCGAGAAATTGTTCATCCGGTGCCCGGCACGACAAACGGTGCGAAACATGCGATGGTCTCGACTATCTTTCGCTTTCTTATTATTTCTCCGGAAGATTTTGACAGTTTTCTTCACATGGTAGTGACTTGAGCGCGTCGAGATTCGCGCGTATCAGTACGTGGGATCACCTGGCGCGGGACGCAATGGCGAAGAAAAGCCGGCAGAGCGCCGTATCTTGCTTGCATCGAGCCGTGTCGGCGATCCGGAGCTTTACACGCGCCTGGTTATTCCCCTCTGAGGGAGAGCGGTTCTCGTATAGCAGGACTTTTATCGTGGCGCACCCTGACGGCGGAGACGGGCAGGGGAGTCTGGCCAATGATTTCGTGCCATGGCAACGATAATCCGACGCAGAGACGCAGCCTGAGTCGGTAATGGAAATCCGGGTATCGACCAAATCATAGGCGCGGCTGGATTCCGCCTACGAGCTGGCGGGGGCACGTGAATGAGCAATCGTGGCATTCAGCGAACTAGGCGATCCTGGGCATTTGGTTCGAGAGACCGGTTAACGGCGGAGGCAGTGCTCCCGGCGTGTTTTTGCGGCTGACTCCGACGGAGGTTGTGGTTGGGTCGTCGGCTGTCCGGAACCAGTGTGAGCGATTCCTTACTTGATCACTCGGTGTTCTTTAAGTATCTCCGCAGTCTTCTCAATCGGCAGAGCTTCAACCGTATGTCCATTGCCAGTCATTGTCGTCGCTTTGAGCATCGAGTTATACACTGCTTCCTCCGTTGCTTCGATCGCTGCCTGAAACAGGGGCGACATCGCGTCGTTGATCATCACGACAATGCTCCGCGTAAGCGCTTTGTCATTGGCATGGATCCGCACCTGCAATGCCGTCGAGAATGCGATCGCATAGTCTCCGCTGCCGTTTGAGGCAGAACTCCCCGTGCGCGCAACGCCCAGCCATGCCCTCGCCGCTAGCCGCTTCAGATTCAGCGCATCCAGCGGCGCGTCGGTGGCTACGACGATCATGCATGATCCGTCTGCTTTGTCTTTCCCGCCGCCGGCCTGCTGTAGTTCCTTACGGAGGTAGAACTGGCCCAGTTCCTGGCCCACGGGAGCGCCCGCAATCGTGAGGATGCCGCCGAAATTGGTCTGGACGAGAACCCCAACCGTGTACCCCCCGAGATTAGCCGGCAGCCGGCGCGAAGAGGTGCCAATGCCGCCCTTCCACCCGAAGGCGACCGTGCCCGTGCCCGCGCCAACATCACCCTCCTCGACCGGACCGCCTTTTGCGTTCTTGACGGCAGCAAACACGTCGTCGGGCGTGAGGTGGCGACCGCGAATGTCGCTTAAGTATCCGTCATTGGTTTCGCCGACCACCGGGTTGATGGACAGCACATCCTCGTTGCCCGGCAGTGCCAACATGAAGCTGATCAGCGCGTCCGCTGCGCGCGGCACGCTGGTGGTCGATGTCAGCAGAATGGGCGTTTCGATGTCGCCCATTTCATCGACCTGCGTGGCGCCCGCCAATTTCCCGAAACCATTGCCCACGAAAATCGCGCCCGGCACTTTCTCGCGATAGAGATTGCCGGAATGTGGCAGAATGGCGGTCACGCCGGTGCGAACGTTGTCGCCGCGAATAATGGTCGTATGTCCGACTTCGACATCGGCAACATCGGTGATCGCGTCGAGCGGTCCTGTCGGCAGCACCCCAACCTTCAGCCCCACTTCGGAGGCACGAGGACGTACGTTGGGAGTTCTCTCTTGGGCAACAGCAAAGGCAGTCGCCAACAAAACCGTAACAACGGCGAAAAGTCGATTGGCCATAGGCATAGCATACGACCTCACGCGGCGCTTCGTTCCCGGATCGCCAGAACACTGTCTTCTCGGAGTTCTGGTTCAAATTCGCGATACACGGAGCATCTACTACTCTGTGGCCCCCACGGCCGTTTTTCAAGGCCATACTACGGGATCGGTGTCTTGTAATCGCTCGGTGATCCGAATCCTCGATTTGCTGTCAACGATTCCCCGCCGATTTCCGGAGAGAACCTGAACAGCCGGTTTAGGTGCAAGCGCACAAGTGGTCTTACGTGCGATGCGAGGCAGATTCCTATGCGCGGGAGGCGGCATACATCTCCGCCGCTGCCAACTAGCTGAAGTGCGTCCACAATTACGTCGGTTCAAACGCAATCGAGCAGCAGGGCAATTATTCCATCAGACACTCAACGGCCTTCCTGTTGTGCGAAGGAAAAACCTCTCCGCCGCAAGAAATGGAGCCGAAGAACAGTCAAGGGCTCCAAATCCTCCTCCGCGGGATATCTCCGGTGGCCAGTCAATGATTAGAGATAGACTTGGCCAGGTAGGAAGCTACGATCCCTTGTGAATGTCCAAGCAAAGGAAGGGAAGCCGCGTCTGGCAAAGGTCATCATCAGGGCTTGTGATCAGCTGCAAGTCAGAGGCCACTTTGCTGGCCAGAACATTTTCAGCGTTCTAGTGATCTATTCGCGCACCTCCTCGCAGGCTGCTGACTATAATCTCATTGGCGTGCGAGTGCTTTCGGAACAAAGGATGTAATTTCCCAGTGAGGAGAGCAGCCATGTCCATACACAAACTGTGCTTTTTCTCAATGCTGGCCGCGATTATTGCTCTTATTGTGGTGGGTATGTCAAAGATTCAGAACGAGGGATTTGATGTACCGATGGCGATTTCGCGACCGCACGATCCGGCACTTTCCCCTGATGGGTCGCTCTGGTACACGGGCCCTCCGGCGAATCGGCTAGGCCGATCGAATTGGGCCAAGGCATTCCGTGCGGAAAACGAAATCCGGCCGACCGTTCTTCTCCCAGTACAGTCCAGGAATGCCGGGGATCTGGGTGCCGGGAAGTTGCTGGTGGCGAGCCGGGGGCTCGCCGATCCGCATTTCGCTAAGACGGTAGTCCTGCTGGTTCGCTACGATGCCGAAGGTGCGTTTGGACTGATTCTCAACCGGCGCACAGATATCCCGCTTTCACGAGTGCTTGAGGGGTTCGATTTCGCGAAACACCTCGGAGACCCGGTCTATCTCGGAGGTCCGGTAGAAGCTCCAGCGGTGTTTGCGTTGCTCCAGTCGCCGGCGAAGATCGAAGGAGCGCAGCGCATTTTCGGTGCGGTTTACCTGATTTCCACGAAGACCCTCTTCGAGCAGACCATCTCGACTCGACCTGACCCTAGTGGTTTTCACGTTTATCTGGGCTGCGCCGGATGGAGTAACGATCAACTGCGGAGGGAGGTAGAAATGGGTGCGTGGTTTATTTTTCAGGCGGATGCAGGAGCGGTTTTCGATTCCGATCCGGATTCCTTGTGGTTCCAACTGATTCAGAAAACGGAGCTTAAGTCGGCCGGAAGCGGGCCTGCAGATACAGATCGACCAAGAGCCGCGCTCGACAGGTATTTCGCAAGTATTCGCAGCGTGCGCGGGCCAGGCAGTTAATGATTGGCGTCGCTAGGTGCGCCTTTCCTGCGGATACGGCAATCACTCACAGCCAACTCCGGAAGGGGTGTTTTTGATCTGGCATCAACAACCAGCTGTTTACAACTAGTTCCCCGCATGGGCTACTAATCCGAGTGCTAGGTACGATCCCGACAATGTTGAAGAGGAGAACCAATGCGAATACTTCTGATTTGCCTTCTCGCGACGGCCGCCGCCTTGGCCCAGGAAAATCCGCCGAAAGCCTCTGTCGTCCCGGTCCCAAACAATCCGCTCAGCGCATGGAATAAGATCGCCTACGGACGGGTGAAGGATATCCTGCTCCGCTCCGCCGAAAAAGTGCCCGAAGAGAATTACAACTTTAAGCCCACGGATGCGGTGCGGAGCTTCGGCCAGATTATTGGACACCTAGCCGACTCCCAATACCTGTTCTGTTCCATTGAACTTGGCGAGGAGAATCCCGCTCCAAAGATCGAGCAGAGCAAAACCTCGAAAGCCGATCTCATCGTCGCGCTGAAAGACGCCTTTGCCTACTGCGACAAGGCCTACGTGGGCATGACCGACGCCTCCGCTACCCAAATGGTGAAGCTCTTCGGAAACGACGCGCCGAAACTGGCCGTGCTGACGGTCAACAACATGCACAACATGGAACACTACGGCAACCTCGTCACCTACATGCGGCTGAAGAACATCGTTCCTCCCAGCAGCGAGCGTCCGGTCCAGTCGCCGCCGAAGAAATAATGTGCCTTCGGCCTGCTAGTTCGAGGGTACGATCGGGCAGCTCTCAGCGCCGGACGTCGCAGTTAGCCAGCCAGCTCACCCTCCTGCGCTTCGATCTGCGGTAGCAGGGAAGGGGCGGAAGCAGTGATTCGGGCTCGAGAAGGTGGCGCACTCCGGTGCGCCACCTTCTCTCCTGAGCAATATTGTGCTTCCTGCGGTCGTGGCTGGCATCCGACGCCGCTGTGTCCTCGTCGTCCGCACTGTCTGAACAGTCTCTTCCGGCATATCGAGACAGAGATCCGATAAGAATCGAGTCTGTCACGGTGATGTCGACAGTCGAAAACCTACGTCGAAAACATAGGCCAAGCTGGATATGCGTGGCCTCGGCGCGAAAATGGTTGGTTTAAGCAAAATGAACTACCTAGACCGACAGGAGAGTCCTCGCGAATTTAGAACCAAACGCGGATCGGCCTTCCGTCAAATACAGCGCGGCGCGCCTTCTCCGCGAGTTTCACCGTGAGGATTCTCGGGCTCGGTGGCAGCATCCGGGAACCGGGCGCGAGCTGCAGGGCAAGGATTCTACTCGTATCGTCCCACTCCATTTGGATTCCCGTCCATTCTCCGTTGCGATAGTCGAACGATGTGCCGTCATCTTCATAGAGCAAGAATGACGCATCTGCGCCGGGATAAATCGAAATGGAGACCGGCTCGTCGACCCTCTCACTGGCAAATTGCCTCACCGGGCCCAGCGGCAGGATCGATCCCGCAGGTATATAAAGGGGTATGGTTTCGAGGTCAACTGTCCGGCTCACGTACCGACCGCCAGCGACTCGCTCGCCAGTCCAGAAGTCATACCAGGTGCCACGCGGGAGGTAGACCTGGCGCGCGGTCGCTCCTTTTTCAACCACCGGAGCCACCAGCACACTCCTTCCCCACAGATACTGGTCCTGGCACCCGACGGCCGTTGGATCGTCGGGAAAATGCAACCATAAAGCACGCATGATCGGCATACCCGTAGTCGCGCACTCCCGCACCGCGCTGTATAGATAGGGCAACATCCGGTATCGCAGTTCGAGATACTTCCGGCAAATCGGCTCCACACGGGTATCCCGCAGCTGGCTCGCATCGGGAATGGCGGCGCCATTGTAATGACCGATCTCCACGGGCCCGGGATCTCCCGTATTCCACCCCCATGGAAGGCGCAATTTCCAAGTGCGGCCATGACTGCGAAATAGCGGACAAAACGCCCCGAACTGAAACCAACGCAGATATAGTTCCGCGGTAAATTCCTTGGTGGGCACAAAGCCCCCGATGTCGGTGCCCCAATACGGAATGCCGCTGAGCGCGGTGTTGAGCGCAATCGGAATGTGGGTCTGCAACGTTTCCCAGGTGGAATACACATCTCCCGACCAAAGAAACGAAGCATATCGCTGCATGCCGGCGTAACCGTTGCGATGCAATGCATATGGCCGTTCCTTCGGCCTATCGACCTGCGGCCCTTCCCAGTACATTCGATTCCGCGCCAGACGCGACCGGATATCGAGGGGATCGCCTTCGTCCGGCCACCAACCGTCCACGCCCATTGCGAAAGTTTTGCGGTGCGCGTCCCAATAGCAACTGGTTTTTCCTTCGTCGAACCGCGAGAGCTGACAGGAGTCCTGCACCGATCCATGGAGTTCGTCGGAAAGAATCACGACGTGCACGACCGCCTTAAAATTCTGCCGGTGCAACTCATCGAGTATTTCCTGGGGATCAGAAAAGACGCGGGAATTCCACACGAAAGAACCATTCTCCGTGTTCCAGCCCGAGGGACAAAAGCCCGTGCCTAAGTAGATGAGCGTGTCGCAAGGTAGTTTCTTTTCGCGAAAAGTTCTCGCCTCGGCGAGTACTTCCTCTCGACTGGCGAGCGTGCGATGCGACTGCTGATAGCCCAAACTCCACAACGGCGGCATCTCGGTATAGCCAGTGATGCGTGCATACTCCGCCATAATCTGAGACGGTTCGGAAGAAACGACGAAGAACAGATCGAGGGGCAGGGCCGAACCGGCGCCCGCGGGTAGAAATCGTCCTTCCGGTCCAGTCAGGTCGAAGGTGCCGAAGGGCTGATGAAAAAATATCGCCCATCCCGACGCGCTGATGATCCAAGGAATGGGAACACGGCCCCCGTGGGTGGCCAGTTTGTACCCGCCCTGGCCGCTCTGCATAAGGTCAATCGAGCCGCGGCGATCGAACTGGGGGCCACCTTCTCCCAGACCAAACAGCGGTGAGGTTCCGCTCAGAAACGAGAGTGCCTTTTCGCCCCAAGCGAACCGTTGGATGACGTCGCCATTCTTGTTCGTGGCCGTAATGGTGACGGGGTGGAACGAGGTCTCAAGCCGGACGCCGCCCGCTGTGATTGGCTGACCCGATCCCTCTCGTAATCTGGCCACGGGAGCGCCCCACGATTCCTGGACAAGCGACCCGTCAAACGGTATCGATCCAACCGAACCGTTTTCGAGCGGCAGGACACTCAATCGAAGCGTGTGCGGACTGACAGGCGTGACCTGTATTTCAACCGGAGGCGTGGCCACCCGGGCATCCTCGGCGAACTCTCCCTGCACCGAAGAGAACATTGTCGTGGCCGACGCCGCTGCCAGCCCTTTCAAAACCTCACGGCGATTACATTGCGGACTCATCGCGTTCTCGCTCTGCCCGTCACTGGCTGCACCTCCACGCCTACCGCCGAATGACCCGCGAGGTGGCTCTCGGATCGATGAACCTGCAGGTCCGCACTCAGGACCGAGCGATTGTAATCGAACCGAACGAGCGAGTAAACGTTTACCACTTGATGGGATGATCTCCTTAGTTCCCTCGAAGAAGAAAGAGCGAGGGCCCCGGCCGACGACTTCCTAGAGGACCTCAGTCGTTACGTCGAGCCCAGTCGCGAGTGGTGCTCCCTTTGGATCGAACGTAACCATCTTGGGTAGGGATCTGCCTTACAGGGGCGTCCTGCCTTACTGCTCGTCGGAGCGGACCTGACCCATAGGCTCCCAATACCTTACTCCCGCTACGGAACAGCAATCGAGATACCAGACTCTGGACACGCCGAAGATCTCGCCATCGTCGGTTCTTCCCCAATCAGTAAGGATGACGTAATCGCGCATGTAGCTCTTGTAACCCGATCTGAGGGACCGCGTGTTGCCGGTCTATTGAATCGTGACCGCATAGCGCTGAGTTTTAGGCATGGGAAACCGCCTGCCTGGCTTCTCCGAGTTCTCGATTCTGGGCCGCACGTTAGCGAAATATCAAATTCCCCAAGGCAGCAATCCCCAGTACGCCACACGAAAGGCACGCGAGGGTCCTGATCAGCCGCGGCGGCAAATGTTCCCGCAGTTTTCGGCCGACGATCATAGCAAGCGCGCCCTTTGTCGTCATGGCCAACGTTCCACCCAGCCAAACAGCCATCATGGCCCCGGATTTTACCGTCAGAGCAGCCGCGGCGATCTGACCGGTATCTCCCCACTCGCTGAAGAACAGCGATCCGAAACAAGTTGTGACAACGCCGAACCAATGGGTCGCTCCTGACCCAAATTTCAGCTCTTGCTCTGGTTCGCCGAACCAGATCATTAAAGCGGACACAAAAAACGCCGCAGCGCTCAAAATGTCGGCCCATAGCAAGTCAAAGCGAGCGAGGGCTTTGCCCAACAGCACGACCGTAAGCATCTTGGCGGCAAATGCCACCGCCATCGTGCCGATGACCATCCCCGTGCGAAACCGCATCGCAAGAACAGAGACAGTGTAGATAGACTTATCCCCCACTAACTCTGCGACGAGAACTGTCCAGTAAGCCACCAAAACAACATATTCAAATCGCAGGTGGGCAAGTGTTCCCGTTTCCACGATTCTCCCCTTCGATCGCTCAAACGAACCCCACTCGCTCCGGATCTAACTCGGCCCCACTATTTAAAGATTGAGAAACTCCTAGGCTGCCTGATCTGCCGTCCGGGCAAACGACCAACGTCGCAGCAATTTCGTGGCTCAAGCCGCAATACTCGGCGGTCGCACTGCTTCGATCGGTCACTAAATTGCGTCGCATACTAACACCGACCTTAGGAAAGTCAAGTTCGAAAGCTGACTCGTGCTCGAAAGAAAAAAGTTCGGGGCAATGGGACGAACGGATTGGAACCGACTCTCCCCTTCGCCCCCGCGCGTAGAAGTCGCGACTTTTTCGGTTTCCTGAGAAAATGTGTTCCGCCGCCACCTCTAATTGGTTTTGAGCGTTTTTGGCTTGACAGCGCCCGGCGAATTGATATTGTGTGCGCGAACCAATTTTATCTCGGGAAACTCGAGCGATCCGGCTGCTAAGGGCACAAGAAAATTGACACGATCCCGATCTCGAGGGCCCAGGTCCGTTCGCCCGCAAAGGAAAAATGAGCGAGCCGTTGCGACCGGATAGGTCCTATCGTAAGGAACGCTTGAAAAGCGCAAAGCGCCCCGATAGGTCGAGAAGCCAAAGGAAGAGAAGGTGAGCATGCCCAAGAGTCCGAAAGAACCGTTCCTGCGAAGACCCGGAAGACCCAAAACCGAACCTGAAATCGAGAGGCTTGCGGCACAAGAACCTGCTTTTGACGATCCTGGTGGGCGCGCTCGGTACTTCCGCCGGAGCCGCGTCGGTGCCGACGGGAAAGTTCTGCGAGGTGCAATTTTGAAGGCCTCCGCCATGAAGCGTTCCGCTCAGCGCGGGTTGCAGGAGTCGCTCGCCGTGCCCGCCACCCCGACCGCTTCAGGAGAAACGAACTCCATGCATTGGGCAAGTGTTGGACCGACAGCAGTCGCTGGAGGGCAGGCGGGTGCGGTCCACGCGGTGGTCAGTGGCCGCGTCACATCGATCGTCGTGGGAACTGGCGGAACGCGAGCTTACGTGGGTACTGCGAATGGAGGCGTTTGGATCACCCTTGATGGCGGCACTACCTGGAAGGCACTGGATCAGTTTGCCGTTACGCCGCTGGGCGGCTCGGGATCCATCGCAAGCAATCTGGAGGCAGATTCTCTTGCCGTGGGAGCCGTCACGGCGCAATTCGGAACTACGCAGGCAAGCGATGTTATTTTTGTGGGCACCGGCGAGCCGGGCGGGAACGCAGACGGGTATTTCGGGATCGGGATCAAGTCGTCGACTGACGGCGGGGCCACGTTCTCGCTGGAAGCGACGAATCTGGCCTCTTCTGAAATCTATCGCATTGTCATCGATCCGGACAACTCGGCGATTGTGTTTGCCGCCACCACTAGGGGGCTGTATCAACGACCCGTGACGGCGCCTTTCACGAACTGGAACCAGGTCGGTGGCTCCTTCAGCAATGCAAACGGGGCGGCATCGGATGTGGCCGTGGCGGGAAAGGGTGCCAATAAAATCTACTACGTCGGATTCGATCAAGACACCGTGTACAGGAGCACTGATTCGGGCGCGACATGGAGCGCGGTCGCTGGATTCAGCGGTTCCGGACGGATCGCACTTGCGGTCGGGGAAAACGATCCGCGCGTGGTTTATGCGCTCGTTGGCGACGGAACACTCAATCGTATGGACAGTGACACTGGAGGCAATTTCCAGGCCGTAAGTGGAGTGCCGAGAGCACTGTTTGCAGGGGAGCAGGGCTGGTACGATCTCGTGGTTGCGGTTGATCCGAGCAACGCCAACACGGTGTATCTCGTGGGAGATCTGACGCTGGACGCAGATTGGGCGCTTTCCATTTATAAGGGAACGATTACCGGAGGTCCCGGCAGTTATGTGTTCCCATTCAACCCGGCGAACGACCAAGCCGTGCCGGCCGCGGGCCAGGCGCCCGACCCGAACACCACCAATAACGTTCCTTCCGACCCGACATGGATTGGGCGCGGAATCCACCCTGACGGACACGCGCTGTCCTTTGCCACCAACGGGGACGGAACTCACGATGGGTCGATTGTGTGGGTGGGATCGGATGGCGGCATATTTGCTTCGACCACGAGTGGAACTTTGAGCAGCTTTTCCGCCAAGAATCAGGGCATCAACATTGCGCAGATGACGTACATCGGACAAAGACCGGACACCGCGGACATCTTGTACGGCGGCTGCCAGGACAACGGGACAATACGTTTTTCACTCAGTGGTACCGCGTCATGGCTTGAGGTGATCGAGGGTGATGGAGGTGGGGTGGCCATCGACCCAAACAATCCGCAACAAGTAATCCGCCAATACACTCGATCCAACTTGAGTGTGACGGGCAACGATGGCGCCACCTGGACCTCCGCTGCGCTGCCGGTGGCCAGTGGCAGCGCAGAGGAACTCCGCACCGGATTCTATGGTCCGGTCAAGACACTGGCGGCAGCTTCGAAGACTCTGGTTGCCTTTGGGACCAGTCGTTTGTGGTTCCGTACGGATTGGAGTGCGGCGTGGCAATCTCTGCCCACGAACACGAATGCGGACGTGTTGGATGATCCAAATCCGACCGTCATACCGAGTAATGCGCAACCGACGATCGTTCCAGTGACCGCCATCGCTATCGCTTCGGCAACACGACTGTATGCGGCCACGAGTCAATCTCCTGGAGTGCCGAACGGATTGGGCCGGGTTTGGCGCTTTGAGTTAGCCAACGGAGCGTGGACCAAACAAGCTCTGCCGGCTGTTCCTAATACAGCGCCCAGTGTCCGTTTTCATACTTCGCTTGCGATAGAGAACCCTGACACAGGATCTCTCTATGTCACCCTAGGAAGCGGCGGCGGGGAACACGTCTTTTATTTTGATGGTATTGCGTGGAATAGCGCCGGGTTTTCGGCGACGAATGTAGACGTGCCTACCCACGCAGTTGCCGTAGATCCCGATAACACGAGCAACGTGTACGTGGGTACCGATGTGGGCGTATGGAAGGGCACGAGATCAGGGACCTCATGGACCTGGACGCCGTTCTCCCCAGGGCTACCTGAGGCCGCTGTGACCGATCTGGCGGTGCATTCCGCAGCCCGGAAGCTGCGGGCCGCAACCCACGGCCGGGGAGTTTGGGAGATTGCTCTCCAGCCTGGCTAGCTCCCGTTGGTCGGGAGCGAGTCGGTCAGCGGGTTCAAGCGGCCCGGCAGGATGCGGCGGTTATGGAGTTTCAATGTCAGTCGCTCGAACGCGATCGACCGAAGACATTGTTGAACCCATAGGAGAGCGAATCTCAAGAAAAAGTACTCCGACTCCTCTTCTTAGAGCGGTGGGTATGGCGGCTAACTTCCAGCCTCACCTCGGCTTTAGCGAGGAGATTGGTTTCGTGCCTGCGGCCCGCCGCGCCGACACCATTACCTCTCCCGACGTATCTTATTTTGCCAGTTGCGACGCAACCTCGGGCAGCACCGCCGTTCCTTCCGCCTTCACCGCGTCCAGTGCAGTAGGGTCCAGCCCCAACGCCTGCACAATGGTCGGCGCGATTTGCCTGGTAGCCGCTAGTGCCGAGACCGTCTGTGCCGTAAAATTCGGATTCGCAACCAGCAGTATGACGTTGGTATCGTCGTGTGCGAATCCGCCGTGATCTCCCACCATCGCCGTACTGTTCGAATAAGTCACGCCCACGTTGGGCGTCACGATAATGTCGGGAGTCCGTGAATCTTGACCCGGTCCAAGGCCGCCGATGTTGTAGTTGAGCGCCAGCGTCGGCCCGTAGTAGATCTCCCCTAAGCCAATCGCCGTCGAATTCTGCTCGAGAATTTTGACGGCGGTGCTCACGCTCGCGCCCTTTTTCAGCCACAGTACAGATACATCATCTTCGGTTGCGCCAATGCCTGTCGGGTTGAGCGGCGATTCCGAGTAGGGAATGAGATCCCCTAGTAGCGTTGCCGGAGTGTTGGTACCGTCCGCCACGTACCGAGTCGGGTCGATTGGCGAATCCCCATGCTTCGCGGTGATGATGACCAGCGTGTTGTTATAAATGCCCGCGGACTGGAGTGCGCTGACGATTTCCCCGACTGCGGCATCCACATACTCGATTTCCTTCAGTAGTTCGGTGCTGGGAAGGGCTGCCGCATTTTTATAGCCGCCAGTGGCCACGCCCGCCTCATTCACAGACTCTCCAACGTAAACCGACTGGAAGTTCATACCAAAAACCGCTGGTACCTCCGCCGGGGCTCCCGAATGCGTCTTGCCCGCAATTTGATTCAGCAACCCGTACACCCTGATCGCGTCATAGCACTGAATGTTCGCAAAGCTGCTGTTCCATCCGGACACTCCAACTGGGTCGCGGATCGGATCACAGGGAAGGCCGTCCAGAGTCTTTACACCGGGCAGGGGCACCACAACGGAATTAACCTCCGGTGAATAATAGTCGTCCAGGCCAGTGCCGCCGGGGCCACCCACAAATGAGTACGAGGGATGCTTGTCAATCCACGCCGTGTATCCGCCCGCAGCATGGATCACACCAAAGAGCGTGTTGGTCCGTATGAAGTTCCATGGGTACACCGGCGCACAACCCGCCGCTGGGTCGCGTTCCAGCTTCAGGGGGTCGATCGATGCGATACCGCCCTCCGTCAACCCAGCTCCCGGGGCACCACCATTCAGCTTGGTGTCGTCGAGATCAATACCTTGATCGTTGTCGGTGGTCGTCCCGGTAGGTGTCGCATAGGGTGTGCACGGCCCCGCCGCCAAGCCAGTGCCTGTCGTCTTTGCCGGTGCATCGAGCGAGCGATCATAGGCGACGTCGTAGTAAAGACCAGTGGTCTTGGGAGTACCGCCAGAGGCCAGCGCCGCCATGCCGGGGAAAGAGTCCGAAGGTTTCGACGATTCGGTGTTCACATAGTTGATTGCCGTCTGACTCAACGCCGCCATATTCGGACAGTACGGACTCCCGCCATTCGCGCCCGCAATCCCGTGCGAGCAGTTATAAAAATCTACCGCGTGCATCCCGTCAATGCTCAACAGCAATACATGCTTGATATTCCCCGAGCCTACCGTATTGTTATCAGCCGCCACTCCGTACGACGCCGCCAGCATAACAGCCAGCGTAGTTCCGGCTAGTACGAGCCGATTCGCCTTCATAGAAAGCCTCCACAAGAGATTAGGAGTTGTAGCAAGGAAATATTACGGAGACATTAATTCTCTGTGAAACCTGAGCAAAATCTTGAGTTGGCAGTTCGGTCCCAATTGCCGGCCGCCCACGACTACATACACCCCGTTGACTCTACGCACGCCAGACAGCGCATTCCGGGAGGCCGGTCAAATCCCTTTTTCATCTTCAGTCCACATTCCGATCATCTTCCAGCAACCTCCACGTCACTGCAAGCAGCGACTCTCCTCTTTGAGACTACGGACCTTGGTTGCAAGTCGAGACTGGGCCCGCGGTCCTTTGGTGTAATCATTGGGCAGTTACGAGCGAATGCTACGATTGGCCTTGTGGATGAACAAATTGTCATCTTGCAAAAACGGTATCGTAAATGCTGTGGACAACCCTATTTCTTGGCGGTAGCTTTCCCAGTTCAGCAAGCCGATGGCTGGCTGCTTTCGGAAGATTTTGATTGGGACTTCTCAGGCCTACAAATAGCGGACGCCCCGAAGGAACGTCCGCTAATCGTACCGGCGATCGCGCGACCGAATCTTTATTTCGGAAGCACGGTCGTTCCCTCAGCCACAACCGCGCTAAGGGACGAAGGATTCAGACCCAACGTTTGGAGGATGGTAGGCGCCACCTGAACTGTGCCCACCCCCTCGCGGATCGTCTTGGCTGTATAGCTCGGATTCGACAGCAGCAGAACCACATTCGTGTCATCATGCGCGAATCCGCCGTGCTCGGCCAGTTTCGCCGTGCTGCCCGAGTACGTAACGCCCACGTTTGGGGTCACGATGATGTCGGGCGTTCGTGGGTCAGACAGCGGGTTGTTGTAGTTCAGAGTGAGCGAAGGGCCGTAATAGATCTGCCCCAGCTCGATTCCGGCGGGGGTGGCATTGGCTTCGAGGATCTGGACGGCCGCTAAAGTGTCGCTAGAGTTCGAGAGCCAGATCAGCGAGACGTCATCTTCCGTCGGTCCAATGCCGGTGGGATTGTTGGTGGATTCAGAGTATGGAATGTAGCCAGCGTTGGAAAGCAGAGTGGCGGGTGAAGTGCCGTTGATCAGCTGAGATACATAGCGGCTGGGATCGATGGGCGACTGCCCGTGCTTGGCCGTGATGATGATCAGAGTCGAATCGTAGAGATTCTGTGCCTTCAGTTCGCTGACGAATGCCCCAATCGAAGCATCGACAAACTGGAATTCGTTGAGCAGCGCCGCGGTGGGCGTGGCCGCGGCATCCAAATATCCGCCCGTCGTGCTGTTGCTCGCCTCGATCAGCTTCTGGCCCACGCTCAGCGCCTGAAAGTTCATGCCGAAGATGGTAGGAACCTTGGTCTGCGCAGTTCCCAGGTGGTTCTTCCCATCGATCCAGTTGAGGACCGCATCAACCTTCAATGTGTCGTAGCACTGAATATTCTGGAAGCTGTCGGTCCAGGCCGTGAGGTTTGAGCCCGGATCGGGGATTGGGTTGCAAGCTGCCCCGAGGGGCGTTACGACGTTGGGAAGCGCAATCACGTTGGAGTTGATTTCCGGCCCGTAGAAGTCGTCCAGAGCAACCGGTCCCAGACCAGCCGCCGCCGCGGAATAGGCGGGGTGTTTGTCGGACCAAGCCGCGTATCCGCCAGCTCCGTGAATCACGCTGAAGATGGTGTTGGCGCGAACGAAATCCCACGGCCAAACCGGGTTGCACCCATTATTGGGATCGCGGATCAGTCTCTTCGGGTCGATCGACGCGATGCCGCCGTCGGTCAGTGATGCGCCTGGAGCGCCGCCATTCAATTTGGTCTGGTCGATGTCGATGCCTTCCTCGTACTCGCTTGTGGTACCGGTCGGAGTCGCGAAGGGAGTGCAGGGGCCGGCCGCAAGGCCGTTACCGGTGGTTTTCGCGGGCGCATCATAATTCCGCGAATAAGCGACGTCATAGTAGACGCCGGTATAGGCCGGGCTGCCGCCGGTGATGAGCCCGATCAGACCGGGAAAGGAATCTGAAGTCTTGGTGGTGCTGGCAGCCACATAGTTCAACCCAGTCTTGCTTAGCGCCGCCAGCGCGGGGCAAAAGGGTTGGCCATTATTGATGGTACTGATGCCGTGGGCGCAGTTTTCGAGGTCAACGGCGTGCATACCGTCGACGCTGATCAACAGAACGCGTTTGATGTTGCCTTGCAGGAAGTTTTTGTTTTGGGCGTTTGCGGCGCCGATCGACAAGGCAGCCGCGATCGCAAGGAAAGCAAGTGTCCTTTTCATGGAGACCTCCGGCAACAATGTACCAGCGCCGTCTCGGCGAAATGTTACTGGGCGTTGAATTTCCGCTCAAGGAGTGGCAAGTTTCTCAGCCGATGGGTCAAGCGCGGGTTCCGCGATCAGGCCGATATCAACATGGCTCCGTTTCATTGCTCTGAAGCGGGTGATTGGGTTGCCGGCTGGGACTCTAGGACTGACCGCGATCGACAAGCCGGCTTCGCATGCCTTTCCGAGATGTTCACCGCGGGGGAGCAGTCGTCGGCACCACTTTGGATTCATTCCTTGCCGCGAAACAGGGGGAGAATTTCGAGAGCCCAAACGCCGAGCCCGTTAATGTCACCACCAGTGGCGCGTATCTTTTGGGCGGCGGCTCACTGTGCCCGGGATTTTCGGATGACGTCACCGCCAATCTTGCGGCTATAGATGCCAGAATCCACAACCACCTCTCCATTGATCAGAACATATGCGATGCCTTCCGGATACTGGACCGGATTGATGAAAGTTCCTTTGTCGATAATGGTCTGGGGGTTAAAGATGACGATGTCTGCAAAATAGCCCAGCTTCAACGAGCCCCGGCGCCGGAATCCGAAAACATCGGCTGGCTTGGACGTCATTTTTCGAATCGCATCCTCAAGTATCAGAGCTTTCTCCTCGCGAACGTATTTTCCCAGGACTCGCGGAAATGATCCGAAGACGCGCGGATGAGGTTTGCCGCCCAATAGACCGTCGGTGCAGACATTCTGCTCAGGTCGGGTCAGCAATTGGATGACGTGGTCCTCGGTGCCGTAAAAATCGACCATACCGACCGCGTTCTCTTCTCCGAGCAGCAGATCAAAGGCCGCATCGTATGAATTTTTGCCGCGAATTTCCCCGATCTCCACCAGATTTTTGCCGACCAGATCTCGATTCGCATCGGTCTTCACACTGGTGATGAAAATCTGATCCAGTCCGGCGAAGTCCACGAAATTATCCCAGCCGTGAACTCCCTGTTCAATGTCGCGAACCATGCGCCGTCGAAGCTCCGGGCTGCGCAAGCGTTCCAAAAGTTGGTCGGTGCCTCCATCATGCACCCATGGGGGAAGAATCACGCCCAGCATCGTACTGCCCGCGACGTACGGATACTGGTCGAAAGAGACGCGTATCCCTTCCTGAGTAGCGCTGTCCATGAGGTTGACGACTCTATCGATGAGGGGCCAGTTCTTGCGGCCACAGATTTTGAAGTGCGAGAAGTGCACCTTGACGCCGGATTTGCGTCCGATATCGAAGACCTCCTCCATGGAGCCCAGGATGGCATCCGCCTCGCTGCGTTGGTGCACGACGAATACTCCATCGAAGTCCGCGACTACCTTGCACAATTCGATCAATTCCGCTGTGTCCGCATAGGCGCAAGGCATATAGATGAGGCCGGTGGAGAGCCCGAAAGCACCTACCTCCATCTCCCGCCGCGTGACGTCCCGCATCTGCGACAGTTCCTCCGACGTAGGTTTGCGGTTATCCAAACCCATCGCCTCCATGCGGACATTCCCGTGCGGGACGAGGTAGCTTTCGTTCAACCCGACGCCGTTCCGCTCGAGCGCTTGCAGGTAACCATCAGTGGTCTCGTAATCCCAACTCAGTTCATCGCTGTCGCCATCGAGCCCAGCAAGATTCTTTCGCCATGGCGAGACGTATCGCTTCGGGAGCGGCGCCATGGAGATTCCATCCTGCCCTAGCAACTCAGTCGTGACCCCTTGGCGAACCTTGGCTTCGACATAGGGGTTGACCATCAACTCGAGGTCGGAGTGGCTATGAGTATCGATGAAGCCGGGAGCCACGATCATACCCTGAGCATCGATGATCCGATCAAATCCGGCGGAGCCCGGCACGGCTCCGATGGCGGCGATGTGTTCGTCCTCAACCAAAACACTGGCGTCGTAGCGAGGCTCTCCCGTACCGTCGATGATTGAGCCATTCACGATTAGGATCTTCATTGCTCAACCTTGTCGAAGGACTGCCCGCAATATTCCGTAGTAGCCCTTGGTGGATTGCAGCAGCTGTTCAACCTCTACGTATTCATCGATAATGTGGGCGAGGTTCTCTCTGGAGGGACCGAAGCCAATGGTCTTGATGCCCGCCTCGCCTGCGTAGTGGCTGCCGTTCGTACAAAAAGAGTACTGCGTGATTTCCGGATTCAGACCCACACTGCGCAATCCAGTAAGAGCCGTTTGCACGAACTCATCATCGTGCTCGAACACCCAGCCTGGGAAAAATCTCTCGCCGCCAATTTCCGCGCCGGTGTAGCATTTCTGCACATCGGTCGCAAAGTGTACCTTCGCTTCGAATTGCGGATCTTTGCTCTTCATCGTACAAATGAGCTCCTGCAGCTGCTGCAGAACTGAATCCCTGGTCTCTCCCAGCAACAGGCGGCGGTCGTAGGTTGCGCAGCAGTAGTCGGGCACGACGGATGCGCCCGGATACGGCGACGATTTAATGTCGGTGAGTTCCAAAATTCCGGGCCCGAGTATAGGGTGCACGGGCGCCGGCAGTCTGCCGATCTCACGAATCAGTTCCGCCATCTTATAAACCGCATTGATACCCGCCCCGGGATTGGCGGAGTGCGCCGGTTTGCCCAAGGTCTCCACCACGATCTCCGCCCGGCCGCGTTGTCCCCGTTTCAGATTTAGTTCGGAAGACTCGCCGATCACGACATAGTCGGGGTGAACGCGTTCACTGATCTTTCTGGCGGCAATCCCCTCGAAACATTCCTCGTGAACCACTCCGGAGACATAGATTTCTCCCGCAAAATCCCTGCCCGTGTCCGCCGCGAAAAAGCCGGAGGCGGCGATCATGGCGCTGACCGCGCCTTTCATGTCGGAAGCACCGCGCCCGTAAATTCGCCCATTCTCCAATTCGCCGCCGAAGGGTGCATGAGTCCACCGCGATGCCTCCGGAACGGGAACCGTGTCGATGTGGCCGTCGAGCAGGATCGCTTTGCCCGAGCGTTTGCCCCGGATAAGGCCGAGGACGTTACCGTAGGAGTCAACAAGTTCCTCATCGTACCGGAATTCATGGAACGTCTGCCGGATTCGGCTGGCAACGCCGTCTTCGTGACCGGAATAACTCTGCTGGCGAATCAGTTCCTGGCACAAGGCAATCACTCGACATTCTCTTTCCGTCGTTAGCATTTTGCGGTTACTCCCCTCTGGCTGCGGCTCCTGCGGGTATAAGGAGTACCTTGGAGGGGCAGACTATTTCGCAGTTTCCCGTCCCGCTGGAAGTAAGCGCAAGCGACGGCAGGCGCCGTCGTAAGGCTCACAATCTCGCCGATTCCTTTTGCACCATAAGCCAGCGTTGCGGGATTTTTCTCGATAATCCGGCATTCAATCTCCGGTACCTGCGTCGAGCGCCACAGGCCCAGTGTGCCCAACGTGGCCGTGGGCGCGCAATTGGGCACTGGAAATTCTTCGGTCAGCGCGTAGCCCAGCCCCATTACTACGCCGCCCTCAATTTGTCCCTCGACGCCATTGGGATTGATGGCTTTGCCCACATCATGTGCGGCCACGACCTTTCGAACTCTTCCCTTGGAGTCCAGAATCACCACCTGCGTGGCATACCCGTAAGCAACATGACTGACACGATTCGGCTTGTCGGAAGTCATCGGATCGGTAACCGTTTCGTACTCGCCGTAAAACTCCCGCCCTTCCAGTTCCGCCAGCTCATGACGGCTCAATTCTTGCTTGAGCGCGTTGGCGGCCCTCTGCGCCGCCTCGCCTGTAACCAGTGTTTGCCGCGACGCTGTGCTGGTCCCGCTGTCGGGAGTGATCGCCGTGTCCGGTGCATGCAGACTGATGTCGGATTTGGCGATGCCGGTGGTCTCGGCCACAATCTGCAGCAATACGGTTGAGACACCCTGCCCCATGCAGGCCGCGCTAGTCAGGATGATCACTCCGCCGTTGTCCACTTTCAACTTCACTCGTCCAATATCGGGCACGCCTACGCCTTTGCCGCAATTCTTGAATGCGCATGCGATACCGGCGTCGGGATGCGCATCGATAACATCCTTCACTGCCAGCAACGTCTCTTTTAATGCCGTGCCCGCGTCGGCTATCTGTCCGTTCGAAAGCACTCCACCGGGCTCGATGGCATTGCGAAAGCGGATCTCCCAGGCTGAGATGCCGATCTGTGAAGCCAGCAGATTCAGGTTACTCTCCGAGGCAAAGCAGGTTTGTGTGACGCCAAAGCCGCGAAATGCACCCGAGGGAATGTTGTTGGTATAAATCGAGCGCCCTTCGATGTCGACGTTGTCGATCGGGTAAGGTCCTGCGGCGTGTGTGCAGGCCCGCTGCAAAACCGGACCGCCGAGCGATGCGTATGCGCCCGTATCAGCCACGATGCGGGCTTTCACCGCCGTGATCTTACCTTTGTCGTCACACGCCGTCGTGAACTCCATCTCCATGGGGTGCCGCTTGGGATGCACAAGGAAACTCTCTGCGCGGCTAAATGTCAGCTTTACCGGCCGCCCGCTGTGCCATGCCAACAAGGCGGCGTGATGCTGCACGGAGAGATCTTCTTTGCCGCCGAATCCTCCGCCCACTAGCTTGCTGATGACCCGTACTTTGTCATCTGCAACCCCGAGCATCTCTACGATGCCGCGATGATCGTCGTAAACACCTTGGCCGGCGCTATAGACAGTTAGCGAGCCACACTTTGTTGCCACTGCGAGTGCGCTTTCCGGTTCCAAAAAGGCGTGCTCCTCGCGCGGAGTTGAGTATCGCTGCGTGACGACGTACTTCGCCTCGCGGATTGCATGATCAGCATCGCCGCGTTTCACAGATACCTCCGACAGCACGTTGCCTTTGGGGTGGAGGCGTGGGGCGCCTTCTGCCAATGCTGCCGCTGGCGATGACAGCGGAGGCCGTTCCTCATAGTCGACGCGAATCAGGTCCAGGGCTTGCCGGGCTATCTGTTTGGTAGTGGCGGCCAGCACCACCAATGCATCACCCAGGTAACGAGTCTCTTCGCCTTCGGCAATCATCACGGGCCAGTCGTGAACAACATGTCCCAGCAGTCGCTCGCCGGGGATATCTTTTGCGGTCAAGACAACGGCCACGCCAGGGCACGCCTGCGCCGCGGAGATATCAATTTTCTTCACCAAGGCTCGTGGATATTTCGCTCTGAGCACGGCGCCGTGGAGCATGTTTGGAATCTTCATGTCGTCTACAAACTCGCCCGTTCCCAGCACCTTCTCTTTGGAGTCGAGCCGCACCGTTCGGGTCCCGACATTGCCCGATCCGGCTTTGGGATCCTGGCTCAGTCCACCGCAGAACGCTTTTGAGGCCAACTGGATCGCGCGCTCGATTTTCAGGTAACCGGTGCACCGGCAAAGGTTATATCGAATGGCGGCCTTGGTTTGCGCGAGTGTGGGTGTCGGATTGCTGTCAAGCAATGACTTCGCGCTCATCACCATGCCCGGCATGCAGAAACCGCACTGCACCGCTCCCGCTTGACCGAAGGCCCATGAATACACTTCCTTTTCGCGAACGGAGAGGCCCTCGACGGTTGTGACCGCCTTTCCCTGCACTTTGGCAACGGTTAACGTACACGCTCGCCGCGCTTCCCCATTCACCAATACGGAACAGGAGCCACAGACCCCCTCGCCGCAACCGCTCTTGACCGAGGTCAGACGAGCATCTTCGCGCAGAAACTCCTGCAGGTTCTTATCCCTGGCAACACGAACCGCTTCCTGGTTCAGCGTGAACTGGAACATGGCTGTTACTCCTTCACTCCCAGCGAACGCGATGCACAAATCTTGTGGTTATACTGCCGCACCTTCGCGTACTGCACGTCCCAGAAGTCCTGGCAGCGCATGGAGTCGAGAAACTTCTTGGTATAGCCGAATCTCAACCAGTCGTTCTCTTTTTGCACAAACAGTTGTTCCTTCAAGGCGGGCTTGCGGAAGTCGAACACATGGTCATCGCAGGCGCCGAGAAAAATATCATGCGCCCAGCGGTCCAGCACCGCCGGGGCCAATTCGAGATACCGGCTGTCCATCTCCTGCACCACCGACTGATAGCGGTCGAAGCCATCGGTCGCCACCGTCACGACATTGTCCCCAGGCCCCAGCCGCAGGAACTTTGCCAGCTTGATTGCCCCGAGCACGTTACAGATGCCGGAGGGCCCAAATGAATCCCG
The DNA here is from genome assembly GCA_049520935.1 of Terriglobales bacterium. GTDB lineage: Bacteria > Acidobacteriota > Terriglobia > Terriglobales > Acidobacteriaceae > Acidiflorens. The sequence continues at coordinate 272,556 of JBEKPJ010000004.1, read as the reverse complement.
CAGACCGAGCGCGAACTCCCGGTCTACGCCCATCCTGACCAGCGAGTCCAGTCCATCGTGAAAAATCTTTACTCCCTGCACTGTTTCTTCGTCCTTGATAAGGATCACGAAATCGGTATTCAGCACGTTGTGAATCAACGTACACATCTTGTCACCGATTCCCTCGATGCGGTGCTGACCGTGGCCACCGTTGGCCAAGGTGGAGCACTCGTAGGGTTCGAGTGCGGCAATCTTTGCCTCAGGAAACGCGGACTTTATCTGATCGCCGGCGGCGAGGGTGCCCGCCGAACCGGGCGCCGATGTGAAGCCTGCGATCCGGCCGTTGCCCACGTCCTTGACCGCCGCAACGGCGCTGCCGCCGGTGACATGGCGATGAAAACGATAGTTAGGGAAGAGTTCGAACTGCGCCAGAGCCTTGTTCCTGGGATTCTTCATTAACTCCCGGGTCCTCTCCAGCGTGAGGATCACGTCCGATTCCGATCCCGGCGTCAATTCCAGTTCGCCGCCGTACTTCCGGATGCGCGTGTACCGCTCTTTGCTCATGTTATCCGGCATGATGACGATGGCGCGGAAGCCAAGCAAACTCGAGATATAGGCGGTGCCGATTCCGAAATTTCCCGTCGAGGGGCCGAGAATGGTGTGTTCGCCGGGAACGATCTCGCCATCCACCAGTCCTTCGATCAGTGTGCTGTAGGCTGGGCCCACCTTGTGCGATCCGGAAGGGAATCCGCAACCCAGCATTATCACCACATTCGCATCGATCCCGGTCAATGCGGGCGGCAACAGAACTCGGCGAACCTGGTTGGCCGCATCCCGCCAGGTGATGTTGAAAAGATTGATGGGATCGAGTTCATCCTGTTGCAGTGCAGTCAGGGCCCGGGCTCGAACCTCCCTGCCGAGCAAGCCCGGATCAAGCATCTCATCGTAGCTGGGACCAAATGGTATTTTGCCCATCTCGCGCTTCTCTCACTTTCCTCGCCTTGGCTGTCACCCGCACTGTCAAGCGCAGGCCGCTGCCTCCACCAGTTTGCGAATCTCTCCCAAATCGGGGGGCACGGAAATCGTGGGTGCCGTCGAGCGCATCGCACTTTGGACGTCTTTCAATCCATTTCCCGTCATGATGATGGCTGCGCTTTCCGCGCGGTCGATGATGCCCTCGGCTACCGCCCGTTTCACTCCGGCCAAACCGGCAACACCCGCGGGCTCTCCAAATACGCCGGCGGCACGAGCCAGCATGGGTATGGATTGCAGAATCTCGGCATCGGGAACGGACACAAATGCGCCGCCGGACTCGGTCACTGCCCGCATTCCCTTGCTGAAGTTTCGCGGACACCCCACGGCAATCGAGTCCGCCAAGGTATCCGCCTCGCAGGGAGTCAGGCCGACGTGATTTCGCCACGCCGCAAGAAATGGCTTGCAACCTTCCGCCTGCACTCCGAGGATCCTGGGCAAGCGAGGAAGAAAGCCGAGCATGTGCATCTCTCGCAAGCCTTTCCATACACCGCCGATCGTGCAGCCATCGCCGACCGAAACCACAACCCACTCGGGGAATTTGCCCGGCGAAAGCGACAGGAATTGCTCCGTGAGCTCCAGCGAAACTGTCTTCTTGCCCTCGATCAGGTAGGGGTTGATCGCGCAGTTGCGGTTGTACCAGCCGAATTCCGCGCTGGCCTGCATGCACAGCTCCCAGGTTTCATCGTAGGTCCCCTGAACCGCAAACACCCGCGCTCCGTAGACTTGCAACTGGGCTACTTTCGCCTCGGGCGCACGCGCCGGAACAAAGATTGTGGCCGCTATGCCGGCGGCTGCCGAGAGTCCGGCCAGCGAAGATGCGGCGTTGCCGGTCGAAGCACAAGCGATTTGCGAGGCCTTCTTCTCCAGGGCTTTCACTACGCCCACCGCGCTAGCACGATCCTTGAATGATGCAGTCGGATTACGGCCTTCGTCTTTGATCCAGCATTGCGCAACTCCCAACTCCCGGGCGAGGCGCGGAGCCGCATACAACGGGGTCCAGCCGACATGGAGAGGCGGAATCAACTCCGGAGCCTCAACGGGAAGCAAGGGCAGATAACGCCACATCGAGCGATTGCGGTCGCCGGCGAGCCATGACGGGCTGAGTTCTTTTCGTACCGATTCGTAGTCGTAAACCACATCTAGAATACCGTCGTGATAACCGCATGCCGGGCAGTAGTAGTCAATTTCAGTCGTGTTGTAAGTCCGCCCGCAGTGAACGCATCGAAGTCCGGTGACGTGCATCGTCTCATCCCCACCCATCTTCACCCAGATCCTGGGCTCTACAGCTCCATGGTGAGCGCCTGCAGCTTGCAGCGGCTCACGCACAGCCCGCAGGTAAAACACTTTCTTTTGTCGATATGCAGGACTGCATCCTCCGTAATGGCACCGTAGGGGCAGCTTTGTTCACATCTGCCGCACAGCACACACCGCTCCATATCCACCGCAGGGGCACCGCTCGCTCTGGGGCCGCCGCGCGCTCTCATCAAGCGAATCGTCAGTCCCTTGATCTCCTGCGCTGATTGGTAGCCGTGCTCGTCGAGAAACGTATTCAGCTCTCGGGCAATCTTTCCATAGACCGACGGCCCGCGCAGAATCGCTTCCGTACAGACCTGTACGGCGGAAGCGCCCGCCATGAACATCTCCGCAACATCATTCCCGTTGGCGATGCCGCCCACGCCAAAGATCGGGATACTGACCAGCCGGGCCGCGTCGTACACGCAACGCACCGCCAGCGGCTTGATGGCGGCGCCGGACAGCCAGCCCAAGCCATCTTTGCTACCCATGAGCGGCAGCCCGGTTTCCAGATCAATGCTCAGGCATGGCCCGAATGAATTGATCATGACTAGGGCATCGGCGCCTGCGCTTTCCAGGGCGAGAGCGATCTCCTGAATATTGGGGTGCGGACTGAGCTTCACAAACACCGGCACATCCACCGCGTGTTTCGCTGCGCGTAGTGCGTCGACGATGGGGGATATATCGTTGCCGATGTAGTGAGTTGAAAGCTCAAGAGCATCGGCGTAAGGCTTGACTAAAGGAGCCAGTTCGCGAATTTGTTGGGCCGTATACCCCAACCCCACGATCACGGGCAACCCCGTCGCTCTGGCCATCTTGAATTCCGTTTCCATCCATTGTTCCTTGGACAGCTCGGACCAGAGTTCGGTGTTTAGAAATCCGCCACGAATTTCCGCCATGCAGGGGCGTGGCACCTCCGCGGGACGGACCGAGATGGTCTTGGTGACTAATCCGCCAGCGCCGCCCTTGGCCGCTGCCTGCAGCATGGCTCCATCCTTGGAGGGTGGGCCGGCAGCTGGCAGAATCGGGTTCGAAAATTCCAGCCCGCAGATTGTTACACTCAGGTTGGCCATTACACTTCCCGCTTGATAAAGTGTCGATATGGCGGGTAATCGAAGCTGGTGGTATTTCCACGACGAAAACTGCCACCTGCACTGCTTAAGAACCTGCCGTTACGTACCTTCGATTGTCTTCCAATCGTCACCCCGAGCAATGTGACTTGAATCACATCGACACCGTGACTGGAATCACAATGCCAGGGACGTTCGTTCGCTAGAATCCCCGCACGATGGTGATATCTCCAGTTTTGTTGGTCGGGAATGGTCGGTTGATCACTCAGGATGGTCTGCCCTTGATTCAAGATGGCTGTATCGCCATCCAGAATGGTCTGATTGCCGAGGTCGGCGCGACCGGGAATCTGCGGCGACGCTACCCCGGTTCGAAGTTCGTGGATGCACGAAGCCGTGTGATCATGCCCGGATTAATCAACACCCACATGCATCTGTACAGTACGTTCGCTCGGGGAATGTTCCTGAAAGATGATCCCCCGATCAACTTTCAGCAGATTCTGGAACGTCTCTGGTGGCGACTGGACAAGGCTCTCACTATGCAAGACGTTTATTGGAGCGCCATGGTGGGGATGATCGACTGCATACGGAATGGCACGACCACCGTGTTTGATCATCACGCCAGCCCCGGCGCGATTGCCGGCAGTCTATTCCGCCTTGCCGATGCCGCGCGCGAGACCGGTTTACGCAGTTGTTTCTGCTATGAGGTTTCCGACCGCGACGGCTCCGAAGTCGCCACTCAGGGCATCGAAGAAAACCGCGCCTTTCTGCGATACTGCAGGCAAACCGGAGGCAGTCAACTCCGCGGTCTCTTCGGACTTCACGCCTCCTTTACTTTGGGCGACAAGACTCTGACGCGCTGCCGGGAAGTTGCAGAAGATCTTGGCGCTGGCTTTCATGTCCATACCGCGGAAGCGGTCGCCGATGTGGACCAGTGCCAGCGCACGCACGGAAAACGGATCGTCGAGCGCTGGCACGACCTGGGGATACTCGGCAGCGGAACCATTGCCGCTCATTGCGTCCACGTCAATGACAACGAGATCGATCGGTTGCGAGACAGTAAAACCAAGGTCGTTCACAACCCTGAATCCAACATGGGGAACGCAGTCGGCTGCGCTCCGATACTCGACATGCTCCGGCGGGGAGTGCGCGTTGGCCTGGGCAGCGACGGCTATACCTGCGACATGTTCGAATCGCTCAAGGTTGCCAACATCCTGCATAAGCATCAGACAGGAAACCCGAGTGTGGGTTGGGCGGAAGCACCAGCCATGCTGTTCGGCGAAAATGCTGCGATTGCAAGCGAATGCTTCGGACGATCCGTGGGCAAACTGACTCCCGGCGCTCACGCCGACGTGATCATTGTGGACTACGATCCACCAACTCCCTTGCACGACTCGAACATCGGCAGTCACATAGTATTCGGCTTCTCCGGACGCTCTGTAGTTACGACGATCATCGGCGGACGAATCGCGATGGATGACAGAAAGCTTGTTGCGGTTGACGAAGAAGAGGTCATGACCAAAGCCAGAGCTTGTGCCACAGAACTGTGGAAGCGTTTTTGAGAATCTGATTTGTTGCCCCGACAATTCGGTCATTGGGGAGCCGGACATGGTCGATTCCGCCGAGGCGCCCAATTTCTCTAAGGCCAAGCAGGCTTCTAGCGCGCTCTGCGCAAATCTCCGCCGATTCGATTCCGCCAGCACGTAAAGAAATGGGGGCGCCTTTTCCGCAGATTCTCCCGGTTACTAAATTAATTAGAGAGAGGCCAATTTGGACCGGGGAGGGAACACGGCGAGCAAGCACCAAGGTTTGCGACCTCGGCGCTCAAGAAAACCAACTCGAAACCAGGACGATTTATGAAGCCGGGAACTCAAAGCCATCTCCTTTTGCCTCGAGCGGAAGCCGATTCTAGAACGCGAATTTCACTGCCAATTGGACCAGGCGCGGGGCGGCATTGCTGACGATTTCTCCAAAATGAGGATCGTTTACTTCCCCGTCTACGGCTGCGGGTCCATAGAACTGAGCATGGTTGAAAACGTTGAATGCCTCCAGCCGAAACTCGAAAGATTTCGATTCGGTAACTCGCAGCATTTTGGTCAGGGTGACGTCAAAGTTGCTGATTCCAGGGCCATAGAAAAATCGTCGAGGCACGTTACCCAATTGCCCCAACGTCTCGGTGGCGAACGCCGACCTGTTGAACGCGGGCCGTCCATTCCTCGGATTGGTATTGATATCGAGCGGCGCACCGCTATACTCCGGGGTATCCAGGAGGTAGTTGTTGACGCCATTTCCCAGCGTTCCGAGCAGCGAGTTATCCGAGTCATCGAGCAGAGTCGCGGGCAACCCGGTGCTGAAACGGGCGGTGCCGGCAATGATCCATCCATCGGTCAGGCGGTTCGTGCGCCGGGAAAGCAGATCGAACGGCAGATTCACTCTGAAGCTGCCCACAAAGTTATGCCTCATGTCCCAGGCTGAAATCGCTCGGGTCGCGGCGAGATTCAAGGGATTTAGCTGTTCGCCCAAATTGGAACCCTGATCGATCGATTTGCTGTAGGTGTAAGCGAGGAGAAAATCCGATCTCGCTCCTGCATAACGCAGGTTGGTTTCCAGGGCGTTGTAATTCGAATTCTCAATCGTTTTTTGCCAGGTATCCTCCTGGTAGTTGGAGCCGACTCCCTCTCGCGTTCCGTGATAGACCCGGCCGCTGGCGCTGGTGATGACCGCGTCTTCAGCAAAAGGGCCGCAAGTGGGGCTGCCCGGTGCCACTTCACGGGGCTGACTCAGGCTGAGGCAAAGGGCCTGGTTGCTGGGGTTGTTCGACACTACGGCGAGAATGTGGTGTCCCTGATTTCCCACATAACTCATGGTCAGTAGCGTACGGGGTGTGATCTCCCGCTCGAAGGAAAACATGTAATCCTCCGTGTAGGGAACGGCATCGCGATAGTAGAAGGAAACGTCGGCGGAAACGGGAATTTGATTCGCAAAACTTTGAGTGTCCGGATTCCTCGCTGAAACGTTGTGCGGAGGAAATGTCAGAGGAAACGGATTCGTATTCTGCGCGCCGTCGGCAGCGTTGACGAAGGGCGTCGCGAACACTGGCGGCTCGGGCGAGAGGTAGTTATCGCCAAAAGGGGCAACGCCATACATGACCCCCGCGGACAGCCCAGGAAACGCCGCATAAAACATGCCGTAGCTCGCCCGAATGCTGCTCCGGCCGCTATCAGCGAAAATATCCCGCAGAATTCCATGATCGAACCTTGGCGCGTAGGCAAAGCCGATGCGCGGGGCGAAGTTGTCTTTCTTCGCCGGCGAAATCGTATTTGGAATTCCTGGGTCGCCGGGCACCACCAAGCCTTCGGGCAACCCGGGATAGAGAACCGACTGCATTCCGGGGACGACGGTCTGAATATTATTGTACTTTTCCGAAAACGGAATGATGTAATCCCAGCGCAGGCCGATGTTCACCGTGAAGTCGCTTCGCGCCCGCCAGCTGTCTTGCGCAAACAATCCCGCATAATGGTTTCGCAGGTAGAAAGGCTGGCCCGAGGATTGCGTGAAGTTGCTGGCCGCGCCTATCAGGAAGTCGGCAAAGGCGGAGCCAGTTTCGGTTCCATCGATATTGAAAGTGCCGTTGAACGTGGCATTGGGATGCTCGTTCACCTGATCGACGTGAAATTGGCCGCCAATTTTCGTGGTATGGGTTCCGAATGCTTTCGAGACCGTGTCACTCAAATACAACGTGTTGTTGATCTGGGTTTCGTTGTTGATCGGAAGACCCATGGCGAAGGATGGGAAAACAATGTTTTCCACACCCTCAAATTGCGGCGCCTGCACGATGAAACCCCCTGCCGCCGGGCTGGTCGAGAAGCCCTGGTTTGCTTGGCTTACCCCCAGCCCGCCGTGCGGTTGCCCGATCACATTTGCATCACGAAGGTAGCCTATATGGAGTTCGTTGACGGTGCCGGTCCCAAAAACTCTTGCATCCCCCAAGCTGACGAGCTGGGCACGCCCGAAAGTCAGGGCGTCAAAGCCGGGGATGCTCGCTCCGCCTTGCTGTCCCGGATAAGGATTGTCGAGCCGGTAATCGTCCAAAAAATAATAGGCGGAAAGCTGGCCCCAGCGGCCGCCGTTGGCGTCGATTCGCCCAGAGAGCTTATCGTCGCGTACCGTCTGTGGAAAGGCTGAAGTGGAGAACTGATCCGGGCCCGAGTTGGGTTTGGGAATGTATTGCAGCAAGTTCTGCGCGGGGGCAGAAAAAGCGGATTGAGGAATAACCGCACCTAGTCCGCCCGCGTTCGGGAAAACACACTGGGTGTTGCTGGTGCAATTGACACCAAACGGCGTGCCGGTTGCCGGGTTAATCATGGACGCGGTGAAGTAGAAAGGCTCGGCACTAGCGACCGCATATCCCAGCGACTTCTGGAGAACTGCCGCCAAACAGTGATCATTATTCGTACAGGCACTGTTCACGGTGGACGCAATCGCAGTCCCGTGGCTGTTGGTGCTGGTGCTGAACAAATCCGGGAGATCGGAGAACTTGCCCGCGCGCTCTTGCAGGGACGGGACCGAGATTTCTCCTGTTTCTACGCCCTGGTTTGTCCGTGTGCCTTGATAATCTCCAAAGAAATAGACTCTCTGATGCTTTACCGGACCGCCGACGGTACCGCCAAACTGATTCTGCCGGAAGACGGGCCGGCTGGGATCGAAGTAGCCGCGGGCATCCAGGGCAGTGTTGCGCACGAACTCGAATGCGTTGCCGTGGAAGGAATCACTTCCCGACTTGGTGATGACGGTCACCATGCCGCCGTTATAATTGCCGTACTCGGGATCGAAATTATTGGTCAGAACGCGGAATTCGTCGATCGAATCCAAATTCGCCACGATGGATGTTCCTCCATTCATGTGCTCCTGCACATCAATTCCGTCCACCAAAAAACCGTTCGACGATTCTCTCTGTCCGTCGATCGATAAGGTTCCTGGATTCAAATCGCCCGAAGGCGAGAGACCTCCGGTGACTCCCGCCATGATCACCGAATTAGGCAGCAAGGTTGAGACCGGGGTGACTCCGGGTTGGATGGGTAGCAGGTCGGTATAGCTACGTCCGTTTAAGGGCAGCGCCGTCATCTGCGAGCCGGTTACGAGTTCGCCCAAATGAGTTGACACCGTATCGACCTGGACTTGGACCTCTGCTCCGGCGGCCTCGACCGTTACTGTCTCCGATTGCTGTCGCAGGCCGAGTACGGCATCCACCCTGGAGGCGGCATCGGTATCGATCGTGATGTTCATTGTCCGCTGGGCCTTGAAACCTGCGGCTTCAATCGTCAGATCATAGTGACCAACCGGAAGAGTCGGGAAGCAATAAGCTCCCTGCCCGTCAGAAATCGTGCGGTATTCCGATCGTACGGCCAGGTTGACCAGCGTGATCCGCGCACCTTCTACAACCGCGCCACTCGGGTCACTCAACGTTCCTGACAGACTGCCATTGGCCGCGGCCCGTAGCGAGACTGGCGAGCCAAGCAAAACGATGATGCTCCAAATGCTCAGGATGAGCACCGAATTGGCAATCTTAGGCCCAGGCATACTGTTTTGTGCCTTTTCACAATGCCGTTGAGTCGTAGATGAAGGAAACGGGTTCAACGTGCCGCCGAAATGAAATTGAATTTCATTTTCATTATGCCTGCGCGATGACTTGCGTCACTGTGATTGCAGTCACGCCTTGGTGTGCGCCGTCGCACTCATTCGCACTCATTTCTTCTTGGTTCGAAGGCAAAATCCCGCTGCCACACGTATGAGCCCGATGCATGACACGACTTCGTAAAGCGTCCTAATAGAGATACGACTGGCAAAGCAAATTGGATTTTGTTTTGCAAATATGTCCTGGTCGATGGCCTTCACATGAGACCCAGAAGAGGGTCGAATGACGGCTGGAGTGCGCGCGGAAGTGCGCAGATTACTACCCGCATAACCTCTCGACTCGGGTGGAGAGGTTGGAGAGAGGCCAAGATGGTCTACCTCAGGTAATCCGTGCGCGAGATTCCCAGTTGTTGCATCTTGGACTGTAGGGTCGAGCGCCTGAGCCCAAGCCGGGCCGCCGCGCCTGCCGGACCCGAAAGCGCGCCCCGGGTCTGCCGAAGAACTTCTATGATCTGCTCCCGTTCTGCGGTGCGCAGCGTGGCGTCGGACTCGGACGGCCGCAAGACGTCCTCGCGCAGCTCCTCGAGAGGTGGGCTCAACCGATTACCTTCCGACCGGATCACCGAGCGTTCTACAAAGTTCTCCAGTTCGCGGATGTTTCCCGGCCAGCGCCATTGCATCATTGCTGCAATGACCTCTTCAGGGATAATGTCGATCCGCTTGTGGAACCGGGCTGCGCACTTTTCAACGAAATGGCGAATCAGCAACGGGATGTCCTCGCGCCGGTCGCGCAGGGCGGGAAGATGCAAGGGAAACACATGCAGCCGGTAAAATAAGTCGGCGCGGAACTCGTCTGCTTCTACGGCGATAGTCAGATCGTGATTGGTGACCGCAATCAGCCGCACGTCCACGCGCAGGGTCTTGATTCCTCCCATGCGCTCGAAATCCTGGCTTTGCAGAACGCGCAGCACTCTTGGCTGAAGCTCCAAAGGAATCTCTTCCACCTCGTCAAGCAACAACGTTCCGTTATCGGCCAACTCCAGTCGGCCGATCTTCTGGCTGATCGCTCCCGGGAAGGCTCCTCTTTCGTGGCCGAAGAGTTCGCTTTCCAACCCTCCCGCGGGAATGACGGCGCAATTGGCCTTAATGAAGCTGTGATCCTTGCGGCCGCTCGTGGCGTGAATCATCCGGGCGAGTTGTTCCTTGCCGGTGCCGGTTTCGCCGGTGATGAGAACGGTGGAATTGGTGTGAGCCACGATGGCAGCACGGCCCAGCAGGTCCTTCAATGCAGGGCTCTCACCCACGATTTCTTGGAAGCTCTCCGGGGGCTCGCCTGCCATAAATACTCATCCTTGGCCATCCTCGTTCCTGCAAGGCAAGGGCGGGCCGCAGCGAGGCGATCCTCGGCCTAGCCGTCTCGACGGTTCCGTTGTGAAAATTAGCACCCAAGACCGTGACGAATCTATTTCCCCTTCGTACCGACGGACCCTACGTTTGCAGCATTCGGCTTTACGAAGGTTTAGGGCTGTAACCGAAGCGCTTGCATTGAGTTCGATACGCGCCCACCCTGATTACCTGGCACTCACCGGCGTGCCGCAAGTCTTGCAGGCCAACCCCGGAGTAAGCCAGGGGAACAGTGGAACAGAGGTCCGCGAGCTGGCGAGAAGAGACCCTTGACAAGTCTGGCTTGAGGTGTAGATTAGCGGCATATCTGGTGGGGAATCAGGCGACTTCCGTTCCCGGTTATCCGAGACGCACTATCCAGAGTTGACGTCGTCTCACCGGTTGCCACGAGGGGGCAAAATGGCTCCGGAAAAATGCCCGCATTCCGATCGGGTCAACGGGCTGGTGAACCTGGACTTTGGTCGCCAAGCCGACCCTGATGGTGCTATGTACTCAGGGGCGGTCACTTTTGGTATTTGTGAAGAGTGCGGACACATCGAACTGTACGTGAACTCTCATCGCTGGCTCTGTAATTGGCTACGAGAGACCTGAGGTTTGCCGCTGGAGCGACAGAGAACAGGGCGCAGCTTTCGTAGAGAATTTGGATGGTCATTAGCGGTGCTTTCGACCACGCCTTGTTCCTTGTGTTCGTCTTTCGTCGACCGGTTTGGGCAATAAAGATCGGGGTTGCCTGCGAAACCGGAGTGGGAGATTTTTTTGACAATCTCCGCAAGCACCGTGCTCACTGGTTCCAACGATCACCTGCAGATCGCCCTCTCGGTGTTGGCGGCTGTGTCTGCGGCCTACGCGGTTCTCGATTTTGCCGGACGCATTTCCGCCGCGCACGGATGGCCTCGTGCGGGTTGGTTGGCCGGCACCGCCGCGGCAATAGGATCGGGTGTCGCGGCCACGCATTTCGTCGGGATGCTGGCCTTCCGCTCTCCCGCTTCGATCGGCTATGACTGGCAGACTGGGCTGGCATCGCTTCTGGCTGGTATCGTGTCTTCTGCCCTCGTCCTACATATAGCCAGCCGGCAAAAAATGGGGCATGTGCAAGCCTGGATCGCCAGCGTCCTTATGGGGGGAGGAACTGCAACCCGGCATTACCTTGGCATGGCCGCAATGCGTTGGACTGCCAGGCGCCAGCCAGATCCCCGTCTCGTGGTCCTTTCCGTTGTGCTTGCGGTGATGTTTTCTCTCGGTGCCCTCTGGCTCACGTCTGAACCTCAAGCGCAAACCCGGGGGGCGGCGGGGATCGGAAAGATGGCTGGCGCAGTAGCGCTTGGGGCGGCCATTTCCACCCTGCATTACACCGGTGTGGCCGCGGTCAGCTTCCTGCGCTCGGAGGTGACCCCCGACCTGTTGCTCGCCGTGGGCGCCCGGACGCTCGGCAGCGCGGCAATAGGCTCCGTCACCTTGCTGATTCTTGGCCTGGCAGTGTTCATCCCGCGAGCGGGGCGGAGACTGGCCGACCAGTCAGCCGCGCCGGAGACGGAACGTAACGTTGCACTTTCAGAAAGCGAGGGGAGATTTCGAAGCTTGGTCGAAGCGCTCCCGGACGCAATTTTTGTGGTGGTCGAGGAGCAAATCGTTTTTGTCAATCCCCGCGGTGTGAGCTTGTTGGGCGCGCGACGGCCGGAGCAGATTATTGGCAAAAACCTATCGGAGATCATCCATCCGGATTCCATGGCATCCATTAGGCACCGAATGCGCGAGTGCCACCGGACCGGAGTTGCAGCTCCCGCCAAGGAACATGCCTTCATCGCTCTCGACGGCTCTCGAGTGGATATCGAATCGGCAGCCATTCCCGTTACCTGGAAAGGAAAAGCCGCGATCGAGGCGATCTGTCGCGATATTCGGGAGCGCAAACGTGTGGAAGAAGCGCTGCGCAAGAGCGAAGAGAGGTTTCGGCTGGCCGCCCAGGCTGGGAAGATGTTTGCCTATGAGTGGGACACGGCAACCGATGAGATTCTCCGCTCGGCAGAAGCCGCTCAGGTTCTGGGAATCGATGCGGCGGTGCACGTCAGCGGGCACGATATCTTGACGCGGGTTCACCCCGACGACCGTGACAGGCTGGTCGCCGCGGTTGCCGAACTGAGTCCTGACCGGCCGGACCTCCGAATCAGCTATCGCATGACCCGTCCGGACGGTGAACTGGTCTGGCTTCTGCGAACCAGCCGAGCCCACTTTGACGAGCAAGGCAGGATGCTCCGGGTTGTGGGTATGGTTGCCGACGTGACCGAGCGCATGCGCGCAGAAAGGGCCTTGGTCGATACGGAGCAGCGCTTCCGTCAGCTTGCGGAGAGCATTCGCGAGGTATTCTACCTGACGGCCGTGCCCGGCCATCGCTTCCTCTATGTGAGTCCGGCCTACGAGCAGGTGTGGGGCCGCACGTGTCAGAGCTTGTATGAAGATCCCCAGTCCTTCTTGACCGCGATCCATCCTGAGGACCGCGATATTGTCCGACACGCTTTTGGGAATGACGATCCCCGGATGCACGAGTACCGAATCCTCCGCCCCGACGGCGGCGTTCGCTGGATCTGGGACCGGGGCTTCCCCATCTGCGACGAGAAGGGTCAGGTCTACCGCTTCGCGGGCCTGGCTGAGGACATCACCGAGCGCAAACAGACGGAACAATCGCTGAGGCTGTTCCGGGAATTGATTGATCAATCTCACGATGCCATTATGGTCATTGATCCCGAAACCCTCCGCTTTATCGATATCAACGGCAGAGCCTGCCTGGATCTCGGCTACGCTCGTGAGGAACTTCTGTCGATGAGCGTTTACGATATCGATCCCACGGTCGACGAATCCATGTACCGCAGGGTTCAAGAAGAGCTGCAGGATTCAGGATTTACCGTCTTCGAGACTCTGCACCGACGAAAAGATGGGTCGACGTTCCCGGTTGAAGTCAGCGTCAAGCAGGTGCGTCTTGACCGTATGTACCGGGTCTGTGTTGCACGCGACATCACGGAGCGAAAGCGTGCGGAACAGACCGCCCACGAATGGCAGAAGCGTCTGGAGCTGGCGGAAAAAGCTGGCCTCCGCATCGGGTTATGGGATTGGGACCTGATCGCCAATACCGTGATTTGGTCGGACGAAACCTGCCGCCAGTGGGGCTACACGTCGGACACATTTTCCGGCCGGGTTGCGGATGTTGTCGATAGGATTCATCCCGAAGACCGGCTTCGCGTTGAGGAGGCGATCCGAAGGATTCTGGCGGGCCGAGCCGAGTATGCAGAACAGTTTCGCGTTGTGCGGCCGGATGGAACGATCTGCTGGATTGATGCGCACGGAGTTGTTATTCGCAACGGATCGCCCCACATGCTTGGGATCGGGATTGACATTACGGATCTGAAAAAGAGCGAGCAGTCTCTGCAGCAGGCCCGGATGGATCTTACCCGAGTGGCCCGTATCGCAACCATGGGTGAGTTAACGGCATCGATTGCGCATGAGATCAACCAACCCCTCGCGGCCGCGGTCACGAATGCAAGTGCCTCCGTGCGCTGGCTCGCCGCACAGCCGCCCAACCTCGTCGAAGCGAGGGCGGCGATGACCAGCGTCGTGCAGGACGCCGATCGGGCGAGCTGCGTGATCAAGAAGATCCGAGCATTATTGACAAAAACGCCATCCGAACTGCAGCCGGTGGACATGAACGAAGTGGTCCGAGAGGTCTTGGCGTTGGCTCGTTCCGATCTCATGACCGGCAGTGTGACAGTGCACTCCGAGCTATCGGATTGCATTGCGGAAGTACTGGGCGACCGGGTGCAATTGCAGCAGGTGATACTGAACTTGATTATGAACGCAATTGACGCGATGACTACGATCACCGGACGGCCGAGGACGATGCGGATCGAGTCGGCAGATGACGCAGAGGGCATCCTGGTCCGGATACAGGATTCCGGCAAGGGCCTCGATCCGGAGCAGGCTTCCCGTATCTTCGAGTCTTTCTTCACCACCAAGCCCGACGGTATCGGAATGGGACTGTCAATCAGCCGTTCCATTGTTGAGGCTCACGGGGGTCGCCTCTGGGCTACACCCGGTTCCCCGCACGGGGCAGTCTTTCAGTTGGTTTTGCCGAAGGCGGACGCTAACACATGACCGAACCGGATTCAATTGTGTTCGTGGTGGATGACGACGCATCGATGCGCGAGGCGCTCAAGAACTTGATCCGCTCGGTCGGTCTCAAAGTGGAAGGGTTCGGCTCGACGCAAGAGTTTATGCAAATGAAACGCCCCGATGTGCCCTGTTGCCTGATCCTCGACATCCGATTGCCGGGAATCAGTGGGCTCGATTTCCAGCGAAGGCTGAACGAATCCAACGTTTCAATTCCGATCGTCTTTATTACTGGGCACGGCGACATTCCGATGTCGGTCCGCGCCATGAAGGCGGGAGCCGTCGAGTTCTTAACGAAGCCATTCCGCGATCAGGATCTACTCGACGCGATTCAAGTCGCGCTGGAACGCGACCGGGCGAGACACCAACGGGAAACGGAAATGGCCACCCTTCGCGACCGCTTCGCAGGGCTGACACCCCGTGAACGAGAGGTGCTGCCTTTGGTGGTTTCCGGCCTCCCCAATAAGCAGATTGCCGGCGAAATCGGCACCAGCGAGACCACCGTTAAGGTCCATCGCGGCCAACTCATGCGAAAAATGGGTGCGGATTCTTTGCCCGAGTTGGTAAGAATGGCGGAAAGAATTGGAATTCCCGCCTCCAAGCCCTAAACCTCGTGCTTCCCATCCTCCGAATGCAAGTGCGGGGGTATTTGAGTATTCGCAAGGACATTGGCCTCGGATGGTTGCGGCCTCTCACCGGCAACAGCAGACCCTTCGCGGAGGAGAATGGCGATCCCACGGACTTCGGGACCGGCGTGTGGTCAGTTGCGGGCCCGGGCCCCGCATGTTTTCCGGCCGACACTCAATCGCGGTTCTCTTCGCTAGGTCTCTTCGTCGGGCGGACCCGCGGCGCCGGCAAGGTCCTGAGGCTTGATTTTCTCGACGTTGAACTTCGCCACACGTTCGCGCATTGTCTTCAGAACATCTTCGAGAGGCGGGGGCTCGCCTTTGATCCAGCGCAATGGGTTGATGCGCGCCACAACGAAGGTACGTAGGTATGGACTCACCAGTCCGCGTTCCTTTAGCTTTGCGACTACGGCGGCGACTCTTTCATCGAGCTCCAGCACCATCGAGGCGCGCTTCTCATGTTGTTTGAGACTGCTGCGCAGCGAGTCATTACTGAAGTTTTCCAGGCGCCGTAGGATCGGATGGTAAGCGCCGCCGCCGAAGCGCGCGACCCGTTCGTAACACACCCCCAAGCTGACAAATGCGGCCTGATCGAGATAGAAGGCGAACCCGGATTCGGGTCGTGAGGCATCCTCGTCGATCAGACCACGGTAGATCCGTATGACTTCCAATGAGCGCTCTTTCAGGTTATGTGCTTTTTCCGTGTTCAGAGCCAGAATCTGCCATGCGACCTCGCGCTCTGCGACCACCAGAGCGGTGATGGATTTAGCTCCAAGGCGGCGCATGGCTTCGAGGCGATGTCGCCCGTTGGGGGTCCAGAAGCCTCCGCCCGGTGCCACGACAGCGATGACAGGATCGAGAAAACGCCCGGTCTTGCTAATAACGTCGGCCAGTCGTTTGTGGTGAGCGTCGGAGAGATCGCGTTGAAACGGTGTGGGTTCGATCCTGTCGATGGGCAGAATCGAAAGCAGGGTCTGATGACCGTCAAGCGGTTCCTTATAGAAGCCAACGACGCAGCCACCAGCTTTCTCGACCGCCTCCGCAGCCTCGGTAGCAGATCCTTGGAGCTGTTCCAAAAGGCATTCTGCCGGCTCCAGACCCTTCGTGCCGGGTTTTGCTTTGCGAGGACGTCGTCGGGCAATCGAGCGCTTTGCCATCTAGAGACTCTACCTTATCCGCACCCGTGGCGGAGCTGTCGAAGGCTGGGGGATTGGTGTTGGCCCGCCGATGGCCTTGCCGATGCGTCGCGGGCAGACATCGCAGCCCGGGCCTCGGTCGCAGGTATTGCCCCAAGACCCGCCTAGATCTGCTGGTTCTCTGTTGGGGAACCGAGCGACGCCAGGGTTTCACCGTCCATATCGTCAGACTCATGCACAACCGAGGTAATCCCTGCATGGATGTTGTGAATGGTCTCTTGATTCGAACCGCAGCACAGTTCTCAGCGATGCCCATCACCTGAGTGCAGTGCCAGGATGCGTTAGACTTTCCTCGCCAGTCATTCGCAACCTGACGTTGACGGTTGGCATTGAGATCAAACGGCTCGCCACGGCCGCGAAGTTCCTTCCCCCTAACCAGTCGTTGAGATGGCGCGCCAATCGAGCGTCGAGCCACGGTCTCCTGGTGGCGTTGACCAGCGCAGGATCGACAAGACTAAGACGACAACCGCAACTCACCGAGTAGCTGTTTCGGCGGCCGTTGATCGAGCCATTGACTCTAGCTTACCAATTAGGGAATCATCGCGCGAAGGAGGTATCCGTGTTGAAGACACTCTTTACGGTCCTCGTATTGTCGCTTTCAGTGGCGGCCCAGCAATTTCAGCACGTCGTTGTCATCGTGCAAGAGAATCGAACACCTGACAATCTTTTTGGCTCCAACCGGCATTCGAGCCGGGCGTTGATATCGCCGCTACGGGGCCAGATTCCGAGGGCGAGACCATTCTGCTGACCTCGGTCCCCCTGCATGATTGCTACGACATTAGTCACTCCCACGATACATTTATTCGCGAATATAACCACGGACTCATGAACGGCCTCGACGTCAAAGTTTCTCCTCCTCATGGCTGCTCACCCTTTGCGTATCCTGCGTATCAGATGTGGACAATTCTGCCGGGGCGGTTCAGCCGTATTTTTGACATTGCTACGAGCGGAGGGTTCGCCAACCAGTTCTTCGAGACAAGTCAGGGAGCCAGTTCCCCAGCACACCAGTTTCTCGTTTCGGGAACATCGGCACTGACGGATGCGAGCACAGTACTGGCCAGCGAGAATCCGCACGGAGGGGTGAAGGGGACTGGTTGTGGTGCTCCCTCCGTTCGTGGGTTTACACCATTGATGCTGAGGGAGTCGAGGGCGAAGCATTTCCCTGCTTTTCGCGGTCCTCCATCTTTAATTTGCTGGATGCGGCCGGCTTGACCTGGGCGTACTACGCTGTTGTGGGTTGGTGGAATGCCCCTGCGGCGCTCACTGATTCCTACCAATCACAGAATATCGTTCATAACCCTCCGCAGCTGCTTAAAGACACCGCAGCCTGTCAACTCCGAAACGTGGTCTTCGTGACCCCGGCCGGCGGCTACTCCGATCATCCGGGTGGTGCCAGCAAAGGCCCGGCCTGGGTAGCTTCGATTGTGAACGCGGTACGCACGAACAAGCAATGCACGGACGGAGAAGTCTACTGGCAAAACACGGCGATCTTTATAACCTGGGACGACTGGGGAGGGTGGTACGACCACGTCCTTCCCCCGCCCTGCAATCCACCGTGTAATACACACTATTCGTTTGGCTTCCGTGTGCCGCTTCTGGTTTCATCAGCTGTTACTCCGGCTGGTTATGTGTCGGACACGAGTTTTGATTTCGGGAGCATTCTCAGGACCATCGAACAGAACTTCCAGTTGCCTTGCATCGGTGACGGGGAATGGGCAGATTGCAATGCCACTGACTTAGCGGAATTCTTTATTGGGCCGGAGAAGCAATACGCTCCCATTCAAGCCCCGCCATTCGTTGACACCGAGGACATGAGCGATCCCGACAGCGATTGATACCGGGGCAGCAAGCGAGGCACTCCATTAAAATGAACCGGTCGCAAGCTGTCCGTGTCTAATCAAACGATGGTGACCGCTCATTCGAAGGTCCGCGGGGCCGCAGGCCCTCAGTTGCGTGCCGTTCTTCCCTTGGTCTGGGAACTGGTCCGTCCGCGTCGCGGGTTGCTGGCGGTTGGTTTTGTCTTGATGGCGATTAATCGAGTGTCCTCTCTGGTATTACCCTATTCGACTCGATATCTAATCGATAGCGTCATCCTCAAGCGCAACGTTCAACTGCTGAGGCCACTGGTTCTTGGGGTATTGCTGGCGACTGTCATTCAGGGGGTTACTTCGTTCGCTCTCACGCAATTGCTGTCCAAAGCCGCCCAACGCCTGATCGCTGAGCTGCGGCAAAAGGTGCAAGCTCATGTTGGACGATTGCCGGTATCCTTTCATGATTCGACCAAAAGTGGAGTGTTGGTTTCTCGCATCATGACCGACGTGGAAGGCGTACGCAATCTGATCGGAACCGGGCTGGTGGACCTGGTTGGAGGGCTGGTGACGGCAGGCATCGCTCTTGTGGTCCTGCTCCGAATCAGCACGCTGATGACGGTGCTGGCGTTCGGTTTCCTGTCGTGCTTCGGGCTGGCTCTGAAAAAGGCGTTCCAGACGATCCGGCCTATCTTTCGCGAGCGCGGCAAAATCAACGCCGAGGTCACTGGGCGCTTATCGGAATCTCTCGGTGGCGTGCGGGTGGTCAAGGGCTATCACGCCGAGACTCGTGAGGAAAAGGTCTTCTCGCTCGGAGTAATGAGGCTGCTCGACAATGTCATGCGCACGCTAACCGCAACTTCCGTCATGGGGCTTTCGGCAAGCGTGCTGCTGGGGGTGGTGGGCGCCGTTATCATGTTTGTCGGCGCCCGGCAAATTCTGGCCGGAGCGCTGACGATCGGCGGCTTTTTCACCTATACGTTGTTCATGGGCTTCCTCATCGCGCCCATCATGCAGATTGTTCAGATCGGCACGCAGATCACAGAAGCGCTGGCCGGACTCGAGCGAACGCACGAAATCCTAAAAGAACCTGCGGAAGACACGGATCCTCGACGTAAGGTCACTCTGCCTACGATCGAGGGCAACATCGATTTCGAGGCAGTCCGCTTTAGCTACGATGGCGTCCGCAAGGTGCTGACCGACGTGTCATTCCACGCCGCCCCGGGCACGGTGACTGCACTGGTTGGATCGTCGGGGTCCGGCAAATCGACGATCATCGGGCTGATTTCGGCGTTCTATATTCCAAACTCGGGTAAAGTCCTGGTCGATGGCATCGACCTGTGCACGGTGAGGCTCGATTCGTACCGCACGCAACTCGGAGTTGTGTTGCAGGAATCATTTCTGTTTGACGGTAGCATCCGTGACAATGTGGTCTTTTCCCGACCCGAGGCAAGCGAAGAAGCCGTGATGCGTGCCTGCCGCATCGCACGGGTCGATGAATTTGCGGAAAGCTTCGAGAACAAGTACGACACCATTGTCGGTGAGCGCGGTGTGAAGCTCTCGGGTGGACAACGGCAGCGAATCTCGATTGCACGCGCCATTCTGGCTGAACCCCGAATTCTGATTCTGGACGAAGCTACTTCCAGCCTAGACTCCGAATCGGAGCAGATGATCCAGCAGGGCCTTTCTTACCTCATGCAGGGCCGCACTACCTTCGTCATCGCGCACCGCTTGTCGACCATTCGGCGTGCGGAACAGATTTTGGTTGTCGAGCAGGGACAGATTGTCGAACGTGGCACCCATGAGGAACTGTATGCACTGCGCGGGCGTTATTTTGAGCTGTACAACAAGCAGCATGGTTTGGAGAGCAACCTGTTTCTCGCACCGGGAGAAGGTGACGCAGCGGCCGGTGCGAATGAGGTGGCAACAACCAAGCAAAATGGGGCCGCACCGGCCGTCGTCGAGGCAATGCAGTTCCTGCGAGGGGAAGTGCGCTAGGATCGCGTCGCACCAGGGGTAGGTCGGACCCGACTTTCGGATCGGTCCAAGATCAAGCGCAACAGCGGTTCCGGCTATTGGTTCGCGGTCTGGCAATTCGGCGTGCGAGAGTTCCTTGTGTAGGTCCAGGAGTTGCCGTAAAAGGCTGCAGCAGCGAGGCGGTCAGTTCCTGCTGCTTCAGCACCCCAGGCAGCAGGCAAAATCCACCGGTCTCGTAGAGCGAAAGAGTGGCGAGGATCGAAAACGCACGGCGCGACACCACAGGCCTGATTTCTGGGCCCGCGGGCGCAGTCGCGAAACTGGGACTGCCCAATCACGGCGAAGAACGGCGAGGCCGGGGTGAGGCCTTCGCGTAGCCTCTGAGGTAACGTTGCGCGAGTGCCCTTATGAGAAAATAGCGGAAATTATACGGTAGGATTCGCCATCGGTTCGCCAACCAAAGAACCTAGCCTCTGCTGCTTGAGTAAGGCGACACCGGCCGCCGTCAGTCGAACCGTGGAACAGCCACCGACTGGAGCAATCTCCAATAGCCCGCGATCATTTGCATCCTCCCAGACCGGAAGTCTTGGGCAGGATGTGCGCCATGCGTCCATCGTGTCCCGATAGGTGCGTTCCTGGCGGCCTACCCATTCCAATAGATCGAGAATCAGAGTTTCAACCGTGTCGTTCATTCGAACTCACTATCGATCGAAGGGTCCACTCGAGGAATGATCGAATAGATCAAGTATCAACAGTACAGGAATCTTCTTTTCAAGATCTAGTCTGCGCGCGCGACGCCCGGCCGAACCTGGCCCCCGCAGTATCGGGCAAGGTCGGCCGACCCCTTTAATAGCCTGCTCTCGCCGTCACATTGCAAGAAACCTGTAACCTTATTGGTCCAGCCCCGTAATAGAGAGTAGATCATGGATCTGTTCCGCCGATTTGCGCTTGGCGAGATCGATGCGTTCGAGACCTTGGTCAGGCAGTTCCAGGGCGATATCTACGCCTGGATCGTATGTATTGTGCGCGATCCGGGCATCGCGGAGGATTTAACCGTGGAAACTCTCTGGCGAATCTATCGGGCGCGCCGCCAGTTCCGGCCAGACGGAAACTTCGCCGCTTGGGCGCGTCGCGTCGCCACCAACCTGGCGATCGACCATCTCCGCCGAAAACGCCCGGAGCAGAGTTTGCTGACGGAACCAGCCGGGGCGCCTTTGCCGGATCAAGTTCTCCAGCAGGAGATGCGGGAGAAGATCCAGCAGGCATTTCGCCGCCTGCCAGCCAAGTTGCAGGTAGCGGCGACGCTGGCCCTGATCGAAGAGCGGTCCTACGAAGAGATTGCCGACGCCTTAATGACATCTGTCGGCGCCGTCAAGCTCCGCGTTTTCCGCGCTATCCGCATCCTGCGAGAACAATTGAACCGCCAAGGGTTGAGGCCGTGAGTGAAACAACATGAGGGCTAGAGAATGACCGAAGATGACGACTCTCAAATTCGCAAAGCTCTGCAACGATCGTTCCCGCCGTTGGACAGGGAACTTCGCCGTGACTTGTGGCCCGCCGTGTTGCTCAAACTTGACACTCGCCCTACCCTCGTTCCGTGGTACGACTGGGCTTTGATCGGCGTGAGCGCCGGTGTGTTTTTGTTCTTCCCGCGACTGCTCTTGGTGTTTGCGTATCACCTGTAGTAGGAGGTCCTATGAACGGCTATCCGTACCTGCGTGCTTACATGGCCGGGATCGCTGTGCCGACCCCGCTTCTGCTCTTCGTCCTCGCCATGTTCAGTATTGCGCGCTTTGTGTGTAACGTTCCCATCCCCGTGGAGCGGATGATCATTTTTCCCATGGCGATTGTCCCCAACCTTTTCGGCGTGTGGAATATGCTGCATTTTGCTTCATACTCGCGCACACACTTGCCGTTAGGGATTCACGGCGCGATTCTGCCTTTCCTGCTCGCGCCGGCGGGATTCCTGCTTGCGCGCAACCTCGGCTTCCTGCAGACCACCGGGGACAGTTTGGTGTATTTCGGTGTGTTTGAGGTTCATTACGCATACGCGGCGCTGGCGTTTTCCACCGGAGTAATCGTCTATTACCTGGTTTGGAAATATCTGGTCGGATTCTTCAATCAAGTTGCAGGAGTCACAGAGTAACGAAATTGCAAATTGGAGTGGCTATGATGCGCACACAGTCGGGT
Organism: Terriglobales bacterium; assembly: GCA_049520935.1. GTDB lineage: Bacteria > Acidobacteriota > Terriglobia > Terriglobales > Acidobacteriaceae > Acidiflorens. The sequence goes on along the minus strand of JBEKPJ010000004.1, from coordinate 250,192 downwards.
AGGGTTCCATCGGGCAGGCATGCGGACGCATGGCTATCGGCGGTTGCCTCGCTGGCCGTCGGGGTGGCCTTCTTCAGCTTGTGGTTCTGGCGGCTGCCGCATTGGCTCGGATTCCGCGCGGCAGCGGCGGGCGCCGCGTATTGGCGATGGTTGGCTGCCCTGCCATCGATGCTGGGATTCGCAGTTGCTGTTCGCTGTATTTGGGATTTCGGGTGGACGGGACACGGTACACCTGCCCCGTTCGCTCCGCCGCGGCGATTGGTGGTGGCGGGTTTCTACCGCTACGTGCGCAACCCCATGTACCTCGGCTTCGCAGCAGGTTGGATCGGGCTGTGGATCGTCTTCGGACGCTCGAACCTGACGGGAATCGCTGTCTCGGTCGCGGTGGCCATCGGCGTCTGTCTGTTCGTTTTGCTGTATGAAGAACCAACTCTGCGTGCGAAATTCGGGACAGACTACGAACGATACTGCCGGAAGGTGCCTCGATGGTGGCCGCGCGTGCGAGGTTGGGACCAACCGCAATAGGCGATGCCTAGGGAATGGGGCGCGTTCCTGCCGCCTCAAAGTCTATTTCCACGATCCAGTTCCATCGGGCGATTGCGCAGGTTCAGTCGAAAACTACGGTCGTCCTGCCGAGCAAGAAGAACAGCCGCCGGCAGAGCTCCACCGGCACTTTTCCGGTTGCAAAATCGCGCGATACGAGCCTTTCGCAGCCTGCCGGTGAATTCCACCTATGTCGGGACGACTTGCAAGTTATTGGTTACCGAAAAGATGCCGGGAACGGAGTTGGCGCGAAGGCCGGCCAGGTTCTTATCGGCATCGTTATCCACCACGCCTTCCAGTGTGACGCGGCCGTTTTTCACAATGATGCGAATCGGTTTTTGCACACCCAGAGCGTACTTCTCGAGCGCCGGGTACCCATAGATCGCGCGATACAAGGTTAGGCGAAGGCGATCGTCCATGGGTGAGGGCGGCAGCACCTCGATCTGGTTATCCACCTTCTCCACACCTTCGATGCGCTTCACGACATTTTCAGCGTCGGACTTGAGGGTTGGGCGGACCACCTGTCCAAGCAGCGCGACGTTATAGCCTTCCACCTTAAAGGCAATGTAATCGAACACGCCAAAATAGGGGAGCATGAGAAGTTCGTGGCGAACTTCCCGTATGATGCGTTCCTGAGCTTTCGCCGAGGACTGGTCACGATCCTGGGTAAAGCCCAACCTTGCGAGCGACAACAAGGTAACAGCAACAACCAACGCCTTGTGCTTCATCGTGAATTCTCCTTATGCTTGGTAACCAACCCGGGAAAAGCAAACGCAAACGGCAGCGCCCGAGCTAAAGAAATATTCTCCCCGGACCGGTTCTATCGGTGGTGCTCTTCCGGATGTCGAGGGCCGGTTCGCTCCGCGTGCCGTTCGGGTTCGCTCCCTCCGGTCAACTTGGGACCTTCCACACGGAGGGTTGGCTCCCTCCGATACAAATCGCCATACGAATGCACCTGGACGTCGCGGTTGCTCCAAACGCGTCCCCAAGGCGCGTTGTGGATGAACGGCGCGTGTGCGCCCCACTCAAAGTTGGTAACTCTCCATCCCCACGGACGAGATCCCGCGGTGATAGTGACGTCGAAGCCAAAGCTGATCGCAGCGCCGACGACAAATCCCGGTGGCGGCTGCCGGATCCACCGACTCGATATACGGGAGACCAGCTTGTCCAATTGTTCCGGGCGAACAAGAAAGCGGACCATGGACCAGCGCCGGACGGGCCGACCATCCGATCAGAAACGCCGCGGTCAGAAATCATCGTCGGTTTCGTGTTTGGTTCTGAATGTCGCATCCTTCCTCTTTCCCGGGTCTTGCCCAGAATTTCCTTTTTGCCTGGCAAGCGGCAGTCATTATAAACCTCTTGCGCCTGCTCACGGATGGGCGGATCGAGATCGCAGCGAGGCGAAGACCTGTCGCCAAGCCGCGCTTTGTACGAACCGGATCCGTCGAAAGGTCTTGCTGGGCGCGCAAGGTCCGGGTAGGGTGGCAGCTATACCGTCTTCTGCTCGGGGAACTTGAAACCCAAGTACGTGCCGCTGCTGATTCCGAGCAGACCCAACAGATTGTTGCTGAAGGTCGGCATTCCGAGGTTCTGCCAGACGCAACTGATGAAAATGATTCCCAGTACTGCGCTCCAGGCAACGATCTGAAATCGATGAAAGCTCAGTCCATTCTCATCGGTGAGTATGTCGGTCAGAAAGGATTCGTTGCGATCAGCCAAGCCTCTGGCTCGCAACTTCGCGAGGTTATTGGTTTGGTCCACCACCACTTGGCTGGTCGCAGCCGCGAGAGCGGGATTCACGGCGGCTATTTGCGCGACCGTCGCGGTGGAGTCGGCAAGTGTTGCTATCGCTTGAGGGAGTTGGGCCTGAGCCTGAGATTTCTTGCTCGCGTCGATGGAAATTGCGCCCAAGAACGTCCCGGCGCTGATTCCGATTATGGCGAGCACGCTGTCATTTACCGTGTCGCGATCACCCGTAATGAGCCAGATGAATACATAAGAAACGATGACAATCGTGAACCAGTAAACCATCTGAACTCGGGATAGGCTATAAGCGGCTTTCTTCCCGTCTATAACGCTGCCACTCTCGCGCAGCATCTGGTTGGCCCGACCGTTGGTACAAACAACACCGCCAAGAATGAGCAGAGCGACCAGGAAAACCCAAAAGGTGATTCCGAAATGCATCACCGCAAGATTGAAACGCCCAGTACTCGGGAACGGTCTCCGGTCAGTCAAACCCACGCTGACGCGCACGCTGTGCTTCCGTTTCTGCTCTCCCAGAAGCTGATCCCAGGCAGTCTTGTTGTTTGCGGTCCGGGTTAGTGGAATCCGCAGAACCGCATGGTCGCCGCTGCCGCCTACCCAGTACAGCGGCACGTCTTTGATCTCAACTTCGTTGACAAAGAGACTCAAGTCCTGCAGCTCGGATGCGGGATTGTCGGTGCTGATTGTCTTGCCATCTTGCAACGGCCCCACCCATAAGTAGATTTCCTGGCCAAGTCCCGCTGTCGCGTCGGCGCACATGCCGGCTTTTGAAACCTGCTCCCACTGCAAGCTCATCAGGGATTGTCCGCCACTAGCATCCTTCGGCCGCGGGTCTTTGGCAAAATTGAGAACGCACATCACAACCGTCTGGCTCCCTGTTGTCGGTCCAGGCGGATTCTGGATTGACTTATCCGGGACGCTATCGCCATGCGCGCGCCCGGCGACGATCAAACAGACGACCACGACGGTGCCTAGACGTGCCAGAGACTTCATATTTCCCCTTCGAATTCAGTGAGCATGGTGTATCAATCTTTTCTGCACCTGTTTTGCTATTTGAATGCCGCAGCCTTGGCGGGTCGCGCGCCTCGTTCAAGCATCAGCTTGCTGGCAACCGCCTTGGCATAGGAGGTTGGGGGCGAGCCGGCGGCCCAAAACAGACACACCATGCCCCACGGTTCGTCGAACCGAGTTCTACTGGCTTTGACCATGGCCGCTAGCTTCCTTTGCAGTGCGTCCCGCTTCCCCTTGAACTGGTTGTTCTGAAACAGGGTCGTGGAATCGGAATCGCCGACGAATGCTCGCACGTCCCCGACCAGCGAGCCCGTCTCGGCCATGGCCGTCGCCCAATCCGTGATCACCAGAACGTCTCCAATGAGATACCCCACCCGGGGATCAGCCGTGCTCAGCCCCACCATGGGGCCAAGGTTGACGTTTGCGCCGACGGCAAGCGCATTCGGCCAAAGGGCGTCGACGATTTTGTAACGAAGTTGGTCAATCCCCGGATGCTCCGAGTCAAGCAGCGCCCGCAGCGCCTGACGGCCAATCTCGAGGTAATACTGCTTCGGGCGAACGATACCGTGCTCGTCGAAGAACATCGAAGCGCAGTCGGCATTCCCAAACGAAGTTCGCAGAACGCAGGTCGACCGATCTCCGTCATTGAACTGCTCGAGAATTGTCGTCTTTTCCGGTCCCGTAAGCAGTTTCAGGGCGATAAACCAGCTCAGGTAGTCGCTCATGATTTGCCAGTTCGTATTCTGATTGATTGCGAAATGCATCTGTTCGCAGGCCAACGTGGGTAACGCGATGGCCTTACCCGCTACGTAGCTGGTCGTCGCCAGCACCGAATCAAATATGGCTTTGCGTAGTGCCTCGTGGCGTGCCATGGGTTCAACTATCGCTGTAATGCTGTTTCCAGTCACCGTTTCCTTAATCGTTACATCCCCGGTGACCTCGTCAGTCAAGGTTTCACTGTTACGGATCAGTTCCGAGACGGTCAGGTAGTTCAGAATCCCGAGCAGATTGATCTTGAGTGTAATCCCGCGTTGGTGCATCTCCGAGAGCACACTGTTCAACATCTTCACTCCCGGAGTCAGGATGCCACCGTCCTGGATGTCCTCTTCCATGGCGGTGAGCAGGCTAAGGTCGCCATCCAGGGCTTTGTGAACCGCAACGTTCGCCTGCAGGTTTAGTTGCGCAGGCTTGATTTCATACTGAAACGCGGCCTGATCGTCGGTGCCAGCGGAGAGAACCGTGTCGAGGGACGCCTGAAGGCTATGATCCAGGCCACCCTTGATGGCGTCGCAGAGTGTTTTGATCTCCGCTGGCTGTAAGTCGGCAAGAAGCTTCTTGTCACCGGTGGGATCCGTGCTGATGGCGCCGAGCAGCGCGGCGATCAGATCCAAGTCTCCGAGTTTCGCAGTAACCCCGGTGCAAACCGACAAGTCGGCCTTCAACGCCGTTCCGCTCGATCGAAAAACGCTGAGCTCGATCGTATCGGCGTCGATCCGGCGCGCCCGCACCTGGTAGGATCCCGAGATGGTGAAGCTCGCCGAAAGCCCTGCGGTCGCTCCCGCCTTCACGGCAATCGTGCCGGCACCCAACGGCAAGTCGACCGAGGCCAGCGGGTTCGGCGACGCCGAGACCGTCACTCCGCCGGAGACCTTCAGGCTTCCTTGACCCGAGACCGTTGCGATGTCATTGACGTTCAGCGCCTCGAGGTCGGAAAGGTCGGCTGGAATAATGTACGAAGATAGCGTTTGGCCGAGAGCATCCCCCAACGTGGGCTCACTCGCTCCCAGTGGAAACGCCTTCAGGTATTCCAGATTCACAGTGGTGGTCTTGTCCAGCCCGAATGTCAGATCACCATCGCAGCCGCCCACGCCAAGATCGAGCGATCCCTGGAAGCCAACCGACACGTAGCCGACAGGATTCGGCACCTTTGCTGGGGCGTGGAAAGGGTCGCCGTCAAAGAGATTGGTGCCCGGGCTGGCGTTGACGCGAATCGTAGCCTGGGCCGTCGGCGTGACGTCAATTTCCGGTTTCACGTTGCCGAGCTGAAATTTCTGCTGCGCCCTGGCCTGGAACTGGATGGGCTTCGGGGCGGCCTGACCCAGAATTTTGTCCTTCCGGGCAAGGAAATCCGGAACCACGGCCAAGTGCAACAATTCGGTTTTGAGGTATTTGACTAAGGAAGAGGGGTGGGTAACATCAATGCTTATTTTCTCGACTGGTTTGTCCAGTTGGTCGGTTACTTGGATATCGGGCATAATGCGACCCCATTTTGGTTTCTTACGAACGCAGCAAGAGGGCGCTGTTGTCGATAGGGATCCGCGCAACTTGTGTTCTGATCTTCATCACGATTACGCGGGTCTAGGTTGAACGGATTCGATATCAACACTTCGAACCAAGAACATGACAAAATGTCCTTTATTCAGGAACAAAGCGTCTTCCGGTCCCGCAGACACCCTGGCGCAGTATTTGGGAAAGCTATCCGAGCCGCAGATCCTGTACGCCCCATTTCTCGGACGTAGCTCCGTCAGGAGCTTACCAAATTCACGCCCCCCGCGCCAAACTTGAGGGCAAGCCTGGCAAGCCTCGCCCGGAATAACGACGGTCACCCTGATTTTTTCGGGGAATGTGAGCTGGCGGAGGAACCTGGGGTGGTCTTGGTGAGGATTGCATGGGCACGCAGAATCTTCCTGTGATGCACTCATTTTTCTGTCCGCATGCCATCGCACCGGCATATGGGTCTGGAAACCCGGAGGGGTCAAAGGCATCCGGCCGAGATGGGTGCAGCAGTTTTGCGAGCGAATCCGGGGAAGCCTCGACATCCATCGCCGACGACGCCCGCTTCTATTGTTCGGTCACGCGACTGATCCCTGCCGCCTTGGAGTCTTTAATTGCCCGATCGCTGGCCGCCAGCGCCTCGAGCCGGTCGAGGATGAGTTTCACGTCGGTTTCGGTGGTGCGGAGGTTCATGAAACAGGCGCGCAGCCCGATGCGACCTTTTACCGAAGCCGGGCCTAGGAAGGCCGTGCCGCCGTCCACCAGCGCTTTCAGTACACGGCGGTTGCCTTCGTCGTCCCTCTCCGCGAGTCGGAAGCCCACACAGTTGAATACCACAGGTGCGAGCAACTCGAAAGCTGGGCGGGCTGAAATCTGCTGGTTCATGAACCTGGCCAAATCGTGCATATTCTCGATCACCCGGCCGTAAGCGTCGGCACCGAAGTGCTTGAGCGACCACCACACCTTGAGCGCCTTGAACGCAGGTGAAGAGTTGCGGACCTTGATTTGCGAAGTCGATAAAGTCCGGGTCTTCAGACATAGTGAGATAGCTCGGCTGGGAGCTGAAGGCATGAAGGAGATGCCGTCGGTCTCGCACCAACACGCAGCCGGCCTCGAAGGCGCAGAACAGGAACTTGTGCGGATCGAGCGAGACCGAATCCTCGACCCCGATCGCGGACATCGGGCCCTTGAAGCGTTCGCTCAAGGCGGCAAGCGCGCCATAGGCGCCGTCAATGTGCAGCCACAGCCCCTGTTCGCGGCAGAACTGCGACAGCGCTTCGATGGGGTCGATCGCACCCGTGGTCACGGTGCCGGCGCTCCCCACGACGCAAAACGGAGTGAGGCCCGCGTCGCGATCGGCTGACACGGCCTGCGCAAGCAGGTCCAGGCGGATGCGGAACTGTTCGTCGGTTGCTATGTGGCGGAGGTAACGCGTGCCCAGCCCCAGCATCGATACCGCCTTTTCGATGCTGGAATGCACTTCTTCGGACGCGTAGAGTACGAGCGGCGCTCGACCGCACTGTAGACCCTCGCTGCGCGCCTGGTCGCCTGACGCGTGGTCTCTCGCAGCATTGAGTGCCACCAGGTTGGCCATCGACCCGCCGCTCGTGATAATGCCACCGGCTGAGCCGGGCATGCCAAAGAGTTCGCTAAACCAGCGCAGTACCGACTGTTCCACTGCATTGGCGGCCGGCGATAAATGCCACAGGTTGCAGTTCTGGTTGAGGGCGCCGGCCACATGATCCGCATACGGCGAGAGTGCGTTAGGGGAGGGCTGCACGTAAGGCAAAAAGCGCGGGTGGGCGGTGTGCGTGGAGTTGGGCACGACCACACACTCCAGCTCCTCAAACAGCGCCTCTAACGGTTGCCCCCGGCGTGGCAGTGGCTCTTGCTTCAGCGCGCGCAGCACTGGCCGGTCCAGTTTCGGGTAAACCGGGCGCTGTTCGAGTGAGGCAAGGTAGCGTTGGTTGAATCTCGCTAGAAGCGCGCTGGCCTGTTCATGCTGTTGCTGCGTAAAAAGCAGGGGACTGTTCACAATCAACTCTCCGTCGCGATTCCTGTGAGCATTAAGGAAAAGCCGAGTCGTACAGGATAGCGAAACGTGGTCGCGTTCCGCAGAATAATCTCGATGTGCGATTTGATGTCGGCATCGACGACTGGCGAGCGGCATAGCTCGCACCGTCTGGGCCTTTGCAAATTCCCGGGTCAGTTGACCGGGGCGATCCGGCGATGCTGCAAACGAGCCCTGTCGACTGCGGCCGTAGGCTCCGGCGGCCGAGTTCCGAATGGAATGGCCGCCAAAACGCCCCGAATCGCCCCGCCCTCGGTTTGGGAGAAGCCGAAAAGCGAAAAGCTAAGGACCGGACGCGTGGGGGCCGGTTCGGGGATGCTGGCAGGGGCGATTGTGATGGTTGTGAATGCGCCCTTATTCTTTAGCAATGCCGCGGAAATCAACGTGATGACCAGTCCGATCGGGAAGGGCTCGAGGAAGGTCATCGCCGCGTTGGAGAGCGGGTTGTCGTAAAGCTGCTTGTATTTTTCCAGTTGCTGAAGTTGCGCCTGGACTGCGGCAGGACTCGTGCCCGAGACCTTGAGCTTTTCGGCCATATAGGCGCTGCATTTGTCCATGAAACGGTGCAGGAAGTTGAAGTAGAGAACTTTCCACGTCACAACATAACAGACGCACGAAATCAGGGTAATGGAGATCCCGAGGGCAAACGCTTTGCTGAACGTGATCTGCCCGTCGAGGGTGTTGTCGCGGTAGGAGCGAATGCCGAAGAACACCAGCCACAACGAGAGCACAATGATGGTGTAGCCGACGAACTCGCCCCTGTCACAGCCTAGGGTGTCCTCCCAAGGCACGGTGGCCACCATCATGAGCGAGGAAACAGCGCCGGAAATGAGCCCAAACGTCAGTGGGGTCTTTTTCATATTTTCGTCTCCGTGAGTGAACCTGAATGCGGAGACACCATACCGCGTCCGGCAGGGTCCGTGTCGTCACCCTTTCGGGTGATTCTGCCTGCAGAACAGAAAAATCACTCGTTCGCGTGAGTCCTTTAAGGAAGCAATCCGAGGTCCTTGCCGAGTTGCACCGCCTGCGTTCGTCGTTTGGCTCCCAATTTGTCGAAAACGCGGCTGGAATGGGTCTTGACCGTGTTCTCGCTCACATAGAGCTTGCCGGCGATCTCGCGGTTGCTCATGCCTTGCGCTATCAGTTCAAGGACCTCAAGCTCGCGGCGAGTGATGCCGAGGTCCTCTCGTTTTTTCGCGTCCGGGACGAAAGGCTCCGCGACCGGGACAGAGGTTTCCTTGCCGATGATCTGCGGCCGCGCTGCCGTCAACTTCAGGCCGAGCCAGATACCAAGAACGGCGAAGGTCGCCGCGATCAGTCCACCGTAGATTTCGATCGAATGCTCAATTACCAGGAACCGGTACTCCGTCCATTTCAGCAGGGTAACGAGGATCCCACCAATGAGCCCGTAGATGAGCACGTGCCGTTTCATGAGTTGCGGAGGCAAGCATTCAGGCCATAATGATAACGCCCGTGGTGCTGTCGATCATACTACTGCAGGGGAACACCAACTTGCCTGAGTGACAGATGCCAGCCTTGGTGGTGCGTTTGTGAGCGATACATCGTTGATGAGGCGGTTTGGGCGAGCCATCGTGAAGGATACGGCGCTTCGAGGCGCCAAGTTGACGGGAGCGCGATCTCCCGCGTTCTGACCAACGCAAGGCCTTGCGGGCCAATCATCCGCCGTGGAGTGTCGCGCTACGGCTCCTCCTGCCGATTTCTTGAAGTGTGCAATATTGACCAGCCGCAACGTTGCAAATTGCTCTACGTTAATTTATTCATCCGAATGAACCGCATGATCGCCGCGAGCCATCACCGTCCAGGCAGGAGCGCATGGCGTAGTAAGTTGCGCGCGTCCGCCACCACGAGACTCGTTAGCCGCCATGGCAAGTGTCGGAGGGCCGTGGCCGCACAATCAAGTCTGCTTCTGTTGATCTTCTATCTCGGCGGCGCCGCTTTTGCTCCCGGCCAGACTACTCCGCCCGCTGCGGGTAGTGTTCAATCCATTCCGCTGCCAGTTTCGAGCACGACTTCGCCCGAACTGTCCAAGTATGTGGGAGCGGAAACCTGCAAGACCTGCCACGAAGAGATCTATCGCGCATGGGAGAAAACGCCGCACTGGAAGACCACATTGAATACGAAGGATGGCCCCTCGAAGCAAGGTTGTGAGGGTTGTCACGGTCCCGGAGCGGACCACGTTGCCGGCGGCGGCGACAAGAGCAAAATATTCGTGTTCGGGGGGAAGTCCCGGCAAGAGACCAGCGCGCGCTGTCTAAATTGCCACGCCGAATCTCACGAACAATCGCATTTCGCCGAGTCCGCCCACTCCAGTAGCGAGGTCGGCTGCCTAGACTGCCACTCGCCCCATCACGCTAAGGAAACAGAGGCTCTGCTTGTCCAGGCGCAACCGCAGTTGTGCTATGGATGCCATACCTCCGCCAAGGCAGATTTTGCCAAACCTTATCACCACCGCATCAACGAGGGTCTGGTGCAATGCAATGACTGCCACAACCCGCACGGCACCGGAACCGTGCGCCAGCTAAGGAGCCTGCCGAGTGGCGACGCTATTTGCTACAAGTGTCATGCCGACAAGCAGGGTCCTTTCGTCTATGAGCATGTGCCTGTGAAGACGGAAGGCTGCACCAGTTGCCATTCGCCCCACGGTTCCACCAATCCCCGGCTCCTCAAGGTGATGCCTGTGAACATGCTTTGTCTGCAGTGTCACACGTTTTCGAGCCAGTTGACGGCGGGAGGACCAATCGGTCCTGCGCACAATCAGTCGACGAAATATCAGGCCTGCACCATGTGTCACACGCAGATTCATGGCTCCAATTTCAGTGATGTGTTTTTTAAATAGGGAGTGCCGATGGAGCTGCCGCGAAAAGTCGTTCCGCAATCTTCGCTGCGGGAGCAGTGGGCGTCCCTGCGCCGGCACGCGCGGCGCTTGTCGACTGTTTCCTGCGGTCGCGGCCATCGTCGAATGGCGATCGCGCCAGCGGTGCTTTTGTGCGGGTTCATCGTGTCGTCATCCGAAACCCTCTTGGCTCAAACTCCCACCGCAAGTCCGACTCCTCCGCCGGCCGCCGAACCCGATGGCGTGACCCGCGGCGGGTACCAGATTCACTCGTCGGCCGAGCTCGGTTACCGCTCCAACAACGTCAGCGGCAGCAGCGATATGTACGACACCCTGGTGAACCTGCAGACCGGCCCGCGAATACTTGACCAGACACTTACGATGCAGTCGGTCGATCACCAGGGGTTGCTGTTCGACGATCTTTACCTTAACAGTTTTGGATGGGGAGGCGATCCGAATAACGCCTTGCGGCTGCGGGCGGACAAGAACAAGTGGTACAACCTGCAAGGCAGTTTCCGTCGCGACCAGTATTTCTCTGACTACGACTTGCTGGCGAATCCCTTGAATCCCCCAACGTCGACTCCATCGATTCCAGTACTGAACTCGCCCCACGAATTTGCTACCACGCGACGCATGAGCGACTTCGACCTGACGCTGCTTCCGCAGTCTTCGGTGAGCTTCCGTTTGGGATATTCGCATAACAACATGACCGGACCTTCGTATAGCAGCATCCACGAGGGTACGGAAGCTTCGCTCCTGCAGAACTGGAACACGACCATGAACTCCTACCGCTTGGGAGTGGACTTTAGGATCGCGCCGCGTACCGTCCTCGGCTACGACCAATTTCTCGACTACTACAAGGGAGATACAGATTACCAACTGCATCCCATTAATGAGGCACTCGTACCCACAACGCCGGCAAGTACCGTTTCCTTGGGTTTGAGCATCGACACCGTGAACAAGGAACCCTGCGGGGTGCCGACCGGCCAAAGCAGCCTAATTGTCAGCGGTACCCTGACCAATGTCACATGCAGCGCGTACTTCAACTACTCGCGGAATCAGCGGATCCGTACGTCCACGCCCACCGAGCGCGTCAGCCTGCGGAGCAAGTACTTCCAGCGCATAGACCTGGTCGCTTCGTTCTCCTATAGCTCCTCAACCTCGAGCACGCCGTTGGAGGAATCCTTCAACGGCCTGATCACCCGAACCGCGACCCGGGCCTTTCTCGGCACCGGGGAAGCCAACGCCAACCGAATTTCGGACGTACTCGATCTCGGGGCCACGGTGCACCTGACCAAACATCTGCGCCTGATCGAGAAGTTTTACTTTTGGGCCTACCGCATACCGGAAAATGGCAATTTCAGCGAAGTCGACAGCGACTGTCCGACCACGGCGCCGCCCACCCCATGCACATTGCTGACTTCGTTGAGCGCTACGACGCCCAACACGCTACCGAGCGCAACCCTCTCGTCCTTCAACCAGACCTGGACGAGAAATCAGAACGAACTCGCCTGGGACATTTCGAAAAAAGCGGGGGCGCGCATCGGTTACCGCTATGGCGACCGGGACTTCAACCACTTCAACGATTATCTGCCTGGAGACTTGGACCATTTCGTGGGTCTGGAAAAAACTGCCCTCCTCGGATTCTGGGCGCGTCCCACCCACGCCTTGCGATTGAATTTTGATCTTGAGCACACGAACTATAACGCCGTGTTTGTACGCATGTCGCCGCGCAAGGAAGCGCGCTACCGCTTCCAGACGACGTACACACCCCGGGCGTGGGCGACCCTGGGCGGATCGGTCAACATTCTGCAACAGTCCAATGCCGACGCGCAGACCCAGTACGTGGGCCACAACCAAAACTACGGCCTCACCGCGTCGGTAGCGCCCCGCGAACGCTTGGGCGTGGACCTGGCGTACAACTTCAACAGCGTGATCCAGAATGCCCTGATCTGCTTCAACGACACGCCGCCTACAGGAGTGATCCTTCCCTTCGTGGCCAATGCCAACAACAATAATTGCGCAGGGAACGATACCGCCAATAATTTGATGGCCAACTCGTATTACACCAACCACACTAATTTCGGAATGGCTGCTGTCAGGTTCAAGGCAGCGAAGCGCGTAATGGCCAACGTCGGCTACAGCATCACCAGTGTGGACGGCAGCGTGCCCCAGTTTAATGTTCTGCAGCCTCTCGGCACGTTGCAGTACAAATACCAGCAGCCGGTAGCCAACCTGAGTGTGGATATTGGCCATAAGCTGGCGTGGAACATGGGTTGGAATTATTATCAGTACGGGGAAGGTTCGTTTGTCGGCCCGACCGAACCACGCTATTTTCACGCCAACTCGCTCACCGAGTCCCTGCGCTACTCATTCTGAAAACTCTCGCTTTCAAGATACACGCCTTCATCGGCCAATCTTGTGAAATATCCGAGGACATGGTGTTTACCGTGGAATATCCGGTCCCATCGGTGCAAACGGCAGTTTGTTCATTGCTTGGACTGAACCGTATTACCCCCCGTCCGTCTTCAGGGGACTATACGGTCCCCGTGTTCTGCTAAGGGCTTTCCTGACGCGGCATGACTCACCCCCCTAGGCTTAAAAAGCGATTGGCCGCGTGCCGAACCCATGGTTGGAGGAAGGAGACGACCTCGACATCGCCCTCGATCACCGCGATGCCTCCTGACCGCGGGTTGCATCGAAGGATCGCCGCAGACCGGTCTCTGCGCCGCTTTCATCCAGGCGCAATGCGGTTCAGCTAAACTGGTTCGGCATGAGTGAACGTCTGAAGGGCAAGATTGGGATCGTCACCGGGGCGGGCAGTGGGATTGGACGCGCATGCGCCATCGCTCTGGCCAGGGAAGGCGCGCAGGTAGCGCTCGTCGCCCGACGAGGGGATCGTGTCAAGGAGGTCGCTGACAGAATTGGTGATCGCGCCTTTCCGATTCCAGCGGACGTCTGCGAAACGAGTGAAGTAAGTCGATTGATTGACGAGACCGTGAACCACTTTGGCGAATTGAATTTTTTACTGAACAACGCCGGCGTCTTGCATGTTGGAAACGCAGAGCAGATCAGCGAAGAACACTGGAGGAATACCTTCGACGTAAACGTTCGTGCGGTTTGGCTGCTGTCGCGGGCTGCGCTACCGCACATGAGAAAGGCTGGCGGCGGTTCAATCATCAACATGGCGTCCACGCTCGGCGTCGTCGGCGCTCGCAACCGCGCGGCCTATGCTGCGTCGAAGGGTGCAGTTGTCCTGTTGACCAAGAGCATGGCCATCGATCACGGGAATGAAAATATACGGGTCAACGCGATTTGCCCGTCGTTCGTAGAGACGGATCTGACGGCGGCGGTGATTGACCGCGCTCCCGACCCAGCAGCGGTTCGGCGAGAGAGAACCGCTGCGCATCCGATCGGCAGGCTCGGACGACCCGAGGATATAGCGGGTTTGGCGGTCTATCTGGCGAGTGATGAGTCGTCTTGGGTGACTGGCGCTGTCTTGCCAGTGGATGGAGGCTATTTGGCAGGGTGACCACAATCCTGTTTGCGGGCGCCGTTCTGCGCTCCTGCGCCGGAGGGCCAGAGCTTGGCGAAAGGCCGCAGATCGTGGTGCTTCGCGGGCGGATTGAAGAGTGGTTACGGTCTGCAGATAGCACCATCGAACCGGGAGGGAGCACAGATGGGGCGGGCGAGATGCAACCTCCGAAGGAGATGGGGATCGAAGGTGCGATTGGGTGCGCTCTTCTTCATTTCCACCTTCGGCCTGATGGCTCAGCCTGGCGTCGAAGCCGGGCATGGCGCTTTCGAAGTTACGTCCGGTCTCGGGCGCAAACTCTATGCATTGCCGGATGACGAGAGGGGTCTCGATGCTCGCCAAAGCCTTGCGGCAGATCCGAAGAGCGTCGAGCGGATACTGCAAGTCTCCAAAGCAGAGGCAACGCGAAGGCAGTATAGAGAGGCAGTCGCGACCCTCACGCAGGGGTTAGCTTTTGCTCCGAAAAATGCGGATCCTTATCTCGAACGCGGCCATCGGGAATTGGGACTGCGGGAGTTCAGGCCAGCCATGAACGACCTGGAGCAGGCAACCAGGCTCGCTCCGGAGATGCTGGATGCCTATTATCATCTGGGGTGGCGCATTATTTTCTCGGGGAATTCGATGAGGCGGCAGCTTCGTTCGACCGAGCGCGAGCGTTGGCGAAAAGCAATGACGGCCGGATGGATTGCTCAAACTGGCTCTATGTTTCGCTGCGTCGTTTGGGAAAGGAGCAAGAGGCGGCGCAGGTTTTAGTTCGTATCACGCCCGAGGTTACAAATACCGAGCCCCACCTCTATTTTTATTTGCGTCTTCTGCGCTTCTATCAGGGACAGCTTACGGCAGAGACTGTACTGCCGCGCCCGCCCACGGGTCCGAAAGATCTCGAAGGTGAGCTAGCCTTCGACACCGTGAGTGATGGAGTCGGGAACTGGTATCTCTATCATCACAACCGCGCCCCCGCAGTCGAGCTGTTCAAAAACGTGGTCAGGGGTGAGGCCTGGAACTCGTGGGGGTTCGTCGGCGCGGAACTGGAGCTTCTCTGCGGATACGACTAGCGGTCTCAACCGTGTCCGACCATGATGCGGCGCTTTGCTTTGCCGCTTCTGTGGGATGACGAGAACGCGGCGAGCTAGCGATAGGGTTGCTTCGAAGGCTGAATGTTTTCTGGAATTCAGGGGCCGAAAATATCAGTCAATATCAATCAATATTAATGAGCGATCAAACGATCAACGCAGAGACTACCGTTGCAGTGTATGGGAATCTCTCGGATTCCGTCAGTTGGTAGCGCTGTCATTGTTTCCGGAGTAGTAGCCGGTGCGAGTTGCCACGCGCAGTCGAGCGGATCCGTCGATCGCCCGGACCTGAATCGCATGATAGCTGCCCGCTGGGCGCGCATTTGAAGAGTGGTAGCCGATTACGTATTGATTTCGAATGTCTTCGGCAATCGCCCTCGCGATCGACTGGACTTCATCGAGGCTCGATGGAAAGAAAGCCGTGCCCCCGGTTTCCTCGGAGAGGGTACGCAGGGATTGGCGATTGCTGTCGTCCCGCCCGTTGGTCTGATCGAGCGCGATGGTGTAGAGGACCGGCCCGTCCTTCGTTTGTAATTTTCGGAGAACCTCTTGGAATGTCGTTTGGCTCGCGTTGTCTCGCCCGTCGGTCACAACTAACAGAACTTTCTTCTGCAACGTCGAGGTCCGGTTCAGGTGATCGACGGCTGCCATGATCGCATCGTAGAGGGCAGTGCTGCCCCGCGTCTGCACACGCTGCAAGGCCGCTCTCAGTTTGCTTACGTCCTGGGTATAGTCCTGGTCAAGGAATGCATCTTCGTCGAAGTTGACGACGAATACTCGATCCTCCTGCTGGCTGGCATCTACCAGTTGCAGGGCTGCCTCGTTGACTTTCGCCCGCTTCGGCAACATCGAGCCCGAGTTGTCGATCAAAATTCCCAGTGCGACCGGAACACGCTCCATGCGAAAGGAAGTTAGCTGCTGCAGTTTGCCATCTTCGTATACCGCAAATTTGTCGCGGTCGAGACTGGTGATGAGACGATTCTGATCGTCCACCACAGTCGCATGCAAGATGACTTCTTCTACCTCTTTCTTGAAGACGAAAGTAGGGGATTCGTCATCCTGGGGCGAGGTGGCATCCGGTGTGACGTTGCTGGTCGTATCCGGCGGCGCAGAAGGAGGGCTTGTGCTCTGGGCCGAACTCACGCTGGCAAAAGTCAGGCAGCAAACCAAGACTCCGGCAATCGTTGCCAGACCGCCGTGACAAACGGCGCCAGTATCCCTTCCTCCCGCTATGGTGAACAGCAAAAGCGTAGACTCCCTTCGGAATTCTCGAGAACTAGATGAATTTCAGAGACAGAGAGTTGGTTGGAAGTTTTCTAATCTCAAGGCCGGAAAAAGTTTTTGCCCTTCTCGCGTGCTCTACCCTCGGGGGCGGATAGAACAGTGAGACTTCACCACCATCCCCTGACAAGGACAAGCCGATCCCCTCCAGCCAATCGGAGGGGACCGTATTCGAGGGCCGCGCAAGCAGCAAAAGTGCGCCCTTACCAATAGGAGAAGTTCAAATTGTCCAGCCAGATGGAATAAGGTGTCTGCGCGTAGTTTCCGTCCTGCTGGTAGTTGATGGTCACGCCATACCACGTCGTCGGCGTGGGATCCTCGTAGTAGTTGAGCGCTGAGGTCGCCCCGTTGAGGGTGATCGATTGGAACAGCAGGTGGTTGTCCGAGGTGCGCTGAACCTGGAGGACAAGATGGTTCCAGGCATTGGGCAACGGGTTGCAAGGCACGCCCGTCGGGTGCCACGTCTGACCAGGGTTGTCCCAGATGTCCCACTCATTGCCACCCGCCACGCGGCATTCGTGTCCCCAGATGTAGGAATTACCATCAACAAACTGGTTGATATCGAATTCCAGCGCCTGGGAGGCGCCGAGATCCTGGGCGTAAAAATAGACATCGTAAGTGAAGTTGTGGATGCTGGGGACAATCGTGTGATTATAGTCGGGCATACCCTGCGAGGAGAAGTCCCCAATGAGGTGATTGTTCCAGAGGACATCGGAGTAGTCGGTCTGCCCGCCAATGTCCATGCGGGTTGAATGTCCGCTGAGCGAGGGCGACGAAATATTCTGCGTCATCGCCCAGGTGGTCTGCGGGCCTGAGGGCTGGCAGTAAGTGCAGATGTTGTATTGCGGGGGCAGCAGCGCATATCCGGTCCATCCTGACTGCCGTTGAAGACCGCCAAACAAACCGCCGCCTCCGACGGTGATCGTGACCGGTGTCACGGCAGCTCCGCCGCAGTTATCCCACTCCTCGACCACCGTGTGGTACACGCCTGCGCCAAGCGTGAGCAGCGTATTAAGCTGGGCGCCGGGCGTGGAGTAGGCCAGCACGCCGGGCGCGGTATAGATTCCCATGGCGGCGACACCGGTGGCGCAAGGGGAACTCGCCGATGCCACATACTGTACTGTCGGACTCACCGTGCCGTTATTCGGCGGTTCGCTCACGGTGACTTGCCCGCCGCCTCCCACCGTGATCGTGACCGGAGCGACGGATGCTCCCCCGCAGTTATCCCATTCCTCAACCGTCGTGTTATAGACGCCAGGGTTAAGAGTAAGCAGGGTATTGAGTTGCGAGCCTGGCGCGGAGTAGGCCAGCACGCCGGGCGCGGTATAGATTCCCATGGCGGAGACGCCTTTTGCGCAAGAGGAACTGGCCGAGGCCACGTACTGCACCGTTGGACTGACATGGCTTCCGTTGGCTGGGGCCGAAACCGAGACGCTGGCTGAGACAAGGGTTGACGCACCGAGTGCCAGCAGGAGGAGAAGGGTTTTCATCGCGTACTCCGGACGTAGGGTACGTCTGCGAACGTTCCTACAGGATTTGGGGTAGATTGTGGAAAATTCTACGTCGACTGAACGTTCGCCTCAAGCAAGATTGCGCCGAAAGGATACTCGGAAGTGCATGGCGCGCGAATCAGAACTTCATCAGCGGAATCGGGAGCTCGAACGTCGGCCCCTTTCTAAAGGTTTCCCCTTATACATGCCACCGCGATACTGTATTTTCGTTCCTTTCGGCATCTCCGAACCATATCCCCAACATCTCAAAGACCCGGCAATCGCGAAACGAACTGACGCGATGAGGAGTTCGGGGGAAATTCAGCTGTCCCGGCGTTTCAGAAAGGAAATAAGCGCGTGGATTTGGGTGCAGTGGTAGTGGTTCCAAACAGGGAAGACCTCGCCGCAGTCCAGGAAACTCAATCGCGGGTTTCAGCGGTGGCTCGCAATCCGCGACCGTTTTATTCCTCGCGGATGCCGATTTTAGGCAATGACGTTTTGCATTCGTGGACCGAACGCGTCCGCAAGGTGGGCGTACAAACGTTGTGGCTCACCGCCAGTGCATGCGATGACAGCGCGGCCTGTGTTGCGCTGCCCGAGTTTGCCCGAGCGGGAGTCGAGCAGCTTCTCTTGATTAAGCTCAAATCGTATGCGGAGATCGATCTTGCCGATCTACTTCGCTTTCATTGCGAGCGGCGAAACCCGGTTACCGAGGCCCATGATGAGCAAGGCCAGCTTGGAGTTTGCCTGCTGAATCCTCGCGAGTTGCCACTGACCGGGGAGCACGAATTTTTCCCTCCCACCACCAGTCGTGGGCGAATTCCGTATCAATTTCGCGGATATGCCAAGCGCATTTTGGCAGCGAGAGAAAGACAGGAGTTAGTTGGGGATGGTTTGACCGGGGCCTGCGCGATGCGACCGTTCGGGACACAGATTCGCGATCAGGTCTGGATCGGAGAAGGGGTGAGTCTCGCAGATTCCGTGCGCGTCAACGGTCCCACCTATATTGGGGCGCGCACCATCGTCCGCGCTGGGGCAACCATTGGTCCTTTTGCGTCGGTCGAGAGCGATTGTGTGGTGGATTGCGGAACCACGGTGGAGCGGTCCACGGTTTTGCCGCAGACGTACCTGGCGCCGGGTCTGCTGATTCGGCACAAACTGGTGGACGGCAGATATTTGGAAGATCTGGCCTCGGGGGTAGTGGCGGATCTGCAGCCGGCAGGACTGGGAGGCAGGATTGATCGGCGTGCATCGGGCAATCCGGCAGTCCACGAGCAAGCGATCGATTTTTTTCCTCGAGCCGCTGGCGCCTTCGCCCAGGCCGCCGCTCGTTCGGCCGCCGCCACGCAGCCGTGGCTCCAGGTACATCTATGAAATCGTCTGCGCCTATCATCGCGCCATTTCCCTGCGCTTCGAGGTCAACGGGGCGCCGCGCGCTGCGGAAAGGGCTGCTACACGCTCTGCGCGTTTCCGGATCTCCGCTGGTGGTGGATCTATCAGGCTGTTTGACTTTGAGTCACGAAGACATTGAATTACTTCTGGCGTGCGCAGCGCAAGGAGCGGGGCGAGATGCGCAGGTGCTCTTTGTCGCGGGCGCTCGCGGTAACCGAGTGCTTCTCGAGGTAACCCGTATTTGTTCGCTCGTGCCCGTCTTCGATTCGGTTGAAGAAGCGCTTGCCTGTCCGCAGGTTGCGGCCACGGAGTGCGCGGAAAATCGAAGTCCGGCCCAATCTCAAAGACCTTGGAGTGCCTAAATGGAAATGAATCGGACAGGCCACAGATCTTTACATTGCTTCTCCATCGCCGTGCTGGCGGTGGCATTTCTGATGTGGAGCGAGACGCCTCTATGGGCGAACCCCCAGTCTGGCGAGGCCAACCCTGAAGGCCAGAGGCAGGGCGATTCGTTGCCGGATGCCCCGCAATCCCAGCCCGCACAGCCGCCGAGCCAGCAGCCTGCGCCCGCTCCTTCGGGAACGGCGGGCGCGAAGGCGGCCGATGTGAAAGGAGCTCCGGCGGCGCAGCCCAGTGGCGCAGCCGTGGCACCCGCCCGGCAGCGGGGGCATCGCTCACTCCTGATCAAATTGGGTTTGCTGGCGGGAGCTGGAATCGCCGTCGGTGCGGTTGTCGCTTTGTCGCAGGGGAGTCCGGCACGGCCGCCCGGTGCTGCAGCATCGATTCATCCCTGAACCGCGGCGTTTCCAGTTAATCGCTCTTATTCACGGAGTTTCCAATCAATGGCTCTTAATAAAGTCGATTCGCCAGCGATTGCCTCGCGCCCATTCCTGATTACCTTTTCGGGAATCGACGGTGCGGGGAAGACCACGCAAATCGAGCGCGTCTCGGAGTGCCTGCAGCAACGGGGCTTTCGCGTGTTACGACTCAGCTTCTGGGACCACGTTGCGGTCTGGTCGAAAATGCGCGCCGGAATCGGCCAGCGGGCTGTGCACGGTGATCAGGAGGAGCACTCGGCGGAGGGTTCGTTCGCCCCCAAGAACAGTAAACACGTTCGGAAATGGTATTTGACCGCAGCGCGGTCGGGATTGTATCTGCTGGAGGTTGCTCGACTGCACCACATGCTGGCGAGTCCACCCTTGCAAGACTCTGACGTGGTGATCTTTGATCGCTATATCTACGATCAAATCGCGAACATCTATTCGCAGTCGTTGGCAGCACGCACGTACGCCAGGGTTCTCTTGAAACTGTCGCCGGCTCCCGACCTGGCTTTCATCCTCGATGCGTCGCCTACAGAAGCGTTTGCCAGGAAGCCGGAATATCCTCTGGAGTTCGTGCATCGCAATCGTTGGGAATTCCTGCGGCTTAGGGAACTTGTTCCGCAGCTGATCATCATTCCGAGCGCCACGGCCGAGGACGTGGCCAATCAAATCCATATTGAAATCTGCCGGTCGCGGCTCCTAGAGGGTGCGGCACTCGAGGGAAAGACTGAGCTTGCTGCGGACAGTGCGGTAGTCCGGCTGCAGAGTTCCTGTAGTGTGCAAAACAATCCAACCGCGAGTATGTAAGTTCCATCCAAGGCCTGCGCGTTACTGAACGGGGGGCCTGGATGATAGAGGGGATTTCTGAGAATGGTTTTGCCGTCGTCGTACCAACGCTCAATGAAACGGGGAATATCGACCAGATACTGCAGGAACTAACCGATGCATTGAGCGAGACGCGTTATGAATACGAGATCATAGTCGTCGACGATGGAAGCACTGACGGGACAGTCGAGCAGGTTCATGAGTGGACACGGCGGGATCCGCGGATTCGCTTCCTCGCACGCGCGGGAAAACGGGGCTTGGCCGGGGCGGTGCTGTATGGCTGGAGTCAATCGCGAGCGAACCTGCTCGGTGTGATCGATGCCGACCTGCAGCACCCCCCGGAGTTGCTGCCAGAGCTGTTGAAGGCAGCCGAACGAGGCGATATCGCCATCGCCAGTCGCTACGTGCGCGATCACGGAACCAAGGGGTGGAATCCACTGCGCGCCGCCGTTTCCCGGCTGAGCACGCTGGCGGCCGAACCTCTGATCTGCAGGAAGAACCTGAGGGTCACCGATCCGATGTCGGGTTTTTTCGTAGTCCATCGCCGCTGCATCGAGGGCCTATCGTTTCAAACCACCGGCTTCAAACTCTTGCTTGAAATCCTGGTGCGCGGACGGATCCAGACAGCACAGGAGATCGCTTATCGATTCGGTCTTCGCCGGGCGGGCAGAAGCAAGGCGAATGCAACCGTCGCCTTGCACTACTTGCACCTCCTGGGCCGACTCTCACGGGATCGGGTGTTGCGTTCGAGCGAGCCATGAAGATTGCCTTCATCACCTCGTTTCCGCCGAGTCGCCATGCGCTCAATGAATATGGTTTCCATGTGGCAGACCAGCTTCGGCAGGAGAAGTGTGTTGATCTGACGGTCTTGGCAGATTATCTTCCCGCGCCCGGCGATGAATTGCCCAATTTCAGGGTCGTTCGCTGTTGGGGATTCGGACGGCAGAGCAATATTGCCACTCTGCTGAGCGCGATTCGGAAGGTGAAGCCCCATGTGGCCTGGTTTAATCTGGGTTTCGCCAGCTTCGGGGCCCGCCCCCTGCCGGCGATGCTGGGCCTGGTGGCCCCGATTGCCGCACGACTGAGCGGAGTGTACTCGCACGTTACGCTGCACCAGTTGTTCGAGACCGTCGACTTGGATGATGCTGCCGTCACCTCGCCCCGGCTCTATCGAGCCGGAGGTTGGCTGGCGACGCATCTACTGTTGAGCGCGAACTCGCTTTCCGTACTCTTGCCCACCTATCGTCGGACATTGGACGAAAAATACGGGCGTGGCCGGGTCAGTGTGCGCTTGCATGGGATCTTCGCCGGTAAGCCGGACGCTCCCGACTTCACTCGGCGGGGAAACCCGAACCACCGCATTCTTGCCTTCGGAAAGTGGGGGACCTATAAGCGTCTCGAGCTACTGATCGAGGCGTTCGACCGGGTGGCAACGAAGTTCCCCGATGCAAGACTGGTAATCGCGGGCGGGGATCATCCCAAGACCCCCGGCTATGTGAGCTCGATGGCGCAGCGCTATGCGAACGATCGCGTTCGCTTTCTAGGCTATGTGCCCGAGGAGTCAATTGCCAACCTGTTTCGTGAGGCCAGCCTGGCGGTGATGCCATACACTTCGTCGGCTGGATCCAGCGGTGTGGCCCATCTCGCCGCGCAGTATGGGGTCCCGGTCATCGCTTCCGCCATCCGGGACTTTCGGGAAATCGCGGAGCACGAGGGGATTGCCATCAGGTTCTTCACGCCAGGCGATGCAGATAGCCTGGTCGAACAATTGCTCCGTGCCTTGCATTGTCCGGATGAACTGAAACAAATGGCGTGGCAAAGTTACGCCGCTGGGGTTGCCATGAGCATGCCGCGCGTGGTGCGGGAATACATCCGGTCCTTCCGCCAACACGAGCGCATCAAGACGCTGCAATTGGCGGCCAACCTGCGTCGCGCCGGTCAAACTCCCCGTCGATTCCAAGGCGCGGATGAACTTGCTCGCACGGTGGGCGAGAGGATTCAAAGATGGCAGGACGAGGACGAGATTGCCGGATCCAAAGCCTAGTCCTCGTAAAGCGTTTTCCTTTTTTTCCTGCTGCCCCCTTTGCTTCTGAGCTGGTGCGCATTCGCGGCCACTCCGACGGTAGTCGTGACCGGCCCGGTTAACAGCTCGCAAACAACGAGCCCCGGTCAATTCCTCAGTCTCGGCGATGAGTCCAGATTGCCCGCCATAGAAATCGCGGCCCTGCGCATTCATGCCGCTCCTGGAGAAAAGGCCTTCACTGCCGGCGGCCAGATGGACACCTGTATCCATCTGCAGCCGGGAAGCACGGTCGTCCAAGACTGGGATAGCATCGATCGATGACCGCGACAGCGTCACGCGGGGAACCGGAGTCGCAACTCACGGCTATTGCGGCGGCGACGAATCTTCCGTTTGCCGGTGTGGCATTCCGTTCGGATCTGGTTCGGAGTTCGGAGGCGGCAGAGCTGGAAGAGCGGGGGCCGGCACAGCAATGGGCGGAACAGGAGTGGAACCTTGATCGCCGCTTTCCGAGGCCGCATCGCGAAGCTTAAGCTCAATGGGTCTGTGGGTGCGGCGCTTGGTCTCCTGAATCGCCTTCAACGTCGACTCTACATCCGACTGATTATCGTCGGCCAGCTTTTCGATTCTCTGTCCTTCGGCGTCGCGGCGCGTGGCATAGCTGACGCGGCCGTTCGCATCTCGCCCCGAGCGTGCCGCCTCGTAATACATTTCGGCGCTCTCCCGATCGCCCGCCAACTCGGAGATATAGCCCAGATTGTTCAGAGTGAACGCATTCTGTGCGTCCCGTTGATACGCCTGCAGGAAAAACTCTCGCGCCGCCGACGGGTTGTTGTCGTTGAGGGCCACGACCCCACGCAGGTTGAGGCGAGCGGTCGCCGCCTCATCCCCTTCGCCCCGGGCAATCTGCTCACTGACGGCCGTAGCGTTTGCCTTGGCGACCGCGGTGACTGGCCGGCCGCGCCATTTCTCGCGCGGAGTCAACACAACCCGCTGCGTGGAGTGCACACTGGCCGCTGCGGAGTAAGATCGTAACGCCCCCTCGATATCTCCGACAGTTTCCATCGCGTAGCCGAGATTGTTGAGCAGAAACGGATCGTTTGGGTAGCGCGACAGCTCGGATTGCAGCAGGTTCCTGGCTTCAAACACGCGACCTTGTTGAAGCAGCACAATCGCACGTTCGTTGACCTTGCCAATCTCCTGATCTGAATCCCGAGCCTGTCGAAACACTTGGTCCAAGGGCTTGCCCTTGAGAGCCGCTTCGCTGGACTGGGCAATAATGGCATTCGTATGGTCCTGTGCTGCCAAGGCATAGTAGCGTAAGGCTCGGTCGGCGTCCCCCTGCAATTCAGCGACATATCCGAGATTATTCAGCGTGAACGGGTCATTCGGATCCAGCAGGTAGGCCCGGTAGAAGAGGCGCTCAGCCTTTTTTTGGTGCCCGCGCTTCAGTTCCGCCACGCCTTTGCGGTTCAGCTTCTCGCCGGGGGCGGAAACACTGCGCTCGGGAAGGGGGATCTGCAAATCGCGGGCGAACCCCGGGTTCGTTCCAGCAAGAAACTGCATCGCCAGCAAACCCGGAATCGCAAGCTGTTTTCCTGCCCGGCTTAAATGCTTCATTCGGTTCATTACCTCACCGGCACTTCGATGTCTGAAGCGGCCGTTGGGTTGGACTACAGGAAACACCTGATGTCGGCCGCCTCAACCTAGTCACCGTTCCGAGCATCCAAGGCGAGATGAGAAAGTCGATCTGGGCAAGAGTCCTCGGAGCGGTGATTTCCGTCTCCGGTTGCGTGCACGCACAGGTCGCGGTGCCCGCCGTCCCCGACGCCAGCCAGCGGGCCCCCGCCGCGGTCGCAGACGGCCTGACCGCACCCGGCAAGCACGGCGCCAAGGTGGGCCTGGTGCGCGGGGTAGTCAAGCGGCTGGACCCGATCCACGACGAGCTATGGATTCACGTATTCGGAGGCGGCAATGTTCGGCTTGCCTTCGATCCGCGCACCCAATTTCTTGTTTCTCCCGAGAATTCGCGGTCCCCTCTGACCGGCATTCAGGTTGGATCTGTGGTGTCAGCGGACACCGTGGTCGAGAGTGGAAAACTGTTCGCGCTTTCGGTGAGAACCGGTTCATCCCAGGGGGCTGAGCTGAATGGGCAGGTGGTGCGGTACGACCTAGCCAAGTCCGAGCTCACTCTGCGCGATCCCGTGAGCCCGGAAAATATTTCACTGCGCGTTACTCCCAGCACGTTGATTGGCAACGGTGGGCAAGCGGTCACGCCGCAGGCGTTGTCTCCTGGCACGCTTGTGCGAGTCTCGTTCTCTCCGACGCAAAATGCAGCAAGTAAGGTTGAGATTCTTGCCGAACCTGGCAGTTCGTTTACATTTCAGGGGAGGATTGTCTCCCTCGACCTGCGTTCGCGCCTCCTCACCGTGTTCACCGATTCCGACCAAAGTATTCGCGATCTTGCCATTGGGTCGCTCGATGCCGACAGCCTCCGTCTTTTGCGTGAAGGAGCCGACGTCAGTGTTCAGGCCGAGTTCGATGGAGACCGCTACAACGTGCGCGCGATCAGCCTGGTGTCGCGCAACCCATGAATCTCTAGCCCTACCGCAGGGAGTTTGTCCCGCAGGCGCTCACAGCCTTTCCATCGCAGAGAGCTTTTCCCGCAGCGCCCGCGCAACCAAGAAATCTGCATCACGGAACAGGTAATGGACCGTATGCCGAGCATAGCGGGTCAGGCTACGCAGGTCCGTCTTGTGCCAACAACAAGAGTTCATGCGGCGAGACAAGCCGCAATAAAAACGGAAGCGGCGGTGCGCCTGTTCGGGCATGGCGAGCATGGCCGCTGCCATGCGGTGATTGCCTTCGATGATGGTCAGGGGATGGCATTCGTCGACGCCGATTAGCAACACAACATCGGGCACATGGTTTCCGCGAAGATCGGTTGCGATCTCCGCCAGTTTTCTCAGGAACCGACTCTGTTGCCCGCGAGCCAGTGCCGCTTCGATGCGGCCAACCATTTCCGAAAGGTAGAACCCGCCTCCCGCAAAGCGCCTCCACTCGTTGCGCGGAAATGATTGCAGGCTGGCCAAGTCGCGCGATGTCAGTTGAATCTCCCACCACTTGGTATCGGCAGGCAGTTCACGCCACAAGCGACCTCGTCGCCGGAACAGCAACATCTTTCGGATGAAGTTTTCCTGAGGATGATCGAGATGGGCGTGCTCCACGAGATGTTTGAAGTCGCTCCGATAAGGATCAAAGTCGGGATGATAGAACTCACCCCGCAGGAATTCCGCAATGATCTCCTCCTCCGGCACAGGCCGCAGGCGCTGGAAAGGTCCTGCAGTCGACCGACAGGACTCGGATTCGTCTTGCTCGCCGAAGAGCAGGAAGGTGACCACCACCAGCAGTCCGCACATCACGAGCACTTGCACCAGGATTACCTGGGACAACGAATTGTGATGCCGCCAGATGGCTCCCGCCAGCAGGACGCTCGCGCCCAACTGAAGCCAGGCCGCAGCGCCGGTGCGCCGCGAAATTTCGTACATCATGACGACGACGGCAATGCAATAGATACCGGTCATCACCGCATACTCTGTCAACAGCGCGGAGAACGACGTGTTGAGCAGGAACGGCTTCCCTAAAAGCAGGGTCCACAGGGTCTCCGGTGCCAGCGCCACCGCCGCGATGAATATGGATGTGACCGTTCCAACCAGGAGCAATGCGGTGTACAGCGCGGAGCGCCCCCCCTTTCGGTGCGGATGACTGGCTGACACCGGAAACATGCTGCTCACCACCGACCATGACAGCATGAAGACGACACGTCCCACCAAAGCTACGGCCGCGTAGATCCCCGCTTCCGGTGGCGGGAAGAAATGCTTCACCAGCAAGATGTCGAGGTTGCTGAGAATCACCTGGCCGATGAAGTACAGCACGGCCTGCATGCCCTCACCAAAAGGCGCGATCCTGACCGATCCCGTCGTCGCCCGGTACCGGGCTCCCGGTTCACTGGCGAGGTACGCGGCGATTATGGAAAGCAGCGCCGCCGTCATCACACCCGTTACGCCCATCCCGACATGGAGCAAGAGCATGGCCGCGCCAAACTTAACTGCCACCTCGACCACCACATTGACGGCCAGACCGCGAAAGTTGTACAGCCCTTGCATCCTTCCGCGAAGCACTCCGAGCGGTATGTACACGGCGGCCGCGATTGCGAGCAACAGCAGGTCATGCTGCGAAGGCAGGTTGAGATACGACTGGAGGTAGGCGCTGCCGGCTGCAATGAGTAAGGCTATCCCCAGGCCCACCTGCCAGGCCCGGCGCAGCAGACTCGAGTAGATTTGCTCCCGGACAACGGTCTCCGAACTACGGGCGATGAACTTTGAGGCCAGGATCTGGAACGATAGGGTGATTGCCGTCATCAGCATGAGCAGCGTATATAAAGCCGAGGCATGGCCGAAGCCGGAAGCGCCCAACAGCCGCACGATGAGAATGTTGTAGAGCAGGTTGGTCACGGCCACCACTGCTGTGCTCAGCAACAAGATGGCGCTGCCCCGCACCACGCGTCCACGCAAGACTTCGTGCGGGCTGGGTCTTGCCCTGACTTGGATTGCCGAAAGTGTCGTCATAGGGAATTCCGGATCGCCAGCAGGCTGTCAGTGGCTCAGCGGCAAGTGCCTCAAAAGGTGAATTCCGCGGCGGGAACCACTTGCGTTCGCCCTTGCCCGGAAAAGTCATAAAAGGTTTGCTGTTGCACGCCCCAGGAAAATCTCAACGGGTAAGAGACGGACGCGGTCTCCGAGGCTGCGTTCTTTCTCCATCCTTGTTCGCGCGTATAGGAGAGCATGACACTCGTGGTTACATTGTCGTAGGCGTGAAAGCCGCGTCCGGAAGACCATGCTCCCGAGGCGGAGAGCATCCAGCGCTGCTTGAGTTTTGCGTCGAGCCCAAACCGCGGACGCAAAGTTTGCGCGATCGCGTACTGATTGCCTTCGACCCGCCAAGCGCGCAAAAACTCAGCCACCGCCGACACGCGGATGCTGGACCCGAATTTACGTTCCAGTCCCGCGTAGGAGACCGTCTGGTAGTACTCATGGACCGATGGTCCGAAGAGAAGGTCGCGAGCACTGTACCCGGTCAGCAGGGCGGTCTTGTCCCAGGGGCGGCCGACGCGCAGATCGAGGGCGCCGGAAAAGTCGCGTGAATGCAGGGTCTGTTCCGTGAATGGACCCGCTTCCCGAATCACGTTGCCGGAAAACGAGAGCCAGTTGCCGATCGGGCTGCTGGCTACATACAGGAACTGGCGAAACAGATTCTGGTTCATGAACACCGGTGCCAGCGTGTCGCGCCGGACCGTGTATTGCAGGCCGGGTGTCACGCTCACCTTCACGTTGCCGAGTTGCAAAATCGGCGCCACGGCAACATTGAAGATCGTGTCGAACGTATTGCGATTCTGAATCAGAAGCTCACTGGGAAAAGAGATGCTGCCCTCGGCATTGCGCTCCGCAACAAAACCCTGAATCGGAGGCAACGAGGCCGGCCGGAATTGGAAGCGTGAGTCGGCGAAGGTTTCGATCGAACGCCGCGGCGGCGGTAAGGGCCCGCTGTTTTGCACGCCGAGCAGGCGAGCGTCCATCTGATAGATGTTCTCGTCTTCGAACACCGCGCCTACGCGAACATCCGAAATCATGCCGATACGATCGGTGAGAGGGCGGCCTTGTTCTTCGGCCAGTTCCATTTCTGCGGTGCGAGTCGCCGGGTCTTGCGGATCCAGCTGGTTGGCGAGGGTGAAAGTTGAGAGCGCCCGATCCTTTTCCCCGCGCTGCCGGTAGACGTTGCCCTGGGCGACAAGAAAGTCATAGTTGTTCTCGCGCGCCGGATCGTCGCGCAGGCTGGCCAATTGGAACTCTGCGCTGCGCGTATCGCCTGTGGCCAGCGATGCGTTCGCCATACCGACTGTCACTGCGGTATCATCGGCGCCGAGCGCGTGGGCGCGACCGTACATGTTCTGTGCGAGTGGGTACTCGTGGATACCCATGAGGATGTCGGCAGCGTTCAGATAATCGTCGGCGGAGGTGACATCGGTGGGCGCGACTCTTGCCTCGGCAAATCCTAGCGCCACCTGTTGCTGCGCATCTGCTGTGTGGCCTTCCTCCGCAAACAAGCGGCCCAGCGCGAGCCGGACCCGAAGACGATCTTCGTCGGAGCTCTCCAGCGCCCGCGCGTATCTTGTCATCGCCTGGTCGCGGTGCCCCACGATGCGCAAAGCGTCGGCCGTCACCAGCAGGACCTTGTAATCGCGTCCGCCCGCGCGTTCCGCCGCCGCAATCGCTTGCATCGCTTCGGCCGACCGTCCCAGCCGCGCATAAGACCGTCCCAGCTGCGCCGAAATCATCGGGTTGTCGGGCGCGACCGCGAGCGCTCGCTGCAAAGTTTCCATCGAGGCTACATATTTATGCGCCCGATACTGCACGTCGGCGAGTGCGACGTAGGAATCCGGGGCATTCGGGTTCAGCTTGATCGCTTGCCGGTATTCCCCCTCTGCCAGGGCCAGCATGGCGCGCTGACGGTAGGCCTCGGCTTTTACAAGATGCAGGCTCTCCGCATCGGGAAGTAAACGGCTTGCTATCTCCGCCTCCTTGAGCGACGCCGTGGAACGCCGTGACTGGAGCAGGGCGTAGGCCAGTCCGAGGTGCGCTTCGCCATACTGGGGATTCAGAGCCAAGGCCTTGCGGAAGTCCTGCTCCGACTTCGTCGCCAGGCGCATGTTGTTGTACACGTAGCCTCGGTTCATATAACCGACTGCCATCGTAGGATCAATCTCCAGGGCGCGGGTGAAGTCCTGGATGGCCGCCTGGTATTGGTTGTGGTCGGCGTGCACATGCCCCGCGATCAGAGGCAGATCGCGATCGTTCTGGAGTACTGATTGATAGCGGTCTACGATTTTCATCGCTTCATCGAGGCGCTGGAGAAACAGAAGGTCATAGGCAAGATAATCGACCCCCTCACGATCGTTCGGTAGCTTTTCAATCACTTGATACCCAAGATCAGCCGATTCCGCGTAGTTCCCGGTCATGGTCAAGTAACGCTCGTGCTCTCGCATGACTTGCGGATCTTGCCGCACTCCCTCGGTTGCGCGCGCCAGCCATTCCTTGGCTTGGGCGGGGTGGTGAGCTTCGAGAGCCGCATTCATCGCGCCGGAAATAATCAGCGGGTTGTGCGGCGACCTCTGGAAGGCCCGCTCGTAACTCTCTAGCGCTTCCGAAAACTGATGGGTCGAGCTGTACAGATCACCCAGGGCCAAATACGCCACGTAGTCGTCGGAATGCTTCTTCGCGAGTTCCAGGAAGTAGCCGCGTGCGGCCTTGTCGTCGCCCATCTCCCGCGACAGAAAGCCGAGTGCGCCCAAAGCGCTGGCATTCGATGAGTCCACCGCCAACGCCGCAAGGTAGGTCTTCCGCGCTTCTTCTTTTCGATCCGCCTTCCAGAGAAGATTCGCGTAGTTGAGAAGCAACACGCCGTTGCGAGGCTCGAGCTGGAGGGCCTCTTTCAAATCTCTTTCGGCGGCATCAACTTTGTCTGCAGCCACTTCCGTCGCTGCTCGCAGCCGCAAAAATTCGGGCCGCGCGGGGCCGCCAACCGCGAGAGCGGCGATCGCTCTGGAGGCATCGTTCGACACGCGTTCTGCGTTGGCCGTGTCGCCGGCATCGCGGTAGACCTGGGCAAGGTCAACGCGCAACGAGATGGGATAGAGCACACCCTCCGCTGCACCTTCAGGCAGGTGCTGGAGAGCCGCCTCGTATTCGCGGATGGCAATCTCGTTCCGATGCTGAGCTGCGTCCAGCCGCCCCCGCAACGCATCGACGCGATAGTGATCGGGATGCAGCCTGGCGGCGCGGTCCAGAAGGGTAGCGGCCTTATCGAACTCCCCGGCATTAAGCATGGCTTGCGCGGCACCGAGCTGGGCTTGAATGTCCGTCGGCGCTCGGCTGGCGGCTGCGCTGTAACTGCGTGCCGCCGCGTGTGCGTCGCCAGCCAGGGTATAGGAGTATCCCAGTTCCTCGAGCGCATTCACATCCTTTGTGGGCAGGCCCTCGAGAGCGTGGATCGCCGCCCCGTACTGGCCGGTGTCGCGGTAGTAAGAGGCAACCGCTCGCAGCACCTCGGAATTGGTGGGAGCCGAACTGCGCGCTCGCTCCAGCATCTTGTGCGCCGACTCGGCATCGCCCGTTGCCTGGTAGGCGCGGGCCAGCAGAAGCTCGGTTCGCGGGGATGCCTTTACGCTTTCCGAGCGCAGCAGATATTCCAGGGCTCGTTTGGGATCGGTGGCAAGCAGTAGTTCGCCGGCAAGCTGAAGATCCGCTTCGCTCTTGGGATCGGCCGCCAACACCTGTTCGAGCGTTTGTTCCGCCTCCGGCTCGCGCCCCATCCGAGCATAGGTTTGCGCCAGGCCGGAAAGACCCGCCACTGAAGACGGCTTCAGAGTAAGACCGTGGCGATACGCATCGACCGACAGGGAATATTGCCGGCTCAGCCGGGCGGCGTAGGCCAGCGTAAACCAGAGTTCGAAATTCTGCGGAGCGGCATTGACCGCGCGCTGGGCATGCGTGGTCGCGCCAGTGGCGTCTCCGTGCTGCAGCGCGGTCTGTGCGGCTCGCGCCTCGCGTGCCACTTCGATGCTCGCGCCCCAGCCCATCCCGGTCTCGTTTTGGGCAGGCCTGGTGAGCCGTTTTTTTGCAGGCGCAGGGACAGTGGAGGAGGTCTGGCCGTTCACATCAAAAGTTTGAGCGGCGCTGGCCACGGAGACACCCAGAATTGCAAGCCGCACCGAACCCCAGAACGCCGATTGCACCATTCCTCCCTCCTCCCAAGCCTGCTGGCTGATAATCTGGCTGGCTCTGACAGGTGACACACCGCCCCTTACGTCGTCCTCAGATGCCGGAAACTCCCGCTGCGGTTGGTGCCCTTCGCGCGCCGCCCTGCAGAATCCCTACCAACTTTTGCCCGGCTAAAGAATGCCTGCCAACCTTTGTCTGGCTCCGGGAATCAAACGCTGCGATTCAGGTAGAGACAACCAGTGAGAGACCACCAGGAAACATTTGCACTTGCGGCCGAGACTAGCGTGTGGCAACGTCCGATTCCCGTTGCTGCCATCGTTCTGCTGGCGCTCGCGATTCATGGACCTTTGCTCGTGATGCAACTGCCGGCAACAACCTCCTACGACGCAAACTTGCATATCTTCTTTGCATCGCACTACGCGCAGCATTGGTTCGATCCCTGGAATGAGAAGTGGTTTGGTGGCTTCTCCCAAACCACGTATCCTCCTCTGACTCACCAATGGATTGCGTTGCTCTCCTATCTCGTGGGGCTCACCGAGGCCTTCATGCTGGTGCAGTTGGCTGCCGTCGTGCTGCTCGCAGTGGGCACTTACCGGTTCGCGCGGCTTTGGGTGAATGAGCGCGCGGCCAGCTATGCCGGGGTGCTGGCCGTGTTTGCCGGCAGCCTCGCATTTCTTGTCTATTCGGCGGGGCAACTACCCACCACGATGTCGGCCCCGCTGTATTTTCTGGCGCTGCCATATTTCTATTCGTGGTGCATCTCGGCCAGTTGGCGGTCGTTGCTGAAGGGGATTGCGCTCACGCTGGCCGCCGCCTCGGCCCATCACGTCACGCTCCTGTTTGGCTCCGTTCTGTTTGCTTTGCCGGTGTGGTGGTTGGCCTGGTACGACGGCCGGGAGAGGGAGAAATCCGGCGTCGCGGTGATCGGGCGTGGCCTCGTCTTCGCCGCGATTTCCGCGATCGGAGTTGGCGTCGTCCTGTTGCCTTACTGGATTGCCATCATTCGACACCCCATCGAGCAGATGCCCATTCCGCACGCGAGCCGTTCGAACTTTCTAATGAATTGGCTCTACGGAATGAATTACTTCATCGTGCCCTACGGCGCTTTGATCCTGGCGTTGCCCTTCATCGTGGCCAAGGGTGCCTCGAACCCTCGTTTGCGGGTGCTGCTGCTTGCCTTCTGGTGTACGTTCCTGATTGCGCTCGGCGGCACAACCCCGGTTCCGCGCTGGATCTTCGGTCGGGCCTTTGAAATTCTGACCTACGAACGGTTCACCCTGTGGGCCTCGGTGCTTGCACTGCCGATCGTGGGATTGCTGGTCGAGCAAGTGATCGATCGTTTTCCACGCTGGGGTGCGATCGGCGTCAGTACAGCGGCCATCGCCAGCCTGGCGCTTGCTTTGGGTTGGCTGACCTGGAGCCCCTTCAAAACGTCGAGTTCGCTCAATATCGATTCCGTCGTCGCCTTCCTGAATCGTGATGGCCACGATCAGTACCGCTATCTCACTCTTGGATTCGGCAACGCTCTCTCCAAGGTCTCGACCTATGCGGCGGCGAACAGTGTGGATGGCGAATATAACTCGGCCCGCCTGCTACCCGAGATGACCCGTTACGGCGCAGCGCAATTGACCAGTGCAAAGTTTTTCGGTGCGGCCGGCATGGATTCTCTCCGCGCCATGCTCCAGCACGCCAACCACTATGGCTTGAAATTCATTTTCGTACATGATCCGTTCTACGAGCCTCTCCTTGTCTTTGGCGGCTGGCGCCAGGTGGAGAGCTATGACTCCGGCGCCATTACCGTGTGGTCCAAGGATGATGCGCCTCCCGCGCGGAAGATCGCGTCGGATTCAGTGCCGGCTCCCTGGGAGGGATGGATCTGGGGCATCCTGCCCATGGGCAGCAGCTTGCTGGCAATTCTGTCGGTGTGGTTGCTGGCTGAGCCCCGACGCGTGGAGGAAGAGATCGCTGTCCCGCGGAAAGTGCCGGAAGGCGTTTACGCCAGTGGGGTGCGCTCATGAAGAGTTGGGGTCTGGTCACTTTTCTTGCGCTGGCGACCACGGTCTTGGTGGCCTTTGCCTGGCTGCAATCCGGAGGACTCAAGCAACAGGTCAGGGTCTCTGCGGTTACTCCCGAACAAGCCGTGCAGGCTCTCATGCGCCAGATTCAGGCTCACGACTACAAGCAGGCCTATGCCGCGCTCGATCGGAGCAGTGATACCGATTTTGCATCCTTTGTTCGCGATGTGGCCGGAAGCGACGGCAGTTTGCGTACCTACTCCTCGCTGCAGACTGCGGATGTTTCGCCGCTGCACATCGATCGCGATCAGGCCATGGTCCGCGTCGAGATGAGCTGGTCAAGCGCGCTCGGCTCGCTCCACGACGTGTGGGATTTACCTCTGCGTCGCGCCGGATCGGCCTGGCGAGTGGTTTGGCCGAAACCGACTGCTGCCTCGGTGCCTCTCCAGGTGGCGGCGGTGAACTATTTGCGCTGGGAGGTCATCGGCCGCAACACCTCGCAGAACTGGGGTGCGCAGGACGTTGACTCGCCGAAAGTGCGCCTAACGTCGATGAACGCAATCTCGCGTCCCGGTCGCGTGGTGATTGTCGGGGAAGTCGAGAATGAAGATACCGTTCCCGCGTACTTGAACGTAAATGCGTCGCTGCTGAAAGCGGACGGATCTCCCATTGAGGAAGAGGGCAGCTTTGATCTCATTTCGCATGTGCTGCTGCCCAAGCAAGTTTCGCCGTATCGTATCGACTTTCCGGGTGTCCGCCTGGATGCGGTCAAGAGCGTGCGCATGGATGCGCGTGCTCTGTTGGTCCCGGCCAGCGCGGATCCGGTGATTGCGGTCAGCGACCAGGCGGTAAGCAAAGACAACAGATTGGACCGGACGGTGTTAAAGGGTCAATTGGTGAATCAAAGCGGCCGGCCCGTCAACATCGCGCAGGTTCTGGCAGCGTACTATGACGACTCGGGGAAAGTAATCTGGGTCGCCGATGATTATGTGGATCAGGCGCTCATGCCGCAAGTGCCCGTATCGTTCGCTGTCGACATCCCGGATGACATCGCGGCACGGCTGAAGAATTATCGCGTCATTGTCAATCACTATTCGCGATCGAGCAGCTAGCATGAAGCGCACGAGCCGAGGCATTTTCCCACCCCGCAAGCGCCTGATGGGCGCGGCCTTGCTGTGCCTGCTGCCCGTCTGGGCAAGCGCTGCCGAATTGCATCTGCCCGCCGTGGTGGAAGCAGGCCAATCCTTCTCGATCGCGCTCGGGGGTTCGGGGCAAGCCACTTTCTATCTGGTGGGGCCCGACCATGTGGTGAAACGTACCGTGAGTCTGGGGAGCGATCTCGAGATTCACTCCGGCGATGTGCATACGGCGGGCCGCTACCAGGCCATCCTCTGCGATCCGGCATGCATTTCCGAAGAGTTCGAGGTAAAGGCCGCGCAACCCGCGCACTTGAGCTTCTTTCTGCATCCTTCGCGGGTGCCGGTTTCCGCTCCCGATTCGATCGACGGCACCGCGTTTGTTTTTGACCCCTACTTCAATCTGGTCTTGAGCCCGGCAAGGGTGGATTTCCGCATTACCCCGGCCGGCGGGGCGGTCCTCTCACGGCACAGTTTCACGCGGGACGGTGTGGCCTGGATGCGCATGGGTTCGACGCCACATGAGGGAACGATTCTGGTGACCGCGGTCCTGGGCAAGGTGGAAGAGGCGCGAGTGATCCAGCAGGTCGCGGCAGAGGCCTGCGGATTGCGGATGAAAGCCGTAGCCAGCGGGAAGACGGTGACCCTCGAAACCGATCCGGTGCGTGATTGCAACGGCAATGCTCTTCCCGATGGCACTGTCGTTTCCTTCACCAAGGTTGATAAGTCGGGCAAAACCACGGTGGACACGCCGATCAAGAAAGGTGTGGCGCGAACCGAATTCCGCCTCGAAGGCCCGGCGGAGATCAGCGTTGCCTGCGGTGTCGTGCTGGGCAACGAAGTTGCCCTCAACGGAAAACTATGAGGAGGATGGCCGACGTGGCGCTCGTGGTCAGGAATATCCTGTCGCTGTTCGTTCAGGCTGTGGCCTTTGCAATCGCAGCTTCGATTCTGGCGGTCGGCCAGTCGCTGCCCGAAGTCCACCTGGATGCCGACGGACTGGTTCCCCGGCCGATCGAAGAGCTCACGGGGACGACGGTAGCGCGCCACTATGCATTGGCATGGCGTGATCTGGCGGGCGCCTTGGAATCCGACCAGAGCGAGCGGATCGGTGAAGAGTTCGTGGGATTCGCGAAGGATCGTCTTATACAGAGAATCAACGAGCAAAAGCAGGCAGGAGTCCACGTCCGCATGGTCGATCGCGGCCACCGTCTGCAAGCGGTTTTTTATTCCATGGACGGGACTGCGATGCAGCTTCTCGACCGGGTTCAGTTGGAGGTCCAGACCTACGAGGGAAACAAGTTGCTCACTACCCAGAATTCTCCGCACGAGTACTTGGTTGTGATGACCCCGGGAGCCGATGGTTGGTACGTTCGAGACCTCGAGGAGGTCTCCGCCAAACCCTGAGGCTTGGCTGAGAATGCCGGCTTCGAGCCAACTCTTGGTGGCGTCGTGTCATCGTAACCGGAGCGGGAAATGGTGGATGAAACTTTACCAGTATGCCCTTTGGGCGTATGCCGTGACGTTGAGCTTTGTGCCGAGCGGATGCCATCGCGCGAGTTCACGAAACCTCGCGCTCAGGGACATCCCTGAAACCTCGGGCAATCCCAAAGTTCTCGCGGACTACCAGCCCTGGTTCGGCGACCCCGAACACATCGATGTCGGCTATAACAGCCAGGATCCAAACGTCTTGCGCAAGCAGATTGAGAGTGCCCGCAACATGGCCATCTACGCCTTCGTGGTGGACTGGTATGGTGCACGGCGTCCCTTTCTCGACCGCAGTGCTGCGCTCCTCGAGCGGATTGCCAGCGAGCAGCACTTTCACATTGCGCTTATGTATGACGAAACCCAGGATGACAACGGACACGCAACGGACGACGCCATGGAGGCGCTCGATCTAGCGTACCGGAAATATATCGGACCAGGCGCGCCGGGACGCGATGCGTACCTGCTGTACCGGGGACGGCCGGTCGTCTTTGTGTTTCCCAAGCGCGGCCACACCGATTGGAATCAGGTGCGCCAGCAGGTAAATCAGTGGGAATCGCCACCGATTCTGCTGTACGCAGACGACCCACCCCCGCAATTCGCCAAAGCCTTCGACGGTCAGTACGCGTGGGTCCATCCCGGAAGCAAGGGGTGGACCGTGGACGGCCGAGCCTGGGGCGAAGACTACTTGCGCGATTTCTATGCGAAGATGCGTTCCAAGTACCCAGACGAGATTACTGTAGGCGGAGTGTGGCCGGGCTTCAACGACACGAAGGCTTCCTGGAGTTTGAACCGCCACATCGATGCACGGTGCGGAAAGACGTTCGAGGACACGCTACGTTTGTTCGACGAGAATAACGACCCGTCGCACCCCATTCCATTTGTCCTAATTGCTACCTGGAATGATTACGAGGAGGGAACGGCGATTGAGCGGGGTCTGCCGCGCTGTGACGAACCGAAGAAAAGCCCTCCGAGAGAACAGTCCGGTCTGTTCCCTCCCAATTGACTCGCCGAGAGACCGCGATTCCTCGCATACAGTGCGGGCCGCGCCGGTGGCTCCCGCTGCCTCGTCATTGAATCAAGGTCGAATTATCGGGAACAGGCGGGTGCAGGTGGTTGATCGACTCAAGCCCGCTTCCGGATCCGGAAGCGGGTCCGCCAGACGTGGTCGGCGTGGCAGGGTGGGAAGGAAGTGGCGGTCCGGCGCATGTTGCGACCACGTCGGCTGGAAAAGGCGCCTTTCGAGCGCATCGCTTGCGCTGCCTTGCATGCAACTTCAGCACTTCGAATGGCGGATTGAACATCGGCAGGGCCTGCGACAGGTAGGGCTCGAAGCGGAAGGCGAGACTTGTGCAAGGCCGCCTCGCGCGTCGCCGGCGGGGATGAACAGGAAGTGTGATTTCTGCGCGAGACAACGCAGGTGGCTGATCATTCGACGGTATATACCCTCCTGGAAATGCCCAATATGGACGCCAATCCCGGGCGGGTGCAACAGAACAGTTCCTGCTCGGTTGGACGGGTTCTACGTGATTCAGGGTAGGGAATAAGGGGTCAACCCCGTAGTTGCGTTTCTCTGTTCCGGTGCTGATCGACGCAACCAACCCGTCGGACGGCCAT
Source organism: Terriglobales bacterium (assembly GCA_049520935.1). Lineage (GTDB taxonomy): Bacteria > Acidobacteriota > Terriglobia > Terriglobales > Acidobacteriaceae > Acidiflorens. Next base: position 212,148 of record JBEKPJ010000004.1, on the reverse strand, counting down.
GGTCATCTCAAGCTCGCAGTCCGGCTGGAGTGTGCCTCGTGAAATTCCGATATCGGCTAGGTTTGGCTCTGCTTTCGGGTCTGACTTCTCTTGTGACTCTGGTTGGGTGCCAAGGTTTGCGCAATCAGCCACCGACAACCTCCGGCGGAAGCCTGCAAAGCCTGAACCACATTATCATCTTCGCCCAGGAGAATCGTTCGCTGGATCACTATTTCGGTGCGATGCGCGAATACTGGGCGCAAAACGGTTTTGCGGATCAGTCCTTTGACGGCTTGCCGCAGTTCAATCCGGCAACAGGGATTGCTCCCCTGCAAGGGCCCGCTCCCGCGATTCCGGGGTGCGATCCCAGCCAGCCCTTTCCGGCCTCCACCGTCTGTCAACCTGACCCTAGCAATCTCATTAGTTCGTTTCACTTTGCATCCGTGTGCCAGGAAGAGCAGAGTCCTTTCTGGAACGAGAGCCATGTGGATTGGGATTACAACGATCCGATCGGAACCAATTCCGCTGCCCTTAACGGATTCGTAATTACGGCGGCTGATGATGCGCGCCAGCAGTCGCCCGCTCTAATGGATACGAATGGCATACGGGCCATGGGCTACTTTGACGGGAGCGACCTGAATTACTACTACTTCATGGCATCCAATTTCGCGACCTCGGACCGGTGGTTTTCTCCTACCATGGACCGCACGCAGATCAACCGCATGTACCTCTTGGCTGCCACTTCGGCCGGCCATGCCGTTCCCCTGGCCCCGCCGGAGACTCCGCTCACCGCGACCACTATCTTCGAGGAGCTGCAGAACGCGGGCGTAACCTGGAAAATCTATGTCAATCCCGATGGCACAACTTGTCCCACCAACCCGGCTCCCGCCTGCCTTTACAACTATTCCTACTTCAATCAGTTCACCTACGGAGAAACCGTAGTCAATAGCTCGACTCTGTCGCAGAATCTGGTGCCGATATCGCAATTTACGACCGATTTGCAAAATGGAACCCTACCCCAGGTTGCGCTGATCGAGCCCGCTTCCCTTGCCGGATTGGATGAGCACCCGAACGATTACGATATTTCTTCGCCGATCAACGTCCAGACCGGAGCCAGCTATGCTGCGGGCCTGATCAATGCCCTGATGAATAGCTCCAGTTGGAGTGATTCTGCGCTCCTGTTCACCTATGACGAAGCGGGAGGTTTCTATGACCACGTTTCGCCTCAGCCGATGCCAAGTCCCGACGGCATACTGCCAACGGATTTGCAGACAGGCGACATCTGTGATGCGCCCGGACAGCTCGGAACCGGGACCTGTAACTTTACCTACACCGGATATCGCGTCCCGCTCATCGTGATCTCGCCTTTCGCCAAGAAAAACTACGTTTCCCATACGGTCTACGATTACACCGCTATGCTCGCGCTCATCGAGAAGCGCTTCGGTGTGCCCCCGCTGACCAAACGCGACGCCGCCCAGGCTGACATGAGCACGGATTTCTTTGATTTTGCAAACTCGCCCTGGGCGACGCCGCCGAATCCGCCGGCTCAGACCACAACTGGCCAGTGTTCTCTAACCCCTCCGACTTCCTGAAGCAGACCATGCCAGTGCACCGAGCCGCACAAGCGACCATCCCCGACTCGGGATGATTTCAGCATGAAACCGGCAATGGAATAATCAGGTCCCGCGAATCCAACGATTGATCGCCTTGGTACCGGTGGTTGATCTGGTTCGTCGCGGAAGCGCGTGACCTGGAACTACGCTGCGCGCGCCCGCAGTGTGCTGCTGCAATGGTCGCAAAAGGTGCAATGGGCCAGAAGCTGGTTTCTGGAACTCACAGGTGATACCTATATGCACTCGCAAGCGACAACCCGAATGGCTCGGAGTTCTTGGCCCGGTGATTCGCGCCGAAGTTGGAAACGAAATTGTGGTCGACTTCCTGAATCGCGGACGCCGCGGTCACGATCGGCATCGGCACGGCTTGGGTCATGACAAAAACAGCGAAGGTTCTCGATCTCTGCCCGTCGCGTCAGCAGACAGAAAACGGCGAGGTCAGGATGGTCCTCTGGCGCTGTTCGCTGGCCATGGGCCAAACTCCTACACCCGGAGAAATCGGTGTACTCGATTCGCAAACGACTCTGTCACGAGAGCGAACGCGAGCGTTCCTCTCTGCGTTCGTTTCCAGGCGATCTAGAAACACTGGAAATTAAGGTTGACTTGTCCTGGCATCAACTGATCCGAGGTCGAAGTGTTCGTCAGTACCCAAATGGGTGCGACCTCAGGATTTCCCGCAGTCGAGTTGACGTAGTAGCGCCAGCTGACCCATCCATAGCTGTGCTTGACGTTGTCCACCGGATTGACGTTTGTATCCAGACCGTACTCGAAGACCTCACGAAACTTACAGGAGCTTATATTCCGCGAAACACTGCAGCTGTAGGTGTATTGCAGGGGCAGGGTGGTGATCGAAATCTGCCGAGGTGGATTGGCGCGGTGGTCGGTAATGGTGGTGGTGCCAGAGGGCTTCACCAGCAACCGAGAATAGCCGAGATTCTGGGGCGAAGTTTGCAGCACCTGATCAACATAGGTGTAGTAGTTGGTATTGTTGGGCTGGGCAACAGGTGGGGGGTTCCAGAACGAACTGTTGGTTCCTCCAGGAGCCGCGCACCGAGCGGCCCAACGCATGGAGAAGTCCGCCGTCTGGCTTTGACTGCCATTGTTGAATTTCTTGCAACTGGTTGGATCATTCCAGTGGTTGACGCCATCCCTGAGGCCCAGTTCCGTGACCCATTGGTAGACATAATCGGAGTCGTAGAGATTGATGTCCCAGGGATTGCCTTGCGGATTCTTCACGTAATAGATCTTGCTCTGGGTGGGATCCCACAGAGTATAGACGTAGGACGAAGGCAGGCCGTTGGTGATCCCTTCCATGTGGTAACTGGAAGCCAGTCCCGGGTCCATCATCATTACACTCAAGACATCCCAGTAGCCGTGCCCTGCCGGACAACTAATCGTTGATTGAATCTGGCCGAAAGCGCCGGGTGCCAGCGAGCAACAAAGTGCCACGGCTAGTAGCCCAAAGACAAACGCATAGCTGCATTTTCTCATTCGATAACTGCCTCGCCGGCTGTCCTCGTCGCGGCCAGTGCAGCCGTCACCTGCGAGGAACGCCGAAAGATTCTTGGTATTTCATGGAAGTCGATCCTTGCCATCGAGGGGAGCGATTCCGATAAGAATGTAATTCTGTGGCTGGCACCGGGATAGAGTACGGAAGTCATGGGGGAAAACCCTTAGGCCTGCCGTGGGGTCGGCCGAAGCTTATGCCCGCATGCCTTAGGGCTGCCCGATTCCGAGATCGGCAGGGAATCACTGGGAACGGCAAGGGAAGCGGGCTCGACTTCAGAGGGGAGCGGAATCGCTCTGGCCATGGTGCAGGAACTGGTCAAGCTTCATGGCGGAAATGTGCGCGTGGAGAGCGCGCTTGGAGAAGGCAGCACTTTCACTGTGAGCCTGCCACTCGGGAGCGCACACTTGCCGGCGGATAGGATCGGGGGAACGCGCACCATGGCTGTATCCCCGGCTGCGGTCGCGCCGTTCGTAGACGAAGCCCATCGCTGGCTTCGCGATTCCGATACTCCAGAGATCACGGACAAGGTTCTTCCCGCCGACCAGTTGATACCCATTCCTCCCCGCTGGCGAACGCAAACACCGGCGCCGAGACACGTCCGCATATCCTCGTTGCCGACGACAACGCGGAGATGCGCCAGTACCTTGTGCGATTGTTGGCGGAACGGTACTACGTAGAGGCGGTTCCGGATGGACAATCTGCCTTGGCGTCGGTGCGGGAGCGGTCCCCTGAACTGGTTTTGACCGACGTGATGATGCCCAATCTCGACGGCTTTGCTCTGCTGCGCCAATTAAGGTCAGACCCCAAAGCCAGGACAATTCCCGTCATCGTGATTTCTGCGCGCGCGGAAACGGGTGCGACCCTGAGATGGATTCCAGGGCAAAAACTGCCGACAATCCCGGGGGTGCAAGCACCATTTTGGATCAAGAGCAGAGGCAGGGAGACAGCAAAACTAAGGCGGTTGCGCCGCAACCAGAGAGGTGCTAGGCTAGACGCGAATAAAAGGCGAAAGATCGCGAGGAACATTCGATGACCCCGTCCCCGCAGGCGCTGGTACCTAGATCCGGTATGACGGTCGAGACCGTCATACAGATCCTGGGAACGCTGGTTGGGCGCTACCGCAGTGACGAAGTGCTGACTGCGGTGAAACAGATGCAGGCCCGCGACGCCGTGTTTCGGCCATTACCGGACTGGGTGAGAGTCGAACTGTCCGGGGCATACCGGGACAAGGGAATCGAGAAACTGTATTCGCACCAGGCCGCGACCGCAGAACTGGTCCACAGCGGCAAGAACGTTGTCGTGGTAACGCCGACGGCATCGGGCAAGACACTCTGCTACAACCTTCCGGTGCTGAATGCGGTGCTCGAGAATCACGACACCCGTGCTCTCTACGTATTTCCGACCAAAGCGCTGGCCGAAGACCAACTCGCGGAATTGCATGACCTTGCCCAACGACTCGACGACTGTTTTGGAGTGTTCACCTATGATGGCGACACACCGAGCGATGCGCGCAAAGCGATCCGGGAACGCGCACATGTGGTTCTGACGAACCCGGACATGCTGCACACCGGAATTCTCCCGCAGCACACCAAGTGGATGCGGTTGTTCGAGAACCTGCGCTACATCGTGCTCGATGAGTTGCACAGCTATCGCGGCGTCTTTGGGAGCCATCTTGCCAATGTACTACGGCGATTGCGACGCGTGGCGCGGTTCTACGGTTCGAATCCGCAATTCATTTGCTGTTCAGCGACGATTGCCAATCCCGGCACGTTAGCCTCGCAACTGACCGAAAGCGAAGTCGAAGTGGTCGAGGACAATGGCGCGCCGTCCGGGGAGAAGCTCTTCGTTTTCTACAATCCGCCGATGGTCAATCGCAATCTTGGTATTCGGCGTAGCTATATCGGCGAAGCTACCCGCGTAGCCCAGGAACTGCTTGCCCGCAAACTGCAGACTATTGTCTTCGCCAATAGCCGATTGCATACCGAGGTTCTGCTCACCTATTTGCAGCGCGCGAATCCGCCGAAGCCTGGCCAATCGGAGCCAGTCCGCGGGTACCGCGGCGGGTATTTGCCGGGTGAGCGGCGCGAGATCGAGCGCGGACTGCGGGAGGGCTGTATTCGAGGAGTTGTGACCACGAATGCGCTCGAACTGGGCATCGACATCGGGTCACTGGACGCGTGCGTCATGGCGGGCTACGCGGGGTCGATTGCATCCACCTGGCAACGCGCCGGGCGTGCCGGCCGCCGCAGCGGAACATCCTGCGCGGTGTTCGTTGCGTCCTCCACGCCGCTCGATCAATTCATCGTGCAGCACCCCGACTACTTCTTTGGCAGCTCGCCCGAGCAGGCGCATATTCAGCCCGACAACCTCGAGATTCTGGTGAACCATTTGAAGTGTGCAGCTTTCGAACTGCCGCTCTCGCCCGATGAGCGGTTCGGCAACGTGGAGCTGGCCGAGCTCTGCGAGCGACTGACTGAAGCGGGATTCCTGCAGCGCAGCGGAGGCAACTGGCATTGGGTTGAGGAGGGCTATCCGGCGGATACGATCAGCCTGCGTGCCGTGACGTCGGACAATTTCGTCATAATCGACATCACGGGAGGGCGCGAGGGGCAGCCCGAAGTGATCGGAGAGGTAGATTTTTCGTCGGCACTGACCGCCGTTCATCCCAAGGCAATCTACCTCCATCAGGGGCAGCAGTATCACGTCGAGCGTCTTGACTTCGCCGAGCGCAAGGCATACGTAAAACCGGTGAACGTTGACTACTTCACAGACGCCGTTCGCTACACGCAGGTGAGAGTACTCGAAATCGCAGAAGAGAGCGGCATCCCAGGCCCGGCAGCAAGCGCGCATGGCGATGTGCTCGTCCGGTCGCAGGTGGTCGGGTTCAAGAAAATCAAGTTCTTCACCAACGAGAACGTGGGCTCCGGCAAGCTCGAATTGCCCGAAAACGAGATGCACACGACCGCGTTCTGGGTGACACTCGCCGACGATATGTTAGCGGCTCTGCCGTTCAGGCTTTCCGAGCGGCAGAACGGAATTTTCGGACTCGTCTATGCGCTCAGGTCGATGGCGGCGCTGCTGCTGATGTGCGACCGTCGCGACCTTGGCACCGCGGTGGGCGAGCGCCCTCCGAGCGCCGACGCCGACATTCAATGGCAGGAATTTGCGACCGTGCCGGACGGGGAACGGGAACTCTTTGAGCCCAATCTGTACCTGTATGACGCCTATCCCGGGGGGATCGGTTTCAGTGAACCGCTCTACCGCGCCTGCCAGGTGCTCTTCACGCGAACCCGTGAACTTGTCTCGGCTTGTGCGTGCGAAAACGGATGCCCGTCGTGCATCGGCCCCGCAGGGGACAGAGGCGAACGCTCGAAGGACGTAGTTTTGGCGATTCTTCGGCACCTGTGCTCCTGAGCTGCCCGAGCGCGTCTGGCTGCCAGTCGTGACCATGGCTATCCCATTCATACCGAGTCGCCCGAGCGCGGATCGCTTTGCCAGGTTGAAGGCGTTGCAGCGCCCATCGCCGCCGTTGTTATCGGCACACGAGCCCGAGCCCTTACCGGAGGCGGCTGGCGAACAACCCTTGCGCCCTGCTTCGGGTTTGGCGATTGGATCGGAGAGGCTGGCGCAGATTCTGGGGGCATCGGTAAAACGGAACGGCCACGGCGAGCATTTGTCCCTGCATTGTTGGCACGGTGGTCATGCTCGGTGTGCGCCAAATGCTGAGGCACTACGATTGCTCGCGCCGGGGGCTCCGGAAGACATCGCGGATACCGGGCAGTGGCTGTTTCTCGACACGGAGACGACCGGACTTACTGGCGGGACGGGAACGTATCCCTTTCTGATCGGTTTGGCATGGTGGGAGGGGGGAGGCCTTGAGGTCGAGCAGCTCTTCATGCGCGAGTACAGTGAAGAACGTTCGCTGCTCGCAGCGCTTTCGGAGCGGTTGGCGGAACGTACGGTCCTGGTCACATTCAACGGGAAATCGTTTGACTGGCCGCTGCTCGAAACCCGCTTTCGGATGACGCGAACCATGGCTCCGCCGGTACCGCGAGCTCACCTCGATTTTCTTCATCCGGCGCGAAATCTCTGGCGTCTGCGGCTGGGCTCGGTGAGATTGTCGCAACTCGAGCGTCATGTGCTTGGCTGGGACCGCGGCGCGGATCTGGTCTCGGAGCTGATCCCGAGAATCTATCTTGACTTTGTGCGCGGGGGGCAACCAGACCCGCTGGTCCCGGTTTTCGAGCACAACCAGATGGATCTGTGCGGGCTGGCGGGACTCTCGGCCCGTATCCTGTCGCTTCTCGGCGATGAGCAGGACTCCAGCCGAGACGGGCTGGAGTTGTACGGCGTGTCTCGAATTTGCGAGCGACGGGGAGAGCTCAAGCGCGCGCGCCAGCTCTACGAACAGTCGATTGGCCTCGTGCTGCCCGCGGAGACCGATCGCTGTGCGCGCATGGCTCTCGCACGACTGGCTAAGCGCGACAGGGACTTCGCGCGCGCACGAGAGCTTTGGGAAAGTACTCTGGGAGACACGCCCGAGGGCTACCATGCCTATGAGCAGCTGGCGATCTACTACGAGCACGAGGCTCGCGATCCGGGACAGGCGCTGGCGATCGCGCGTCAAGCTCTCGCCCAACTGCGTAGCGCCAACCAAGTGAAAACGATTGCCCCAGCCGCATATCGCAGGTCGAAGGCGCGGTTTGAACATCGGCTGGCGCGCCTCAAACGCAAGTCGGAAGGCACGCTGCTCGATAGGTTGGACCGAAAGCCTGCGTCCAACCCGGCCGCGCCAGGTGATGCGCGCCAGCCAATTCCGAGCCATTCTGGAGACTGGGTGGTGGGTTGGTGGGAAGGGGGAAGTCTTAAGCACTGACTAAGCAGCAAGAGGTGCGCTTAACCATCCCAACAGGAGAACTGCCCGGCAGGGTTCCGGTTGTTGCTTGGTAATTTCAGCCTTGTCTTTGGTTGCCTGGAAGCCAACGCCGGCGGTGCGAAACAGGCTGCGGAATGGGGAACTGGTCGGAGGGTCGGGCGGATCAGGCGGATCAGGCGGACTCTCGATTGACATTGCCACATTTTGTGCAGTAGGATTACCGCCACTTGAAAGTTGGACGCGCGGAGGCACCTCCCGGTCATGGGTGCTATCGGTAATACGCCGTTGTTGCCACAGCAGGCGATCCAGCTTGCGAGTCCGGAAAACACGCGACTGTTCTTCTCGGGCCCTCCGAAAGCCCTTACAGGTACGATTCCCCTCATTAACTCCAGCGCGGACAAGCAAAAGATTCGGTCGGTCACGGTTAGCGCCGGTGATCTTCTGGGAGCCGCCGGACTGCCGCTTCGTGAATTTTCCTTTTACGCCAAGCTGTACCCTGGCGAGCAGGCCAGCATTTCGGGAAGGATAATGCTCGACCGGCGAACCCGACCGGGCAGCCACGACATTAAAATCACGGTCGGCTCCACAACGCTGCCCGCAACCGTTTATGTAACGGAAGTGGTTGATCTGCGAATGCAGCCCCACGAGATAACAATCCTGGCCGGTTCGTCCAGTTCCTACACCAGAAAAGTTGTGATTGAAAACGCTGGGAACGTTGATTTACCAATTGGTGCAAGGTGCGAGGTTCCGCTATTTGATTCCTTCGATCTGGTCGGCAGCATGCTAACCGGTCTTCACAAAGCGGACAAAGCATCGGTCGAGTCGATGGTGAAGGGATTCCTGCGGGAATGGTCCGACCTTCAGGTCGGAACGCTGGTGATCAGCCGCGAACCGAAAATCCTTTCGCCCGGACAAAAAGTGACAGTCGATGTCGAGTTCCAGCTGCCGGCGGATCTGAAACCCCTTCGTCGTTACCGCGCGCATTTGCAACTTTACAATGCCAAGTTTTCGGTGGACGTTTATACGACCGCCAAAGTTGGGTCTTCCCGCAAACGAAAATCCTAAAGGAGTGCCCGGAGAAAATCCGGAAAGGAGTTATACATGCCCAGCAGCACCGTCAACGTGGACATCCCGAGCACCAATCCTTTCGTATTTGGCGGAGATGGAACGCCGATTCAGTCCAACACCGAACTTGAACTGACAGTGACGAAACCGATCGTGACGCACGGTACCAGTGAGTCTAAGGCCAAGCTTGACCTCAAGGTCGAGCCGCTCGATGTAAAAATTGAGCCACTGGATCTGAAGATTGAGCCGCTCAAGGTCGACACCGATTCGAAGATCGACGTCAAGCCGCTTGCGGTCGATTCCTGTGCGACCATCAGGCTGGCTCCTTTGCCCCCCATTCACGTCGAGCAGCCCTACTCCACGCACTTCGGGTTTACGTACATGGGCATGGAGCTGTTTGGCTTCACGATGTCGGGCAAATCCGGCATGTTTCTCAGTAGCCCGCCCAAGCCGCAGCATCACAGCGTGCATGTGGCGGAGCCCCATAAGTCCTGTGAAGACACGGGATCGGTCTCGCATCCCGGCCGCCACCGAAGCGGTCTTCGGGTACGCGTCAATGAAAAGTGAACGGGCGCCAGGCAGGTCGTTGGGCTCATGAGCTGGATCGCTAAAATAAGGAGACCTATATGCACGCTGAGCAACATCATCGCCATACGCATCCGGGTTGTCATGAGTCCCAGGCGGGCTACGCTCAGAGCCGGGGACCGGCGTGGTTCTACGGGTACTGTCACGACACGGGCAAGATGCGAATGATGGATTATCCCGACTATATGAACAACATGCAGACCGCCTACTCGAATCTTTACAGCGGAGGGGCCTCGGTGGCTCAGCCGTATCTCGATATGATGCAGGGTCGAGTTCCCGCGAGCGGTTTTCCGAGCGGTCCCAACTACCAACGCGACAGAGGTCGCCATGGGGGCTGCGGTTGCGGGTGCGACTGTGGCCAGGAGTGCCACGATTGTCACTGTTCCTGCTGCGTACGTTGCGCTGACGTGCTTGAGTACACGCGGTGCGGCGAAGTGCGCCAGATTCCGGTCACCTTCGAAAATGAAACACGCCGGGAACGCGACGTTAAGCTTCAGTTGGGCGCCTTTGCCACCGAAGGCGGCAAAGAACTGGGCTGGCATGCGACCCTTTCTGAAAGCGAGTTCAAACTGCCGCCGTGCGGAGAGAAGACCGTCCTGGTCAGCGTAACGGTGGATTGCGAAAAGCTGGCGGGCCGCCCGCTCGACAGGCAAGTACCCGCGCCCGCCGTGCATTCATGTGTTGTGGCTTATGCGACGCTGTCGGCGGAAGGCTGCACGATCTGTCCGCTGGTGATCGCCGTAGCGGTCCTGCCAAATGATTGCGGAGCGTACCACGCCGGATGCGGGCACTGCTGCTGCTAGTCCGCTTCGGAGAACGATTTCACAGCCGCTCGGCACGCAGCAGCCGGTATTGCCAGGCTCCGGATTGCATCTGGTCGTAAACGGCCGAGCCGCGCACCGCGAGAAAGTTCTCGATCATCGCATCCTTACCTCCGAAAGCTTGCGCTCTTGTGGTGGCTACCTGGTCGCAGGAGGAAAGAACATTGGATGTAATGTCTCGCTCCGATGCGATCCGAAAACCAATCCCCAGAAGGGCCCGCAACTCAAGCCAGCGCGCGACCGGCAGCAGGTCCGTGTAGAGGAACCAGCCGCTGGACAAGAGCACACGCCGAACCTCGGCGAAAAACGCGCGCAGGTTGGGATAAGTGTGGGAGGACTCGATGTTGGTGACCACTTCGAAGGCGCAATCCTCGAAGGGCAGATGCTCGGCGTCTCCGATTTCGAAGCGAACGGCTCCTCGGTGGGTTTTGCGGCAAAAAGCCACCGCTTCCGGCGCCAAGTCGACACCGCTGGCTTCGGCTCCGAAGCGATCGGCCAGCAACGCGACTGTTCCCCCCCGGCCGCATCCCACATCCAGCACACGCCGCCCGTGCAGGGAGATATTTCCGATCAGTTCGAAGGCGAGCCTGACCGAACTCGGGTTGAAGACATGATCCGGCACTTCGAAGCGCGCCTCGTCGCCGTTGCCCAGACTGACGTAGCCGTAATTGAGAAAAAAGGACGCATCACCCACGCCCGACTGTTCGAGACGCCGCGTCACATCGTCATAGAACTCGCGGTAATGCACCTTCGCGGCAATATCCGGCGCTTCTCCCTGGAGATCGGGAACGTGAAGCCCGCTGGTCTCAACGATGGGCAGCGCGGCGGGCGTGTCGTCAGCTCCGCCGCCCTTTCGAGTTCTGTCCACAAGCGTCGCTAGTTCTGCCACTGTGGGCGCTTGGAACAACTTCAGCACCGGCATCTCGATCTGAAAACGGTCGCAGATCTCCGATGCAATCTGCGCAGCAAGCAGCGAATGGCCTCCCAGGTCGAAAAAGCGGTCGTGAATCCCGATCGAGTCCAGCCCGAGCTGCGATCCCCAGATCTCCGCCAGTTGGCGCTCAGTCTCCGTGCGCGGTTCTACAAAGGGCGTGGCTAAGTTTGGACGGTGATGGCGATCAACAACGGTTCCTTTCTCAGGGGTCGCGTCGCCGTGACGAACCCATGCCTGGAGCCGATCCGCGAGGTTGACAACCACCAGCACGCGAGAACCTGCGGGCGCCGCGAGTATCCTTAGGAACGCTTGAGTTCCCTCCGCGGGTTTGATGGCGAGGGGCATGCTCGCACTTTGGGCCTCGGCTGCATTGTCCCATGCATCCCAGTCGATGCTGAGCCAGTCTGCCCCTCCTTTGACAGCGAGAGCGTCGAGCATGGAGTTGGCACCGGCGTATGCGGCCAGGCCCAGCCCGCCCAAGACCGCAGAAATCGAGGAATGCAATACCCATCGACGGGGTTCGCGGCCGCGCAGCGCATTCATCAGATGAAAAAGGCCGCGCAGTTTTGGCGAGAATTGTGCCTCCACGACCGCCAGGTCAGTATCCGCCGCCGAAGCGAAGGCGGCGGCATCGATCCTGGCCGCACCATGCACCACAAGATCGATCGGTCCGAAACGGGCAATGGCGGCGTCGACGGCCGCATTCACTTCCTCGGCCTGGTTGAAGTCCGCCTTGAGCACCAAAACTTCATCGCGTTGCGCGCGCATCGCGCCCAGCCTTCGCAAGAGGATGCGCTGTTCGGCAGAGGTTGCCGGGTCTTCGCTCTTGGACACCCACTGGCTGGCATCGGGCAACGCAGACCGGCCCACAAGGATAAGCCGTGCGTGCAGATCTTGAAACAGCCCTTCGGCCAGGCTCAATCCCATATGGCCCAGACCCCCGGTGATCATCACCACCGGCTGCTTGGGCAAATTCTCTGGGGTCTTGGCAGAGCGGATGACCAAAGGCTCGAAGGTTTCAACAAACCGGCGGCCGCCCCGCATGGCGATCGCCGGCTCTGGCGCTCCAGCCGCGAACTCGGAAACCAGCAGACCCGCCACGGACGGATCAGCATCCACGTCGACGTGGGTGACACGAAGCCCGGGATGTTCTTGTGGTAGTACTCTCGCACACCCCACGCCCAGCGCTCTGGCCGGATCGATCGGATCATGGTCGAGCACTCTGGTCGTGCCGCGAGCTACCAGCAGCAAGGGAAGTGGTCGGACCGTAGGCTGGTCGCTAAGCGCGTGTGCAAGCCGCATGGGAGCCAGTAGCGTGACCACGGCGGCGCTATCAAGATCAGTTAGGCCCGAGGGGGTGAGAGGGGAAGCCGTCCAGCAATCGATCACGCCGGACAAGCGGGTGCCAGTGGCGCAGACTTTCGTAGCAAGTTGCCGAAACCCGTTTGGTTGCCCGGGATCGAGGGTGTACTCGTCCTCCCTGATACACGCAAACCCGGTGCCTTGTCTGACGATGATCGGCTGACAGGCGCGAGCGGTAAGCTCATTGATGACGGTCGCGCCCAAAAACCCCTGGTCATCAAATACGAGGACTCGCCGACCGCTGGGTGAAACTGTCTGGTCCGGCCGATTGCTACCAGCGAGCGCCGCCTCGTGCCAGAAAACCCGGTAAAACCAATCTGCGGTGTCGCGGAGTTGCTGCGGCGCTGCGGCAGTGTCCGGCCGAGTGCCAATCCAGTAGCTCTGGCGCTCGAATGGATAAGGGGGAAGACTGACCCGCAGCCGGCGCTGGTTGCGATGGAACGCCGTCCAGTCTGCGGCGGCCCCGTGTGCCCAGAGTTGACCGAGTGCTGCGAGCATTTCTTCCGTATCGGTTCGCTGGCTGTCCGGGACTGGAAGCGATGTAACGAAAACAGGCCGATTGCCATTGCTGGTGGCGATGTCGTTGGCGGCGTGTTCGGCAACCCTTTTCGTGACTTGGGTGGCGAAGGTGGTTAGGGCGTTACCCGGACCGACCTCGAGATAAACCGGATTCTTGCCCGCCGGGCAATTCGGGTTCATCAGTGAGCGCACGCCTTCGGCGAAACGCACGGTGGACCGCAACTGTGCGCTCCAGTATCCGGGCTTCGTAACCGACCCGTCTGCCCACCCGCCGGTCAGTGTGGTCACAAATGGCGTGGTCGGCTCCGACAGCTTGACGCGAGAGACAAAATCCTCGAACTCAGACAATATCGGGTCCATCATGGACGAATGGAATGCGTGTGAAGTGTGAAGCCGACGGGAGGGTATCGACTCCCTGGTGAGTACCGTTTCTACGCGTTCGATCGCAGGGCTCGGTCCGGAGAGAACGGACAAGCTCGGCGCGTTGATCGCAGCCAGCGATACTTCTCGGTCGACGAAACGCTCGATGCTCTCCGCTGGGCTCATTACGGCCAACATGGAGCCGCGCGGCAGGGCCGATATAAGCTGGCCTCGCCGGGCGATTACGCCAAGGACGTCTTCGAGAGTCATGACGCCGGCCAGAGCGGCGGCAACAAACTCCCCCACGCTGTGGCCAATCATGGCCGAGGGTCGGATTCCCCAAGAACGCCACAGCTCGGTCAAGGCGTAGGCGACGGTAAACAGCGCCGGCTGTGCCCACTTCGTGTCCTGAAGAGTCTTGGCCGCGTTCTTTTGGCCGCGCCGTCCGGGAAAAAGCAGGCGGCGCAGATCGGTTCCGAGGGCGGGTTTGAGCAGACTCGCACAACGATCGATTGCGCGCCGCACCACCGTTTCCGTGTGGTAGAGCTCCTCCGCCATTCCCGGATACTGGGATCCCTGGCCCGGGAACATAAAAATAAGCGACCTGTCGGAATCCGCGACGGCGGCAGCGAGGCTTTTCGGATCCCGCAGAATCGCCGCGACCCGGATGCGTTCATTACGGCCGGCCACCACGCTGCGCCGATGCGGGAAAAAACGACGGCCCACTTGCAGGGTGTATGCTACGTCTGCCAGATCCAGTTCAGGGTGGGCATCGAGGTAGATGCCGAGTCTGGTGGTTGCATTCTCAAGCGCGGCCTTGCTGCGGGCGGAGAGCAGAAGCAGCTGATAAGGGCGTCCCTCTGACAGTGCGGGACGCTCCGGCGATTCCTCGATTACCAGATGGGCGTTGGTCCCACCGACTCCGAAAGAACTCACCCCGGCACGGCGGGGAACGCCGTTTCGCTGCCACGGGCGCAATCGGGTCGTGACATAGAACGGGCTCGTGGCAAGGTCAATCGCGGGGTTGGGTGCGGTGTAATGAACGGTCGGCGGAATCGCGCCATGCTCCAGTGCGAGCACCGTCTTGATCAATCCGGCGACGCCGGCGGCGCAGGAAAGGTGGCCAAAATTCGACTTGACCGACCCAATCCCGCAATATCCGCGCCGGGGCGTGCTGTTTCGGAAGACCTCGGTCAGCGCCGACAGTTCGATCGGGTCGCCCAGGATTGTGCCGGTCCCATGCGCCTCCACATAGCCGATTGATTCGGCCGAAATTCCCGACATTTCGTGTGCCGCGCGAATCGCTGCCGACTGACCCCGAAAGCTGGGTGCCGTGTAACCAACCTTGTCGCTACCGTCATTATTCAGTCCCGCGCCGAGAATGACCGCCCGTACATTGTCACCGTCAGCCAGGGCCTCGTGGAGACGCTTCAGCACCACCAACCCGACGCCGCTGCCCACGATCGTGCCTTGGGCGTTTGCGTCAAACGGCCTGCAATGCCCGTCGGGGGACAGAATGGAACCCGCGGTGTAGAAGTATCCGCCGCGTTGCGGAATTCGTACCGTCACGCCCCCCGCAAGCGCCATATCGCAACGCCTCTGCTGCAGACTCTCGCACGCCAGTGAAACCGCCACCAGGGAAGTTGAGCACGTTGTTTGCACGGTCACGCTGGGGCCGCGAAGATTGAGTCGGTAAGACACCTGCGTGCACAGATGGTCCTTGTCATTGGTGACCATCAGCTGCATGCCGTCGATATATTTCAGGGACTCGAGATTGAGGTACAGATGGTACAGATAAGTACTGAGCTCCGATCCCCCGAAGACGCCGATGGCACCGGGGTATTGAGCCGGATCATAGCCAGCATCCTCTAGCGCCTCCCAAGCCATTTCCAGGAAAAGGCGGTGCTGAGGGTCGGTGAGCGATGCGTCGCGCGCTGAAAACCCGAAGAATTGCGCGTCAAATTGGTCGATCCCATCGAGCACGGGTGCGGCATTCACGTAACCCGGCAATCGGGATATATGCTCCGGCACACCGGCAGCGGCCATTTCTTCCGGCGTCAGGACCGTGATTGACTCTACGCCTTCTGCGATATTGTTCCAGTACTGGTCGAGATCGTTGGCGCCGGGAAAACGGCCGCGCATGCCGATGATCGCGACGGGTTCGACTCGCCCGCCCGTTCCGATTGCGGTCCTGGCTGCAGGGACGGCACTGCCGCGCGTCATTGCGCACTCCTTGGCCTTTCGCCACCAGCCAATGTCGTGACGGCCGTGATTCGCAGCTTTACTTCAACGTAGAGATCTCCTTGACCGGTGATGTGCAGACTACAGACGTGGAGCGCGTCTGCATCGTAATCGCTGCCAAGGGGGAGCGACAGCTGCAGAGTCGCTTCCTGGCCGGGGTCGAGTTCGAGTCCCTCGGGAGTGACCGCGATCTGCGGTTCGAATGCCGGACCCTGACCGTCGGCGCGACGTACCTCGGTCGCCGTGCAGCGGATCCCTGTCCGCTCTTGCGTGGTGTTGGCAACGGTCAGCGAAGCGCAGGCCACTCCTCCCAGCGGCCCACTGAGGTTGAGCACGACCGGCGGTTCGATTGCAGACTCGCCGCCGGCTGCCGGGGCAGCTGCCAGCATGGTAAGGAAATAATCCTCTTCGTAGCCGGCCCGGATTTCATTTACACCGTTCAGCAGGTCGAGGTATAGCTGTCCCGCCCGCTGAAGGTAAAGCGGAAGATGGTTTGCAAGATAGTCCGATGTGGTTTGCTGAACCTCGCCCGGTGTCGCTTCGCCGGCAGCGACTCGATCAAGCTGTCGTCGATATGCCTTGAGCGCTCGCGCGTTCAATGCCCCAACGTATTCGGCGAGTTGCTGGATCCATCGAGCAGGGTCGGAAGGTTCAAAGTGCGGCGGTTGAATATCCGATTCGAAACCGCCCGCCCCAGCCCGTTCCGGCGGGGCGGCGTTGAAGGTGCCGACGCGCACCAGTCCACTCAGAAATTGTGCCCCCAATTCGCTGAGTTTACGGGCGTATTCAACGCCACGAGCCTGGGCAAACCGCGGAAAGTGCTCCTGGAAAACGGTTGGCGCCAGCTTGCCCTGGGACACGTGCTCCAGAACTTCCTGGTAAAGCTTGAGGGTCTTGGCCGACTGCGCGGCTGAACGAACGAGGTACTGCGAGTATGCTGTCGACCAGTCCTTGGGCCCAACCTCCGGAGCACCATCGCTAAACGAGTTCGCGCCGGCAGCGTGTGCGGTCACAGCTCACCTCCTAGTTACGGGTATCGCGATTGAGGCCGTAGGCGGGCTTACCATAGATATTCCGCTTTCCGCTTCGACTATGTCGGTTCGGCTTTCCGGGTAATGGCGTCCGGAGAGTCCACGTGTTCGTTTTTATGACGAACAACCGTCGAATACTTGCTAAGGAGAAGTGGACACACAGGGATCGCCTTCGTAGCTCATCTCGTCCCTGCGCAGATGAACCAATCAAACGCTGGCAACAAGCGACCGAGTCCGAGTCAGATCCCAAATTGGGGCCCTATTATGCTCCAAATCCCTTTCTCAAGGCAACTCCAAGATCCATAAATCCAAGATCCATAAATGACAGGTGGCGCTCGGTTCCCGGTCGCGACGCCGGTACGCCGGCTGGGAGAACGGTTACAACTACCGCGTCCTTTGACCGGATACCCGACTCGGGTTTGTGAACTCTCGTACGCGCCTGAAAGGGACGATCGGCCGAGCCCTCCCCGCCGATGGCCAACTTGGCCGAGGTTTATCCGGAACATCGGGATTCGGATGTCAGATTGTGGCTATCTTGGCAAACGCGATGGATGAATCGAGCCAGTTCTCGACAACAAAATGCAGCGCGGTTGAATAGATTCATTGGTCTTGCGGAAGTGCCCATGCAAACAGTACGCCGCCGCTGCTGGTCACGACGTACTGGCGACCGTCGAGCTGGTAGGTGATCGGAGAACTGGCAATGCGTGAGCCGGAACCCGCGTGCCAAAGGGTTTTGCCGTCGCTCGAAGCGAGGGCCAGAAAGTTGCCCTCGGCGTCGCCGGTGAAGGTAAGCCCGGAGTCCGTCGTCAGGACTCCCGCTCCCGACCCCCGGGGCCCAAGTTCATGGCTCCAACGGATCCTGCCGCTTTGGTAGTCGATTGCCTCGATCACACCGTTGCCCCAAACGCCGTAATCCGCACCCGCCCACCCGTAAACGCCATCCGCGGGCTTGGCAAAATAGATTCCGTAACTGGGATGGGCATTGACGATAAACAACCCGTTCCTGGGGTCGAAGCTGGGGGAGCGGTAGTTGGTCATACCGGCCTCGTCGGGTGCAATCAGGCGTCCATCGGGCGCAGGTTCTTTGGCGGAATTTGGAATCGGGCGGCCCTGCCGATCGATTCCGAGCGTCCAGTTCACCGGGCCAAAAGGCACGGTCAGGAGGTTCTTCCCGTTGGTGCGGTCGAGAACAACGAAATAACCGTTGCGCGAGGTCTGGATCAGCATCTTCTTCGGTTCGCCGTGGAACATTCCATCGACCAGAACCGGAGTCTCGACCGCATCCCAATCATGCGTGTCGTGAGGAGAAACCTGGAAGGACCATACCAGCTTTCCAGAGTCCGGACTTAGCGCGACGATCGAGCACGTGTAGAGATCATCGCCCGGCCGTGACGAGCCCTTAAGCACGGGAGTCGGGTTACCCGTGCCCCAGTAAACGAGATTGAGATCGGGGTCATAGGTTCCGGTCATCCACGTCATGCCTCCGGTGGGCTGGTTCGGAGTTCCCGCCGGAGGCGTGGAGTTCCACTGCCACTGGGTTATACCCGTCTCCGGATCAATCGACCGGAGATAGCCGCTGAGGTTGTCGAGATCCCCGGAAACGCCGATGAGCACTCGGTTCCCGACGATGAGAGGCGCCATGCTGGTCCAATACCCCTCCGAGGCGTCTGCAACCTCCACTTTCCAGTGTACGGTTCCATCTTTGGCGTTCAGACATACGAGATGTGCGTCGGGAGTCAAAAAGAAAAGGTATCCCTTGTACATGGCCACGCCGCGATGTCCGATATGTTCTCCCTGGCTCGACGGGTAGGTGTAACGCCAGATCTGATGGCCAGACCGTGCATCGACGGCCCAAACATTTTCCGGGACCGTAAAGTACAAAATGCCATCTACCAGCAGCGGCGAAGACTTGATCTGCGCAAGCTGATCGGTCTGGAATGCCCAGGCGAGGCCCAAATGTTTCACGTTCTGGGGCGTAATCTGGGCCAGTGGACTATGACGTCGGCCGGAATAGTCGCCGTGATAACCCGGCCAACTGTCGGCCGGTGGATGCAGAAGCGTTTGCCCATCCACTCCCTGCGCCAGGATCAGGCGCGACGATGCAAATGCGATCAACGCGCTCAGGCCGAGAACAAAGACAGCCCTCAGAAAATTCATCGGGATCGGGACCTCCAACGAAGGCGCTCAACCGAGAACGCAGCGTCTAGCGCAACGTCTGCAAATATGCCATCAGGTCGTGGATGTTGGCGTCAGTGTATCTACTGAGCAGATCGACGTGTGCGTTCACTGGCGCATCGACCGTAATCCGGACGTCGCTCGTTCGCCAGGAGCGATACCAACCCGTGGCATCCATGAGTCCGACCGTAAACTCATCAAGGTATTCCAGCGTGCCGGTGACGGTTTCGCCGGAAGCAATCGTCACTGTGACTCTGGATTTTGCATGCTTGGGGTACAGCATCTGCTGTTCGAGTTCGAGGCCCTGGTAACGCGATGCGATCCCGGCAAGGTCCAAGCTCGCGGAGTGGCAACCGGCACAACCTCCGGCACCCTCGAAATACCGCTTGCCGGCCTCGGCGTTTCCGGTTCGAAGATCGGAAACATCCACTCCCTTGCGACCGCCCTTTTTGGTGAGCATGTTGTTCTGCTGCGCATGGATAAAGGAAGTGAGGCTGGCAATCTGCCGATCCGAAAGTTCAAAGCGGGGCATGCCCTTCTCGGTGCGTCCATTACGGACAACGGCGCCGATCTTGTCTCCGTTCACATCCTCGGTCACCAGTTTCGAGCGGGTTAGGTCCGGCCCGCTCTCTCCGCCACCAGCGTCACGGCCATGACAAAAAGAACAATCTTGCCGGAACAGGGAGCTCCCGCTTTCGACCAGAGCGGGCGGGTCAGCCTGGGACGCAACCGTGCCGTTTGGTTGGACGGCGCCTGGAACCAGAGCGCGATCGGTGGATTGCGCTGCGGAAAACGCCACGCTCAGCAGCAGCGGAGCCGCCCACCATCCACTCCCCGGCATGGCAGAACGAAAAAGATTCATCCGTAAAGTGTTCCTCTGACAGTTCAGCGCCCATCGCCGGTCGTTTGTGGCCGCGAATGAGAGGCCGTACTGCCGTCCGTCATTCCCAGCACCCACTTGATGGCTTCAAAATACATCTTGCGGATGTCGGGGTCATTCCATGACTCCTCCGTGTGACCGAGGGAAGAATAGAAAACGCGCCCTTTGCCATACATCTTGTCCCACGCCACCGCGAAATCGTGATCCGTTCGGTGGACGCGCGGGTTGTTTGCATAGTCGAGTTTGGCAGGGTCCAGACTGAGCAGAACGTTGATTTTGTCGCGCGACCATTGTTTGGGTTGATAGATCTCGTCGTACTTAACGAACGCTTTTGGAAAGTGACGGACGGCAGGGAAGCTCGGGTCCTCATTGACGATCGGCGCGTTGAATGTGTACCACGGATGCTGGTCGAACCACCCACCGATCATCTCGCCATACTCCGTCCATTGGTAATTGGTATCGAGTGCTGCGTGAACGCCCACAAAGCCCTTTCCACGGTCCCGGATAAACGACATCATATCGTTCTTCTGGCTTTCGTCCAGATCGAGCTCGCCCGTGGTGCTGACAAAAACCAGAGCATCGAAGTAGTCCAGATTCTTGGCGTTTCTTCCCAATTCCTTTTTGGTGATGAGCTCGGTGTCGGTGCGCAGCGTGGCATCCCAGAGACCGCTGTCGTGACCCATGTTGTAGATGGCAGCCATCCCATCGGAAACCGAATCGTGCTCAAATCCCCTGGTTTCGCCGACCACCAGAATGCACTTGCGATGGACCTGCTTGGAGTGCGGCGGCGGTTCGACCGAAGAATCCACGGCCGGCTGATCCTGGGCCAGGGTGAAGCCTTCGAGAATCAAAAACAGACAGAGGAATAAAGCGATTCGAGCGTGGCGCAAGCGATCTCCTCAAAGCGTTCGTTCCGAACACTGCCTGACGTGAAGGTAATCCTAGCGGCGATCTCCGAGGATGCTCGAGTCTGCCATCTTCGCCGGAATGCCCTCGGACCCTAAAGGTACCATAAGATACCTCACGCACCCCGCATCCAAAGTTCGCTGGGAATGATTCGATCTCGCCATGCCGGGAATCGCCTTACCGCCCCTCTCTCAGTTCGCGGACCCAAATGTTCCGGAAACGCACAGGGCTTCCGTGATCCTGCAGACTCAGGGGCAATTTGTCCGGCGTCGCCTGGTAGGGAGGGCGCTCGTGATGGGCAGTAGGGCCCGACAGTTCGACGTTGTCCTGTACCAGCACTCCATTGTGCAGCAGCGTCACCCGTGCCGGGCGCAGTAGCGTGCTCTCTCGGCTAAATCGCGGGCCGTGAAAGATGATGTCGTACGTTTGCCACTGTCCCGGCGGCCGCGAGGCATTTACCTGCGGAGGGAATTGCCCGTAGACCGCGGAGGCCTGGCCGTCGGCGTAGGTCTGGTTCTGATACGAATCGAGTACCTGGATTTCGTAGAGTCCCATCAGGAACACGCCGCTATTGCCGCGCCCCTGATCGGAGCCTACTGGAGGCACCGGCTCGGCGAACTCCACATGCAGTTGGCAATCGCCGAACGACTGGCGGGTATGGATGTAGCCGCGGTGCGGCACCACTTCCACGTAGCCATCCGCTACTTTCCACTTCGCCGGCTGGCCATCTTCACCCGCCCACAGGGAGAGATCCTTGCCAGAGAACAGCACAACGGCATCGGACGGAGGGTGTCCCGGCGCCTCCTGCGTGCTCTCCATTCCGGCCTCAATCACCGGGGGAGTCGGACGAGCCGGATCGTTTGGCTTCCAGCGCGGATCCACCTGCGCCGGGGACACCTGGGCCAAGCCAAGGGCCAGGGCCAGGGCCAGGGCGGAGAAAACTGGTCTCATCGACAGCCACCTCATTGCTCAAGATACACGGTTCGAGAGCGGGCGAATTCGCCGATTCGCCCGCTCCGATCACTGCCATCGGCTTTCGGTTCTTCCAATTCCTCGCCGGCTCGAACGCAAACGCCATAGCCAGCATATCCCGATCTTCGCGATCGCCGCCGCCATCTGGATCCCGATCGGGAGCTCGCTTCGGATAAGGACAGGCATGGTTGTCCCGGCGTGCCGATGGCCGGGATAGTCTCGGAACACGCATCGGAAGCGACTTCGTTGAGATCGGTTGAGCTGAAGACGGGGTCCGCGCACTTCTATTGCACTGGCAAGGCGAGTGGTCGCCGGGACAGCCGGGCGCGGCCCGGTAACCGGCCGCAGCCGCAAACGAGGGTTTCAGCCGACTCGAGCAGGATTGAGAGATCCACTGAACTCCTTGGCCTGTACCTCTACAGCAAACCCTGTATATGCCCGCCATCTCGCGTCTGGCTACCATCGGTAGGCCGCGGACCCCAGCGTATAGCGTAATCCATTCAGTCCGTGAGCCCTGGTCGGTTTCCAGCGCAACCGCTCCAGCTTGTCGCGAATAGGCAACAAGGGCCTAGAACGCGAATTCTCTCGGAAAAGGATAATGTCGAGCCACATTCTTATCGTCGATGATCATGAGCCGGTCAGACGCGGACTTCGTTCTCTGCTTTCCGCTCGCCCGGAATGGAACATTTGTGGAGAAGCGGGCGACGGATACCAAGCCATTGAAAAAGCCAGGCTTCTGCGGCCCGATGTTGTGCTCATGGATATTTCCATGCCACGAATGGACGGACTCGAAGCGAGCCGCATCCTGCGAGAACAAATGCCGGAATCAAGGATCGTAATCGTCAGCCAGAATGATCCGGAGATCGTTCGCCGCCAGGCCCAGCAGGTCGGCGCCACAGCCTATGTTTTGAAGAACGACGCCTCTCAACAGTTGATCCCAACGCTCGAAAGAGTCCTGAGTGGCGTGCCATCGGATGAACCCCGGAGCTTGCCGCGAGCGAGCTCGTCCGCCCCGCGATGGCTTGCCGGCAACGGAGTTTTGCGGCAACTGATTCGAGAACATGACTGGTCGAAAACCCCCCTTGGGTGCATCGATAACTGGCCGCAAAGTCTCAAGACTTCGGTCAATCTCATGCTCAATTCCCAGCACGCCATGTGGATCGGCTGGGGACCAGAAATGACATTTCTGTACAACGACGCCTACGTTGCGGTTCTAGGGTTGGCAAAACATCCGCAGTCGCTGGGTCGCCCGGCTCGAGAAGTGTGGTCGGAGATTTGGGATATTTGCGGTCCCCTCGCTGACAAAGTGTTTGCCAAGGGGGAGGCCACGTTTGTCGATGACGTCCAATTCTTCCTTAGCCGCGGCAAGTTCCTCGAAGAGACCTACATCTCGTTTTCCTACAGCCCCATCCACAATGAAGAGGGAAACGTGGGTGGCTTGTTCTGTCCGAATACCGACACAACCGCCAAGGTCCTCAATGCTCGCCGATTGAGTACCCTCTCGGAGCTGGCGGCCAAAGCCCTGGTTGAGAAATCGGCCGACGCTGCCTGCGCTTCGGTTTTCGCGACTCTGGCGAAGAATCCTTACGATATTCCTTTCGCCCTGCTTTATTTAATCGAACCGGACGGCCGATACGCGGTCCGGGAGCAGAGCATCGGGGTTTCCGACGACCTCGAGCGCCTCTGTCCTTCCCGTCTCGATATGCAAACTGAATTGAGCGAGCCGCAAATATGGCGGATCCGGGAAGCGATCGCCGATGGTCAAGCGCAGATGGTTTCTTTGCAGCATCTGGCATCTGTTCCGTTAGGACCGGCGCGACAACGTGTGTCGGAAGCGGTGACGCTTCCGGTGACCACGACGGGCCCGGACGGCCCGGTCGGAGTTGTCATCGCGGGAGTGAATCCCACCCGTAGGCTGGACACGGACTATCGCACTTTCTACGAATTGATCGCGGGACAGGTTGCAACCGTCATTCAGAATGCCCGTGCGGCGGAAGCAGAAAGAAAGCGAGCGGAAGCGCTCGCGGAAATTGATCGAGCCAAGACTGCATTCTTCAGCAACGTCAGCCATGAGTTTCGCACTCCGCTCACCCTCATGCTTGGTCCGGTTGAGGACTTGCTTGCCAAGAGCCATACCAACCTCTCTCCGGCAGCCAAGAGCCAGCTCGAGTTGGTAAACCGCAACGGGACTCGCTTGCTGCGATTGGTGAACACGCTGCTCGATTTCTCGCGAATCGAAGCGGGACGGATGCAAGCCATCTATCAACCCACCGACCTGTCGGGCTTCACCATCGAGCTGGCCAGCGTATTTCGTTCGGCCACGGAACGAGCCGGCCTGAAGCTTGAGCTGGATTGTCCCCGGCGCGCAGATCACATTTTCGTGGATCGCGGCATGTGGGAAAAGATTGTTCTCAATCTTATTTCGAATGCCTTCAAATTCACGTTTGCCGGGACCATTGCCGTGAACTTGACTCAGGCAGGTGACCATGTCGAACTGCGCGTCCGGGATACGGGAGTGGGCATCCCCGCCGAGGAGTTACCCCGCCTATTTGACCGCTTTCATCGCATAGAAAATACACGAAGCCGGACCCATGAAGGGAGCGGGATCGGTTTGGCGTTGGTGCAGGAACTCGTCAAACTGCATGGCGGAACGGTGCGCGCGGAGAGCGTTCTCGGAGAAGGCAGCACTTTCATCGTGAGCCTTCCAGTCGGCAGTGCGCACTTACCCGTGGAACGGATCGGCGGAACTCGCACTTTGGCTTCCACCGCGCTGGGCGCCGCGCCCTACGTCGAAGAGGCCATGCGATGGCTTCCCGATGCCGAGTCTCACGAAGGCTTCGAGGAAATTCTTCCCGGCGATGAATTAATGCCTCTACCGTCTCCGCCGAGTTCGCTGGGCGAGCCATCCGCCGGACGGCCGCTCATTGTGGTCGCCGACGATAACGCCGACATGCGTCAGTACCTGGTCCGGCTGCTGTCGGAACGCTATGAGGTGCGTGCGGTGCCGGACGGGCAGATTGCCTTGGAGTGCATACGCGACCACGCGCCAGCCTTGGTCTTGACTGACGTCATGATGCCCAATCTTGACGGCTTTGGTCTGCTCCATGCCTTGCGATCGGATCCCAAAACGCGAACCCTGCCCATCATTCTGCTTTCCGCCCGCGCCGGCGAGGAAGCTCGTGTGGAGGGGATGGAACAGGGCGCCGACGATTACCTCATCAAGCCGTTCAGTGCCCGCGAATTGTTGGCACGTGTGCAAACCCACCTGCAGATGGCGCGGATTCGAAAGGAATCGGAGGAGGATTCACTCCGCCGCATCGCTCAGTTCGAGACCCTGCTCAACGAGGCCCCGCTTGGCGTTTATCTGGTCGACGCCGACTTCCGGATTCTGGAGATGAACCCCACCGCGCGCCGCGCCTTCGGAAATGTTCGCAACCCGATTGGGCGCGATTTCGACGAGGTGATTCACCTCCTGTGGCCAGTAGCCTATGCGGACGAGATCTCCGAACGCTTCCGTCACACGCTCGAAACGGGAGAGCCATACGTTGTTCCCGAGCGGATCGAACAGCGCCGTGACCGTGGAGTGCGCGAAGTCTATGAGTGGCAGATCCACCGCATTCCGCTCCCGCAGGGCCGTTTCGGCGTGGTTTGCTATTTCCGCGACATCTCCCGCCAGGTACAGGTCCGCGAAGCGATTGTGGAATCGGAGGAGCGGCTGAGGCTCGCTACCGAAGCCGCGGAACTCGGCATCTGGAATTGGTACCCCGAGGACGACCGAGCCACCTGGGAGAATGACCGGGTTTACCAGATTTACAACCGTACGCGAGAAGATGGGCCGCTCAATCTTGCGGAGTTCACTTCGAAAGTCGTTTATTCCGAGGACGCCCAAGCGTTCCAACGGGCCCTCGAGGAATCCCTGAAAACTGGTGGGCGCTTTTTCTTCCAGGGGCGCATCCATCGTAACGATGGTGCCTGCGCATGGTTGGAGTTTACCGCGCGTGTCGAACGCCGGGCCGACGGTTCACCATTGCGTTTACTGGGGACGGTTTTGGACATCACGCGGCGCAAGCAAGCCGAGGAGCGGGAGCAGCGAGTGACCGCGGAGGCCATCGCCGCCACCGCGAAGTTCCGCGCCGTTTTTGAGCAGACCCCGGTCTTCGCGGGAATCATGGCCCTCGACGGCGCCGTTATCGATGCCAATCGGCTGAGCCTCGAGGCCTGCGGTTTCCGCGCCGAAGACGTTCTCGGGCGACGGTTCTGGGACACCGGGTGGTGGCGCAAATCCGAAGAAGTGCAAGCGAAAATTCGAGCCGCCACCCAGCAGGCGGCACAAGGCGCTCCCTACAGCGAGGTCCTGACCTACCATTGGGCGGATGGTACGGAGAGGATCGTGAACCTGGCCATTCACCCCATCCGCGACCATCAAGGTCATATCCTCTTTCTTTATCCCACCGGTGTGGACATCACCGAACTGAAGCAAGCCGAGGCAAACTACCGTACCTTGGCAGAAACGCTGGATGCGGAGGTGGGCGTCCGGACAAGAGAATTGGAGGAACGAAACGCCGAAGTGGTGCAGCAGTCCGAACAGCTTCGCGATCTCTCCAGCCGATTATTGCAGGCGCAAGACGAAGAGCGGAGGCATATTGCGCGCGAACTGCACGACAGCGCCGGGCAGGTATTGACCGCGCTGGGCATGAGTTTTTCCCAGTTCGCGCAGCACGTCAAGCAACTCACGCCCCGCTTCGACAAGGACGCGGAAGACTGCCAGCGGTTGGTTCAACAACTCAGTCAGGAAATCCGCACCATGTCCTATTTGCTGCACCCGCCGTTGTTGGATGAGACCGGCCTGTTGGAGGCGCTGCGCTGGTATATTCAGGGCCTGAGCGAGCGCGGTGGCTTGGAAATCACACTGGAAGTTTCTGCCGATTTTGAGAGACTCTCGCGTGAAACCGAGTTGGTGATGTTTCGCCTGGTGCAAGAATGCCTCACCAACATTCACCGCCACAGTGGGAGCAAGACGGCGGCGATTCGTGTCGCTCGCGAGGGCGACGATGTTTGTCTCCAGGTCGAGGATGAGGGCAGGGGAATCTCGGCGAAAAAGCTGTCCGAGATTCAGTCGCAGGGATCAGGCGTCGGCATCCGAGGCATGCGGGAGCGGGTGCGGCAGTTTGGCGGAGATATGCACATTGCCTCGACTGAGAAAGGCACTAAGATCTGGTTCAGATTCCCCTTCCAGGCAGCGGTTCCCCTCAGGCGGGAGATTGAAGGTCAGGCAGAAGGCATCGGGCAGAGGTCCGAGGTGGCTGACTAGGTCCTGACGGTCGGAATGGGAATCAAAGATGACTATGAGGATTCTTATCGCGGACGACAATGAACTGATCCGACAGGGGGTAAGGAATATTTTGGCATCGGGGGACAATCTCGACGTCTGCGGCGAAGCGCAAGACGGGGAGGAAACAATTCAGAGGGCGAGCGAACTCCTGCCCGATCTTGTCCTTTTGGACATCAGCATGCCGGACGTAAGCGGACTGGACGTAGCCCGCGTTCTGCGGAGACAAATGCCGGGGACCAGAATTCTCATGATGAGCCAGCATGATCCGCAACTGTTCTTGCCCCGTGCCCTCGAGGCGGGCGCCCATGGTTGCCTGGACAAGGCCAATCTGGGTTCGGAATTGTTGGAAGGGATCAGGAGCATGGAAGCGAAATGGGTAGCCGTGCCGTCGAAATCTTCTCAACATTAACCAGTTCGAGTTCTCGAGCGCATCTATCACCGCATTCGCAGGATCGGCGATTCTCGATCCCACGCAACCTGGGGTCCGTTTACCCGCTTTCCATACAGTCATTTCCTGATTGTTAGGGCACCTTTGCGAGCGCAAAGTTTCAACAGCCGCGGAGGGGCAAATCAGGTGCCGGAACCAAAAACATTGTCACGTGCCGAAACGGACGCGGGAGAGGGTAAGTCACCCTCCACCCAAGCTGGAGAGTTTGTTCGCGAGGAGATCCATCACGTCCGTGAAGGGAAACATGGCGCGCGGTCGGCCAAACAAGCCATCGCGATTGGACTGTCGAAGGCGCGGCGAGCGGGTATCAGGTTGCGTCCACCGAAGGGCCCCGCCTCGCTTCGAGAGAAGGTCGCGGACGAGGAAAAGACGGCAAAAGCGGGGTCCCCCCGCGAACCATCGAAGACTCGCTCGCGAGCAGTGACGACAGCTCTGGAGCGGGAATCTCGAGGTGCAGCGAGCCATGCAGCACTTTCCCGGCAGGCGAAGAAGTCGGCCGCCAAGCGAAGCCGACGGGATCGTCGAGAGGCGGCGGAGCAGGCAGCGAAAACGCGCAACGCCGCGTAACCTGCCGCGGGCGGAGCGACCAACCGCTCACTCCGGTCTCAGGCGGCGCGATCGTGCTCCGCGATTGGTGTTGCCTTGGCGGCGTGCGACGCGCGCTGTATGGCGATCAACACCGCATCGTAGGAGGCCAGCATCTGATGCTGACGGGAGGCTTTGGTCCACCACAGGGCCCGGAGTTTGACCACCCCGGCATCGAGATCATTCAGGTCCGATACGAGAGCTTCCGGAGTTGGATCGGTCAATGTTCCCGCCGCATTTCGCATGGCGCCGACCATGTGAGCCTTGATATCGGCGATATCACGTACACCGCGGACGGTGAAGTCGTACTCCCAGCGCCGGATATCACTCGCCGTGTTCACAATCACCGCGTGGGTAAACAGGTCGGCATTGGGGATGACGACCCGACGTTCGTCATAGGTCCGAAGAATCGTGGCCCCACGCTTGGATCTCTTGTACCGTTCCCTCGAAGGGATCGATCTTGATTTCGTCGCCAACGCGAAAGGGTTCCGCCCACAGCAGCAGTATGCCCGCCAGAAAATTCTGCAAAATGTTCTGGAAGGCAAAACCGATGGCCACGCTGCCGATCCCGAGCAGCTTGATCAGATCGCCAGCCTGAAAGGAAGGAGCGACAATCGAAAACGAAACCAAAAATCCAAGCAAGACGATGGCCGCTCCCGCCAATCGAGAAAACACTACCCCCAGATTTTCCCGGTGTCCGCGAGTTGTACTGCGGATGGTGCGGGTGACGATGATGCTCAGCACATAGAACAGAAGAAAAACAAGAACGCCCAGGAGCAACGAAGGAAGTCGTGCAATCGCGGCCTCGACCATTTGACGAGCGGATTCCCAGAATCGATCGAAGTGTAATTTCATATCGCCTTCTTACAGAGCCTGTCCGTCACCGCCGGTTAGGAACAAGCCTAAGCCATGAAACAGGGATCGCGGATACGGTGAATGCTGTAAGGGGAGGACTACCGTCGGTAGTGGCCTGTCCCGGATCCGTTTTCTGCGTCTAACGAGAGGAAATGGAGGACATATGCGGCGGAATGAACTTCTGAAAACTGACGATCTTCTGAACTCTGACCTGCTGAGCGAGATCGTGCTGCTGGCGAGTAGCGTAGCGATACTGACGTCGTTAATCATGGCCGCGGGGGCGGTGGTTGCAGCAGCAATGCGATAAAATCCACCGCGCGCCCGGAATTTGTAAGGCGAACTCGCCCTGCCAAGAGGGATTTGTCCTCTGACCGAGGTCGGTTCCAATTTGCGCGTCCTAGACGCGGCCCATCACGACCAGCACCAGAACAATGATGAGGAGCAGTCCGAGGCCGCCGCTTGGATAATATCCCCAGCTGGAGCTATAAGGCCACGTGGGTAAGGCGCCAATGAGCAACAGAACCAAGATGATCAGCAGGATCGTGTACATGTTTGCTCCATTTCCTTTTTCTAAGTCTTCAAGCACCGGTTGTGAATGCCCGTGTGCTCGATTCATCGGGTCTGGCGATGCATCGGCCCGTTGATCGAAAGTACCCGCATTCCGGGGCTTGCAATATCCCTTCGAGTCTGTACTTCATCGCACTTTGGTTCTGTAGGAGCTAAGCCGCAGACTCGTTCCGCGTAGGCTCGTCTACCGGTCGCCAGAAGCCGGATTGCGAGCGCGATTTGCCGCGGACAACTGCTTCTCCGAACTACAGGGCACCGCTAGGACGACTACACAGTTCGCGGGATTTCGCATCGCGGACGGGGTGCTTATGCTGCGAGACATGCAGTTCAGTCTTCAAGAAGTGCGCCCACCTAATCGAGCAGGGGTCGGCCGATGGTTGGCTCCTGCTCCTCGCCTTTCGTCCCATTCAAAACCTTCGGATCCGAACCGCGAAAATTGAATCTTTGCGGGTCTTCGCCCGCGGCGGCAGTGGTCACGACGCGCTGCCGATATCGTGCTACTCCTTCACCGGCAGCTGCAGTCAATGATTGACAGTATTGCGAGCGATCCGAGATCTATCTAGTCTTCATTTCGAAAGGCGGGCAATGTCATGAGGAATGGAAAGACACCGACTGAAAGTTCAAGTTCCCCCAGTCATCTCAAGAGCATCTTTGATCAATCCTTGGCCATCCTGTGCCATGCCGAAGATTCTGTGCGCGTAAGCCGAAGGTCTCTGCCCCTGCGCATCGATGCAATGAGCCTCGAGAAGCAGGCACAAAGCGACGCCGCCCGTGCTTTGGCCACACTCTGGAAGATCTCCGGAGCCAAGTCTGTGAAGCTTCCGAACTGTAGCGCGGTGCGGTAGGTCGACTGCTTGATCCGCAATCCGGGTACCGACGCTTCGAGACTGCTCACACTCATTGCCGCGGTGGTGGTGATTGTGGGCCTGTATTTTGGGCGCCAGGTCTTAATCCCGCTAGCTTTGGCGGTGGTGCTCGCTTTTCTGTTCACACCGGCGGTGAATGGCCTGCAGAAGTGCCGCCTTGGTCGCGTACCGGCGGTTTTGATCGTGTTGTTGTTGGCGATCGTTTTGATAAGTTCGATTGGCTGGATCGTTACCGATCAACTCATAACCGTTGTGGATCAGTTTCCCGCATACCGGGCCAATATCCACCACAAAATTGAATTGCTTCGGGTACCGAACCACAGCCGTTTGAAAGATGCGGCGGACACCGTCGCCGAACTGAGCAACGACCTGTCTTCAGCCGCGGAGTCGGCGGTGAAAAAAGACGGAAAGCCTTCGGGCAGTCGCCCGACCCCGGTACAAGTGACCCAGCCGCCTAGCAATACTCCCCAATACCTTCGCGCCATTATCGGCCCTCTTACGGGGGGTCATGGAAACCTCGGCGATGGTGATCGTCTTCACCCTCATTATGCTGGTGAAGCGCGAAGATTTGCGCAATCGATTGATCCGCCTGGCCGGCCAGGGACAGTTGAACGTGGTGACGCAGGCTCTGGACGATGGTTCGCGGCGCCTGAGCCGTTATCTCATGTTGCAATTCCTGATGAATGCGACCTACGGCTTGCTGTTTGGGTGCGGGGCGTACTGGATCGGCCTACCGCATGCCCTGCTCTGGGGTGTCCTGAGCGGATTGCTGCGTTTCATACCCTACGTGGGAACTCCCGTGGCTGCTGCGTTTCCGACAGGCATGGCTCTGGCGGTATTTCCGGGCTGGCAGCGGGCGGTCTTTGTCGTCGGCCTGTTCCTGGTCTTGGAACTGGTTCTTGCCAATCTTATCGAGCCCTGGTTGTATGGATCTCACACCGGAATTTCGTCGCTTGCGATTCTTGTGGCCACCGTCTTCTGGGCTATTTTATGGGGACCGGTGGGCTTAATCTTGTCGACGCCACTTACGGTGTGCCTGATCCTGATAGGTCGATATGTGCCGCAATTGACGTTTCTCGAGGTTCTTCTCGGAGACGAGCCGGTTCTTTCAGTGGAAGCCCATTTTTACCAACGCCTGTTAGCGCTCGATCAGGAGGAGGCCAGCGGCGTGGCGGAAACCTACCTCCGGCAAAAGCCGATTGGCGATTTCTTCGATTTCGTTCTCATTCCAGCCCTTACACTGGCGGAACGGGATCGTCACCTGGAGACGTTGGAGCCGAGCGCCGCGGCTTTTGTCAGCCAAAACACCCGGGAATTGATCGAAGAACTCGGGGAGCGTCCTAGCGGTCGGGACCAGGTTCTGTTCAGTCGCGATGAATCGAATGGAAATGAATTTGAACAAACTGTGTTGTCAGGGCTGGAACTGGTTTGTATCCCGGCGGGAGACGAGGCCGATGAACTGGTAGCCATGATGCTTGCACAGTTGCTCAAGCGGTTGGGATGCGAGGTTCGTCAACTGCCCATTGCCTCGAACCCCAAGCGCGCCGAGGATGACGCGGCAGACGTCTCCCCGATCGCTGTCGTGTCTGCACTGCCGCCATTTGCCGTGAGCCCAGCTCGATCACTTTGCCGGTTGCTGCGCAAGCATCACCCGGGCCGAAGGGTAATTTTGGGTTTGTGGGGTTTCGAGGGGGGAGTCGAAAGGGCGCAGGATCGGCTTGGGCCCGCCTGCGCCGACAGCGTTGTGACCAGCTTGCATGAGGTCATTTTGCTTCTGATCGAGACCAAGGATCAGAACGAGCAATCCACCACGCAGCGAGCAAACGACGCGATCCAGCGGGAGACAATTGCGACGGGCACGTAGTGCGCAGTCGGTGTCGATGACTCGCCTTGATTATTCGTGGCTTGCGGAGCCACCCTACGCGGTCTTTTGGCAACTAACAACCGCGAACTGCAGATGGGGTCGAAATTGTGCTCTGCAGGCGGCAAGTGAGAACGCGAATTCGAGGAGTGATTCATGGCAAACGAAGTTGAACACACCGTACAAGCGAGACCCAGAGACAGAGCCGATGGGCCGGCAAAGGAACCGGGTTACGAAAGAGGATCACACCTACCGACAATGCCCGATCCATCTGCGGACAGGCCCGAAGACGGAGCGCACCTGCCGACGATGCCGGATCCTTCACAGAAACTCCCGCCGGGCATCGATGATCCTGCTCCAGAGGATGGCGAAGAGAGCTCCGAACCGATCGAGAAGCGGATCGCCTAGAACCAGAGATTCCCGGGCGAATTGCCGGGTTTCTGTTCCAGGCGCGCTGCCGTTATATCCGACAAACAGAGAATGTAGCAAACTCAGTGCAGGGCCGACGCGAAGGTCCTGGTCCGCTCTTTTGCATAAAACACGATGGGGGATCGGTTGGTTGGCGAGGCTGATGAGGCCGGGACCCTGAGCCTCTGGTTGGTGGACCTCGGCCGGCGTTGGAGCCATTGACTGCTGGTGACCGGAATTCTGGGTCCGTTTATCGATCGATCGAGCGATTCACGATTCTCCTTCTATTGCCTACTGCTTGGCATCCGGACATCTCAATGCTGTACCGGATGTGCGGGAGATGCTTTTTGGGCTAGCTAGGCTTCAGTTCATCAGGGCGGGAGTTGATGCGGCACAGGTTTTTGCCGTTTCCCTGTCTAGGGCTCATCTGAAGCGGAACGGCGTCAAGATGGGTCACGCTCTCTCTGCGCCAGGTTTGTTGCGTGATCGCCGCCTCTCAGCGGTCGTTTCTCGATGTCAAGGAGATACCTAGTATTTGCGCCGTTACTCCACCCCGATTGTGACTGGCGATCGGCATCACGTCCAGCGAGACTCGTTGAATCCCATCCTGCCGACTCGTGATTTGCAACCGCTACGGAAGAGGCCCTGCGGCCCACACCTTCTTCAAATATGCCTGACCGGTCTTTCTTCCGAGCGATACGCAGCCCAGCAGGAACCATCACGCTAGCGCCCTCGTCCCGCATCGCGACGGCAGCGTGATCGATGCCGAGACCCACCGGTTGCGCCGTCACCGAGTCTGCAGAAGAGCTTGGATCTCCCGCTCCAATACCGAGGTCTTCGTTGCGCCCACATACTTGGCTCCAATCCCCCCGGCGCGGTTTATAAGGAACACAATCGGCAAGCCAAGCACTCCCCCGTATAGTTCTCCAAGCTTCGCATCGCCCATGGCCACGGGATAATTCAGGTGGAAGCGCCGGAGAAAGTGGCGGACGGGTTGCGGTTCGTCGTCCATGGAAATGCCAAGCACTTGCAGGCCTTGATCGCGATACCTGTTCTGCAGGCTGACAAAGCGCGGAATTTCCTCGCGGCAAGGATCACACCAGGTTGCCCAGAAATCGAGAAGAACGACCTTTCCTCGGAAGGCGGAAAGATCAAGTTTTCGTCCATTCAAATCACGGAGGGAAAATTCCGGAGCCGAAGGCCATTTGCTCCCCTGGCGAACATGCTCTTCAGCAAACGCGACCCGTTGCTCGCCGAACAAACAAAGTGCCATCGTGATAACTGCGCACACGACGAATGCATATCGCACGCTCACCACCAGAGGGTCACCACCTTGTCGACGTATCCAGCACCCGGCGGAAACTGTATGCGCATCTCCGCGGAGTCAGGGGAAACCGTCGCTCCGTCAGTGCGCAGGTGAATCTTCGGATCATTCAAGCGCAGAAACATGGCCTGAGAGCTGTTTGCCGGCGCCGACAATCGCAAGCGCAACGAGTGGGGAGTCGCCCGCTGATCGAGAATCTTCATCCGCGAAGTTAGAGCTCCCGCTTCCGGCAAGCCGTGCGCCAGGCCGACTTCCGCGACGGGCAGCGGGATTTGTAATTCTCCCTTCCCGATCCTTGCTCCCGCTGCGCGAGAATGCAGCTGAATGTCTTGTGCTCCCTCGCCGGTAAGACGTACCGACAGTGTCCCGCCATTCCGTTGCATCTCCACCCCGACATGGAACCGGCCGATCGGCACACCCAGTATCTTCGCTTCATTCCACTGGGCGGGCAGACTGGGAGTGATGGTTAGCGTATTTTCGCTGGCGCTCCATTCCAATCCGAACATGCCGCGCAGGGCAGGACTAATAACCATGGCCGAAGACCACAGCTGATGCGATGTACTCCGCCCAAACGCGTGAAAGAACTCGCCTGAGAGCAACTCCG
The DNA here is from genome assembly GCA_049520935.1 of Terriglobales bacterium. Classification (GTDB taxonomy): domain Bacteria; phylum Acidobacteriota; class Terriglobia; order Terriglobales; family Acidobacteriaceae; genus Acidiflorens. The sequence continues at coordinate 177,469 of JBEKPJ010000004.1, read as the reverse complement.
TCACCGCGCCCAAGTCCTGCGACCAGGTTAGATCCGCATTTTGCATGAGGTGGGCATAACCAGACAGGCTGCACCCGTTGCGATACTCAGACAAGGAAACCCATCCCGTGAACAGCGGCCACACACTGCCTTGGTGATAGCTGATCGGATCATAGAACGTCGCGCGCGGACTCAGATCCCGAGTGCCCCAATCGGTGGAAAATTCCTGTGACGCCCAGCGGCTCAGCATGCCGCGCGAGCGCGATAGATTGAAGCTGCCATCCCAGGCTGCCACCGCGGGATAAATGGTAGAGCTCGCGTCCAGCGACCCGTCCGCATTTCGGCTGAAGGCATAAAAGTCCGCATCGGGCAAAAAATATTCCTTCTCCACTTGTTGCGCGATGCGCGAGGCGCGCTTCTCGGCATCCTCCGCGAGGCGAAGATTTCCAGTGGCTTTTGCCATCCTGCTGAATGCGGTGCTGGCTTGCTGGTCCAGAGTCGCGAGGTAGATTTCCTGATGCGGCATTCCCGGGGGCCATGATTCTACCCAGCCTGTCCCCGCAGTGTTTTCGTAAATGCCATCCCCATCGGAGTCATGCGTGCATTCAAACTCCCACGCTTTCGCGAGCCCGGCCCAGTGTGTTTTGAGAAACGCGAGATCGCCGCTGACTTGAAAATAGTCATTGGTCGCCATGAGGAGCAGAGGAGTGGCATCCGCGGAAGCAAACTCGTAAGGCAAGCTCTTCCAGTCCACAATCCCCGCCGTCTGCGACCATTCATGCATGATCTGCCCCTGCGGGCCTTGTCGGCGCAATAGAAATTCCAGCTCATCGCGGGTCAGTTGGAAGTCGCCGTAGGAGTTGACCGCGTACAACGTCCACAGAGAGTCGCGACCGAAATACCATCCGAAGCCGGGACGCGTGGAATCGCCTGATGCGTCGATTCCAGCGATTAATGCCGTTTCGTCATGGAGCGGAGTCGTCTGTACCTTTAACTGATCGATCGCGACTTCGGCCCAGGCAAACGCATCATTGAATTCCCGGTCGGGGGTTTCCATGGTCAAATGTTCCGACAAGAAATTTCTATAGTAGCTTCCGGTGTCTGCATATAACGATTGAAACGACGCTTCGAGTCGCGCCAGTTGCTGTGCCAGCGCCGCATCGTCAGATTCCGCCGCTGTGTCTGCAGTCGTCAGCAGCAGGGGAAAGAGCTTGTTGCCATCGTGAGCGGGATCGAAACGGAGAACAAACTGCGCTGGATAGGTCTTCGCTCGCTCCTGGTAAGGAGCCATGATGCCGGGCTCGGCTCCCGGGATTTCGAGCGCGGCGGCATGGTCGGGAAAACTCAAACGCAACGCATAGAATCCGCCGCCCGGCGTCTTCACCCACTCGGCCGATGAGTGATCGTCCGATGAAGCCGGCCACATGAGCTTCATCTGCGGAGTGAACTGAATGGTGAGAGTGGTCGGACGAACCGCCGCAACTTGAAAAAATGCCAGAACGCCTGCCCCGTCGGGGGCATGGCGGGGTGCGAACAGAACCTCTCGAATGGTGAAATTTGCGTGGGCGAAGGTGATGGTCGTGTGATCGGGCCGAACCTCGATTTCGGCCGCCTGCTCGTTCACATCGATGGGCACGGGATAGTCCTGCATCTCGGCGGTGATGCGCAGATTGCTGAACACCTTCCACGGAAAGATCCATGCCTCAAACGACCCGTCTTGCCGGCCCAAAATTGCGCCTCGCGGTCCCACCACGCTAAACGGATTGGAGGGGGCTGTCTGCCGCACGATCTTCAGCGGCACGCTGTTTTCAAAAGCGAAGGCGGCGAGCGCCTGCGGCTGAGGGGTAGCAGGTTGGTCGGACTGGCCATTCGACCTCGAAGTTGCCGCGAAGTTGAATAACAGCAGAAGAGCCGTCGCAAGGGATGCCGGTTTCATGGATTCTCCTGAGACTCATTCTCCGTAACCAAGGTTTCGTTCCGATCGCAGGTGTTCGCTTTCTCCACCGGAACCGCGCCCGCACTACTCTCCCTTGGCAACTGGATAACCCTTGTCCACCCAATTCGTGCCGAAATTGTCGGGAATATAAAGTACCTTGACGTTGGTAAAACCGAGCGCGCGCAATGCGTCGTCGGCCGGCTTGACATTCGGACAATGGTTCCAGGGACAACATCCGCAGTAGATGACGATGAACTTGCCGCGCGGCAGAGCCTCGACACGTTTACGCAGTTGCAGGATGCCGATTTCTCGGGACGCGGGGCCGATGTACTCAGAACCGGGAATGTGCGCTTCCTGGTAAAGAACGTGGGACCCCACCTGGATCATCAGCGGTTTTTCGCCCTTGGGAGACTGAAGGTTCTTGACCAGTTCTTCCGGGCTGATCAGCTGCGAAGTCGGTAGAGCTGCGGCCTGAAGCAGGGGAAGCATCGCCCTCGCTGCGTCGCCCCAATGGCTTCCCGTATTCGCAGGACGGGCCCAGACCGATGCCGTCATGGTAAAGGCGAACAGAACCTGAACAACCGTGACACCAGGTTTTTTCGACGGAAATTTCGACAAAAATCGAGATGAAAGTTTCATTCCAGTTCCTCCCGCCCGCTCGTTCAAGCTGATTCTCTTCCTCGCAAGCAATCACGCTCCGGTCTGTCGAAGTCTTGTCCGATGCTTGGCGGGGATCTTATCCAACGCCTGACCGAGATCTGTGATCAGGTCTGCGGCGTCCTCAATGCCTACCGAGTAGCGGATCAGCGCTTCCGGGATGCCGCTTGCCGCGCGTTCCTCCTTGGTGGATTCGACATGGCTTGTGGTCGAGGGAGGACCGGCGACGGTCTCGACCGCTCCCAGGTTCGCGGCCAAGTGTGCGTAACGCAGGCGTGGCAAAAAGGACTTCACAGAATCGAAGCCGCCGCGGATGGCAAAGCTCAGCACGCCTCCAAAGCCGCGCATTTGCTTGCGAGCGATGGCGTGATTTTCATGGGATTTCAGTCCGGGATAAAAGACCCTGGTTACATGAGGGTGCGATTCGAGGAAGCGAGCAATTTTGAGGGCGCTCGCATTTTGCCGCGCGATGCGAAGATGAAGGGTTTTCATTCCACGAAGCAGCAAGTACGCAGCCATCGGGTCGAGGCAGGCCCCGGTGATTTCCCGAAAGTGATAGATGCGGCCGACAAGATCAGCCCCGCCGCAGACCCCGCCTCCGAGTGCATCGGCGTGGCCGCCGAGAAATTTCGTGGCGCTGTGAACGACAAGATCCGCGCCCAGTTCTAAGGGCTGTTGGTTGATGGGCGTGGCGAGAGTGTTGTCGACAATTACCACCGCCCGGTGGCGATGGGCCACGGCTGCCAGGCGGCGGATGTCGACCACTTTCACGGTCGGATTCGTCGGACTTTCCAGATACACTGCCTGGCATCCCAGGCCCATGGCCTTTTCGATTGCCGGGTGATCGCTCGTGTCGCAAAGGGTCACGCGGATGCCGAAGCGGGGCAGGAATTCGAGAAACAGCTTGTTTGTACCGCCGTAGGTATCCTGTATGGAAACGACCCGGTCTCCCGGAGAGAGGAGGGCGAAAAACGTGTTGCTGATCGCGGCCATGCCACTTGAAAAACTGGTAGCGGCTTCAGCAATCTCCAGATCGCGCAACTTTTGCTCAAAGGCGGCGACAGTTGGATTCGTGTTCCGGCTATAGATATGGCCGCGCTTCTTGCCTTGGGCCACATCCAGCCATTCGTCCACGTTGTCATAACCGAACGAGACGCTGAGGGCTACCGGGATTTGGGTTGCGCGTTCCCAATACCTGCCGTTCTCCCCCGCCCACACTCCCCGGGTTCCAATCCCTGCTTGGTCTGTTTCAACCTGGTGACGTCGGCGCACAGGCGCGAGCTCCTTCTGCTCCGTCCGTCAGTCTAGCAGGCTACCCCGGTTGGTCGTCCGCAGCCGCCGACCGACGGCCGCCGGTATGTCACAAGCCATTAGGACCTTGATCACAGACCTGCGCGTCATCCCACGGCAGAATCGGATCTACCACTTCACCAAGGAGCGAGGCCATGTCCCCCACTGCCACTCCCGTAAGGTCCGAACTGCTTCGCACTCTGCCTTCCGATGGCGCGCGCCAGATTCAATGGCGTTTCGCCGACCGCTACGATTTGCAGATGCTGGTGCAATCGGCCCGTTCTGTCGCCCGCGGTCCGGTGGCACGGTTGGTCGCGAGCGGCGGACGCAATTCCCATGACTGGACTCCTGCCAAAGCCGAATTGCTGTCGGCGTTTGACGAATCGGGTATCACCGCTGTCTTCATGGAGCCGGGGCAAGGCGGATTCATCACCGGCCCGAAGAACCTGGCGCTGGCTCTGGTAGCGTTTGAGCTGGCATGGGTAGACGGAGGAGCCGCAACTGCCAGCCTGGCAGGCTGTCTGGCCCTGGCGCCGATTCACGAGCGCGGCACGCTTGACCAGCAACAGAAATACATGCAGCTGGCTGCACCAACTCTTGCCCGCGGAGAGCGCAAACCCTGGCGGGGAGCATTCTGCCTGACCGAACCCATACCTTATGTGGGCGTAGATACCGGCATGCTCAACGGAAAGATCCGCATCGCTGATTGGAAAAAAGATCAAGAGCCCACTCTCCAGGTGGAAAAGCGCGGCCGATTCATTACCAACATCGGCTTTGCCAATTTCGTGACGGCGGCGGTCGATTCTGGGGACGAGCGCATCAAGGGTAGCTGCATGGTCATCCTGGAAGAGGGCGATCCGGGCGTATTTGATCGCGGTACCCCCACCCGAAAGCTGGTCCATCAGCTTTCCTCCACGGGCGATCCGATTTTTAGCCTGCGCATACCGGCCAGCCGCATCGTCGGCGGCTACGAAGTCAAAGATGGCGTCATTATCCCGCGTTATAACCATAGTGAGGTGATCGAAGCCGTTTTCCGCAGGACTCGCGTCACCGTAGGCATCATGACCGCGGCCAAACTGCTTTCCGCGGTCGAGCCGGTCATCCGCTATCAGCGGGGGCGCTTCCGCGGCGCGGAGACAGCGACCCCGGGATCGGTTCGTTATGAACTCGGCCTGCAGGCCCGCCAGGACGCGCTCCACCGCCTGGTCGACGTCTGGGCCACCGGCGAGGCCAGCGCATCGCTCGGGTTTGCGGCGGCGCGCACCTTCGATGAACTGGACCCGCTGGAACGCGAGGCGGAACAACTGCTGTCCGCGCAGGGAGTCACCACGGCCCGGGCGCGCGCGAAGTTGCAACGCGAAGCCTCGGAACGAGCTGCCAATCTCGTTGGCTTGCCCGCCGACGATCCCCAACGAGCGCAACTGGAATCCGATCCCCTCCTGCGCTTTGTCCTGTTGGACTCGATGGCTGACGTGCTTTGCCCGGCCACAAAGTTGTGGAACACGGGTTGGGGTGCGCAGATGATGCGCGAGGCGGTCAGCTTGATGGGCGGGTACGGCATCACGGAAGACTGCCCCGGCTTCCTCGGCAATAAATGGATGGATGCGCAGCTCGAAGCCACCTACGAAGGGCCGGAGGCAGTGCAGCGGCGCCAGCTCTCGATCACCATGACCAACCCGCTTTTTGTGGCGCAGTTCAAAGCCTGGATCAAGCAGATGCGCGGTATCGCCTCCGATCGTCCGGGTACCGGTGCGTGCGCTCTGGCAACCGCCATGGGGTTGTGGCTGTGGACGCTCGAACGGCTGCAGAACAGCACCGATGCTGACGGCAGCCGTCTCTACCAGAGTGCGCGTCAGGGAGTGACGTTCCCACTGGCCGACGCGCTCTGCTGGTTGCTGGCGGCGCGCTGTCAGATTCTCGACGCAATCGAACTTGAGCGGCGCGGCATCGACGAACCGGCTGTTGCCGAAGGGCTGGACGGCCTTGTGAACTTTATGACCGACCTGTGTCATGTGCAGTCGGCGCGAGCCAGCGGGGAAGTGTCGCGCGTCTGCGCAGAGCTGGTTTTCGGATATAACCGTCATCCCGCGTGGGACGAAGCGGGCTACCGAGGCTGTTATCAACAGGACGAGTTGGAGACTCTCGAAGGCGTCATTCCGGGCATTGGTTCCTACGGCCTCGATGTAATCGGAAACACGGGCTCCCACCCTAAGAAGGCCGGCCCTTGCGCGAAGTGTAATGGGGCCGAACAGTTCCTCTCGTTGCAGAACAAGCTCGCCACTTGCCTGACCGGCTGCCGCTTGTCGAAGGATCGTGCCGCCGAGGCAATTTCGAAGCTTATGATCCCGGAGGCGCTGGACTACCCCGCATGACAATCCCCTGCACGAGGGACTCATCGGAGCCTGTCTTTATGACAGAAACGGCCGAGACCAGCCCGGCAACGATCGAGCGGCCACAGATGTCGATCGACATCGCCTGCGTCGGCTTCGGCCCCGCCATGGGAGGCTTCCTAACCACGCTCAGCCGCAGTCTGATGAACCCCGATGGTTCCGTGCGGCTGGAGAGTACGGCCTCACCCGGCATGCCGCTGCAAGTGATCTGCTACGAGCGCGCCGACGGTCTGGGCTTCGGAGTTTCGGGCGCGGTCACGCGGGCACGAGGAATTCGCAGCACTTTCCCCGTAGAGGATCTGTTGCAGATCCCCATGGCCACGACCGTGAAGCAGGAGAAGATAGTATACCTGCTCGATCCCACGCGAGCCAGCCGACGATCCTTCGCGTTCCGAGCCGCCGACCGCGCGCTTCGTTCCCTCGGCGTAATTTTCGGGGTGAAGCACGAAGCGTTCGAACTGCCCTACACGCCGGCCTTTATGCAGAAGCACGATGGTCTGCTGTTGTCGCTCGGTCAGTTCAACCAGTGGGTCAGCGATCAAGTGGCAGCCTCGGGCCTGGTTCAGATCTGGCCCGGTGTGCCCGTCGCCGAACCGTTGATCCAGAGAAACGGGATGGGGGAAGTTGCCGTTACCGGCGTTCGCCTGGTCGATCAGGGCACAGATCTCGAAGGCCGCCCTGACGCCGGATTCACGCCGGGCATGGACCTGCGTGCTGCGCTGACGGTGGTGGGCGACGGTCCTGTAGGAGCAGTGGGTCGCAAGATCGACACGCAAATTGGAATGCCGGCCGGACACGGCACCCGCGAATGGGCTCTCGGGATGAAGATGGTGATCGAACTTCGTCCTGAGACAGGCGAGGATCGCGGACTGGAGCCCGGAACCGTCCTCCACACCATCGGGTTTCCAGAGCCGGAGATTTTCGGCTTTCTCTACGTTCATCCCGACCGCCTGGTCTCGGCCGGCATTTTCGTTCCGTCCTGGTTCGGCAGCCCCGTCCGCACGGCCTATCGCTACCTGCAACACTTTGTGCTTCATCCTTATTTGTGGCGGTATCTCGAGGGTGGAACCCTGAAGTCGTGGGGTGCCAAGTCGCTGCAAGAATCAGGGCGCCAGGGGGAGCCCTTTCTTGCCGGCCACGGGTACGCGCGTATCGGCGAAGGCTCGGGAAGCACCAACGTGCTCGCCGGCTCCGGAGTCGACGAAGCCTGGACCACGGGCGTGCAGTTGGCGGAAGCGGTCATCGAACTCGCAGAACAGAAGCGTCCCTTCACTCGCGAGAATCTCGAAGCAACCTATGTGCGCCGTCGCCGCCAGAGCTGGGTCGATCGCGAGTCGAAGATCGCCGCCGAGGCACGCAACGGATTCCAGAGAGGTGTCGTCACCGGAATGATCGGCATGGCCGTAGCCGGCTTGACCGGCGGACGGATCACCCCCGCTTCTTGTGCGGTGCCCAAAGATTTGCCTTCGCTGGCAGAAGCCTACGGATCGCGATTTTCACCCGCCGAGCTAAAGCAAATGCAGGAGGAGTGCGCCGCCAAAGGCCTTTCCCTGCACGACCGCATCATGGATTTCTGCGGCTGGCCGCCGATCCCGATGGATGGCAAGCTGCTCATCTCGCACCAGGATGCCCTGCTCATGGGCGGAGGCGTACAGGCCCCGCCCGGCTATGCGAATCATGTGGTCTTTCGTCGTGCGGAACTCTGCGCCGCATGCGAGATCCGCTTGTGCGTGGAGATGTGCTCCGGGCAGGCGATTACCCGCGGCGAAGAGGCAACACCTGCCTTTGATCGCGAGAAGTGTGTTTACTGCGGCGCTTGCCTGTGGAATTGTCAGGCCAGTCGCGACGCCGGTCAGGGAAATGTCGAATTCCAAGCCGGTGCGGGCGGCCTGCACTCGACGCTGAATTGACGGATTGCAAATTGACAGGAGACGAATGACAAACGGATATCACATCGTAGTCTGCGGCAGCATTGTGCCCGACCCGCTGCAAACGCTGGAGCCAGTCTCCACCCCGACCGGTCCGGCGCTGAAGAACGAAATGATGCTGCCGGCTGTGCTCGATCCTTGGGCGGCGCACGCCCTCTATGAAGCCGCCCACTTGGCATCGCAGGTCGTAGGCAGCAAGGTCTGGCTGGTAAGTGTGGGGCCGAAAGCCAAGCTGCAGCAAGTGATGATGACGATTGCGCAGAGAGTGCCCTTTGAACTCGTGCCCGTCGATTCGAGCGCCAGTGGCTTTGCCGATTCGCACGCGACCGCCGCGCTGCTGGCAGAAACTATCCAGGGCATTGCCGGTCTCGATCGCGCTCGCTTGCTGGTGTTCGGCGGCTGGGAATCGGCCTCGCGAGGCGCCGGCACCACCATGCAATTGCTGGGAGAACGACTTGAGATTCTCGACCAGTTTCAGGGAGTCGACCGGCTCAGTATTCAGGCCGACGATTCGTTTGAGGTTCTGGAGCGGATCGAAGGCGGGCGTCACCAGGCTTCGCTCTGCGCCGGTCCACCGGCGATGTTTGGCTGGGCGACCGGCGACCTGGCGGAACCGCGCAACAATCCACAGATCGGAATGGCGAACATGCGCACCGTGATGCCTGCGCTGCAGAAGGCGAAGTCGGTGCCGCTCGCCCCGGTGGGACTGCAATTTTTGAGTGCGGCCCCCCCGAAGCAACAGCGCTCGACGCGGGTGGTGAAAGACCTGCCGGCCGAGCAAATCGCGCAGGAAATTGTCGAATGGATCGGCCTGCCGTAGGCGGAATGAGGATTCGTATTGCGGCAGGTTTTCAGCAATTACCAACGCATTGACAAGAACGCGCCTTCAGGCGCGGGAATTTACTCCTGGAGATCAACCCGCTGATGTCGAAAAATATTCTGTTCCTCACCCACGTTGCCGAAGCTGGCGACATTCTCCCCAAGGTGTCATTCGAAGTTCTGGGCGCAGCTTTGAAGTTGCGTAAGCAACTCGATGCACGCTTGACCATCGGATTGATTGGCTCGGACGTGCTGGCTGCGGCGGAGACAATCGCGGCTGCGGGAGCCGAGCGAATGCTCGCGGTTGTCGGCCCCGATTTCGCCACTGCGCGCTACGCGAGCGATGCGGCTGCGGCAGAGGCAATCTGCCGTTCAGCCGGGGCCGATCTCATTCTCGCGCCCGCAACCTCCCGCTTTATGCGCGTTCTGGCCGGCGTGGCACACCGTCTGAACGGCTGCGCGGACACGCACGTCACGTCCGTGGAGGTTGTCGACGGGCAACCATGCGCCACTCGCTGGCACTATCGGCAGCGCATCGAAGCAGTCCTTCGCCGGGATGCTCGTCCCTGGATTCTGCTGCTCGAGTCCGGCTGTGAAGCAGCGTGGGCGAATACGGCCAAGCCGAACGGCTCCGCGGGTGCGGCGAAAATCGAAAGCATTCCGGTTACCCTTCCGCAAGCGGCCAGAAGAACGGTGGTGACTGGCCTTCGCGCGCCCAAAAGCGACGCACAGACCATACGGCCTGACGCCAATTTGCTGTTTGTCGCCGGTGCCGGATGGACGAAGAAACAGGCCGATGGTAAGCCCCACGTCGATGAAGCCGAAAGGCTGATTCTCGACTTTCTGCGCACATCAGGGGCATCGCTCGGCGGCAGCAAATCGCTCGTCGACCAGTCCGGAGAGAGTCAGGCGGTGCTCGGCTTCATGACCCATCTCAATCAGGTCGGCCAGACCGGCTCGACCCCGCGTCATCCGAAGGGTCTGTCCATGTGTTGCCATGGCGAGGAGCCGCACGTGGTCGGATGGCGATTCATCAACGAGCGCCGCGCCGTGAATCTCGACCCGAACTGCGGCTGGGCGCGGGGGAAAGCCGACGTGCTTTACGTCGCCGATGCATTCGACGTGCTGGCAAAACTGAATACTCTTCTGGCGGAAAAGAGAAGAACCGTCGCCGAAACAGCGGCTCAAGGAGCCTGATCCTACCCGGTAGCGAAGCCCTGTGCGGGGTACTCCGGAATGGGCTCAGGCGAGTCGCCGGAGCCATCCGCCGCAAAAACACTGGGCACATGAGGGGCCTGCCTCACCCGCAGCGCGGTGTTCATCGCCCGCCGCTGTCTTGCCGGATCAACATGGCAAGCCGCGGAAACAGGAAATGTCCACCAGCGTCATCGATCACGTTGACCTGACAGGTGTAGAAGCCGGGTTTCAGCGAGGTGAGCGGGACATCGAGCTGAAATACGGCCGCCTTTCTTTCGCGCGCATTCAACTCCGTCAGTTCCACGAGCGAGCTTTCGTAGCTCTTGGTTTTGCCCTGGAAGAAGGCGACATTCGACAGAAGCCGGATGCTGGTTCTGCTGTCCTTATTCGATCCGGCCTCCGCACCCCTTGGTGAATCCGCGACGGCCGGCCGTGCCGGATCATATACCTCGTAATAAAGAAGCAGGTGCTGCGTAGCCGAGAAAACGTGAGTAATGTTGGGGATGATCTCAGAACCGTCATGCACGAGCGGATTGGGGTTTGCAGCCTTTTTCGCCGTTGCAAGCTGGTTCGCCAGCACTACGGAACTCATCTTGAGCGGCATTGTCTTCAACTCCGGCACTTCGATGTCGGTCTCGAACGACCCCATCCGTCCGGTCTGGTTCTCGCGCACAACGAATTTCAGATGATATTTGCCACTGAGCAGGCTCATGCCGGTGTCATATTGCACATTTTTCTTCTGCACCTCGGCCGATGGGTTCACCGCCAGCTTTACGGTGTCGCGAATTCTGTTCAGGGGATGGCGCCCGCTATCGAGGACCATGCCGATCACATCAAGCGTCGCTTTGTCGCGGTCGCTGCTGCGGACAAACGGAATCTGCGACCCCGGCACCACCAGCGAGATGGGGACGAAAAACTTGTTATTCTCCAGCCGGAAGTAGGCGACTCCGAGATACAGTGGCAGATCCGTGGCCGGCAGCTCGGAGGCAAGTTCCTCCTCCAGTTGACGCTCTTTGTCGTCCTTCGTGGAATGCTGATAATCGGCGGGCGCGTAGTAGCCGCGGCGGTAGTCGATCTTGATATCGCGAAGACTGCTTTTGGCACTGCTGCGAACGACGATCCGCCGGTAACGCCCGTCGCGCGCCGGGTTGGTGCTGTGATAGCCGAGCAGATAATAAGTCGACGTGTCCTGCTGCACTCCCTTGAAAATCTTGCTGAAGTCGTTGGAGTCGAGAAAAGCACGCCCACCGGTATCGCTGGCCAGCGTTACCAGCGTTTCCTGGGTTGTGAAATTGGAATTCAGCGCGTTGAGCGTTGCCTGCCCCGAGTACGCCGAAACGCCGCGCAAGCTGGCATTTTGCGCTTCTCCCCCCGCCACCAGCGCCTGCAGGCCGCGCATGTCCATGGTGTAAATCGCCAGATTCGAACGCACCGCCGCGTTCACGGCTGCGCGCAGCTCTGACTGATTCTCAATGCCGGTGCGGTCCATGCCGCTGGAAAAATAGATCAGCGACTTCTTCTGTTGCACATGCGAAAGCTTTTCCGCCACCGATCGCAGTGCCTCGAGCCTCCGGTCGGTGTTGAAGATGTTGTACTCCGTATCGTCCGCGGTAAACGGCTGACCGCTGTCCGGCGTTCCTTCGGTTGTACCCGTCGTGCCTTCCTCGAAACCCTGGCCGCTGCCCGTGCTGAAGGCGTCCAACTGCTTTTTGAGCAGGGCGTGATCCGATGTGAAGTCCTGATCTACCTGCAGTGAGCTGCCCAGGGAAACAATCGACACCAGGTCCGCCGGCGCCATTTGCGCGTCGATGTAGTATTCGGCCGAAGTGACCGCGTGCTCGATCTCATCCGGTTCCATGGCTGAAAGATCGAAGAACAAAACAATCAGGCGCCGGTCCTTGAACAGGGTCGAAGGATCCGCCGGAGAAGCCGCTGCGCTTGGTCCGGCCGCCGCTTCCGGAAGCGCCTTTGCCTGCGCGACCTCCAGCGCCGGCAGGGCATCAACATTCTCCACATCAAAGGAAACAATTTTCTGCGGTTTGTTGTCCTCCAGGATGGTGAAATCCTCCGGCTTCAACCCAGAGACGAATTTCCCGTTCTTGTCTTTCACCGTGACATTCACCAGCACAAGATCGGATTCCGAATGAAACACGTAGTCCGACTGCTGCGACCGCGAGGCGACCGAGAACAGCAGAAGCAGCAGAAGGGTGGCCCCCGCGCGATGAGCCAATCGGTTTGGAGGGAGAGTCATGGGTTCCTGTTCGCGGCGTCTGCCTTAGAAACGAAAGCGGGCCGTCATCGTGATCTGTCGCATTGCCCCCGCCGCCGTCACCCGGCCAAAGGTGGGTGAATCGACGGTTGTATCAATCGAGGAGTAGTTCACCAGGTTGAAAATGTTGCTGGCCTGCGCCCGGAACTCCAACACCCGCGCTTCCTTCAGGGGAAAGATCTTCGTGAATGCCATGTCAAACACCTTGCTGCCCGGGCCGATGATGCTGTTGCGCCGCGCATCGCCATAAGCGGCCCCCTGCGGCACCGCGAAGGCAGCGGTATTGAACCATTCCGCAATCGAGGGATGCGCCAGGCTCACCGATTGCCCGGGAACCACGTTGGCTCGTCGTGTACCGTTGGTTCCGCCGTTGAGATCATCGGCGAGCCCAACTACGCGTGGCGTAAAGGGCAGTCCCGAAGCGATGGTCCAATCGCCACTCCACTGCCAGTCCCCGACGATCGCGCGCCACGGACTACCGCCCGTGAGCCAGCGCTTGTCATGCCCCAAGGGCAGTTCATAGAGATAATCCGCAGTGAACTTGTGGGTCTGGTTGAAGCTGGAAAGGCCGCGTTCCGCTGACAGATCGAGAGGATTCTGGGCAACATTGGCCGCGCCTCCGCCCGCCGATGCGCCAGCTCCCGCAGCGCCGGTACCGCCCGAGCCCAGCCCAGGAGCATTCGCCGCCGAAGTTGCTCCCGCGCCGATCGAAGACGCGTTGTCGAGCGACTTCGAAAACGTGTAGGTGCCGCCGATCGCAAATCCCGCGGACAAGCGCTTGCGCAGACGTACCGATCCCGCATTGGCCTCCTGATCCGCCACCGAGTTTTCGTAGGTAAACGCGTCGACACCCGGAATCAGAATTCCGCTCGCGGTTCGGTTGGGAGCTTCGAGAATATCGAGATCGGTTCCCTTGGTTCCTGTGTAGTCGAGATTCAGGAGCAGGGTAGGGCGAATCTGCTGCTGAATGTCCAGATTGCGAATTTGCACGTAGCCAAGCCGGTAATTTGGATTCACCGCATAGTTATTCGTGATGCCGGCAGGTGGTGGAAATCCGTTTTCTAGCGTGAGGCCGGGGGAAGTTGCCAACGAGTTGGTCGCGGTGGTGGCGAACGGCGGCTGCAAAGCAAGTTGCTGGGCGATGCCCTGATAAGCGCCGGTGTTGTAGTTGATGCCATATCCGCCCCGCACCACCGTATTGGGGAGCGGCTTCCACGCGAAACCGACCCGGGGCGCGAAGTTGTTACGGTCCGGACGCACCAGGCTATCGGGCAAGCCAGGCGAGCCGGGCTGAATCGGGGTCACGCTTAGTGGCGGAGTCTGCGTAAGCACGCCCGGAGAAAGCTCGAGGTTCGCCAGGTGGTTACTCACTTCGGTAAGCGGAGAAACGTACTCGTAGCGCACTCCGAGATTGAGCGTCAGGTTTGCGCGTAGTTTCCACTCATCCTGCGCATATAAATCCCAGTAGTTGCCGCGGAAGTATTCGCTGCCGCCAAACTGGACCGAAGTTTGGTAGGGCATTCCAAGCAGAAAATCAGCGAAGTCATATCCGGTGATAGACCCGTTGAAAACAAACGAGCCCCGCGGGTTGCTGTCGGCTTCTGTGTTCACCTGCACGCGGCGGAAATCTCCGCCCCAGCGCCAGGTGTGCTTGCCATGATTCCAGATCACATTGTCGGAAAAAGTGTAGGTTTGCGGCCGCGCGAGCGAAGGAGTCGTGTCCTGAAGGCTACCGAAGTTATTGAAAGACAGATTCGGCAGCCCCCAATCAAACGGATTCGCGGAAACGCCCGCGATTCCCAGCGTGCCGGTAATGTTGTCGCGGAAGGCGTAGAGATTCTGGGTGCTTGTCCGGTTGCGATTAAAGTCGGCGCGAACGATGTTGGTCAGCTTTCCCACGCTGCGCGTGTAAGACACGGGAATGTCAAAACTGCGGACCGTGGTGCGGCCGCCGACGCTCGGAAACGGATTCGTCAGGGTCGCGCTCGACTGATGGTAGTGAAAGCCGATCTGCAAACTGTTGCGCGGAGCATTGCGTCCTCCGCCGCGTCGTCCCCCCGCGGGCGCTGCGCCGAAGCTGTGGTTCAGACGTAGGTTCAGATCGTAGCTGTCATTACTGGCGGAAGTCACGTAGTGGAAGTTCTGGTAGCTGCCCGGCAAGTTCGGCAACGGAATATAGGGCAACAAGCCCAGCGCGATACAGCTTATGTCCCCGGGTGTGGGAACACAGGCTCCCGATTGCTTGGGAGGCGGGGAGATGCTGAACCCCGTGGTTTTGGTTACAGGATTAAAAATCTCCACCGGCAACGTTCCCCCGCGCTCGGTCATGGTCGGCACGGTCGAAAACTGATCGAAAGGATTCTCTCCATGCTTGCCGTTGAAGTTGATGAAGTAAAAGGTTTTGCTTCCACCGTGATAAATATGCGGAATGTTCAGGGGGCCGCCCACGGAGCCGCCGAAACTATTCTGCTGATACGCCGGTTTTTCCACCGGTGCGCCGGTGAGCGCAAACGGCGATGCATTCAGCGCCGAATCGCCCGCTCCGTAATACACAGACCCATGCGGGTGGTTGATGTCAAAGCCGCGCCGGCCAAAGACCATCGGCCCTCCACCGCCAAAGCCTCCACCTCGACCACCCCCCGCACCGCCAAAGCCGCCGCCACCAAAGCCTCCGCCCTGTTGCCGGGCCTCGTCGAAGCGCTGCTGCATCTGGTCAGGGTTCATCGCATTGAACGGATTGGAAGTATTGCCCGCAACTGCCACGGATTCGGTCGCCGTTCCCGTTGCCATCCCCGGAATGGGCATCCCCGACGGCGCGACGTCGCTCATCGAACCACCGACCGCGCCGCCAGCATCCTGTCCGGCTTCACTCTGAAACACGGAAAGACTCTGAAAGCCACGTCCACCAGCCGAACTGGCGCGTCGCTGCTCGTTGCTGCTGTTGCCCGCCTCGCGCGCCCGCGACAGCAGCACCAGTTCAAAGTTCGCCTGCACCTCCGCATGGGTTCGGTCCAAGGCCACGTCGTGCGCGCCCGACGCAAATGCCGCCATCTGCACCCGGACCGTATACTGTCCATCCGCTGGAATCCGCAAGGAGTAACTGCCATCCACGTCCGTGTAGGCGGTGACTTGTTCTTTGGTGCCCGCATTCACCGCGGAAACGGTAGCGCCCGGAATCGGCATGTTCCCCGATTTCACCACTCCGTGAATCGTATGCACCGCAGTGGCGGGCGAAGCAACCTGCCCCGGCAAAAGATGGGCATGAAACGCAACCGCATGCAACAACAGGACGACCTGAAAGACGAACTCCGGGCGTGATCTTCCCTTGCTCAACGGAAAGCGGAAACCGGAATTCTCGAAGGCGGCGCGCATGGTTCGCTTGATCCGCATCATACCGCGCTCGTCCGGATTGCACTGTAGAGTTTTGTGACCGCTTGCCTGACGGTTCAGTCGCATTGATCCCCGGTTTGGTATGCTGTTCAGAATCTTTGCGGGAAGTGGGGATCTCGGGCGTGCTGGCCGGCATTCGGACTCGCGATTTGCGGAAGGTCTATACTTCAGCGCCCCCGCTCGCCTCCGGCGGCGGTTTTGCGTTCAATACCACGCGCGCCAAGACGAAAAAACAACCGAAGCCCGAGATCGTGGCGCTCGACGGTCTGTCCCTGGACGTGTTGCCCGGAGAAGTCTTCGGGCTGCTCGGACCAAACGGCGCCGGCAAATCGACCACGGTAGGGATTCTCACCACTCGCGTCCGTCCGACCGGCGGACAGGCGTGGATCGGCGAGTACGACGTTTGGGCCGAACAGGTCGCGGTCAAACGCCTGATTGGCGTGGTTGCCCAGCGTCCGAATCTCGATTTTTCTCTCACTGCCCGCGAAATCCTCCTCTTCCATGGTGCCTATTTTGGCCTGGACTCGCGCCAGCGCGTCGAACGGGCGGACAGGCTGCTCGACCGTTTCAAACTGTTGGACCGCGCGACCCAGATGGTTCGCGGGTTCTCCGGTGGCATGATGCAGCGCCTTTCCATCGCGCGTGCCATGATGCACGACCCTCAAGTTCTCTTCCTCGATGAGCCCAGTGCCGGCCTCGACCCGCAGACCCGTTTGCTGCTCTGGGAAATCATCCGTGAATACAATCAGTGCGGCAAGACCATCCTTCTAACCACGCACAACATGGAAGAGGCCGATGCCCTCTGCCAGCGCTTGGCTATCATCGACCATGGACGTAAGATCGCTCTCGGTAGTCCCAGGGAATTGAAAGCGTCGGTCCCCGGAGGCTATCTGCTGCGGCTGCGCTTCGGCCGGCTCACTCCGGAATTGTTGCAGCGTCTCCAGGCCTTGGCCGGAGTGAGAGAGGTGCGCAAGAGCAACGGCGCGAAAGAGAACGACAATTCCGCCGACGTCTATGCTGATCGCGGGGGCTCGCTGGTTTCCGAGATTGCCAATCTGGCCTCCGCTTCCGAAGTCGAATTGTGCGACGTGCACATCTCGGAGCCCAGCCTCGAGAATCTCTTCCTCCACCACACCGGAAGGAGCTTGCGCGAATGAATTGGACGACCTTTCTCGCCCTGCTCGCTCGCGATGCCCACGTGGCTCGCCGCAACGTTTTGCCCCTGCTCCTGCAGACGTTTTTGCAGCCCATGATGTTCGTGTTTATTTTCGGCCGCGTCATGGTGTCGAGCGGCTACATGCCGGCCGCATACAAGAGCCTGCTGTTGCCCGGAATTATGGCCATCAGCATGGTGTTCACCGGTGTCTGGGCCGTCGCCATGCCTTTGATTGGAGAATTCCAGTTCACACGCGAGATTGAAGACCGACTGCTCGCGCCCATGGACATTTCCTGGCTGGCGGTTGAAAAGGTATGTTTTGGTGCCATGCAGGCTTTGGTCGCCGGGCTGGCGGTCATCCCCATGGCGTGGCTGTTGCTGCGTCCGGGAGTCGACTTCAACTTGCGCTCTCCCCTGACCTTTGCCTGCGTGACCCTGCTGGTGGCACTTTTCTCCGCCTGCGGCGGCCTCGCACTCGGTTGCAGCGTCAATCAGAATCACATCGGCCTCATGTTCAGCATGGTCCTGACACCGATGATTTTCTTCGGCTGCACATATTATCCCTGGAGCGCGCTCTCGCACTTTCCCATCCTCCAAAAGCTCGTCCTGGTGAATCCCCTGGTTTATGCCAGCGAGGGGCTGCGTGGAACACTCGTGCCCCAGTTCCCCCACATTCCGGTTCTGGCGGTACTGATCGTGCTGACGATTTTTGATGCGCTCTTTCTGGCCGTCGGGCTGCGACAGTTTCACAGCAAAGCCGTCAGCTAACCCGGTCCATTACAGTTATTGACACCGGCCATCGCAGCCCGTAGCATCCCTTTGCAACGAGTATGCCGTCACTCAGTCCCGCCCGAAAACGAGTGCTTCCATGAGCCTTCGAGATTTTCTGTCCAAACAGTTCATCGACGTCATCGATTGGGTTGAGCCGGAAGATGGAATCCTTGCTTACCGGTATCCCATGCAGGATCGGGAGATTCAGAACGGTGGAAAACTGACCGTTCGTGATTCGCAGACGGCGCTATTTGTGAACGAAGGCAAGGTCGCCGACGCGTTTGCTCCCGGGCTCTACACGCTCACCACACACACCCTGCCCATCCTCACCTACCTGCAGAACTGGGACAAGGCTTTCCAGTCTCCCTTCAAGTCGGACGTGTACTTCTTTTCCACCCGAGTTCAGACCAATCAGCATTGGGGAACGCCGAACCCCATCACGATTCGCGACAAGGAATTTGGGGCGGTTCGGCTGCGCGCGTTTGGCGTCTTCACCTATCACATCCGCGATCCCAAGACGTTTTATTCGAAGATCAGCGGTACGCGCGACCTCTATCGCGTGGAAGACCTTGACGGACAGTTGCGGAACACAATTGTCGCCCGCATTACCGATGCGTTCGCCGGCAGCAACGTGCCCTTTCTCGATATGGCCGCCAATCAAGCTGCGCTGGCCGACAAAATCTCCGCCCAGCTCCAACCGGGTTTCGCGGACTTTGGCCTAGCGCTCGACAGCTTTGTCGTCGAGAACCTGTCGCTGCCCGACGAGCTTCAAAAGGTTCTCGATCAGCGCATCAGCATGAATATGGTGGGCGACATGGGACGCTACACGCAGTTTCAGGTCGCGCAATCCATTCCGATTGCGGCGGCCAACGAAGGCGGCGGCGCCGCCGCAGTGGGAGCCGGCCTGGGCGCGGGTGTGGCGATGGGCCAGGCGATGATGGACGCGTTGAAGAAAACCAGCCCCGCTGCCGGAGAATCGGGAGCTTCGTCCGGAGTTGCCCCCGCGGCCGGCGTGGCCAGCAGCACCGAGACAATGTTCTGTCTCAATTGTGGCAAACCAATTCCGAGAATTGCCAAGTTCTGTTCGGAGTGCGGGCACGCACAGCCCTAGCGGTGCGCAAGCTTATGAATGGAATCGAGTGGATCGTTGATGCGCACGGATGTGCGGCCGAATCGCTTCGTGATCCGGCGCTTCTGCGGGAACTGTTTTCCCGGATGATTTCCGACCTGCAACTCCGCCCGGTCGGCGAAACCCAGTGGCACCAGTTTCCGCATGCCGGCGGCATCACCGGCCTTTGTCTGCTGGCGGAGTCCCACCTCTCCTGTCACACGTTCCCCGAGTTCGGTTCGATGTGCCTGAATCTTTTTTGCTGCGTTCCCCGTGAAGCCTGGGATTTTGCGGGATTCCTAACGACCACTTTCGGAGCGACCTCGGTTGCCGTTCGTAGCGTGACCAGGTTCTACAGCCCGGCGGAGGATTTGAACTTTGAGCTCGAATTGAGCGCGCGCAGGGTCTCGCGGGAGAGCCGGAGCTGATGACACAGCCCGCCGCAAACTGTCCGAATTGCGGTGCGAAAATTGTCTTCCGTTGGTCGAGCAGCGTGCAGGCCGTCTGTGAATACTGCAAGTCGATCCTGGTGCGCACCGACGTCGACCTGAAGAAAGTCGGTCAGGTCGCTGATCTTCCGCCGAACAGTTCTCCGATCCAGATCGGCACCGAGGGTGTCTACAATCACCAGTCTTTCGTTGCCGTCGGCCGCATCGTGTACCAGTACGATCAGGGAACGTGGAACGAATGGCATGTGGTGCTGAACAACGGCAGCGCCTGGCTTTCCGATGCGCAGGATGAATATGTGGTGACCTTCGCGGCGCCCGGCCGGAAGATGCCGTCGGAGTGTCGCATCGGCCAGCGCTATGCCTGGGACGGTCAGGATTACCTGGTCTCCACCGTCACCAAGGCGCACTACCGGGGCGTGGAGGGAGAATTACCCTTCCAGTACTGGGACAAACAGGATGTGGTCTTCGTCGATCTGATGTCCACGAATGGAAAATTCGCCACCCTCGACTACAGCGACGAAACGCCAGCCCTGTATCTGGGCGAGACCGTTACCTTCGACGATCTCAAGCTCAAGAACCTGCGAAAGTTCGAAGGATGGTCATGAGCACTAGCGGCCCCAATCCGCCCGCGCCTCCGCAGGTAAAATCTTTGCATTGTCCGTCGTGCGGCGCTGCCCTTACGCTGCGATCGTTTACCCATGCCGTCACCGTAGTTTGCGATCACTGCCACTCCATCCTTGACGCGCAAGACCCGCAGCTGGCGATTCTGCAGCAATTCCAAGCCGCAAGCGACGAGTATCCGCCGCTGATTCCCCTCGGTACCCGGGGAAGAATTCGGGGCACGGTTTACGAGGCGGTTGGTTTTCAGCGCCGCACCATCCAGGTTGAGGGAGTCCCCTACAGTTGGCGTGAATACGTCCTTTTCAACCCTTATCAGGGGTTTCGCTATCTCACCGAATACAACGGCCACTGGAACGACACGAGCACCTTGCGTTGCCTGCCGACCGTCAACGATGGCGCGAATCCCCCGACCGTGACCTACCTTCATGAAACCTACAAGCATTTCCAAACGGCGCAGGCCGCGACCAGTTTTGTGCTGGGAGAATTTCCCTGGCAAGTGCGAGTCGGCGAATCCGCCAACCTGTCGGATTACATCTGTCCGCCGCGCGTGATTTCGAGCGAGCGTACCGGCCAAGAGCTTACCTGGTCGATGGGCGAATACGTTGCGGGCCGCGACATTTGGAAAGCCTTCGGTCTGCCCGGCAATCCCCCGGAAAGCATCGGTGTCTACGAAAACCAGCCCTCTCCGCTGCGCGCCGATACGACCGCAATATGGTCCTCGTTCGTCGCACTTCTGTTGCTTCTGGTCATCATGCTCATCGGGTTTTCCGCCGTCGCCCGCGACGAAGAGGTGATTCAGGGAAATTACACGTTGAATACCAACGACCGGGGCGATGCGTCTTTTGTCACCGACGTTTTTGAACTGAAGGGACACACCTCCGATCTCGAACTCGATACCCGCGCGGACCTCAACAACAACTGGATCTATCTGAATTACGCGCTGATCAATCAGGAGACCGGTCAAGCGTACGATTTCGGGCGCGAGATCAGTTACTACTCGGGGTACGACGCAGATGGCGCGTGGACCGAGGGCAGCCATTCCGACAGCGTGGCCATTCCCAGTGTCCCACCCGGCAGCTACTACCTAAGGATCGAACCCGAATCGGATTTCGGCAAAGGAGCCCTCTCCTACTCGATTACCGCCAAACGGGACGTTCCCCAGATGAGTTTCTTCGGGATTGCCTTCTTGGCCCTGCTCCTGCCCGCCGGCCTGCTCACCTGGCGATCCATGAACTTCGAACATCTGCGCTGGGCCGAGAGCGACTATGCGTCCGCAAGCGACGACGACGCAGATCGTCCCAACCTCGGTCTGGGGAATCTATTGGGGAAGGGAAACGACTGATGATCAGAAATCTGTATATTCTCTACGGCGTCCTCGTGCTCGGCACGCTGGCGACGGCGGAATATCGAGGTTGGAGCCTCAACTCTGTGGACGAGGTGAAAAACGTTCCCCGATCGGTTCGCGACAACCCTGGCTCGTATCGCTCAGTCTACGGCTACAACCATCACTATACGGGAGGCAAGTAAATGGGCACTCAGGTTGGCAATGTTGTAAATGCGGTCGTGTATGCCGCGCTCGGCATTTTTGTTTTTGCCGCGGCGTTTCTGGTCATTGACAAAGTCACTCCTTATAACCTTTGGAAAGAGATCGTTCAGGAACACAACACCGCGTTGGCAATTCTGATCGGAACCATGTCGATCGGCATTTGCATCATCATCGCATCGGCCGTTCACTAAGCCTTGGGCATACTGCTTTTCATCACCGTCCTGCTGATCGCCGCCTGCGGGCTCATTTACGAGCTTATCGCGGGGACGCTCGCCAGTTACCTGCTGGGCGATAGCGTCCTGCAGTTTTCCACCATCATCGGCTGTTACCTGTTTGCCATGGGCATCGGGAGCGCCCTTTCCCGCTTCCTCGAACGCGGCCTGGTGTACCGCTTCGTGTGGATCGAACTCCTGCTCGGTGTGATTGGAGGTTTCTCATCCGCCCTGCTCTTTCTGGCCTTCGCCTACACCCAAGGGTTTCAGCTTCTCATGTACGCCATGGTTGTGGTCATCGGAGTTCTCGTCGGCCTGGAAATCCCGTTGCTGATGCGTATTGTTCGCGACCGTTATCAGTTTCGCGACGTCGTCGCCCACGTCCTCACCTTCGATTATCTGGGCGCACTCGGAGCTTCGCTTCTGTTCCCCATTCTCCTCGTTCCCTATCTGGGCCTGGTGCGCTCCGCCATGCTGTTTGGCTTGGTCAATGTGGCGGTTGCCCTGTGGAGCACCTTTCTGTTTCGCCACCAGATCGCTTCCGTGCGCACGCTGCGGGTCCTTTGCCTGGTCGTGCTCTGCGGCTTGGGAATCGGCCTGGGCGAGGCCAAACGCATCACCATCGCAGCCGAAGACAACATTTATGCCGACGAGATCATTTTCGCTCGTGACACACGCTATCAGCACATTGTCCTGACCCGGTTCAAGGACGACATCCGCCTGTTTCTGAGCAGCCATCTGCAGTTCAGTTCGCGCGACGAATATCGCTATCACGAGGCCCTGATTCATCCCGGCCTGTCCGCGATTCCCGCCCCCCGGCGGGTCCTCGTTCTCGGCGGCGGCGATGGTCTGGCCGTCCGCGAAGTTCTGAAATACCCGCAAATCGAAAGCATCACTCTGGTTGATCTCGATCCGGAAATGACGCACCTGTTTTCCACCCATCCGATGCTAACCGCGCTCAATCAACAGTCGTTCTCGTCGCCAAAGGTCCATATCCTCAACGCCGACGCGTTTCCTTGGGTCGATTCCAACACCGACAGCTTCGATTTCATCGTGATCGATTTCCCGGATCCGACAAACTATTCGCTGGGGAAGCTCTATACGACCGCCTTCTACAAGGCCGTCGCCCGTCATCTCAGCGCCCAGGGCCTGATGGTTGTCCAGAGCACCTCGCCGATGTTTGCGCGCGACTCGTATTGGTGCATCGCTGAAACGCTGAAGCAGGCGGGCCTGCGAACCTATCCCTACCATGTATACGTTCCCTCTTTCGGCGAGTGGGGTTTTGTGATCGCCGGCCATCGCGAATACCAACTCCCCACCTCCGTGCCCCGGGGACTAAGGTTTATCAGCGTCGATGGTTTGCCCGCGCTGTTCCAGTTTCCGCCCGACATGTCGCCCCTCCCCATGCCGGCAAACCGCCTCAACGACCAGGTACTGGTGCGTGCCTATGATCAAGACTGGAAGGACATCAGTCATTGACCGCGTCACGGCGCAAATTCCTGCAATCGACGAGCGCGGCCCTGATTGGCCTGTCGATCAAGGGAGATCGGGCCATCTCCGGCCGCTTCGTGAACGATTCGTTTGCCCTCGGTCATCAACTGCGCGAGCGCGCGAATCCTCCGCAACCGACGCAGATCGTGAAATGCGCCGTGGTGATTGTGGGCGGAGGTATCGCGGGCTTGAGCGCAGCCTGGCGACTCCACAAGAGAGGGTTCACCGATTTCATCCTGCTCGAGATGAACGATCAAGCCGGCGGAAATTCGCGCTGGGGAGAAAACGAAATCACCGCCTACCCCTGGGCCGCGCATTATGTCCCGGTTCCCGGAGCGAAAGCGGTCTATGTCCGCGAACTCTTCGAAGACCTGGGCGTGCTCAAGAACGGTCATTGGGAAGAGCGCGCTCTCTGCTTCAGTCCCCAGGAGCGGCTGTTTCTCTACGGAAAGTGGCAAGAAGGGATTGAGCCAGCCATCGGATTGACGCCCGCCGACCGTGAGCAGTTCCGGAGACTGGAGGACCGAATCCAGACCTTTCGCGCTTCTGGGAGTTTTACCGTGCCCATGGAGTTGGGGCTATCGCCAAGCAGCGCTCGGCTTGATCAAATCTCGTTCGCGGAATGGCTCGGTTCGCAGCGCATGGATTCTCCCGTGCTGAACTGGTACATGAACTACTGCTGCCGCGACGACTACGGCGCGACCACCGGAAACACGTCGGCATGGGCCGGCATCCAGTATTTCGCATCGCGCGAGCCCGAGGAAAAAGGTCCGCTCACCTGGCCCGAGGGCAACGGTTGGATCGTTCGCCGCCTGCTCGAACGCCTGGGAAGCTTCGTCCGCACCAACCGCATGGTACGTCGAATCTCGCAGCGGGGAAAACACTTCAGCGTTCTGGCCGGGGACAGCGAATACCAGTCCGAGTTCGTAATCTTTGCCGCCCCCACCTTCCTCGCGCCGTACCTGGTGGAAGGCATGCCTCCCCTGCACGATTTCGAATACTCCCCCTGGCTCACCGCCAACCTGACCCTCGAACATCTTCCCGATTCCAACCCGAGCGATCCCAGCTGGGACAACGTCTTCATGGAATCGCCTACTCTGGGCTATGTCGATGCCACCCATCAGAGCCTCCGCTCGCACATCGACCGCACCGTCTGGACTTTCTACTGGGCCCTAGCCAATGGATCGCCAGCCGAAAACCGGCAATTGCTTTTGGATCAAGACTGGAACTATTGGAAGGAAGCGATTCTTCACGATCTCGAACGCGTTCATCGCGACATCCGCCAGTGCGTATCGCGTATCGATGTCATGCGCCTGGGACACGCCATGGCCCGGCCCAAGGTCGGAGCCATCTTTTCCGCTGAACGCCGCAACCTCGCCCGCTCGCAAGGACGATTACTCTATGCCAACTCCGACCTGAGCGGCTTCTCCATCTTCGAGGAAGCACAGCATCGCGGCGTGACCGCGGCCGACAAAGTGTTAGGGCAAGTCGCACGACCATAGCCATCCTATGCGCGAAAGCCTCGGTGGTTGCGCAATTGCCGCAACCCTGCTCCCGAGCGTGCAATGGTATCTTTAGGAGGGCAGCAACCGCCCGCGATCACCTTCATGGAAGTACTCAAAGGACTTTTTGCGCGCCATTTTCGCGTACCGGTTGAGCGCGTGCAGCCCTTGCAGGGCCAACTCGGCGGTTCCGGCCGCCAAATCGTTCGCCTGGCGACCCAAGAGCTGAGCGCGATCGGCATACTCTACGACGTGCGCGAGGAAAATGTCGCCTTTCTCGAATTCTCGCGTCATTTTCGCCGTCATGGTCTGCCCGTCCCCGAAATCTACGCCGAGGATTTGCGCCACGGTGCTTACCTCGAAGAGGATTTCGGCGACACCACGCTTTTCGAATTCCTCTCCGCCCACCGCAGCGGCGCGACCCTCGACCCCGACGCCCTTGAGGCCTATCGCAAAGTGGTCGAGATATTGCCGCGCTTTCAAGTCGAAGCCGGACGCGATCTCAACTACAAAGTCTGCTATCCGCGCGCCAGTTTCGATCGCCAATCGATTGCCTGGGACCTCAATTACTTCAAGTATTACTTCCTGCGGCTCGCGGGCATTTCTTTCAACGAGCAGGCGCTCGAACACGATTTCAGCCGCTTGACCAAACTTCTTCTCAGCGCCAACCGCGACTACTTTCTCTATCGGGACTTCCAATCCCGCAACGTGATGCTGCGCAAGATGCGCGACCAGGAGCAGCCCTTTTTCCTCGATTATCAAGGAGGACGCAAAGGCGCGCTGCAATACGACATTGCTTCGCTGTTGTACGATGCCAAGGCCGACCTACCCCCCGACGTGCGCCAGCAATTGCTCGATCACTATCTCGACAGTCTTGCCAGTTTTCTGGATCTTGACCGCGCCGCATTCATGCAGTTTTACTACGCCTACGTCTATGTTCGCATCATGCAGGCTCTGGGTGCGTATGGCTTTCGCGGTTTCTACGAGCGCAAGGCGCACTTCCTGCAAAGCGTGCCGTACGCGCTGAGAAATGTGCGCTGGCTGTTGCATAACGCGGAGCTGCCCGTCGCCCTGCCCACCCTGACCGAGGCCTTCCAAAGCATGGTGGCCTCCGACAAGTTGCAAGGCCTGGCCGCCGCCGCCGGGAAAACGGAAAAGTTGACCGTCCGCATCGTCAGTTTTTCGTTTCACCGCGGCCTGCCGCAGGACGACAGCGGCAACGGCGGCGGTTTCGTTTTCGATGGCCGCAGTCTTCCCAATCCCGGACGCGAAGAGCGCTTCAAGGCTCTCACGGGAAAGGACGCGCCCGTTATCGACTATCTCAATCAGCAGCAAAGCGTCCACCAATTTCTCGCCAGCGCCATGTCACTGGTAGATGCCAGCGTCCATACCTATGAGCGACGTGGGTTTAAGCACTTGATGGTTTCCTTCGGGTGCACCGGAGGCCAGCATCGCTCCGTGTATCTCGCCGAACAGCTGGCCACGCACCTGCGTGCCCAGTGCCAGGAGGGAGTCGAAGTCGTTGTGCACCACCGCGAACAGGAGCAGCTCAATCCATGAGAGCGCCGACTCGATGAAAGCCATGATTCTGGCCGCCGGGCTCGGCACGCGTCTGCGTCCTCTCACCGACGACCGTCCCAAGGCGCTGGTGGAAATTAACGGCCGCACCATGCTGGAACTGGCGCTTTCCCGGTTGCGCAGCTCCGGAGTCAGCGAGGTGGTCATCAATGTCTACCATTTTGCCGACCGGATCGTCGACTATCTGAAAACGAACCACAATTTCGGCATGCGCATCGCGGTCTCGCGCGAGGAGACCTTGCTCGACACCGGGGGTGGTCTGAAGAAGGCCGCCGCTTTCTTCCGCGAAACCCCGCTCCATCCCGACGAACCCTTTCTCCTGCACAACGTCGATGTCCTCAGCACGATTGATTTCGCGCGCATGGCGCAATGGCACAGCGAACGTCAGGCGCTGGCGACCCTCGCCGTGCAGCGCCGCATCACATCCCGCTACCTACTGTTCGATTCCAATCTTCAGCTTTGCGGCCGCCGTTCGGGCAGCGATGGCGAGCCGGAACTGGTCGGACTGGCGGCGCAGTCCCCCCAGTGCGTGCATGCCTTGGCCTTTTCCGGCGTCCATATCATCTCTCCGCGTCTGCTCGCGATGATGACTGAGGAGGGAACGTTCTCCATCATTGCCCCTTATCTGCGTTTGGCCGCCCAAGGCGAAAAAATACTGGCCTTCCGCGCCGATCCATACTACTGGCGCGATTTGGGCAAGCCCGACAGTGTCGCGCAAGCCGCCCTGGATTTGAAACAGAAGGTCATCGTGCCGTAGTCGCGGCGCGCTGGCGATGGCAACTGATACTCTCAAACAGGACCTCAATTTCCCCGGAGACCGCAATCCTTGGCGCCCGCACCGTCGCCCATCGTTAACGCGCAGGGAATCAGCAAGGCCTTCGGAGCCAATCCGCTCTTTCAGAATGTCTCCTTCATCATCGCTGACGGGGATCGCATCGGCTTAATCGGTCCGAACGGCTCCGGCAAGTCCACCTTGCTCCGAATTCTCGCCGGATTGATCGATACTGACGGCGGAGAGGTTTCCTTCCGCAAACGAACGCGCCTGGCCTGCGTAGAACAGGACTCAAGATTCGAAGCCGGCGCCACCGTTCGCTCCGTGGTCGATAGTGCGCTCGATCGCAGCGGCGTTACCGGAACCGAACGCGGCGCGCGCTTCGCCGAAACTCTAGGCCGCGCCGGCCTGGAAGAGTTAGACATGCTCGCCAGTCAACTTTCCGGCGGATGGCAAAAGCGTTTAGCCATCGTCGAAGCCCTTGTCCAGCACCCCGATATCCTCTTACTCGACGAACCCACCAATCATCTCGATCTCGTGGGCATTGCCTGGCTTGAAGATCTCCTGGAGCAGGCAGCGTTTGCCAGCGTAATCGTGAGTCACGATCGCTACTTCCTGGAGAACGTCACCACCGACATGGTCGAACTCAATCGCATCTATCCCGCAGGCTCGCTCCGGGTCCACGGCAACTACAGCCAGTTTTTGGAAAAAAAAGAAGAGTTCCTCCATGCCCAATCCAAGCGCCAGGAAGCGCTGGAGAATCTGGTGCACGGAGAAATCGAATGGCTCCGCCGCGGAGCGAAAGCCCGCACCCGCAAGTCTAAAGCCCGCATCAGCAAAGCCGGCGAACTGATGGGAGAGCTGGCCGATCTGAATCAGAGAACTCGCAGCACCACGGCGCAAATCGACTTTTCCGCCACCGACCGCAAAACCAAACGCCTCATCGACTTGCACAACGTAACCTGCTTCATGGGCAGCAGCGAAACGACCGGTCGCGCGTTATTCCAAGGGCTAAATTTCATCCTGGGGGCCGGAATGCGAGTCGGACTGGTGGGGCCCAACGGCAGCGGCAAAACCACATTGCTGCGCCTGCTGCAAGGCGAACTCTCTCCTACCGGGGGTGAAATCCGCCGCGCTGACTGGCTCCGTATCGTGTATTTCGATCAGACCCGCAGGTTGGATCCCGATCTAACTCTCCGCCGTGCCCTGGCGCCCGACGGCGACTCCGTCGTCTATCGCGATCGTGTGATTCACGTCGCGGGATGGGCCGCCAGATTCCTGTTTACCGGCGAGCAACTCAGTCAGCCCGTAAGCCGCCTCTCCGGCGGTGAACGGGCGCGGGTCCTGATTGCCCAACTCATGCTCCAGCCCGCAGACATTCTCTTGCTCGACGAGCCCACCAATGACCTGGACATTCCGACGCTGGAGATTTTGGAAGAAAGCCTGGTCGATTTTCCCGGCTCGCTAGTGCTGGTAACGCACGACCGCTACATGCTCGATCGCGTATCGACCATCGTGCTGGGCCTCGACGGCAAAGGCGGAGCTGACAGTTTCGCCGACTACGGGCAATGGGACGCATGGCAGGCGCAGCGGACGAAAGCAGAAGTGGAAAAAGCCCCAATTCCGGAGGCCCCGGCCGATACCAGTTCCCTGGCGCCAACGAAAAAGAAACTCTCCTACCTCGAGGCTCGGGAATACGCCACCATCGAGCTGAGGGTAGAGGAAGCCGAGCGGCTCGTACACGCTAAGCGTGCGGAATTGGAAGATCCGGCGAACGCAACCAATGCCGCACGTCTGGTAAGCGCCCAAGTGGCGCTTGACGCCGCTCAACAAGCGCTCGATACCCTCTACGCTCGCTGGGCAGAACTGGAAAAGAAGAACGGCTGAGGCCTCCTCAGTGGGGCACCGGCGACGGAGCTTTCGCCGCCCCCTTGAATCCCGGAGCCGGTACCAATCCCTTTTTCAGTGACGGCCTGTCCGATCTGGCCGCGGTCGACAATGCTAGCGAGTGTTTCGACCAGGCTCATAGCGACGCAAATTGTTCGTCTTTGGAATGTGTGGGCACGGGCATCGCCGGCATCGGGGCCGGCTCCCGGGGTGGGGTGGTTTTTTCGTCGCCGCGACGGCGAAACCCGGCTCGTCGAACCGTACCGCGTCCTAGGCCCGAACAAAGTCAATAAAACCGCGCTGCACCTCAGTCCGGGTAAGCTTTGCCCGAATCTTGTCGCCCACATGCAACCCCTGCGCCCCCTGAGCGAGCAATCCTTCAATATGCGGCTGCAGGACGCGAACAAACGTTCCCTTCGGAGTCACGCCAGTGACAATCGCGTCGAAAGTCTCACCGACGCGATGGCTCATCGCCACGGCCGACATCCGCTTCGACATCTCCCGCTCCACCTTTCGCGCTGCATCGCCTTTCAGGGTGCAGTTTCTGGCGATACCCGCGAGTTCGTCGTCGGAATAAGGCCCAGGCCTTCGGTCGAGCAAGGCCTTGATCAGTCTCTGCGTGACCACATCGGCAAAGCGACGGTTGGGCGCCGTCGAGTGTGTGTAATCCTGGACGGCAAGCCCAAAATGTCCCTGTGGGGGGTCGCCCGGCCGCTCCAGCACATACTCGCCCGGCCCGATCAGTTTGATGACTGCAAGCGACAAGTCCGCAAAGTGATCGGGATCAGCGACCTTGCGCTGGAGGAGGAAATCGTTGAGCGCCTTCGAATCCGCCTGAGCTGGGAGCGTCACCCCTTGCGCCGCCGCCAGCCGCACGATGCCATCCCAGTGCGCCGGGGTATTGACGATCCGTCGCAACGAGGAAACTTTCTGTAGCATGCGCGCCACGACACCGTTGGCCGCGATCATGAAGTCCTCGATCAATTCAGTCGCGCGATTCTTCTCCTGCTTCACGACATCGATCACCTGCGCGTTGAGCAACACGGGAAACACTTCGTTGGTATCAATGTTCAGCGCGCCGTTGGTGAAGCGCAGTTTCCTGATCGCCTGGGCAATGTCGGCCTGCAACTTGAGCTGTGCCTGCAACGGCGAAGAAGCGGCCACCTGGGGCGGCGCCGCTGCCTTGCCCTCGAGCCACGCTCCCACGGCGTTGTAGGTCAGTTGAGCGTGATTCCGCACGATGGCTCTATAGACCTGGCTCGAACGGATCGCCCCGGCCCCGTCCACCACCAATTCGGTGACCACCGCGGGCCGGTCCACATCGGGGAGCAGAGAAGAGGCGCCAGTCGACAGCTCCTCCGGCAACATCGGAAAGGTGCAGACGCCAGTGTAGACCGAGGTCGTCTCACGGGCCGCGTGCTGATCGATCGCCGTGTCCCTGGCCACAAAGGCATCGACGTCGGCAATGGCGATCATGATCTTGACGTCGCCCGTCGGCAGTCGCTCGGCAAACTCAATCTGGTCGAGATCTCTCGAAGTATCGTTGTCGATCGACGACCAGAGCAAGTTCCGCAGGTCGGGCATCTGCGCGGACTCTGTCAGTTGCGGCGGACGAGCGCGGAGGTCCGTGAGTTGTTGCTGCGTCGCCGGCGGAAAATTCGGTTCGAAGCCCTCGGCTTGCATGATCTGCCGCGCGATTGCCTGCAGATTGACTGAAAAAGGGGAAGACTGAGAATCGCTCATCGGGCTCCGGTTTCCGGGAACATTTGCTGCAAAAGGCTACCATGAATCCCAGGATTTCCCCGTGACCGGCGGCCGGCTCGAGCGAGGGGAGCAAGATGATTTCCGCGGCGAAACAGTCGTGATATCCTAGTTACAGCAGCTGCGTCTTCCTCCGACTGGATCGATTCCCGCAGTTCCCTAACGATCATGATTTCTGTAAGCAATGTATCCATGCGCTACGGCGCGAAAGTTCTATTCGACGAAGTGTCCACCGGCTTCATTCCCGGCAAACGCTATGGCCTGACCGGCCCGAACGGTGCCGGCAAGTCCACCTTCATGAAGCTTCTGACCGGAGAACTTGACCCGCAGAAGGGAACCGTGGTCCGCCCACGCAAGCTGGGTGTTCTGAGCCAGGATCAATTTGCCTTCGACCGCTACCGCGTGATCGACGCCGTCATCATGGGCAACCGTCGCCTCTGGGCCGCCCTCGAAGAGCGCGAACTCATCTACGCCAAGCCGGACATGACCGACGCCGACGGCATGAAGCTCGGCGAGCTGGAAGGCATCGTTGGTGAAGAAGACGGCTACACCGCCGAGAGCGACGCTGCCATTCTGCTGCAGGGCCTCGACATTCCGGACGCCATGCACGAGCGCAAAATGTCGGAAATCCCCGGCGGCCAAAAAATGCGCGTCCTGTTAGCGCAAGCTCTGTTCGGGCATCCGCAAGCCCTGCTCCTCGACGAACCGACCAACCATCTCGATCTCGACTCGATCCACTGGCTCAAGAGTTTCCTCAACCAATATGAGGGCGTTCTGATTGTGATCTCGCACGATCGCCATTTCCTCAACGGTGTTTGCACCCACATTGCCGATATCGATTACGAGACCATCATCACCTACACCGGCACCTACGATGACATGGTGGTTGCGAAGACGCAGATCCGCTCGCAGATTGAAGGACAGAACGCGCAGCGCGAAAAAAAGATCGCCCAGCTGAACGAATTCATTGCCCGCTTCGCCGCCGGAACCCGCTCCAGCCAGGTACAATCCCGGCGCAAGGAAGTCGAGCGCCTGCAAGTCACCGAGCTGGCCAAGTCCAACATCCAGCGTCCCTACCTGAAGTTCGAGCAGAAACGCCCCTCGGGCAAGCACATTCTAGAAATCGAAGGGATCAGCAAGTCCTACGGCGACTCCAAAGTGATTTCCGGTTTCACGGCCAGCGTGTTGCGCGGAGAAAAAATCGCGTTGATGGGCCGCAACGGTTCCGGCAAAACAACTCTGGTAAATGCCCTGCTCGCCAATGCGCCAACCATTTCCGAGTCCGAGCTGCGGAAAAGCAGCGGCTACGATGGCGCCTTCGTCGAGGGAGGCAAGGTAATCTGGGGCCACGAAGCGGCGGTGGGATTTTTTCCCCAGGATCATAAAGCGATCGTTGAGCCCGGCATCAAGGTGCTGGAGTGGCTCCATCAGTGGGATCCTTCGGCCTCAACCGAAGAAATCCGTGGCATCCTCGGGCAGATGCTGTTTCCCCGCGATGACGCCGAAAAGCGCACCGACGTGCTCTCCGGAGGGGAAGCGGCGCGCCTGCTTTTCTGCAAACTGATGCTGCAGAAGCCGAATCTGCTGGTGCTCGACGAGCCCACCAACCACCTCGATCTCGAATCGATTAACGCCCTCAACATCTCGCTCCAGCGCTATCAGGGAACGGTACTGCTGGTTACTCACGACGAGGATCTGATCGACGAAGTCGCGACCCGTATCTGGCACTTCGAGGGCACGCACGAAATCACCGATTTCAAAGGCGCATATAGCGAGTACGAGGCAGTGCTCGCTTCCGCCGGGGTGTAAGTCTTTCGGAAATCGATTGCCCGGCGAGCCCGGAACTCGTGAAGAGCGCACCCGGTCGGGCGGGACGCTCGCCAAACGGCTATTTGCTGGTTGCACCCTTGTGCAGGATTGACAAAACCGGCCCCTTGCGCGGCTTCTTCTTCGCGCCGGTCCGTCTGCCGGTCTTCGAAGCGCCGCTCAGAATGTCCGCCACGGAAGTGCCTTCCAATATCTTGGCCGCCGCGTCGCGAACTTCCAGAAACACGCTATAAAGAGCGCGGTGGGCGGGATCGGTGGCAATCAGCCCTCGGAGTTGGTCGGCATCGCCAAAGGGTGCAAGCGGCCCGTCCACCAGACGAATGATCTCGCTCAGCATGATCTCTTGCGGCGCTCGCCGCAGTCGGTAGCCGCCCTTCGCTCCGCGCACGCTCTCCACGATACGCGCATTCTTGAGTTCCAGTAAAATCAGTTCAAGAAATTTCTCCGGGAGGTCGCTCTCCATGGCGATGTCCCGGATCTTGATGGTTTCCGTTCCGTACCGTCGTCCAAGAGTGGTGATGGCTTGCAGTGCGTAGAGCCCTTTTTGCGAGATCTTCAATCGTATGTCCTTTCCTGCCTACTTCGAGGGAGTAGGCGGCTGCCTATCTCGGGCCGTCCTGGAGCAAAGTTTCCGCATTGGTCGTACTCTAGTGCTCTGGCGTCTGCTTTGCAACTGCTCTTCTTGCCCAATACGTGCCAAGTTAGGTGAGTGCGAAGTGTTGCATGCGAGTTGTATCTCATCTCCATTGGATTACTCCCGCTTCCGCACAAGCAGCAAGGTAGTCGACAACAAGATTCACCGCCAAGGGACCATATTCAGCCGACACGGCATCGCGAATCTCACCCGCCGTGCGTCTTCCATTCACGAAATTGACGATTTCGTAAGCATAGAGCTCCGCCTGGTCCCTGACATTCAGCAGTTGCGTCGCATCGCTGTTAATCAGCTTGATCTTTCCGTAACGTTCTTTGCCCAGTCGCGCCAGCAAGACATTATCGTTCTGATAGGTCAGGGGCCCGAATTCGCCCACGCGGACCGGCACGCGCCGTGCATCGGGATCGTCGGCCCAGGGCGGGGTGGGTGAGTTGGCCTTGGCTCCCCGCAACTTCGCCTGCGCATCCAGAAAACGCTGAAGCGCCGACGCCTGGTCCGCCAGAGCCTTTGCGCCGTCTGCGTCTGTCGCCGCCGCGCCGTCGGTGAATTCGACAACGGAGTGCAGCGCCGCGAGTTCCCGCCGCAATGTTTGGTCGAGCAAATTGCGCGCTTCGTACCAGGCGACGCCGGGCTCAAGTTGAGGATCGTCCGCTAACGCTTGCGCATCGCCGAAAGCTTGCGCCAGGCGACTCTCGCCCTGGGCAGCGAGAAAAGGCAGCAGAGTCGGCAGTTGCTGCGCTGTCACCCTTGCGTAAGTGTATCCCGAGGCCGCTCCCAGCAGCGCTACGCGGCGAAGTTTCGTCGCGTCGATCTGATCGAGGCTGTCATGGTCGGTGTGGATATAGATATCCGGCCAGTCGCGCAGGTAAAGCGAGGGCACCGCGATCGTCGAAGAGTCGTAGTCATCGTGATCGCTGCCGCTCGAGTAGGGCGTCACGTCGGCGATCAACTCATTGCGTGTGCCGGGTCCGCCGGCGCGCGTTTCGACAATGGCGGCATCCGCCGATATTTCGCCTGCCGCATAGGCGCCCGCCGCCGAACGAATGGTCTGCAGAAACACAGCGCCCACGTCGGTTACAAAACTTGGTAGCGACCACGGCGTTCCGGTGACGTGAAACACGGACTTATTCTTGAAAGGGTCTCCACCCACCATGTCCATATGAATGTTGGCATGCATCCGAGTCCGAATCTCGGGATGAGAGGCAAGAAAAGCCATCGTGCCCTCCACCTCCGGTCCCCAGACAAAGCGCAAGGTGCGCTTGGGACGAGGCAGTTGACCCGACTCGATCAAATGCGCCAGCAGGCGGGCCGCTTCAAGAATGGTGACGCAGCCGCTCCCGTTGTCATTCGCCCCCGGACGTTCGTGATCGAGGTGGCAGCTATAGACGATTTCTCCCGCCGCAGAATCAGAGCCGGGAATGGTGCCGGTCACGACCGTCCAGTGACCCGGCCCCACGGTCGCTCTTACGTGCGCATTCAGCGTCACCGCCTCGCCGTCCCGCAAGCGCTTCCGCAGCGCCTCGGCGGTCTGATGCGAAACCATAAAAGCGAAGCCGGATGCTTGGCGAGCATCCAGATGTCCCCACCGCACCACCGTAGTATCAAGACCGGACCACGCCGTGGTCTGATTCGGCATGTCACTGACAATGCCCAGCGCGCCATGCTGGGCGATCGCTAATTGCTGCACTCGCGCCAGAACGCCATCCGCCAGCACAATCTTGCCGCGGACGTCCTTGCCGGCGTAGTCAGCCTCGCTAGCGCCACTGCCGGCATCGACCAGTGCTGCTTCCGCGTCAGCGCTGTGGCTGTAATCAGCGAGACGAATGGGATCGGTTTTCCAATCCCCCAGCAGAACATGCTCAGGCCGTACCTCCCAAAGTCGAGCTTCTTCCACCGTCCAGCCGAGATACGACCGCATCAGCCCATATTGCCTCCTGCCATCGATAGGGAACTGCTCCGCGCGAGCGTCAGCCAGACCGTATTCCTGCGCGCGCTGCAAAACAAACTGCGCCGCCTCGTCAAATTCCGGCGTCGCCGGCACCCGATGTAAGCCGGTAAGATAACGGAGGTTTTCGTACGAAGCAGCACCGCCCGACTCATCGCGTAGTGCCATCCATTGGCTCTCACTGAGGAATGGTTGCTGCCCGAAGGCAAACAGTGTGGTCAAGCTCACAAAAAAGCAGGTCAGGTGAAAGCTGCGCATAAGTTAACGAGGATAGCACCAGAGACAGGTACCGAACCCAGCCCCGATGTTGGGCGTGTCTGACTACGGCGCCGATTCTTCAAACCGGAGGAGTCTGATTGTCTCCGATGGTCCTTCAAGATCGACTTGGCATGGGCGGGCTGCCCGTCCGCGTCGCTTCGGCAAGAATAGTGGTTTTTTCTTTGCGGGACACCCTCCCGGCCGCGCCACACCGGAAGATCCGGCACGGAGTTACCGTTCGGGCTCACAGAAAACCCTGCTGACCTGCCGCTGGTGGCGCAAGCCGAGCGCGGATAAGCCCGCGCGTTGTGCGCTCACAGTCGCAGACCCGGGTCGACAGAAGTCTGCTCCGCCGATGGCGCCCGTCGAAAAGTGAGGAAGAAGAGTCTCTGTCGACGCCCATGTTCAGGTGAGTGCCACGATATGCTACTGTTCGCTGCATGGAGAGATTGGGCGGCCCAACCTCGGCCGTAGTTCTGGCGGCCGGAACTTCCGCACGCATGGGAACGACAAAACAATTGCTTCGCCTCGACGATCGTCCCTTGCTGCAGCACGCTCTCGATCACGTGCGGGCTTGCCGGGCGTCGGAAATCATTCTTGTTCTGGGTTCGGCAGCGGAATCGATCCGTCGGGAAATTGACACGCAGAATGTGCGCGTGGTCATCAACCTTAACTATCAGCAAGGTATGGGAACATCGTTGAAGGCCGGCCTTTTGGCCGTGGACCCGCGAGCCGCAGCCGCGCTCATCGTTCTGGCGGATCAACCGTTTGTGCAGCCGGAGACGCTCGACCGATTGATGGCCGAACATCAGGCCTCTGGGGCGCAGATTGTGATCCCCACCTACCGCGGTTTTAGGGGCAACCCGGTGCTCCTCGATCGTTCCGTCTTCGCCGAACTAATGAACCTTGACGGCGATATGGGCTGCCGTGCGATCTTCGGCGACCACCCGGAAGGAATTGTGAAAGTGCCGGTGGACGATGCCGGGATCCTTCTGGACATTGATCAGAAGAGTGATTTCGAAGCGCTTTGCTCCGCCGGCAATCGCTCGCCGCGGGAGAAGGCGCTTCTGGAGACGGCAGATCAGGTTGGGGACGCGATGGCGCGGCCGGAGTTGATTATTGTCGGCAGGGATGAGATGGCAATGGCTCTTGCGAAATTGGGCAAGCTGTTGCGATTCACGGTGACCATAGTCGACCCGTGGCTGGCTTCCGACGACCTGCCGGAAGCGGATCGAGTCCTTCGCGCCCTCGATTTTTCGCTGCTCGCAGCAAATGCGGATCGCCACGTAGTGGTGGCAAGTCGCGGCGCCTGCGACGAAGAGGCGATTGAACAGGCGCTCGGGGTGGACAGCTCCTATGTCGCACTGGTGGCCAAGAGAAACCGAGGACAGGAAGTGCTCGGTCGTCTGCGGAGGAGCGGAATCGCTGCGGAAACTCTGGCGAGCGTGCGCGTCCCGGCCGGTCTCGACATTGGTGCGGAGACGCCGGAAGAAATCGCGCTCAGCATTATGGCGGAAATTGTTGCCCAACGGAAACGGCGGGCGAGCGAGAATCGAGACGCCGCATCGGGCTCTCGGGAGCCTTGACCGGAGAAGATTCGGAAGTCAGTTCTTGGTTGGCGCCTCACACTCGGCGATCACCTTGTCGGCTCGCTTGCCCGCGGCAGGGTTGGTCGGCGTATCCGCCAATGTGTCCGTCCCGTGCAAAGGCCGGCTTGTTCCTCCACGTCGCAAGGCGACGATCTGGCTCATGATGCTGAGTGCGATTTCTTCCGGTGTGACCGCGCCCAGGTCCAGGCCGGCCGGCGCGGAGATCCTCGCGATCTTGTCCGCCGGAACGGCTTCGGCGGCGAGATAGTCGAGTACCAGCTTCGCGCGATAGTGGCTGGCGATCAGGGCTATGTACGCGGCCTCCCCGGCCAAGGCCTTTTGCAGCCAGAGGTGGTCATTTTTGTGCTGGGTGGCGATCACAAGATAGGTATTCGGTCCAATGGGCGTCTCGCTGAGATCGAGGTCTTCGGTAATCACCTGCTCTGCGGTTGGGAAGGCGGACAGCTCGGCGCCTGGGTTATTCACGATGACGCGGAAACCGAGGATGTGAGCCAGCGCCGCCAGGCTCTCTGCGATGCGGCCGTGGCCGGCAATGAGGAGATCAGGCTTCGGCAGGACCGGTTCGATGTAGACCTCCATTTTCCCTCCGCACGGCATGCCTACGCCAAGGATTTCATCGGTCATGTCGAGGGTAATCATGATCGGATGTTCCGACTCGATGCATCGCAGCGCTTCACTCCGCACGGCGCTCTCGGCGCAACCTCCCCCCACCCACCCGAAGACCAGTTTCCCTTGCGCGTCAATGATGGCCTTCGATCCGCGCCGGGCCGAGGAAGAGCCTTCGACACGAACCACCGTGGCCACGGCGAAGCGTTGGCCTTGGCCGGTGAGTTCGGCGGCTTTGGAGTAGTGATCCACCGGAGAAAGCGAAACCCGGGCAGTACCTTACCATACTGGGCCGGCTCAATAAATACGGGAAGGCCTGGGAACGGGCAAGGGGAAGTCCCGAGCCTGAAAGGCAGGATCGACAAAGAGCAACAGCTGGGCGCGTATCATGAGTCTCGGAACGCGCGCATCGAAGAAATCTCTATGTACAGTGAACAAGTACGGGCGCATTACGCCCAGCCACGCAACGTGGGAACCGTTGCTGAGCCTTCGGGCAAGGCGATGGTGAGGAGTCCAGTGGACAGCGACACCGTGCTGATCACGCTTCGCATCGAGCAGGGCATTGTCCGCGATGTGAAGTTCAAGTGTATGGGATGCGCCGTGGCCATCGCTTGTTCGTCTGTCTCCACGGAAATGGTTCTCGGCAAGTCCGTCGAGGAGGCATCGCAAATCTCCGAGCAGGCCGTGGCTGAGGCGCTGGGTGGGATTCCGGACTTCAAGATGAGGTGCAGCAACCTGGCACCGGAAGCCATCCGCAAGGCGATCGAGGATTGGCGGTCACGCCTGGCCGGGGAGCCGGAGCGCAAGTCGTAACCGAAGCGGAGCTGGCGGTGTTGGTCGGGCCATCGCCGCCGGGCATCGAGGGATTTCCCTATGGTTCCGCTCGGGTTTTCCCGCTTTTACGAGGTACCCAATTTGTGGTACGTTACTCTGCGCAGATCGCTGTTCAGCATCGGTAGTCCCAGTGAGCATTCTCCGCCAGGAGCGTTGGCTGCGCTCCGGACGACGAGGAGATAAGCGATGATCCCGCCCGCCTTTGAGTATCTGCGACCCCAGACAATTCCGGAAGCGATTGCGCTCCTCGAGCAGCATGCCGACGACGCGAAAATTCTGAGCGGCGGACAGAGCCTCATCCCGATGATGAAGCTTCGCCTTGCCCGCCCCGCGTATTTGATCGACATCAATCGCATTTCTGGATTGTCGTATGTCAAAGAAGAGGGAGGTTTTCTGAAGATCGGCGGCCTGACGCGCGAGGCCGAACTGGAGTCTTCGTCCCTGGTCCGTGCGAAGTATCCCATCGTGCTCGACACCGCCCACGTGATCGCAGATCCGCAGGTGCGGAACATGGCCACGGTGGCAGGCAATCTGGCACATGGCGATCCCGCCAATGATCACCCGGCGACCATGGTCGCCCTGGGCGCGCAAATTGTCGCGACCGGATCGCGCGGCCCGAGAACCATCGCGATCGACGAATTCTTTGTGTCGCTATTCACAACGGCGCTGCAGCCCGGAGAAATCCTGACCGAGATTCGCATCCCGGCGCCACCCCCGCGCAGCGGTGGCGCTTATTTCAAGCTGGAGCGCAAGGTGGGAGACTTTGCCACCGCGGCCGTTGCCGCGCAGGTGACGGTAGACGGCAACGGGGTGGCGCAAAAGGTGGGCATCGGTTTGACCAATGTTGGTCCGACGCCGATTAAGGCGAACAAAGCCGAGGATTATCTGCGCGGGAAGACACTGGATGCGGCGAATATCGAGCGCGCTGCGCAGTTGGCCGCCGATGAAGCGCAACCCAGTTCCGATCTTCGGGGTCCCGCGGAGTACAAGTTGGGACTGGTCAAAGAATTGGCCAAGCGTGCTCTTGTCCGCGCTGCCGAGAGGGCTGGCAAGTAGTCCCAAAGTCTCTGCGACTCAACGAGGAACTACTCATGGCAAAGAAACAGCTGATCCGGGTGAAAGTGAACGGCCGGGAGCGAGAAGCCGCAGTCGAGCCGCGGCTTCTGCTTGTCCACTTCCTGCGAGAAGTCTTGCAGTTGACGGGCACTCATGTTGGCTGCGATACGAGCCACTGCGGCGCGTGTACGGTCCTGCTCAAGGGAAAGACCGTGAAATCATGCACCCTGTTCGCAGTGCAAGCGGATGGCAGCGAGATCCTCACCGTGGAGGGCCTGAGTCATAACGGCCAGTTGCATCCCTTGCAGGAAGGATTCAAGGCACAGCACGGCCTGCAATGCGGTTTCTGCACGCCCGGGATGCTGATGTCGACCTATGCGCTTTTGCAGAACAACCCGCAGCCGAACGAGGAGGAAATTCGCCGGGGAATCTCCGGCAATCTGTGCCGATGCACCGGATACCAGAACATTGTGAAGGCGGTGCAGGATGCTGCCGCCAAGATGACGGAAGCCCGTTTGGCGGAACCTGAACTGGCGGGAGGAGCAAAGTGATGCACAAAACATCTCCTGAAATCGGTGGCATGGGCCATTCCATCAAACGCAAGGAAGATCTGCGGTTCATTCAAGGCAAGGGCAACTACGTGGACGACGTGAATTTGCCGGGCATGGTCTATGGCCAAATGGTACGGAGTCCGTACGCCCACGCCAGGCTCAAGGGTATAAACACGGAGAAGGCCAAAGCGTTACCCGGAGTGCTGGCCGTCATCACCGGAGAGGATTTGGCCAAGGCCAACCTGGCATGGATGCCTACTCTGTCATACGACAAGCAGATGGTACTCGCGACGGGCAAGGTGCTTTTCCAGTCGCAGGAGGTCGCCTTTGTCGTGGCGGACGATCGTTACACCGCTGCCGATGCAGCCGAACTGGTAGAAGTGGAATACGAAGAGCTGCCGGTACTGGTCGATCCTCACAAGGCGCTCGATCCGGGCGCGCCTCTGCTCCGCGAAGACCGTGAGCAGAAAGATAACCATATCTTCCATTGGGAAGTCGGCGATCGTCAGGCGACCGACCAGGTATTTCAAAGCGCGGATGTCAAAGCCAGCGTACACGCCTTCTTCCCGCGCTGTCATCCCGCGCCGCTCGAAACCTGCGGCTGCGTGGCCGATTTCAGTCGCGCCACCGGGCGACTTACGGTCTACTTGACTTCGCAGGCGCCCCACGCACACCGTACCGTGTTTGCCCTGGTCGGTGGCATTCCGGAGAATAATATTCGAGTCATCTCGCCGGACATCGGCGGCGGCTTTGGCAACAAAGTCCCGGTTTATCCCGGCTATGTCTGTGCGATCGTCGCCTCGCTTACGCTTGGCGTGCCTGTGAAGTGGATTGAAACCCGTTCGGAGAATCTGCAGTCCACAGGTTTTGCCCGCGACTATCATATGACCGCCGAGATCGCTGCCGACCGCGATGGCAGGATGAAGGCCCTGCGGGTGAAGACGCTAGCTGATCATGGAGCGTTCAACGCTGCCGCGCAGCCCACCAAGTTTCCCGCGGGATTGTTCAGCATTTGCACCGGCTCCTATGACTATCCCACTGCATTCTGCGAGGTGGATGGCGTGTATACCAACAAAGCTCCAGGTGGGATCGCCTATCGTTGCTCGTTTCGCGTGACCGAGGCGGCCTACTTGATCGAGAGAGCAGTGGATGTGTTGGCGCTCGATTTGAAGATGGATCCTGCCGAGCTTCGCCGCAGGAATTTCATCCCCGCCGACAAGTTTCCCTATAAATCGTGTTTGGGCTGGACTTACGACAGCGGCAACTATGAAGCTGCAATGAAAGTTGCGCTGGATAGGATCAACTACCCGCAGCTGCGCAAGGAACAGGAAGAGAAACGAAAAAAAGGCGAGCTGATGGGCATCGGGATCTCCAGCTTTACCGAAATCGTGGGCGCCGGTCCGGCACACACTTTTGACATTCTCGGCATCAAGATGTTCGATAGTTGCGAGATCCGCATTCACCCCACCGGAAAAGCCATGTGCCGCATGGGAACCAAAAGCCAGGGCCAGGGGCACGAGACGACCTATGCCCAGATTGTTGCACAGGAATTGGGAATCCCGGCCGCCGACGTGACCGTCGAGGAGGGAGACACCGACACCGCGCCATATGGCTTGGGAACCTATGCCAGTCGCAGCACTCCAACCTCGGGAGCTGCGACCGCGATCGCCGCGAGGAAAATTCGCGACAAGGCAAAAAAGATTGCGGCGCACCTGCTGGAATGCAATGAGGACGACTTGGAATGGGAGCCGGGCAAGTTCTTCGTCAAGGGAGTTCCCAGTAAGTCCAAGACAATTCAAGACGTCGCTTTTGCCGCCTACACGAACATTCCACCTGGACTGGAGGCGGGGCTGGAAGCGGTGGATTATTATGATCCGCCCAATCTGACCTTTCCGTTCGGTACGTATGTCTGCGTGGTGGATATTGACAAAGGCACGGGCGAAGTAAAAGTCCGGCGATTCGTTGCCGTCGACGACTGCGGGAACATCATCAATCCCATGATTGTGGAAGGACAAATCCACGGCGGATTAACCGAAGGACTGGCGATCGCGTTCATGCAGCAGATCGACTATGACGAGAGCGGCAACATTCAGGGCGGAAGCTTCATGGACTACCTGCTCCCGACGGCTGTCGAAACCCCGCATTGGGAAACTGACAAGACTTGCACGCCCTGTCCCCATCACCCGTTGGGCGCGAAAGGAGTGGGAGAATCGCCCAATGTGGGTTCGCCGGCGGCTTTCGTGAACGCGGTGGTGGACGCGCTCTCGCATCTCGGCGTGAAGCACATCGATATGCCCATCACTCCGTGGAAAGTCTGGAAGCTTCTGCAGGAGAAAGGTGCGGCTGCTTAGATGGCGCTGAAGATCGAGAAAACTTTCGAGGTGCAGGAGCCCGTGGAAAAAGTCTGGGCGTTCCTGAGCGATCCGCGCATGGTGGCCAGTTGCGTACCCGGCGCACAAATCACTGAGCAGGTGGACCCGAGGACGTACCGAGGCGCGATCAAAGTGAAAGTCGGCCCCAGCGTTACCGACTATAAAGGCGAAGTGCAAATTGTGCGGTTGGATGCGCAGAATCACGAAATTGAAATCCTCGGCCGGGGGCAGGATGTGCGCGGTCGTGGAAGTGCTTCCATGAAGATGACCGGGAAGCTTCGTGTTCTAGACACCGGTGGTACGCAGGTGGCGAGCGAATCCGAGATCGGAGTGGTAGGAATTCTCGCGCAGATGGGTTCGCGAGTGATTACGGAGGTCTCGAACATCATGTTTAGCGAGTTCATGAAGAACTTCCAGGCGCGGCTGCAACAGCCCGCGGACGCTCCCGAGGAGCAACCCGTCGGCTCGGAGGTCCAGCCGATCAATGCCAAGTCCCTGGCCTGGGAGGCTACGAAGGGATTATTTCGCGCCAAGTCC
The DNA here is from genome assembly GCA_049520935.1 of Terriglobales bacterium. Lineage (GTDB taxonomy): Bacteria > Acidobacteriota > Terriglobia > Terriglobales > Acidobacteriaceae > Acidiflorens. Next base: position 134,512 of record JBEKPJ010000004.1, on the reverse strand, counting down.
TGATTTTCTCCCGGACCGTCGACCTGGGGCGAAGTTATTACTATGGGAGCATCTCGCATTTTTCCGGTTGGTGGAGCAGACCCGGATCGAGCAAATCACGGTGTCGATGAGATTCGTTCAGGACTTGAACGCCTGGGATACATTGCCGACCGATCGCTGGCCACCGCACTTTTTCTGGTCACCAAGCTGCGGAAACCGATTCTGGTCGAGGGGCCTGCCGGACTGGGAAAGACCGAAGTAGCCAAGGTGCTGGCCTCTTTTCTGGGCACGCGTCTGATCCGGTTGCAGTGTTGTGAGGGGCTGGACGTCAGCTCGGCAGTCTATGAGTGGAATTATCAGAAGCAATTGCTGGCCATCAAGATCGAAGAGGGATCGGATCGGACGGTCGAGGAGAGGGAACGGCACATCTTCAGCCGGGAGTTTCTGCTCGAGCGGCCTTTGCTGCAGTCCATCTTGGAGGAAGACCGCTCGCCGGTGCTGCTGATCGACGAAATCGATCGTGCTGACGAGGGGTTTGAGGCGTTCTTGCTCGAGTTGCTTTCCGACTACCAGATCACCATTCCCGAGATGGGTACCATCGTTGCCAAGCATGTGCCCTACGTCGTGCTTACCTCAAACCGCAGCCGGGAGCTGGGCGATGCTCTTAAAAGAAGATGCCTGTACCAGTGGATCGACTATCCAAGTCTGGAAAAAGAAATGCGGATTGTGCACGCAAAACTGCCGGGCATTGAGGAGAAGCTGGTCCGGCAAGTTGTCGGATACCTACAAACGGTAAGGGCACTCAACCTGAGCAAGGCTCCCGGCGTCGCCGAAACTCTGGATTGCGCCGAAGCTCTGGTCGCGTTGGCGAAGACGCAATTGGATGAGGAGGCGATGGAACAGACGCTGGGTTGTATCTGCAAGTCGGTCGAGGACGTCGCTAAGATCAGAGACGCCAGAGTAAGCAAGATTTTCGCTTCGTGAACACCAGGAGTCTAGCGAGGCCCGAGCCGTGGTTAGAAGCGTGGAACAATCGAGTGACGCGGCTAGAAAAATTGTCGCATTCTGCCGATTTGTGCGAGCCGAAGGTTTCTCGGTTGGGGTGCAGGATACTCTCGCGGCCCTGAGCGCTGCCGCGGCGCTTGGGGGGGATGGTGGGGAAGATTTGGAATTTGCTTTACGCTGCGTGCTTTGTGCCTCGAAAGACGATTGGGATCGATTCGATGAATGTTTCAAGATGTTTTGGAGCCCTGCCTCGCCCGAGTCGTTGTCCCCTGGCCTCTCACGTCCCCGAAAACAACGTACCTCCCGCGAGGGCGAGCGGGACGCAAGGTCGCTCATGTCAACGGGTTCTGGCGACGACGTTTCATCGACGGCGGAGGGTGCCCAGGCTGTCGCCGGTGCCAGTACTTGCGAACGGCTGACCAAGGCGGATTTTTCAACCCTGCCGCAGAGCGACATGCCAGAGCTGGAGCAGATTGCACTTCGCCTCTTCAAGCAAATGCGCCAGCGCCTGGCGCGCCGACGAAAGAGCGGGTGCTTGCGAGGGCAGGTGGACCTGCGAAAGACAATTCGCCAGAACCTTAGCCGCGGCGGTGTCCCCCTTAACTTGCGTTACCGCGAACGGAAGCCGCGTCCTCACCGGCTCGTGACCATGCTCGACATCAGTGGTTCGATGAGCCCGTACAGTCTGTTTCTGGTGAAGTTTCTGTACGCTCTGCAAAAGCAATTCCGGCATGTGGACACCTTTCTGTTTAGCACCCGTCTGGTGGAGATTACGACGCAGCTTCGTTCCCAAAACCTGCAGGAAGGGTTGCGGGCCCTGTCGCAGCAGCCGACGGGCTGGTCGGGGGGCACCAATATCCGCGGTTCGCTCCGCGAGTTGAACCGGCTCCACCGCCCGAAGCTTCGCTCGAGTGACACTCTGTTCGTGATTCTGAGTGACGGCTGGGACACGGGAGAACCCGAGATTCTAGCGACCGAACTCAGCGCCCTGAAACGAAGGGTCCGGAAGCTCATTTGGCTGAACCCGCTCCTCGGCTTAAAGGACTATCGGCCCCTGACTCGCGGGATGAGCGCCGCTCTGCCGCACATTGATATTTTCGCGCCAGCTCACAACCTGGAGAGTTTGCTGGCGCTCGAAAGGCATTTTCTAAGGTAGCTCATTATGGTTATGTTTGATCGTTTTCTGAGCAAAGCGGCGGAGTTGCTGAGCAGGGGCGAGCCGTTTGTCACCGCGTCCGTAGTGCGCTTCCAGGCTCCGATTTCCGGCAAGCCGGGGGACAAAGCGATCATCTTCGCGGACGGAAAAATGTGGGGCTGGATCGGCGGTGGTTGCGCCCAGCCGGTGGTAATCAAAGAGGCGTTGAAGGCGCTCGCCGATGGACAACCGCGACTGGTGCGGATCAGTCCTACGCCGGCTCCCGAAGCCGGAATTGTCGACTACACCATGACCTGCCACAGTGGAGGCGCCTTGGACATCTACATCGAGCCCGTTTTGCCGAAGCCGCACATTCTGGTGTTTGGACGTTCTCCCATTGCGCAAGCGCTTGCTCGTCTCGGCCAAGCCGTTGGCTATCGGATCTCCGTGATTGCCCCGGGTGCGGATCGCGAGCAATTTCCCGATGTCGACCTGCGGCAGACCGAATTGAACGGGAGTGAACCGAATTCCGGCCAACACCAGGTGACGCGCGAAACTTCTATCGTGGTGTCAACCCAGGGGGAAGGTGACGAGGAAGCACTCGTCCAGGCAGCCAAGACCAGTGCCGGCTATGTTGCCTTCGTGGCCAGCAAGGTCAAATCGCAAAAAATCCTGGAATACGTGGGCGAAGCGGGAGTCTCCGCGGAGCGAGTAAGTCAGATTCACGCGCCGGCGGGACTCGACATCCACGCCGCCTCGCCCGAAGAAATCGCGGTGAGCATCCTGGCCGAGATCATCCAGCTAAGAGGTAGTCGAACCAGGCCGGTTGCCGAGACCAAGACAAGCGTGTTGCCGGTGGCAAAGCTTCCGGTTCCGGAGCAGGCTGCAGCTCAGGCAGACCAAGCGCGGGACCCAGTCTGCGGCATGCTGGTGAATGTCGACGGCGCGAGATACAGAGCGCAGCATCAGGGAAGCGAAGTTTATTTTTGCTGCGTAGGATGCAAGCAGGCGTTTGACAGGCAACCTGAAAAATACCTACTCTCGCTGTCCACCTGACGCGCAAATTGCGTCGCGAGCCATGGAGTTGTTCACGCCGCCGGTAAGCGAACAGCCTTGGACAAGCTGCGCTACCTGGTCGTAGCCAGTTTGGCCGGCTGGCCACTTTCGTTGTGCGCCTCGCCTTCGAGGCAAACGCGATGCCAGACCTCCAGGTTGAGCAGCCGCCAGATGCGATCGTAGTTGTCGCGATGCTTAGAGCGATGCTCCTCGAACAATCTCTCGACGGCTTCGCGCCGAAAATACCCGCGATCCAGGCTGCGCGGCTCGAGCAGCATCTCGCGGATCGATTCCAATCGCGGTCCCGCCAGCCACCCGCTCCAGGGGGTAGGAAATCCCAGTTTCGGCCGGTACAAAATCGAATGGGGCAGCAGATCCTGCACCGCCTTCTTCAAAATGCCCTTTCCCGCCAGCCCCTGAATCTGTGCTTGGCGGGGAATCCTGGTCGCAAACTCGACCAGCACGTGGTCGAGAAACGGCACCCGGCTCTCGATGGATGCGGCCATGCTCATGTTGTCCTGTTTCATGAGCAATTCGACAAGGTAAGTCTTGATATCGGTATAAAGTAGCCGCTGCAGCATCTCACCCGAAGAGCGTTCCCAGTAATCGAGCACGTTCTTGTAGGCGGTGCTAGGCGCCGTTTCTCCTGCGGCTTCCTTCGTCAGTAATCCACCCTGTTCGGCTTCGTCGAATGCCGAAAAGAAATTGTCAAAGTAGAAAGAAGCCCATGATTCCCCATCCTTGCCGAGAAAAGTGTGTTCCAGCCTCCGGCGCAGTTTCGCTCCGAGCAGAGAAGAGTTCGCCACTGTGCTGCGCAGCGCGTGCCGCACAAAACCAGGGACGACGCTGCGGTAGGCGCGATCCGCGGCCGCATTTTTCAAGGTGAACGCATAGCGCGTATAGCCCGCCAAGGTTTCATCCGCGCCTTCCCCCGTCAGCACCACCGTGACTCTTTCCCTCGCCAGTCGGGCGACAAAGTAAAGCGAAATGCTCGAGGGCCACACGATCGGCTCGTCTTCATGCCAAATTAGGTGCGGCAGCGCCGCAAAGAAATCCTGTTCGCTGACCAGTACTTCATGATGCTGAGAGTGGATGTGATCCGACACCGCCCGAGCAAAGGGCAGTTCGCTGAAGGCCTGTTCGGCGTATCCCACGGAAAAAGTCTGCAGCGGCTCGCGCCGCAGTTTTGTCATGAGTGCCGCCACCGCACTCGAATCCACGCCGCCGCTCAGAAACACCCCCAGCGGCACGTCGCTCATAAGGTGGCTGTTGACCGCACCTTCCAGCAACTCGCGATAGCTCTGAACGTAGGATTCTGGGTCCGGCGAATCGTGCACCTGCGATAGATCCAGATCCCAGTACTGCCGGATGTCCGCCCTTCCCTCCAGACCAATCGTCATCGTATGACCCGGCAGCAGTTTGCGAATGCCCCTGTAAAAGCTTTCCTCGCCCGACAAGTATCCGAAAGCCAAATACTCCGGCAACGCCGCCCGATTAAACTCCGGACGATCTCCGCCGTGCGCAAGCAGGGCTTTGATTTCCGACCCGAACAGTAGCCTCTGCGGTGTCAATTTGTAGTACAGCGGTTTGATGCCCAGGCGGTCGCGGGCAACAAATAGCGTCTTTGTATTTCGATTCCAGATGGCGAACGCGAACATGCCACGCAGGTGCTGCACACAGTCTTCGCCATATTCCTCAAAGAGATGAACCACGGTCTCGGTATCGCTGTGCGTGCTGTAATGATGGCCCGCGGCAACCAGTCGCTCGCGCAAGGCAAGGTGGTTGTAAATCTCGCCATTGAACACAATCCACAGCGTGCCATCTTCGTTCGAAAGCGGCTGATGCCCCCCGGCCACATCGACAATACTAAGGCGCCGCATCCCGATGCCCAGCGCACCGTCGGTGTAATATCCCTCGTCGTCGGGTCCGCGATGGGTGATCACGCGGCACATTTCACGCAGCGCCGCGGCGCTGGCTCGCGTGCCCCTACCGAACTCGACAATTCCGGCGATCCCGCACATTCAGTGCTTCTCCGCGAATGGAGCCGAACTACGGCTCGACGTCAACCTCTCGAACCAGGGCGTAACCACAACCTCACCCCCCTGCGCATGAAACACAGGCTCGTGCTTGCGCCACTCGAAAAATGCAGCCGCCTGCGCCATTTTCAGGAGCGGCTGTCCTTGCCATGCGGCGTAACTTCCGCCAATCACAACCAGGTGCATCAGTCTCTCATTGTCGATGCGGCAATAGAGCACCTGCGCGTCCGAAGACCAAGGACCGAAACTCCACCCTTCGTCGCCGAGCGCAAAAAAGAATCCGTGGCTTTCCTCATCATATTCGAGTTCGTAGACCTGCACTGCCGCCTGGGTCATGGCGGCCATGCGAAATTGATCCTGTTGCCGGTTTGCACCCGAGCGCGCCACCAGCGCAGTCGAAGTTTCGGCCGGCAGCAACACGCGAGAATGGCACCGTACCAGGGGGGCTGGGCGAAGGGCGCCGTAAGCTGGCGAAAGCAGAGTTCGGCTGACTTCGGTATGCCAGTTCGTCTCGTCCGGCGTGATCAGGACTAGACTGGCATCGCCAGAACCGGCGCCAACCGGCGAAACTTTTACCGTTCCCGCTCCGTTCGCTTGAACTTCAAGATCCGAGGCAAAGTGCCATCGGATCTCCAGTTCATGTTCCGCGCCGCCGAGCGCCACATCGCGTATGAGCCACACGCCGTCTCCGACGTTCAGCACGTACCGTCGGTGCAAGACCGGAGCCGCCAGCCGCGCATACCCGTTGTGGCTGCCCACAAGATAACGAAAGCTCTTTCCCACAAGCCAATTTTCCGATCGCGTGATCGGCATGCTAGTCCACGAAAAAGGACCATCCATGACTGCCTGGTCCATGCCATCGACGCGTAAAGTGTTGTGCGCACCCGTCCCGCGAAAAGTGTCGCGGTCCGCCGGATCCTTCGAAATGTACACGCCGCTTCCGGAGTCCACCAGCCAACGCCGCCCGTCCATCGTGAACCGCAGGCTGAGTGCGTCGGCGTGCCCGTGTCCCGAGCGTCCGCTGCCCTGCGGACCGGTATCGGCGGCCATAGCCTGCGCGTATGGCTGCGAATCCGCCATCACGTAAATCCCGCCGTCGGCAAAGGCGACCGACGCAAGGGCCGGGCTGGGGCTTCTGCCCGCGAGTTTGTCGACCGCTTGCCTCCCGAGCAACCAGATCGCTTCCTCGGTCAGCCGGGCGGCGGAGAAATCTTTCGCAAACATCACCGCACCGAGTGCCAAGGGATCCGTCATCTCCTCGGTCCGATTGCGCCGTGGATTAAACAGCCGTCCGCCGTCATCGTCGCCAAAACCCTCCGCCGGCCCGGCCTGCGACAACGCCTCCACCACATCCAGCATTCGCCCCAGCACCGCCTCGTACGCGGCCGGAACCTCGATTCCATTCCGAGCAGCCAGCAGCCGCGCATGCAACAGGAGGTCGAGTGCATAGACGTGGTAGTGTAGCGACTGCTCGAAATAGACCCCGTCCGGACGAATCTGCCGCCCGGCCTCACGCACCACGATCTGCCACCCCGAGTGCTTCCACCGCGCCGCTCCCGGCATTCGAGGGTACAACGTTCCCAAAAAGAACATCGCCACCGCTTCTCCCAGCAAATGCGTGTTGGGAGAGAAATACGTGGATAGAAACCGCTCCAGGTAGCGTCCATGAAACGCCAGCGCCGGCGCCATTTCCGCGCGGAACTCCGCACACTCCGCCACGCCCGCCAGCAGATGGTCGAGCCAGATCCAGGACAAAGCGCGGAATGCGACCTCGAGCGTACTCCCCCAGTTAATTCCCAAAGGATACGGATTCGCCCTCATCCATCCCCGCCATTGCGCCATGAGCTCACGAGCATACTTCTCGTTACCGCTCAGCAGGCTCGCCTTGGCGAGCGTCACCAGATGCTGATGACGATTCAACTCCCAAATAACCTTGTGATCGCCGACAGCCGAAAAATCGAGAAAGGGGATCTTGAACCAAGGGTCAAGCGGAGCCCGCTTGCCGTGCACCCGATCGAGATGCCAGTCAATTTCCTTGGCCTTGTCAGCGCCGTAATCAAGAGGTTCATATCCCAGCAGTCGCAGTCGATGTTCGCAAATCTCATCGGCCGCGGACAGAATTCCGGTCGCTTCGTCGGACAGATGGACACGCACCAAGTCGACGCGTTCGGGGATTTCGTGGTCGGAAAAAAAGTATTGTCCCGGCCCCTCAGTCAGGTCCGTTCGCAGCGGAATCGATCCGCTCGGTCTGCCCAGCCGGTGCAGGAGCAGATCTCGCCGTTTGTGCAACTCCTGTCCCAGGCGCACTCTCGCCTCGTCCCACTCTGTCCGGGACAGACGCGCCAGTTTGTTTTGCCAGGCAGAAGCCACAGATTCCTTATCTTACATGCTCAAAACATCATGCTTGCCGCACAGGTTACCCTGGTTATGCTGGCAATTTGCATACCTTCGAACGGGAGTTCGTTCCCTTGCGAGCGATTGCCGTTGCCTCTCGTTGGCTAGGACAGTTCCACCTCAGCGGCAACGATTGTCTGCTGGTTTTGCTCCCCACGGTACCTGCTTCATAACGCCGTTATAAATCCTTGGTAACATACTTAAAAAACAATCAGTTGCCTTCAATCTTTCAGGTAGCGGTGGACCTTCGGTGGAGACTCGTTTGCTAGTACTTCATCAAGGCTTGGTATAGTTCATAGTTCGGCCGGGTCACCCCCACATACTCGATCCTCAGGAGAATTCGCTTGGGTTTGTCGGTCAGCATTTTTGGCTTAGGATACGTCGGCTCGGTTTCGGCTGCCTGCTTTGCCGCGATGGGCCACAAGGTTATCGGGGTCGACCTCAGCCGCGCCAAGGTTGAAATGATGGCCTCGGGCCGCACGCCCATCGTCGAGGCCCGGATGACCGAAATGGTTGCGGAAGCCAAAAACGCCGGCCGCCTGTGCGCCACCACCGATGCCACCGAGGCGGTGCTTAATTCCCAGGTGTCTTTTGTCTGCGTGGGCACCCCCAGCCTGAAAAATGGCAAGCTCGATCTCAGCCACATCGAAAGCGTGGCGCGGGAGATCGGTGCTGCCATCGGCCGGAAGAAATCGCCCCACGTCTTCGTTCTGCGCAGCACCGTGCTGGCCGGTACCACCGAAACCATCGTGCTCCCCATCCTCGAGCAGGAGAGTGGGAAGAAATGCGGGCACGACTTCACCGTATGCTATAACCCGGAATTCATGCGCGAAGGCAGCGCGGTCGCCGATTTTCTCAACCCTCCCTACACCATCCTGGGAGCGAGCGACAGCAACCATCTTGCACCCTTGCGCGAGCTCTACCAGAACACTCCCGGCACGCTCTACCAGACGACCATTCCCGTCGCCGAGATGGTCAAGTATTTTTCCAACTGCTTCCATGCGGTGAAAGTTGGCTTTGCCAACGAGATGGGAACCATGTGCAAGCATTTGGGCGTGGATGCGCACCAAGTCACCAAAATATTCACCTCCGATACCAAGCTCAACATCTCACCCGCCTATCTTTCTCCCGGCTTCGCCTTCGGCGGTTCCTGTCTTCCAAAGGATCTGCGCGCCATCACCTACAAGGCGAAAGAGCTCGATCTCCGGCTGCCGCTGCTCGAATCGCTGATGCCAAGCAATGCCGAGCACGTCGATCGGGCGGTGGAAATGGTGCTCGACACGGGGAAGAAGAAGATTGCCCAGATCGGGCTCAGCTTCAAAGCCGGTACGGATGATTTGCGGGAGAGTCCACAGGTGCAATTAATCAAGCGACTCATGGGTGAAGGGCTGGAAGTTAAAGTATGGGATGAGGACGTCTCTCTGGGCCGCCTCGCGGGCGCGAACCGGCAATACATCGAGGAAGTGATACCGCACATCGGCTCGGTGCTCTCGGCCGACCTGGAAGCCGTACTGCGGACTGCCGAGGTCGTGATCCTGGGCAACAAGTCGGCCAGTAAGGATCAGTTGGGCAAGTACTTGCGTCCAGAACACATCGTCATTGACCTTGTCCACCTGGACAAAACCCACCGTCCCGATGGCGCCCGAACCTACGAAGGAATTTGCTGGTAAGGAAAGAGCAGAGGGGCACGATTCATTCGGATTTTGGAGAGTATCAAACGAGTTTGCCGGCGCCGTTTCGACTGCCTCCGCATCTGGCAGAGGCAGGCTTCAACGGACTTCGGGTGGTTGAGCGATCAGCGGGAGATCGGCCGTCGGATCGGACCGCTTGCGCGGCCGTGCTTGGTAACGACAAGCCACCTTCGAGATATGGCCCACGGGCAAGAGTCTTAAGGTTTCCGATAAACGGGATCTCACTCCCGAGCGAGAACAACTCAAAGCGCCCATCCAACAATTTCATCGCGGTGGGGAAGCGCGCTCTGCCCCCAGCGCCCGCAACACTTATCCGGCGCACCCACTCCGCAACCGTGGGCCACGGTAATGTAGACGCATCTCGGCCATCAGCTGGGTCCGAGCGAAGCGTGATCGAGTGAGAGCGAGGAGTGCTTGGTCTGCCGCCGCCTACCACCCATGCTTCATGGCTCGGGCAAACTCGGCCGCTGGCAAGGTATTCAGCACATCATCCTTCGTAAGCCAAGCCCGCCGCGCCTGGGTAACTCCATAGCGTATTTTCGACAGGTGCGAAGTGTGGTGAGAATCAGTATTGATCACTATCTTCACTCCATGCTGTCTCGCCAACCGCAAGTGAACGTCGTTGAGATCAAGCCGCTCGGGATAAGAATTCAACTCCATTGCCACCCTGTGCTTGGCCGCGGCAGTGAAAACCGCTTCAAGGTCGAACTGATACGCGTCGCGCCGCAGCAGTTGTCGTCCGGTGGGATGCCCGATCAGGGATGTATTGGGATTCGCGACCGCCTTCAGCAGCCGCTCGGTCATGGCGGCCGGATCCTGATTGAACTGTGAATGCACGCTGGCGATAACAATGTCCATCTGCTCAAGCACGGAGTCGGAAAGATCGAGCGTGCCATCACCCAAAATGTCCACCTCGATGCCAGCGAAGATGCGAATGCCTTTCATGGCCTTCTCGACCGCGCGGATGCGCTCAATATGCGCCAGTGCGCGTTCGTCGGTGAGCCCATTGGCAAACGCGAGATTCTTCGAATGATCGGTGATCGCCATGTACTGATAGCCGCGTTCCCGCGCCGCTTCGGCCATTTCTTCGATGGTGTTGCGCCCGTCGGTTTCGACGGTATGCATATGCACGTCGCCGTGGATGTCCGACTGCTCGATCAGCACCGGTAACGTGTGCCCAGCCGCAGCTTCGATCTCGCCCAGATTCTCACGCAGTTCGGGAGGGATGAAATCGAGTTTCAACTTGGCGTAGATCTCTTCTTCGGTCTTGCGCGCCACCGGCTTATTCTCGTCGACCGTTGCCAAGCTGTATTCGTTGAGCGTGAAGCCCATCTTGAGCGCGCGTTGCCGGAGCGCTACGTTGTGCGCCTTCGATCCCGTGAAATATTGCATGGCCGATCCAAACGACTCGGGAGGCAGCAGCCGCACGTCCACCTGCATGCCATTGCGATGCCGGAAGCTCACCTTATTCTCTCCTTGCGAGATGACGTCCATAAGTTCCGGAAAACGAAGCAGATGCTCGATGAGTTTTTGCCGAGCCGGGGCCGCAACGCAGCCTTTGCCGGTGACCAAAATGTCGAGGTCGCCGACCGTTTCGCGTCCGCGGCGCAGCGATCCAGCGGGCGTAACCCTTTCGACTCCCGGTGCGGCGAGCAGGTGCTCGGTCAGCTTCTCCGCCAGCTCTTCCGCGGTATCGATGAGGAATCGTCCAGCAATGCGCCGATAGTCTTCAATGGCCTTGAGCAACTTGAGCTCATGCTTTTCGCCCATGCGCGGTAGCGTCCGGATCTTCCCCTCGCGGGCCAGTTTCTCCACGCCTTCCAGATCGCAGACCTGATAGGCGCTCCAGATCAAGGCAATCGTTTTCGGCCCGAGCCCCTGAATCTTCAGCAGTTCAAGCATCGACGGCCGATACTTCTTCAACAACTCAGTGTGCGCCTCAATGTGGCCATCCTTGAAAAGCGTCTGCAGGTTGGCCAGCATGCCCTTGCCTACGCCCTGGATCTCAAGAAGCCTCTTCGGCTCCGAGATCAGGTCCGCCACCTGTTGCGGCAGCGCCTCAATAGCCGCGGCAGCATTGCGATAAGAGCGGATGCGAAACGAATCCTGCCCGTCGATCTCCAGCAGATCGGCAGTTTCGTAGAGGAGTGAGGCGATCGCCTTATTGTCCATAGTAAGTACGGGGAAATGGCCGCCCTGGAGGCCAACTCGCCTAGCCATGCGCCTCAGCGCCGGGAAAGTGAAAGAAACGATTTAAGTCCTGCAGGGACCCCACATCTGTTGCGCGAAGTACCCGAGCAACGTCGTCGATTACGAGGATGATTGTAACGCTCGAGCAATCTCGCGGCGCGGTAGTCAGACGTCGAGGGACACATCTATCCTAGACTACCGGGCTCACAGCAGGTCCGCAAAAGGGGGCGAACAACCCCGCTTCTTCTTAGGAGATCTTCGTCACATTGGCCGCTTGCGGTCCTTTCTGGCCCTGGACGATCTCAAACTCCACCCGGTCCCCCTCCTGGAGGCTTTTGTAGCCTTCGGTGGTGATAGAGCTGTAGTGAATGAATACGTCCGGTCCATCATCGCGGCCGAGGAAGCCGTATCCCTTGGCGTTATTGAACCACTTGACGGTGCCTTTCAAACGTTCCACGTGCGTCCCCCTGTTTTCTTGCGGATTTCCCCGGAAAAGGCGCATTTCGAGGAACCACAAAAAAATGTGTAGGAATTGTGCTGCTCACCGGGTGGACTGTCAAGGCTTGCAATCACATAGCCGTGGTTGCTAAAGCACTACGGAGTGTAGGGATGGAGGTCCGGCGGCTTCCGCGGTAGCCGTTCGACAATAGGGCAACGCTGTTCGGGTACTGCTTTTACCGCGTTGGCCGCCCCATCTGCGCCAGCCATAAGATACCCGCAATCGTCTTGGCATCGCGGATACGGCCATGAAGCGCCATCTGTTTTGCCTCCGACAGGGCAAAAAATTTAATGGCGATCCGCTCATCCGCCTCGGGTTGGGCTTCACCAGCTCGCAGGCCCCGAGCCAGATAGATAGTCATGGTTTCGTCGAGAAAGCCCGGGCTTACATAAAAGTGCAGGATTCGTTTCCACTGGCGAGCGGCATATCCGGTTTCCTCCCGTAGCTCGCGCTTGGCCGCCGTGAGCGCGGTTTCGCCGTCGTCGATGCGTCCGGCTGGCAGCTCCCACATCATTGACTGCGCGGCATGGCGATACTGGCGTTCCAGCAGGATGTGTGCCTCGCCTCCGGCCGAATCTTCGACGGCCAACACGACAATCGACCCCGAATGCCGTATGACATCGCGGCGCGCCCTCACCCCCCCTGGCTCTTCCACTTCGTCCGTCGTCACATTGAACACCGGGCCGCGGTAACTGACCCGGGAAGAAAGCACCCGGGCTCGCGTCGATTTCGCCCTCACCGACTTCGTTTCTATCGCTTTTGCCATAACAACAATATAAGGTATGCTGCGCTCTTGAGCTTGGACCGAATGATGCACCAGTCAATAGAAGACCACTGAGCCGAACAGTAATGCCGCAAAGGCCATCCCCGAGAGCACATGCCACCAAACCCACCGTTGCCATCGTCGGTGCCGGCAGTCTGGCGACTTTTCTTTCCATGGCTCTTCATCGCGCCGGTTTCAAGATTACCGAGATCGTCTCGCGCGATTTGCCGCGATCGCTGCGGAAGGCGCGGCAGCTTACCGCAAAGGTCGGCGCGCAAACGGTCACCGCCTGTTCCGCGTCGCTAGACGCCACCGTGCTGTGGTTCTGCGTCCCCGACCGCGAGATACACAATGCGGCCAAGGTGATGGCCGATCGGCTGCCCGGGCGAACTGCGGCGAACCAGAAAAACAGAGTTCGCTACGCCCTGCACTCCAGCGGAGCGCTCCTCAGCCGCGAACTCAATCCTCTTCGCCAAGCGGGCGCCGCGATCGCGTCTGTCCATCCCCTGATGACGTTCGTACCCGGAGTTCATCCTTCGTTGGATGACGTTCCCTTCGCGATCGAGGGTGACGAACCGGCGGTGAGCGTTGCCCGCAACATTGTCCGTGCCTTGGGCGGAGAGAGCTTTTCCTTACCCGCGAAGCGCAAAGCCGCTTACCACGCATGGGCCACCCTGACTTCGCCGCTCTTGCTGGCCTTTCTGGTGACGCTGGAACAAGCTGCCCTCGCCGCCGGCCTCACGCGCGAGGACGCCCGCCGCAAGAGTCTGCCCATCATCCGCCAGACCTTGTCGAATTATTCGCGTCTCGGCCCAAGCAACTCGTTCAGCGGACCGCTCCTGCGGGGAGACGTGAAAACAGTAGCGAAACATCTTTCCGCGCTAAAGAAGCATCCCGGCGTGAGTGAGGTCTACGTGGCCTTGGCGCGGGCCGCTCTTCGCGGATTGCCGGCAAGAAACAAGAAGGAACTCGTGCGATTATTGCGCTCTAAGCCTGTCGGTCAGGCACAGACGCTTCCCCGCCATCGCACGAGCTCGCAAAACTGACCGCTAGTGCTGGTCGCGCCGGCCGCTGAACAGATGGCCCAGCTTCTCCTGCTTCGTTTTTAAGTATTCCTCGGTATGTTCTGTGGGCGCGACTTCGCACGGCACGCGCTCCGTCACCTGAATCCCGGCCCGTTCGAGCGCCGAGACTTTATCGGGATTATTCGAGAGCAGACGGACGCGCTGAATGTCCAACGCCTTGAGGATCTCAACCGGCATCAAGAACTCGCGCTCGTCGGCTTTAAACCCCAGCCGCTCGTTCGCTTCCACCGTGTCAAATCCGCTGTCCTGTAGCGCATAGGCCTGCAGTTTCGCCATGAGGCCTATGCCGCGGCCTTCCTGTTGTTCGTAGATCAGGACCCCCGCCCCAGCCTGCGCGATCATGGAGAGCGACATTTCCAGTTGCTGCCGGCAATCGCAGCGCAGCGAGCCAAACACGTCGCCCGTCAAACACTGCGAATGAATGCGAACCAGCGGCGATCCGGAGTGCACTTCGCCCATGACCAGAGCCACCGCCTCTTCGGTCTTGCCACCGTCTCCGGAAGCCGATGCCCGGGTGGTAAACCCGTGAATCAGGAAATGTCCCCAGCGAGTCGGGAAGTCCGCCGACGCTACTTGCTTTACCTTTATGGAACTCACCATCAGATTATAGCCTTCGATTTCACGGATGCATTGCTCGCTGTGTCCGACTGGGTCAAGACTGAATGCGAATGCAAAGGGCTCAAAGTGGGGGTGGATAGGCGAAATCGAATGGCGACTGATAAAATCAAAAGTGGCAAGACTCGCCGCCGTGCGGGGCTATAGCCCGACTAGCTCCACCATTCCTTTCAATACCTTGGCGAGATTTGGTGATTGCTTCACGGCATTTTTTCCCGAGTTATTGGAACACCAATGGATCGCTCCACGAAGGCCCGAAACTGCTTGACTGCCTGCTTCTGTCGCTCGGGAACGAACTGTGCCCAGATGTCCATCGTGCTCGAGATGCGCGAGTGTCGCATCTGTCCCCGCACCGATTTCGTTGTGGGAGGCGCAGGATCGCAACCGTAGTAACGAAGATTGGGCGGTAATGGTATTGCCAATCTCGGAGCACAGGCTTAACAGAACCTTGATCCTCGACCGCAAGAAGACTATTCCAAAAAGCGTCACTGCAGCTTCGCGTACTCGGCTTGAGCTTGCCTCAGAACGGGGATGTCGAGGTCGGCGTCTTTCCAAAGCGCGAGGAAATCTTTATAGGCCGCGAGCGCCCGGACGCGGGCGGCATCGGCATCCGCTCCTTGCGAGGTTCTCGCTTCCAAGGCATTGGCACGAGCCGCTCCCAGGTGCGCTAACGCTCCCGTCCAGCAATTCCAGACGATGCCGCTGTGGTCGAGAAGTTTCTGAAATTCGACGGCGGCAGCGCTACCTTGTCCCGCCGACAAGTATGCTTCTCCGCGTACATACGCATGATAGAGGCAGGACCCGTTGTTGATGAACGGCATGGAGCCGAACTCAATGGTTGAAGCAGCTTGCAGGGCATCAAGGGCAGGAGTCGGATTCTTTCTGTTCAACGCCAATTGCGCCTGAATCGCAGGCAACCAAAGCGCCTGGATCTGTGTATCCAGCGGGAAGCGTTTCCTTAAGTTCTCGGCCAGGGATTCAGCTCTTGCAGCATCGCCCGCCATTGCAAACGCAAGCGCGGCTTCGCTTTCGGCGCCCTGACTGGCGGGAGCAAGTTTCAAAGCCTCTACCGCTAACTTCCGAGCTTCCGCAGGGTTCCCGAAAGCCGCTTCCCGTTGAGCCGCAATCGCTTGCCATATTGCCCCATTTTCCTTGCCATCAGCTCGTACGGCGGAGTCTACCGCCTGCTTGGTCAGTTCCCGCGCCTTGGCCAGATGACCAGCGTAGGCCTCGGTGTCGGAGGCGAGCGCAAGTCCAACGTTCTCATATCCGGGGGTGCCCGCAAACCACTGTTGCTGTTCCCCCATCGCGGCAGAGTCCACCCCAAGAAAGCCGAGAGCATAGAGAGTGTAGTGGAAGACCGGATCATCCATTTTGTGAGCTTGTGCCTCGTGGATGATCTGGCGCGTTTCGCCAAAGCGTTGCAAGGCGATGGAATCGTTAGCAAGATTCGTGTAGCTTGCTACAGAATCCGGCACAAGGCGCAGATCTCGCGACTGATACTCTGCGGCTTTCTCATACTTCCCCTGTGCGGCGTACACCAGGCTCAAATTGCCGTACGCTGAGCCGTCCCGCGGGTAGCTGCCAATCTCTTCCAGGTAGGTCTGGGCAGCTTTATTCAGTTCTCCGGTCACGTTCGAATAGTAGTCGGCGGCGATCGTCAACTTTTCACGTTCGCTGGCATGTTCCCGCAACTGAAATGCCTTGGTGTAATACTCGCTGGCCCGTCCTAGCTGGGAGAGGCCATTGTAGTCGTTACCCACTGCATCGTAGCCCATGGCAAAATTCGGATCGAGTTGGATGGCGCGTTGATCGTAAGGCAGGGCTGCAAGGACGCCTTTCTCCTGCAACGCCTTTCTGCCGAGGCTGTACGCTCTTAGAGCTTCGAGCGAAAACGTGGTAGCCTCGGCCAGTGGAACATCAAACTTCTGCACCGTAGCCAGTGATTCGCCTAGTTCGCCGCGCAGTTTGGATGCTGCCCTGCCCAGCGCGTCCAGCACCTTTTCCTTGGACGTGGCGGTCAGTTGCCCCTGCGCCAATGTGTCTCCGTTCTGACAATTCACCGCCCTCAGCTCCAGCACATATTCGCCGCCTAGGCTACCGATCGACCCGGCCACGTAGGCTTTGCTTTCCGCCCGCTGGCAAAGCTCGTGGGCGACTTCGGGGGTGAGTTTCGTGCTGGCTGGTCGGGTCATCTGCTGCAAGGTTGCTGCAACTCTGCTGTCGGAGAGTACATTCAGGAAAGGCGATTGCCGTAGGGAGACGCTGAGCGCCGTCTTCAGTGTGTCATCGAACACCGCATCGCCCGTACGGTTGGTAAAATCTGCGAGAACGACGGTGTCGGCGCCGGTCAGGCCCTTGGTCTCATGCCGCAATCGTCGGTTCGCTCCCCAGGTACCTACGACCGCCACCAAGGCAAGCACAGTGATAACCGCTGCGACCGACTCTTTATGCCGGCGGAGAACTTTGCTAGCACGGTACGACGCAGTGGGCTTGCGGGCCCTTACCGGCAAGCCTGCCAGGTAGCGCTCGATATCCTGAGAAAACTCCTGCACGGACACGTAACGGCGTTCCGGCTCCTTGCACAGCGCCTTCATCACCATGGTGTCGAGATCGCCGCGCAGCCGGCGCCGCAATTCAGCCGGATGCAAACCGCGCTGAGCGCTCACGGACTCCGCCGTAATTGCAGTGCGCGCGCCGCCTTCGCGAGCTACTTTTTCTTCGGTCCGGTCAATAACAACGCTCGCTTTTTCGGGATCAGTTTCGTAAACCAGCCGCTCCATTTCCAAAAGAGACTGGCCCGTATACCGATACGGCCGGTGGCCGGTCAGTAATTCAAAGAGCAATACACCCAAGGAATAGACATCGGTTGCGATCGTAACGGCTTGCCCGCGAATCTGCTCTGGGCTCGCGTATTCGGGAGTCATCGGACGCCAGTCCGTTCGAGTGACCGGTGCGGTTTGGAAGCATTCGGGATTCAGCAGTTTGGCGATGCCAAAGTCCAGCAGTCTGGGCGCGCCGTCTTTCGCGATCAGGATATTGGCGGGCTTCAGATCGCGATGAATCACCAGCTTTTCATGCGCATACTGCACCGCAGAACAGACCTCGCGAAACAGCCGCAGACGGTCGTCGATGGAGAGCCTGTGAAGATCGCAATACTGGTCAATGGGGAGGGCCTCCACATATTCCATCACTAGATACGGCAAACCGTCTTTGCTGCTGCCGCCGTCGAGCAGCTTTACAATGTTCGCGTGGTCCAGCGCCGCCAGCGTCTGGCGCTCGTTGCGAAAGCGGTCCAGGACTTGCTCGGTGTCGATTCCGGGCTTGACCATTTTTATCGCAACTTGCTTTCGATAGCTCTGGTCGTCGCGCTCGCCCAGATAGACCACCGCCATGCCGCCCTGCCCGATCTCGCGGATGATGCGGTACGCTCCAATCCTTCTTCCCTTCATTGCATGCGACCGCGAGGACACGAGATCGGCGATGGGGCCATCCTCAAGAAAGGAGTCGGCGCCGTCGAAGCTTGACAGCAGCGATTCTACTTCGCTGCGCAGAGCGTCATCGCCCGCGCAAGCGTGGCGCAGGAAACTGCTCCTGTTCCCGGGATCTTGCTCCTGAGCCAATGCGAACAGCTCCTTTACCTGGTCCCATTTCTCAGGCATTGTTCTCATCGTCTCGGCGCAGTTCACGCGCCAGCCAGGCCTTGGCCAGGTTCCAATTGCGCTTCACTGTCGTGCGCGAGACTCCCAGAACCGCAGCGGCCTCGTCAAGATCCAGGCCGCCGAAAAAACGCAACTCCACAAGCCGGGCCTGCTGCGGATCGAACTTGGCCAGCCGGGTGAGAGCTTCATCCACGGCAATGACATCCGGGGCCTTTCCCTTGGAAACGACTTCTGCCTCCTCCAGGAAAACCTTTTCGAACTCGTTACCGCGTTTCTTGGCGTCATGGCCGCGGCTGTAGTCAACCAGAATGCGGCGCATCAGTTGCGCCGCGACGCCCATGAACTGCTCCTTATTTTTCCAGTGCGCCTCTCGCTGATCGGTCAAGCGAAGATACGCTTCATGCACGAGGGCGGTGGTTTGCAAGGTGTGATCGCTGCGCTCCCGCCGCAAATAACTGGACGCCAAACCTCGCAGTTCCGAGTAAAGCAGCACAACCAAATCTGACGCTGCCTTGTCGTTGCCCACATCAAGGGCGCCAAGAAGGGCGTTGATATCCGTTGGTGCATCCATGGGGACCTCGAAGCGATGATCGGGACCATTTAAAACGGAAACAAAAGCCGTGGTCGCAACCACTTCAATTTAGAAAATAGACAAAGATGAAAGCCAGGAAGGATTGCACGTGAACTGGCAAACATTCCCCGTCTGCCCGGGAATGGCGCCCTCTATGGCCGTGAAGTATATACCGTGTCGAATGATAAAACCAACAGGGGTTACGCCTTTGTTTTCCCCCCTTGGAGCCTAATGACTCAGAAACCCGGAGCTCCGCCCTGCGCCGGCAGAAAAATATGAACCTTTTTCCGCGCCTTCTTCGCGTTACCAGATAGAGGGCGGTTTAGATCTTGGGGACGGGAGACAGCAAGGAAACGTCAGGCTCCATGACCCTGTAACCAACGTGATCACGTCCCAAACTTCAACCAACCAAACAGGAGAATACTATGAGCAGGCTCTCGAAAGTGACGTTGTTGGCTTTCGCTGTTGCATCGTTCAGCATCTTTTCCAACGCGCAAGCCGCGAAGCATGTCCTCCAGGGGACGTACATCAGCAATGGGAATTACAACGCCGATGTCCCAGCCGCAACCTTTACGCCGATCGACACTCAGCTGATAGTGTCCTGTCCGGGGACAACGGGGACCTGTACGATCGAAGCCGACATGTGGGTTCAGAATTCCAACGGCACGCAAGCCACGCCGAATTCGGTGTGCCTTTACGTCGACGGCGTAGCTTCGGGTGGTTGCCCATTTGCCGGCGGCGCCACGGACCCGGGCTACTTCGAGACCATGACATCTTCTTGGCCTGTCTCGGGCCTGGCTCCCGGTGACCATACGGTCCAGACCTTTGTCTATACGACCCATGGAGAGTTTGTCGGCTACCACACATCAAACTACCGAGTCTACAAGCCTTAGCCTCGCCCGTGCTTTGCCCACTCAGTGGGAGTGAGCGGATTGACGGCAACACCGTCCCGTGGAACCCGGCTGTTCCACGGGACGACCGCATGCAATTGGCCCAGAGGAAGGCAGGATTCCCGTAAGGTAGCTTCCAGCCAAGCATTCACAATCATGCGTCTGCCAGCCATTCCGCGTTCGCCGCGGACGCATGGTCGAACCAAAAGAAATGTGGACCTTTTTCCGTGGCCTCTTCGCGTTACTAGATAGAGGCCGAGTCGGGTGCGGAACCAAGACATGGCCGTGAAAATTGGCCACGAGGCTCCATGTTTATCAAATTTCAACTCAAGGAGTATGTTATGAATCGTGTGAGCGAATGCCAGGGAAACAATGTGCGCCGCACGCGTGAGGCGCTTTCGGTTCTTGCCGTAATGCTTTTCGGACTCGTATGCATGGGTTGGGCCACTGCAACTGTCGTGCGTTACGCCTACGTGCCGGGCAACAACGGTCTCTCCATCTATACCGTAAACGGCAAGACCGGCCAACTGCGGAGCAACGGCTATTTCTTTCCGGGATCGGCGCTGGGCTATGCGACCATCGATCCCTCGCAAAAGTTTGTTTACGCTCTCGGGTCCGCTACTCTCGGACCCAACTCCATCTCGGCTTTTGCCATCGATGCCACGACCGGCGCCCTCACCGAAATCAATGGCTCCCCATACGCAACGGGAAACGGGCCCCTCTCGGTGACGGTCGATCCACTGGACAAGTTCGTTTATGTTCCGAACGGCAACTCCAACAATATTTCGGCGTACACCATCGATAGCGATACCGGCGCGCTGACTCCGGTACCAAAATCGCCTTTTGCGGCGGGCGATGACCCGCTATCGGTGGTAATCGATCCGTCGGACAGCTTCGCCTATGTCAACAATGTGGACGACAGTCCGGGTGGGGACGTCTCGGGCTACACGATCAACGCCACGACCGGCGCGCTGACTGCCATGCCAGGCTCCCCTTTCTTGTCTAGGTCCGGTGCGTTTGCGCTGGTGATAGCCCCTTCCGGAAGATTTGGTTATGTGTCCCAACCCGGCGAAGTCACGACTTTCAGCATCAATCCCACCACCGGCATCCCCACAGCTATCGGATCGCCTTTCGCCGTGGAAGGAACCAGTTTTGAGTCGATGGTGATGGCTCCTTCAGGAAAATTCATATTTCTCCCTGGGTTTAGTAATCCAGGTACGGTTGCTGCCGTAAAGGTCAACCCAACCACTGGCGCCCTGAGTCTGGTATCGGGCTCACCCTTCGCTGGCGGCGACTTTCCTTCCTCCGCGACTGTGGGTCCCAATGGCAGCATCCTCTATGTGACGAATAGTGGTTCGGAGGAAATCTGGACATACAGCATCGCCACCACTGGAAAGCTCACTTTATTGAATGGGGTCCGCACAGCGGGGGCATTTGCTCCCGTGTCGTTGATCACCGGCAGTGCTGCGGTCGCCTACACACCCAAGTTCGCCTATGTGGCAAACCAAGGGTCAGAAACTGTTCCCAGCACCGTCTCGGCTTACACCATTGCCTCGTCGGGCCACCTCTCCGCAGTCAGCGGCTCTCCGTTCGCGGACGGAGGTTCGGAAGTATTTGCGCTTGCGAACTCGGTGACGGTCGACCCTTTCGGCCGGTTTGCGTATGTGGCAAACGGGAATACCAATGACGTTGCCGCCTATGCCATTAACGCGAGCACCGGCGCTCTAATCGAAATCAGCGACTCTCCGATCGCGGCGGGAACAAATCCGTTTGCGGTTGCCGTGGACCCCTCAGGCCGATTCGTCTATGTGGCGAACAACGGCTCCTATGACATCTCGGGCTTCGCTATTAATTCGAGCACCGGCGCCCTGACTCCAATCAGCGGCTCACCGTTCTCGACCGGAACTACCTCTGCGGGACCGGTCTCCGTGACGGTGGATCCAACCGGTCAATTTGTCTACGTCGCAAACAGTTCTCTCTTCAACGGTAGCGTCTCCGTTCTTGTGATCGATCCCGCCAAGGGTGGACTGACGTCGGTCTCCGGTTCGCCGTTCGTGGATACAGAAGATCCAGGCTCGGTGGCGGTGGACGCTTCGGGACGTGCCGTTTTTGTGGCGAACTTGGAACAGGTGCCCAACTCCGGTGGTCAGTACAAAATGTCGGCGTTCACGATTGATCCTACTTCGGGTGCCCTGACGACCTCAAACTCCAGCCCGAATCTGGGCGAGACCACTCCCTCGGTGGTGACCGATCCGCTGGGAGATTTCCTGTACTCACCGCAGAACGCGGAGGGCGGAATCTTGTCGCTCAGCTTTAATACCGAGGCAGACGAGTTTTCCTTTCCGATCGACTCTCCAGACCTCTGCGTCGATGAGACTCCCACTTCGATGACAGTGGATATGTCTGGCAAATTCGTGTACGTGGCAAACTTGAGTACGAACAACGTCACCGCCTGCAAGATTGACCAAACCACCGGTGACCTAAACAATATTGCTGGCGAATCCACGATTCCGGCAGGTACAAATCCTGCATCGGTGGTCACGACGGGAACAATTCACTAGAGTTGTGCAGAAGGGGACGGGTGGAAACGTCCTTTCTTAGCGAGTAACAAACGGGCGACCACAACATTACTGCCGGGTAGTCCGGCAGGGCCTCCCGTTTGTCACTTTGACGAACGCAGTAACATCCCGGCGTTTTCTTCTTCGTCGCGCCCGGAGAAATCGAGGTCCATGGCAGCGGTTCTGCCGCGCCGCTGGTATAGCCCCGCCGCCTGCGAAGGCCGAGAGGTGTTTCGTAGATCCCGGTGCAGGGCCTGGAGGTAGCGCTCCGGCGATTCATTCAAGCAGTCATTTCTGCTGCGGCGAGTTTTCCTCAGCCTTACCGTTTACCATGAGCATAGGGTTGCTCATGGCTGATCGAAAGAATCTCCCCCCTGAAATACTCACCCGCATCGCCCAGGAACTGAGCGTTCCAATGCGCGGTTTGGTGGCCGTCATTGAACTGCTCGACGAGGGCGGAACCGTCCCTTTCATCGCGCGCTATCGTAAGGAGGCGACGGGGAACCTCGACGAGGTTCAAATCCGCGCCATCGAGGAAAAACTGACCTATTCTTACGAACTCGTCGCGCGGCGCGAGACGATTCTGGCCTCCATCGCGGAGCAGGGCAAGCTTACTGACGAACTCAAGCAGCGCATCGAAGCCACGCTCGACAAAAGCGAACTCGAAGACTTGTATCTGCCCTACCGGCCCAAACGCCGCACCAAAGCCACCCTTGCCCGCGAGAAGGGGTTGGAGCCGCTCGCGATGTATTTATGGGAGCAGGCGAAACAGGCCTACACGCTCGAAACATTCGCGGCCGGGTTTGTGGATGCGGGAAAGGATGTCGCCAACGCGGGGGAGGCGCTCGAAGGCGCGCGCCACATCGTTGCCGAAATGATCAGCGAGAACTCCGCCGTGCGCAAGGCTCTGCGTCAGTTGATGTTCAATGAAGGCGTGGTCGTCAGTCGCAAAAAGACCGTCGACGCGGCAGAAGAGCAAGAAAGGTTCAAGATGTATTTCGACTATCGCGAGCCGGTAAAGACGATTCCGTCGCATCGCATGCTTGCCATCCGACGCGGCGAGACGGAAAACGTCCTGCATTTCCTGATCGACCTCGATTTGCCGCGCGCGCTTTCCGTGTTGCGCTCGCTCGTTTTGCGAGTGCCCGGTGACTGGACGCCACATCTGGAACTCGCCATCGAGGATGGCTGGCAGCGGCTGCTGAACTCGTCCATTCAAGGCGAGATCCGGCTTGACTTGAAACAGCGCTCCGACGCCGAAGCGATCCGGGTTTTCCGCGAGAATCTGCACAATTTGCTGCTCGCGCCGCCCGCCGGGCAACTCTCCGTTTTGGGCATCGACCCCGGCCTTCGCACCGGTTGCAAGGTCGCGGTGGTAGATGAGACCGGAAAATATCTCGCGCACGATGTCCTCCACCTGCATCGTTCGCAATCCGAAAAGGCGATTGCGGCAAGAGCGCTGGAGGGACTGTTGCGGAAGTACGGCGTCCGCGCTATCGCCATCGGCAACGGTACAGCGTCGCGTGAAACCGATGCCTTCGTCCGTGATTTTCTGCACGATAAAGGGCTGGATGGCGTTTTCTCGGTCACCGTGAGCGAGTCCGGCGCCAGCGTGTATTCGGCCTCTGAGGTCGCGCGCCAGGAATTCCCCGATCTCGATCTGACGGTGCGCGGAGCGATCTCGATTGCGCGGCGCTTGCAAGACCCTCTCTCGGAACTGGTCAAAGTCGATCCCAAGTCGATGGGCGTCGGCCAGTATCAGCATGATGTTGATCAGCGCCAACTTCAGCAGTCTCTGGAAAGCACGATCGAGAGCTGCGTGAACGGGGTTGGCGTCGATCTCAACACGTCCTCGTGGACCTTGCTGCGCTACGTGGCCGGAATTACGGAACGGACGGCCCTCAACATCGTCACCTTCCGGAACGAAAACGGACGTTTCCGTTGCCGCGCTCAACTCAAAGAAGTGTCGGGCATCGGGCCGAAGACGTTTGAGCAGGCAGCCGGATTTCTGCGTATTCGCAGCGGCGACAATCCGCTCGACATGACTGCCGTCCACCCCGAGTCGTATCAGATTGTGGAACAGATCGCGAAGTCGTTGAGTGTTCCCATCGAGGAGTTGATCAGGAACCCGCAGTTGCTCGAGAAGGTAGATCGCAACCGGCTCTCGGCGGGGGCCTACACGCTGAATGACATTCTGGAAGAACTGCGCAAGCCGGGGCGCGATCCGCGCGACAGATTTGTCGCGCCCAGCTTCAACGAGCAAGTCCGGGAAATCTCCGACGTGCAGCCCGGAATGGTTCTGGAGGGCGTGGTCACCAACGTTACCAAGTTCGGCGCCTTTGTCGATGTCGGGGTTCATCAGGACGGGCTGGTCCACATCAGCGAGCTTTCCAGCCGCTACATTAAGGATCCTTCCGAGGCCGTGAAGGCCGGTCAAATCGTGAAGGTCAAAGTGCTGAATGCCGACGCGAAGACGAAACGCATCGCGCTGTCCATCAAGGCCCTGCAAGGCGGGGAGCCGCAGCGTCACCAGAAGCCGGCGCCAAAGCAACCAGCTACGCTCGACAGCAAACTCGCTTTGCTGTCTTCGAAGTGGAAGGTTCGCTGACGTGTGTGTCGGCTGAAAACATAGCCTTTGTGGCCGGACAAAGCGCCTTTTTCGGAAACGACTGCTTTATGGAAGTCGCGAATCAGCTTTCGGCCACCGACGGGCGACTCATCACGATCATCATGCAATAGATAGCCATCGCAAAACTATGGCCTGAATCTTGCAGCTCTATTCTTCCTGCTCATTACTTCCTGCTGGGAGGTCGCGTAGAGTGGGAATGGAAAAGCTCATGCTCGCCATTTTCTCAAGTCGTCTTGAAGCGGACTCCACAATGACTGAGAGTGTGCCATCGACTGAGATGGGCAATTGATGGCAGCCGGCAGCAGCTTTCATTGAGCAGAACGCCGCAAACGGTAGCCCGTTCTCCCTGCGGTCTGCAATGAACGGCAAATTGAGCGAAAGCATTTGCCGTATCCGAAGCGAATCGCGGGTCGCGACGGCTGACACTTTGCCATGGGCAGCGGCGTCAGGTCATCCGCCATACGACCTTTGCGTTGTTTGGCCTTGAGCCTGGGCCGAAAGTCCGCCAAGTTTCGGTGGGCGCAAACGCGTTGCACAGCCCGACAAGAGGTTATCCAACCGGGGATGCACCACCCTAGCACCGCCTGGGTTAGATTTTTTGTCGCCACCGCGAACGACAAATTCCTGCTACAAATAATCTGCTATGAAGATCCTCTACATCGGCGGCACCGGAATCATCAGCACAGCCTCCACCGCACTCGCCGCCCAGCGCGGCATGGATGTCACCCTGCTTAGCCGCGGTCAGCATGCGGCGCAGCTCGCTCCGGGCGTCAAGACCTTGGTCGCCGACGTAAACGATCCCGCCATGGCCCAAAAGTTGGAGCGCGAGTCGTTCGACGCCGTCGTCGACTGGGTCGCCTTTACTCCCGCCGACATCGAGCGCGATCTGAGACTCTTTCGCGGACGCACTCGCCAGTTTGTGTTCATCAGCTCCGCCAGCGCCTATCAAAAGCCCCAGACGCACTACCTAATGACCGAGTCCACACCACTGGCGAATCCGCATTGGGATTATTCGCGAAACAAGATCGCCTGTGAAGGACGACTGATGCAGGCCTATCGCGACGAGGGCTTTCCAGTCACCATCGTGCGCCCGTCGCTCACTTATGGCGAGACACAGATACCGCTCGTGCTCAATAGCTGGCTGAAGTCGTACACCGCTGTCGACAGAATGCTTCGCGGTCAAAAGCTGATCGTGCCCGGAGACGGCTCTTCCCTGTGGGTTGTGACCCACAATACCGATTTCGCCAAGGGACTGGTCGGGTTGCTTGGTCACCCGCAAGCCATCGGACACGCGTTTCACATCACGTCGGATGAAGTGCTCACGTGGGATCAGCTGTTCCGCATCGCTGGCGCAGCCGTTGGCGTCGAGCCGCAATTGCTGCATATTCCGTCCGATTTTATTGTCGCCTGCGTCCCTGAAAAAGAAGGCACATTGATCGGCGACAAAGCCGTGAGCGTAGTTTTTGACAACGCCAAGATCAAACGGTTTGTACCCGGTTATTGTGCCACAACCACGTTTGCCGAGGGCGTTCGACGGTCTCTCGCATGGTTCAACGCCGACCCGTCGCGCAAGCAAATCGACCACGAGCTCAATGCCACCACCGACAAGCTGATCTTGGCCTATGAAAAAGGCATGAACGAAGCCGTCAGCAGCTTTGCCTGAGCAAGTAAGTAGGTGCCCCGCCTCCGTCGCACCTTGCCGGTATCGCCAACTTGAGTTGTGGCGATGCGCCCGACTGCCCGGTTTGAGAATGTGACATCGCAGACTTTGTACGTTGGGGGACCGCCGTGAACAGCGCAAGTACGCCCCTAGGTCAACGTCAAAAGCCGACAGGATAGGTGGGTCGGCTGGTTTCAGGGACCATGAATTCGCGGCATCCGAAAGTGACAGACTGAGGCTTATCGAGCATTTCCATGCAAAAACAAGACATCATCCTGGACCTGACTTGCGGTGGCGGCAGAGCCGTGGAGCAAGTTGGCCACCATCGCGAGGAATTAAAGCGGCGGGATTAGTGCCTGGCCCATGTTCGTTTGCACACGCCGAAGGTAAAAGCCACCAGATTCTAGCGGATCGGGATCGCGTACATAAGACCGCCCTTTGTCCAGAGGTTGTTTGCGCCGCGAGCCAGCTTCATCGCCGATCCTGAGCCGAGATCGCGCTCGAACATCTCGCCGTAATTGCCCACGGCTTGGATGACGCGAGCAGCCCATGCGTCGTCGAGTCCAACAAGTTGGCCATAACCGCGGTGGACTCCGAGCAGGCGCCGAATGACTTCATCATCGCTCTTCTTCATCTCGTCGAGGTTTGCCTGCGTTACAGTGCTCTCCTCGGCCTGGATTAAAGCTTCGACCGTCCAATTGACGATGGTGGCCCATTGCGGGTCGTCGAGGGTATAGGCGGGCGCCAGCGGGTCTTTGGCAATCACGTCCGGCAGGATTTCAAAATTGCTGGCCACGCTCTTGAATCCGAGCCGCTCGTAGCCCAGTTGCGAAACGTCGGCGGTGATGGCGGCGCAGTTGCGCGTAACCAATGCCGCTTCCATCTCGCCTTCCTCCTGGAAGGGAAACGGTAGCCACTGGATCCTCTCGCGCTGCATGTAACTTGTGAGCTCGGTCTCGATCTCGGTGCCACCGAGGAAACAGATTTTCTTGCCGGCAAGATCCTTCGGGGAAGCGATTCCCATGGTCCGGTTCACGAAAAAGGCCTGGTAGTCATAGAAGATGGGACGGGCAAAGCCGACGCCGGAGTTGGACGTATTAATGAAATTGGAAGACGCCGTGGCAAGAAGCGCGATCTCGCCGGAGCGGAGGGATTTCAGTGCGTCTTGTTCGTCGCGGAACGCTAGGACCGTGACTTTGGCATTCGGCCCGAGTACGGCGACTGCCATCGCTTTGCAGATATCCATGTCGAAAAGGGCGTGATTTCCATGTGCGTCGTGGGTCGAATACTCGGGCTCTTCGGTGTTGATTCCGCAAGGGAGTGAACCGGTGGTTCTGATCCGATCCAGTGTGGCGCCGGCGTGGGCCAGAGTGTTTGTAACCAATGTCATGCATGCGGTTAAGAATATGAGTGCCGGGATTTTGCTCATCTGTCCTCGTTTCTTCCAATGCGCCACTGAAGGTCATGCCTGTGAAAATCCGGCGACCGGAGAAATCCGGTCGCCGGAGTAAATGGAGAGGAAAATTCTTAGTTTGACGGCCAGCCTCCCAGGTACGGGGTACCCGGGTTCGTGCTGGGACGAGGATTCACGTCCTGTGGGGCTGGGTCAATCACTCCGCCCTTGGATACGTCAGTCGGAGTGATCTGCAGGACGCGGCAACCTTGCCCACCGAAGTGCGGCAGGCTAAATTCCGATGACGGAATTGTCGCATAGGAGGCAGGCAGTGGCGACGTTTGACCAGCTAACCGACCATTGTCGAAGGCGGTAAAAAGATCGCCCACGCCAGGAGTGTTAGCGTCCGACGGCCCCAGATATTTCTGGCCGTATGTCTTCTCGCCGAGCGCTCGCATCGCCGCCTCGTCCGGAAGATCGCCCAGCGGAGTCAGGTTGAAGAGCTCATCAACGAACTTGATAACCGAGCCATGTTCGGTGGCTTCATGAGAAATTGCGTGAACGATTCCATACGGCGAGATCACGATTGTCGGAATCCGTGGACCCTGATCGAGAGCGTCGCCGACGGGATCCCAGGAACGAATCGCCGGTTGGGTGTGATCGTAGAGGCCATCGGTTTCATCATAGGTAATGATAATGGCGCTCTGCGGCCAATAAGGACTATTGGCGATGGCGTTGATCGTGTCGCCGAGAAGGGCTTCGCTGATCTGCGCGTCGGAGTAGCCTGGGTGGTCGTCGTTGCCCTGATAGGCGGCTTCGACCGCCGGGCTGGGGGAGCGAGGAATGAGGCCATCGAGGTTGCCATATCCGCCGCGGACATAGAACACACCGCCCTGGGCCGGGAGTGCGTTATTGGTGATCGCGGTGAAGAAGTCGCCAAGACCCTTCATATGGGCTGCGGTCTCGTTCGGGTTGTTGGACTCATAGCCGAAATATTGCACGGCGTTGTGATGCGCGACATAGGTGAGATTGGTGGTTTTTCCCGCAGGATCGGTTGGCTCATGATCATAGCCTTCTTCGAACCAGGCCCAATTTACCGGCCCATTCGGGCTGCCGGCGATTTTCTTGATGTCCGCTTGGACGTCGAGCAGATCGAACGCTGGATTCAAATCATTCGCCGTGATGCTCTCAATCTGGTTACCCATGAACGAGAGGCCCAGGCTGGCAAACGTCAGGTTGGAAGCCGGGTTCGTGGTTCCTGGCGCCCCTTCTTCAGTAGGCTGCCGGTGACCCACAGGGGTGGGATCCAGAGCGGATCCCCAGAAGGGCTGCGGATCGCCGACCACGGGTAGTGCGGCATTTGTGCTGTTGATATTCAGGCCTAACTGCGGATACTTCACCCACTGTGTCACCCCCGACTGACCGGCAAACAGGGAGAGAGCGTTCGGCGTCGAAGGCCCGATCACGGTATCAAAGAAATTATCGAAGAGCGTGAAGCGATCCGCGTAATTCCACAGGAAGGGAACGGTATTGCAGTCAATATGACTGACCACGAGTTCACCCTTTTGCACCTGCTGCTCGGTCGGCGCCGGTCCACTGTAGCTGCAGGTTCCGCCATTGCAGGTAAGTGTTCCGGAGAGCCCTTCTTCGGTGAAGGCATAGCGATCGTTTTGGGCAACGTTATTTGCGTTCAGATCCAGCTTGGCATCGATCGCGGTGTGTCCGTGATTGACCGAGTCGGTGTCCTCGGGATACAGGAGGACCGTGTCGCCGTTGACGCTGGTGATCGATTGAGGCATCAGGAATGGAGAGATCGTGCCGACCGAACCATCCGTCAGCACGATCGGCTGGACAAAGCCAGGTGTCTGGCTGGCGGACTGGGAAAACAGCCCCCGGGCCCCGGGGTAGGTGCCGAAATGGAAATCAAAAGACCGATTCTCTTGGAAGAGAACGAAAACGTATTTAATGTTCTGCCGCAGTAAGGCAAGTTTCTGAGCATGGCTGAGATTCGGCATGCTCTCCACGCTTCGAGTGTAGCGGGCCACTTCAGCGCTTGACCTTGGTGCGATTTCGACAACCTTTTTCTGGTCGGCAAACCCGTCACCCTTCGGGTTTTCCGCCAGTGTGAAGAGAGGCTGCATCATCAACGCAGCCGCTAACAGCGAAGCCAAACTAGACTTCGCCCAGTCCTTGGAATTCATAGGTTTTGTTCCTCTCTGGATTTGTGATGAAATGAAAGCTTCGTGCTCATGCGGTTTTCGCCGCGATCACCAGTGGTGACCATCGGGAAGATCGTGTCCCGGACCACGAATAGCAGAGGTATGTGAATGAGAGGTTATGCTGGCGTTAAAAATTTCCCCGAGTCTCGTCTAGGGCAACCGCTCGAAAGTGTCTGATGTCACAGTGACTGTGAGCCACGCCATCCGTACGTTTGCTCCAGCCGGGAGGTGGGAGGGCACGCGCCAGACCGTGGTTCGGAGGCAAGGACGCGACGGCGGGTCCTTCCCGTCACCCGGCTCTGCGGGAAACCCGGATCAGCCTTTCCTGGAAAATAGTCCAGCAGGTCGCGGCCGAATCGGCCGATCTCACCCGGGCGGCTTGCAGCAATTGGGTGGTTATCGACTCCGAAATTCGATGCAGCGGTGGTCTGATTTACTCACCGCTGTCCGGTTCGGAAGCAAGTCCGTTCGGCACACTGGGAGGGAGGGATCGGGGCTGAAGGTGGCAAATTCAGCCCCCGGCGACAAGCTGAAGAAATTAATCTCCCTTTAACAATGCTCCCTTATATTTGCGCTCGATACAGATTCCAGGCCGCTCGGTGGGACAGGCCGGTTCTCTCCGGCTCAATGGGTGGGGCTTAGTCGGTATATCCTTAGACGATCCCAATGTCAGACGATCCCAATGCCCGCTGAGCACACTTCCGCGATCAAGAAAAAGCAGCGCGTTGGGCGACCGCCCAGCAAAGCCAAGCAAGAAGAGTGCGACCGAGCAGGGACCTCCGACGCTTCTTCGCCGCTGGACGCTCCACGCTTCTACGTGAATCGAGAGCTCAGCCTGCTGGCCTTCCAGAAGCGAGTCCTGGACGAGGCCCGGGATCACAACAATCCCCTGCTTGAGCGTGTGAAATTTCTCTCCATCGTCGGTTCCAACCTGGACGAATTCTTCATGGTGAGGGTGGCCGGGCTGAAGCGGCAGGCGGAGAGCGGTGTGCTCGAATGTGGCCCTGACGGGATGACGCCCAAACAACAACTGGGTGCCATCCGTGAAAGCGTTTCGGCGCTGTTCAAAGTTGCACACGAGTGTTTGGGTCGGCAGATCTTTCCGGCCCTGAAGAAGGTTGGTTTGTCGATCGTCGATTATTCTCAGCTGACCTCGGTACAGCGCACTGGCGTGAACAAGTACTTCTCGGAGACGGTCTTTCCCACGCTAACTCCCCTGGCGTTCGATCCCGGCAGACCCTTTCCGCACATCTCGAACCTCAGCTTGAATTTGGCCGTACTGATCCGCGACCCGCAGGGTACCGAACATTTCGCCCGGGTCAAGGTGCCCGACATCCTGCCACAGCTCATACCGGTGACTCCGTTGGTCAAAGAAGCCGGGACCAAAAAAAAGAAAATGCTTGCGCCGCAGCACTTTGTCTGGTTAGAGCAGCTCATCGTGGCCAATTTGGAGAGCCTGTTTCCAGGAATGCGAATCATTGAAGCCCATCCTTTCCACGTAACCCGTGACGGGGACAGCGACATCCAGGAGCTTGAGGCCGGCGATCTTCTCGAGTCGGTTGAAGAGGGCGTGTGGCAGCGGCGATTTGCGGACGTGATCCGGCTGGAAGTGAACGATGACATGCCGCTGGCAGTTCTGGAAATTCTGCAGAAGAACCTGGAAGTCGTACCCGATGATGTCTACCTGGTGGGACGGCCCATTGCCTTGTCACGCCTCAAGCATCTTTCGGCGGTGGAACGTCCCGATCTGAAGGATAAGCCGTTCATCCCTGCGGTTCCGGCGGCGCTGCACCCCGAGGAAGAGGGCGAGGACATGTTTGCCGCCATTCGACGCCAGGATGTCCTTCTGCTCCACCCCTTCGATTCCTTTCAGCCCATAGTGACGTTTCTCCAGCAAGCGGCTCGAGACCCGGCGGTCCTGGCGATCAAAATCACGCTGTATCGCGTGGGGCGTAACTCTCCGGTCGTGGAGGCGCTGCTGGATGCCATCGGCGAGGGAAAACAGGTTGCCGCGCTGGTTGAACTTAAGGCCCGTTTTGACGAAGAGAGCAACATCGAGTGGGCGCGTGCTCTTGAACGCGAGGGGGTGCATGTCGTCTACGGGTTGCTCGGCCTGAAAGTCCACTGCAAGACGGCTCTGGTGGTTCGGCGTGAAGGCAACGCCATCCGTCGCTATGTACATCTTTCCACCGGCAACTACAACAGCGTTACTGCGCAACTCTATACCGATATTGGAATGTTCACCTGTGACGAAGCGATTGGCGCCGACTGCACCGACTTGTTCAACTACTTGACGGGTTATTCCGCGAAGGTCGACTACCGGAAGTTGCTGGTAGCCCCGGTGGACATGAGGCAGAACTTTGAGCGGCTCATTCGTCGCGAGATCGAGCACCAGCGCAACGGCGAGCGGGGCCAACTGATCTTTAAAATGAACGCCCTGGTAGACAAGCGCATGATTCAGCTTTTTTACGAGGCCTCACAGGCCGGCGTCCAGGTCGATCTTCTGGTACGCGGGGTCTGTTGCCTGCGTCCCGGGATTGCCGGTATCAGCGAAAACATCAGGGTGACCAGCATCGTGGGACGATTCCTTGAGCACAGCCGGATTTTCTACTTCCGCAATGCCGGGCACGAGGAAATCTATCTTGGCAGTGCCGACCTTATGCCGCGCAATCTCAATCGCAGGGTGGAAGTTGACTTTCCGGTGCAGGACCCCAAGCTGGTGCGGTTTCTCCACGATGAGGTGCTCGCCACGTATCTCGCGGATGTGGTCAAGGCCAGGCATATGAAATCCGACGGAACCTATGATCGGCCGGCCGATCGCGAGGGCGCCCGCAGCATGAACAGCCAGGACTGGTGGCTCAAAAAAGTTGCAGCCAGTTCCGGTTGCAACGAAAAATCTCGTGCCTGATCGACGTGAACCCACCGTGGGGTACGACTTGGTGACGGAATCCACAATCGCGGGTTTTCCGGACCCCGACGACGCGTGGCGGGGGCGTTGGAGATGGGAACTCCGCCCCAAACGACACTTTGGATGGGCCAGATCGGACCGGTAGTTGCCTCTTTCCAGAACTTCCGCGGTTACCCTCATTTCCAGTTTTGTGCAGTGCTCGCCCTAAGCCAGACATCGCGGCCGTCGCGCACGATGCGAATCAGTGCCCGGCGGCCATGGTTCACGGTCGCCGCCCCCACCGTAGAGCGCGCTTCTCTGAGGCCAACCCCCACTTCGACTGATGAATTCGGCGTCGCCGCGTTCTGCTTCGCGGTCGATCGCAGCCTGGCAACGCACTATGGAGGCAACCGGTCCGGTAATTTTCAGAGCGGGTATTGCCGAGACCATGAGTGACCTCAGCAAGGGAAAAATGATTTCTCCGGCTCGTGCACGTTCCCCGGCCAGTCGCAATTGATTATCGGCCGGGTGGATGTCGGCTCTTGCGCGGATTCTCGGTCTGATCCGCGGTTCCACCTGATGCTCGAACACCCGTACCGCTCCCAACTTGACGGTCTACACGACTTTACCGATGGCTTCATCCACCTCCGACCGTTACAGTCGAAATCTGCGAATGAAGGGAAATTTCCGGGAAGGAAATCGTCATGAGGAATTTTGGAATGAGGAATGCGAGAACAACAAAGAACACGATGACGGATTGGCTGCGTCTGGCTGCCCGACTGAGCCTCCTGTTTACCGAACCCAAAGTCCGAGCTGCAGTTGGAAACCGGATCAAGGATAGCGTAGATGACATAACCGATACTGTCAGCGGAAAGTATGAAGACATAAGCGACACCGTCGCTGCCAGATACGATACGGCTGTCGATCGGCTCGAAGCGGCTGCCGATGCTTTTCAGGGCAAAGGCTACTGGCCCTCGCGCGCCACCGGCTTCTTGCTCGGCGTCGGTGTCGGAGCGGGATTGGGAATCTTGTTGGCGCCCGCTTCCGGCAGCGAGACCCGGGAATCAGTTCGCGAAAAGGCGGTCGACGTGACAAACAGGATTCGTCGATCCGTAACTGCCATGCCATCAACCGGGACCGAGAGATGAGTTCCGAGATGAATGTGCCTCCCAATAACGAAAAGCGGAGAAAGCCAGCGGACCATTGAGCGAGCGCCAAAGGGAGTTTTTCGCGCGACAGCGTAGGCTGGTCGCGATGCGCCGCTAAATGTTAAGGCCCTTATGAGCGAAAAACCCAGCACCATCTTGACGGCCACAGTCGAAAAGATCATTCACCCTCTGGAGCCAGGGGACCCAGAAAAGGCCCAGATCGCAATTGAGGGGGCCGATGACTTATACAGAGAGATTCGGATTGAGAACCAGTTGATTGACGAAAATGGCGACAAGGTACGGCTCAAGCAGAGTGCCGAAGTGGAAGTGATCGTTGAAGCGCCACCCGAGGCCACCACTGCCAAGAGCTGTGACGAACAGGCGTAGCATCCGGGGGCGCCGTCTACAGGATCTACCCGAGTTTTTTCGAATGCGCGGTTGTATAACGTATCCCCTCAGAATACCCGCTTCGATAGAACACTCGCATCGCTCAACCTCACCGCGGTCCCGGTATCCGGAGGCGCGTCTGTTGTGTTGCGGGGATTGGAGACCCTGATCATGGCCGCACCTATGCCAGCTGCATACGGAATGTATGCGAGCGATGTCGCTCTTCAACAAGTCGTGCGAAGTTTGAACCAATCCGGAATCAGCAATGAGCAGATTTGCCTGATGGTTTGGCCCCGGCATCATATTGCCAAAATCATGCGCGAGGCGAACCTTCTGAACTCCGAGCGAAGAGGAACTGCGACCGTAGAAGAGTTGATGGGGTGGCTTATGAAACTCGGAGCTGTGATTATCCCGACGGCCGGATTCTTCATACGTTCGCGGGCTTTCCTCCACGCCTTGGTCATGAGGAAGGATTCCCCCGGCCTCTGCGGCAACTCAGGAGCCTTGGTAGGATTGGGATTTTCCGAATGTGACGCGGAGCGACTGGAAGACCAAATCGGCGAGACGGGAGTGCTGGTGTATGTCGAAAGCCCCGAAAGAGAGCGCACGACTCAGGCAGTGGAGATCTTGCGTCGGACCGGGGCCATCGAGACCGCCACGCTTGAACAAGCCTGGGCCCGGGAGGCGGTGGCCTGACCCAGGCGGGCAGTGATTCCCCGGAGTTCTCAGGGGTCGGTTTTTGACTTCAGTTCCGGAGGTCCTTGCCGAACCGGGCCTTGGATCCGACAGGGAATCTACGACCGCAGAGGGCTGGCTCTGTCTCATCGTCAGACTACAGCAAATACCCTAGAGTCAGCCTGCAGCTTTTCAGGTAGAACCATCATGTTTGGATAGCAAGTCCTCTAAGTGGCATTCAGCAAATGCATGCAGAGCGATGCCGATTCCGGTGGTGCGCCCATTTTCAGCAACCTACGGCGAGGTGCCTGCACACGCATCCCCTTCGAAATGGTGGCCCCATACCCTTCGGCCCGGCTTGGCCTTGCACGGCGTTCCCTCCCTAGGAGAGCACGATGAAAAGAAACAGCCAAGACGGGGCGAGTGTGGTTGCCACTGGCAAGCCTCACGCCCGGGAGAAGAGTAACGGGAATGCCGTTCTGGTAGCCGAGCCTGCTTCTCCCGACCTAAGCGCGATTCTCGCCAGCCTGCAAACCATGCGCGATGGCGACTTTTCGGTAAGGCTCCCAGGGTCTTGGACCGGGTTGGAAGGAAAAATCGCCGACACTTTCAATTCCATTGTCGCTGCCAACCAGCAGATGGCCCAGGAACTGAAGCGTGTTGGGCAGGTAGTGGGCAAGGAAGGCAGAACGCGCGAGCGAACGCGCTTTCATGAAGCGCGAGGCGCGTGGGGCGACATTGAAGTTTCGGTCAACACCCTGGTCGAAGATCTGCTTCGTCCCACCGCCGAAGTTACCCGCGCCATTGCAGCCGTTGCCCAGGGCAACCTGACGCAGACCGTTCGGTTGGACGTGGATGGTCGGCCGCTCGAAGGCGAGTTTCTGCGTTCCGCCAACATCGTCAACACCATGATCCAGCAGCTCGGCGTTTTTACCGCCGAGGTAACGCGCGTCGCGCGCGAGGTCGGAACCGACGGAAAACTGGGCGGGCAGGCACAGGTGCCAGGCGTCGCCGGGACCTGGAAAGATCTCACGGATTCGGTCAACTCGATGGCCAGCAATCTGACCGGTCAGGTTCGCAACATCGCCGAAGTCGCGACCGCCGTTGCCAGCGGCGATCTCTCCCGCAAGATTACCGTGGATGTGCGCGGCGAAATCCTTCAGCTTAAAGAAGCCATCAACACCATGGTCGACCAGTTGCGCTCGTTTGCGTCCGAGGTGACGCGCGTGGCCCGGGAAGTCGGTACCGATGGCAAGTTGGGCGGACAGGCTGTCGTTGTGGGCGTGGCTGGCACCTGGAAGGATCTCACCGACTCGGTCAACGCCATGGCTGGCAACTTGACGGCCCAGGTTCGAAACATTGCCGAGGTCACAACCGCCGTCGCCCGCGGCGATCTGTCGCGCAAAATCACGGTCGATGTGAAGGGGGAAATCCTCGAACTCAAGGATACGATCAACACGATGGTGGACCAGCTGAATGCCTTCGCCGGCGAGGTGACGCGCGTGGCACGCGAAGTCGGCACCGAAGGCAAGTTGGGAGGACAGGCGCAGGTGCCGGGCGTGGGCGGCACCTGGAAGGATCTCACCGACAACGTCAACTTCATGGCCAGCAACCTGACCGGCCAGGTGCGAAATATTGCCGAAGTGGCAACCGCTATTGCCAACGGTGACCTCTCTCGCAAGATCACGGTCGACGTGCGGGGAGAGATCTTGCAGCTCAAGGAAACCCTGAACACGATGGTCGATCAGCTCAATCGTTTCGCGGGCGAGGTCACGCGCGTGGCCCGCGAGGTCGGCAGCGAAGGCCGTCTTGGCGGACAGGCCAATGTTCCTGGGGTTGCCGGAACCTGGAAGGATCTCACCGATTCGGTGAACTCCATGGCTGGAAATCTGACGGGTCAGGTGCGCAATATCGCCGAGGTGACCACGGCTGTGGCCCGTGGCGACCTGTCGCGCAAGATCACGGTCGACGTGAAGGGCGAAATTCTCGAACTCAAAAACACAATCAACACGATGCTCGACCAGCTCAACGCGTTCGCGGGCGAAGTCACGCGCGTGGCCCGCGAAGTCGGCACCGAAGGCAAACTCGGAGGACAGGCGCAAGTGCCCGGTGTCGCCGGCACCTGGAAGGACCTCACCGACAATGTGAACTTCATGGCCAGCAACCTGACGGGCCAGGTTCGAAACATCGCCGAGGTCTCGATGGCTGTGGCCCGCGGCGATCTGTCGCGCAAGATCACGGTCGACGTACGGGGTGAAATTCTTGAGCTGAAAGACACGATCAATACGATGGTGGACCAGTTGCGGTCGTTTGCTTCCGAAGTCACGCGCGTGGCCCGCGAAGTGGGTACGGATGGCAAACTGGGCGGGCAGGCGCAGGTGCCCGGCGTGGGCGGTACCTGGAAGGATCTGACGGACTCGGTCAACTCGATGGCGAGCAACTTGACCGGCCAGGTTCGCAACATCGCCGAGGTTTCGACCGCCATCGCCAGTGGTGACCTTTCGAAGAAAATCACGGTGAACGTCAGCGGCGAGATCCTGTTGCTCAAGGAAACCATCAACACGATGGTGGATCAGCTGAATGCCTTCGCCGGCGAGGTGACGCGCGTGGCGCGTGAAGTCGGTACCGAAGGCCGTCTGGGAGGACAGGCGAATGTGCCCGGCGTGGCCGGTACCTGGAAAGATCTTACCGACTCGGTGAACTCGATGGCCGGCAACCTCACCGGTCAGGTGCGCAACATTGCCGAGGTGACGACCGCTGTCGCGCGAGGCGATTTGTCGCGCAAGATCACGGTCGACGTGAAGGGTGAAATTCTTGAACTTAAGAACACCATCAACACGATGGTGGATCAGCTGAATGCCTTTGCCGGCGAGGTAACGCGCGTGGCGCGCGAAGTCGGCACCGACGGGAAGTTGGGGGGGCAAGCGCAGGTACCCGGCGTTGCCGGTACCTGGAAAGATCTCACCGACAACGTCAATTTCATGGCCAGCAACCTGACGGGCCAGGTCCGCAATATCGCCGAAGTTGCGACCGCCATCGCCAACGGCGATCTCTCGAAGAAAATCACGGTGGACGTGCGCGGCGAGATCCTTCAGCTGAAGGAAACGCTGAATACGATGGTCGAGCAATTGCGCTCGTTTGCCGCCGAAGTCACCCGTGTGGCCCGCGAGGTGGGCAGCGAAGGCCGTCTGGGGGGACAGGCGAACGTGTCCGGCGTGGCCGGCACATGGAAGGACCTTACCGACTCAGTCAATGCCATGGCTGGAAATTTGACCGGCCAGGTACGCAACATTGCCGAGGTGACTACGGCTGTGGCCCGCGGCGACCTGTCCCGAAAAATTACCGTCGATGTGAAGGGCGAAATTCTCGAACTGAAGAACACCATCAATACCATGGTCGATCAGCTCAATGCCTTCGCCGCTGAAGTTACCCGCGTTGCCCGCGAAGTGGGCACGGAAGGCAAGCTGGGCGGGCAGGCGCAGGTGCCGGGCGTGGCCGGCACGTGGAAGGATCTTACCGATAACGTAAACGTGATGGCCGCCAATCTGACGGAACAGGTGCGCGGCATCGTCAAAGTGGTAACCGCGGTGGCCAATGGCGAACTCACGCAGAAGCTGACCGTAAACGCGAAAGGTGAAGTCGCGGCGCTCGCCGAAACCATTAACAACATGACGGACACTCTTGCCACTTTTGCTGATCAGGTGACAACCGTGGCCCGCGAAGTGGGGGTCGAAGGCCGACTCGGTGGACAAGCCAACGTGCCGGGCGCAGCCGGTACTTGGAAAGATCTTACCGGCAATGTCAACCTGCTGGCCGACAACCTGACCAACCAGGTGCGCGCAATTGCAGAGGTGGCCACTGCGGTTACCAAGGGCGACTTGACGCGTTCGATTCAAGTGGAAGCGAGCGGCGAAGTGGCTGAGCTGAAGGACAACATTAACACCATGATCGACAACCTTCGGTTGACCACCGACCGCAACACCGAACAGGACTGGCTGAAGACCAATCTGGCCCGCTTCACCGGCATGCTGCAGGGGCAGCGCGATCTGACAACGGTCGGACGCATGCTCCTCTCCGAACTATCCCCCCTGGTGAACGCGCAACAGGGAGTGATCTACCAGATGGGAACCGAAGAATCCGCGGAGATGGTACTCCTGTCGGCGTTTGCCGGCGATGGCGAAGATGGACACTTGCGCCGCTTGCAGATCGGAGAGGGGCTGGTGGGACAATGCGCGGCGGAAAAGCGGCGCATGCTCATCTCCGAATTGCCGCCCAACACGATTTCGATCCGCTCGGGATTATTCGAGGCGGTTCCGCGAAACGTAATTGTGCTGCCCGTGCTTTTCGAAGATCGCGTCAAGGCGGTGATCGAATTAGCCTCGCTCAGCAACTTCACCACGTCCCACCTGGCATTTCTCGAACAGTTGACGGCCAGCATTGGCATCGTCCTCAACAGCATCGAGGCCACGATGCAGACCGAAGGCCTGTTGAAGCAGTCTCAGCAATTGGCCACCGAACTGCAAATGCAGCAAAAAGAGTTACAGCAGACCAACGAGCAGTTGGCGCAAAAAGCGCAGCAGCTCGCGGAACAGAACGTCGAAGTCGAACGCAAGAACCAGGAAATCGAGCAAGCCCGCCGTGCTTTGGAAGAGAAGGCCAAGGAGTTGGCGCTGACGTCAAAATACAAATCGGAATTTTTGGCGAACATGTCGCATGAGTTGCGTACGCCCCTCAACAGCATCCTCGTCCTCGGGCAACAACTCAGCGACAATCCGGACGGGAACTTGACGCCAAAACAGGTGGAGTTCTCGCGAACGATTCATGGCGCCGGCACGGACTTGCTCAACCTCATCACCGACATCCTCGATTTGTCAAAGATCGAATCGGGAACGGTTTCCGTGGAGGCGGAAGAAGTCTTCGTTGCCAGTCTGCTGGACACGGTGGAACGTCCCTTCCGGCATGAGGCCGAGAATCGGCGCCTCAGCTTCGAAGTGCAGACCGATCCTCATCTTGCCCGCAGCGTGGTAACCGACTCGAAACGCTTACAGCAGGTATTGAAGAATCTGCTGTCGAACGCCTTCAAGTTCACCGAACTGGGGGGGGTGCGGCTTTCGGTGTCCGTGGCCAAAAGCGGATGGAGCGAGGATCACCCAATCCTGGCGAACGCCGCAACCGTGGTTGCCTTTGAGGTCACCGACAGCGGCATTGGCATCCCCTACGACAAGCAGCGCATCATCTTTGAGGCCTTTCAGCAGGCAGATGCCGGTACCAGCCGAAAATACGGCGGCACCGGGCTTGGGCTTGCCATCAGCCGCGAACTGGCTAGCCTCCTGGGCGGCGAGATCCAGCTGCGGAGCGCCCCCGATCGGGGGAGCACTTTCACTCTCTATTTGCCGCAAACCTACGTAGGACCTTCGGGCGCTTCGACGATGGAGCGGAAGTATACCGCCGCGATTTCACCGGCGCAGTTGTCGGGCGTGAGCACGGTGGAACTTCCGGTCGAAAAAATTCCTGACGATCGCGAGAATCTGCGGCCCGACGATGCCCTTCTGCTGATTGTCGAGGATGATCCCCATTATGCGCGGGTGCTGTGTGATCTTTCCCGGGACAAGGGGTTCAAGGTGCTGGTGGCCATGCGTGGCGCCGAAGCACTGGCACTGGCGCGCGAATTTCACCCTACGGCAGTGTCGTTGGACGTGTTCCTGCCCGACATGCTGGGCTGGACGGTGTTGAACCACCTGAAACAAGATCCGGCGACCCGGCATATTCCCGTGCAGATGCTCACGCTCGACGAGGACCGTCACCATGGCCTCGCCCGGGGCGCGTTTGCCTTTGTCACCAAACCTACCACGCCACAGGGGCTGGAAACCGCATTGACCCGCATCAAACAGTACGCCGCGCCGCGGCGCAAACGATTGCTTGTGGTCGAAGACAATCCGGCGGAGCAACTCAGCATCCGGGAATTGCTGGGCTCCGACGACATCGATGTGACGGTCGTCTCCAGCGGCCAGTCGGCAATCCAGACGGTGAACGAGCAGTCGTTCGACTGCGTCGTTCTGGATCTGCGGTTGCCCGACATCTCCGGCTTTGAGGTGTTGGAGCGTTTCCGCGACACTCCCTCGCTGAGCGATTTGCCGGTCGTCGTGTTCACCGGCAAGGAGCTTTCGACCGAGGAGGATGCACGTTTGCATGTCCTGGCGCGCAGCGTTGTGGTCAAGGGAGTCGAATCGCCCGAACGATTGCTGGATGAGACGGCCCTGTTCCTGCATCGCGTCGTCGCTGACCTTCCCGACGAAAAGCAGCGGATGCTCGACCGGTTGCATCACTCCGACGATGCGCTCGTCGGCAAGAAAGTGATGGTGGTCGACGATGATGTGCGCAACATCTTTGCTCTCAGCAGCGTGCTCGAACGCCGCGGGATGGATGTGATCACCGCCGGAACCGGCCGGGAGGCGATCGCGAAACTGGAGTCGACACCGGATGTTGCCATCGTGCTGATGGACATCATGATGCCGGAAATGGATGGATACGAAACGATGCGGGTGATTCGGCAGAACATCGCGTTCCAGCGCTTGCCCATCATTGCCCTGACGGCAAAAGCAATGAAGGGGGATCGCGAGAAATGCCTTGAAGCCGGTGCATCCGAATATCTGGCCAAACCCGTGAATACCGAGCAGCTACTCTCATCGCTGCGTATGTGGCTTCACAGATGAGCGTGGGGCAACGCCGGCCTGGCGCTCGTGCGGTGAAGGGAGAGAAAAATGAGGAAAGACGAAAGAGTCAATATTCTCATGGTGGATGATCAGCCCGCCAAGCTGCTCAGCTATGAAGTCATGCTGGCGGAACTGGGCGAGA
Organism: Terriglobales bacterium; assembly: GCA_049520935.1. Taxonomy (GTDB): domain Bacteria; phylum Acidobacteriota; class Terriglobia; order Terriglobales; family Acidobacteriaceae; genus Acidiflorens. The sequence continues at coordinate 92,530 of JBEKPJ010000004.1, read as the reverse complement.
ATTTGATGAAAGCGGCTTCCGCCAAGGAGGCGCTGGAGATTTTGCTCAAGACCGACGTGGCCGTGGTGCTGATGGACGTCAGTATGCCCGAGCTCGATGGTTTTGAGTTGGCCACCATGATCCGACAGCATCCACGCTTTCAAAGAACCGCCATCATCTTCATCTCGGCTGTGCACCTGACGGACCTGGACCGGCTCAAAGGATACGAGCACGGAGCAGTCGACTACATTTCGGTTCCGGTCGTGCAAGACCTGTTGCGAGCCAAGGTCAGAGTATTCGCCGAATTACATCGTAAAACCAGACAGCTCGAAGAGTTCAATCGTGATCTCGAGCGTCGGGTGTTGGAGCGCACGGAGGAGTTGGCGGCGAAAGCGGAGCTGTTGCTGCAACTCAATTACGAACTGGTGGGCAAGAATCAGGAACTCGATGCCATCGTAAGCACCGCTCCCGATGTCATCTTTAGCAGTCAGGGAGACGGAAGCTACGAGTATGTCAGCGATCGGTTTTACGACTATACCGGCGCTACCGCCAACGGCAACCGCGTCAGTTGGCTGGATTATGTGCATCCTGACGACATTGAGAACAGCAAGTCCGGCTGGAAACAATCGGTGCATGCGGGGGCACAATACGAATCGGAGTATCGCCTTCGCTCGAGAGACGGCGCCTACCGTTGGTTTCGGGCCCGTGCGGTCCCGATTCGAAGCCCGGAGGGGAAGATCGTAAAGTGGTACGGCACCTGCTCCGACATCCAGGACAGCAAACTGCTGGAACAATCGATTCGCGATAACGCCGTCGAACTGGAAAAAATGGTCGACAAACGCACCGACGAACTGCGGCGTCTTTCCGTTCGCCTCATGTCGGCGCAGGACCAGGAGCGGCGTCGCATCGCACGCGACCTGCACGACGGGCTCGGTCAAGAACTTGCCGTGGCGAAGATGATTTTGGACAAGATGCTTTTCGAAAATTCGTCGCAACCGCGGGAAGCATGTGCCCAGGCCAGCAGCATTATCGATCGTGCGATTCAGCAAGTGCGCACGATGTCTCACCTTCTCCATCCCCCACTGCTCGATGAGGTGGGATTGCTGTCGGCGCTTGCCTGGTATGCGGAGGGGCTTACCAAGCGAAGCGGCATTGAAGTGCTGCTCGACGTCCAGCCGCCTGATTTCCCCAGGCTGGCACCCGAAGTTGAGACCGCAGTCTTCCGCATTGTGCAGGAGGCACTGACCAATGTATTCCGGCATGCGGAAGCGCGGAAGGTGTGGATCACGTTGCATCGAAGAGACGGTTCGATCGTCGCTTCCGTGCTCGACGATGGCAAAGGAATCGATCCGCGGATTGCGGAGCTTCGCCCAGAGAAATTGGGGGTTGGCATTGGCGGCATGAACCAGCGCGCCCGCGAATTTGGCGGGGAATTGCGGCTGAGGAGCGCCAATCCGGGGACCCTTCTCGAACTGATGATCCCTGCGAGTTCGGTAGTGCGGGAACCCAGTGCGGTGCTGAACGGATGTGCCTGAAGGAAAGGGTCCGTACTCTGCCACTTTGCGCCGAACCACGGTTCTGGCGAAGTCAAAAGGAAATGGTCGGGGAAACCATCTCCTGCGACCGCCTAACTCGCAAGTGGGGATCGATCGAGCGAGTGCCCGAAACTGGCTACTCGAACCGCTAGAACTCGCCAATCGGGGGAATGCGGTAGAGGTTTGGATCAAAATTTCCCCGCCCTGCACGGCCTTGGCTCGATTCTCGATGGGAGGAAGAGCCGACCTCGTAAACCACTTCCGGCGTTGGCGCATCTATCGTGGGGTCAGAGGTGTCCGCTGATACCGCGAGAGATGAAGGAGCGTTCATGCCGCATCCGCCAGAACCCGCCCACGCGCTGTCTCCCCTTTCGACATCCGAGGTGCTCGACGTACTTTTTCGCGCTCAAGGACCCTCTCGGCCGATGGGGCGAGAGAGGGTTTCGCCCGTGAACCCGAGGTCCAAGTTTGCAGCCGAGAAGCGGACCGGGCCCGATGCGATTTGGGGACATTACAACAACTATCGATCGAATGGTCTGGTGGGCTCAGCGATTGTGCACGTGGCACTGGTGGGCTTGATTCTGGGCGTCACTCTGCTCGCTCCCAAGCAGGTGCCACGGGTCCAACCCCACGAGACCGTAACTCTGGTTGCGCCTTCCCTGGATTCCTATGCCCTGCCGGTCTCGACCAAAGTGGCCAGCGGCGGAGGCGGTGGCGGAGAGCACGACCGTCTGACCGCACCGAAAGGCAGACTCCCAAAACCGGCGATGGTGCAGATTACGCCGCCGCAAATTGTTGTTCGCACCGAGCAACCGAAACTGGTTGCTGAGCCCACGGTGGTTGTTCCACCCCAACTGCATTTGGCCGACAATCGCATGCCCAACCTCGGTAACCCAGCCGCCGTCCCTCTGCCTTCGGCTCCGCCTTCAAACGGAGTGGGCTCGGGGGGTGGGATTGGTTCTGGCGTCGGTAGCGGAGTGGGAGTCGGTCACGGACCAGGTGTGGGTTCCGGCAGTGGGGGCGGCATCGGAGGAGGGGTGTTCAAAGTCGGCGGTGGAATCTCGGCGCCTCAGGCCGTGTCTACCCCAGATCCCGAATACACCGAAGAAGCTCGTGTGTCGAAGACCCAGGGAAAATGCATTCTCTGGCTGATTGTTGATGAAACCGGCCATCCCCGCAACATACGAGTCGTCCACGGTTTGGGTTACGGCCTGGACGCGAAGGCCGTGGAAGCCGTTCAGCGTTGGCGCTTCCAGCCCGCCATGAAAGATGGAAGGCCGGTCAATGTGCAGATCAGTGTAGAAGTTGGGTTTCACCTTTTTTGAGCATCCCCTCCCCTCAGAAGCCGGATACAGCAAGTTACGCAAGCGATTACAGGAGCGTCCCGATGGGCCCGGCGCCATCGTATTGTTAGTCTCCTCCTCGTAAGATGCATCTCCCGGAATCGGGGAGAGCAAATCAGACATGCGCTTTGATCGAAGGAGACTACTGTGGCCACTTGCGTGATATCCGCGTCGTCAACCAATCTGCCTCCCGTAGGAGTTGTTTCGCCGAAGGATGAAAGCCAGGGAAAAGATTCCGAGGCCCTCCTTATTCAACTTGCACAGCGTGGCGATGAGCAGGCTTTTGCCACACTCTACCAGTTGCACAAGAAGCGTGTGTATTCGGTTTGTCTGCAGATGACAAGGAATGTAACAGACGCAGAGGACCTGACTCAGGAAGCGTTCCTGCAGGTGTTCCGCAGCGTGAACTCGTTTCGCGGTGATTCCGCTTTCTCTACCTGGCTCTACAGGATTGCCGTCAACACGGTGCTCATGAAGTTGCGTCGTCGCAAGTCTCCGCCGTTAGTCTCTCTGGATGAGCCGGTGTCGACAGAATCGCCATCGATCAAGCGCGACGTGGGGAAAGCCGATCCCAACCTAAGCGGGGTGATTGACCGCATTGCATTGCGTCGGGCGGTCGCCGAGCTTCCGGCCGGATGCCGGCAGATCTTCGACCTTCATGAAGTCGAGGGCTACCAACATCAGGAGATAGCGCACCTTCTGCAATGCTCCGTCGGAAACTCCAAGTCCCAGCTTCACAAAGCCAAGTTGAAAATGCGCGATGTCCTGTTTCCAAAAAGGAGGACGCCGCGGCTGAAGGCAGATGACAAGTCCGCAAATCGCGTGAAATGCCAGGCGGATAGCAATCGGTCGGAGATTTCGCTGGCGTGCGGCGCGTTGTAATGAAGAGGAGTCTCGACTCGGCGAAGATCCGCGATTCTGGTTCGCGATCTTTCTCCGCGTTGTGCCTGCGGACGAGAACGTGCGTCGCCGGAAGCCTTGCTCGACGCCAGGAACGAGGGGATCTCGTTCGCACTCGTCCTCACTCTTCCCGGAGGTTCAGGCCCGGGCGTGATCCGGAGCGCCTGCGATGGCAGGCTGGCGACTGTCTGCCTGCAGATTTCTCCTGTCTGGTAAAGATGCTATGAACCGCGCGAACATCTGCACGCGACATCTCACCCTTCTTTCACGGGCGTTGTTGGGAACCGACGGCGTCCGCAGCACGAATCGAGCCGCGAGCCCGGTTCGGCGAGACGAATTCTTCGAGCCGCTTGCCGAGTCAGTTTCCGGCGTGGGTATCGATGAGCTTCCCGAACTTTGGGCGCTCGCCAGCTCCCATCACGTGATCCTGCGGGCTTTCCCCGGTCTGCAACGCGTCTGGGGATCGAAAGACAGCGCCACGGCGGAATGGATTGAGCAGGCGCTGGTCAAGGAGCAGGCGCGTGCGCATCATGCCCTGGCTTTTTTGTCTCCCATCTGCCAGGCCCTGGAGGAGGCGGGAGACGTCATTGTGATCAAGTCTCTCGACCACTGGCCGGACCTCGGGAGCGACCTTGATCTTTATACCAACGCGAAGTCCGCCGACGTCGTTGCTATCATGCGCGAACGTTTCCATGCGCACGTCGCCAAGCGAAGCTGGGGGGACCGATTGGCGGACAAGTGGAACTTTGTCGTTCCCGGTCTGCCGGAACTCGTGGAAGTGCACGTGGCGCGATTGGGCCAAACGGGCGAGCAAATCGCCATTCCTCGGTCTCTGGCCGCGCGCGCCGATACTGCACCGTTCGGTTTGCACACTTTCAAGGTACCAGCCCCGGAAGACAGAATCATCATCAGCACCCTGCAACGGATGTATCGCCACTTTTACCTCCGGCTCTGTGACCTCGTGGATAATGCAAAGCTGGTGGATTGCGCCACCGTCGATTACGGGTATTTGAAGTCCCTGGCGAGCTCGGCCGGAGTGTGGCAGGGAGTGGCCACCTATCTGGTGATTGTGTCGGGATACGTCAGGTCCTATCGTGGTGAGAATCTCTCCCTGCCTGCTTTCGTCACCGATGCGGCGCGATTCGGGAATGAGTTGGTCCACCTGCAACGAAATTTTCTGCGCATTCCCATTTTTCCCCAGGCGGCGAGTCTCTACGCCTCACAATGGAAAACCCTGCTGTTCCAGGGGGACATTCAGAGCACTTTGCGCCTGAGTCTGCTCCCGGGTCTGGCCACTGCGGCTGCCCTGGAATTTAGGATCACCGGTAACGACAAGGGAATCTGGTGAAGAGAAAAACTGGATCAGCGGGGCGGAAATTTCCTTTTCCGCAAGCGATGGGCAGCGCACCTGCAAATACCGGAAATCGATGATACCGTTTCGCGATCCGACCGGGAGCCTAGCGCGGGTGCGGCTGTCCGCTTTTGACCTCATGTTGTAAGCGCTGGGATACAGCAATCCCTGTATTCGGCTCCTCGGCCGTTCCATGCTAGTCTTGCACAGTTTCGCTAATCGCTCTGAAACCAGGGGATTTGCGGACGCTGAAACCCGGAGGGAAGGGGTCGGCAAGCGGCGGTCTGAGGAGCCGGGAATAATCATGGCAGTTCGCATTCTGCTGGTGGATGATCATCCCGTCGTGAGGCAAGGGCTGCGGACTTTGTTGGAGGGGCGATCGGAGTGGGAAGTAGTAGGGGAAGCATCGGACGGAGTCGAAGCCGTCGAGAAGGTCGGCCAATTGCAACCCGATGTCGTGGTGCTCGATGTCACCATGCCAAGAATGAATGGTATTGAAGCCTGCCGGCTGATCCAGCAAAAGACTCCCGGACGCGAGATTCTGTTTGTTACGCAGCATGACTCGCCGCAGATGATGCGTGAGGCCTTGGCTGCCGGGGCTCGAGGCTATGTCGTTAAGTCGAATCTGGCGCGGGATCTGGTGGAGGCCGTCGAGGCCGTAAGCCAGCATCGGTCATTTACCGCGCTGGCGCGAGATCTGCACGCTGAGCATCGAGAATCAGGCCAGGGTCGTCTTTGAGGACTGGGAAAACTCTGCGCTAGGAGGATCAACCATGAAACTGCGTATCCTGTTGGCCGATGATCACGAGATTGTGCGGCGGGGTTTATGTGCGCTTCTGCAGAAACATGATGGCTGGGAAGTCTGCGGCGAAGCGTCCGATGGCCGGCAGGCGATCGAAATGGCCAAGCAGTTGAAGCCGGACGTGGTGATCTTGGACATTGGCATGCCCAATCTCAATGGCCTGGATGCCACGCGTCAACTGCTGCAGCACGATCCGCATTTCAAGATCATCGTCCTCACCATCACCGATGCCGATCAGGTCATCCGTGAAGCCCTCGACGCTGGCGCTCGCGGCTTTGTTCTCAAATCCGATGCTGCTCGCGATCTGGTTTCTGCGGTCGAAGCCTTGCAGAGCAAGCGAATGTTCTTTACGCCCCGCGTGAACGATCTGGTGTTGCGTGGTTTCCTGGACAGGGGACACGCCATATCCCGCAATGAGCCGCCGAGTTTGCCGGAGCTAACCGCACGGGAGCGTGAAGTTACACAACTTCTCGCCGAAGGCAAAAGTTCCAAGGAAGTCGCTTCATTTCTCAATCTGAGCACCAAAACGGTGGAAACTCATCGCAGCAATATCATGCGAAAGCTCAGTCTGCATTCCATCCGTGATCTGGTGGTCTACGCCATCAAGAACAACATTATCCAGATGCCGCCGCCGGCCAGCAGTGCGTCACCATCGACTCCGGCTTGATCTTGCTCGGTTCTCTTTTTCAACGCGAGGTCTGCGCACGGTGGCAATATTCGCTTTCGGGTGCGAACACAGGGACCGAATCGTAGCAGGGTCGGATGTTCGAGTTTGTCTGGCCCGCTCGCTCCTGACACGCCGCAATCGAGGGCGCCGGGGAGTCGCCCCAAGCCGCGCCCATACGGACGAGATCCGACTCGCCTATGCCGGGCTGATTTAGGCCCTGGAACTACGCCGGCACGAACCAGGAGAGCGCTTCACATTGCCCTCGTGGAGCGATGAAAACGAAGTCCCGGCCAGTTGGGCCGGGACTTCTGGAGTTTGACTGCCGAAACAACTAGGAAGCGCGACGTTGACGATCGCGATTCTGGTCATTTTCTTCGTTCTCGTACTGACTCTGTCCACCTTTCTTTGGCTGCTGTTGGCCGGACTGCTGCTGGCCGCTCTGCCCGCCACGCTGTCCCTGGTCCTTTTGCCCAGACTGCTGGCCGTGTCCGGATTGACCGCTCTGCTGACCCCTCTTCTCTGTATCCTCTGACATGAAAACCTCCTAAAAGGGACGAGTCACCCCGCGCCCTGAGAGAATTTATTGACCACCTGGAACTTAGTTGCTGCAAGAGATTGCAAGGTTGGGAAGCTCTTGGTCGCAAATGCTAGGGAAGGCGAGTCTGTCCGGCGGGTGCGTGCTTGTTCATCAAGCCAGCCTGGACCGAGCCCCAACCGAGCGCGGCCCAAAACCTCTCCCAATGCTTTCTCTTAAGTTGTTGCCCATCACATCGTTACGTGCACTTTAACGCTCTGGTCCCCGGGCGTTTGGGCACGGCGAGCGGGAATTGGAGCCGGTTCATGCCGCCAACCGTGAGTGCGCACGTTACCTCTATCGGTTTGGCGCCGACGATGCCCGCCGCAAGGAGGATCGAAGCCTGGCGAAGGATCGTGGGCCGCCGCGCCTGGGATCTCCGAAGACGAGGACGGAAGTAAGCGGACGGGCAGCGGCATTGCCAAAATCGGCTCCGTCGCGCGGTTCACTGAAAGCGATATCCCGGTTTCGGCGTGCAGCGATAGATTCGCCCTTTGTCCGGATTAACGCCTGCATCGCAGGTGGCCCAACTCAAGAAAAGTGACGGTCCCAACGGAAAAATGATGGTCTGCCCGTCGAGGTCCGCCTCGATGCTTACGCTCTGGGCCTCGGAGGGCAGCGTGAAGGAAAGTCCCGCCCCGAAAATGACGGGATAGGACCAGCGCTCGGCTTGGCTCACCATGGGACGAAAGACCTCGGCCTCCAAAAGAAAAGTAGCCGTGTCGGACCAGTTGAGGGCCGACACCATAAAGGCTTGACCGCCCTGCGCCAAGTGATCCTCTTCAATCCTTGTGAAGGGACAGGGGCCGGCGATGCAGGAGGCGCGGGCGCCGCGAAATTCATTGCCGGCGCCGGCATCGAGGGTCGCCGAACCGAGGGCCGCTTTCCATCTGCCGTCGGGGGAGCATGGCTGTTGACCCTTACACGCCACGTTGCCCCTGTTTTCGACGTCGAAGGTTTTGACCGCGCTTCCCACATTCAACTCGGTCATCGCGCTGACCGTATACCTTACCCGCACGTTGGAGACTTTGACCTCCGGCTGATTCTTGGGAGCGGGAGTGCTTGACAACGGAACCAGACGGACGACATAGAGCTTGCTGCTGACGACATCGTTGAGCTCAAGCGGGCGGAACTGCGGCGCGCGAAAGTTAAGGACAATGGGGTGTCCCTTCCGAACTGGTTTGCGGAGCCGGACAATGAACAGCCCGGAGGAGTCGGACTGGGCAGGGGAGATGGCCAGATCGCCAGCGGAAATCGTAACCCCGGTGATGGGCTGCTGCTTTCGAGGGTCGGAATCCTCGACCAGGACGGCCCCCCGAAGAGAAAGCGGCTTTTGTCGCTGCCAGCGGATGAGCGCAACGACGCTTCCGGCAAGCAGAATCGCCACGAGCACAGCAATCCAAGCCTCGATTTTGTGGATACGAGTCATGCGTACAACTTTATAATGATCACAAGGACTAGGGCAGGGGGAGCCCTGAAATATGATGAAGGTCACGCCGCAAATGTTTCCGCAAATGCGGGCAATTGCGAACACTTTCCCTGCATCCTAGAGGGCTTTTGAAGCGTCAAACTATTAGAAACATTGGTCCTTCACTGGGTCCGCAGATTCACGTTGAGTTGTGCAATTTCCAGGTTTGGCCACAATCGACGAAAATGCAAACGCATGACTGATCCCAAAACGAACCTGCTCTCCCGGCGGCAGATGCTCCGTCAGGTTTTGGGAACAAGTCTTTGCCTCGCTTCAGGTGAGGTCGCGGCCGCATTGCCCGCCGCGGGGCGACCCGCTGCTACCCAGATCGCCGTCACGCCCGGTTTATCCGAGGAAGATGATCAGTTTCTGAACGACGTGGAGGCCGCGAGTTTTCTTTTCTTCTGGGAACAAGGCAGCCCGAAAACGGGCATGGTGAAGGACCGCTGCGATGTTCACAACAACGATCGGGTGGTCGCCTCCAGCATTGCGGCAACCGGCTTCGGTCTTACGGCGCTCTGCATCGGAGATCAGCGCGGCTTTATATCGACCAGTGCGGCGGTTGAGCGCGTCTTTTCCACGCTCCGCTTTCTCTGGAAGAAACTGCCCAACCACCGCGGATTCTTTTACCATTTCGCCAATCCCGAAACCGGGGAACGGATGTTTGATTCCGAAGTGTCTTCGGTGGACACGGCCATTCTGCTCTGCGGGGTTCTGGCTTGCCGCGAGCACTTCCGTCATCCGGCGATCGCAGAACTTGCGGATCTGATTTTCAGCCGCGTGGACTGGAGCTGGCTCTCGGAGGATACGTCGCTGCTAACCCACGGATGGACTCCGGAAGTCGGATTTCTGTCCTCGCGGTGGGACTACTACAGCGAGCTGATGATGATGTACCTGTTGGGCATGGGGTCCTCGGCACATCCCTTGCACCCGGAAACCTGGAATGCATGGAAGCGGCTGACGTTTGAGTATGATGGCATGCGTTATATCGGATCGTTCGCGCCATTGTTCGTGCATCAGTACTCGCAGGCATGGTTTGATTTTCGCGGCAAGCGCGACAAATACGCGGATTATTTCCAGAATTCTGTGATTGCCACCGAAGTTCACCGGCGTTTTTGCATTGAATTGGGCAAGCAGTTTCCGGACTACAGCGACGACCTCTGGGGAATCACGGCCTCGGATTCCCAGCATGGATATGTGGCCTGGGGGGGGCCGCCCGCGATGGGACCCATCGATGGCTCGGTTGTACCGAGCGCCGCCGGGGGCGCACTGCCGTTCCTGCCCGCCGCCACACTCCGGGTCTTGAAGTCAATCCGCAGCCGCTATCCGTCTGCCTGGACCAAATACGGATTCGTTAACGCATTCAATCCGCTCAAGAACTGGTATGATTCCGATGTAATTGGGATCGACACCGGAATCATTTTATTGATGGCTGAGAATCTGCGTACCGGCTTTGTCTGGGATACCTTCATGAAGGCCGCGGAAGCGCAGCGGGGAATGGAGCGAGCGGGGTTCAAGAAATACTAGCAGTTCCTTCCCGCACGCATCTTTCACCTCCGGCCCAACCGTAGGGGCGGTTTTCTCATCCAAGTGTGGCTTAGCAATTGAGCTAAGGCGGTCTTGATTTTGCCTGCAAAGGGTCCGCCTTCACTGCGAAACCTACGCCGCTGCGATTGATGCTTGGGCCGACGTCGTTTCGAGTGCGAGGATGGCATCCTCAGGCATGCGAGGCCCTGATGGATGCAGTCATGACCGGAAAACCAGATTTCTGGAACGATTGGCGAGATCGTCTTGCGGCTCTCCGCAATCTGCCGGCCGTGCTCCGTTTTGTCTGGGAGTCCGGCCGCACCGTCGTCGTGCTTGGACTGCTTTCTCGAATTCTTGCCGCGCTGGTTCCGCCGGCGCTGTTCTGGGTTTCCAAGCTCATCATTGACGCCATCTTCCGCATTATCACCACCCACCAGCCTGTGGGAACCAGGCTGTGGTGGCTGGTCGCCACAGAGTTTGCGCTGGCGGTTGCCTCCGGCGTACTCAGCCGAATCATCGACTACCTCGATGCCCTGCTCGCCGGCAAGTATACCCACTACGTAAGTGTTCGTGTCATGGAGCACGCCGCCAGCCTCGACCTCCTGGCCTACGAAGATCCCGTGTTTTATGACCGCTTGGAGCGAGCGCGAGTGCAGGCGACAGACCGGCTGTACATGATCCAGGCCATCGGACGCTTGGTGCAGCAGGTCATTACCACCATTACATTGTCCATCTCGATCATGGTGTTTTCGCCTTGGCTTTTGCTGTTGCTGATTGTCGGTGTGATTCCCGCCTTCGTTGGAGAAACACACTTCGCCTTTCTCGGATATGCCAAGAATTTTCATCAGACTCCGATTCGCCGCCAGCTCGATTACCTTCGCATTCTCGGGGGTAGTCGAGAGGCCGCGAAAGAATTGAAGTTGTTTGGTCTGCGAGATTTTCTGACCACCCGATTCAAGGTGCTGTCGACCCGGGTCTACGAGGAAGACGTGGCGCTCGCGCGAAAAAAGGTGGTCGCCGGTTCCGTTCTTTCCGCCATCGGTACCGCCGGCTATTACACGGCCTTCGTGTTCGCGGTTTGGAAGACGGTGACAGGCGTCTTCAGTTTCGGCACTCTAACGTTACTGGCGAACGCCATTCGAGAGGCCAGCTCGAACCTGCAGCAGACTTTTTCCACGCTTTCCACCATCGCCGATCAGGCGTTGTTCCTGACGGACCTCATCGCATTCTTCGAAATGCGTCCCACCATCCAATCGAAGGCCAACGCCTTGCCCGCACCGCGTCCCATCGCGCGCGGATTCGAATTTCGCAATGTCTCGTTCCGCTATCCGGGATCGTCGCGGCTGATTCTGAACCAGTTGAATCTTCACCTGCATCCCGGCGAGCGCGTGGCTCTGATTGGCGAAAACGGAGAAGGCAAGACCACCATCGTCAAGCTGTTGACTCGCCTCTACGATCCGCTCGACGGGCAAGTCTTGCTCGACGGCGTGGATCTGCGCGAATACGACCTGGAAGACCTGTACCGCGAAATTGGCGTCATCTTTCAGGACTACATGCGCTACGAGATGACCGCGCGCGAAAACATCGCCGTCGGCCGGATCGAACAGATCGACAACCTGCCGCTGCTCGAGCGGGCGGCACAGAAGAGTATGGCCGACGAAGTTGTCGGCAAACTCCCCTCCGGGTACGAACAGACGCTCGGCAGGCGCTTTGAGGGTGGGGTCGATCTCTCGGGAGGCGAATGGCAGAAGGTGGCCCTGGCCCGAGCCTATCTGCGCGACGCCCAGGTCCTCATCCTCGATGAGCCGACCTCGGCACTCGACGCGCGCAGCGAGTATGAGGTCTTTCAGCGCTTTGCCGAATTGACGGCGGGGAAAATGGCCCTGTTTATTTCGCATCGATTTTCCACCGTGCGCATGGCCGATCGCATCATTGTGCTGGAAAATGGACGCATCGCGGAAGACGGCGATCACGATACCTTGACGCAACTGGGCGGCCGCTACGCGGAAATGTTCGAACTCCAGGCTGCGAGCTACCGTTAAGACAAAGGATCGAAGTATGGCTTCACCGAGCAAAGACGGTTCACTGAATATGAGTCCCAGGCTTGATGTCGAAACCGAGCAACGGCCTTCCCGGATGGGCAACGAGGCGGAGGTTCAATCCTTGCGCAGATGCGCCAAGGAACTTGCCGCCAATCTGCATTGGCTGCCTGGGGCGCCCTCGTCGGATACGTTTTCGCGGCGTTGCCAAAAGCTCGCCGCCGCCTTCAAGGCGTTGTTCGAGGAGGTGGGTGCCGCTTACGCCAAGGCCCCGGATTCGGAAGATTTGCTCTGGCTCCGTGACAATGCGCAGGAGCTTCGTTCGGCAGCGCGGACCGGGGCGACGGAACTCCGTCCTTTAACCAGCCTGCCTCTGGTCTCCGACAAAACAGAGATTGAGCCGCGGGTGCTGGCGATCGCCCAGGGCTTTCTCGCCGCCGCCGGCGACAGCTTCAGCAAAACCGAGTTCACGGCATTTTGTTTGGCGTTTGAGGAGCACACTCCCCTTGCCTTTCACGAGGTGGGTGCCCTGGTACCTGCCCTGAAGCTGGTGCTGCTCGAGCAGATCGCGGCGCAAGGCCGAAGTCTGATTGAGGATCCCGCCCGCAAACCCTCGAAACGCATCACCACCTGCATCCGGACTTTTCGGCATGTCGCGCAAACTTCCTGGAAAGACGAACTGGAGATACTCATCCCCTTTGACCGAATCTTGCGTGACGATCCCTCGGGCACCTATGCCGCGATGGATATCGAGAGCCGGAACGTGTATCGCGAAAAGGTAGCGAAGATCGCCCAACGCTCGGATCGAACCGAGTTGGAAGTCGCCGAAGAAGCGCTGGCACTGGCTCGGCAGGCTCGCAACCGCGTTTTCGGCGATTCGCGGATTCGATTGCGAGAATCTCACATTGGCTACTATCTGCTGGCCGAGGGGGCCGCCCTTCTTTGCCAGAAGGTGGGCTTCCACCCCCGCATGGGCGACCGCCTGCCGGCGCTCCTGCGAAAGCATCCCGAGGAATTCCTTCTTTCCGGGATTGCCGTCCTGACTTTCTGCATTCTCACGGCATCGGTTTGGCTATTGACGCCGGCGACGACTTCGCTGCTGCTCGTCCTGCTCTCGATGCTTTTCCTTCTGCTGCCCGCTTCGCAAGCGGCGGTTCAGGTAATGAACTATTTGACCACGAACCTGCTGCCGGTCGATTCACTCTCCAAGATGGATTTTTCCGAGGGCATTCCCGACGATTGCATAACCCTGGTTGCCATTCCCACTCTTCTGCTCAATGAAAATCAGGTGCATGCACTGGTCGAGAACCTCGAGGTACGTTTCCTGGGTAACCATGACCGCAATATGCACTTTGCCCTGGTCTCCGATCTGCCGGACTCGCAAAAGCCCGCTCCCGAGGACAGCGCTCTGGTGGCCTTGAGTTCGAGGCTGATTGGCGAACTCAACGAGCGATACTCCGGGAAGAACATGGGCTCCTTTTTCTTGCTCCATCGGCATCGGGTTTACAATCCGCGCGAAAGAGGATGGATGGGGTGGGAGCGCAAGCGCGGAAAGCTGCTCGATCTCAACCGGCTGGTGCGGGGGCAATATGACAGCTTTCCAGTAAAGATCGGCGATCTCTCCATCCTTTCCAAGGTGCGGTTCGTAATCACGCTCGATTCCGACACCGAGCTGCCGCGGGGGTCGGCGCACCGCATGGTCGGGGCGCTTGCCCATCCTTTGAATCAGGCGATCGTCGATTCGGTCAACAACATCGTGGTTGCCGGCTATGGCATTTTGCAGCCTCGCGTCGGAGTGAGTGTGCAGTGCACGGCGCGATCGCGACTGGCCGCCATCTTCGCCGGCGAGACTGGCCTTGATCCTTATACCCGCGCCGTCTCCGATGTCTATCAGGACCTATTCGGCGAAGGCACATTTGCCGGAAAGGGAATTTACGAAGTCGACACCATGGTTCGCGTTCTTGGCCACCGCTTTCCTCGAAATGCCCTGCTCAGCCACGACCTGATCGAGGGCGCCTATGCACGCGCCGGACTTGCCACCGACATTATGGTGATCGAGGATTATCCCTCCCATTACAGTGCCTACAATCGTCGCAAGCACCGTTGGTTGCGTGGCGACTGGCAGATCGTGGAATGGCTGCGCGACCGTGTGCCGGACGAGTCGGGCGCACGGGTTCCGAACCCCATCTCGCTCGTTTCACGCTGGAAGATTCTCGACAACCTGCGCCGCAGCCTGGTCGAACCGGCAACGTTTGCCTTGTTCCTGTTCGGCTGGTTCGTGATGGATTATCCCATTCTCTGGACCCTGGCCACGATCTGCATCCTCTTTGTGCCGGCATGGGTGGAATTTGGCTTCGGCCTGTTTCACGCCATCTGGGCGCGAAATCTGCGCATGGCGCGCGACGCGGCGGGCAATCTGTTCACCGCCAACTTCACGTCGTTGCTCACTCTGACCCTGCTGGCGCACCAGACGCTGCTGTCGCTCGACGCCGTGACCCGCGCCCTGGTCCGTCGCTTGCTGACACGCGAGCGCCTGCTCGAGTGGGAGACGGCAGAAGAAGCCGAACTGGGCGAGCGCCGGACTACCGTGGACCGCTATCTCGATTGGACGCCCTTTCTTGCCATTGGCCTCGGCTTACTGATATGGCTGACGCACCGTCAATCCTTGCTCGCCGCCGCTCCCATCCTCATTTTGTGGGCCTGTAGCCAGCAATTCGCCATCTGGCTGAATGCTTGCCCGATCGAACCGCCGCCGAAGATTACGCGCAAAGATGCCAGGTTGCTTCGGAAGTCCGCGCTGCATATCTGGCGATACTTTGCCGAGTTTTCCAGCCCAGAGCACAACTGGCTTGTGCCCGACAACATCGAAGACAAACCGCGAAAGGTGGCCCCCAGCGTATCCCCGACTAACATCGGGCTGCTTCTCAACGCACGGCAGGTCGCGAACGAGTTCGGCTACCTTACGCTGCCCGAGATGGTCGAGCAAACACAGGAAACCTTGCGAACTATCCTCCGCCTGCAGAAATATCGTGGACACCTGCTGAACTGGTATGACACCCGCACCCTCGAAGTGAAGCCGCCCTTTTTTGTTTCTTCGGTCGACAGCGGGAATCTGGTCGCCTCTCTCTGGACGCTCGAGCAAGGGTGTCTCGACTGCCTGCGTCAGCCCCTGGTTTCAAGAAGCCTGGCCGAAGGCTTGCTCGATCATCTCCGCGTGCTGACCAGCCTGCGAGTGCTTCCGAAGCGGGAATTGTCGCGCTGTAAGACAGAGTTGCAGGAGGAGGACTGGCTGGCCTCCATGGTGAAGTTTTCTGAAGAAGCGCTGAACCCGAAAAGCTCCAAGCCGAAGTCCGACCTCGCCAGCGAGGCTCTGTGGTTTCGTGAGCAGGCACAGGCGCGGGTGCGAAGCGTTGACCATCTGGTGCGAGCGTATCTGCCGTGGCGGCTTCCCGAGTTCGAGGGGCTTCGAAGCGCACTGGCCAGTGGTGGTGTACTGGTGGACGATGTGCCATTGCTGCAACTGCCGGAGTTCGTCTCCGAACTGGAGCGACGCTTGGGGCAAAGCCTTCGCACGGCTCGCAACGGAAATGGAGTCGCCGGCGAACTGCTTATGCCCATGCTGGCGGAGGCGCGGCGGAATGCGCTCCGTCTCATCGCCGAGCTTCGGCAAACCAGCGAACAGGCGCGCCAGTTGGCCAACGCCATGGACTTTGCCTTTTTACTGGATGAGCAACGTCTGCTGTTATCTGTCGGCTTCGACGCCCAGTCCGAACAACTGCAGCCCTATTGTTACAACCTGCTGGCTACCGAACCGCGCACGGCGGTCTTTATCGCAATCGCAAAAGAGGACATCCCGCAGGATTGCTGGTTTCGCCTGGACCGGCCCTTCACGAGCGACCACGGGCGCCCGGTTCTGCTCTCGTGGACTGGAACCATGTTCGAGTACCTGATGCCTTCCATCTGGATGCGTACCTATCCGAAGACCCTGCTGGACCGGGCAAGCGTGGCCGCCGTGCGCTCCCAACAGGCCTACGCAGAGAACAAAAAAATACCGTGGGGTATTTCCGAATCGGCCTGCGCCCGGCGCAACGAAGCCGGCGACTACCACTACGAAGCTTTTGGCGTGCCCAGCCTGGCGCTGAAGAAAAGCGAATCGGATCCCCTGATCGTTTCCCCCTACTCGACCTTCCTGGCCCTGAGTGTCGACCGCAAGGCCGCACTTTCCAATCTGCACCGGATGGATGCTCTCGGATGGTTCGGCCCCTACGGGTTCTATGAAGCAGTCGACTACACCGACTCGCGCCGCTTCCGGCTCGGTCCCCGCTACGATCTTGTCCGCTCCTGGATGGTTCACCATCAGGGGATGAGCCTGCTCGCGTTGGCCAATTTTCTTCGCGACAACGTGGTACAACGCTGGTTCCACTCCGACCGGCGCGTGCAGGCGACCGAACTCCTGCTGCAGGAGAAGCCGGTCTCCCATGTGGGTGCGATGTGAACCTTTCAGTGCGAGATTCCTCACTCAGAAAAGACAGGCCGCACCAGACGGACTCATTTTCCAGGCTCTGACTGCGCCTGGCCCTACCTCGATTGCCAGATACATGAATCACAGTAGTGGTGATGGATCGCGGCCGGTATAGAGTGGATTTCGCAAAGGGCGAAGATAAGGGTTTCTTACCTCCAACCTTATCCCAGCCCATCGGCGAATCCGAGAGCGGGATACTCCCGAGAAAGGAACGAACCATGAAGCGCATCGAAGCCATGCGACCGAACCAAGCGAGCCAGCTTACCCCCACGCTCGAGGAGGAAATCAGAAATCGCGCTTATGTGCTCTATCAGCAGCGCGGGAATGAGGGTGGTTTTGAGCTGGAAGACTGGCTCCAGGCAGAAGCCGAGGTTCTCGACGCCCATCGGGCCCGGAAGGCGGCGTGAGCCCCCAAGTCGCCCCGGCCGAGCGGCGAGTCGGGCGCCAGCCTTTGGCTTTCGAACCGCCTCTGTAAACGGAGTGCCATGATTCGCAAATTGAAATCCGGCCAGTATCGTCTCTATTCCCGCAAGAAAGATCCTAAGACAAACCGACGTCGCAACCTCGGTACTTTTGGCACCAGAGAAGCTGCCCAAGCCCACGAACGTGCGGTGCAATATTTCAAGCGTAGCTAAGACCAGTCCGGTACCCTTCTTAGGTCCTGCGCTCTCCTCCATGGGCACCCTCGGTTCTGCCAGCCATTGTGGCCCGGGGGAACCGGAACTAAACTACGCCATGGCGGTCGCTTGCTCTGCGTATGTATGCTCCGTCATCTCCAGTGATTGGAGGGGAGCGAATGGCGCATGGAAGTGGATGGGGTTTCGACAGGAGTGCTCTCGCTCCGCTTTGATCCAGGCGAGCCCTTCGAAGCTGCGAAATGTCGGACCCATACCAAACTCGCTAGCCCACGGTTGCGGTACGGCATCATCAAGATCCGTTTGGCGCTCGATTCGAGGCGGCACTCAGGCCGATCCGGAGAAACTTAAGCAACGGAGGATGCGAGAAAATTCGGGGCACCGGCCGGAGCCGCAACGTTCCGGGCTGGACGCCAGGCTCGCGAGTCCGCGGTCGAAGAGCAGATCCTCCCTTAGGGCAGCATAGGGCGCGAGCGCGTGGAGTTCTGGTATGAAGGTCAAGCAAGCCCGAGAATCGGCCCGGCGGTGGGTGATCGAGGAGTTTAGCAGTGTTCCAGGATTCCGCGCAGCTTACACTGCCGGCTCGACGAATTGGCTTTCCGATGACGCCGACCTTGCGACGACGTCAGATTTCGATGTCATGATTGTCCTCGCCGACCTGAACCGAGCCGGCAAGCGTGGCAAGTTTATTTATCGGGACACCCTTCTTGAAGCCTCGTACCTGAGTGAGGATCAGGTTCGTTCCGCTGATCTGGTTTTGAGCGATTACCACCTGGCCCCGAGTCTCCGCACGACGAATATCATTTTCGATCCGTCGGGCCATCTGACCGCGCTCCTGGCGGCGGTGCGCTGTGACTATAACAAACGAGGCTGGGTCTACGCGCGTTGCGCCAACGCCAGGAACAAAGTCCTGAGATATCTCCGATCGGTCAATGAGGAATCGCCCCTTTATGATCAAGTGATTGCGTGCCTGTTCGCGGCAGGAATAACGACCCATGTCCTGCTCGCAGCCGGCCTGAGGAACCCGACCGTGCGTTCACGGTACATGGCGGTGCGTGAGCTATTGGCTGACTATGGTCATCTGGAGTTCCAGGAATCGCTGTTGCAATTGCTCGGTTGTGCTCGATTCAGCAGGGGGCAAGCGGACCGTCACCTGGCCGTGCTCACGCAGCTGTTTGACGCAGCCAAGGAGGCGATGACGACCCCCTTTCCGTTCGCTTCAGACATTAGCGACAGCGCCCGCCCGGTAGCGATCGATGGAAGCCGGGAGTTGATCGAGCGCGGCTACCCCAGGGAGGCGATGTTCTGGATCGCCATTACCCACGCCAGGTGTCACAAGGTGCTCTGCCGCGATGCGTCAGAGGAAATCAAGCAGAGATTCAACAACCTCGACAGGGACCTGTTTTCCGATCTCGGGGTACCCTCATGCACTGAAATCGGCCAGCGCTGCAGCGAGATCGAGCGAGCCCTTCCTCGAGTTTGGGAGGTAGCAGAAACCATTATGGCGGCCAACCCGGGAATCGAGGAGGACTGATGCTCGACACCGGTTACCCTGATTCCGCCAGCGCATGCAGGCTGGCCGAAAACCCACCATTGGTCCCGCGCCCGCCTGCCCTTTGCAAGTAGGTGAACGAGCGCGGAGATTCGGCACCCGATTCCGGCGCTGAAGCTGAACCGGCGCCCTCCCCGGGGCGAGTCGAAGCGCGAAGAGTGACCATGGCGAGTCGGGGTGACGGGCAGGGCCGCGTTCAATGGTCAGCTCAACAGGCAAAGCGCAAGCGGGAATTCGCCACAAATGGCCGAGAGGCGAACGCTGCTTTGACCGTCGGTTCGCGTCACTTCCACAACTTTTCCGGTTAAAACATCCCGACACTCGAGGCCCGGCGCACAGGACGGAAGCAGAACCTGTGTATCCCCCCAGATTTCGTATCCGAGGGGCGCGACATCAGTGTCATGAAGCAGGCCAGCCAGCAGGCGCGGAACAACCACAAGCACCTTCGTAGTTCCCGACTCTCTGGCGAAGGCGACGACATGATCGCCTTTCGCACCGGTAACCGCCAAGGGCAGGTACTCACCCTGCTGAAAGACGTTGGCGAACTTTTGGCGCAAGCACAGCGCTCGCCAGGTCAGGTACAACTTGATGCGGCCATCCTCGGGCGTTCCCAGCAAATCAGCGAGAAAGAACTCATCCGTAGCGCTTGCCTTCCCGCGGATCCCCTGCAACAACTGCTGACGACGGCTATAGTCGACAGGACGGCGATTGTCGGGATCCACCAGGCTGAAATCCCATAACTCATTTCCCTGGTATATATCGGGGACCCCGGGGCAAGTTAGTTTTAAAAGGGTCTGCGACAGGCTGTTCCACTCACCGATGCGAGCCACGCGGCCTTGGAAGGAAACAAAATCGGCAAAAAAGCGGTTCTTGGGAGCGGGATTCAGCACTGCCTTCACAAATGACGAGACGGCCGCTTCGTATTCCGCATTTCGATTCAGCCAACTGGTATTCTGCTTTGCCTCGCGGATCGCTTTCAACATGTAGGCTTCGATCCGCTCGCTAAAGGTCCTCCAGTCGTGGTGGTTGTATTGGTCGCTTGAGGCTTGCGCGGGCCAAGCGCCCACCAATGTCTGATACAGCAGGTATTCGTCGTTCGCCGAGGGTGCTGGACGGTCGTTGACCAAATGCTTGTGGCGACGATTAAAGCGCTTCCAGTCGCGTATCCGAAGCCTCCATAAGGCCGGTATCTCGGAGAGCAGGTTGATCCGGGCGCGTACATCCTCGGAGCGCTTTGAGTCATGCGTGCTGGTGGCCAGCATGGTGTTGGGCCACGAGCGCAGCCGCTGCTGGTTCGCAGAATGAAATTCAGCGGTGGTGATTCCGAAGCGATGAAGATCGCCACCTACGTCATTCAGGGAGATAAGGCGGTGGTAGCGGTAAAAGGCAGTATCTTCCAGGCCTTTGGCCATGACCGGGCTGGTGAACTGCTGGAACTTCATGGCAAAGATGGTGACTGCAGTCCGGTAAGCGGCGTCTTGACCTTCGGCAATGCGAGTCAGAAGCACTTCGCTGAGGAAATCGAAGATACTGGTGTCCGCCGCCGGACTCCTCCATTTGGCGGAGGTGATCGCCACTCGGATGTAGTTTGCATCCTCTTCCGAAACGCCCGCCGCGCTCACGTAGGTGCGGTAAACGGGAAAGTTGGCGACCACCTCCGTGAGTGCATCGCGCAGGTTGTTGAGGGTGAAATCACAAGTGCGCCGCTTGGAGAGGGCGATGCGGCTGAGTTGATTGGCGAGCACGTTCAGTTCGCTGGCCAAGGCAACCCGAATCACAAGTTCCCGGCTGCGATAGGCGAGGTCGTCAAAATGGAGTTCCTCGGCGATGAAATTCCGGTAAATGCGCTCGCACCGCTTGCCCGCTGCCGGGTCTACAAACAGGCCATTGACCAGATTCGCGAAATCGTAGCCGGTCGTGCCGTTCACCCGCCACTCGGCACGCAGTTGTTCGGAACCGGTAAGAATCTTCTCGATGACCACATAGCCTGGGTTTTCGCTTGACTCACTGCCCGGTCGGTCGCTCGAACTGTTGGCGGCGACGGCCATGCTGCGCCTGAGCCGTTCGAAGTATTGTGCGGGGTCGTACAGGCCGTCGGTATGATCCAGGCGGAAGCCATCCACCTTGCCGTCTGCCATGAGGCGAAGAACGAAACGGTGTGTGGCTTCGAATACCTTCTCGTTCTCCATACAAATGCCGGCGAGATCGTTGGTATCGAAAAAGCGCCGGTAGTTAACGTCGTCGGCGGCAACCCGCCAATTGGCCAGGCGAAAAGCCTGCGCTTTGATGAGTTCGTGAAGGTCTTCGAAACTTGCAGGATCTGCGGGGTTCCCGTTGGTCCCGTCGACGGCTCGCGCGATGCAGGTGGCGATTTCCGGAGAGCGGGCGCAGAGCTCGGCCAGCCGGCGCTTGTGGATTTCCTTGTCGCGGTTGCGTTCAGCGATCCGGTCCTGGCTGAGCTCGCGTCTTCCTGGCAGGTGGCGGAAAGCGGTCATCAGGCTCTGAAATTCGAGCAGAGCCGGGTTCTGTTCGCCGAGCGACTCCATCGCTTGACCGGCGCAGCGATCGAGTACCCGCGGATATTCTCTGGGGTCGACCGGGAAACGGTGTTCCCGATAAACAATGGCGAATTCACCGTGCGCAGCCTGAAACGTAAGCTTGAGTTCGCCGCTCTCGAGCACTGCGCCGTAATGATCGTGAAGCACAGGCACCAGCACTTTTCCGTGCAGCTCCTCTTTCAGAGGCTGCCAGTCAATATCGAAAAAATTGGCATAAGTCGAGGATTCGCCGTTCTCCAACACGTCGAGCCACCAGGCGTTGTCGCTGCCCATCACGCCCATGTGATTGGGCACAATATCGAGAATCAGCCCCATACCGTGCTCGTGAAGGGCAGACACAAATCGGTCAAAATCTTCGGCGCTGCCGACCTCGGGGTTGAACGAGCTGTGATCGACGATGTCGTATCCATGCAGGCTGCCGGGGCGGGCGGTCAAGCAGGGTGAAATGTAACAGTGGCTGATGCCCAGTTCTGAAAGATAGGGAACGATCTCGGTGGCCTGAGAGAACCTGAAGTCGCGATTGAGTTGCAGCCGATAGGTCGCGAGCGGTATGTGTGTCCCTGGCTTCATGATTCCAGAAACCATGCGACAGACCAGCCCGGCAGCGTTCCTCGCTGCCGAGCGTCGGCGCCCAGTTCGGCGCTGGCATAGAGAATCTGCGCCGCCGGGAACGTCAGGCCCGAAAGGGAGGAGTTTCCCAGATTTGCGAGAAGTGCCAATCTGGAATGATCCGCAAACCGCCAAATCGCCGTCAGACCATGATCTCCGTGGACCTCGTAACGCGCCTCGATCCTGCAGGCGTGGCCAAGACGGGAGACGATGTGTTCGGATCTTAGCCTCAGCAGCCGGCGATAGAAGGCGAGCCACTCTTGTGGTTGCGGCTGTGTCAGCATGCTCCAGTTGAGCCGAGAAGCCTCGAAGGTGGAGACTTGATTCGGATCCGGAATCCGATCCCGTTCGGCAAGGTCCCTGAACCCCGTAAAATGCGCGAACTCATTTCTCCGTCCCGCGGTGACCTCGGCAGCCAGCGCTTTCTCAAAATCGCAAAAGAAAAGAAACGGAGTTTCTGCTCCGAACTCCTCGCCCATGAACAGCAGCGGTGGCGAAGGGGCGAGCAGAAGAACTGCCGTTGTCGCGCGGAGGGCCGGTACCGGCGCAAGCTTGCTGATCCGTTCGCCGAACGCCCGGTTTCCGATTTGATCGTGGTTTTGCAGGAACGAGACAAACGCACTCGGCGGCAAACCCTGCGTTCGCTCACCACGAAGGGCTCCCTTTCGATGACACGAGCTCTCGCCCTGATAGGCAAAGCCCTCGACCAGACAACGTCCCAATTGCGCGAGAGGATGTCGGGAATAGTCGGAGTAGTATCCATCGTTCTCGCCGGTCACCAGTACGTGCAATGAATGGTGTATATCGTCATTCCATTGGGCGGTATAGGTCCGCGGCTGGCAGCGCTCGGCGGTCGTTCGTTGAAGATAACGTGACTGGTTGCGGTCGTTTTCGAGAACCAGATGCACATGCCGTTCCGGCGCAACGGAACGGCGAACCGTTTCCGCCAGCTCGGTGAGAATGTCCGGTACGGAGTCGTCTAGGATGGCGTGAACGGCATCCAGACGGAGCCCGTCGAAATGATATTCGGTCAGCCAGTAGACCGCATTGTGGATAAAAAAATTACGGACGGCGCGGCTCTCGCCGCCATCGAAGTTGATGCCGTTGCCCCACGGCGTTCGGTGCCGATCGGTAAAAAACTGGGGAGCGTAAACGGCAAGATAATTTCCTTCCGGCCCGAAATGGTTGTAAACGACATCCAGCAAAACCATTATTCCACGGCTGTGGGCGCTTTGTACCAGTTCTTTGAGGTCCTCCGGCCGCCCATAACAGCTGTCGGGAGCAAAAGGGTAGACACCGTCATAACCCCAGTTCCGCTCTCCGGGAAAGTCGGCAACCGGCATCAGCTCGAGGGCGGTGATTCCGAGTTCAGCAAGGTAGTCGAGTTTTTCGAGGGCGGCCGCGAACGTACCGCCCGCGGTGAACGTTCCCACGTGCAATTCATAAAGGACCGCCTCTTCCCACCTGCGGCCGCGCCAATTCGGATCCCGCCAGCAGAAAGCGCCCGGATCGATGACTTCGCTCGGGCCGTGCACATCATGAGGCTGAAACCGCGAGGCCGGATCGGGGACCTCCTGCGCACCGTTGATGCGAAAACGATACTGCGTCCCAGGCCCTGCGGCATCGGTGGCCAATTCGAACCAGCCGTCCCCGCCCGAGCTTAGAGCCATGTGCTTCGGTCGGTTTGCGTTGCCGAGAGAGAGTTCTACCTGCCGTGCCGCCGGCGCCCACAGCCGAAAGCGCACGCCGCCCTGGTCAAGGCATTGGGCGCCGAACGGCATGTCATGACGACGTTTCACTGGGCTCTTCCTTTTTCCCATTCTTGCGGCGCTCCATGAGCACCACCAAGGAACGAGCCTGCAGGGGGTAGACGGCGCCGGCATCGTAGCTCTCGGCGGCGCGCAAGCCAGCCTCTCTGGAGGTGTCCATCCACGTGAACCAGCGCTTACAGGGACAGGTCGCTGGTAGTGTAAATCCCACGTCGCCATGGTGAGCGTTCAGGAGGACGAGGAAGTTTTCGTCAACCAGTTTTCGACCCCGCTCATCGGTTTCGTCCAATCCCTGGCCGGAGAGAAACATTCCCAGGCAGCGGACCGAAGCGTCGCGCCAACCGTCCTCACCCATCTCCGTGCCGCCCGGCGTAAGCCAGAGCACATCTTTTGCATTTGCACCCTTGATCGGGCGCCCCTGGAAGAAACGCCGGCGCCGGAACACCGGATGCTTCTTGCGGAGATTGATCAAACGCTGCACGAAGGCCTCCAGATCGCGGTCCTGGTGCTCGAAATTCCAGGTCAGCCAGCTGGTTGGATTGTCCTGGCAGTAGGCGTTGTTGTTTCCGAGTTGCGTGCGACCCATGTCATCTCCCGCATTCAACATCGGAACTCCCTGGGAGAGCAGCAGCGTCGCCAGCAGATTCCGTTTTTGCTTCGCCCGCAGTTCCTGGATATCGCGATCGTCGGTTGGGCCCTCGACTCCACAATTCCAGCTGAGATTATTGTTGTTGCCATCACGGTTTTGCTCGCCGTTGGCTTCGTTGTGCTTCTCGTTGTAGCTCACCAAATCCTGCAGCGTGAAGCCATCATGCGCGGTCACAAAGTTCACGCTGGCATAAGGGCGCCGGCCACTGTGGGCATAGAGATCGCTGGAGCCGGTAATGCGATAGGCGAGATCCCCGACCAACCCGCCATCTCCTCTCCAGTACGCACGGACCGTGTCGCGATAGCGATCGTTCCACTCCGCCCAACCCACGGGAAAATTTCCCACCTGATAACCCCCTTCGCCGAGGTCCCAGGGTTCGGCAATCAGCTTCACCTGGGAGAGCACCGGGTCTTGATGGATGATATCGAGAAACGCCCCCAGTCGATCGACTTCGTGGAGTTCTCGCGCCAGAGTTGCCGCGAGGTCGAAACGAAAGCCGTCCACGTGCATTTCGAGCACCCAATATCGCAAGCTGTCCATGATCAATTGCAGAACGCGGGGATGCCGCATGTTCAGCGTGTTGCCAGTGCCCGTATAGTCTTTATAGTAACGGAGATTATCGGGTACGAGCCGGTAGTACGTACTATTGTCGATCCCCTTCAGCGAGAGTGTCGGGCCGAGATGATTGCCTTCCGCCGTATGGTTATAGACGACGTCGAGAATCACTTCCAGTCCCGCGGAATGCAGAGTCTTGACCATGGTTTTGAACTCGCGGATGGAGTTGGTCGCAAGGTAACGAGGTTCTAGCGCCAGAAATCCAATCGAGTTATAACCCCAATAATTGCGGAGACCTCTGTCTACGAGTTGCCGGTCGTCCACGAAGCTATGGACCGGCATCAGCTCGATCGATGTCACCCCCAGGCGGGTAAGAAATTCGATCACCGGCGCGGTTGCCAGACCGGCGTAGGTTCCCCGCAGGTGGGCCGGAACATCGGGGTGACACATCGTAAACCCTTTGACATGGAGTTCGTAGATCAGGGTCTGGTGCCAGGGAATCCGGGGTGGTGCGTCGGCTCCCCAGGTGAAGGCGGAATCGATGACTCGGTTCTTTGGCATGCCGGGCGCATTGTCCCGACGGTCAAACGACAGGTCCTCTTGTTTGTGTCCAATCCGGTATCCAAAATGCGAGTCGGTCCAGCTGATGGCTCCTTGAATCTGTTTGCCATAGGGATCGAGAAGTAGTTTATGGGGATTAAAACGATGACCTTGTTCGGGGGCATAAGGGCCATAAACTCTGTATCCATACAACTGGCCGGGTCGAACCTCTGGCAAATAGCCGTGCCAAACCATGTCGGTTTGTTCGGGAAGCTCGACCCGCACCGTCTCCCGTTTCCCGGAGGGGTCAAACAGACAAAGCTCCACTTTCTCCGCGTGCTCGGAGTACAGCGCGAAGTTGACTCCCTCGCCGTCCCACGTTGTTCCTAAGGGATATGGCCGGCCGGGCCACACGATTCTTTGTACTTGACTGGGCATTGTTTTAGGATTCATCCACCTGACGGAGCGTAACCAGACACACTGGCAGCTCCCGCCGTTGACTATACGCAGCCCTCGATTTGCGGTACATAGGGGGTTCTCTGTAGCTCGAAAAGCAACACTCGCAGAGGGCGCGTGCCATCAGCTCGCGCAGGCGAAAGGGTGTTGGGGATGACGGCCCTAAAATGTCGCGCCTAGGCATTCTATTTCTACGTGGGAGCTGCCCGTTCCGGCCATCCGTTATACACCATGACTTGACGCCGGGCGCTGAGCCAGCCATGCAATCTATCCCGTCGCGTTCCTCTCACGGAGAGGATGTGACCGACGTTTGCTGTCCGTCTGGCTGGTTCCTTCTTTCGTTTTCTTCCTTGTTGTCTCTCTCTTTTCTTCGGTTGGATGTGTGAGTCGAGTCCTGAGCTAAATCGGATTGACGAGTACCGCTATCACAAGCAATGCCGTACCCGGCCACGAAATCGCCGCTCTTGCTGGGGGGGGACACGTTGGACGCCCGGCTCGAGAAAAACTCCAAGTCTTCGATCCGGTTTTACGGTAAATTGCTAGAGTGGATGGATGAAGCGATGGGAGCCGGCCGCGCTGACCAGGTCTTGGTTTCGATTGCGACCCGGTCCACCGATTCCCGTGTCCGTGAAATCAATGTTTGCTGCCAGGGCTATCCGCAATATCCAAACTGCATCTGTACACTTACCGAATTCATCTCGCCTATGCAAGATGGTTGGGGCCATTGCTTTGCAGCTTGCGCTGGCCGCATCGGTTGGATGCGCCCGCAGCCGGAAATTTGCGCTCCAGGGCGAAGTCGTCGGCAAGAATGCGGTGACCAGCGAGATCACGGTGAAGCATGGAGATATTCCGGGATTCATGCCTGCCATGGCCATGCCGTACCGTGTCCAAGACCCGGCGATGATGCAGGAGTTGCAGGCGGGCGACAAAATTTCCGCGGTCGTCGTCCTCGGCAAAGATGCAAACGACTATTGGCTGGAAGGCATCCGGATCACCCAGGAAGGGCCGCGCAAGCCCGCAGCCGCTTCCCACATGCTGATGCCGGGGGAACGGGTTCCGGCCGTGGCGCTGGTCAATCAGGACGGCCGTACCATCCGGCTTTCCGATTTTGCAGGCAAGGCGCTGCTCGTGACCTTCATCTACACTCGCTGCCCCATGCCGAACTTCTGCCCGCGCCTCAGCAGCCAGTTTGCAAAGATTCATGATGAACTCAAGAAGAATCCCGCTGACTACGCCGCAACCCATCTGCTTACCATCAGCTTCGATCCGCAATACGACACTCCTGCCGTGCTGCGCAAGTATGGTCTCGCCTATCTGGATGACGACGCCAACGGCTTTGCTCACTGGGACTTCGCTTCCACGAGTTCGCCCGACTTAGTCCGCCTCGCCCAGGCATTCGGACTGCAATACGAAGAGCAGGACAGCCAGATGTCCCACACCATGAATATCGTGCTGATCTCTCCGGACGGTACGGTGGCGAAGTTCTGGTCAACGGAGTGGACGTGGACCGAACTGATGGAGAGCATGCGGCAGGCTGTCCATGCCAGCGGTTCAAGCACTGAGGTCCACGGCCAGGCGCTCTACAACGAGCTATGCGCAGCTTGTCACGAAGTACCAAATCCCGAGTTGCGCAAGCAGCCTCCGAACCTGCACGGCTTATTTCAGGCCAAGACCCTCCCGAGCGGTGCGCCGGCAACCGATGAACATGTACGCCACACCATCATCACAGGTTTGCACACGATGCCCGCGTTCAACCAGATGTTGAGCCAGGCCGACGCCGACGACATTGTTCGTTATCTGCGCCGCGCCTATTGAACGGGACTCGGAGAACGAGCCCGGA
This sequence comes from Terriglobales bacterium, assembly GCA_049520935.1. Classification (GTDB taxonomy): domain Bacteria; phylum Acidobacteriota; class Terriglobia; order Terriglobales; family Acidobacteriaceae; genus Acidiflorens. The sequence goes on along the minus strand of JBEKPJ010000004.1, from coordinate 64,660 downwards.
TCGAGTGATAGGACTCATTGAACCGTGTTTCCGTAGGTCGCGACTCCGCCCTGCACCAGGAACAGCAGCGTTTGTCCGCGCGCCGACCAATCGCTCTGCGGGTATTTCGAAATCAACTCCTGGGCGAGTGCGATCGACTGGTTCCGGGACTGGTCGGATTTTTTGGGTTGCTCTTCCGTCTTATAAATCTCGATCAGCGCGGCTCGCCGAGAAGCGGCGTCATACAGCGCTTCCGGTGCCGCCGGGGATTCCGGGTGTTCCCGCACATATTTTTCGTAGATCTCTGCTTCCTTGTCGGGACATTTGGAAGAACCCTGCCAGTCTCCGCACAGTTTGTTGTCAATCAGGTGGAAGGCCGCCAGTTGCGACCACTTGCTGTCAGGAAATTTCTTCATCACCAGCTTCATCGACTGCTCGTCGATGCCCTCCCGCAAAACCGGGTCTCTTTCGCGCGCCGATGGACGAGACTGCATATCTGATTTTTCGATTTGCCACTTGATGTCGGCGGCCCGATACAGCCCCTCGCCCGCAAGCGGAGAGGTCGGGAAAATGTCAAAAACCCGCCGGTAGAGGCGCAATGCGTCCTGGGCCGCTCCACGGCGTCCGTGTCGGCGGCTGGCCTCATCTTCGGCATCAACGGCCGCGCCGAACAGAATCCGGTCGCCGCTCGGAGTCGATGCCCATACCACTCCGCTATCGAACAGCCATCCGCTGATCGTCTTGCCCTCCTCCTCGTCATCCATGACAAAGGCCGGGTCGGGCGCCAGTCTGGAGCCGAGTAGGGCTTCCACGTGCAGCCAGTTGCGGCTCTTGTCGAGCAAAATCAACTCCCGTCCCCGTTCAACGTTGGCGAGTTTGTTGGAACTCGTGTCGGGAGCCAGGTAAATCACGGCCTCGCGGACCAGCGTCCCCCGGTCAGCCGCCAGGAGCAGGGAATTGCCGAACACGAGTAAAGCGACCAGATGCGAAAGCTTGAATATCGGTTTCACGACGATATTGATCTCCGCTTCGAAGGTAGCACGCAGATAGCGATGCGCGGAACAGGCAGCCAAGTCTACCGGTTCTCCGTCCTCCATCCCCCCAGGCATAGTGGGAGATCCAAAGACCCTATGCGGGGGACATTCCGCGTCCCGCTGGGGGACCGACGTCACGCCTCGGGGCCTGCGGGAGCGAGTTTGCGCCAAGCGTGTTCGGTGGTAAGCTACCCCACTCGAAGCCCTGGTTCAAGAAGGCCATGGTTCATATTGACAAGATGTACCCCGTGCTGTAAACCCTTGTTTTTTGATGAAGGACTCTTGCGTAAAGGTGAAAATGCCCGGCCATCCGTGGAACATGAAGCCCGCGAAGGGTCCGCGATAGTGACCCAACCGAGCGCATCACCGATTGAGGTTCGCGATCTCGGGGGCATCGAAGATCTCAGCCAGCTGAGAGCCGTCGAGAAAGAAGTCTGGGGAATGACCGATGACGACACCCTGCCCCTGACGTTGGCCATTGCCTTGAAAGCCGCCGGCAATATTTTTGTCGGAGCTTTCGACAAGAGCAAGATGGTGGGTTTCGCGTTTGGATTTCTCGGTCGCGAGCAGGGAAGACTGACGTTCCACTCGCACATGCTGGCCGTGCTCGATGCCTACCGGCAGCATGACCTTGGCGCGCGCTTGAAACAGGCGCAGCGGGAGCGCGCTATGGTCGCCGGCGTTCACGAGATGACCTGGACCTACGATCCGCTGCAAAGCCGGAACGCGCACTTCAATTTTGCCAAGCTGGGTGTTGTTTCCGATACTTACAAGGTTGATTTCTATGGCCCGGAAACTTCCAGCATTCTTCATCAGAACGGGACCGACCGGCTTTGGGTGCGCTGGCTGCTGAATGCGCAGCGGGTGCGCGACCGGTTGGGGGGCAAGAGCGCCAATGCGCGCGCGGAAACGCTCGACGCCATGCGGCTCCTTGCTCCTCTGGTGCGTTTTGATCCCAGCGGCAAGCCTGCCCGCGCCGAGCTCGCAGAGTCGCTGTCGCGTCAGCGCCTGAGCATCGAGATCCCGGGCGACATTCTGCAAATCGAGCGGGCCGACATGGGATTGGCCCGAGAGTGGCGGGAAACTACCCGTTGGGCGTTCCGCGAGGCCCTCAATGCCGGATTCGTGGTCGCCGAGTTCTGCCGTTCGATTCGCGGACAGCAGGGGCCGGGAGCGTATCTGTTACAACGGGCACTGGTGAGCGAGCTTGTTCCTGGAGCGTGAGAAAGCGGGCAGGCTGAAGGAAACAAACAACGGAAACGCTGGTGTGCAATCGGCGATCCAGGCCGCACCTGGAAATCTGTTCCATTCCAGGCCGGTCTCGTGGCGGCAAGCGCCTGTGGCCAAGACCGATGAGATTCGCTTTCCCGTCGAGACTGAGAGTCCTTCCGGGATCACGGACCCCAGGTTGTCACCTAAACTTCTACACCGGGTTGCGAGTCGATAGATTGCCGCTGCTCCCGCATCTGCTGTAAGAAGATCTCGACCGGTGCCTGAAATTCGTGTCGAAACAAGTCGACGAGCGCGTCTTCGACCTCGGAAGCTTCGGTTTCCGACCCTGCCACTCCGGAAGTCTCTTTCGCTGTGACCTCGAACTTCGCAAGTCCTTCGATCGGAGGCAGCCGTTCCAGGCTGTCCGGTTCCACCTGGAGCTCGGGAGTTGCACCCCCATTGCTGCGCAGGGTCGTAATCATCCGGTGCACCTGCTCCCGCTGCTCGCTTGTGGTCTGCAGAAATTCCACTCCCATCCCGAATTCCGGATGCGCGACCAGCACCACGCCTCCGGCGCGGATCTCGAGGCTCGTGGTCTTGATCGAAAGCGTAACCCGCGTTCCCCGCGGGAACGGTGAGGCGGTCGTAAGATAGCAGCCTCCCAGGCTCAGGTCGGTTAGGCGGCAACTCACCGGAGGATCGTCCTGTTCCAGTTCAGGTAGCTGATTGTTCAACCACTGCCGCAGCGTGTTGCGCTGCTCTTCGGTGGCGTTGCTGAACCGCACCCCGGCCTGGTCGCTGTTGCCCTCCCAGGCCAATTCGCCGCGAATCTCCAACTTTTCCTTGACGCCGGGCAGCTCCAGCGAAAAGCGCAGCACACTTTCTTTGGCAACGCGCCCGGAAAACTGGATCGCCATGCCCCCTTCGCAAAGATCAATGGTTTTCGCTTTGTATCGGTTGGTCCCTTGGCACTCCACCGGGATCTGCACCGGAACCCTCATCTGTACCCGTCGCTCCCTTTTCATCAGAGCGCGCACGGCGCGAAAACTGGACTTGGCGCGTTCCACCGCAAACGGTTTGTGCAATACGAAATGAGCCCCCATTTCGAAGCCGCTCTTGAGTCCGCCGACAGAATCCACCAGTACGATCGCCAGCGCCCGCTTGTTGACCGGAGCGGCCTGGGCTCCTCGTAACACGCTGGCGGCCTCCTCCCGGTTGCCCGCGTCCACAATAATGGCTTCATAGCGCTGACGGGTGATAAGCCGTATGGCGTCTTCCCCGGCTGCGCAATGTTCAACACCGATATCCAAGTCGCTCAGAACCCGGCGCAGGATGCGCACTGTTTTTTCGTCGGAACTCAGCAGCAGAGACTTTAAGTTCATGCTTTACACCGCAATCCGAGTCGAGTCCTTGCGCCGTATCCCAGCTTGGCGGCGTCGAAGACCCCCCGTTAGAACTCTAAGTCCCTGTTACTCGGTGGTCAACGCCAGGGTCCCTGTTCCGGTTACGGTGGTTATCGGCCCTAGTCCGGCGACTCAGCCTCGCCCCCCGTTTCCGGCAGAACTACCTCTGCCGGGGCAGACCGCAGCCGGAGGAACGGGGTCAGGTTTTCCTCGGAATACTGCAAGTCGCTGTGCACAAAGGGGATACGAAAGATCCTCAAGTAGGGCCAACTTTACTATTGACTTCCATAGAAAAACCTATTATTATCAATAGCTTCCATGGGGAACAAGGGGTCGATCTCTGTGCTGGCTGCCTTTCATATTTGCAGGTGAATCGCCCAAGCTCCACTTGGAATCAAAACAATAGGCAAGCGACTTCGAAGACGAAAGTCCTCATTCCAACAAGAGGGTATATTTTTCATGGCAAAACGACGCGGCAATCCGAACTGGGGCAAGCCCGAGCCGATCGGTCCGGTTACTCCCACAATCACCGAGTTCGAGCAGGTTGTGCACGAGTATAAACTCTCCCCCGACCAATATTTGCGTTCCACACGTCTGCGGGAGTGGGCCCGCCGCAACAAGAACTCGAAATATATTCCCGAACCGCTGCTCGAGGCTTGGGGTTTCGAAATCGAATCCACCCTGTAAAGAACAGCAAAAGGACTTACCGAGGGTCGCCGATGGCGGCCCTTTCTTGTTGTAGCATAGATTGGCCAAGGGCAAATTGGCAGGGAGGCTGGGCACTCAAATGCTGGCAGGCATGAAGTTGGGCGCACCCCAGCTCGTCGGCTCAGACCTGGTCGGTTTGATCGTCGCCATAAGCTTCGCCGCGGGCCTCAACGTCTACGCCACGGTTGCCACTCTGGGGCTGCTCGCCCACGCCGGCATGCTCGACTTGCCGGCGGGCCTCCATTTAATCGCCAGTTGGTGGGTCATAGCTGCTTCCGGCGTTCTTTTCGCCATCGAATTTTTCGCCGATAAGATCCCCGCCTTCGATTTGTTCTGGAATGCGCTGCACACTTTTGTCCGTATTCCCGTAGCCGCCCTGATGGCCTACGGCGCCACCTCCCAGCTGTCGCCGGAAAAGCAGTTGCTAGCCACGCTTGCCGGCGGCGCGATAGCCCTGGCAGCCCATGGAGGCAAAACGGCGGCGCGCGTCGCCGTCACCCCATCTCCCGAGCCGGTATCGAATTTCGCGCTAAGCGCCGGAGAAGACACTCTGGCCGTGGCCTTAACCTGGTTCGCCAGCCGTCACCCCCTCGCAGCCGGTGGTATTGTGGTCTTATTTCTGGTGGTGATCGTCTTGGTTCTGCGCTGCGTGACCCGGGCCCTGAAGAATCTGTTCCGCGGCGCCGACCGCGATCTGGTGCCTTCGAAGCAGCGCAAGTTCACCGCTGCCTGACGTGTTGTTTTGGCTGGCCGCGGTTTCGGTGCGTGCCCGGGAATTGATTCTTGGCAAACGCACGGAACCCAAGAATCGGGCGCCGGAAGGGCGAGTGGGGGCGGAAAGAGGAAGGACAGGATTCAAGTCGCATTGGATAAACGGGTCCCGTCAGGATTTTAGACACTTAAGCGGAGCAGTCTCCTTATGACTCTTCAATTACCCTTTACCGACGTTCCCACCGCCATCGAAGAAATTCGCGCCGGCCGCATGATCGTCGTCGTCGACGACGAAGACCGGGAAAACGAGGGCGATCTGACCTTGGCCGCCGAAAAAGTTACGCCCGAAGCCATCAACTTTATGGCCAAACACGGACGCGGCTTGGTCTGCCTGGCCATGACTGAAGAACGCCTGGATCACCTCCGCATCGGTCCCATGACCAGCGAAAACACTTCGCAATACGGCACCGCCTTCTGTGAAGCCATCGACGCCCGCGACGGGGTGACCACCGGAATCTCCGCCCATGACCGCGCCCGAACCATCAAAGTCGCCATCGATCCCGCGTCCCGCCCTTCCGACCTCGCCCGCCCCGGCCACATGTTTCCTCTCCGCGCCCGCAAGGGCGGAGTCCTGGTCCGCGCCGGCCAAACCGAAGCCTCCGTCGATCTCGCCCGCCTGGCTGGCATGGTGCCTGCCGGAATCATTTGCGAAATCATGAAAGACGACGGCACCATGGCTCGCGTCTCCGACCTCAAAGACTTTTGCAGCACGCACAACATGAAGATGCTGACGGTCGCCGAGTTGATCCGCTACCGCATGCAGCACGAACGCTACGTCCATCGCGTCGGCGAGGCCATGGTGGAAACCAGGCACGGAGAGTTCCGCCTCATCGCCTATGAAAGCGAAGTCGATGGCGGCGGGTCGCACATGGCCCTGATCCGAGGGGACATTGATGATTCGTCCGAGCCCGTCCTCGTCCGCATGCACGCCCATTGCCTGCTCGGCGACGTCTTCGGAGCCACCGGCTGCGACTGCCACCAGACGCTCGAAGCTTCCATGAAACGAATTGCCGAGCAAGACCGAGGTGCCTTGATCTACCTGCACCAGACCTCGAAGGGCTTTACCGCGGAAAAAATCGGAGAGCAATCCTTCCTGACCTTCCATCGCGAACGCCGGCTGCCGTCGCTGCCTGAGAGCGAGAGAAAAATTCATCGCGAGATCGGCCTGGGTGCCCAGATCCTGTTTGACCTGAACCTCAAGCGCATAAGACTGCTCACCAATCATCCAAGAAGAGTAGCCGCACTCGAAGGCTTCGACATCGAAATCGTCGAGCAGGTTCCGGTCAAGCTCTCTCTCCCGAAAGCGTAAGGGTGTCCCGCTCGGTGACCGAAGCCTCGCGATCGAGGTTTGGGGTTCGTCTGGCGCCGACAGAGCCGCACCCTGGTGTGTCCGTCCGGGCGACGCTCGCCCGTTTCCAGGAGCAACTTACGGGCCCGAGGCTTCGCGCCGGCGCATGGCAAGCGATCGACGCGATTCTTGGCTATGATGTTTTCCAACGGCAACGCCGTGAAGTTGCAAACTCCGTCATGTCCATCACCATCGGCGAGCTGCGGCGCTTCGCCGTCGCCCGCAGCTTGCCCAGGCCCAGCCCGCTGAAGCGCGCCCTCGACAGGCTGGGGTTTGTGCAGGCCGATCCGATCCGTGCCCCCGCACGTGCTCAGGACCTGATGCTGCGCCATCGCGTCGTAAACTACCATGCCGGTGATCTCGAGCGCCGCTACATGAAGCTCGGCATCGAGGAAGACTTCTTCATCAACTACGGCTTCGTCACCCCTTCGGTCCAGGCGCTGATGCACCCGCGTCCGGAGGCCTGCGTGCCGGCCGGAGGCCTGCGCTCCTGGCCAGCGGCGCGCAGGAAGCTGGCCCAGCTCCTGCTCGCCTTCGTGCGCGAGCGCGGGGCCGTGCACCCGCGCGAGGTCGACGAATATTTCGCGCATGGTACGGTGAGGAACTACTGGGGAGGTTCTTCGAACGCCACCACGCATTTGCTGGACGCCATGCATTATCGCGGCATGTTGCGTGTGGTGCGCCGCGAGCGGGGCATCCGCATCTACGCCGCCCATCAACACGGGCTCGGGCCGGGCGACGCCTTCACCTGTCACGCCAGAATCGATGCCCTGGTCGACATTGCAGTTCGCATTTACGCCCCTCTGCCCGGTCCCAGCCTGTCGTTTCTCATCCGCCGCCTGCGCTTTGCCGCGCCGCAGTGGCAGGCGGAACTGACGAGCGCCATCCAGCGGGCCAAACATCGGCTCTCGCGTGCCCGCGTCGATGGCATCGATTGGTATTGGCCAGCCAAAGAGGAAGTGGCTGGGGCTGAGACCCGAGACAAGGTGTGCCTGCTGACGCCCTTCGATCCGCTGGTCTGGGATCGCGACCGCTTCGAACTCTTGTGGGGATGGGTGTACCGTTTCGAAGCCTACACACCGGCTCCCCGACGCAGGCTCGGCTACTACGCCCTGCCGCTGCTTTGGCGTGACCGTGTGATTGGGTGGGGAAATCTCGCCGTGAACCAGGGCAAGCTTGGCTATGCACTGGGCTACGTCAAATCGCACGCTCCGCGCGATCGCATCTTCAGCCGGGAGCTCGATGCGGAATTGGATCGCATGCGAGCCTTTCTGCAACTCGAATCCTGAGCGCCGGCAGGAGCGAAGCCGCCGGTTCAGCGCAAATGTCGCCAGGGACGAAGAAGTTCCATCCTAGAACGGCTTGCGCACGGTAATCACCTCATCTTTGATAAAAAACTGTGCCGAGCACTGCGCGGACCCACAAATCGTGGGCAGCAATCCCGCCATCTGCTTCCGCGTAATCAGTCCCAGGGTGCCGCATGAGGGGCAGGAGAGTACCGCCCAGTATGGATCCTCTTTTTCCCCCACCTCCCCCGCATTCTCCAGCACAAACACGGTACCGGGTTCCATCTGCTCGGGAATCCATTCGTTGATAATGCTCAACTCACCGATCATCATGCCTCGCCCGCCTTTCTGCTTAGGTACTGTGCTATGCCGTCCGTGCCCGGCCTACCACCCGAAGCCGTTCCGACTCCACATTCTTCTTCCGTGACTGGATCTCTCCTCGCACGCGCCTGACTTCGTCGCTCAGGCATATATCGAACATCGGCTGCCGCGCGTTTTTTAACAGGTCCACGACCTGTCGTGCCGAAGTGCGCAAATAGAGACGCGTCCCATCGGTCAAAAGGTGGTATTCCGAAGAAGAACCAACCGTAGCCGCCAGACTCGTGCCGAATTCCTGCTGCAAGAACGCAATTACCTTACGCATGCGCTGCAGAGAAAAGCCCCGGCGACGCAGTTGGCAGATGACCGCCACCGTAATCAGTTCGTCCCAGTTGTAGATCCGGCGATGTCCCTGTCGACCCGGTGCCACAATCCTGCGCTCATCCCACCATTGCAGCTGCCGGGCCGTGATCCCGGTCAGCGCGATCACATCGTTGGATGTGAATTGTTGTTGCATCCAAGCCCGTCCTGTTCCAAACAATAAAACCAGGAAATGTTTCAAACATTCTAGGCGGCACAAGCACAAATCGGGCAACGTTTCGTTCGTGCTTGTATTGACTAGGCGGGTACCACTCCGGGGTGGGGGACCGCCGTCCGGGCGTTGCCAGGGCGGCTGAATCTCGGCCATCCCCCGCTCCGGCACGATGCCGTTGTGCCTTTCCGCCGCAGGCATTACCATGAGCGAACAATAAAAAATTCTCTTCGCGGGGCATTGAAATTCATGATGCAAAGAGTAGATGTGCGCGCCACAAGGTTCGCCCTCGCCGTCCTGTCGTTTGTCCTGTTGACTGGCGTCTTGATTTTCTCCCAGCAAAAGGAGCGGAGCCGCAAGTTGGAGGCCGCGCAAAAAACCACGCAGGCCGCATCCGAATCGGCGAGTGACGATAAACAGAAGCAGGAAGGTGACCCGCTGTTCAAAGGCATGAAGTACCGCTCCATCGGTCCCTTTCGCGGGGGGCGCTCACTCACCGCCGCTGGACTTCCCGGGGACCCCAGCACCTACTATTTCGGAACCACCGGTGGCGGCGTCTGGAAGTCCACCGACGGTGCCAATACCTGGTCTCCCATCTTCGACCGAGACGGAGCCCCCGCCATCGGCAGCATCGCGGTTGCGACGTCCGATCCGAATGTCGTCTATGTCGGTACCGGAGAAGCCTGCATTCGCGGCAACATCTCCCATGGCGACGGCATATGGAAGTCCGTCGACGCCGGCAAATCCTGGAAATCTGCTGGCCTGAAGGATTCGCGTGCCATTGGCAAAGTGATCGTGAATCCACACAATCCCGATATTGTTTTCGTGGCTGCGCTAGGTCATCCCTACGGACCCAACAGCGAGCGCGGCGTTTTCCGTTCGACCGATGGCGGTAAGTCCTGGGACAAGGTTCTCTATAAAGACGAAAACACCGGAGCCATCGACCTGGCCTTCGATCCGCAAAATCCAAACATCCTATTCGCATCCCTCTGGGAAGCACGCCGCACTCCCTGGTCTCTTTCGAGCGGTGGCCCCGGCAGCGGTGTCTATCGTTCGACCGATGCCGGCACAACCTGGAAACGTCTGGATGAACACGGCCTTCCCAAGGGTCCCTACGGCCGCATCGGAATTGCGGTGGCGGCGAATTCGGATCGCGTCTATGCCATCATCGAGGCCAAGGAAAACGGCGGACTTTACCGCTCCGACGACGGAGGCGACACCTGGGAAATGGTCAACGGCAGCCACGGACTGTTTCAGCGCGCCTGGTACTACATGCATGTGATCGCCGACCCGCAGGATGCAGAGACGGTCTACGTGGCGGATGTCGAGTTTTTCAAATCCACCGACGGAGGCCGTAACTTCAATAAAGTGAAAGTTCCGCACGGTGACAACCACGGCCTGTGGATCGATCCCAAAAACACCAAGCGCATGATTGCCAGCAACGACGGCGGGGTCACCGTCAGTCTCGACGGCGGCAAGTCCTGGACACGTCAGGATAACCAGCCCACCGCGCAGTTCTACCACGTCATCACCGACACCCGCACCCCCTACTACGTTTACGGTGCGCAGCAGGACAATTCCACCATCGCCATTGCCAGCCGCAGCGACGACGGTGCCATTGGCCGCGACAACTGGTATGAAGTTGGAGGAGGGGAAGCGGGCTACATCGCACCCAGTCCCACCGATCCCGATATCGTTTATGCCGGCGATTATCAGGGCAACATCACGCGCTTCGACCGCCGCACCAATCAAGTCAAGAGCATCGCCGTGTGGCCCGAACTGACAGACGCCCGCGGCGCCGCCCCTCTCGAGCACCGCTTCCAGTGGACGGCACCCATTGTGTCCTCGCCCTTTGACCCGAACACGATCTACTACGGGGGCGAGCGTATTTTCAAAACCACCGACGGTGGCACGCGCTGGGAAGCGATCAGCGGCGACCTCACGCGCAACGACAAATCAAAGCAGACACCATCAGGCGGTCCGATCACGATCGATGACACCGGCACCGAATACTATGACACGGTCTTCTCCATCGCTCCCTCGCCGCTCGCCAGAGGCCTGATCTGGGCTGGCACCGACGACGGTTTGATCCAGATGACACGCGACGAAGGCAAAAGCTGGACCAATGTCACGCCCAAGGATCTCGCCGAATGGAGTCGCATCAGCCTGATCGAAGCGTCTCCCCACGATGCCGGCACCGCATACGTGGCGGTCGATCGCCACCAAAATGACGATCTAGCTCCCTACATCTACAAGACGACCGATTACGGAACGACGTGGACCCGCATCACCACCGGCATCGCCCCAGGTGCGTTCGTCCGCGCGGTACGAGAAGATCCAAAGCGCAAGGGCCTGCTCTATGCCGGCACCGAGCGCGGCATCTTCGTCTCCTTCGACGACGGAGCCAACTGGCGCTCCATGCAGCTCAATCTGCCCAACACGCCGGTCCACGATCTGGTCATCAAAAACGACGATCTCGTCGTCGCCACGCACGGACGCTCATTCTGGATTCTCGACGATGTTTCCCCGCTCCGCCAGTTCGCCGACGCGGTAGCTCAGGAAGAGGTGCATCTCTACCGGCCCGCGACTGCCTATCGCATACACGCCGGCGACGCTCCTCCCCACTTGTACTTTGCGGGCAAGAATCCGCCCATCGGCGCCGTCATCTACTACTATCTGAAGCAGGCGCCGAAGCCGGAAAGCGGCCAGGAAGTCAGGATTGAAATCCTCGATGCCGCGGGCAACGTCATCCGCCACTACTCGAGCAATAAATCCGAGCTCCTCGACGAGCCGCTCGATCCCGATGACAAAAGGCCCGAGAAGCAGGTCAAGCCGGAAGACGGTTTGAACCGCTTCGTTTGGGATCTGCATTATGACGAAGCAGACCGCGTCCCCGGCTATTTCTTATGGGAATATAACGATGGCGCCAAAGGTCCACTCGCGGTGCCCGGCAACTATCAGGTGCGCTTAACCGTCGCTGGCAAGACGGCAACGGCTCCGTTCGAAGTGAAGATCGATCCACGAGTCACCACTGCGCAAAGCGATCTGGAGAAACAATTCAAACTCGAGATGAACGTGCGCGAACAGCTCAATCGCGTCTACGACGCAGTCAACCAGATCCAGGATGTTCGTGACCAACTTGCAGGTCTGAGGAAGCGGCTGGTCGCGGGAGAAGCAACGAAAGTCCTTTTCGATGGTGCGATTGCCCTCGACCGCAAGCTGATCGGAGTCCGCGATCCCCTGATCAATTTCAAAATCAGCGCCAGCGAAGACTCTTTGGCCTACGCGCCGGGAATCGACGCCAAACTCGCCTTTCTTTCCATGGGAGTCGCCGGCTTTTCCGATTCCGCCCCCACCGAATCCCAGGATCAGGAGTTCGCGAAGCTAAAAAAGCAGACCGACGAGCTGTTAGCCAACTGGGAACAGGTGCGGACCACAGATATAGCCGATTTTCAGAGGCTGGCCAGCGAACAAAATATCCGGCCGATCAACGTTCCCGACGTAAGAAGCCAGCGAGTTGCGGGTGGCGAGGAATAGTCGATAATGGAATCGTGGGTGAGTGTCCCGTTGACTCCGCAGTGCGGGTCGTTCGCGCTTTTTGCCGGCCATGGGCTCGACCCGGGAAGCAACCACCCCAAGCCCAAGGTTAAATAAACATCTCGTCCTGCGGGACGCCGGAACCATTTTTCGGATGCCGTCTCTTCTGGCCGAGGAACACTTCCACTCCGGTACTGAGGGCGGCCATCAATCCATTAACCTGGCGCAGCGGAGACACCACCGTCTTGTGCACGATCTCAGTCGTATCTTCCACCTTATCCATGGTGCGATTCAGCAATTCGTCGGCGCGAATGACCTGAAGCCGGGTTCTATCGAGCGCGTCGGTCAGCGTGGCGTCGAGCCGTCCCAGTTGATTGCGAACCAGAGAGCTGGATTCCTGAATGTTGGTGCTCACCAAGTCGATCTTCGGACGCAACTCCACCAGCAGATTCTGCACCGACTCGATCGCGGGCAGAGCCCTGCCCGTCACCTGCTCGGCCAGAGCCTCCATCTTCGCGGTGCTCTTGCGGACGGCAAGGTAGAGGCCCACCAGAATTCCCGCCTGCACTACGACGGCAAAGGTTGTGACTGCAATAAAAACCTTGAGCCAAGTGTCATCCATAACAACTCCCTCTTCGTCGCAGCGGGCGCGCTCTCCGGCCGCCAGCAGGCGGAAAAACTGCGATTCGAGCGGCGACCCGGAAGCACTTCCATCATGGCATTGGGGGTGGAGGATCCGTCGGTACTGCTGCGCCCGAAGTCTGCTTCCGCGCTCTCGCCGACCGCTTCAGAACCCTAGAGATTCTTCTGCGGTTCCGCGTTGGCGGCTGTGGTTTCATTGTATGCCTGGCGCCCCGCCTCATAAGCGGAACGAAAGCGCTCTTTCTGCTGATTGAGCACGTCGCCGCCGCGATCCATCCATTCATTGGCCTGTTCGCGTGCCCGGCGAGCGCTGTTACGGGCTCGCTCGCTGCCTTCCTGCGCTTTCGAGCGAATCACGTCGCGCATCTCATCGCCCGACCGCGGAGCGTACAGCACTCCCACCACTGCACCTACACCCACCCCCGCCAGGAACCACAAGAAGCCGCTGCCATCACGATCCGCCATAACTGCCTCCTCGATTTTCTCTCTCCATCGGATGGTAGCACCGTGATATCTGAAAGACAATTCACATGGCGACCGGTTCACCGGCGCACTTAGAGTATGCTTCCAGCAGCAGGGTTGCTCTTTCCTCGGCAAAACCTACAAACTGGAGCTCCCGAAAGAAACCCTTGTGCCCGGCCCGCCAAAGGCGGACAATGAGCCATTTCCCAGGAGGCACCAGTTGTCCGACCGCAAGTATCGCCAGCGCGGATACCAGGATTCCGGCGGTGGCGCAAAAAAAGAGTTCGACAGGGCCGCCCCCGCTCCCAAAAAAGAAAATACCTTCGGGCCGCGCCCCCTCAACATGCCGGGAACGCGCACCGTCTCGCGCTGCGCCGAATGCGGAGCTCTCCTGCAAAACCTCACTACGCCCCTCGGCCAATGCCCCAAATGCGGATTCGACCTTCATGCGTGCAAACAGTGCGAGCACTTCGATCCTTCCAGCCGCTTCGAATGCAATCAGCCGATTGCCGCCCGAATCTCCCCCAAAGATAAGCACAACGATTGCGCGCTCTATTCCATTCGCGTGATGGTCGAAAAAGAAACCTCGAGCAAACCCAACCAGCGTCCGAACGACGCGCGCGCCGCGTTTGACAATCTTTTTAAAGACTGAAAGGACGGAAGAAACCCGCGTCTTCTGAGGAATTCGCTGCCGATCCCGTCTCCTCCGCTTCCCGGCCGCTGCGGACAAAACTCGGCCGCCGAAAATCGACCGGCGGCGGGGAAGGGGTTCGCGCGAGCTACCGCTCTTGCTTGCTCGCAAGGATGGATGGGGCAGCTCTTGGCCGTTGCCGGGGACAAAGCGCAAATCTCAACCCCGGGCTGCCAGGCGAAAGGGCGAAAACCGGCGGAGCAGGGAAGCCGCGCCAGGCCCGAATTGCGACCCCTAAGGTTTCTGCGTCGGTCGCAGCAAGATCTCGCTCGCGAACGATTGCGGAGCCTGGGTCACCAGCATGGCCACGACCCGCGCCACGTCGGAGGCTTGCAGCATCTTTCGGCTGTTCTTACCCGCATGCGGGCTGAACTCGGTATGCACGGATCCCGGACAGATGACCGAGACGCGGACGTTGTGCGGACGCAGTTCTTCGGCAACCGAGCAGGTCAAACCGTTCAATCCCCACTTTGACGCGGCGTAAGCGGCGCCGTTGGGCAGCGGGTTCTTGCCGGCGAGGGAAGAGATGTTGATGATGTGTCCGCTGTGCGAGCCAATCATGAGGGGTGCAAGGCTGCGGATGCAGTAGTAGACGCCGCGCAGGTTTACGTTCATGATGCGGTCCCAGTTTTCCGCTTCCAGTTGATGGAGCGGGGCATCGGGGCCCGCGATGCCCGCATTATTGACCAGGATGTCGAGGCGCCGAAAGGTCCGTTCCACGCGCACGGCCATCGATTCGACCGAGCGCAGATCGGTGACGTCGCACTCGATCGCGGACGTCTTTGCGCCCACGTTCTGAATGGCAAGCGCCGTTTTCTCCAGGCGGTCGCGCGAGCGTCCGCAAAGCACCGTGTGGGCGCCGAGTTCGGCAAGGGCAAGCGCGATGGCTCGGCCAATGCCCCGTCCGGCTCCCGTGATAACCGCGATTTGCCCGGCCAAAGCCGGTCGGATCGACGACGGCTCGACCGCGGGCAGGTTGGAAGTGTCTTCTGGCAAATCGTCCTCCTTCGCGAGCAGGCAAACCCGGGTTTGGGTTCCCTGGATGATCCATTTTGCATCAAAGCTGACGGGGGAAAGCAAAATCTGCACGGAAGGCAGGTATTGCGGTGAATTTTGGAGCGATGACGCAAGCAAGGCGCTTGCCTTCGCGGGATTCCATCCTTATAATCCGCTCACCGGAATAATCCTAAGCCGCCGCTTATCAATAGGTGGCCGCGTGAGTTTCGGACTAGTCACTGATGTACTGCTTGATGGTACAAGCCCGACGCCAGTTGCCGTGGCAGGGCGAGATGTGAAAACTCCCGCTTCCCCGAAGAGTTAAGGAGCCATTGGAATGAAGAAGATTGTTCTTGCGATGTTGCTGGTAGCCGCAGTTGCCGCCGTCGCTCAAACCACTCCCGCGCCAGCGCCCGCTGCGCCAGCCCAAGCCGCCACGCCGAGTCCGCAGGCCGCGCCCAAAAAAGAGATGAAAGACCCGGCCGAATATAACGCCTACATGGGCGCGGAACAGCAAACCGACGACAACGCCAAGATCAGCGGTTTTGAAGCCTTTGTGACGCAGTTTCCCAACAGCTCCTATAAAGAAGATGCCTTGGAACTTCTGATGGGCGCCTACCAGAAGATCGGCAATTCGGCGAAGACCATGGACACCGCGCAGCGCGTTTTGCAGGTGAACCCCTGTAATCTGCGGGCCCTGGCGGTGCTGGCCTATACCAAGCAGCAGGCGCAGAGTTTTCCTGAGGCCGGCCAGTATGGTGAAAAAGGCTTGCATTGTGTGGATACGGCGACCAAGCCGGCGGGTACGCCAGACGCCGATTGGGAAAAGCTGAAAACGCAAACCAAAACCATCTTCAACGGAGCCGCGGGGCTGGCCGCTTTCCAGGCGCAGGCTCAGGCCAAGGGGAACGATTACGCCAAGGCAGAGAAATATCTTCGGGCCGCGGTCGAAGCCGACCCCACGAATCTGCTTGATGTTTATGACCTCGCACTAGCCTACCTGGCCGTAGGACCGACTGAAAAGGATGTCGATGGCCTTTTCTTTATTGCGCGCGCTTCCAATCTGGCGCAAGGTCAGGGCAAAGAGCAGATTGCCAAGTTCGGCAAGAGCCGGTACACCAAGTACCACGGAAGTGACGAGGGATGGAGTGATCTGCTGGCCAAGACCAACACCACGGCTCTTCCGGCTGCCGATTTCACAATCAAGCAGTATGTGCCCCCCACTCTGGCCGAACAGGCCGCGGATCTGGTGAAAAGCAAGAAGGTCGAAGAGATGAGCTTTGCAGAATGGCAACTGGTCCTCTCCGAAGGGAAGCCGGAGGACGCCGACAAGGTGTGGACCACGCTGAAAGGGAAGCCGTTGCAGATGCAGGCTCACATCATCACCATTGACTCCTCGAGCAAGACTGCCACGAAGCTGACGCTCGCCGGTAGTCAGGATGACATTGACGCCAAGCGCGCCGACATCGATCTGACAATGTCCGCAGCGATTCCACCCAAGCAGATGCCGAAAGAGGACTCGGACTTCCAGTTCCAAGGAACGCCATCCTCCTACGTGGCGAAGCCCTTTGTCATGACGATGGACGACGGAGCCTTGCTGGTGCAGAAAGCGGCGCCCAAACCTCCGGTTCACCGAAAACCGGCGCAATAGGCGGGATCAAAAACCGGGGCGGTCCCGATCGGGACCGCCCTTTTTGCTGCCTCGGAAAGTCGGGGAGCGCAGCTAGCGAGCCTGCTTTCGCTCCAGGCTCAGAGGACGAGCGCTGCGCGGCGGCCGTTTCGCGCCGGTGCGCAGGGGCCGCACATCGATCTTCAGTTCCTGCATGGTACGGCTGAGCGTATTGCGATGCATTCCCAGTTGCCGCGCCGCCTTGCACTGATTGCCGCGATTCTCTTCGAGCACGGTGATGATAAAACGCTTTTTGAACTCTCGGACCGCTTCCGAATAGAGGATATTGCTCTTGTACATCTGAAGAATAAGTGCTTCCAGTTGATCTTTCACTTCCAGCCTCGTTTCCGCACCTTCACAACCTAAGAGTTTTTTTCGCCGCTTCGTTCCCTAGAACGATTTCGGCGGCCCGGATGACGGCGCCGCCATGACATCGCCTGCCGAATGCACGTGGCGCATGTAGTCCAAGCCCTGGTAGAAACGTTGGCGCAGTTCCGACGGTGCGAGCCAAACCGCTGCCCTCCCGCCTACCAGGAAATACGGAGCCAGCTGCGATCCCTCAAGCCACTTCGCAGCGGGTGCAAAGGCGGCCATGGCGGTGAGGACAATGGCCACGACCAGCACGCCCCGCAACAAACCGAGGACCGAGCCCAGAATCCGGTCAATCGTGTTCAGGCCCGCCTTCCTCATGGTCCAGCGAGCGATCTGTCCAGCGAAGCCGGCAACCATCAGCACCGCAAAAAAAATAATCAGGAAACTCGAGATCTCGCCCAACCACGGCGATTTCAAATGGGGCGCGAACCAAGCCGACAGGCGATGATATTGCCATGCGGCCAGCAGGTAACCCACAACCAAGCCCGCCAACTTGAAGACCTCATGAAAAAAGCCTTCAATGGCGGCCGCAGTCACGGAGAACACCAGAAATGCCACGATGATCCAGTCCGCAATGCTCATCTTGCAATGCTCACGCTGCGAACTAAATCTCTAACTCGCGTCCCGTCAGCTGACGATACGCCCCGAGGTACTTTTCGCTTGTCCGCAGCGCAACTTCTTGGGGAAGGGCGGGCGCCGGGGGTTGCTTGTTCCAGCGAATTTCTTCGAGGTAATCGCGTACATACTGCTTATCATAGGAGTCCTGTGCCTTGCCCGGTTGATAGGTGTCGGCCGGCCAGAAGCGCGAGGAATCCGGTGTTAATACTTCATCCGCCAGAGTGATGCCCCGGGCGGTCTGTCCAAATTCAAACTTGGTGTCGGCGATAATGATTCCACGCTCGCGCGCGTAATCGGAAGCCCGCTGGTAAATCCGCAAGGTGAGGTCACGCAGCTGGTGGCTCAACTGGGGATCCACCAGCTTGCACATTTCCTCGAAAGGAATGTTGATGTCGTGTCCGGTGGTGGCTTTGGTGGCGGGGGTAAATATGGGTTCCGGCAAGCGCTCGGATTCGTTCATGCCCGCCGGAAGCTTGATGCCGCAAACCGAGCCCGTGGCGCGGTACTCCTTCCACCCCGAACCGGACAGATAGCCCCGGGCGACGCACTCCACCGGAAACATCTCGGCGCGCATCACCATCATCGAACGCCCGCGCAGCTCGTCGGCGTGGCTGCGGATCGCCGCCGGATAACGATGCACGTCAGCGCTCACAAAATGATTGGGAACGATGTCCTTCAGAAAGTCGAACCAGAAAAGCGAGATCTGGGTGAGAACCCGCCCCTTGTGCGGAATGCCGGTCGCCAGCACATAGTCGAAGGCGGAAATACGATCGGTGGCAACGAACAGCAGGTGGTCGGCGTCGAGGGAATATACGTCACGGACTTTCCCGCTGGCATGCAATTCCAGTTCGGAGTAGTCCGTTCGCAGAAGAACGGGATCAAGGGTCTGGGGGCTCATATCTAAAACTCACCGGTGAAAAGCTTGGCCATTCTAGCTGTCGCTGGAAATTTGTCAACGCTTTCCATCACCGGAAGCAGTTTGTTTCATCCGCTCCCCAGTCGAAAAATGTTGACAGCTCCAGTGTATTCGAGAAGCCTCGCCCGGCAAGGGTTTTCGAGGGAAACCAATGTGGAAAAGCTGAGGAAGGCTCTGGAAAAAAAGACGGCGATTTCCCACCCCGAGAAAGCAAAAACCTGCCGATCTGTCAACGTAAGTTTTTGCCCCAGCCTCTGGAACCGGCCTTGGAAGGCCCGAAGGCAAGCGCGTCCGGCGCGGCTTGGAGTGGACGACGTTGCTGGCCCGGGCCGGCTCGTGCGGATCGGTTGGGCCGATTCTCTCGCGGTTTGCAACCTGCCACGGTGCCCGCCCGGGTAACTCATGCGGATTGCCGGGGCGGGGAGCGGGGCGTTGATTACGCGGCTCCAAACCGGACCGACACCAGCTTGGATACGCCCGGCTCCTGCATGGTCACGCCATAGAGCACGGGCGCAATGCTCATCGTCCGCTTGCTGTGGGTAATCAGAATAAACTGCGTCTGCACGCTCATCTCGCGCACCAAGTCGGTGAAGCGAGCGATGTTGGCTTCGTCGAGCGGCGCATCGACTTCGTCAAGAATGCAGAACGGGCTCGGCGTGTACTGGAAAATTCCCACCAGCAGGGACAGCGCCGTCAGCGCCTTTTCGCCACCCGAGAGCAGCAGCACATTCTGCAGCTTTTTGCCCGGAGGCGATGCCACCACGTCAATGCCGCTCTCTGCGCTGTTTTCGAGGTCGGTCAGCCGCATAAAGCCATGTCCGCCTCCAAAGAGCTTTCGGAACGTGGCCTGGAAGTTGTCGTTAATCTTGTTGAACGCCTCTTCAAATTTCTGGCGTGAGACCTGGTCGATCTCCTTGATCGTCGCCGCCGTGTTTTCGATGGCGTCGAGCAGGTCCTTGCGCTGGGTCGAAAGAAACTCGTGGCGCTCCGCCGTTTCCTTGTACTCTTCGAGGGCCATCATGTTGACCGGACCCATGGCGTCGAGGCGCCCGCGCATTTCGCGGTGCGCCTGATCTTCGATCGCCAGTTCTTCCGCCGTAATCAGCGGGATGGTCGAATCCGCCAACAGGACCGGGGGTTCGATGCCGAGTTCGTTCAGGCAAGTCTCCGTCAGATGGTGCAAGTCCGATTGCAGCTTGGCCGCCGTAGCCTGCCACTCGCCGCGGCGGTCGCGGGCGACATCGAGTTGCTGCCGCGTGCTCCTGAGCAGTTCGTCGATCTCAGCAAGTCGCGCGCGCACCTGCTCGGATTCAAGTTGCAGCAGCCCTTCGCGCGCTTCTCCGGCATTGCTTTCGGTTTCGAACTCGACGAGTTGCCCGCCCAGTCGCACATTTTCGCTCTGCCGTTGCGCAATTTCGGCACTGGAGGATTCCATTTGCGCCTGCAGCGTGCCCGTGCGCTCCCGCATTTCGGCAACCAGCGTCTCGATGCGCTCCAGCAGAGTGGTGGCGGAGCGGTGCCGCTCGGCAAGCGTGGCCACCCGCGCCGCCCGCTGCGAGCTTGATTCCGCAGCCGCGTCGCGAAGGGTGCGTAGAGTCGAGAGACGGTCTTGTCCGGCTGCCAGCCTCGCTTCCAGTTGCGCACGCGAAAGTTCGCTGCTTGTCAAATCCGCCTGGCGCGATGCGATCAGGTTCTCCTGGTCCTGCCGTTCCCGCCCCAGCCGCTGCAGTTCGCCTGCGCTCACACCAATGCGCTCGCGTACCCTCGACATCTCCCCTTCCAACTGTTGCAGTAAATGGCCGGAAGTCATGGCCTGCTTTTCGGCATCGCGCTTGTCCTCTTCCAGCCGATCGAGCAGGGAGGTGTGCTCCTTGATCTCGCGCCCCAGCGTAAGCACGAGAATTTCCTTCTCCCGCAATGCTCGCTCCAGTTCCTCGAGCAGACGCAGCACGTCGCGCAACTCGCGTTTCATCGAAAGCGGCCCCTCGCTGCGCTGCTTGCCTCCGGTCACGGTCACGTTGTGGAAGCATTCTCCGGTCTGTGAAAGAAAGAACGCGTCGGGGCTGGAAAGCGCGAGCTCGCGCGCCACCGCCGGATCTGGCACGATGTAGCCGTTGCCCAGCTTGGGCAGAATGACCTCCAGCGATTTCCCAAATCCGTTCAGCACGCGAATGGAGTTCTTCAGAGGCAGGACCGTGTCGTTGAGGGGAGCGTATTGATGGCTGGCGTCGGCGAGGAACGAGAATTTGGCTTGTGAGTCCTCGGGATGCACCAGGAAAGTGGCACGACCGTCGACATCGGAACGCAGCAGACGCAACCCTTCATCCGCCGCGCCCCAGGACTTGACCACGACGTAGTTCAGTTCGTCGCGCAGAAAGTCCTCGACCACGCGCTCGTACCGCGGCTCGACTTCGAGAAAATCGGCGAGCACGCCCGCAGGTGTGTTGCCGCCCTGCATGGCGCCGGACTGAAAGAGTCGTCGCACCGACTCGGTCGAATATCCGTGCTCGGCAATCATCGCTTCCAACGAACCTTTTTTCCCCAGGGTCGTCGCGTATTCGGAACGAATCGAGTCGAGATGCCGTTTGGTCTCGTTCTCGGCCACGCGTTTGCTCTCCACGGTTTCACGCAGGCTTGCGATTTCGACCGTCAGGCTGGTGAGACGCTGCGAAACGCTTTCAAACTCCATTGCGATCTGGCCGTGTTGTCCGCCGAAAGTCTCCGCTTGCGACGAAGCGGTCGCCATCTCGGATTGCAGCCGCTGCTCTTCGCGGCCTATGCCCGCCAGCCGCTCCTCAGACTGCGTCAACTGATTGCGCAGGTTCGAGGCCCCCCCGACCACCTCGAGAATGGCGGCACGATGCGATTCCTGCTCGTCTTCGAGCAGCGCAAGATTGATGGCGGCGTGCGCCGCTTCCTGCTGGCTGCGGTTGTAGTCCTGCTGCGCCACTTCGAGATCGGCGGCAGCGGAATCGAGCACCTGGCGGTGGCCGTTGCGCTCTTGTTCGAGCGCGGCCAGACGCTGCTGCGCTTGCCCCAGCTCCGATTCCGCGGCGGCGGCGCGAACGATCAGTTCCGCGCAGCGTTCTTCATTGGTGCGGATGCGTGCTTTGCCGCGGTCCCGTTCGAGGGCGATCTGGTTCAGACGTTCGCGATTTTGCCGCGTCTCGGCCTCGATCGCATATCCGCGCTGCGTGCTTTCGGAGTGCTCGGCTTCCGATTGCTGCACGCTCTCGGTCTGCTGGCGAATTTCCTCGCCCAGCTGCTGGATCTGGTGATCGAGAGTCGCGCTTTCCTGATTCATCTGGCTGAACTTGCTGGCCAGTACAATCCGCAGCTTGGCGCGCATCTCGTCGCGCAGCCGAGCATAGCGCTCCGCCTTGCTGGCTTGGCGCTTCAGCGAGTTCATCTGCCGCGTGACTTCTTCGAAAATATCATTCACGCGGCTCAGATTGGTCTTGGCATCTTCGAGGCGCGCTTCGGCCAGCCGCTTCTTGGTCTTGAATTTGGTGATCCCCGCCGCTTCCTCGATGATCGCCCGACGATCGGTGGGCCGGCTGCTCAGAATCTGCCCGATACGCCCTTGCTCGATCAGCGCGTACGACTCAGGACCAAGGCCCGTGCCCATGAACAGTTCCTGAATGTCGCGCAGGCGACACAGTTTTCCGTTGAGCAGGTATTCGCTATCGCCGCTGCGGAACAGGCGGCGCGTCACGGAAATTTCTCCGGCATGATGTTGCTGCTGGTTGAATTTGCGGCGGCGAATCTTCAGCACGACCTGCGGCCCGGCCACGGCCACGGCGGAGTCGGTTGGCGGGGTTTTGCCGGCTGCGGCTTCAACCGCACCCGGGACGGCGCTCTCGCCTTCAATTTCTTCCGTCCTTCCGGGTTGGGCTTCCTCGACCGCCCGCTCCGTTTCCTCGGCCGCCTGCGCGCGAATCTCGGCTTCGTCCCAATTGTCTGCGCTCGCCAAACCCGGCGACAGGAGGTCGTCCTGAATCTCGATCTCGGTGGGCGCGTTCGGGTCCGGACCGTTATAGATCTCCGGGTCAATCAGAGTCAGGCAGACTTCTGCCATTCCCGTGGGGTTCCGGTCGCGCGTGCCGGCAAAGATCACGTCTTCCATCCGCGCGCCACGCAGCGACTTGGCCGACTGCTCCCCGAGCACCCAGGCAATGGCGTCGGAGATGTTCGACTTGCCGCAGCCATTCGGTCCGATGATGGCAGCAATGCCTTCGCCGTGGAACTTGAGTTCGGTGCGATCGCAGAAGGACTTGAATCCCAGAATTTGCAGCTTCTTGAGTTTGAGCAAAATGACTCCTTCGTAGGCGGACCGACTGGTCCGCAGACTCGTTTTTGCGCTGGCTGGAGTGCGCTGCAAATCGCGGCTGCCCGGAGTTGAGCTTTCGCTATTAACTCCCGAGGTTCCTCGCCGATCCCATCAAATGGATGCCGTCCCTGAACCAGGAAAGTCACCCACGCATTGGACCAACTCTAACGGCGAAGATAGCGACGGGTCAAGTAATAAAACACCACATATTGTGGCACCCATCCCAGTACCGCTTTCCATTGCACACACCATGCAGCAATTGGGCACAATTTGCGGGTGAGGACGGAGAAGGCGGGAGAATCGCGAGAGCATCCCTACTCTACTGCCAGCGAGGCATGCGATTCAAGCGAGCCAGTCCGTTTCGAGTGAGAATTCCAGGAGCCTGGCAGACTCCCTGGGCCGAGGCCGCTCGCGATCTCAAAAACGCTCGGTGCCCGAGCTTAAGTCGGCAAAGTAACCCTTGCGGGAGAACACCCTGAGCTTGCGACCTTTTTTCACGGCGGCAATGTCGATGGCGTGATACTGCCCGTCGCGCTTGAAGGAGGAAGGTTTGTAGGACACCAGATAGCGGCTCCGGATGACCTGCTGAAGATCCGCGAGACTGCCGTTGAGGCTGCGGGCAGACTCGGGTGTGAAAGAGGCTCCGCCTGAAAGCAGGGCTAAGGTCTTCATGGCGTGGTTGCCCACCTCAGAATCCAGGCCCGGATCGGCAGCATCCCGCGTGCTCACCGTATAGACGGTGACCTCGTCGTCTTGTATGTGCTTGATCGCCTCTTTGAACGTTATGCTGCTGGAATTGTCGGCTCCGTCACTGATCACCACCAGAATCTTGGCCACTGGAGGGTCACCGGGTCGGCTGACGAGCTTATCGGACGCAAAGGCGAGGGCGTCCCAAAGGGCGGTGCCCCCCGAGGGCACGAGTTCACCGATGGCGTGGGAAATGAGCCCCTGGTCGGCAGTGAAGTCCTGAACCAGGAGGACGGAGTTGGCAAAGCCGATCACGAAGGCCGAATCGTGCGATCCGGTCATGACCCGATGGAGGAAACCGATCGCCGCATTTTGTTCGAACTTGAAAGACTCAGTGACGGACTCACTGGTATCAATTACCAGACCCATTTTCAGCGGCAGCTCAGACTCGCTGCGAAACCCGCGAATCGAGGCAGGTGGCACGTAATTGTCATGGATCAGGATGTCATCGCGGGTAAGGTCAGGCACGGATCTTCCGTGATCGGTGGCCGCGAAGAATACCGAGACCTCGTCGACCGACGATTGAAACGTAAAACCGCGGTCCTCAGTGCTGGGGGCACTTGGGTTGGAGGGGGTCGAAACTCCGGCCCCGGTTCGGAGCGCGGCGCCGGAGGTCCCGCAGGTCGGGCATGCCGATTCCCCCCCCCGTTCCGCGTCAGCTTCCACTTCCGCCACCTGCGCATTTTCCTTCGCCGCCTGCATCAATTGCTGTACGCGGCCGGCCATCTGACCTGGGTTGGATGGGCCATTGCCTTCCTCATGAAAGGAGATCTGGGCCTGCGCGGGGGGATGAATCTGCTCTTCCTTCATCTGGTCGATCATTTGCCGCGCCTGTTGCTTTACCGAGGACTTGGGATCCTCCCGCAACAGGGTCTCCAATTCCAGCTGCGCCTGCGGAAGATTGTGTTGAGCGCGCCAGGCCGCTGCGGCGTAAAAGTGAACCATCGCGGCGCCCTGGTGTTTGCGAGCGTGGACCAGTTGCGAGGTGCCGATCACCCCCGGATAGTCGTGGTTCATGTACTGCGCATAGGCGAGCGCGGTGAGCAGTTTAAGATCGAGCGGCGCGATCGACGAGGCTTTTCGAATAGAGTCGAGAGCGCCGGGATAGTCCCGGAGCACCAGCTGGGCACAGCCGAGATTGAAATAATGCCCCGGCAGGTGGTCGTCGAGCGAGATAGCCTGGGCGAACTCTGCGCGCGCCTGCTCGTTCTGACCGAGATGGAGATAGGCAGAACCGAGTGCTTCGTGGGCTGCCACGAAGCTTGGGTAGAGCGACGTGGCCGCGGTCAGGTGCCCGACCGCGTCCGGAAAGTTCTTCTTCAGCAGAAGCTCGTAGGCTTTGTCATATTCCCGTCGCGCTTTTCCCGGCGCCTGAAGGTCCAGCTTGGAGACCGACGCGCTCGGGCTCTCCGAACTGGAGTCGCCATTGCTCAAAACAAACATATTGATGTCCATCCCGGCGAAGGCGTTAGCGTTCATGGCCATGGTGCCGCCGCTGGGCTGGGCCAAGGCCGCACAGGAAAAGAACAGAAGCAAAAATGCCCCAGACGCAGCACGGCTGATTGTGACAAAACGCCCTTGCGAGAACATCGAAAAGCAACTCCCCCGGATCAGGACCCAAGTGTAATGTGGTGGAGGAGGATTGGCAATTTACCAGTAGCGCGAAGGCGGGGTGTTTGCAGGTGACTAGGGTAACGTGAGGTCGCGCGTGTCTGTGCGGTCCAGCTCCGGATCTCCACCCGCCTGCTCAACCGGCATCGCGCAGCGATCACGCAGCGGGCCGTCGAACAACTTCTTGCCATTCCAAACGATACGGAATTCCCCGGGCTTTGGCAGCAGTTCCGCCCTTAAGTGCAGGCGAATTCTCTTGACGTCATGACTGTGGATGTCGATGGTGTTGTCGGGCTTGACGCGAACGTCGACATCCGATTTGCCGGCTTTGCCGTCCAGAATCTCCACCCAATAGGCGCGGGCTGCGAAGGCATCGGATTCGCTCAAGTCGACCGTGCGCGGGAACGGGTTGCGGATCTTGTTCTTGAAAAACGCAAGCGTCAAGCCGTCATCGGATTGCAGCGTGATATCGTGCTCGTGCTTGGCCAGGATCTTGAGCTCCGGCTTGAACGCCGGATTGAGCTCCAGCAGTGCGGCATGCGTGCTGGTGGAACAGTCGGGAGCGATGATGGGGTCATTCTCTCCGTGAACGAAAAGTAGCGGCAGGTTCCGCAGATTTACCAGACCCGCCTTGATCTGCTGGTTGCATTGTCCCGCACCCATCAGCGAAACCACCGCGGCGAAGCGCTGCGGCCAGAGCGTTGCGTAATAGACCGCTCCCGTCCCGCCATTGCTGAAACCGGTGATGTAGATGCGATCGCGGTCGACGTTGTAGCGTTCGACGACATCCTTGAAAACGGCGTCGAAGCGACGGGTGACTTCCGGGGACCACCAGTATGCGGCAGCGTGCGGATAGAGGACGAGATATCCGGTATCGGAGACGACGTCCTCGGCGGTGTTCACGCCGTCAATGGCGAACCCCGCGCCGCCACTGAGGTAAACCAGCAGTGGCGACGGGCGATCCTCCCGGTAACTGAGCGGAGTACGCAAAAAATACGAGATCTGCGGATCGTCTTTGCCGGTTGCGGCCACTTCGACGGTGGTGCCGAACTTTGGCGATGGCGATTTCAAGGGGAGAGCCCGGTGGCATTGGTCTATGAACGGCGGCGCATCGCCGGAATTCGCATGGGCCGCCAGCAAGCCCAGCTGCGTTTCGACCAGTTCTGTCCTGGCACTTTGCCGCAGTTTGCCGAGAACCTCGGACGAAAGTTCGATCTTTCGCTGGGAAACCAGGGCCAGGGCAAGCGCCTCGGACGCCGGTTCGTCCGAAGCAAGAACCTTGGCGAGTTGCTCGGAGGAGATCCCCGACCCGGGACTGACCAGCAATGCTTGCAGTGCGCCCTGGCGCGTATCTGCCGAGTCGAGCCAGCCTGCGATGGGCTCGCCACGCACCCGCGACTCCAGTTCCATCCGCGCCGTTTCGTGTACGGTGCTGCCGTAAAGCGAATAGTTTCCATCCAGAACCACCTGCTCGAGGACGCCCGATTCCGGGGACCACCAGTAGCTCAGCTTGAGCGACCCGTCAGGCATCTCCGCTTCCACGCGATGGCACAGCGTGCCACGAATCGACTCGTCATCGACCCAGCGGAAATCGAGCCCGGGCACCGTGCTGTCCCGCCAAGCGTCTCCCTTGGCCACCGCGACCGGCGGAAGGGGCATCACCTCGTGCAACGCGCCGAGGATATGACTCGAACTCTCCCGTGCGATTTCCCAGGAGTAGCGCGGCTTGCCGGTGGGCGAGATTTCCATGGCTTCAGAAAAGCGCGAGCGCCGCTTCTTCATGCGCTCCTCGAAGTTGGGGATTTCCTTGGCGAGCCGGTCCTTTCCCTTGGAGCTGTATTCGGTCATTGCGGCAGTTTGACGGTTGCGCTGAAAGCCGAGAGTGATCTGTTCCGGGTCTGCCCTCACCACCAGAACCTGGGTCTGAAAGCGCGCTTCCACCCGGCTCGAGTCCTCTTTGTCGTGCATTTGGCGCTGATAGGAATAGCGGTAAATCAGGTGATCTCCGGGACGCAAATCATAGCGCCAGGGAAGCGGAGCCTGGGCGGCGGTCACGCTGGCTGGGAAAAGCATCGTGGTCAAGGCAGCCAAGCGTGCGCATAGGCGCGAGCGTGAGCGAAGGCTAGGCAATTATTTCTTGCGCTCTACCAGAAAGTGAGCGATCTCCTTCAGGTTAGACGCCGGCGCCCCGAATCCGTTAATTTCCGCGCACGCCTGTTCAATGAGCGCATCGGCCTGGTGAAGCGATTCCTCGATTCCGAACAGCGCGGGATAGGTCGTCTTCTCCGCCGCCGCATCTTTGCCCGCGGTTTTCCCCAGCTGCTCGGAGGTCTGTGTCAGGTCCAGCACATCGTCGACGATCTGGAACGCGAGTCCAATCGACCGACCGTAGGTTCGCAGGCGAGCGATCTCGGGCGGTGCGGCTCCAGCATATATTCCTCCGCTGACCACGCTCGCCGTGATCAGCGCCGCGGTCTTCGAGCGGTGGATGTATTCGAGCGTGGCAAGATCGGGTTTCTTGTGCTCCGCTTCGAGGTCGACGACCTGGCCGCCGATCATGCCGTCGATGGTTCCGGTGGCGTGCGCGATTTCCCGAATGATCTCGACGCGCGCCTCGGCCCGGCAGGACAGCTGGGCCAGCACTTCGTAGGCCTGGGCCTGCAGAGCATCGCCGGCCAGAATGGCGATCGCTTCTCCGAATGCCTTGTGGCATGTCGGCCGTCCGCGCCGCAGATCGTCGTTGTCGAGGGCCGGCAAATCATCGTGGATCAGGGAATAGGTATGCAGCATTTCGAGCGCTGCGCCCACCTGTTCGACGCCGGCCGGCAACGGCCCAGCCGATGCAATCGTGGACTCTCGAGCAACCGCCGATTGCCCGGCAATCATGCGTGCCCCTTCCATGCAGAGAATCGGCCGCAGACGCTTGCCTCCAGCAAATACGCTGTGCCGCATGGCCTGGTGAATCGAGGTCGGATGCTGGCTGGCCGCTGGCAAGAGTTGTTCAAGCGCAGCGTCGGCGGCTGCGCGTCCCTGCTCGAGAATTTGTTTCAGCATCGCATCGCAGTATAACAAGCGATCCTGGGGAAAATAAAAAGGGACGCCCGAGGGCGTCCCTTTTTCGCGGACCCAAGCATCATGCGGCCGCATGACGGGCGATCCCGTGTAACAGGGAGCGCAGCACATCGTCCTTGCGCGGTTCGCAAATGTCGGACGCTCCCAGACTCATGGCCTCGGCCCACAACTTGTCATCCGCCAAACGATGGGTTCCGACGATGTAAAGATCGGGAAATTCCCGATGCAAACGATCAACTTCTCCCGGCCCCGAAGTTTCCAGGTCGAGGACCAACGCCTCGGCGCGATTACGGGCTACAACCGGGCGCACTTCCTGACAGGTGCGGGCCAAATGGACAGCATTAAAGTGTTGGGAAAGACCAACCGCCAGAGTTTGAGCAGTTGTGGGGTCGTTTTGATAGAGGACAACTCGGACCGCTTCCATACATCCCCCCTGACTCTGCCGCGTTTCGCGGCGGCCTTGGCTGCGACAGCAAACTGCTAGCACAGGCGTTTTCAGTTTCCGAGCACGGACTGCGTTTACTTGCGCAACGCTTTCTCGGCCGGGGGCTCGAATGGTTCCATTTGAAGCTTTCCGTTCTGCTTCAGCAGAATCTCTACTTTTCCTTCCGCGTCCTCCAGCTGTTTTCGGCAGGTTGCGGAAAGCTGCATGCCTTCTTCAAAAAGCGTCAGCGACTTCTCCAGGGGAACCTCCCCTTTTTCCAGTTCCTTCACGATCTTCTCAAGACGCTCCAGGCACTCTTCAAACTTCACCGATTCACTTGCTCCTACCCTTCATTGTACTGCCGATTCCGGTCGAAAGGGTGCAACCAAATGGTCAGGGGGTGTAATGATTTGTACAGGGCACCACAAGAGCTGAACCCGCCACCGGTCGCCCTACGATCCCAGAGCCTCCAGTACGTCGACTGCGGAGGTGTAGCGGCCCTGCGGAGCACTGATCTGCGCGCCCTGCACCCGATGGCGAACTGCCCGCAGCATTTCGCGAGCGATGGCTACGCCCTCCTCGCGAGCCGCTTCCGGGCTGGTGGCTTTGAGCATTCGCTGCAAAATCTCATCCGGCACCGAAACACGCAGTTCGTTCTTCATGAACTCCGCGTTGCGGGCGCTTACCAGGGGCCAGATTCCGGCCACCACCGGGATTCGGCAATGCTCGATCCTCCGGAGAAAGTTCTCCAGCAAACTGATGTCGAACACGGGCTGGGTTACCACATACTCCGCTCCCGCCTGCACCTTATATTCGAAGCGCTTGATCTCCTCGTCCAGATTGGGCAGGCCCGGGTTCGCCCCGACTCCGATGACGAACCCGGTTCCGACGCCAATCGGGTGACCGCCGAGGTCTAATCCCCGGTTCAGATTGTGCACAATGTTGACCAGTCCGATGGAGTCCACGTCAAACACGGCCGTCGCATCAGGATAGTTCCCCATCTTCGGAGGGTCGCCCGTAATGCAGATCAGGTTTCGGATTCCGGTCGCCGCCGCCCCCAACAGGTCGGACTGAATCCCCAGTACATTTCGATCGCGACAGGTGTAGTGCAGGATGGCTTCGATCCCAACCTCCCGCTGCATGAGCAGGGACAAAGCCTGATTGCTCATGCGCGCCGAAGCTCGCGGGCTGTCGGGGATGTTGATGGCGTCCACGCCCACCGATTTCACGAACTTTGCGCCGTCGATCTCTTTTTGAATGTCGATGCCCTTGGGGGGCACGATCTCGACCATGGTTACAAACTCGCCAGATGCGATCTTGCCACCCAATTTCGAGCGTTCGGCCAAGGGAACGCTGGCCGTGACCGCCTGCGTCACCGCGCCATGAATTGCCTCGGAAATCGCGGTCTTGCCGCGCGCCTCGCCCACGCGCAACGACGATTTCATGGCGCGAATATGATCCGGCGTTGTTCCGCAGCATCCGCCGATCAGCTGTACCCCGGCAGCTACAAATTTTCGCGTGTAACTGGCCATATATTCCGGCGAACAAAGATAAATATTTCGTCCCTCGACCGAGCGCGGCATGCCGGCGTTGGGCTGCGCGGCCAGCGGCAGGGAAGTCACCGCGTGCACGCGCTCGATTGCATCCAGCATGGCGACCGGCCCCACACTGCAGTTGATCCCGATCACGTCGACGTTCCATGCCGTCAGCCGGGCGGCGAAAGCCTCTGCGTCCGAGCCATCCAGACAATCGCCGTCTTCGTCAATCGTCACATGGGCCACCAGGGGGATTTTGGGATTCACGTCGCGACAGGCCAGTACCGCCTGGTGCAACTCCTCCAGATAACCGAAGGTCTCGAGCATCAGCAAATCCACGCCGCCTTCGACCAGGGCCGCAACTTGCTCGCGAAACGCGGTGCGGGCCTCTTCGAGCGAAGTCTTGCC
Organism: Terriglobales bacterium; assembly: GCA_049520935.1. Taxonomy (GTDB): domain Bacteria; phylum Acidobacteriota; class Terriglobia; order Terriglobales; family Acidobacteriaceae; genus Acidiflorens. Next base: position 34,039 of record JBEKPJ010000004.1, on the reverse strand, counting down.
CAGCGGCTCAATCCGCACGCCCAGCGGCCCAACCGACCCCGCAACCCAGACGTCGAAACTCTTGGCGGCTTCGCGCGCCACATGCGCCCCGGCAAGATTGATGTCGCGCACTCGGTCCGCCAGGCTGTGCCGCGCCAGCCGGAAACTGTTGGCCCCGAAGGTATTGGTTTCGATAATCTCGGCCCCGGCGTGCAGATAATCGTGGTGTACGCCGCGAATCAGCTCGGGCTGCGACAGGTTCAACTCGTCGTAACATCGGTTGATGAAAATGCCCTTGGCGTAGAGTAGCGTCCCCATCGCTCCATCACAAAGCACCGGCGATTGCTTCAGTCGTTCAATTAGATTTTGTGGCATCTCTTTGAGAATACAAGAAGGGACAAAGTCTGCGCACCCCGGACGGGCGCCCCAAATTTGTGCCTCCAGCTTGAAACCTCACTTCCCGCGGGTAAGGTCTTCCCGATTGGACCCGACCATGTGTCCGAGCTCCCGAACCTCGAAATTCCGGCGCCTTGGCCGACCGAGACCGGCGTTTTTCTCCTGCTATAATCCTTGTTTCTTGCATCGAAGTGATTATCCGGCATGAGGTTGGAGTTCCTAGGTTTGAAAAAAATCCTGATCCTTCTAATGTGGCTGCTGCCCGGCAGTTTGATGTGGTTGAGTTGCGGCGGTAGCACGCCTTCGAGCGCTGCCAAGACCAGCGGCCTCAAGTACCGCGCCTTCATTTCGAATAGCGTCAGCGCCGGCAGTCTGTCCGCCGGAGTCTACATCGTCAATGCGGAAGATGATCTTCGTGGAACCGCGTCGGCAGTTTCGGCGGGAAACTCTCCTGGAATGATGGTTGTCACCCCGAACCTGGCCCAGACACTGGTCTTCAGCGGCAATGGCACGCAATCTTCCGACAACCAGTTCAGCATCATCAGCAATGCGACCGAAAGTAACGCCGCACACCTGGCTTTGCCCGGTATGACCGAAAGCTTCGTCGTCTCCCCCGACAGCGCCACCGCTTACGTTGCCTTGCCAACCGCTCCCGTGATCGGACAGTCTCCCGGATTCGTCGAGGCGATCGCGCTCGGCAGTGGCAGCGTCAGCGGGCAGGTAGGTGTTCCGGCAGTTCATTATCTTTCAATCGATAATGGCGGCAACCGAATCTTGGGCTTCAGCGACAACTCCGATTACGTTTCGGTCATTACGCCCTCACAAATCGGCATCGGTAACGCCGTAACCACCATCGGCGGTCCCAGTATTTTCGATCGCCCGGTTACGGCTTTTTTCAGTAGCGACGACACCACTGCCTGGGTTCTCAGCTGCGGCGCCGAGTGCGGAGGAAGCCAGGCCAGCCTCGAGCAGTATAGTTTTGCTTCCAACAGCGTGGTCGCGTCCGTACCGCTGTGCACCACCGACCAAAGCAACAATACTCAGTGCTCTGGCAGTGTGGCCCTGATCAATGGTTCGACCATGTATGTGGCGGGCACACCTTATTCTCCCGCAGGGGACCCGTCGCTGCTCTGCCCCGCGGGGACAACCATGGCCCAGTATTGTGGCCAACTCCTCATCGTCAACCTCAGCAACATGTCGGTCACCAACGCTGCTCCCATCATCATCACCGACGGCTACCACAACCGCATCGCCCTCGGTCCAAACGGACAGCTGTTTATCGGCGCCCGCACCTGCACCGAAATCATTGCCCCCGTCCCGCCGCCTGCCGGAGCCGAGGTCCGGGGCTGCCTTTCCATCTACAACACGCTTACAAATGCTGTTGGAACCAACCCCGCCGGCGGCGTCCTGGTCCCTCCCGAGAATGGAGACGTTACCGGCCTCCAGCCCATCTCGGTCCGGGGCAGCAATATGCCGCAGTACGTGGTCTACGTCATCCAGGGCCAGGGTGTCCCGCAGGGTGGATCGCTGTTCATCTACGACACCACCATCGATGCCTTGGAGAACAACCCGAACAACACCAACAACCCCGGCCAGATCTTTGGCCTCGTCGGCAACTTTGTTGATGTCAAGACCGTGGACTAACGGGCGGCCGGGCCGACCCTACTCGCGAGGCGAAGCGTATCTCGATGGCCGGGGGTGGTCCGAAGCGTGACCGGCAGATGGCCGCCATAACGAGGTGCTCGACACTCCGGAGCTGTCAGGCAGCCTCGATCGCTGCGCGCGCCAGGTAACCACTGGCAGGGATAGTCAAGTCGGTCGCGAAAAAAATAAAGCCGGCTGTCCGGCCCTACCTGGGCTGCAATGTCATCGCATGCGTACGATGTTGGTTGACCGCAGCGGGCGAAAAGGGGAACGTGAAGGTTGCTCCTCCGTACCAAGCCGTCCACTGGTCCATGTAATACGGGCTGAGAAACACTCCGCTTTCGCCGGTGACCAGGTTGAGTGTGCTTTCGTCAAAGTTGGCAAAATTCCAGGTTGCCCGTTCCGAGGCACCGTGCTTACGGCCGACGGCCTTCACCGTGTAGTTACTGCCGCTCAGCGCATGCTCTCCCGGCCCCGTGAAGCGCCCGATCAGGGGTAGATGCCGGAGCACAAGATGATCGATTTCAACCGGATAAGTCTGGCCCCACTTCCATTGGTTGAGGTCTGAAGGAGCCGCGGAATCGGCTCTTGCGGGGTTTTTAACTTCGCGCGCGGCGGGCGTGACCACATTCTCAATCGCGGCGCTCAAAACGCCTTCGTAGTCCGGGAATCCCGGCGGAAGCCAGCGTGCCGGTTGTTTGGTGAGCACATTCTCCAGCCAGACCGACGACATGGTCCAGTGATAGCTCTTCCAATCGAGAGCCCCGGAATGGTTTCCCTCCTCTGCCGCGGTGCCCAACTTCGGTTCGAGCAACAGGCGCGCCAGTTCCTGACGGGCCTTGGTTTCAATTGTCGGTGCCGCGGAGTCGGCCGACATGCGCCCATCCCAGTCGCGCAGAATGTCCGCCGCCTGCTTCGCACGGGACGAGGCATTCGCGGCATGATCGATGGCGTAGACAAATTTTTCGGCGCAGAATCGATCGTAGGTCGACGACACGTCCATTTGCAGCGCCAGCATGTCGGCCGGCGCGAACTTCTTGCCCGATTCCAGCACGCGATAGATGCGGTCGGTGCGCCACGGCGCGTCCCATTCCGTGCTGATCGAGTACCTGTAGCCGTCGGGAGTGATGCGCCCATTCGCGGTCGCCAGAATTCCCTCCGCGGGATCGTAAACGTGCGGCAGTTCATCGAAAGGAACCCATCCCTTCCACTCATGGGCATCGTCGCTGCCGCTGACCGGCAAGCTGCCGTCGCCCGCCGCACGTATCGGAACCCGTCCCGTAGCCTGATAGCCGATGTGACCATCCACGTCGCCATACATCACGTTTTGCCCGGGAACACTCAAAAGGGAGAACGCCTTGCGAAACTGATCCCAGTTCTGGGCGGAGTCCACGTCAAAAAATACCAGGGAAATACCGTCCTGCAATGTCCAGCGCAGGGCAATCTTGCGGGTTTCGCCCGCAAGCAACTCGGTGATGATCGGCCCATGTCGCGTGGTCGTTACCTCCAAGGTCACGTCCGACTTGCCACGGACGTGAATCGTTTCCTGCCGATGATCCGCATTGCGCCATCCCGCGGCTGTCTTGTACTGCCCCTGCGCGTTGAACTCTTCGATAAAATCGTCTTCCACCGTCGGCCCCACGTTCGTAAATCCCCAGCCGATGCGCTGGTTATGTCCCACGATCACAAACGGAACGCCAGGCAGCGTCACGCCGGCGACATCAAAGTCGCCGCTTTTCAGATGGGCCTCAAACCACAAGTTCGGCATCTGGTGGTCAAGGTGCATATCATTCGAGAGCAGCGGCTTGCCGGAAACCGTATGCTGTCCAGAAACTACCCAGTTGTTCGAACCGGGCCGGAACAAATCATCGGAGGGGGCAGTGCCGGGAGAGGATCCCGCCTCCGGGCTCTGAACCAGATTGGCCCAGCGCTCGAGGGACGTAGAAACCGGAGGCAAGGACTCAGACTGCAGAGGGAATTTCCCGTTCCCGCGCAGGCTCGCCGGCTGCCGAGGGACTTGCATTGCGGCCTGATCCGGCTCGAAAGCTCGGTCAGCCGGCGTGGCCGAAGTGATCCGGCTCGTGCCGCCGTCCGGGTCGACTTCTTCGTCGTCATCGTCATCTTCGTCGTCGCTATTGGCTGCGGGCTGATCGTCCATACGCCGCGTCGCGGTCGGCGGACGATCTCGCCAGGAAGAGTTCACGTACAGGTCCGCGGCGAACTCCGGTCCCAGCTTGGCCAGAATCTTCTCGCGCTCGATGGCCCGCTGGTAGCTGTAGTGATTCAGGTCCTGAACCATGCGCGCTCCGACCAGAAGGGAATCGGTTACTGTCCAGGGTCGAGGTGTGTACTGCAGAATACGAAACTCCAACGACAGCCGGTCGCGATGCGATTCCAGGAAGGCATTTACTCCGCGAGCATAAGCCTCAAAATAGGCGTGGTCGCGCGCGGAAATATTCTTCTCCGCCGCGGCCGCCGCAAGCCGTAGCCCCAGAATCCGCTGCTCGCGGTCCATCGCAACGGTGTCCTCGCCGATCACTTCCGAAAGCTCTCCGGCCGCCGCGCGCCGCATTATGTCCATCTGCCAAAGCCGGTCCTGCGCAGTCACATAGCCCTGGGCAAAAAACAGGTCTTCGAGCGTAGCCGCTTCAATCGCCGGCACGCCGTGTCCATCGCGCACCACCTGCACTGGGGACGAAATCCCGGGCAGGGACACTGTGCCATCCAGCTGCGGAACCGCGGAATGAGCAATCCAGAAGGCCCACCCGAGGGCGGCGATGAGTGCCAGCAGCAGCAAGCAAACGACATAGTACAAAATGCGCCGGACGGGATGGCGCCGCCGGGAGGCAGAGCGTGGAATCTCGGGTACCGAAGCAGTAGGAGACATCAGGGACGATTGTAGGGGCGCGTGAGTGCCGGTGACAACCCGCAGTCAGCTCCGCGGCGTAGGTCGTGGAGGTTAGGAAGGGCGCGCAGGCGGGGCGTTTGTCGAGGGGAGCCGGGGTGGGGATGCGCCCGGTCGCCTCCGGTCCGCCCTCGCGGTGTCGTTTTGGTTCCGGTTTCGGATTGAGCCGGCCGCAGAAGTTACTAAGTCCAGAGACAATGACCTAGCAACTCCAAGTAATCCCCACTTTTGTAACTGCCGTGATCTGTACATCTGGTGCTGTTCCGCTAGTCTTAAGTTCGGTAATGGAAGAGAAGAAGGCCGGATCGTCATCTTCAACGAGGACCTTTGCCAGATTTTCTCACTCAAGCGCTGCTGACGGTGCGTTCCATTCGTCCGATGCTGCTTCTGTTGCGTCTCAACTTCCGGTCTCGCACCCGTTAAGTCGCGGCGCACCGACAAAAACCTGCTCCAGCGATCACGCACATTTGCCCGATCCAACGGCGGCAAAAGCGAGGAATGTAGCCCCTATGAAGATGCCTTCGATCACGGTTCTCGCAGTTTCGTTCGTTCTTGCCACGCTCGCTCCGGCCGAGACCCGGCCCGTCGGCGGGAAGGTATTTACCCCGGATTCCAGCCTGGAAAGGGCGAGCGAAATCGGCCTGCGAGCGCATACCAACGTTCAGGTGTTCCTGCCCGCCCGACCCATGGCGAATCTGCGGCCCTTCGGCCCGCCCTATGCTGGTTATGCCTATGAGACTCCGGCATCCCTGGCCTGCGTTTACGGCCTGGTGAATGTGGTAACCGGCTGCAACCCCAATACAGTAACGACCAACCCAACCGGAGGCGCCAGGATGGTCGCCATCGTCGATGCCTACGACGCCCCGAATGCAGCCAGCGACCTCGCGACCTTTTCAACCCAATTCGGATTGCCTGCGGCAAATTTCCAAACTGTCTATGCGAGCGGAGCCAGGCCGGCCTACAATTCCGGGTGGGAGTTTGAAGAATCATTGGATGTGCAGTGGGCACATGCCATGGCCCCCTCGGCCAAGATCGTTCTCGTCGAAGCGGCTTCCAGCAGCTTTTTCGATCTGATGGTGGCCGAAGATGTGGCCAGCAAAATGGTCGAGGCCGCCGGCGGCGGAGAAGTGTCCAACAGCTGGGGGGGAAGCGAATTCTCGGGCGAAACCGCCTATGACTCCCATTTCGTCAAACCGAGTGTGGTATTCGTGGCCTCGGTGGGAGACAATCCGGGCACAAGCTGGCCGAGCACATCCCCCAACGTGGTCGCGGCAGGAGGAACAACCGTGCGTCGCAATCCCTCGACCGGCGCGTTTCTCTCCGAGTATTCCTGGGATTCTGCCGGCGGCGGCATCAGCTCCGTGGAGGCTCGCCCCGCCTATCAGAGCAAGCTCTCCTCGACGCTCGGAAATTTTCGCGGCGTTCCTGACCTGTCCTTCGATTCCGATCCTGTGACCGGGGTCTGGGTATTCGATAGCAACGCCTTCGGCTGGAACATCGTTGGCGGAACCAGCGTCGCCTCGCCTGCCCTGGCCGGAATCATTAATATCTCCGGAAGCTTCTACTCATCCTCCATGAATGAGTTGGAGGTCATCTACGGAAACCTCAGCGTGGTTGCCGATTTCCGGGACATCACGGCCGGATTCTGTGGCCCTTACGGAGGCTACTCGGCGACTGGCGGCTGGGACTTCTGTACCGGCGCAGGCGTAGTCAGCGGCAAAGCCGGCAAGTAATCCGCGTTGGCAACAGCAGCCTGCCGAGGGTGGGCCGGTTTGAGGAGACCTCGGCTGCCCGATGGGGTCGCCTCGGTCGATCATCCGACGGCCCCACGCCAGCGGCGCCAGCGGCGCCAGCGGGCTCGAGGTTGGCGGAAGGCGGGTTCCCCGTTATCATGTGTGGAACCCCTAGGCGTGCGTGAACTTGGTTCGTTCCTGCGCGCCGTCCAACATGCTGCAGAAACGAATCGACGATCAGTTGACCATCTCGCGGGAGAACGTCCGCGAAGCCGAAGGAATTTTTCTTCAGCATCTCAAGCGCGTCGGCCTCAAGCAGACCGAACAGCGCAGCGCCATTCTGCGGACGTTCCTCGAAACCCGGGAACATCTTTCGATCGACGAATTGCACCGACTGGTCAAGAAAACCGATCCGCGCGTCGGCGTTACCACTGTCTATCGCACGCTCAAGCTTCTCGCCGGTTGCGGCCTGGCCAGCGAAGTCGCATTCCACGACGGCATTGCGCGCTACGAGCACCAGTACAACCGGCGCAATCACCACCACATGGTTTGCACCGAATGCGGCGCTTCGGTCGAATTCTTCTCCGAGAAAGTTGGAGAAATCGAGCAGGAGATCGGACGCAAGCATCGCTATGTCACCACCCGCCACACCTTTCAGATTTATGGTGTCTGCGAACAATGCCGCAATCCGAAGAGGGGAAATGGACGCCGAGTTGTTTAGCGACGAGGCGGGCCCGCCGGAAGATCGACACGGCAGTGGTGCGGGTCTTAGGCAGGATTCCGTAAAGTGCCCGCACTGTGGAACCATGATACCGGCCGCAGCGGCATTCTGCCCGGCGTGTGGATGGTCAATGACGCCGATTCCTCCCGCCGAACGCGCTGCCGCGTCGGCCGCGTATCTGACTTTCGTTGCCGGCGCCGTAATTCTTTTTCTTCCCGCATTTCACGACAGCCGCTTCGTGCGCTTTCATGCCTGGCAAAGTATTTTGCTATGGGCCGTCTTTTTTGTTTTGACCATAGCGTCGCTTTTTCTTTCCAATGTCGCGGCCGCCATGCTCTTTCTGCTCTTTGGCATTCTGGCTTCGCTGGCCATGTTGTTTTTGTGGATTGTTCTGACTGTCAAGGCCTGGCAGGGCGAGCGCTTCGAGTTGCCGCTCTTCGGTGCGCTGGCGGAGCGGATGAAGTAGCCGGGTTCGACAATGGCGAGTCATTTCATTTTGCGTACGGTTTTTTGAGAGCGGGAACCATGCGATCGCTTGGGGTTAGACTTTCTGGCGAGCATCGTTCAAAATATTCAGTTCACACTACATTTCAGGAGATCTCATTGAGCCAGCTTCAGCGCGTTAAGATCAGCGCTCTCGGCACCTACGTTCCGCCTCGCCTTCTCACCAACGCCGACCTGGCAACCATGGTCGATACCAATGACGAATGGATCATGAGCCGCGTGGGCATCCGCGAACGTCATATCGTGGACAAGGGCGTGGCGACCAGCGATCTGGCGTTCGAGGCGGCAAAAAAGGCTCTGTGTGAAAGGGGGATCGAGGCGAGCGATCTCGACGCGATCATCGTGGCCACGGTCACGCCCGACATGTTGTTCCCGGCCACTGCCTGCCTGGTGCAACACAAACTGGGCGCACAAAAGGTCTGGGGCTTCGATCTTTCCGCGGGCTGCTCGCAGTTTGTCTATGCGTTGCAGGTTGGCGCCCAGTTTGTGCAAAGCGGAGCCCACAAGAAAGTCATGGTCATCGGCGCGGACGTCATGTCGTCGATCATCGACTACACCGATCGGGCAACCTGCGTCATCTTTGGCGACGGCGCCGGCGCGGTGATTGTCGAAGCGAACGACCCGATCGACGACGACGCCATCGGCCTGATCGACTTTCTGCACGAAGTGGATGGGTCGGGAGGCGTCTCGTTGTACATGCCCGGTGGTGGCAGCCTCAATCCGGCCTCACACGAAACCGTGGACAAGAAAATGCATTACGTCCACCAGGACGGAGCAGCAGTTTTCAAATATGCGGTGCGGAAGATGGCGGAGGTTTGCGAAGAAATTCTAAGACGCAACGGCCTCGCCGGAAACGACATCGACCTCTTCATCCCGCACCAGGCGAACCTGCGCATCATTAACGCGACCGCCGATCGCGTGAAGCTCCGGCGGGAAACGGTGGTGACCAATATCGACCGCTACGGGAATACGACCGGGGCGACTATTCCTCTGGCCATGGACACCGCTCGCCAGGAAGGCAGACTCAAGAAGGGAAGTCTGGTGCTGCTCGCCGCCGTGGGCGCCGGATTTACAACGGGAGCAACTTTACTGCGTTGGGCGTACTGAAGCCGGGTTCAACCCGGCAAGCAGGACTGCCGATGCCGGCCACACCATTTCTCGCAAGCGGGAGATCTGTCCCTCGTCGACCCTGCACTTGGTGCTATCCGAATCCCGCCGGTTGACGATGATCCGATTAGGCGAAGGCATGCTTTGCCAGAAAACTCTCGATCCACAGGCGCCGCCACGAATAGCCATCAACGCCCGACGCGGAATCAGAATACGCTCGTGGGTTCGCTGGTCCGCAGTCCGCCGGGACCACTTGCGTGGTATTCCGTTTGCCCTCCGGGAAAGGACCTGGCGCCGGTCGCGGAGCGAAGCCCTTCCGCGCCGACGGGCCGAGAGCCCCCGAAAGCAATGATTCAAGATCCTCGCGCCGGGCCTTCTGTTCCACAACCATGGCCGATGCCGAGCCAATTTCCAGTTTGCGGCGTTCGCGCCGGGAACAAGAAACTCGAGGACAACAGCAGCCGGGAAGGACACTATCTCAGCGCCATGGCGCCGACCAGCGACTCAAAAATCCGACATCCATCGGTGCCGCCCAGTTCGGGCTCAGCGGCGCGCTCGGGGTGGGGCATCATGCCGAGAACATTGCGTCCGGGGTTGCACACACCGGCTATGTTTTCGAGCGATCCGTTGGGATTGGCTTCCGCTGCAATCTCACCCTGCGCATTCACGTAGCGGAAGACAATGCGATGGTCGCGTTTCAGTTCCGCCAGAGTCCGGTCGTCGCAAAAATAATTTCCTTCCATGTGCCCGATCGGGATCCTCAAAACGTCGCCTTCACGGCACGCGTTGGTGAACGGAGTCTGATTGTTTTCGACCCGCACCCGCACCGGCTTGCAGACATACTTTAGGCCGATGTTGCGCATGAGCGCCCCCGGCAACAGCCCTGACTCGCAGAGAATCTGGAAGCCATTGCAGATGCCCAGGACAAGCCCGCCACTGGCGGCGAATTTGCGAACCGATTCCATGACCGGTGAAAACTTGGCAATCGCTCCGGTGCGAAGATAGTCGCCGTAAGCGAAGCCCCCGGGCACGATGATGGCGTCGCAGTTCTGCAGGTCGTGCGAGTCGTGCCAGAGGAAGGTGGAGTTCTGCTTCGCCACTTGCTGGGCGGTCCAAAAAGCATCGTGATCGCAGTTTGATCCGGGGAAAACGATGACGCCAAATTTCATTGCGGACCTCGAATAGATAGAATTCTAGCAGGCCACGGCTCTGAGATCCTCCTCATCATGCTTCCGCGTCATGGCCCAGGGGCAGGAATCGCTTGCAATGGCGGAGCGGGCGGCAAGGGAGAATGGGATGCGGTTTATTGACCGGGAAGAGGTGACCAGGCGGCTCACCTACGAGATATGCATTCCGATCGTTCGCCGGGCGATGATTGCGTTCTCGCGGGGCGAAACCAAGCAACTTCTGCGCTCGATCATTCCGCTGTCCGAAGGCCGTCTCTTTGCTGTCATGCCGGGTGCGATGGGTGCGCACGCCCCGTTCGGTGCGAAGTTGATCAGTGTCTTCCAGGAAAATTTCGCTCTCGGAATACAATCCCATCAAGGCCTGGTCATCCTATTCGATCCCGAGACCGGGGCGCCCGTCTGTGTCCTTCATGCCGGCGAGATCACGGCCATTCGAACCGCGGCCGCCAGCGCGGTGGCCACCGAGGCATTGGCCCGCAAAGATGCGCGCCGTCTCGCCCTGCTCGGCTACGGCGAACAAGCCGCGACGCACGGGCGGGCGATCGGCAAGGTCCGCGATCTTGAATCCGTCGTGGTTTGGGGAAGGTCGCCGGAACGCGCTTCGGCCTTCGCGCAGCGAACGCAGGCGGAACTCGCTCTGCCAGTCGCCGTGGCAGGAACTGCTCAACAAGCAGTGGCCGAGGCTGACATCATCTGTACGCTCACATCGGCGTCCGAGCCCATCTTGAAAGGCGAGTGGGTGCGCCCGGGCACGCACCTCAATCTGGTCGGCTCCAGCTACGCCGGGCCCGTGGAAGTGGATAATGAGCTCGTCGCCCGGTCGCGCTTCATTGTCGACAGTCGCGAAGGAGTTCTCCACCAGGGCGCGGAATTTCTCCGAGCCAAGGCGGCGGGATTGATCGGTGACGACCATATGGTTGCGGAAATCGGCCAGGTATTGTCCGGCGAAATCGAGGGGCGCCGTTCGGCGGAAGAGATTACGGTCTACAAATCCCTGGGTCATGTGGTGCAGGACTTGGCGAGCGCGTGGGCCCTGTATGCCCCAGCCGAGAGTCGTTAGGGGAGCGGCGGAAGCGGCGAGCGCCTAAGCATTCCGAGGGCGCAGAGCCACGTGGCGTTCAGGCCGAGAGCTTGCCGGAATATAAGGCCATGCCCACCACGGCATCTATTCCGAGGGCGTCAAGACTGTCGATTTGCTGCTGCGTGGTGATGCCCCCGGCGACCACCAGTCGTCGCGACGTGGCTTGTCGGATCGCAGCGACGGCGTCCATGGGAATTCCGCCCATCAGTCCTTCGGTATCAATGTGGGTGTAGAGAAACGTGTCGCAGAATGGTTCGAGTGCTGCAATCATGTCGAGCGCAGTAAGCGAAGTGGCTTTGCGCCAACCCTCGATCGCCACCTGGCCGGCCCGGGAATCGATAGCAAATACGAGCGATTCGGTGCCGAGTTCTCTTGCCAGGGTCGCCGCGAACGACGTGTTGATGGTGCCGTTCTGCAAGAGCGCAGAACCGAAGATGATCCGGCTTGCACCCAGCGCCAACACTTCCCGCGCCGCTTCGAGACTGCGGATTCCGCCGCCCACCTGGCAGCAGAGCTGTTGCACGATTCCTCTGACCAGCAACCGGTTGCTCCCCGCGCCCCGGGCTGCGTCGAGGTCAATCACCTGGACGATGGGATATTTCGAAAATCGTTCGATCCAGTAGTCAAAGTTGTCAAACTCCAGCGCCATTTTCTCGCCTTGCACCAATTGCACAATCTTGCCGCCCATGAGATCAATCGACGGAATCAACATGGCCACCTCACGGGAATGCTGGCCTCGCGGAGCTCGCGCTTCAGTTGGGAAATATTCTCGATGCCAAAATGAAAGATGGACGCTGCCAGCGCCGCGTCCGCACGTCCATCACGAAACACCTCGATGAAGTCCCGCGCCGATCCCGCCCCCCCCGAAGCGATCACAGGTATCGAGACCGCCTCCGCGATTTCGCGCACCAGCCCGCAATCGAACCCCGCCTGAGTGCCGTCCCGGTCCATCGAGGTCAGCAGGATTTCCCCCGCCCCGCAGGCGGCCGCTTCCCGGGCCCATTGCACGGCGTCGCACCCGGTGGGAACGCGCCCCCCGGCGACAAACACTTCAAAACCTGCATGAACCCTCTTGGCGTCGATGGCCACCACCACCGCCTGCGAACCAAACCGACCTGCGATCTTTCCGATTAGCGCCGGCTCGTGCACGGCCGCCGAGTTGATGGCGATCTTGTCTGCGCCGGCATCGAAGACCGCCGCCGCATCTTCCAGCTGCCGAATCCCTCCCCCCACGGTAAAGGGAACAAACAGCGCGCGAGCCGTATCGCGAACCGCTTGCAGCAAGGTGCGCCGGTGCCCGCTGGTCGCGGTGATGTCGAGGAGGACAATTTCATCAGCCCCGTTGCGAGCGTGCTCGGCCGCACATTCGGCCGGATCGCCGGCGTCGCGCAGGTTCTGGAAGCGCACGCCCTTCACAACCCGGCCACCATTCATATCCAGACAGGCGATGATGCGTTTGGTCAGCACATTAGACCTCGCAAAAATTTTTCAGGATCGCAAGTCCCACCTCTCCCGATTTTTCCGGGTGAAACTGCACTCCGAAAATGTTGGCGCGCTCGATCTCGGCAGTGAAAGACAGTCCATATTCGCTGGCCGCCATCGTGGTCGGCAGCAGGGGTGCGTAAAAAGAATGCGTGTAATAGACAAACGAGTCCTGCGGGATGCCGCGCAGCAACTGCGAGCCGTCCTGAACCCGCAGAGAATTCCAGCCGACATGCGGCGATTTCACCGAGGACGGAAACTGCCGGCATTTTCCGGCAAAGATGCCGGCCCCCGCGATCTCGGGGCACTCCTCACTGCCCTCGAAAAGCCACTGCATTCCCAGACAGATTCCGAGCAGCGGCTTGCCACCAGAAGCGGCTTGGAACAAAGCCTCGCGTAAGCCGGTGCGGTTCAGAGCCTGCAGAGAGGCGAAATGTCCCACGCCCGGAAATACGATTTTTTCCGCGGCGGCCAGCGCCTCGGGCTGATCCGTGACCGAGACGGCGGCGCCGAGGTGATCGAACGCCTTCTTCACGGAATTCAGATTGCCCGCGCCATAATCCACGATGGCGATCCTGGAAGCCGCGTTCATAGAAGTCCCTTGGTGCTCGGCAGCATACGCCCCAGCCGGCGATCGCGGGAACAGGCCACGCGTAGGGCCCGCGCGAAGGCTTTGAATAGTGCTTCGATCTTGTGGTGACTGGAGCGTCCATAAAGCACACGGGCGTGCACATTGGCCCGCGCGCCACGCGCAAACCCCTCGAAGAAGTCGGAGACAAGTTCCGTCTGGAGATCTCCCACTCGCGTGGTGCGGACCTTGGTATCGACGACGGCCGAAGCGCGTCCCCCAAAATCGATGGCCGCCAATCCCAGAGTTTCATCCATGGGCATGACAAAATAGCCCGCCCGAAGAATGCCGCGGCGATCTCCCAGGGCACGGTCGAAGACTTCGCCGAGGGCGATCCCGACGTCTTCCACGGTGTGGTGTTGATCCACATCCAAGTCACCCAACGCGGCAAGTTTCAAGTCGAATCCCCCGTGTCGGGCAAAGAGTTCCAACATGTGGTCCAGAAAACGAACTCCAGTCGAAACCTCGTACCTCCCCCGACCCTCAATCGTGAGCGCAATCTGAATTTCGGTTTCTGCAGTCTTGCGATGCAGTCTGGCCCGCCTCATGCCTTCACCTCAGGGCGCAGCGACAGTTCTGCGACCACTTCGCGGAGCGCCGCAATCAACATCCCAGTATGTTCCTCCGATCCTAAAGTTAGGCGCACGCAGCCTGCGCATCCCGGATCGGAGTGCCGGTTCCGTACCAGGATTCCCCGTGCGCGCAGAGCTTGAGCGAATTCGGCATGCGTGGGCCCCACCCGCACGAGCACAAAATTAGCGTGACTCGGCCAATAGTGCAGGCCGATGGCTCCCAGCTCTCGCTGCAATACTGCGCGGCCACGTTTGACCTCGGCAACATAGTTTTCCACATACCCCTGATCCTGAAGTGCCTCCGGCAGCGCGACCAGTGCCACCGCATTCACGCTGTACGGGGAAGCGACGCGGCGTATCATCGCCATCTGTTCCTCGTTTCCGGCGAGTATGCCGATGCGCAAGCCGGCCAATCCATAGGCTTTGGAGAAGGTGCGCGCCACAAAGAGATTTGCGGGACGATCCGTCGGAGCGAGCAGGGTTACTCCGTGAAACTCGAAATATGCCTCATCCACCAGCACCGCCGCTTGCGGCGCCTGGCGAGCAACCTGGAGAAGAACCTCCAATGCTGCCACCGCTCCGGTCGGATTATTCGGATTCGCGATCGCAATCAGCCGGGTGCGGGGGCTGATCCGAGAGAGCAGGTCCTCGAGCGGAAAAGCAAAGTTCTCGCCCGAGAGAACCTCCACCAGGCGAGCGCCCTCCGCCTGGGCAAAAATTGCATACATGGCAAAAGTTGGCACCACGATGATCGCTTCATCGCCGGGCTCGAGATAAGTCGAGCAAAGCAGATGAATCGCCTCATCCACCCCATTGGTGAGCAGAACCTGCGCCGCATCCAGGCCGAGAAAAGACGCCACCAGGGCTTCGATCGGCTCGCGCTCGGGATAGCGCGCCAGGGTGTCAGGGTCGAGCGAGCGGAGCCGCGCCAGCACGCGCGGGGAACAACCGATGGTGCTTTCGTTGAAATCGAGACGCAGTCCCTGACGACCGGCGAGCGGCGGCCGATAGGCATGCAGACTTCTTACCGCGCTGCGGGCCTCAAGCATAACAAGCCCTCACCCGCAGGGATTCGGCGTGTCCCCCCAGCCCCTCCGCTTCGGCCAGGGCGATGCCCGGCGGAGCGATGCGGCGCAGCCCGGCTCGCGAAACCTCCTGGCAAGAAATGATTCGGACGTAATCGAGCACGCTGAGTCCTCCACGTACGCGCGCCATCGCGCCCGTGGGCAAAACGTGATTCGGCCCCGAGATGTAGTCTCCCGCGGACTGAGGCGTGAATTCGTCAAGAAAAACCGAGCCCGCATTGCGAACTGCCGGCGCCAGATGGGCGGGCAGCGTGAGATGCTCCGGAGCGATGCGGTTTGCAATCTCCACCGCTTGCGACAGAGAATCGACCAGAACAATCGCCCCACGCCGCAAGAGAGACTGCGCGGCAATCGGTCGCGCGCGCGCGTACCGCTCTACCTCCTTCTGTACTCTCTTCGCCAATTTTCGCGAACTCGTCACCAAGATGCAGAGCGCGTCGGGATCGTGCTCCGCCTGAGCCACCAGATCGCAAGCGAGAAAATGCGGCTCACCCACCTCGC
The DNA here is from genome assembly GCA_049520935.1 of Terriglobales bacterium. GTDB lineage: Bacteria > Acidobacteriota > Terriglobia > Terriglobales > Acidobacteriaceae > Acidiflorens. The sequence goes on along the minus strand of JBEKPJ010000004.1, from coordinate 18,514 downwards.
TGATGAATACCGCTTCGGTGGGCCCAGCCAGGAATTCAATGGCGCAATCGGGCGCGACCAGTTTCTTGGCTGCGGTCACGTAGCGGTTGCCGGGACCCACGATCTTGTGTACGCCCGGCATACTCTCGGTTCCATAGGCGAAGGCGGAGACTGCTTGCGCTCCGCCGACGCGGTAGAACTCGCGCACGCCGAGAAAGGCAGCCGCCGCCAGAGTCGTCTGCGCCGGGCGCGGAGAAGCCACGCGAATTTGCGGTACTCCCGCAACCTGCGCCGGGATCACCGTCATCAGTACCGTCGAAGGCAAGGGATAGCGTCCGCCCGGAATATAGCAGCCCACCGATTCCAGAGGACGCACCAACTGGCCGACACAAACTCCGGGCTGAGTTTCCCGTTTCCACTCCCTGGGCCGCTGCCACTCACAGTAACGGCGAATGTTCGCCGCTGCCTGCGTGATGGCATTCCGCAGCACGACGGGGGTCGCCCGCCACGCGGCTTGCAGCTCGGCATCGTGCACGCGCACCGGCTCGTTGTTTCCCAATCCATCCCAGCGCTTTGCGTAGCGGCGCAAGGCTCGATCGCCGTTGCGGCGAACGTCGTTTACGATGCGCCGCACCGCGGGCTCAATCGCGGCCAGATCGGTCATGGCTCGCTGTTCCAGGGCACGCAGAAAGCGGTCTCTCTTTGATCCCTCAAGAATGCGTATCACATTACCACCTTGTTCAGCGGGTACTCGACGATCCCCTGGGCGTTCGCTGCCTTGAGTTTTGGAATCAGCGACCAGGCGGTGTGTTCTTCGATGACCGTATTGACGGCGACCCATTCGCCATCGGCCAACGGCGCGACTGTGGGATTCCGCAGTGCGGGGAGCAGCCCGAGAACTGCTGCTAAATCGGCCTTGCGCACATTGAGCATCAGACCGACGCGGCCCAGCGCAGCGATCGCCCCGCACAGCATCACTGCCAGGTTCTCGATCTTGCGCCGCCGGGAGGCATCGGCCCAGGCTGCCGCATTCGCAATGAGCTGCGTGTTGGATTCCAGCACCGTTTCTATAATCCGCAGATGGTTCGCGCGCAGCGAACTGCCGGTCTCGGTGACTTCGACGATGGCATCGGCCAGCAACGGGGGCTTCACTTCCGTCGCGCCCCAGGAAAATTCCACCTGTACGGGCACGTTCCGGCTGGCAAAGTAATTTCGCGTCACGCTGACTAATTCGGTGGCAATCGTGCGACCGGCAAGATCTTCCGGTCTCTGGAAATTCGAATCGTCCGGCACGGCCAGCACCCATTTGACTTTGTCCATGCTCTGTTTCGCATAGATCAGATCGGTGACCCGAACGACCTCGAGGCCGCTTTCCTGCACCCAGTCCAGTCCGGTTAGGCCCGCGTCCAGTGCTCCGTGTTCGACGTAGCGCGCCATTTCTTGCGCACGGATTAGGAGGCAATCGATCTCCGGATCATCGGTCGCCGCAAAATACGAGCGCGGGCTGATGTAAACGCGCAGCCCGGCGCGGGTGAATAGGCTGACGGTTGCTTCCTGCAGACTTCCCTTGGGAATGCCCAGTCGGAGCTTCATCGGCATGCCTCTGGTTGGGGAGACGCCGCGGACAGGGGGAGTTCCTCGGTGAAGCAGGATCTCGATCCCCGGTGACAGACCTTGCCTGTGCCCAACACGCGAACACGCAGTAACACGGTGTCGCGGTCACAATCGGTCCAGGCCCCCACCACTTCCAGACGGTTGCCGGACGTCTCTCCCTTGGTCCAAAGCGTCTGCCGGGTGCGGCTGTAGAACGTCACAAAGCGCGTTCGTAACGTGGTTTCGAGCGCCTGGCGGTTCATAAAACCCACCATAAGCAGTTCCCCGGTGGCCGCGTCTTGAATCACCGCCGGGGCCAAGCCTTGCATTTTGTCGAAGTCGATCTCCATCAAATCCTTCCTATTCTCCGAATCCGGGGTGCCGCGCCGGCAGCGGAAACAAAAAGCCCGCTGCGCATTTGCGGCAGCGGGCTTGGATTTCCGATTCGTGCTTTTAGGCCGTTATCCGTTATCCGTTATCCTCCGCCGACACGCTCGTCGCATGGTGGTCATGGTGATGATGGCGGTTGGGCAAAGTCACGACTTTTAATGCTATGACGGTTAGCCGTTCTCGTCAATCATGTTCTGCCTCTTGGCGGGAGAAAAAACTCTTGGAGCAGTGGCGGAGTCATGGGCTTGATTTACGGCGCACCTCGCTGGAACTCCTATTCGAGGAATCAGTTAGCTTCTGCCGGGGGCCTTCGCGCGGAGGTCAGTATCGCAAACTTGAATCTGTACCATCACTTCTTTGCGTGCTGGTGGCAGCGAACAACTCAGCAAACATCGCGCAACAGCGTGTGCATGATTCGCACCAGCCGGGCATCTGCGGCGAAACGCGCACCGACAAGTTTCGAAGCATGGGCTCAGCCGGCCCCGACCCCAGCGTGGCCATTCGCAGATGTTGCCAGCGCCTTGCCCTAACGCGGTCGACATCGGTATTGTTACCGAGTGAAGTTCCCGCGATGTAGTGGAATTCTGCTTCATTTCACCTCTCTGCCCGGCGATCATGGCATCGGTGATCTCGGTCCGTGCGCCTACGAGTTTGCGGACTTTCTCTCGGCCGCCGGACAGAGGTTGTGGCAAGTGCTGCCGCTGAATCCTACCGGCTACGGCGATTCTCCGTATCAGTGCTTTTCCGCATTTGCCGGCAACCCGCTGTTGGTCAGCCTTGAGCGCTTGCGTGGCCAGGGAGTGCTCGAGGCTTCGGACTTTGCCCAGTCTCCCTTGTTTCCCGAAGACGTCGTCGACTACGGACGGGTGATCGAATTCAAGATGGCGACCCTGCGCCGGGCAGCGCAGGGCTTTTTCGGCGACGGTTCCCGCGCCGATCGCGCCGCCTTCGAGCGCTTCTGTGAAAGCGCTCGTCCGTGGCTCGATGATTATGCATTTTTCATGGCGTGCAAGGACGTACACCATGGAGCACCGTGGATCTCGTGGGATCGACAGATTCGCCAGCGTGAGCCCCGTGCCGTGAGCGAATGGTCACGAAAACTGGAGCCAGAAATCAATGCCTACCGATATTGGCAATTCGAATTCCAGCGGCAGTGGGAAGATCTCAAGGCTCACTGCCAGAAGCGTGGCATCCGCCTCATGGGCGACCTGCCAATCTATGTCGCGGGTGACAGCGCGGACGTCTGGGCCCATCCCGACCTGTTCTATCTCGACGACCAGGGCCGCCCCACCGTGGTCTCGGGCGTGCCGCCGGATTATTTCAGCGCCACCGGACAACTGTGGGGAAATCCGATCTATCGCTGGGACCTGCAGGCTGCGACCGGATACCGGTGGTGGATCGAACGCTTCCGAGCGTCGCTCGCGTTTTTCGATATGGTGCGTCTCGATCATTTCCGCGGTTTTGAGTCCTACTGGGAGGTTCCGGCTTGCGAAACCACCGCCATTCGTGGGCGCTGGGTCCAGGGACCGGGCGAGGATTTTCTCTCGGCCATGAAGAACGCATTCGGTGAGCTGCCAATTGTGGCCGAGAACCTGGGCGTGATTACTCCGGCGGTAGAGAAATTGCGACAGCAATTCGGCCTGCCGGGCATGAGCCTTTTGCAGTTTGCATTCGGCAAGGATCCGCAGGGGCCATCGTTTCGTCCGCACAACTACAATCGCGACCTGGTCGCCTATACCGGGGGCCACGACAACGACACCACGGTCGGATGGTGGACGAGTTCCGGGGCAAATGACAGTACTCGCACCCCGGAAGATGTTCGCAAAGAGCACGACTTCGCGCGCTCCTATCTCAACTTCCACGACGATACCGAAATCAACTGGGTGATGATCCGCGCGGTGCTGGCATCGGTCGCGGACGTGGCGATTGTGCCCTTGCAGGATGTGCTGGGCATGGGGAGCGCCGCGCGGATGAATCTTCCCGGCACGGTCAGTGGAAACTGGAAATGGCGTTATCGTGCGGGTGCATTAGGCCGCGAGTTGAGCGCCAGACTTCGAGGTCTAGTGGAGCTTTACGATCGCTAACCGTGTCGGCGAAGCGATCCAGGATGGATAGCGATATCGCGATGAACAGGACATTGGCATGCCACTAAACCGGGATGTGCTGTGGTATAAGGACGCGATTATTTATCAAGTCCACGTCCGTACTTTCCGTGACAGCAACGGGGATGGCATCGGCGATTTTCCTGGGCTTTCAGAGAAGCTCGACTATCTGCAGGAACTGGGGGTCAGCGCCATCTGGCTCATGCCATTCTTCCCCTCGCCTTTGCGCGATGATGGCTATGACATCTCGGACTACAACGCAGTCCACTCCAGCTACGGAACATTGGAGGATTTCCGGAGACTTCTGGGGTCGGCCCACGACCGGGGAATCCGGATCGTCATCGAACTGGTCGCGAATCACACATCCGATCAGCACCCGTGGTTTCAGGAGTCGCGAAGTTCGCAGGCGAATCCGCGGCGCGACTGGTATGTCTGGAGCGATACCGACATCCGGTACAAGGGCGCCCGCATCATCTTTCTCGACACAGAGAAATCGAACTGGGCGTGGGATCCGATTTCAAAATCGTTTTACTGGCATCGCTTCTTCAGCCACCAGCCCGATCTGAACTATGACAATCCCGCGGTTCGGGAGCAGATGTGGAAGGTAATGCAGTTCTGGCTGGAGATGGGAGTCGACGGCTTTCGGCTCGACGCCGTGCCCTACCTAGTAGAACGGGAAGACACCAATTGCGAAAACCTGCCGGAGACTCATGACGTGCTAAAGGAACTGCGGCGAAAACTGGAAGAGAACTATCCGGGCAGGATGCTGCTGGCGGAAGCCAATCAGTGGCCGGCGGACCTTCGTCCCTATTTCGGTGAGGGGGATGAATTCCACATGGCGTTTCATTTCCCGCTGATGCCGAGGATGTTCATGGGGCTCAAGTTGGAGGATCGCAAGCCGATCACAGAAATCCTGCAGCAGACCCCGGAGATTCCGTCTTCCTGTCAGTGGTCCCTGTTCCTGCGCAACCACGACGAACTGACTCTCGAAATGGTCACCGATATTGAACGCGACTACATGTATGACTCGTACGCGGTGAGCAAGATGATGCGGCTGAATCTCGGAATCCGCAGGCGTCTGGCCCCTCTGCTGGACAACGATCGCAGGCGTATCGAGTTGATGAACGGTATGCTGATGTCGTTACCCGGCACTCCGATCATCTATTACGGCGATGAGATTGGCATGGGCGATAACATCAATCTGGGCGACCGAAATGGAGTAAGGACTCCCATGCAGTGGAACGGGGAGACCAATGGCGGTTTTTCTACCGCTCCCGCGGACCATCTCTATGCTCCGCTGATTCAGGATCCGGTATACGGTTATCAGGCAGTCAACGTCTTACGGCAGAAAGCGAGCGAGCATTCGTTGTTCAATTGGATGCAACGTATCATCGCCGTGCGCCGATCGACCGGCGCTTTCGGCAGGGGATCGATCGAGTTTCTGTATCCGGCAAACCACAGAATACTGGCATATGTTCGGCGATTGGCCAATGAGACGATCCTAGTGGTCAACAATCTATCGAGCACGGCACAAGCGGTCGAACTGGATCTGAGTCGATACAAGGCAACCATCCCGATTGAGATGTTCGGCCGGAACATGTTTCCGCGGGTGGGCGATCTTCCCTATTTGTTAACCCTGGGGCCCTATCAGTTTTACTGGTTTCGACTGCGACGCATCTAAGCGAAGGCCGTTCGTGAGGTTCTGCAAAAAGTTCGTTCCGGGCGCGCGAGTGCGTCCAACGGAGATTGGAATTGGCAGAGGAGAGCTTTCTTACCGATGATTTTCTTCGCCAACTGATCAATGTCGGCGAAGTCGATATCCTGGTCGGCTTGCCTACCCACAACAACGCCAAAACCGTCGGGTCGATCGTGCACACCATTCAGACCGGCATCCTGCGCGGGTTTCCCCGAGAGCGAGCCGTGATCATCAATGCCGACGGGGGGTCACGTGATGGCACTCCCGAGTTGGTGACGGGCGCTTCCATCGATGATGTTCGCCCAGCCTCGAATCTGTATGCGCTCCGCACTCTGCATTCGATCAGCACAAGGTATGCGAGCAGCCCGGCGAGTGGAGGTGCGTTTCGGACCATCCTTGCCGCTGCCGAACTGCTGCGTGCCAAGGCCTGCGTCGTGCTGTCACCCGAGGCGGCGAATATTGAGCCGGAATGGCTTGCTACCTTTTTACGCCCGATTTACCGGGACGACTTTGATCTGGTGACCCCCACCTATCGCCGTCACAAGTTTGACGGGCTGTTGATCACCAACTTGCTCTATCCGATGACCCGTGCACTTTACGGAATACGAATCCGTGAATCCTATTCACCGGAGTTCGGTTTCTCGGGCCGCCTCGCGACTCAATTCCTGGCGCAAAACGCCTGGACCGACGGAACCGACGGGGCAGGCATCGAACTTCGCTTCACTTTGGCCGCGATTACGGGAAAATTTCGAATCTGCCAGTCCTTCCTGGGAGAAAAGATTCATATCGAGCGACGTTCCGCGGACCTGGTGCCAGCCTTACGACAAACCGTCGGTGCCCTGTTCTCCGCATTAGAGGCAGACTTTCCTGTCTGGAGTGTCGTGGCCGGTTCGGAGCCAGCGCCCGTGACGGGGACCGATCAAGGAGTGCTCTTGGGACCGCTGCGAGTAAATCGCAAACGGCTGCGAGAGATGTTTAGCGCCGGAGTTGCCGAATTGGAATCTGTCTTTCAGCTGATTCTCTCCCCGGCCACGCTCGCCGAACTTCAGCAGATCGCCCGACTGGAAGAAGAGGAGTTTCGATACCCCGCAGAATTGTGGGTGAGGACCGTTTACGAGTTTGCCGCCTCGTATCAGAAATCTGTGATCAGCCGGGACCATATCGTCCAGGCCCTGGCGCCGCTGTTCCGCGGCAGGGTGCTCACTTTCCTGATGGAACATCGTAACGCTTCCGCCGAGCAGGTCGAGAATAGTATCGAAGGCCTGTGTCTCGAGTTTGAACGCCTGAAACCGTATCTACTGCAGTTGTGGAAATTAAGAGAGTGAGGCAACTATGCGAGAAATGATTGTCAGCGAACTCAGTCAGGCGCTGCACGAAATGGCCAGAGGTTTCGCCCACTTCCTTCCTCGTCTCATCGTCATGCTGATCCTTGCCCTGGTGGGCTGGTTGATCGCTTACCTCGTCAAGGCAGTTCTGCGCAGCATTCTCCGGCTGGTCAAGTTCGATAGGCTTTCAGAAAACGCAGGCGCTGCTCAATTGCTGAGCAAAGCCGCGCTGCCTTCGGCGACGGAAGTGTTGAGCCGGTTTGTCTTCTGGGTGGCGTGGCTAGGCTTCATTCTGCTGGGTGTGAGCGTGCTCGGGATTCTGGGCCTGCAGGAGCAAGTCGCAAGATTCTTTCTTTTCGTGCCGCGTCTGTTTGTCGCGATGCTCATCATGTTTTTCGGACTGCTGGCCGCTAGCTTTTTCTCGCGCGCTGCCCTGCTGGCTGCAGTCAATGCCAACGTGCCTTCACCCCGGGTTTTGAGCCTCGCGGTCCGCAGCATCATCATTGTGTTTGTATTGTCGATCGTTTTTGAAGAACTGGGTCTGGCGGAGCAGACCATGCTGGTGGCTTTCGGAATTGCCTTTGGAGCCCTGATGCTCGGCTTGGCCATTGCATTCGGCATGGGGGGCAGAGACTTGGCTCGGCGCTTCCTGGAGAAGAAGATTGTTCGCGAGAAGAAGGAGGAGAACGAAGATGAACTGTCGGCGCTCTAGAACGACGCTGCCCGCCTGGCCTCGTCGTTGGCCTTGGATGCGATGCGCGACTCCTACTGACTTGCGTCGCAAGCAACAGTAACCTTGACGGGCCCCTCGCCCCTCTGCATTCCGAGCCAGATGAAGCAGTTCGTCGACACGATCAGGTTTGCAGAGAATGGAGTTGCTGCGAGCTCAGCTACCAGAGAAGTAGACGATTTCCGGTTTGGCTTTGTTCGCCTTCGGGGCATTCCCGGAACCGGGAGCCAGTTCTAGATACCTCTGGTCGTCTCTCCGGGCGTCCGGCTGAGCCGCGCCGAACGTCTCCTCGCTGCGAAGCCAACATAATCCTGGTTGGGTTGCACCCCACATAAACAGGATCACACTCGAAACCGAGGCCAGGAACCGCTTTTGATCTTTGAAGCCCGATCTCCCGAAGCGGTTCGAGGTTCGCAATCGATGTCAAGACGGCAAGGCAATGACTTCCTGATGCGGTTGACGGGATGATCGGCGATTCGGGACAACACCGATTAGGTTGTAAGCTGCCGGTCATGTCTTTGCCACTTCAACCCAATCAGAGAGGGCAACGTAGCGTTCTTCCTCCTTCGTGCACTCCTTGATCGCTGCGGTCATTTCACGCATAGATGTCGCAATGCGCTGGTCGTCCGCAAGATCACTGGGAACCGGCTCCGAGCGATATATGTCGGACGTGCAGTCTTGGGCGATCTTCACGAGATCACTCAGCATGTGAGTAAATTCTGGGTCAACTTTTGCAATCTCTTTCCTAATGGCTACCGCATCGATGTGGTGGGGGTCGATTTCTGCCCATCTTTGCGCCCTAACTAAGCGAGCCGTCACGATTTTGACAAGCGGCACGAAGCGATTGGCGAATTGCTCGACGCGATCAGCCATCTCACTCACAGTGTTTATTCCTCCTGGTTATTTGGGTCGCAGGATGGGAGGGCCAAGTTCGGGCGCTTTGGGAAGTCTAGCGTTTCGCGGGTACTTGACAATTCCCTACGCGGCGTAGCCAAAAACAGCAGGCTGGAGGACTACTGCTTTTGGGGAGTGTCCCGAACCCAAGCTATCGAGGTTGGGGCGCTGAACGCGGTTCGCCTGAAAAGGCATGAATCGCGAAACCGAGGTGCAAGTCGGGCACACTGGCTGCAGCGGCGAACCATATCCGTTCACTCGATCCTATTCCCAACACCCAGATGCCGGGAGGCCGGGGTGTTGTATCAAGCACCGCTGTTCGGTGCCCCGCGCGGTATCAACCTCGACCTCAATCTCGCGGCCAAGCTATACGCCCGGAGCATCGATGTCGATGTTGCACGGTCTTACGCGACCCTGAGTAGAAAGTTGCGCCCTATCTTCCCCAGCTTAAAGAGGTGATTTACTTCACTTGTTCCAGGGGCAGGCGGTCGACCCGGGTTGGATCTCGGTAGCAAAAGGCGCAGGAGAAGTTGCACTCTTGGGTGGGCCCGAACCCAAGCGCAATCGTGGCATCAGGCGCACTCGCACCGGAGGCGATCGATGAACGTTTGTCGCCGACTTTGTTTCATGGACCAATCTCCATCAACCATCAAAGCGCGCGAAGCAGTGTATGTAGCGCGCGACTGCGGCATACTCTGGCCGGCCGCTCAGTTTGCGCTCCAGCCCAAGAATTCGCTCATACTCGGAGCTGCGAGAAATCCGGGCCGGCAAGTAATCGGCGAGGACTCGTACACCCCGCTCGGCAATCACTGCCAGCGAAGCCGCTTTCAACATGGCTTGCAGGCTATCTGAGGTAAATAGTCGTACCCGGCCCCCGTACAAAGACTCTTGTCCCCAGTCGGCGGTGAGGTTGCTGTCCGCGACCGCCAAATCACCCGCTAGGATAGCGGCCTTGAATACTTCGCCGCCCCGGTTCCGCACAAGGATCGACAGTATCGCCGAGGAGTCCCGCAAGGTGCGAGCCGCGCTGCGCAACACGGCAATCGGGTCGTCGAGATATTCCACCACGTTGTGGCACAGAATTACGTCGAACGATGCAGCGGGAAACAAGTTCGCCAACCGCGTTGCGTCGCCAGGTTGCAGTACGATTTTGTCTGCAACTCCTGCTTCTTGTGCTGTGAGTTTCGCTTTAGCCAGCATAGCCGGAGACGAATCCAGAAGCGTAACGTGCAAGCCAAGATGAGCCAATCGAACCGCCGTCGCTCCTGTGCCGCACCCGAGATCCAGTGCGCACAACGAAGGTTTGGCCCGCCTTGGAAGGAAATCCTGCAGGTTGGCAAAGGCCAGGTCGGAGCGCAAGCGGCCCTCGGGCGTCTGGAGGTAGGTGGCGTATTGGTTCGCGCCGCTCTGGAAGCGTTCGCGATCGGTCTTGGCCGTCATCCTCATGTGAGCCTCAAGTGGACTCGTTTGCCCTATCCAATCGCTCGTAAGATCCCCTGCCTGAGTCAAAAGGCCCCGATGCCGGTTACGTGCGCAGCGTCTCGTCTTCCAAGGACGTGCCGACCAAAAAAGTCGCGCTTCTTGCGTTCCGGGAATGGCCAAGATATTGGGACGGTTCAGCGAGGTACCGCTCGCCTCCTGTTCGCAGCGCCGTAGACGGTCCGCCTCGCGAGCGGGCGTGTTCGGCAGTGACTATGGCCTGTCCGCAGCGCGTGTCACGACTGCGATACGCGCCTATGCCGCCGGTACTAAGTTGAGATTGAATTTCGTAGCGATGGAGTTTGGTGCCAGCGATCAGGGTCATGGGCACTTCATTATAGTCGAGCCGCAGCTCCATCCCCTCCGATCGATCGGCATACCGTACTGAATGAACGAAAGGGTGCCCCTGGTCCAGAAGAATCTGCGGCAGGTGGGCTCGGCTCGCTGCCGTCCTGTCGGCTGCGGGCGAATCGGGGGAACAGTCGCTGCCGCTTTTGAACTCAAAAGGGAAATTTCTTCTCGTATACTTCGCGGCAAGACCATGGCAGCGGCGCTTCGGAGCAATGATGGAGTATTTGCTTGTCCTGAACGATTCACCATACGGAAGTCAGCGTACCTACAACGCACTCCGGTTGGCCGGTGCACTGGCGAAGGGGCCAACCGGGGAAGTCTCCATTTTCTTGTTGGGCGACGGGGTAGTCGGCGGATTGCGGATGCAATCCCCGGCGGATGCGTCCTATAACATGCAGGAAATGCTGTGACTTTTGGCGGTGCAAGGTGTCTCAATCGGTGCCTGCCGCACCTGTTTGGAGGCGCGTGGGATTGATGATGCCTCGCTCGTCACTGGCGTCGACCGCCGCACTTTGGACGAGCTTCGCAATTGGACCGAGGAAGCAACGAAGGTGTTAGTGTTCTGATCGACCAGTCGGAGCCTGCGGACCGCAAGACATCAAATAAACGCGATTTTCGATGCACCCAATCCGCAGGCGCGCGATGCGTCCGTTGACGCTGCGCAACCTCGCTCCACCGGCCGCTAGGCGCGAATTTGGTAAGGACGTACATCTCTAACTTCCGCTTATCATTACGAAACTGGGTTCGTCGCTACCATTCGTTCCGGTTGGCCGAAGACCGATCCCAAAGCCGGTTCCGCTGCCGGTCGCGGTAGCTGACCCCGCGCTCTTGCCGCCCCGTCCTCTTCGAGGTCGCGGCAAAGATTTCAGTTGACATCGTTTTCGGTCGTTTTATAATCATTCTCATTCGATAATCATGCGCTTCACCCATGGACAGTTCCGTGAGCTGGCCGCAAAGCACGGTTTGGCGGTCACGCACCAGCGCCAGGTCGTCTTTGAGGCCGTCGTCGCTTCCCACGGACACCATTCTCCAGAAAACATTTACGCCGCGGTCCGACGTCGCATTCCATCCATTTCTCTCGCCACGGTCTATAACAATCTGCGGCTTTTCATCGAGTATGGGTTGCTGCGAGAGGTCACCCCGCACGCGTCCACGCTGCGCGTGGACGGCAATCTCAAACCTCATCACCACCTGGTCTGCGCCCGCTGCAAATCGGTGCAGGACATCGAAGGAGAGTTCATCGATTTCAATCGCCTAGCCCGGCAACTGCCGGACGGCTTTGATTTGACGCAGCCGTTGATCGAGGTCTTTGGTCTCTGTCGCCGCTGCAGCACCAAAAAGTAGATGTTTCCACGCGATACCCAGTCAATTTTCGAAGGATGAAAACATATGGAAAATACGCTCGCGACTTCATCGGGGAGTGTTGCCCCCGAAGCTAAGGAAAAAAACACCGCCACGGAATCGAAGTGCCCGGTAGCGCATGGCGCTCGCAAATCCCACAACAATGTTGATTGGTGGCCGAATCAGGTGAACCTGAAGGTCCTGCATCAGCATTCCCCCCTGTCCAATCCGATGGACAAGGAGTTCAATTACGCGCAACAGTTCAAGACGCTCGACCTGAATGCCGTGATCAAGGACCTGCATTCCTTGATGACGGATTCGCAGGCGTGGTGGCCGGCCGACTTTGGACACTATGGACCGCTGTTCATTCGTATGGCGTGGCACAGCGCTGGCACATACCGCATCGGCGACGGCCGCGGTGGTGCCGGATCAGGGCAACAGCGCTTCGCGCCTCTCAATAGCTGGCCGGACAATGTGAACCTCGACAAGGCGCGCCGGCTGTTGTGGCCGATCAAGCAGAAGTACGGGCGGAAAATCTCATGGGCCGACCTCATGATTCTCGCTGGCAACGTCGCCCTCGAGTCGATGGGATTCAAGACGTTCGGTTTTGGCGGCGGGCGCGAGGACGTCTGGGAACCCGAAGAGGAAATTTATTGGGGACCTGAGGGCACGTGGCTGGCGGACGAGCGATACTCCGGGGATCGTGACCTGGAGAATCCTCTCGGTGCGGTGCAAATGGGCCTGATCTATGTGAATCCGGAAGGGCCGAATGGCAAGCCGGATCCGATCGCTGCGGCGCGCGACATCCGGGAGACTTTCGCCCGCATGGCGATGAATGACGAGGAGACCGTTGCGCTCATTGCCGGCGGTCACACGTTTGGCAAAACCCACGGCGCTGGCATTCCCACTCAATATGTGGGCGCCGAACCAGAAGGTGCTGACATCGAGGATCAGGGCCTCGGGTGGAAAAATAAACTTGGCAAAGGTTTCGGTGCTGACACCATCGGCAGCGGCCTGGAAGTCATTTGGACCACGACACCCACGAAGTGGAGCAACAACTTCTTCACCAACTTGTTCAGCTACGAATGGGAACTGACGAAGAGCCCGGCCGGTGCGCACCAGTGGAAACCGAAGAATGGCGCCGGCGCCGGTACGGTGCCGGATGCGCATGATCCCTCAAAGCGTCATGCCCCATCCATGCTGACGACTGACCTCGCCTTGCGCTTCGACCCTGCTTACGAAAAGATTTCACGGCGCTTCTACGAGCATCCGGATCAGCTCGCAGACGCGTTTGCCAGGGCATGGTTCAAGCTGACGCACCGCGACATGGGGCCGATCTCGCGGTACCTTGGCCCACTGGTTCCGAAGGAACAACTGGTGTGGCAAGACCCGGTTCCGGCCGTGGATCATAAATTAATCGGGGAGAAGGACATTACTGCTCTGAAAGCCAAGATCCTCGCCTCCGGACTGTCAATCTCCCAATTAGTCACGACGGCATGGGCGTCGACGTCGTCGTTCCGTGGATCCGATAAGCGAGGTGGGGCAAACGGGGCGCGCATTCGTCTCACGCCACAAAAGGACTGGGAAGTGAACCAGCCGGCGGCACTGGCGAAGGTTCTCAGGAAGCTAGAAGCGGTCCAAAAGGAGTTCAACAGCGCGCAGTCCAACGGGAACAAGGGGAAGAAGGTCTCACTCGCAGATCTGATTGTGTTGGGCGGTTGCGCAGCCGTCGAGGAAGCCGCGAAAAAGGCGGGGCACAAAGTGAAGATTCCCTTCTCGCCGGGGCGCACGGATGCTTCGCAGAAACAGACCGATGTGCACTCATTCGCCGTAATGGAACCAATCGCTGACGCTTTCCGCAACTATCTCCGCAGCGGACAAGTCCTGTCGGCGGAGGAGTTGCTGCTGGATCGGGCGCAGTTGCTGACACTGACTGCCCCTGAGATGACGGTACTCATCGGCGGCATGCGCGCGTTGAATGCGAACTTCGGGCAGGCCAAACACGGCGTCTTCACCAACCGGCCCGAAACGCTGACGAATGATTTCTTCGTCAACCTCCTCGACATGAATACGAAGTGGGAGCCCTCCTCGACATCCGAAGGCGTGTTTGAGGGGCGCGATCGCGCGACGGGCAAGCTCAAGTGGACCGGCACGCGTGTCGATCTCCTTTTCGGTTCGAACTCCCAGCTCCGAGCAATTGCGGAAGTCTATGCCTCTAACGACTCGAAGGAAGCATTTGTGAAGGACTTCGCGGCTGCCTGGAACAAGGTGATGAACCTTGATCGCTACGATCTGGCGTGAGGAAAGGTCGACTTCGTGTGGTTGATGGCGGTTCGGATCAGCTAAGCCGACCGTCGTCACCTTTCTGGCTCGTGGGGGCGCATTGCGCGCCTCCGCGGCGCTTTCATCAACCGGCAAGACCGCCTCAAGCAGATCGAATTTGTCGCCGGGGTAACTATTCAGAATAGCCCGTGACCAGATTGTTGTTGAAGGTGACTTTCCCTCGCGCGCATATTCCGGGGCTCGTTCCAGAGTCTCTCGTTCGGGGATCGTGATCTCCTCATTATCTGATCAGGTTGCTTTGTTCGGGCTGCTTTTTGTCCGCTCGCTCGTTTTTCCTGTCTGAATACGTTTTGAAAGCATCTGCTTCGCCTTTTCCAATTCTGCGCGACGCGCCGGGCTGAGGCCGCGTCCGGCTCGATTGATGAAGTAGCTAAGCATTCGCATGCCCGACCCCGCCCCCTTCGGGGAAACCTTCTTTGAGGCCAGCGATCGGGCGATGGTGCCGGCGCTTTTCGTGAAGAGTCCGGCCGGCGGGTGAGTGGACTCGGTGGTGACTCCCGCCACCCATCGCCTTTTACTCTTCTTCTTGCCAGTCGCCATGCAGAATCCCCAAGCATTGTTGGTGCTTTGTTTAGATTCCTCCGCCCGCTTGAGATGCTTTTGGGGCGACATTCTCGGCATTCTTCAGATGGTCCTGCAGAGTCGGTAGAGTCTCGCTGGCGAAATTCTTAACGTCAGCGTCGCGGCCTGAAGCACTCTCCGTCTTGAAGGCGGCAACGTCTTCCTTGTGATCCTGCACCATGTCCGCTATGTAAGCCCTGTCAAACTGCCCGCCGGACAGCTTCGAGAGGCGCTCCTTGGTGGCATTTTGTTTGGCGTTGGAAGCCTGCGGCAGTGTGATGCCCTTGGCGGCCGCGAGTTCTTTCAGTTTGTCGTTTGCCTTGCTGTGATCGTCAACCATTCGCTGTCCGAATTGCTTCACGTCGTCGCGGGAAGCTTTGTGCACGGCGAGTTGACCGAGTTCTACTTCCGCCATGCCGCCTTCGGCGGCTTCTCTGAGAAATTTCCGGTCGGCCGTACTGAGTGCAGAGTTTGCGGAAGACCGGTCGGAAGAGCCCATCGAACGATTACTGTTTTGGGCGGCGGCGCCGCTTAGCAAACCTGCCACGCACAGGCTGGCCAGGAAACAGGCCGCGAGTCGATACGATGGAGAGCGAAACGACCGCATAGGGACAACTCCTCTCTTGTTCGGTAGCCTACGGGGAGAAGGAGGACGAGACAATCGGGCATTTTCTGGATTTGCAGCCTGTGTTCGCTGTATCAGTTGCACTTGCCGGGGATTGGATTACCTTGGACAATTGCTTGCTAGCACCGCCTTGGCCATGATGGCAGCGGCAGGTATCGGAGCGGGCGCTTTGGGCTGGACCGACATCTGGGTGCTCCGGTATTCATTCCCTGGCCACCAAATGGACTATGAATGTGCGCAGCGTCCCCGGCAATGAACATGTGGCCTTCGCCTAGGCGCGCCACTTGGCGGTGATGAATGCGAAAGTAGCTACTCCAGTGCAAGACGCGTGGCTCGATCACGCCGGTTGCTCGCTGCGTCAGTATCCTGCGCACAAGATCGAGCGAAGGTGCATCGCCTTCTGTGGTGTCGATTGCGGCAACGACTCGGCGGCGCGTGACGCTCATCGGAAAAATTGCCACGGGTCCAAATTCGCTCGGGCACAGTTGCATTTCGTCGGCGGGAAGCGTAGTGCTCGTCTCGAGATCAGCCAATAGGAACGAGCCGCGATATTCCGCCCCCTCAAACGGAAGGTTCAACTGATGCCGGACGGTACTGTGCGCTCCGTCGCAGCCCGCTACGATGGAGGCGCTTAGCCTGGCGGATTCGCCTTTCCCTTCAAGCGTGACCGTGACGAAGCGATCGTCCTTGATCGCCGAAACGAATTTGGTTTCGTACTGGACATCTCCACCTTTGCGCCGTAATTCCTCGACCAGTAGTTTCTCCGTCACGTCCTGCGGCACCATGGCAACGAACGAATAGGGACTTTCGTCGGGTTCGAACCTCATATGGGCGAGCGTGCGGTCATGAGTCATGACGGCAACTTTTGTGACTCGATTTGCCTTTTCTAGGAAAGGAGCGACGATGCCTGCCATGTCGAAGATTTCAAGCGTCCGAGGAAAGATCGCCAGCGCTTTCGAGTGCTCGGACTGAGACGAGCGGTTTTCGATGAGTCGCCATCGAAGATTTCGGCGAGCACATTCGTTCGCCAGAAAGAGGCCAACCGGGCCGGCACCCACTATCAAGACGTCAAGGTCGATGGAGTTGTTTGTCATCGTCTGAAGTGCTCCCTACTCCGCTGACTAAGCATGTGCTCGCAAACGGAGTGCCCCACTGTGAATGGGTTGGCGCGGTCTCCACACCACACATGGTTTTGATCGACTCAGTGATCACACGATTCACGAATTCCCAAATCATTTCAGTCTTTCATTCTGAAACGCGGCTAAGGTAATTACCGTATGAGCAAGCGAAAGTTGATGTGCTGTCGCCTGAGTGTCACAGCACCACGCAGTATCATCCGGCATGATGCAGTTCCGCCAGCGCGGAGCCCTCAGACTGCCACGGGACGCCTTGGTTGAGGCGAAGGTTACTTTTCGCAGGGCGGTAAGAGGCTAGGGAGAGACGAGTAAATTCTCGGCTGCTGTGACCAGTTGTTCTGCGTTACTTTTATCGATCAGAGCAGAAAAACCTGCGCGGCGGAGATCCGCGGAACTGAGCACGTTTCCGAAGGAGGTAAAAAGAATGAGAGGGGTTCGCGGAAACATCTTCTTGAGGATGCTCCCAGCGGTGAGGCCGTTCATCGCGGGCATCGAAAGGTCTAGTACGATGACGTCAACTGTAATTTCTCGAGCCTTAGCGACCGCTTCTTCACCGGTCGATGCTTCGGCACATACAGCCCAACCTGCTTCCTCGAACATTTGTCGCAGGGTTCTCCTGATCACTGCACTGTCGTCGGCAACGAGGATGCGTTTCAGAAATATCCTGATTTCAAATTAACGTTGGACCGTTTCGCATAAATAAAGTCTAGAAGTCTTGCTTTGAGAACGGCAATACAGGTCTCACTGTACGGTAGCGAACAGACCGGGCCAAACGCAAGGCACGGACCGGGAACGGTTGGAAACGGTTGCGTGCAATTTCTACCGGAGAGCAAGGTAAGCCTCAACGGTACTGAAGATGTCACAGGGACCAGCTCATAAATCCTCAATAAGAGTGGCAAAAGCCATATATCGCGGCGGTACTCGAGGTAGAGAATTGAAAACTCAAAAATCAGATCGGGGCAGAATCGACAAATCAGCCGCAATGATCGTTTCATCCTGCGAAAAGCGGAAAACTGTGTGACGTGGAAGCGTTTTGTCTGGCGGCGCGAGCTTGGCAGGGCCACTAGACTAGACACCGTGCCCGTCTCATGGTGGGAAAAAACAGACCACGGTTACAGTCTGAACCGGATAGACCTCTGTCTCGGAACAGTCTAGGTTGGGCCTCGAGAGGCGAGTGAGGCAAATAGGAGACGGTATCCTAATGAGAAAGAATCCGGGAAGGCCGCGCAGGTGCGTGCTCGTTTTGGCGCCCGCATTCCTGCTTTTTGCAGGGGTAGGCTGGTCCGCGGATATGCGCACGCTCAAGCCGATATCGCCAAGCGCATCGATGCCTCCGGCAAGGTGCTTGACGAAGTCATGGCAAATCGGGATCAAGCTGTCCCCGAAGGTGTCATCAAGAGGGCGCAGTGCGTCGGGGTTTTTCCTTCCTTGGTAGAAGTCGCCGCGCTTGTCAGCGGCAAGCGTGGAAAGGGATTCGTATCCTGTCGTGTTAACGGGGGATGGAGCGCGCCAGCTCCTCTTACACTCACCGGAGGCAACTGGGGAGCGCAGTTTGGAGGGGAACAGGTTGACTTGGTGATGATCGTGATGAACGACAAAGGTATGCGACAACTCGAATCGGGCAAGTTCAATTTGGGCGTCGAAGCGTCTGCGGCTGCTGGCCCTGTTGGTACTCACCACTGGACGATGAACTCCGAAGTTGTGACGTACGCGCGGTCGCGCGGAATATTTGCGGGCACCAATCTCGACGGATCTTCCATTGCGCAGGATGAGGACGATGCTCACAGTCTTTACGGAAGGTCCCTATCGTTGCCCGACATCCTCTGCGAGGAACAAGCTTCTATGGCGCCAAGCCGCGAACTTGGGAGGCCGAGGAAGAATTGCCCCGGCCTCCGCCAGTCGATCATCAGCCGCCGCGGCGTCCGCCTCAATTCGATTCGGTGAACTCGATATCGGGCGCGGCACCACC
>JBEKPJ010000003.1:0-397400 GCA_049520935.1 Terriglobales bacterium | reverse complement strand
CCCAGTCGCTACCGGCCTGACCACTGTCCGCTGTGCCACGGACCAGACCCTCTGCGGGCGCACGGTTTTTATTGCCGCAGCCTGGTAGATGTGAACTACGACGGAGCCATCCCGGTGCGCCGGTATCTATGCCTGCTCTGTAAACGTACGGTTTCTCTGCTGCCAGAGTTTGCCTTGCCCTACCTCCGTTTCAGTATCCAGGTGATCGGTTTGTTCTTAGTGTCGCGCCTGCTGGACCGGCGCACTTTAAGAGCAGCGGCTGCCGCGGCTTTTCAACCCAACATGCCTTATCAACGCGGCCAGTTCTGGGTACGCCGATTCCAGCAGCAAACCGCGGCTCTGTGCGTCGCTTTGGTCAGCTTAACCACAGTCGTGCCCGCGACAGATTTTCTCACCCGCGCGTTACATCACTCATACTCCACCCTACCAGGCCCAAGGTCGGGGCAAGATCGAACGCTTGCTGCCGGTTCCTGATCTAGGGACCTTCTTATGTGCTCCACGTAAACTTTGCGGCCCTGCACCCCAATTTCCCGGGCGACCACTTTGCCCTCTCGATCCAGAAAACATGTCATCGGCAGAAAGATAACGCCGCCGTAGCGTTTTTCAAAAGAGGATGTGTTGCCAATCACAATCGGGTAGTTGACGTTCATTTCTCTTGCGTAGTCAGAGATTTCCTCTGTGCTGGCATAATCGTCCAACGATACGCCGATCACCTGGAAACCTTCAGCGCCGTATTCGTTTTGTAGTTCAACAAGCGTCGGTATTTCGGCCTTGCTCGGACCGGTCTCGTTGGCACCGCACCTACACCACAAAATGAGCAGAACGGCTTTGCCGCGCAGGTTGGAAAGCTTGAGATTGCCGCCGCCGAGCAATGGCAGTTCGAAGTCAGGCAGCAACTGGCCTGCGAAATCCTTAACCAGACAGGTCGGGCAGCTGTCTTTCTTGGAACCTTGCGGCCCTGTATCGTTTTGCGCGCAGCAGAACCCGGAGATCAAGAGAAGCGCACTCGCGACAAAACTTTTCTTATGTATCACAGACAATGCCTCCGCGCCGTTGCGTGCCCAAGCGCTTCCGCCATTCCTATCAGCGCCCAGGTTCGCTGTTCAGTTGTCGGTCTGGAACGGGCCCACTTGAGAACTGCTTTAGGGCCTGACTTGATGGTCCACGCGCGAGCAATCTGATGAATTGCATCAGTGCCCCTTGCTTCAGCGAGTGGTTTGTTTTTCTCGCCAAGATTCACACTTTGAAGGTCGTTGAGGAGACGAAGGGCCTCGACGATATTTCCTTTCCTCGCAGCAACAGCGGCGAACTGGCCCAGTCCGAAAGCCAGGTCTTGCGGATTCGATGTGTCACGCAATAGACGTTCCGCTCCTGAAGGATCTACTTCGTATTGGTGGACCGCAACGAAGGAGACGTTGGAACACCCGTTCTTGCGAATTACCTCGTCGGCCTCAGTGAACTTTCCCCGCGTCGCCTCTAGATACGCTTCGTCACACGGTGTCGCTCGAATCATTCTGACCTCTTCTGGATGGGGCCAAAGAGTGAAGCGCGCACACTCCAGGAAGAGAGCAGCGAACTTCCGGTCTTTCATGTAAGCCGCGAGTTTACGAGCCCGGCCTTGCTCGCCGCGAATGCGCAGGGCATCGCCGATGTCGTAGAAGAGTTGATAGCCCGACTTAGTACGCCCAGCGGTATCAAGCGCTCCCTCAAAATCCCCCATCTGAATTTGGTGACCTCCATACGCCAGGAAAACCTCATCAGACTCGCCGAAGGGAGCGATCGTTTCAAGTGCGCCCGACAGATCTCCGTCCTGAGCCTGGATTAAGGCGACTACCTCGGCGGCTTTCTTTTGCAAGGCTGAGCCGGCCAGGCTGTTAATCGCGTTTTTCGCACCTTTGATGTCCCCGTTTTCAGCACGAATCTTCACCAATTCGACGATTGACCACTGGACATCCTCGACACGTTTGAACAGACGGCCTGTAGCTGCTGCATCCTCGTAATCACCCTGTGCTGCCTGCTGTTCAAAGATTTGGTAGTTGGGTCCATAACCGGATTCTCCGGCTTTCTTCCACTCCACAACCGCTTCTCGAAGCAATTCCTGATCTGTGATTTTGTGAATGGGCAATTGCCGCCACAGCATCCAGCCGATCTCAACACCAACGCACACCAGAAGCGAGAATGCTGCGACCTTCAATCCGAGGCCTAGCCGGCGTGATGAGAACAGTCCCATAGACTAATTGGACACCGGTGGCGGGCACGCCGGCCAATATCTTCGGTAATCAGACTTGGGGAAGGCTCATTGACGAGTCTATGTTTGAAAACTGATTAGGTCGCATTTCACCGGCGAAGAAGTGGTTGCACCGCTGGCAGAAGCTGGTTCCAGCGACGGCAGCCCCCAAAACTCCAGACACAGTCAAGCCGAAGATCGGAAGTGGCCCGCTCGATTTCTTTCGGAGCACCAGGCGTCAGAGCAATCCCGATACTCTGTGAGGTCTTGACGAGCAGCACATACGGCGGATGATCTTGCACGTTTGAGTTCGGCACGCTCCTGTTGATGACATCGAGAGATGACACTCCAATCACCACCATCCCAAGTTCCGCATCCGGTGGTGGATACGGAATGGACTCCGGCACGCCGGGTGCCGAAACCCACAACGAATAATCGAACCCTGAGACTTTTTCAGATTTGAACTTGACGTTGACATCCAGAAACTCCATCCGAAAACCCCACCACCGCAAGACATCGGAAAGAAAATCGCTTTGAGATCTCCACATTCTCCACAATAGACGACCCGACAGGCCATTTCCTACGGAGCCAGACAAACACTCGTCAGCATCGCAATAGGGTATGCCCTGGTTTCTGGTTTTGGAGGGCTGTAAGGCTGGTATTCGTCGCATTGTCTCGGCCTTGGAGGTTTCCCCAAGGCGCAAAGTGGAGAGTGCGGTCACGACAGAGACAATGCGGCTCGCGTATATTGCAGCTTCAACCCGTAATGCGATAACTGAGATGACGAAGACGGCGAAGCACCACACAAAAACGATGCGTGAAGCGGATCGAAATCGACGGGAGACAAATGCTCGCGTCATCGATAGCACCCTTCTTTAGTAGACAATCGGAGGGAGTCCAATGTTCCCATTCTGAGAGCGATCACTTCTCCCCATCAGGGCGCGAGTCCTTGCAGCGTCCGTATTCGTCGTATGGCAGGACGTTTACGATCTTCAGCTTGAGCTTACGCATCAGCGCCCCGAGGTCGAAATATCGGGCGTCCACCTCGGCTTCGGTCAGCGGTGCATTCCCCGGAAGCGCCTCAATTTCAAAGCTCGTGCCTGCAGGAAACCGCTGAATCCACTCTTTAAAATCGTCAAAGGAATTCGTGAGATCTCCGAAATGAGGATCTCCCTCGTTCAGTTCCCATATCGGAAACTGTTGTATTTGCTCGGTCGTGCGAGCCCATTTCAAACTGTCGCATCGGTAGACGCACAATTGGCGCAGACGATCGACTCGCTGCGGCTCGGGCAGCCAGCTCCGCCCATTCAGAAGCGCAGATAACAATGCTGCTTCCAGGTCTTTTTCAGGTGAAATGGATTGCGTCGCGTCACGCACGCGGAATGGGGGCGATCGATGCCATTTCTCCAATTTTGTCCAGAGCGCCGGTTCTGAGTCCTTGGAACCAAATCGCTCCAGCAAGTGTGCAGCATCCGTGGCGATAGGGTCACTCTTGTCGAGTTGCGAGATGACGATAGCCTCGATTTGAGGTGACCAATATCGCACAGAATGGTTGAACCAAATCTGCTGAAGGGCCAGATCGGCATTGCAAGTTGGGTCAGCACCGTCTTGATGGTAGCGTCGGACCAGTTTCTCTTCGGCCAGTCGTTCCTGTTGTTTGAGCGAGAAAGCCCAGAGCGCAGGACTCCCCACACAAGTCTCTGAAGCGAGTATCTGGCGCACTGGGGCGATCAGGTTCGCCCCGCCCAGCCTCACCAGAACTTGATCTAAGGTGTCCTCCGTTTCGACGTCCGATTCCTGGCGAAGAGCCCTGGCGAGATGAGAATCAAGTACCGCAGACGATTTTTCATCTTCTGGCATAACAGCGGCCCATGCAGCCACCGTTGCCCAATCACCACGCGTTGCCGAATGAATCATTGATTGTCTTGCTTCTTGTGGGGCCAACTTGTAGCGCATCTGCTGGAAACCCTCAGTCTTGCGCAAGTAGGGGAGGAGAGTAGGCGAGGCGATGACATTCCATTGTTCCTTCCAGAGGTACGGTGGTTCTTTCATCTTGGGCATTAAACGGGCCGCTTCGTCCGCCGCCTGCTTTCGGAGTTGAGCTTTTCCGGGAAGGTCCCAGCGAGCCAGAATCATTAACGCGGCACTAAGGCTGTCTCTCCGCGGGTACTCGTGCTTCTGAGGTAAGCTCGACAGTAATTTTCGGGTGTATTCAGCCAGCAGTTGTAGAAAGAGTTGCTGTCTCTTCTTTGACTCCTGCTCCCACTCGGGTTTCCACCAATCCTTGCTACTGCCACCGAACAGTTCCGGGTGCTGAACTTCAGCCGCAATAAAGGCCAGTTCCACGGGAAAGTTGAAATCCACGGAATGTCGTGGATCCACTAGTTCCTTTTCCATCGCCTGAACGACGAGTTTGCGATGCGGCGAGGCGATTAGCCCGCGTCTAGCTACATTGGAGCTCTGTTCGTAGAACTGCGCGAGGAGCGGGATTACGGCTTCTGAGTGAGAATATTGCGCCCACTCGGGGAAAGGTGCGGAGTCAGGACTGAATGACCATGGATCGTCGTCGAAAAAATGGCTTCGGAGCAAGGCAAGCGCATCCGAAGCACGGTCCATGACACTTGCTGATTCGGGCAGTACCTCGACCTCGACGACGTCCGTGGCGAGCGTGAGGTGGACGGCTGTCTTCCGGTCGTCATAGGGATCGTCCAATATATCCTGAGGTTTTCTGAACTCCGTGCGATAGGTGACTGAGATTTTGTATTTTCCGGGGCCGTCGAACTCGATCCAATCGTTCAGAGTGAAGTTGACCTGGGGTGGAGGAATTTCGGCGCCGGGAAGGTGTCCCACAACTCCACAGGTGCGAGGGCCGTCTCTGCCAGTGGCATGCTGGGGAATTCCGGAGTAGTACCAGTCGGCCCAAGGATCGTGCCAGCCACTCGCCGCTTCGACAGTAAACTCCAAAGACGTACAGCTGGCTCGGTCTAGAGTGCCCGTAGGCAGTCGTGAGTCCTTTGGGAGAATCAGGTTGGCAAAGATTGGTTCTCCAATGCGAACACTTCCAGCGCGACCCTGAATTACAAGTCGCGCCTTCGGACCAGCGACGCCTTGAGCAGGAGGATCGCCGCAAGCTGGAGCACTGTGAGTCAGCGCCGCCAGTGCGGCCAGGACTGCAATGCCGGACAGCAATGACCGCTTCATTCCAGAATTATGGGGGGGGTGCGTTGGCGGTGTCGAGGTTACTGGAGACATCTCCTTTCCCATCATTGGATAAGTGGACTGTGCCATCCGTAACACAAAGAGTGGACAAAACGGGAACCGAAGCAGAGCCTTCGACGCCAGGAGGCTTTCTATGTTTAACACTCTATATCGTTGTCCGCGGACTATCGCTCGTCACGAAAATGGTCCATTAGCTGAATCACGGCGTCGTTATCTTGAGCATCTTGCCGCGCAGGGAGCCGCGATCCACACAATCAGAGCTGCGGCTGGTGTCATCTATCGCGCTGTAACCATGATGAAGCTGGATGAGTCCAGCTCAGTCGAACGAAAAGATGTCGAACACGCGGCAAAACGATGGGCTCATCGTTGGTATCGGAATGCAAGCAGCCGTGGGCCGGATCTGACCGATAAGGAGTTCCGGCAGACTACCTGCAACTGGCTGCGATTCGCCGGTCGACTCCGCGAATCAGATCGTAAGCCAGCCCCACATCAGCAGGAGATCGATGTACTCTGTGAGTACGATGATCAGTTGCTGGGCTTCCTCAAGAGCCTGTGAAGCTTGCCGGACTATGCCGAATACGGCATAGGCGCCACACCTTCGCCGTGCATCGACTCACCGCTGGGTATCGGGCCGGCGCAGACGTTCAGCATCTCCTTCCGGCACTCTGCACGCACCTTGGTCACATCAGCCTGTCAGGTACACAGCGATATCTGACAATGACTCCCGAGTTGTTAACTGAAGCGGCGTTGCGATTCGCAAATTATGCGGAGGAGGTGAGCCGTGGACAAGCATGAGCAACTCGGGCCTTGGGTACGGCGGTTCCTGTTTGAACATCTGATAAGAGAACTCAACCTCTCGCCGAATACGCAGCGCAGCTACCGGACCACTCTGGCTATGCTGCTGCCATTCATTGCTGCACAACTCAAAACACCACTGGACTGCTTGGAGGTGAATGATCTCTCAGCCGATCGTGTCCGCCAGTTTCTAACTTATCTCGAACAGACCCGGCAAGTCAGTGTCAGGACCCGCAATCAGCGACTGGCGGCGATACACTCCCTCGCACGCTTCATCGCTGAGTGTAGCCCTCAACATGTGGCCTGGTACGGAGCGGTGCGGACGGTACCATTCAAGAAGACGATCCGAAAACTGATTCCTTACCTCGAAAAGCCAGAAGTGGAAGCTCTGCTGGCGATTCCAGATCGCACAACGAAGGTCGGTCGGAGAAACTACGCCCTTCTGTTGTTTCTCTACAACTCAGGTGCCCGCGTGAGTGACTCTCGAGCACCGCCGCGGTCCGCGCATTCTCTGTGTCATCAGCGCCGCCACCAGACGCGCTGCCCTTTTCGCCCAGGGTCTTTTCAAAATGCACCTCCCTGCCGGACACTCGCTGTTCGGACTTTTTGGTCTTGGCGATACTCCGCTCCGACTCATTGCCGCTGAGCAGTATCGCATCCGCACCCCGCGTCCGTCACCGGAAGCTGGCGGGATCCTGGACCGGGCCGCGAAAACGGTCCTCGACAGCGTTGTCGCGAGGCATTTCCGGGGACTTGGCAGTTAGGGTGGGCAAATCACGAGCAAGGAGGATTGGGTGAGGATGATTTACGAGAGTCAGGGCGGGATTGAAGCGCACAGCAGCAAGTGAAGACACGCCGACTCTCGGGAGAGGAAGCTCGCGCTGCAGGGAGCGGGGTTTTCGTTGGCGAGGAACAGTCAGCCAGCGCGCTTCCGGTCATGAGTGATCAAGCAGTCAGTACAGAAAGTGGTTCGCCGATGGGCCGGGGAGTGGAAGATTTCGGACTCCGGGGACAAGCGGGCTGGATGGGGGCGGAAGAGTTGGCTGCGGTTGTGTGCGGCATCCGATCGTCGGCGAGCAAGCGCTGTGAGAGGAAACAATGTTGTGCGTCGGCGATGGGCCATGATCCGGAAAACGCTGCGGACCAACCCCGGAGGCAACGCCGTGGAGCAAAACGCGGCCCTGCAACTCTTGTGAACCGATCGTCATCATTTTCTTCTCACTTCCGTGGAGTTGGCAAGAGCGCACAGGGGTCGGATCGTGACAGGAACCTGGCAAAAGTCTATAGTCGGTCTGAACATTGAGGACAACCATGAGAATCATTGCGATCACTGCGCTTTTTGTGGCCTCCGCTTTGGCCCAGGTCCCAGCCGCCGCTTCTCCGGCAGCTTGCGGGCCCGAGAACGCCACTTTCAAGGTGAACCGGGACCAATCCCAACACGCTTTGGCGCAGCCGGACCAGGGCAAGGCGCGGGTGTACTTCATTCACGATGCCGGTACCGGAAGCACCTTAGGATATCCCACGGTGAAACTCGCATTGGACGGAGCATGGGCAGGCGCAAACCACGGCAATTCCTATTTCTCTGTGCCGGTTGAGCCGGGAGAGCATCACGTATGCGTTACCTTGCAGTCTTCTCTGGTGGACCAACGCGTGGAACTTGCGCATTTCACCGCCGAGGCAGGAAAGGTTTATTACTACCGCACCCGGCTGGTGATGTCACGCAGGGTGGAGTTGTTGGACCTGGATCGAATCGACAGCGATCAGGGCGATTATCTGATTGCCTCCTTTCCGCTGAGTGTTTGGAATCTCAAGAAGTGATGTGCTCGGACAACCTCCACCAGACGTTTTGTGGGCAGCAATGGCGAGCGCAGGAATCGGTCAGGTATGCAAGTCCTAGGGGAACCGTATGCGCCCGCCTGGCGCATCGTGCATGTTCGTATTTGGAAAATGCCGGCAACGAAAGCACACGCGGGCTTGTGACGATTGCGGGTAATGCGGCATGACAGCGATTCGGAAAGGACGATCGCGCGTTGCCAATATTGGGGTTTGAAGCCAGGAGCGCGAACCGTCGATCCCGAATCATCTCGCAAAGTCCCGCGTCGGGGTCACCGCACTTTTTCACTGCGCGGCCGACTTGTCGAGTTTCAGTACTCCCTTCTGACCTGGTTGAAGGCCCGGTGTGCACTTGGCGGGATGCTCAAAAAGCTTCGGGTCCGGCGCCTCCAGGCTGACATTCGTGTACCTGGAAGTGAACGTTTGGCCACCTTCCTCGACGTCGATCCTGATCGGGAATCCGTCCAGATCCTCGGCTTCCCACAATTTCATCCTGGCCACGATGGGGCGATCATCCTTGGGCGTTAAGGTCAGAGTTTCGATCCTGCAGACATGCCCGTCGACGGTTTCCTGTTCTTGAGAGGCCGCGCGCTCGACCTTGAAATCATGGTAAGCGGAAAACGGATAGGTGCCGGCGTCAGGCCGGGTGAACTCGACGCAGCGACTGGCGCCGATGCTCCACATTTGCAAAGTATCGAGATCGTTAACGCGGTAGGAATCTTCGAAATCGACACGCATCCACTTGCCGGAGCGATAGACTTTTCGATCGTGATCCCGGGCGATTCCGCCGGTCACATTGGCGGAGAACGTCTTGAACTCGACAACCAGCGGATTCTGAGCGTCCTCGGGCGCGTGCTTTGATATCTCCTTGCCCCGGGTTTCGGCTTGTACACAAACCGCCAAAGCAACAATGCCGGAGAGCAGGGCCCAGTGCAGCGTATAAGAACTCATGATTTTCTCCTGTCAGGGAAGCCACGCCGGTTAGCCGACAGGCGTGGCTGATCCCCGAGATTCGTCACCCTACCGTGATTGCGCCGATTTTGTTGACTTGCTCCCGTGTGTGACCAACGCCTCGCCGTTGACGAAAATGCCTTCGTTACCCACATACTCGCCCGCACCGCCGCCAGAATAGTAGAAATTCCAGGTGTGATACGTGGGATTGATCAACCACATGACTCCGGTACCGCCACCGGCGCCGTTCCCGCTATCGGGATCGCTGATGAGAAAGGCCGCGCCCGTGGCCGCATACTGATAATTGGCGGCGACACTGGCCTTAAAGCCGTTCACGTTCGCATTCGTACCGGCACAGAAAGTGTTCCAATGGTACCCATCCACCAGGGTCTTCGGGGACCCGTAGTTGTAGAAGAAAATACCGTCGCAGTATTCGCCTCCACCGGTGCTTAGGAAGTGGAAGTCATAGGTGGTAGAACTTGCGCTTGCCGGCAAAGCCGCAAAGCTGATGACCGCAGTGAGTGCGAGCGCGATGAACGCAATACCTGTCGAACGCTTCATAATGAGTTTTCTCCATCCCCTGAAAAGGGTTCCTTGGTTGAAGTTGTGTTTTGGCCCAGAAAGTGGGTGCGGATCGCTTGACCTGATCCGTACTCTCTCACCCTCGACGAAGGGAGTCGCGAGGTCGTCTTAAGCGTGCTTTCTACTGGCCGCGCTTCCCATCGAACGGGAAACCGGCCAAAGATCCGGTTCGGCACACGAGCAGATCGATTTCTTTTCGCCCCGTCGTGCCCGTACCATCCTTCTTGAGGGATAGTGCTCGAAAGATGCCTAGCGTTTCAGACAATCGGTAAGGGATTTGGCGAGTGGGAGGGTTTCGGAGAAACGATTCGCCGGTTTTCTGGACCGCATCTGGGCATTTTTTGGGTAGCGCAGCACTCAATCCGTTGAAGCAACGGGCGGGATGCGACCTGCGGTCATATGTTCGTTACCTCGCCCGGGAGAAAATCAGGCCCATGGCGCCCACGAGCGGAGATCAGGAGCCCTGCGGCAGCAAAGGAAATTGCCGGGAAGCAGCGTTGTCGAACCCAGGCAGAACGGCTCTGAACAGTACCTGCTCATGACCCGGAGCAGTCGCACTCTGCCCGGGAGCCGTTTCACACTGTGCCCAGGCGCGAGGCGACACGCGAATTTCGGGGGCGCTGTCGAAGCGAGTGGAACTTTTGCCAAAGATAATCCTGGGTTATCCGTGGCGGGCCCGGACAAGCGCGAAAAGATGGGCGGGCGGGGCCACCATGCGCTTCGATTCCTAAGCGGACGCAAGCGTCCAAATCCCATCCGCGCGCCGTGCCGCGCGCGCGGATGGGACACCAGATTTAACGGATGCTAGGGATCAGAGAACTGTCGGGGACAAGGAATACTTAGGCGTGATAAACCTGCTCGAATTGGCGCGCCTCATACCACAGTGCCAGCTCGACCCGGTTCCACAATCCCAACTTGTCGTAAATCAGGCGCAGATAATTCTTGACAACGTGTTCGGTAGTGCCGAGAGAATCGGCGATCTCACGGTTTTTGCAGCCCTCGGCTACGCGTTGAATGATGAACTGTTCGCGTTCGCTGGGCCCGCGGCGGTTTGCTGTTTCTCCAACCATAATTGTCTCCTATAAAGCAAAGTCGCGAGCTTAACCCGCTTGATGCCGCCCTTGATTCCGAAACGCAGAAACAGGCGGTTGAAATGGGCCTTGACGGTCCGCTCGGCTATATTCAGATCGCGAGCGATTTCCGAGTTGTCGCACCCCTGGAGAAGAAGATCAATGATCTGCCGTTCTCGAGGTCCTACTTGAATCAACTGCTCTTCCATGCACCGCACCTCACCGAAGCGCTTCCGGTCGCCGTAAGTGGCTGAAAACCAGGTTCCGGAACGGCCTCTGGACTCGGGTCTTTGTCTCTCATTTTGCATTCACGCGGCCAAAACTGGGGCTTATCCGTTAACCCAACGTAAAATTTTCGATTTTTGGTCGATTTCCTTGAAAAACGGGGGTTACCGAGGTCACCTCAGGTGATTTCGAGTCCCCGTTTACAGTGTTTTTGCTCAGGTTCTAGGGTGAACTACTTAGGACAAAATGCCAGGTAGCGGTCTTCCAAAGAGCATATTTACACAGAAGTACATCGCCAGGGTGCCCCGAGTCCTTGCCCTATAATAGCTTGTGGACTTCAAGCTGGTAAGCAACTACAAACCCCAGGGCGATCAGGCGCAGGCCATCGAGGCACTCACCCGTGGGGTATTTGACCGGGAGCAGCATCAGGTTCTGCTGGGCGTCACGGGATCGGGAAAGACGTTTACGGCAGCCAAGGTGATCGAGGCGGCAAACCGTCCGGCGCTGGTCATGGCGCACAATAAGACGCTGGCAGCACAGCTGTTCCACGAGTTCAAGAGCTTTTTCCCGCACAACGCCGTGGAGTACTTCGTCTCCTATTATGACTACTACCAGCCGGAGGCCTACGTGCCGGCGGCCGATCTTTATATAGAGAAGGAATCGACCATCAATGACGAACTCGACAAGCTGCGGCTCTCGGCCACGAGGTCCCTGTTTGAGCGGCGCGATGTTTTGATCGTTGCATCGGTGAGCTGCATTTACGGGTTGGGATCTCCGGAAGCCTATTACGGGATGATGCTGTTCCTCGAGAAGGGGCAGAAGATCAAGCGCGGGGACATCACCCGCAAGCTGGTGGACATCCTTTACGAGCGGACGGAAGGGGATTTTCGGCGCGGCACGTTTCGCGTACGCGGGGATGTGGTCGAGATCTATCCGACCTATGACGACCATGCTTACCGGGTCGAAATGTTCGGCGACGAGGTGGAATCGCTTTCGCAGATCGATCCGCTGTTTGGCACGGTGAAACAGCGCTATCTCCGGTTGCCCATTTATCCGAAGACGCACTATGTGATGAAGGAGGAAACGCGGGCGTCGGCGGTGGCGTCGATTAAAACCGAATTGGCTTGGTGGGAAGCAGAACTGGAGAAGCAGGGGCGCCTGGTGGAATCGCAGCGCATCCATCAGCGGGTCATGTATGACCTGGAGATGATCAAGGCCATGGGTTATTGCCATGGCATTGAAAATTACTCCCGGCATTTCACCGGACGGATGCCGGGGGAGCCTCCGCCTACGCTGCTCGATTATTTTCCGCGCGATTTTCTCATGTTCATCGACGAGTCGCACCAGACGGTGCCCCAACTTCATGGCATGTATCACGGCGACCGCTCGCGCAAGCAGACCCTGGTCGAGTACGGATTCCGCATGCCCTCGGCGCTCGACAATCGTCCGCTGACCTTTGAGGAATTTGAGCATCGGACCAATCAGCTGGTTTATGTGTCGGCGACCCCCGGGCCCTATGAACTGACCAAGTCTTCGGGCGTCGTCGTGGAGCAGATCATTCGCCCTACAGGGCTGATCGACCCGCCGGTCGAGATTCGTCCGGTGAAAGGGCAGATCGACGATTTGCTGCATATGATTCGCGAACGGGTTGCCCGCAACGAGCGCGTGCTGGTGACGACACTGACCAAGCGCATGTCGGAAGACCTGGCGGAATATTACAGCGAGGTGGGAGTGAAGTGCCGTTACATGCACTCCGAGATTGAAACCCTGGAGCGGGTTAAGATCCTGCGCGACCTGCGCAAGGGCGAGTTCGACGTGTTGATCGGCATCAATCTTCTGCGCGAAGGGCTGGATCTGCCGGAAGTGTCGCTGGTGGCGATCCTGGATGCGGATAAAGAGGGCTTCTTGCGCTCGACCGGGTCCCTGATCCAGACCATTGGACGCTGCGCCCGCAATTTGAACGGCCAGGCAATTCTCTATGCCGATCGCATGACCGAGTCCATGAAAAAAGCTCTCGACGAGACCAACCGACGGCGTGCGATCCAACAGGCTTATAACGAAGAGAACGGGATTACTCCCGAATCGATCATCCGTCCGCTGGATATGACGTTGGTTGCGATCGTGGGCGCCGATTATACCGACCTGACCGGCTCGGAGGCCGAAGGGATTCCAGAATTCAAATCGCAGGAGGAGTTGGACGCCTACATCGGAAAGCTGGAGAGCGACATGCGGGAGGCAGCGAAGCGGTTTGAGTTTGAAAAGGCGGCCAAGCTGAGAGACGCGATTCGGGAGTTGCGGACTAAGGAATACCTCTTCGCATAGCCGTCGCCCCGGGTCCGGGCAGAGGAGTCCAACCGCAGGCCAGGCTTGTCCGCCGGAGCTCTCCGGCGCTCCGTTTCGTCAGCGGCCGGCGGCGTGGGCGGCGGCTTTCGAGTTGGAATCGCGGGCGGCAACGTTAAATTCTTTCTCCAGCGAGGAAAAGCGTTGGAAGACTTCATTGAGCCGCAGCGCCATGTTGCGGATGGCGTCGGCCTGGGTCTGCACGCGGGCGGGTAGTCCGGATTCCTGCAGCAGCAGCTCGGCGTTGCCAAGCACGGTGGTGAGCGCGTTGTTGACGTTGCTGCGCATCTCGACCATGTAACGCCCCAGAGCGGCTTCAGCGGCGGCGACGACACAGGCCGTCTCGGCGTCGCGGGCGCGCGACTCGGCGTCGCGACGGCGAAGAATCTCGTGGCCAACCAGGCCGGCGATCTCTGGCCAGGGTCCGATTTCGCGACGCAAGTCGATCACTGTTCCCTGAATGAAGCAGAAATCGCGTGACCGGTCCGAGTGCACGACAATTGCAGGCCGACCGGCCGCCGCCAGCGCTTGTCTTAGATCCCGGTTGCGGCGTTTCTTGAGCACTTTGCCGGCATCATCTCGCGTCCGGGCGTTCTCCGCCGAACCCGCATCGGCGATCGCGAGGTCGTAAGGGCTGGCCTGGAGATGGCGGGAAAAGCCTTCATCCAGCACGACAAATTCCGGCTCCGCCGAGTGAGGGGCGGGGTGATGCGGCCAATGAGCCGTGATCTCGCGGGAGAAGTCGGGGTCGCTCGCGAGGATCAGGACGGTCGGGTGATAGATGCTCATCATGGTCCTCGTTGTGATTGCGGCCCCCTATGCTGGCCCCGGCCCATCGGCCCGGACCCGGTATGCCGTCTCTGCCGAGATCAGTTTCTCGTTCCACCGCCCGAGTTCGCCACCGCGCTCTTGGCCAGCGGATTCTTGCGGGCTGCGTTCTGCAGTGCGTCGTCAACCGCGGCGCGGAGATCGACCAGCATGCGCAGCGGCTGTCCGGAAGAATATTCGGCGTGGAACATGACCTTCCAGGACTGGCAGATCATGCGCAGACGGGCGATCGGTTCGGCGGCGGAAAACTGGGCGCGGCGGCAATCGACGATTGAGACGCCACGGCGCTCGAGTTCGCGCAAGCCATCCTGGATGGCGTTGAGATCATCGTGCATGAGACGGAAAAAGATCCGCCGGATCATGAAGCTGTATCGCGCAAAGGCGACCATGGCCGCGGGCTCGAAGTAGCGCGCCGCATTCTGGGTCTTCAGCTTGCGACCCTGCTCGAGCGTGCCGCTGTGCAACAACTCGCTGAGCCGTCCGCACCGTGCCGCCGATTGCAGAATGGTCTCGAGCAGCGTCAGCCATTCCGGAAGAAGGACCTGTTGCGGACCGAGAATGGGCTCGAGGATCTGGGCAACATAATCGAGATCGACGTCGGCGTCGGCGAGGCCGGAGGGCGCGCACAGCGAGAAATACTGCACCAGCAGGAAGTCGGCTTTGTCGCGGTCGCCGGTCGTCTTTGCCTCCTTCTGCACGTGATGGAGAAGGAGATGACGCAGAACGGCCTCATTCGCCATCGGCGTGGTTTGCAGAAACTGCCGCAACTGGTGGACCTGGATCTGGGCGTCGATCTGCCGGCACCAGCCCTCGGCCTGCTCGACCGACTCCGGCGAGGGCACAAAACCCTCGTCGATCGGGCACTCGGAGACTTCGATCACAAATTCGCGGACCAGTTCACAATAAATAGGCTGCAGGGCGCAAAGCGTGGCTCCCTGCTCTTCGACGGAGGGTTGGACGAATGCAGTCATGATTTCACAATCCAATTGGGAACGTTGGTTAAGAAGCGGACGGCGACTACTGTCCGCTTCGGATGATATTGAACCGCAACCACCGAGGCCTCGACGCGCAGCGAGCTGTCGGTGCTTTCGACCAGGACGTGATCGCCAAATTCCAGAGGACGTTCGAGCACGAAAAGAAGTTCGTGCGGCGTGCCGAATTCGACCACGGTGTTCTGCAAGAATACTTGCTCGCTTTCTGTCGAGCCTCGACCGTTGCCATTGCTGTTTTGGCCATCGGCATGGGACAGAATGCGACTGAGCTTGATGGGGATCCGCACCGGAGTAGCCTCGGGAAAGAACCGGGCCAAACGACTGACGATTTCTGTTTCACGAGCAAAAGCGGTTGCCTGGCTGGGCACTCAAACCTCAATCCCGGGGGAGCATGAGCACTCGAGTCTCCCCTCTTCCAGGTTCGGTAGGGCTTGCCGGAAGACTCTGCTCTGCTTTATCGTGACCTACTTTTGCATCTGCGCAGCCAAAAACTTGAAGGTCATGCACTGAAGGGCAAGTGAAACAAAAGCAAACAGTTAGCAGCGCCGATGGCAGCCGGCGCCAGGTTCGCGCTCGGACTTCGGACTGAGTCGAGTCTCAGAATGAAACCTGTGTCTCAGTTTGTCGGTAGCCCCACCCTAAAAACATCGGCGCGCGTCGATCGGCTGGCTGCCACTTCGCCTGGTTCGCGAGGCGCCAAACCCTTCGGCAAAGCCGCCCGTCGCCCGAACCCTGCTCATTGCAGCGTGGTGGAAGGGGGAGGGTCCTCGCGAGCGCCGATATTGTAGCGCTTGAGTTTGCGGTACAGGGTGGCACGGCTTATGCCCAACATTTTGCCGGCCAGGGCTTTGTCGCCTTTGACCTGGGAAAAGACGCGCTCGATGGTGGCGCGCTCGATATCTTCGAGATCGGTGGCGCGGAGGTCGTTGGCGCGCACGGCCTGAGCCTCGAGCGATCCGGCTTCTGCTTCGGTCCGCACCTTGTCCGGCACTTCGGAGCTGGCGATGGCCGGAGGCAGATCGCTAACTTCGAGGATGCGTTGATCGGTAAGAGCCACGGCGCGTTCCAGGCAGTTTTCGAGTTCGCGGACATTGCCCGGCCAATCATAGGCAAGCAAGGCTTTCATGGCGTTGCTGGAAACCAGGACACCGCGTCCGGGAGCCAGGCGCTCGAGGAAGAATGCGGCCAGGATGGGGATATCGGAACGGCGTTCGCGAAGCGGCGGCAGCGATATGGTCACCACGTTGAGGCGGAAAAAGAGATCTTTGCGGAAGGTTCCTTTCTTGTACTCGGCGTCGAGATCGCGGTTGGTGGCGGCCATGATGCGCACATCCACCTTCACTTTCTGATTGCTGCCCACGGGACGGACCTCTTTTTCCTGAAGAAAGCGCAGGATCTTGGCCTGCATCTCGAGCGGAAGTTCTCCGACCTCGTCGAGAAAAATCGTTCCCGTATCGGCGGATTGCAGCAGGCCCTGCTTGGAGCGGAGAGCGCCGGTGAAAGCACCTTTTTCGTAGCCGAAGAGTTCGCTTTCGATGAGGGTGGGGACCAGCGATCCGCAATCGACGGCAACGAAGGGCCGATTGGCCAGAGTGCCACGAAAATGAAGTGCGCGCGCCACCAGTTCCTTGCCGGTTCCGCTTTCGCCGGAGATCAGTACCGGGGTGCGCGTCTCTTTCAGGCGCGAGATGAGGCGCAGAACGTTTTGAATGGCGGGGGAATTGCCGATGATGCCGTGGAGCGAGGTCTCGGTTTCGGAACGCTCGCGGAGATAGAGATTTTCTTCGACCAGGCGCACCTTGTCGGCCATGCGACGCAGGAAAAGGCGCAATTCATCGAGCGGTGCGAAGGGTTTCGCGATGTAATCGTAGGCCCCGAGCTTCATGGCCTGCACCGCGGTTTCGACCGAGCCGTGGCCGGTCATGACGGCGACTTCGATGCGCGGATAAACGCGCTTGACCTGCTCCAGGAATTCGATGCCCGACATATGCGGCATGACCATGTCGGTGAGCACCATGTGCATGGGTTGTTCTTCGAGCAGGGCCAGGGCGGCGTCTCCGCTCTCGGCTTCGAGACAGGAGAAACCGAGCGACTCTCCGACGGTGATGCAGAGGCGGCGAATGGTCTGCTCGTCATCGACGATGAGCAACCGGATACGCCAATCGTCTTGGCTCCGGTGCTGCTGGTTCGGCGCCGGCATATTTTGAGTCATGCGATGGCCTTGCCCATGGTGTGCTGGACCACGGTGATGAATTCAAGGACGCGAAACGGTTTTTCCACGCAGGGGGCGCCGGTGCGGCGCAAGGTGGCAGCGGTTTCTTCGTTGGCCATATCTCCGGTGATGAAGACGAGGCGGCAGGCAAGCTCCGGGCGATGAGTGGCAATCCAGGCATAGACCTGTGCGCCGTCGACTCCGCCGGGGGTGCGCATGTCGGAAACCACACCATGGAAATTGCTGGCCGCGAGCAGGTGCAGGGCTTCGGCGCCCGATTCGGTGGACACGACCGCGTATCCGTGACTTTCCAGAACCGAGCGCACCAGGGCCATGACCGCCGGTTCATCCTCAATCAGAAGCACGGGCAGAAGGGACGGTGGTTGCGTGTCAGGCTGAGTCATTGGGGATGCACTCCTGCGACGGCTCCAAACGATGCTGACTCGGAGGCAATGGGGAGGCGCACGACGAAAGTTGCTCCTTCGGAATCGGGATTGTTGTGGCAGACAATTTCACCACCGTGTTCGCGGACAATGCCATAGCAAATACTGAGGCCGAGCCCGGTGCCCTTGCCCACGTCTTTGGTGGTATAGAAAGGATCGAAAATGGGGCCGGGATCGGGGATGCCGGGACCGTTATCGCGGAAAGCAATCTCCACGTATGCCTGGGCCCGGGTGCTGGTGATGGCAATGCGTGCCGGACGGGTGGTTTCGCGGACCGCGTCGTAGGCGTTGTTCAGGATGTTGAGAAACACCTGCTGCAGCTGATGGGAATCTCCGATGACCTGGGGCAGGGATTCGTCGAGCGTTTCGACCACCTGAACGCCGTGACTGATGAAATCGTAGGAGCGGAGGTGCACGGTGCGCTGCAGGATGGGATTGACTTGAACCAGCTGGCGCTGCGGCGGCATCTGACGGGCGAAACTGAGCAGGTTCTGCACAATCTGCTTGGTGCGCTGCGCTTCCTGCAAAATCACCCGCAGGTCGCGGCGTGCGCTTTCAGGAAGCTCGGGATTCTCCAACAAAAGATCGGTGAATCCGAGGATGGCCGTCAGTGGATTGTTGACTTCGTGGGCGACACCGGAGACAAGCTGTCCGACGGCGGCCATTTTTTCCGCGTGGATCAGCTTGGCCCGCAGCATGGCGGAGTCGGTGACATCGGTCATGACCACTACGATGCTGCTGATCTGGCCATCCTCAGCGCTGATGGGACTCAAATTGACCGAGAACTGACCGCTGGCGCCGTCGCCTCGCACCAGCGGCAAATCGAAGTTTCCCACCTGTTGGCCGCGGGCCACCGCCGCCAGCGCTTCGCGCAGGGCAGCGCGACGCGGCGGAGTGCACAAATCGAGCAAGGCATGACCGACGATCTGGTTTTGTTGAAAACCGAGACCGCTCCAACGCCGGTTGGCGTAACTGATCACGCCTTCGGTGTCGGTGACCAGAATCAGGCTCTGGGTGTGGCCGAGGATTTTGCTCGAAAAGTCTCGTTCCTTCTGCAGCTCGGTCTGCGATTGGTGGAGGCCGGTGACATCGAGCATGAGACCGCGATACTGCAGGATGTGACCGGTCGCGTCGCGCATGGCAAAACTGTTGATGAAAACGTGGACCGGGGAACCATCTCTGCGCCGCAGGACCTCGCCGTGATTGCGCAGTTCGCCGCTTTGCTGGAGGACCTTGGTGATCTCCTGCCGCCGCTGCGGAGAAAAATAGAGCTGGGTGGGAATGTCGATCTGCAGCAATTCCTCGCGGGAACCGTAACCGAGAATGCGAACCATGGCATCATTGACCTCCACGAAGCGGCCATGGGGCGTGGAAACGAAAATTCCTTCCTGAATATTATCAAACAGTTCGCGATAACGACGTTCGGCCTCGCGGCGGTCGGTGATGTCCTTGAGAACGTGCACGGTCTGCCAGTGGGCGTTGCTGGCGGAATGAATGCGCGAGGTGGAAATCAGATAGGTACGTTCGAGGACCGGATGCAGGTATTCATCGAGGCCTTCTCCGGTACGGCAGAAGGGACAGCAGTGGGGTGAGGAACCGGTGGAAAGAACATCCAGCGCGCGCATGTTGATGCCGATCAGCTGGTCGGGAGCGATACCGACAAACTCGGCAAGGGAGCGATTGACGCGGAGAATGTTGTGCTGCTCATCGTGCACCACGATGAAGTCGCTGATCGCATCGAAGACATCGAGCCAATGACGGTTGGCGTGTTGCATGCGGGTAAAGAGGCGGGCATTTTCGAGCGCAACGCTGGCATGACCGGCGATGGCGCGGAGCAGGAGTCGGTCGTCGGTGGCGGGCGGAGAGCCACGGTCGGCGAGACAGAGCACGCCCACCAGTTCGCCGGCGGGATTGGCCAGGCGAACCAAAGTGCAATCGTTCCATTCCAGGCTGGCCGCGAGGGCGCCGCCGAGCATGTCGGCGGCGGGAGCGAAGGCCACATCGGTGGGATATTTCGGGAGGGCCGCGCCCAGCGCGTGACTGAAGCGGCGCAGCAGCGGCCGATCCTCGATTTCCGAGGCTCCGCACAGGAGCACGGTCTCGGAATCGCCGGTGTGAAACAGGCTGAGGGCAACCGAACGGCTTCCGAGCAGCGCCGCCGCTCGCAGCGCGAAGTTGCGCATGAAGGCGGGCAGGTGCAGGAGGGTATTGAGCTCGAGCGCCAGCGAGACCAGGGCTTCAGCGCGGCGGCGGTGCTCTTCGGATTCGTGCAGGTTGCGGGTCAGTTCGAGGGCGATGGCCAGCTGAGCAGCCAGAGCGCGGGCACGCCGCACGTCTTCGTCATCAATCGGCCCCGAGGCGATGCGGTCGAGGACGCCGAACATGCCGAGCACGTCGCCGCTCGAACCGAGCAGGGGCACGGCGAGCAATTGGCGGACCTGGTACGTCGAGACGAAATCCAAATTCGCGCCCGGTGTTTTTGCGGCATCTTCGGCAAAGAACACATTTTTCTTCTTCAACTCCCGCGTGGCGACTCCATCGTAGAGCGGGATGTCAAAGGGACGGGCCACTCCGTTCTCCACCCCCCAGCGGATGTGGAAAACGGAATCCTCGAGCAGCCCGATGAAGCAGCGCTTAAAGCCAAGGAACTTGGCGGCACGAACCACCGAGGTGTGCATGAACTCGTCCAGCTTGCCGGCCGATCCCAGCTCCGAGGAAATTTCGAGGATCTCGTGGAGTTCATGGGCCTGGGCGCGCGCCGTGCCGTATAACTCGGCGTTGGCGACGGCCACCGCGCCGAAGCCGGCCAGGGCGGAAACCAGAGTCTTGTCTTCCGGAGTAAAGGGATTGGCCAGACGCGGGTAAACGAGAATCGCACCCTGGGAGCGCGAGGTGCGAAAGGGAGCGGCGATCAAAACGCCGGCGGGGGAATCGTCGGCGAAATGAGAAGCGCCGTCGATGCTCACGGTAATGCGCTCGCCGGCGGCGACGGCGCGCGTGGCAATTTCCAGCGGAGAACGCAGATCGTTGTTCTCCAAACGCGAACGAATCGCCAGCGCCAGCTTCGGAGATTCGGTGGAGACTGCCTGCAGCTGAAACAACTTTTCTTGCTGTACGAAGACGAGCACGGCCGGTGAGTGCAGCAGCATGCGAAGGCGATCGGCGATGCTTTCCATGACGGCGGCAGTGTCGGGCAGGCCGTGGAGAGCAGTGGCCACTTCGACCAGAATGCTGGCGCGGCGGCGTTCTTCGAGCGACAACTGGTTCAGGCGAAGAGCTTCGAGGGCCGTGGCCAACTGCGCCATCAGGATCGTAATTTTAGCCAGGGCGTCATCGTCAAAGCCGACGTGGGAGGCATCCTTCAGGAATGCGATGGCACCGACGACTTCCGCGGCCACCAGCAGCGGGGCAACCATGGCAGCGGAAGCCTGCTGCCGGGCAAGCCATGGGTAGCGGGGGATATCGCCGCGGTTGACGAAAAAAGGACGACGACTCTCGACCGCCTCGACGGCGATGGAGATCTCGCCCGCGGGCGGACGGCTGCCACAAAAAGATTCCCCAGGATCGCCGTCGACTGCCGACCCCTGGAGTCCACCATCGGGGCAACAGTGCCAGAAATAAGCGCTGCGCGCAGCGAAAAAGGGGCGAGTGAGGGCGCAAAAGGAACGGACGAGCTGAGCGGGATCCTGGGTTTCAAAAGCGGCCCGGGAAAGCTCCAGAAGAACCTTCTGGAACGCCTCGTCAGACTGAGACGGGGTGCCGGGGTCCGGATTTCCTGTGTGCGCGGTCAGTGGCCACCATTGGTCTTGCTAAGCAATTGAAAACAATTGAATTATATATAAAACCTACGCTTGATTCTCAAATTGAGTCAAGAAAATATACGGGTTGGTGCCGACTTGTGAAATGGCACCAAAGTGATACGCGGGCGGGCAAGCGGACGGATCGGCTCGGCGGCGCCGCCCCGGGGGAGCACAAACGGGAAGGCCGCAGAGGCCTCGGCCGAGTCCCCGCGGACAGAGATGCTAACCATCGCTAGTTCATGGCGTTGCAAAGATCACCAAAGTAATGCGCACAAGGAACTTTCGGTATCCGCCGAGGTAATGTTTGACCGAAGATACAAAGAACGACTGCAGCGGAGGGTTGTGTTTATGCAAGTCCGGAATCGCATTGCCGCCATCGTTCTGCTTGTGTTGGCAGCATGGACCGCCATGGGCGTGCCTTCGGCGTTTGGACAGGAAGAGATCAACCGAAAAGTGCGGCTCAGGGTGGCACCGAACTATCCGGATCTGGCGCGGCGCATGAACATTACCGGCGCGGTCAGGGTGGCGATCACGGTATCCCCCAATGGCACCGTTAAGGACGCAAAGCTGATGGGCGGGCATCCGGTGTTGGCCGGCGCCGCCTTGGATGCGGTGAAAAAGTGGCGTTTCGAGACGGCTTCGCAAGAGTCGACAGGGATAGTTCTCTTCCATTTTGACGGTTCGCAATAGCAGCGCCGGGGTCGAGAGCTTCCGAGGAAGGTTCGCGTATGACGATCGGCAAAAAACTCTACATCAGGTTCGGCATCATTCTGGGAACGGTTCTGTTGCTGCTTGCGATCAACCTGGTCGCAGTGCATCGCGAGCATGAGACCAAGGCGGCGGCGCAGCGTTCGATCGACATGACCGAGGCCACCTCGCTGGTCCGCTTTCAGATGATGCAAAACCGGCTGCACCTGCAGAACTATCTGCTTAGCGGCGACACGCGGGACGTGGAGAAAATGAATGACGGCGAACGGGCCCTGAATGACGCCCTGCGCCACGCGCAAGAGCTGGCAAATTCTCCGCAACAGCGAAGCAATCTGGAAAAGGTACAAGGACTGGAGCAGTCGTGGGGCACCGATTTCGCCAATCCGCTGGTGGACAAGCGCCGGGCGGTCGACAGCGGCAATGCCACCGTAGCCGAGCTGCAGATCTTCTATCTGCAGAAGGATCCGAACGCCTGGGTCTCGCGATCGAGCAACGTGCTCGATGATGTCGACAACGAAAACCGCAAGCTGCTGGACGTGCGCCACGCCGACGACCAGTGGGCGGCCAACGCCACGATTCTGTTCGCCATCATCAGTTCCCTGCTGGCCCTGGCTGTGGGCATGTTCATTGCCTACCGGACAGCCACAGGAATTACCGAACCTCTGACCCGCCTGATTCACGTAGCGGACCAGATCGGAAAGTCGGGGGACCTCGACCATAACATCGATGTTCACGGCCAGGATGAAATCGGGCAACTGGCGCGGACCTTCGATTCGATGGTGCGGTATCTGAAGGAAATGGCGGCGGTTTCCGAGGCGATCGCCGGGGGCAACCTGGCGGTCGAAGTCCATGCCCGCTCGGCCAGCGACACGCTGGGCAATGCCTTCACCCGCATGGTGGAAGGGTTGCGCGGGCTGGTGCGCAATGTGCGCGAAGCCGCCACGCAAGTCGCCACCGCCTCGCGAGAGGTGGCGAGCACTTCCGATGAATCGGCCAGGAACAGCCTGCAGTCTTCGTCAGCCATTGACGAAGTGACGAGCACGATGCACGAGATGAGCGTGAACGTGCAGAACATGGTGAAGAGCACGCAAACCCAGGCTTCGAGCGTCAGCGAGACCTCGGCCTCGATCGACCAGATGGTGACCTCAATCCAGCGGGTCGCCGACACGGCCAAGGTTCTGCTCGACATCTCCAACCGCTCGCGGGAAGAAGTGCACAGCGGTATCGGCACCATGGAAAAGGCGACCGACGGCCTCAACCGCATCAACACCACCATCCGCTCTTCCGGCGAGATCATCGACGCGCTCGGCGGGCGGGCGGACAACATCGGCAAGATCGTGGAAGTGATCGACGATCTGGCAGAACAAACCAACCTGCTGGCCTTGAATGCTGCGATCGAAGCGGCGCGGGCGGGCGAGCACGGCCTGGGATTCGCGGTGGTGGCCGACGAAGTGCGCAAGCTGGCGGAAAAATCGGCGCAGTCCACCAAGGAGATTTCGGATCTGATCGAGAGCATTCAGAAAGAGGCGCGGCGGGCGGTCGACAACATGGAAAAGAGCACGACCATCGTGAACGAGGGGCTGAATCTGGGACAGGAACTGAACGCCGCGCTGCGCAAGATTTCGAACGTCGTGACCGAGGTGTACAAGTTCGCCCAGGAAATCGGGGCCGCGACCAACGAGCAATCGCACGGCTCGGCACAGATCGCCCGCGCCACCACGCGTTTGAACGAAATCACGCATGAGATCAACTCGGCGGTGGAAGAACAGGCTTCGGGGGCGCAGGCGGTGGTGCAGGCCATGGAACGCATGCGGGAACTGGTGCAGTCGTCGACTTCGAGTTCGACCGAACTGGCGGCCTCCTCCGATCAGATGTCAAAAATGTCGCGCGGTCTGCTGGATTCGATGGACCGTTTTGCGCTGCAGTCCGATGGCAGCAAGCCGAAGCCGGGCTACCTGACGCGCAGCGCGACCGCGGGATCGCAGTGAGGGACGTTCGATCATGAGCCGGGAAACACACATTGTGGGATTTCAGGTGGGCCGTGAGACCTATGGCCTGCCCATTCGCGCGTTGCACGAGATCGTTCGGGTGCCGGAGGTCACGGCCGTGCCCGATGCGCCGGATTATCTAGAAGGGGTCATCAATCTGCGCGGCAAGATTGTGTCCGTGGTTGATCTGCGGAAGCGATTCGGGCAGCCTGCCCCCAGGCTCGACCGCCGTAGCCGCATTCTGGTGGTGGAACACCGCGGCCGGCTGGCGGGCATGATTGTGGACTCGGCATCGGAGG
The DNA here is from genome assembly GCA_049520935.1 of Terriglobales bacterium. Taxonomy (GTDB): domain Bacteria; phylum Acidobacteriota; class Terriglobia; order Terriglobales; family Acidobacteriaceae; genus Acidiflorens. Next base: position 372,888 of record JBEKPJ010000003.1, on the reverse strand, counting down.
TCCTGAAAATTCCCGAGAGCGAAATCGAAGCGGCGCCCACCATGATGCAGGAGGGCGGATTGGACTGGGTCACGGGCCTGGGCAAGTACCAGGGGCGGCTGATTATCCTGCTGGATATCGAGAAGGTGCTGGCGATGCGCGACGATCGCCCGGAGACGGCAGCGGCGGAAAAACCGGCTGCCGGCACTGGCAAAGCCGCCACGGCGGGGACGGCAACCACGGTAAAAGACGCGAAAGCCGCTTCGGCCGGGAAATAACAGGCATAGCTGAGCCACATGAACACGAGCGAGACACCCGCACTCACCGACGCTGAATTGAAACTTCTGCAGGCTCTGGTCTACCAGGAGTGCGGCATGCATTTCGATGCCCGGCGGACCCCCTTTCTGCAGGATCGCTTGCAGCGACGCCTGAAAGAGTGCCACCTGGATTCGTTTTACAGCTACTATCGGCTGCTGACCAGCCAACAGGGGAAACAGGAATTGTCGTGCCTGCTGGAAAACCTGACCGTCAACGAGACCAGCTTCTTCCGCAACAAAGCGCAGCTCGATCTGTTTCAGCGGGACATCCTCGACGACCTGCTGCGGCGCAAGCAGGCGGCGCGTGATTTCGGGCTGCGGATCTGGAGCGCGGGCTGCTCGACCGGGCAGGAGCCTTACACCTTAGCCATATTGGTCGCCGATGCGCTCACCTACCACTCCATGCGCAACCCTTTGCCGCTCGAATCCCCGGTTCCGAAGCCGCTGGTACCGACGCCCTGGCGGGTGGAGATTTTGGCGAGTGACATCAATTATTCGGTTCTGCGCGCGGCGCAGGACGCTTCCTACAGCGAACACCAGATGACGGGAGTCGACTACGGTCACCGCCTGCGCTACTTCGACAAAGTGGGGACGCGTTACGCGGTGAAGAAGAGCGTCAAGGAACTTGTCCATTTCGATTTTCACAATCTGAAAACCGAATATCTGCCGCAGCGCAATGACATCATCTTCTGTCGCAACGTGATGATGTATTTCGACGAGGCGGAGCAGAAGCGCCTGGTGGAGAAGTTTTATCGCTGCTTGAATTCCCAGGGATACATGTTCGTGGGCCACGCCGAGAGCCTGCTGGGGCTGACCAGCAAGTTTCAGATGGTGCATCGCAATAACGGCACGGCGTACCAGCGAGTCGAGGTGGAAGTATGAGCGGACCGCCCGACGATCGGATGTCGGAACTCCACCAGCTGTTTTTTGAGAGCGCGGGCGAACTGGTCCAGCAACTCAACGAGGAAGCGCTGCGCCTGGAAAAAATACCGGGCGACGCGGAAGCGACGCGCAGTCTGCGGCGCACCGTGCACACGCTGAAGGGGGATTCGGCTGCCTGCAGCTTCCGGGAACTGAGCGAACTTTGCCACGAGTTCGAGGATGTGCTGACGGTGGAGAATGCGGCCGCCGCCGTGCCGGAGATCGCATTGCGTGCGGCCGATGTATTTGCCGCTTTGCTCGAGGCCTACCGGAAGGGAACGAAACTTCCCGCCATCCAGTCGCTGCGCGCCGACATCGCTCGCCTCGCCCATCCGGAGGCAGTGCCCAAGACAAAAAAGAAAACGCGGAAAGCGGTCGCCAAAGCCGTCCGCTGGTCGGAATACGAACAACTGGCGATCAGCCGTTCGCTCGACGCAGGCCGTCGCGTTCACCACGTGGTGGTGCACATCGACCCGCAATGCGCCATGCCGATCGCCGGACGGCAGATGATCCAGCTCGCGCTGGCGGGATTGGGCGAAATCCTCGCCCTTTACCCAGCCGAAGGCAGTCCCGATCCTCTGACGCATGTGGAAGCGGCCCTCGCCTCGCCAAAGTCGAGCGAGCAAGTCCGCGAGAAGTGCAACATTCCCACGATTGCGGGGAATGTGAAAGTAACCGCCCTCCGTGCCAAGACGCTGGCCAGCGCCCTCTGCCCGGCGGCAGACACGCACTCGGCAGGCAGCGACCAGCCGAAGAAAGATGACTCCGGATCCTCGCGGGCTGTCGAAGACAAGAGCGCGGAGGCCGCCTCCGCTGCCCCGGTGAGTACTGAACCGGCGCCGATCGTACCGAGCGGGCCCGACAACCTGCTGCGCGTGGATGCGGAACGAATCGACAGCGTACTCAACCTGGTCGGCGAACTGATTCTGGCGAAATCGATGTTGCAGCAGACGCTGCTGGAATTCGGACAGCGCTTCCCCAAAGATGCGTTGCGGGGAAAGTTCTCCGATGCCATGGCGTTTCAGGCGCGGGTGTTGAATGATCTCCAGCACTCGGTGATGAAAATACGCATGGTTCCGGTGGATCAGCTCTTCCGCCGGTTTCCGCGGGTCGTGCGCGACGTGGCCCATCAGTGCGGCAAACAGGTCGAACTGGTGATCCGGGGCGGACAAACGGATCTCGACAAAAGCATTCTGGATGCGATTGCCGAGCCCTTGACGCACCTGGTGCGAAATGCCATCGGCCACGGCCTCGAGCGGGCCGAGGAGCGAAGCCGCGCCGGCAAACAGCCGCAGGGAACGCTGCGGCTCGACGCCTATCACCAGGGAAACCAGGTGGTCATCGAGGTCACCGACGACGGGGCCGGCATCGATGCCGACAAGGTTCGGCAGCGTGCACTGTCCCAGGGATTGCTGAAGGCCGAGCAGGCTGCCCGGATGAGCGACAGCGATACCCTGGAACTGATTTTGCAGCCCGGATTCTCGACCGCGGAAGAGATCACTTCCCTGTCGGGCCGCGGCGTGGGCTTGGATGTCGTGCAGAGCGTGCTGGCGCGCCTGAAAGGAACAGTGGAGATCGAGACGACGCGCGGGCGGGGTACCACCTTTCGCCTGCGGCTGCCCCTGACGCTGGCCATCATACGGGCGTTGATGTTCCGCGTGGAAGATCGCCTGTACGCGCTGCCGCTGAACGCGGTGGCCGAGATCGCGCGTACGGTGGAAGCAGAAATCCACCAGGTGGAACACTACGATGTATTGCAATTGCGCAATGACGTATTGCCCCTGCTGCGTCTGGGTTCGAAGCCGCCGGCCGCGCCGGCCGCGCCGCGAAGCAAGGTTTTCGTGCTGGTGATCAACAGCGGAGAACGCAAATTCGGCGTGGTCGTCGACGCCATGGAGGGCGAGGACGAACTGGTCATCAAGGCCCTGGACGACCATTCGATCACCACCGACCTGGTGAGTGGGGCTTCCATTCTGGGCGATGGCCGGGTGGTACTGATCCTGAACATGCTGGCTCTGATGGAGCGCTTCACCCGCGGGCGGGCGAGCAGCGATGGGCCGCGGATGACGGGTTTGCTTTCCGGGCTTGCCCCTGCCATGTCAGCCCGGGAGATCGCTCTGAGCGCGACCCGCGCCCAGGCCGGAGGCCAGGGATGAAAAAGGCGGTGCGGGTGTTGGTGGTTGACGATTCGGCCCTGATGCGCAAGCTGATTCCAAAGATCCTGGAGCAGGAAGTTTCGATCGAGGTGGTGGGGACGGCCGTCGATGGCCTGTTTGCGTTGAAGAAGATCGAGGACCTGGCGCCCGATGTGGTGACGCTCGACCTCGAAATGCCAGGACTGAACGGGATCGATACTCTGAAAGAAATTATGCGCCGCTGGCGGCTTCCCGTCATCGTCGTCAGTTCGCACAGCACGGCCGGGGCGTCGATCACGCTGAAGGCACTGGCACTGGGGGCGTTTGATTTTGTGGCCAAGCCGCAGGACGTCTCCGCGCGCATGCCCGAAATCGCCAACGAACTGATCAAGAAGATTCAAGCCGCGGCGCAGTGCGCCGGGGTGCAGACGCAGTTCCTGCCGCAGGAAACCCGCGGCGGGCCCCCATCGGCAAAGCTGCGGCCCGTCGCACCGACGCACATCATCGCCATCGGCGCTTCCACGGGCGGTCCCAACGCTTTGCAGTACTTGTTTTCCCAGTTGCCGGTGGAGTTTTCGGGCAGCCTTCTGGTAGTGCAGCATATGCCGGACGGATTCACCGAGTTGTTTGCCAAGCGCCTGGACAAATGCTGCCCCATACGGGTCAAGGAAGCGCAGTCGGGAGACCTGCTGATGGCGGGACGGGCGCTGATCTGTCCGGGAAACCGACACTTGAAAGTGAAGAAGCTGCCACTGGGCAACGTGGCAGTACTGAGCGAGGAGGCTCCCGTGAACGGACACCGTCCTTCGGTGGACGTGCTGTTTCAGAGCGTGGCCGCGGAATTTGGCGCGCAAGCCATGGGAGTGCTGATGACGGGCATGGGAGAAGACGGAGCGACCGGGCTGGGCGAACTGGGGGCAGCCGGGGGCTTCACCGTGGCCCAGAGCCGGAATACCTGCGTGGTATTCGGCATGCCGCGAGCGGCCATCGAACGGGGCTACGCCAGGCGGGTGGCGGACCTGCAGGATCTGCCCACTCTTCTGCTGGCGCAATGCGCACCCGAGCGCGGCCATGGAGATCCATCCCACGGGGACGCGACGGGTGTCAAGCGCGCGACCGGGGCCGGAAGTGACTAGAGTTACCTACCCGAAGGTAGGTAGGTCATGATGTAGTGATATTGCTGGAGGAGTGTCATGGAAAAGTTTGCGCCCGTTAAACGGAGCGAAGACGGACAGCCAGTGCGCTATCTGATCGTGGATGACTCCGTATTTGCCCGCAAGAACCTTGCCCGCATGGTAGAGACTTTTGGCGGGCAGGTGATCGGTGAGGCTGGCGATGGAGTCTCTGCCATCAGCGAGTATGAACGGCTGACGCCCGACATCGTTCTCATGGACATCACCATGCCGCAGATGGAAGGCATTGAAGCGGCGGAGAAAATTGTGCGGGATCATCCGAGCGCCCGCATTGTCATGGTCTCGTCGGTCGGCTACCAGGAAAATATCGTCGCCGCCTTGCAACGCGGCGCCCGGCACTTCGTGCAGAAACCGGTGAAGCCGGAGGTTCTCTACGAGGTCATCAAATACGTCATGCGGGACGATGGCACAGCAGCCCGTGGCGCCGGCGCAGGAGCATAGTCCATGCGGATGGACCTGATACAGCCTTTCATCAATTCCGCCGACGCCGTATTGGCGCAGGGACTGGACTCGCCAATTTCCGTCGAACACCTGAGCATGGAGCAAGAGGCATACCGGCGCAGGGGTATTGCCGCTGAAGTCTATCTGGCGGGAGAGATCGAAGGGCGGATCATTTTTGACGTGGACCTGGCAACCGCATTACAACTGGCCAGCCACTTGGGCGGCGTCGAGATCTCTGAGACCGACGAGGCGCTGATCAGCGAGGCAGTGTGTGAGTTGGCCAACCAGATCATCGGCAACGCCGTCACCGCGCTCAACGACCAGGGATTCCACTTTCATGTTCGCCCACCAAGTCTGCACACTTCCGAGCAGGGCAGCAAGACTAGTGAAGACACCGAAGCGCTGGTGTTGGGCTTTAATACCACCAGCGGCAACGTATTCATGAATGTGGCGCTGCGCTATCAGCGTCGCCGAGTGATGGAACGGGCGGCCGCCGCGCAGTAAGCGGGTCCGCCGCCGCTTCCCAGAGAGATTCTCCCCGACCGCCGATCGCCTCGGCAATTCATTGCATCTGGTTTTCCATAGCGTCTGAGGGCCGTCCGGGCACCGGCGCGGATCGGGCGGAGTTCGTTTGCCGCCCGGCAAGTCGTCCCGCACCAGCCGGCATTCGCCTAGGGTCCGGCGATCAGAAACACGGGACTTTGCGGCAGGTTCTGGAGCTGCGCGCCCGCTGGATTCGGTCGGGTGCCGACTGGAGCCGCCATACTGAGTATGTAACTATCGGTGGCAGTATTGATGATGTTCACCATACCCCCGTCGCAGCTGGACAGATAGGCGCGAGTGCTGTCGCCACCGGCCGCCATCATAAAACGGAAGGTCGCCCGGTAGGGAATTGGAGGAGTCGGAGCGACGCAGGCAGCCACGTAGAACTGCGGAGTGCTCGGGTCGGTGGCGTCCGGGAAGCCAGGCATGGCGATGGTCGTCGAGATCGAGTTGGTGGAGACATTGACCACGCTGACCTGGGGGAAGATGTTGCTGCCGGCTCCCGTGGCCGCACCGGTGGTGCCCGCGGGCGGCCAACTGCCGCTGGTGGCATTGGACGCCTCAAAACACGTGCCCGGACAAGTCGACGTACCACTCACGATGGCAGAAACGACCATTGCCCCGTCAAAGCCGATGCCGGTGCCGGAAACGGTCAGCGTCAGGCCGGGGTTCAACACCTGCCCGGCCGTCAGGCTGTAGGCATAGGTCGCAGTGGTGCCGTCGCCTGAGACCGAAGCAATGGTGAGCTGGCTCGGTAGCGTGGCGTAAGATCCAACATAGGCGCGACTTCCGTCGGGCAGCGCCGCGACGGCCGCCGCCGTGGCCGTCGCCGGGGGCAGATTCAGCAGGGGAAACGATGGCATGGTGATCGTCGCCAGGACCACGGCCGGAGTGCCGGATACGTCGATAATCTTAGTCACCGATCCGCCGGGAATATAAAGCCGATTCAGATTGCCGTCGTAGACCATCGCAGTGGCGCCGGCAACGCTATAGGAACCGGGGTATTCGGTCAGCGTGTCGGGGCCGGCCGTAGAGGTCGTGTCGAGCTCGGCCAAGACGCCGGTACCCTCCTCGAGAGCGTACACACGCTGATTGTCGTTGCGCGCCACCAGCCAGATGGGCGCCGAACTGGTCGCGACCGGCGAACTTACCCTGGTGGAATCGTCCTTGGTGTTAAAGCCGCTGATCGTGCTATCGAGCTCGTTCGCCACAAAGAGTTTGGTGTTGTCGGGAGTGACGGCCAGGGCAACCGGATTATTTCCCACCTGGATGAAGGGGCCCGCGGCATTGGTGAGCGTATTGACCACACCGACAGAAGGAACCAGGCCGGTGCCCGCAGGGGGCAGGTAGTTCGGCAGGGTGACATAGGCGGTCGTTTGATTGGGGGCTACGGCCGCAAAGGTCGGCGCCGAATTCGCGGGCAGACTGATGGTGTTGGTGTTGCCGATTACGGTGCCGTTGTAGTTCAGCTTGCTGATCGAATCGGCAACCGCACCGGTCACGGAATGGTTCACCACCAGGACTTCGGAGGCGGATTGCTGCACGGCATGCACGGGCGCCAGGCCTACATTGGAAATGCTGACCTCGGTATCGCCGGAAACGTCGATTACCATCGCGGTTCCGGGAGTTTCTTCCGGTTGACCGGGGAGCGCCGCGTTGTCGCTGACCGCCAGCACGGTATGGGCCGCCTGCGGGTTGGGAAATACCGGGGGAGTGGGAATGATGATCGGGCGGAAAGTATCGCCGCAGCCGCTACAGATCAGGTAAAGAGACAGGACCGAACCCAGCCAGAGAAACCGCTTCATTCACACTCCATCAAAGAAATTGCGCGGAATCCGATATTGTATCGGGAACCGGGCCGCGAGGGGAAATCGTAAGGCGAGTCGCAGGATTCTCTGTCTCGCTGCCGAATGCAGCTTGCCTTTGTTCTCGCGCATTGGGTGAGAAGCGGTGCCCACCCGCTTTGGTTGCCGGAGGGGACGCAAGGCGGGAATGCCTTGCTTTCCGGGGGGGCGGCGCGCATCGGGGTGCCGATAAACCGGCGTTATCCGCCGTCGGTGCGACCGTGGCCAGACCCCGTCCCCAACGCCTCGCGACTCCGAATGGCGACCGCCGGGATCGAGCGGAACCGGAAATTCAGCCGCGACTGCGGCGGGCTTTCGGTTGGCGCTCGGCGGGCATCTCCGTAATCTTTTCCGACGCCGATGGCTTTTTCGTCTGGGCCAGACTTTCTTTCAGTGCCGCCATCAGATCGACCACCGGGGCCAGCTTCTTCGCGGGCTCGGCGGCTTGCACCTCACCCCCCTCCAGTTTGGTCTCAATCAGCTTCTTCAGATTTTCCTGAAAGGTGTCGTGATATTTCTCCGGGTCCCACTCGCCCGCCAGCGCCTCGATGAGTTGGTGGGCCACTTTGATTTCGGCGTCCTTGATCTCGACGTCCGGGGCGCCGAACGATTCGACCTCGCGAACTTCCTCGGCGTAGTACATGGTGTGCAGCATCATTCCGCCTTTGTGCGGGCGCAGGAATACCGTGTATTCGCGATTGTGCATGGTGAGCTTGGCGATGGCGACAAATTCGCTCTCCTCGAGCGCCTTGGTGAGCAAGGCATAGGGCCGACGGCCGGCTTCCTCGGGCACCATGTAATAGGACGACTCGAAATACACGGGGTCGACCTCGCGGGACTTCACAAACTCCAGGATCTCCATCGTCTTGGCGGTCTTCGGCTCGATCTTCTTGATCTCTTCGGGATCGATGATGACGTATTCGTCCTTGCGATATTCGTAGCCCTTGACGATGTCGCTCCGCTCGAGGACTTGACCGTCGGCCGGGCAAACCAGTTGCTGCTTGACCCGGTGATGGTCGGCACGGTGAAGCTGGTTGAACGAGATGCCACTGCTGCGCGCGCCCGAGAACAGGCGCACCGGCATCGAGATTAATCCGAACGTGAGATAGCCAGACCAGACTGAAGCCGCCATTGCTTTCCCCTCGAGTTCAGAGACGAGGCCCGCCGCGTCTCTTTTCCTTTCCTTAACCACAGGCGATGTGACGGAAGCCGAACCGCGTCGCCAGAAAATATTCAGATGCCCGAACTCCGCCGAGCGTAGAGAAGTTTAGCCTAAACTGGGCACGGTTGCCGAAGTGAGTTGCGGGGCGAATCCAAAGGCCAAGCACTACCTGACGCGGTTGGCTGAGAACCGGCCCAGAATGTAGTGTTATCCATGACGGATCGGACCGGTTGCGGTTCCTTGCGCTCCCGGCTCTCCACTCCACTACGGGAACGGGAGATTCCACGGCGAGCACCAAACGGCCGGTCCGTGAGCGTTGCGCGCACATGCTGACTTCGTTTTTCGCACATGGCTGGGCCTCAACCTGGGAGCGTTTGGCGGTCGCGCTGACGGTCACGGCGGGGTTCGCCCTGCTGGCCCGAGGTCTGCGCGGCGTCAGCCGCTCGGGAGCTTGGGCGGGGGGACTGGCCTGTTTTCTGCTTTTTGCCGGCGCAGGACCGGCGGCTTTCGTGACGCTCTCCGCTCTTTTTGTGATGACCTGGGTATCCACCCGTCTGGGTCACCGGCAGAAGCTGGCGCTCGGGCTTGCCGAGCGACGCGAGGGCAGAAGCGCATGGCAAGTCTGGGCAAACCTGGCAGCGGCGTCGGCCGGCGCAGTTGTTTTCAGCGCCACCGGTCGCCGGGCGTGGCTGGTGGCCACGGCAGCAGCGCTCGCCGAAGCGGCGACCGATACGGTGGCCAGCGAGATCGGGCAATCCCGCGGCGCCGACGCGCGCCTGATCATTAGCGGCAAGCGCGTGCCGGCTGGAACCGACGGCGGAATCACCCTTCCCGGAAGCCTCGCAGGTCTTGCGGCCGGGCTGGCGATTGCAACGGTTGCAGCGGCGGGGAGCATGATTTCTCCGGCCGAGCTTTCGATTCCAGCGGTGGCGGGCTTTGCCGGAATGCTGTTCGACAGCATCCTCGGTGCGACTCTCCAGCGCCGGGGCTGGATCAGCAATCAGACGGTGAATCTTCTGGCCACGCTCGTGGCGGCAGCGCTGGCATATGGACTCCTGTTGGCGCGGGGAATCTTCTGAGGCGCGGCTAACCGCCCCCCAACGAGCACGGCAACCCGGCATAGGGTCGATCGACGTCCCGGGAAACTCGGGGGCCAGAGATTACGTTCTCTGTTTGATCCGATCGAGCAGCATGTAAACGAAGATTCCCAGCAGGGCGTTCGCCACTCCCGACAGAAGTTCGCGCGGCCAGCTCCATGCCATATGCAGCCCGACCAGGCCGCGGGCGATCAGAAAGTAGACGATTTCGTGCACCACATAAAAGAAAATGGTCAGCAGGAAACGCGCGCCGGCATTTTCCACGTCCACTTTGATTCCGAGCGAGGAGGCGCCGAATCCCACCACGGTTTTCGAGATTCCGTAGAGGCCGATGGGTTGATGGGTCAACGCGTCTTGCAGAATGCCAATGAAGCCTCCGGTCAGCAGGCCGGCAAGCGGATTGCGACGAGCGGTTGCAAAACCGATGGTGATGAGCAGCGGAAGATCGAAAATTCGAACGAAAGGCAGCCAAATGGGAAGAAAGGCTTGCAGAACCAGCGCTCCCAGCAGAATGCCGAGCGCCGCCGGCCAACTGAAGCGGTAAACCTCGACCTGCTCTCCCGATGTGTAAGTGATGGCCACGTCAGTGCGGAGCATCCTCGACCGCGGGCAGCGGCTTGGGCGTGGCCGCGGCCTTCACGGGCTTGGTGGAGACTTTCCCCGCGTCGGAGCCGGTTGCGGCGGCCTGATTGGAAGCGTGACTTGCGGATGAACTTCCGGCTGATGGTGACAGGGAAGCCGGATTGGTCGCGGGCTTGACGGCGGCGGGGGCGACGGCGGCAGGCTTGACCCCAGCTGCGGCTGTGCCGCCGGCGGAGGCTTGCGGGGGCGTTTTCGCGATGCCATCGGCGCCTGGAGCAGGGGGCTTGACGGTGGGACTGGTTTGCGGCGCGGCAGGCGCAGACGGCGCAGTTCCCGGCGCCCCACCTGAGGCCGCGTTCTCCGGCTTGGCCGGTACGCCCGGCAAGCGCTCGGCCAATATATCCACCGCCCGTGCTGCCCCGGTCTGGTCGGGCTGGGCTTGCCGTTCGTCGATTTTCGTTACCACGAGCACTTCTTCGAGTTTGCTGAGATTGGCCGCCGGACGCACCCGGATATTGAGAAACAGATCGCTACCCGGCGAAACCTTGATCACCCGGCCGACTGGCAGACCCTTGGGAAAAATGCCATCTCCGCCACTGGTCAGAACCAGCTCTCCGGCGGGAACGGTTTCGTCGCTCATGACCTTTTCGAGCACCACTTCTCCCGACGGCGTACCGCGGAGTATGCCTTGCAGGCGCGCCTTATCAAGGATCGCGCCGACTCCGCTGGTCTGGTCGTCGATGAGGAGCACGAGCGACGTCGATCCATACACGCGCAACACCTTGCCCACGATGCCGTCGGCGGTGATGACCGCCATATCGGGCTTGATGCCCTGCCGTTCTCCCTTGTCGATATAGACCGAGCGCGACAGCTCGCTGCCACTCGAGCCGATGACCTGCGCCGCCGTGGTCTCGGAGATGAATTGCTCCTTAAAGGCAAGCATGGCCTGCAGGCGTCGCGCCTGCTCGGCGTCCTGGCTCATCCGCGCCTGCTCGAGCGTCATGCGCTCGATTTGCGCCTTGAGATTTCGATTCTCAGCGCGCACCCCCCGCAGATAAAAGTAGTTATGCCAGACATTCGCGCTCGAGGTTTGCATCCAGACCAGGGCTCTTTCAAGAGGCGTGACGGTTCCGACCGCCCAGATGCGGATCAGGCGCGTCGATTCGCTGTCACTGGTCCGCTTGACCTGCACGGCCAAGCCGAGAACCTGGGCAAACAACACTCCCACCAACACGATCAGATTACGGTATCGGCCGAGCACGTCCATAACATCAGTTGCCAGTGGCCAGTGGCCAGTTTGCGATGGTTGTCAGCGGTCGGTGATCCGTTGCGCGCAGCCCGCCGCCGTCGAACCAACCCGTTCGCCGGGGGCCGGAACTGGCCAGGAACCACTCCACAACGATGTCCCACTACTCAATCGAAATCTTGCGCAGCAGCTTGAAATCCGAGAGCATCTTGCCCGTGCCGAGGACCACGCTGCAGAGCGGATCGTCGGCGATGGAGACGGGCAACCCCGTCTCTTCCCGGATGCGCTTGTCGAGATTCTTGATGAGCGCGCCGCCCCCGGTCAGCACGATGCCGCGGTCGCTGATGTCGGCGGAGAGTTCGGGCGGCGTGCGTTCGAGCGCCACGCGGATGGCGTTCATGATGGTGGAGACGCACTCACTCAGAGATTCGCGAATTTCGCTGTCGTCGACGGTGATCGTTTTGGGCACGCCTTCGATCAGGTTGCGGCCCTTGATCTCCATGGTCAGCGGCTTGTCGAGCGGATAGGCGGAGCCGATTTCCATTTTGATCTGCTCGGCCGTGCGCTCGCCAACCAGCAAATTATATTTGCGCTTCAGATAGTTCATAATGGCCTCATCCATCTGATTGCCGGCCATGCGCACGGAACGCGAATAGACGATACCGCTGAGCGAAATCACGGCGATGTCGGTGGTGCCCCCGCCGATGTCGACCACCATATTGCCGCTCGGTTCGGTGATGGGCAGACCGGCGCCGATGGCCGCCACCATGGCTTGCTCGACCAGGTGAACTTCGCTGGCTTTGGCGCGATAAGCGGAATCCATGACGGCACGCTTTTCCACCTGCGTGATTTCCGAAGGCACGCCGATCACGATCCGGGGATGCACCAGCATCTTGCGGTTGTGCGCCTTCTGGATGAAATAGTTCAGCATCTTCTCGGTGACCTTAAAGTCGGCGATCACGCCGTCCTTCATGGGCTTGATGGCCACGATGTTGCCGGGCGTGCGCCCGAGCATCTCTTTGGCCTCTTTGCCGACGGCCTCGACCTCATTGGTGTTCTTGTTCAGCGCCACGATCGAGGGCTCGTTGACCACAATGCCCTTGCCGCGCGCATACACCAGCGTGTTGGCGGTTCCGAGATCGATGGCGAGGTCGCTTGAAAACATGCTGAACAGCGAACGCAGATTATGGGACCGCGATGATCCGTTATGAAAACCGTTATTTGACATGGCAGTACTTCTCTCTTCTGGGAATTCGCCTCGCCCCTGGAACCTGGGACTTCTCCGCTTGCCGTACGAGTCGCTTTCCGCTGGTGTTTTCTATTCTACTTCGATGTTGCGCCGAACTGGTTGTCATCTGCGCACTCGCTTGTCCATCGCTTTTCCCGACCTCAGCATCTTGCCCCGCGTTGCCTACTGAATCACCACTTTTTCCTGGTGCGTATTCACGCCGCCCTTGGAATTCTGCGCCGTGACCGTGATCAGGTTTTCGCCGTTCGGCAGGGGCGGGGTGAAATAGTGGAACATGCCATCGTCCCCGACGATCGGTACTTCCTTGCCGTTGACCATGACGCGGGCTCCCGCCTCGGTCTTGCCCGTAACTTCGATCACGTGTCCGTGCTGGATCAATGGGTCGATGTCGAGCGACAGCACGATCTGCTCTTTCGCCTTGACGATGATGGTGAAGCGATTTTTCTCGCTCTCCACCGACTCCTTGCCGGTCGCGTCATAGGACTGGATGGACCAATAATAAGCACCCACGGGCAATCCCGTCACGACCACACTCGGAGCCTCCAGCTTGCGGTCCAGCAGCAACGAGGAAAAATAGGGATTGTGCGAGATCCGCAGACGGTACCCGGCGGCGTTCGTCATGGGCGTCCAGGCAAACTCGACTTCTTTCGACTTCTCGTCGGCGTTGATGAACACCGGCATCATGTTGCCCGGTGTAATCGGCGCCGGAGGACCGATTTCGGTGGCCCGTTCCATCGTTTTCGATGCGCTCTGGAAACTCACCTTCTCCCAGCTCGACAGATGGGCCACTTCTCCGTTGCGTTCGATGTCGCCGCTGCCCTTCTTCACCAGGATTTCATGCTGATCGTCCTTGGGGCTGTTGTGCACCATGGCGGACGAATCGGGTGCGAGCGACGCCTTGGCACCGGCAACGATCACCTGCGATTTCGAACCCTGGACGTAGGTGGCGGTCGTCAGATCGACGGTGCCGGTCGTGACCGCGACCGAGACGTTGGTTTGCTGCTGGTCATTCGCCGAGTTCTCTTCGATCACGATCAGCGAATCCTGTTTCACGGTGTAGTTGGTACCATCGTTAAAAACAATTTTCGCCATGCCCTCGGCCCCGGTCTGCACCACGTCGCCCTTTTCGAGCGGCACGTTGTAGTCGGCGTTGATCCAGCTGTTGCTGTTGCCCTTTTTCACGCGGATGGTGCCATCGAGCACGGTGAAGCGCCCCTTCTGCGCAACCGCGGCCGATGGGCCCTTGAGCGGCGGCGCCAATCCCGCAACTTTTTCGAGCAGGCCGGCAGAAATATATCCCGCCGCCTTGACCGTCGAGTCGGTAAATTTCGGAAAGGCCACGTGCATGACGGCCGCAAACATCAGCAGGACCCCGAGCAGCGCCACCACCACGCTGCGATAGGTTACCTGCTTCCAGGCAACGTAAACTCCCGGCTTTTGTTTATTCGACACGAACTCGTGCCCACCTCACTGCCAACATCCGCGAAACCGCTTAACTCTTCATCTGTGACCATCATAACTACGCTGCGCCGGGTATTGAACCGAGCCCGGGGGTGAGAAGGTTACGAAAGTGACCAAGCCGAAAACGCCGCGCGACGAGGTCCCATTCGGTTCGCAATCGTCTGCGCTAGGGGAGGTAAGCCAGGTTGTCGAACCTCAACTCCGCGCCCTGCGGAATCTCGAAACCCAGGCGCGTACAGGGCATGGACCAGGCTGTCCTCAGCCGTTTCAATTGCTGCGCCTCGACCAGGACCGTGGTTCTCTGCCCATCACCGCAGCTCAGGGCAACGGTCACGGCATGGAGCGAGAGATTGTCGATGTCGATGCCGGCAAACACCTTGGGCTGGTGAAATTCGAACGACGGCATTGCGGCCCGGTCGCTCGGGCGGAGATTAAAGGTGCCGAGTTTTCCGACGGGAGCCGCGATTTTCCACGAACCCTCGCTCCAGTCGATCAGGCCCGTCGGGTATTCGCCTTGCAGCGAGCTGCCGGCGGGGCGGTGGGGATCGTCGAACGTGACGACCCGCTCCGGTTCCGCTCCGCCCGCTCCCTCGATGTCGATGTCGCCCGAGCGCAGGTGGCGGATAGAAAGCACTCGGGAAGTCTTGTCGAAGGTAAAGCCTTCGGGTGGCGAACCCGGTTGCCGGCGGCGGCGCATTTCCCGCCGGGGCAACTCGCGGCCGCCCGCGGTGATTGAGGCTGGCTCGAAATCGATGCGCAGCACGTCTTCCGATTCCGGATCGAACGTCGAGTAGGTCACGGCTCCCTTCCGGTAAGCGATCCTGGTCACCACGGAACTCGAGCCCAGCAGGTGAGACTGGGCGGCGGGGGCCCACTCCGGAACTGCCCAGAACGCATCCATGACCCGGCGCGGGCCATCGGTGAATTCATCGGTGAACCACCACTGGTCGCTGAAAGGCGCATGCGAGTTGCCCGGCAAACCCTGAAAATACGTGACCCAATTGAAGGACCGGAATGCTTCTTCCTTGTATGCCTCGTCTCCGGTACGCGCAAAGTACAGCGCCTCGACCGCGGCCAGTCGGGCGGTGTGGCTGTCGCAGCATTGGTTGGGCTGGTTGCAGCAGAAATTCGCTCCGTCTCCCTGTTCGGTGGTGACTAGCGCGCCGTGGACGCGATACTTCGGCCACTTCGGCGTGCTCCTGACCCACTCGATCAATTGCCGAGCGTGCCCTTGCCAGGCACGGTCTTTTTCCGGGTGGAGCAAGACATATCTCGCCAGCTCGAGCGGAATGACCTGATTCATATTGTTCATGTTGGGCGGCACATCTTCGAAGTATCCGACCCACAAGTTATTTTGCAGGGGATACTTTTCCAGCCACCGCCAAGCGGCCTGACGAACCCTGGCGTAACCGGCTTCCTCGCCCTGTTTCAGGCGGATCAACTCATCGAACAGCGTGATCGGCCCGAGTACATTCGCCGAATACGCCCCCATGCCCTGGCCCTCGACCCGCCCGTCGCGCGCCAGGCATCGCACCGGCCAGGGAGAGTGCCGGGCGTCGCCCGGCTGATAGTTTTTCACCAGTTGGTCGGCGAAGCCGATGGCGGCTCCGAGATACTTGCTCTTGCCCGTCATCTCATACAAGCGCAGATAGGCGTAGCCGTCTTCGCCGATCACGTGAGGCTCGACATAATCCTCGCCATGTCGGCTCCAGCCGCGGTAGCGCAATGCGCCGGGGTCCGCCGAGGGATACGGAACCCGGGCCCATTGATAGCCTTGCGGAGTCAGCCCGTTCTCCATTTCGTAATCCACGAATGCCTCGAGCGCCGCCACCGCTCGAAAGTCTCCCGTGTAGGGATACAGACGTTCGACAAATCCTTCCAGCATGGCGCGCAGGTAGGCGGTGGAATTGGCCCAGTTGCGGTCGGGAATCAGTTCGTAGGTGGTGGGATCGATCGCGAAACAGCAGTAGAAGTATGGCAGTCGCTGGCGCTCGAGCTGGTCGACGAGGATCGTCCACTGCGACAGAAAGTGGGAGGAATAGGAGTCTGCCGGGCTGTCCGGAAAAGGCCACGGCAGGAGCTTTCCCTCGGCGTCCAGCTGCACCGGGCGCCCGGCGATGTCCTCGGCATCGACGGTGGAAACAACGGGGAAAGGTGGCTCGGCCGATCCCGGAATGGCAAGCATCATGCACAGCGCAACGGCCGCGGCCCAAGCTGGACGATTCATGGAGTGCTTCCGTTATCGCCCTGGTGTTTGCGGCGAAGAAACCCGATCATCGCACGCGCTGGCTGCGGGTGCAATTGGCGGCTCGATAACGAGAATGGGGTGGCGGTTGAAGTTAAGAGTATTTCAGTGCCGTTTACTCGTTGGACGGACCACGTCCGATTCTGGCAATAAGAGAGAAGCTCGACAGATCAGGTCTTTTAAAATGAAAATCATTACCTACAGCGATCTGCACCTCGAATTTGGCTCAGGCTGGACATTGCCGCCGGAAGCCCATGGAGATGTCCTGATCTTGGCAGGCGACATCATCACGCGTGGAGACTATGATCCGCTCGACCAGCTTTGCAGAAGTGGAACAAGCCCGTCCTCTACGTAACGGGAAACCACGAGTACTACACGCAGCGCCCGATGAACGAAGAAGACGATCATCGGAGGCGATAAAACAGGCCCGCAGACGCCCATCATTCTCACCTTTTACTTTCGGTCCAGACCTGCTGCCATGCTTCGAATTCGCTTGGCCTGATCTGGTAACGCGCGAAGTTTCCTTCGTGGAGGCTCACCAGTTCTGCCTCGGCCATGTCCCTGAATTTTTCGCGATCGGCTTCCGGGATATTATTCCCCCCCCAGGCTGCGACGTACGACGCAGCGGCCTTTCTGTCCATCCGTCCGCTCACCACAGCGCCGACGATCTGGCGCAACGCGGCCTTGTACTTCAACCTGAACGGATCGGGCTCCCCCAGAGACTGCCGTACGGCGGCATAACGTGCCGCTGATCTCTCATACGCCCAGATGAAGACATCCCTCAGCAGATCGACCTTGTTCAGTTCATAAACGCCCAGGACTGCGTCCGTATAGAGCGCGCGCGGTACGTCGATGAACGATAGAGGGGACAGATTGCGCTTAATGAACGGGATGTTCGCCGACAGGCGCGAGACGAGCTTGTTTACATCGTCGAACGGCTGGAGGTACGGCAATTGGACCATTGCAAACAACGCCTGCTCGAAGGGGTCTTGGATCGGGGCGGCAGTGTCCAGCAATTGGTTGAAGCACTCCTCGATTAGCTGCGGCAGTTCCAGAGGATGGAAAGTGGACTTCCCGATACCAACGCCCATACGGCGCAGTCGGCCGGGCGCGCCCGGGTCGGGCAGAAGGTTCTGCGCCAGAATCCCGTGAAGATTGAGGATCGTGTAACGGTTAAAGCCAATTCTTTCCGCCTCGTTGACTAGGAATTCGATCGCATCCTTGTGGTTGACGATCATCTGTGCCTCCAGCCGGTCACGGCCTTCGGCGGCTTCTCCGAATTCGATCAGCCGCATCGTGTCCAGGAGCGAGTACGTGTTCCCCTCAAGGCGGCTGGAGTTCCACGATAGATCGATGAGCAAGCGGTTCAAAATGTGTTTTGCGTAAGTGCCCGCCACTTGATCCGAGAAATTCGGCTTGCCCACCTGCGCGAGGTGCGCGCGCTGCGCCTGCGAAAGATAAAACGTCTCGTTCGGTCGGTACGAGTCGAGGAATTCACGGTTGTAGCCAACCGGCTTTCGCGCATTGACGCTCTGGCTCAGGCAGGTACGCATTTCCTGGCTGGCGGAAGACAGCGGCACCGCCTGCTCCTCCGTCTTTTCGGCTGCCGCAGCAGCGGCAGGCTTTTCTGCCGCCACCGCCCTTGCCTCCGCCTCCTGCACCGATGGAAGGCGGTATTTCGCCCAGCGATCATCCCCTACCTTCACGAGCCGTCCGGCATCCACCAGATACTTGAGCCTGTATTGCAGCGTCCTTTTCGGCACAGTCGGCTTCAATGCGTTCGCGATTTCAGGCAGATCAGCACCCTCCGGGCGTAGCCGCACGGCCGCTTCGATTGCGGTGAGGGCATCTTTTGGTATTCGCTTCGGCAAAGGCTGGTCCTCCGCTGTTGGTTGCGCCTATCGATGTAGACGCAATTACAAGTGTATAGGCGCAATTAAACCATTAATAGACGCAATATTAAACTGCAGACGCAACATTATAGTTGCGCCTTTAAGATAGCTGCGTTCTATCCATAATTGCGCCATCCAACGTGGCCGCATAGGCTCAAGACCTCACTCGCTCCATCTCGCCTGACAATGGCCCAAGCCCGGGTACTTGTCTTAACACACAAGACACCACCCAAGCCCACTCCGTCGCACTCCGTCGGCCCTCGCTTGCCGGTCGCCATCCCGGTTGTTAGCATGGAAGTTCTGTCCTGCTCCGAGGAGGCTGCTATGGCGACTGATACTCTGACCAACCCGGCGATTGCGCGGGGTACGACCAAGACCCGAGTTTGCAAGAATTTCATTGACGGAGAATGGGTCGACTCGGCGAGCGGACAGACCTTCGAGGATCGCAATCCTGCCGACACGCGCGAGGTCGTCGCCATCTTCCAACGCTCGAACAAGACCGACGTCGACGACGCCGTGGACGCCGCCAAGCGCGCGTTTGCGAAATGGCGCCTGGTGCCGGCTCCGCGGCGCGCCGAGATGGTATTCCGCGCGGCCGAGATCCTGATCGAGCGCAAGGAAGATCACGCCCGCGACATGACCCGCGAAATGGGCAAGGTGCTGAAGGAAACGCGCGGCGACGTGCAGGAAGCCATCGACGCCGCCTATTACAACGCCGGGGAAGGCCGCCGCCTCTTCGGTCCGACGGTGCCGTCGGAATTGCCCAACAAGTTTGCCATGGCCGTCCGCCAGCCCATCGGCGTCTGCGGCATGATTACGCCGTGGAATTTCCCCATGGCCATCTCTTCGTGGAAGCTGCTGCCCGCCGTGGTCTGCGGTAACACATGTGTAATCAAGCCGGCACAGGACACTCCGCTGTCGACGTTCAATCTGGTGCAGGCCCTGACCGATGCCGGCATTCCGAAAGGCGTTATCAACATCGTGACCGGCTTCGGCTCAGAGGTCGGCACGCCGCTTACCGAGCATCCCGTCGTCCGTGCCATCTCGCTGACGGGATCATCGGCGGTAGGCCGAATCGTGGGCGCAACGGCGGCCCAGAGTTTCAAGCACTGTTCGCTCGAACTGGGCGGCAAGAATCCGATGATTGTGCTCGACGATGCCAACCTTGACCTTGCCATCGAAGGTGGGCTCTGGGGCGCGTTCGGCACCACCGGTCAGCGTTGCACCGCCACCAGCCGCATCATCGTGCAAAAGGGGGTTTATCGCCAGTTCGTCGACCAGTTCGTCGCGCGCGCCAAAAAGATCAAAGTCGGCAACGGCCTCGACGAGTCGGTTGAGATGGGCCCGGCAGTGAACGAGAGCCAGCTGAAGACCGACCTGAACTACATCGAGATCGGAAAGAGCGAGGGCGCAACTCTAGTGACCGGCGGCCATCGGCTCGACCAGGGCGACTACCAGCACGGATGGTTCCTCGAGCCGACCGTGTTCACCGACGTCGATCCGAAGATGCGGATTGCGCAGGAGGAAATTTTCGGGCCGGTGGTCTCGATCCTCCCCTGCGCCGACCTTGAAAATGCCATCGAAATCGCGAACAACATCGAGTACGGTCTTTCGTCATCGCTCTACACCAGGGATGTAAACAAGGCTTTTGCCGCCGTGCGCGATCTGGAAGCGGGCATCACCTATATCAATGCGCCCACCATCGGCGCCGAGGTTCATCTGCCCTTTGGCGGCACCAAGGCGACCGGCAACGGACATCGCGAGGGCGGCATTGGCGCCATCGATTTCTACACCGAATGGAAAGCGGTCTACGTTGATTACTCCGACAAGCTGCAGAAGGCGCAGATCGACCGGGTGGACTAGGCGATCTCCTCCCCGCCGCCATGCAGAGTGCGCCACGATCCTCGCTCCGGGATGCGCCACGTCCTGAGGCTGGGGTGGCTTTCGAGGCCGCCTCCATTGGTAACCTTGCTGTCCTCTCCCCGATCCGGTTACCGTAGATCTTCAGGGGTTCGGCTGTTCGAGCCCTGGCGGAAGGTACCGAGTGGCCTACGATTGGGAGCGCAGATTCGATAGCGATCGCGGACCGAGCCGGTTCGCGCTGGCGAGCCCGGTTCGCGCCCTTTGCCTGGGGTTCGCACTCTGCCTGGCATTCGGCCCGGCACCCCGGGCCCTTGCCCAGTCCGGCGGACACGTTGGCCGCAAGATCATCCGCAGCGAGAGACCCGACTATCCGTTGACTCTGAAAAACGCCGGCATCGGGGGTGTGGTTCGATTGAACGCATCCGTACTTGCCAACGGAACCGTTGCCCGCGTCGTCATTATCGGCGGCAATCCCATTCTCGCGGAGAGCGCCGCCAAAGCCGTGACCAACTGGAAGTACGCGCCCGGCTCATCGACCACCAGCGAAATCATCACCTTCGATTTCAACAAGAATTGAACCGCTGGCGGCTGCCGAAGCCGGCTCCTCGCCCGGCGTCAATCGGCCTCGGGCGCAACTCAGGTTGTACAATCGAGGCGGAAAGCGAGTTTTCCTCATGCCGCTATCGCAACTCCGCGAAATCACTCCTGCTCGCCGCCTGGAAAACGTCCGCTACGCGATTCGCGATTTGGCCTGCGTCGCCGACCAGGTCGCACGCCAGGGACATCAAATTCTGCCGCTCAACATCGGCGACCCGCTCAATTTTGATTTCCAGACGCCGGCCCACATGATCGAAGCGGTGTACAAAGCGATGCGCGACGGCAAGAACGGATACTCGGGCTCTTCCGGCATCCCCCAGGCGCTCAAGGCGATTCGCGGCGAGGCGGCGCGCAAGGGGATCACCAACATTCAGGATGTCTTTGTCACTTCCGGGGTCAGCGAGACCGTGGATCTCTGCCTGACGGCACTGCTCAATGCTGGCGACAATCTCCTGACTCCCTGCCCCGATTATCCGCTTTATTCCGCGGTTCTGGCGAGGATCGAAATCGGACTGAATCCTTACTATCTGAAGGAAGAAGACGGCTGGCAACCGGATCTCGAGGACATCGCGAAGAAGATTACCCCGCGGACACGTGGCATTGTGCTGATCAATCCCAACAACCCGACGGGCTCGGTCTGCACCCGCCAGACACTGGGCCGGATCGCGGAACTGGCACGTCGCCACAACCTGATTATTTTCGCGGACGAGATTTATGACAAACTGATTATCGATGATGATGCCCATGTGGCCATGGCTGCGGTTGCGCCCGACGTACCGGTCATCACCTTCGGCGGATTGTCCAAAAATTACCTTGCGCCCGGGTGGCGCATTGGATGGGGCATTGCCAGCGGCGAAGCTTCCGTGATCCAGCCCTATCTCGAAGGGGTGAACAAACTTTTGCGCGCCCGTCTTTGCGCCAACCACCCCGAGCAGTACGCCATCCAGCCAGCGCTCGAAGGTCCCCAGGATCACCTGGTCGAGGTGAAGCGCAAGCTGCGCAGTCGCCGCGACTTGACCATGCAGTGGTGCGCCGGAACTTCGCGCATCAGTTGTGTCTCGCCGCGCGGGGCCTTCTACGCCTACCCCAGCATCGATATCCCGGAAGGCGACGACGTCTTCGTCACCGAACTGATTCGCCAAAAGCACGTGACGGTCGTGCACGGCTCCGGCTTCGGACAGCGCCCGGGCACGAAACATTTCCGCATTGTTTTTCTGCCTGACGAAAAGACACTGGGCGCGGCCTACGCGGCGATTGGCGACTTCATACGCGAGCGCTACGCCTGAGCGCTTCTGCGATCGCAGTCAGGACACCCTGGGCAAGGGGATGCGGGGCTCGAGGACGCTCCGGCGGGATTCAGTAGACTCCCGGAATCAGCGCCGGCACGTTGCGGGCATAGGCTTCAAACTCCCCGCCAAAGGCCGCGCGCAGCAGCCTCTCCTCGCTTCGAATGCGGATGTAGGTTCCGGCAACAAACAAAAGGCTCGCAACCAATAGCTGGACCCCTGGCGTCCGTACGATTCCGGTCGCCAAGAGCATGCCGAACATTCCCAGATAGATGGGGTTGCGCACAAAACAATACGGTCCGTCCCGAATCAGCGTGTGCCCTTCCACCAGACGCGCAGCCAGCGCCCATTGCTTGCCCAGGCGGCGCGAGGCGGCGTCGACCAGCCACGTCGAGACGGCGGCCATGGCCACGGCGAGCACGGCCAGTCCCCACTCGACCGCGCTCGATCCCGGCATCACGGGCGAAAAATGCGCCCGGGGCACCGGTTCGACCCAGACCATGAAATAGCCTATCGCCTGCAGCGCCATGCCGAGGATCGCCGTTTGGTCGCGCCTCGATTCGCGCGTCTGGGGCGCAAGTTTCCGGGCCAGGAACTCGACCATGAATATGCACCAGCATGCGATCACCCCGTAGTACGCCGCGCGTTGTGCGGCAAACCGGGCCATATGTGCGGTCTCGAAACTCGCCACGGTTCTCTCCTCCTGCGTCCGCGCCGTCGTGCCAAACTTTCGTAACTCTACAGTCCCCGCCTGTATTTCCTATACTTGATGCAGTACCTGGTGGGGAAATCAGTCCATGCGTCGAATGTTTCTTTCTGCAATTCTCGTGCTATCTGGCACGATCGCGCTCGCGCAGAGCTCCTCTCCGGAAGCTCTTTACGATCGTGGAGTGGACGCGATTACCGGCATTGGCCCGTCGCGCAACGACTCCCAGGGGATCGACAATTTCCGGCATTCCGCGGCTCTCGGCTATGGACCCGCGCAAGTCGCCCTCGGCTACTATTTCGAGACCGGAACCTCTGTGGCACGCGACCCGGCGCAGGCGGTCGAACTCTATCGCAAGGCAGCACAACAAGGCGATTCCCTCGGCGCATGGCTTGCCGGTAGGCTCTACTTTCTCGGCGGCGCAGTACCTCGCGATTTGGAGGCGGCGCAGAAATGGCTCAAGTTGTCGGCCGACCAGAATAATGCTTACGGCGCCTACTATCTGGGGCGACTGATGGCCGATCGCGACTACACCAAGGCTCCGCGGCTGTATAAAATCGCCGCCGATCAGGGACTGCCGCAGGCGCAGTACTTCTACGCCAAGGCGCTGAAAGATGGGCGCGGCATTCCGCAAGATCGCTTCACCGCCTATGTCTGGTACACCATCGCCTCCGACGCCGGCTATACCGCGGCGGGAGCGGACCTCGGAGAACTCAATACCGGCGGCTCTCTCACGGCCGATCAGTTTGAGCAGGCGAAGTCGAAAGCCCGCGACATGGAACAGGTCGTCATCCGCGCCATAACCGCCCGCGGGTGCTCGGGTTGGGAGGGCGAGTTTGGTGAGTTCCCGCCTCCTCCTCCACCGAGCCTGCAGCGCTTTTGCCACTAGCCTCGGGCAACCCGCACGGCCTCAACGCGCGAAACCGAACCGCGCACGGCGGGCCACGGCGAAGCGATCGCCCCAGACTCGCGGCCCCGGCTTAGACCATCTCGGTGCCCCACAGATCGTGCAGGTGCAGAACGCCGAGCACTCGCCCATCGACGGCGGCGTCCATCACGACAAGCGACGTAATCTTCATCTCTTCCATGCGAGCGAGCGCGGTGGCGGCGAACTCCTCTGCGGCGATGGTCTTGGGCGTCCGCGTCATGCAATCCTCGGCGGTCAGATCGAGCGCGTCTTTGCCCCGCTGCTCGAGCAGGCGGCGCAGATCGCCGTCGCTGATCACGCCCAGTAGGCGGTCACCCTCCACCACCGCCGTCATGCCCAGCTTCTTGCGCGACATTTCGTAGATCACATCCGGCATTCCGGTCTGTGCTGTTACTCGCGGGACCTCGTCGCCTGAGTGCATCAACGCCTGGACCCGCGCCAGTCGTTTGCCGAGCTTTCCTCCGGGATGCAGGTTGGCGAAGTCTTCTTCCTTGAAACCGCGCATTTCCGAAAGTGCCACCGCCAGAGCATCGCCGAGCGCAAGCATGGTGGTAGTCGAGGCCGTAGGAGCAAGCCCTAGCGAACAAGCTTCCTGCGAAATCGAGCAATCGAGAGCCACGTCGGCCGAGGACGCCAGAGTCCCAGAGCGCAGGGCGCGGGCGCCGCCGCCGCCCGCATGAGTTGCCCAGGCATCGTCGCAAGTCATGCTGATCAGTCGAACCTGCAACCGTTTGATCGTCGCCAGCAACTGCAAAATCTCTTCCGTCTCGCCGCTCGCCGACAACGCCAGCACAACGTCGCCGCGGACAACCATTCCGAGATCGCCATGCAGCGCTTCGACCGGATGCAGGTAGAGCGCCGGGGATCCGGTCGAACTCAGCGTAGCCGCGATCTTGCGAGCGATCAGCCCGCTCTTGCCCATCCCCGTCACCACCACCCGGCCCTGGCAGCCGAACATCAAATCGAGCGCCCGATCGAAGTCCCCTGCCATCGGGCCAGCCAGCCGGTCGGCCAACGCCCGCAAAGCCTCAGCCTCAATTCGCACCACGTTTTCGCCCGAGTGTTTCATGAAGGAGAGATGTTAGCAGAAGGAGGAAGTCATCGGGCAGCGGACGGTTTCGCCGATTCCACCCGGTTCGCCGAGATTATCCAGATAGGTTCGTCCTGGCGGGTCGCGCGATGAATTTCAACGAGGCGGAATTCATGCAATAGCGCCGATGGGTAGGCGGAGGACCGTCGTCGAAGACGTGGCCCAGATGCGCGTCGCACTCGGTGCAGGAAACCGCCGTCCTTTCCATGCCGAAACTGGTGTCGTTCAACTGACGAACGTTTTCGGATGCAATCGGGGCCCAAAAACTCGGCCAGCCGGTGCCCGAATCAAACTTGGTGTCCGAACTGAACAAGGCATTTCCGCAGCAAATGCAGCGGAAAATTCCCGGGTCGTGGAGGTCCCAATATTGCCCCGAATAGGCGATCTCGGTATCGGCCTGGCGGGTGATCGAGAAAACACTGCGCGAGAGTTGCTGTCGCCACTGGTCATCGGTCTTGAGGACCTTCGGCACCCGGATGGTCTTGCCCCGCTCCCCCGCGTCGGAGAATTCGACCACCCACACCTCCTGCGGCCAATTGGGTGTCGCGCTTGCTGGCGCCGAAAAGGGGCGCCGGAACCGCCACGCCAGCATGGCAGCCAGCGCCGTTCCCGCGGTGGCAAGGAAAATTCGGCGTCCCTGCGTGTCCCGCATCCGAACCTTCTCACCGCCGATTTCCGAATCGAACATCGACACCCCTCCACACGGGCGGCCCCCGGCCCGCTGAGGCGGACGGGCAGGTGCTGTCGGCCCGATAGCTGCTGCCGTATGAGAGTCGGGGAACGGCCAGAAGTTACGTTTCAGAAGTGATCGTCTACGGCATGCCCGGGATGCTCGAGCGCGCGCGCCTGAATGGCGCGATCCCAGGGGCCGCCCTGCCAGTTGTCCTTCACCCGAGTGTCGTGGATCCACGGTGGGAGCGTCATCAGCAGGCGGCGGCTGAGCGCATGCAGATACGGTTCGTAGACGACGCGCAGTTCCGCCAGTCGCTCCGCCGCATCGGCTTTGTCGCTCATGGTGACGCCACGCCACGCCAGTTCCGTCCTCAGGCGGGTTCGATCCTCCGGCGTGAGCCGGTCGAGGTCGTTCGGACTGTACCTGGAATTCACAACCTGTGCGAGGTCGACGGCGGCGTGCCGTGCCATGCTAAACGTGAGCTTCGCCTGGTCCGGGTGAATGCCGTCCACGCCGATCATGACGAGCGCGGTGACGTCGAGCATCACGGTCAGCGCACTCAACCAGGACTGGTTGCTGTGCTGCGAGCGGAAAAATGAAAGGACGGGATAAGAGATTTGACTCGACAGCAGGTCGGCGCACCAGCGCTCCCAGTCGCGAAAAATGTCGTCCAGCACTTTCTGATCGGGACAGCAGCCCAGGCGCCCAAGAAACTCGGTGGCGCTCGGAGGCGATCCGGCGCGCGCGTCGAGCAGCGAGATTTCGATTTCGCGCGCGGCAAACGAGTTATAGACCACGGGCAGATATCCGAGCACCACTCCGAGGAAGGCAAAACCCATGCCGGCTTCCATCACTGCGAGCGCGCGGGCGGCGCCGTTGTTCGGCGTGATGTCTCCGTAACCGAGCGTGAAAAATGTCTCGCCGCTCAAATAGATGATTTTGCCGAACGTGATCTTTTCATTGGCCAGCAGCACATGCTCGCCCAACCCGTACTGCACGCAGGCGAAACCGAAGATCAGACCCGCCGCCCAAAAGCCCAACAGCACGATCAACGACAGCGGCCCATAGTAGGCAAGAAAGCCTTCGCGCCGGTTCGTGGAACGGATGTGCTGCGCGACTCTGGTCCAGAAACCCCAGGTATTTTTGTAGAAAAAGGCCGCAATTCGAAAATGACGCTTGATGCGCCGCGGCAAAACCACGGTCTCAAAGGCATCCATCAGTATGGCGAAGATGAGGATAATGCCGGCAATCGATGCCCACCAGTGCATAGATGAAGAGTCAGATGACGCGGAAATGGTAGCAGATTCAAAAGCGAAGCGTTCCAACGCGGGCCCGGATTACAGAAGCACCAGGGGGACGGGGTTCAGGGCAGGAAACCAGATTCTTCTTGCGCTCGCTGGTCAAATGCTGAATGCTGGGTGCTGGATGGCCGACTTCCCCCTCACCGTGACCGTATCGCCTGCCGCCGCGGGCCAGCGGCTGGACCTGTATCTGGCGACGCAACTCTCGGCGCTCACCCAGGCCGAGGTCAGCCGGGCGCGGGTGCAGCAGCTGATCGATAGCGGCGCGATTCTGGTGAAACAGGCAGCGGCAAAGGCTTCGCTGCGGCTGCGCGGCGACGAGCAGATCACGGTGAGCGGACCGCCGCAGGCGCCGGCGCTGCGGGCCATCGCCGAACAGATCGCGCTCGACGTTGTGTATGAGGACGACGATCTGGCGATCGTCAACAAACCGGCGGGCATGATGGTGCATGCGGGAGCGGGAGCGACCGACGATGCCCGCAACCGCGGCACGCTGGTGAATGCCCTGCTGCATCATTTTCAAAAGCTGTCGGCGGTGGGCGGAAAACTGCGTCCGGGGATTGTGCATCGTTTGGATCGTTCGACCAGCGGGCTGATGGTGGTGGCGAAAAACGACGAATCGCATCGCCGATTGGCCAAACAATTCAGTGGGCACGAGGTGCACAAGACTTACCTTGCGCTCGTCCACGGCTGGCCGAAGCAGGATCGGGGCACGATTCAAAGCGCCATCAGCCGCCACCCGCAACGGCGAACGCGGATGACGACCCGGGGATTCGGCGGCCGTGAGGCGGTGACCCATTACCTCGTGCAGCGAAAGATCGATGCCCCCTACGGCCGATTTGCCCTGGTGGAGGTGACGATTGAGACCGGACGTACCCATCAGATTCGGGTGCATATGTCGTCGATCGGACATCCGGTGGTGGGCGACGCGCTCTACGGAGCGCCAGGGGAGTTGCGCTCGCAATCGAACAAGCGGCGGTCGGCGGGGATGCCGGCAACGTTGATGCTGGAGCGAAATTTTCTGCATTCCACGGCGCTGGAGTTGACGCATCCGCGGACCAAGGAGTTGCTCAAGTTTTCCCGCCCGTTACCGAAGGAACTGGTAAAGTTGCTCGCGAGTCTCGAGAATACTGAAGTCGAGGATGCGCGACCGGCCCCCGACCAGCAGGGACCGAACCGATAAGCGTTTCGCGTTCGTCCGCGGGGCTATAATAGAGACACCGACTCCGAGCCAATCATCTTGATGAAATTGCGCATTTCTCTGCTTCTGGTTACCGCACTGGCTCTGGCCGGATGGCTCATGGGCCAGACGGCTCCTCCGACAGCGCCGCAAAATGCGCCGGCGAAAACCGCCGCTCCGCCGGACAGTCGGGCGCAACCTCCGGCGACGACGGGGCAGACTGCGAATCCGCCCGACAATTCGGACAACAGCGATTCCGGCGAAGCCGTCGGCACATTCAAGAAGACGGTCAACGAAGTTCGCGTGGTGTTCACCGTGACCGACCGGCACGGACGGTATATCAAAGATCTCAAAAGCAACGACTTTCGGGTGATCGACGATAAACGGCCGGCGGAACTGCGCAGTTTCCGCAGCGAAACCGATCTGCCTCTGCAGGTGGGTCTGCTGGTGGACGCCAGCAACTCGGTGCGCGACCGCTTCAAGTTCGAGCAGGACGCGGCAATCGAGTTTTTGAATTCCATCATTCGTCCGAACTACGACACGGCCTTCGTGGTGGGATTTGACGCCACGCCGGAGGTTACCCAGGATTTCACCGACAGTACGGAACACCTTTCGACCGGCGTGCGCATGTTGCGGGCGGGCGGTGGCACCGCGATGTACGATGCGCTCTACTTTGCCTGCCGCGACAAACTGCTGAAGCAGGAACAGACCGGCCCCGTGCGCCGTGCCATTATCCTGTTGAGCGACGGAGAAGACAACTTGAGCCATGTCACGCGCGAGGAAGCGATCGACATGGCGGAGCGCGCCGATGTGATCGTTTACACCATCAGCACCAACATCAGCGGTATGAAGGGCAACGGCGACAAGGTGCTCGAACGCATCGCGGAAGCGACCGGCGGACGCGCTTTTTTTCCCTTCCAGATGCGCGAGATGTCGGATGCGTTTCAGTCCATCCAGGAGGAATTGCGCAGCCAATATTGGGTATCCTACAGGCCGGCGAATTTTGCCACCGACGGACGCTACCGCACGATTGAAATCCTGGCCCAGGAAAAGGGCCTGAAGGTGCGCACCCGCAGGGGATACTACGCTCCAAAGTAGTAGGGTCGCGGTGCGGGATCGCCGGCTTTGATCCCCGATTTCCGTTTCCAGGTTCACTATGGCTGGTTATTCCGGAACCCCCCTGGCGAAGAAGTTGGGTATCAAGCCCGATTCTTGCGTTGCCCTCTCGCATGTGCCCGAGGACGTGTTGGACGAGTTGCGGGACGCACTCCTGAAATGCCGGAGCCAGAGTTTCTCCAAAACGCGCAGCCGGAATCTTGATTTCGTTTTCCTCTCCCTCAGATCGCGCGCCGCTCTCGAGCGGGAACTGGTACCGGCCGCCAAGGCACTGGCGCCCGCCGGCATGCTCTGGCTTTCGTGGCCCAAGAAAAGTTCGGGAGTTGCCACCGACCTTACCGAAGACCTGATTCGACGAAGCGGGCTTGAGGCTGGACTGGTCGATGTGAAAGTCTGCGCGGTCACCGATGTCTGGTCGGGGTTGAAGTTTGTGATCCCGGTCAAGGATCGTCCGAAGAAATGACCGCCGATCTCTGCGGGCCGGGCAAGTTCCACGCATCCTTCCGCTGTCGAACCCGGCAGTCTGTCCGCCTACTCTAGGCGGACCGTGGGCTTCGCCCGCACGGGACAGCTCTGGACGGCTTTCCGATGTTTGCTTGGCCAACGAAACAGCGGGCTTCTGCCGTCGCCCTGGCGCAACTTGCGGCCGGAAAGTGGGTTTGCACCTGGCAGGTCGTTTCCGGCAACACGTCCGGCGGAGGCCGAGACGAGCAGGAACCGACCCCAAGGAGCATGGATTATGAAACGCATGATGGCCGGGGTTCTGTTGTTGATGGCATTGGGAGCGGGGACGATGCTTGCCGACGATGGCTGGCGGGACCGGCGCGACATCCGGCGCGATGAAGCGCGGATCGCCCACGACCAGCGCCAACTGCGGCGCGATCGTTACTACGGCGACTATGCGGCCGCGCGCCATGAACGGCGCGAGTTGCGTCGGGAATATCGCGACCTGAACCGCGACCGGCGTGACTGGTATTGGGACCGACGGTAGCGCTTGCACCTATCTATCCGTCTTCCCGGCCAGGGCAGGCCGCCGGACGCTGAAGGCGGGCAGTCGATTCGCGCCGGGCGGCGCCGCCCGGATCAGGCCGGAGTAAACCAGGATCCTCCGGCCGCCCAATGGGAGTAACTTGCGACGCAGGTAACTTGCCCGGTCGGCCCTGAATGGGTTCTAGTTGTGGTTAGCGTTCCCTGGGAGAAACGACCATGCGCATGGCGGCCCGGCTGGCTGCGGTAACGATTACGGCGATTCTGTTCGGCTGTTCGGCATATGGCGAGACCGCGGTGGCACGGGCCGAGCGAGCATTGTTCATAGCGGTCAATCAGGCGCGCCAGGCGCAGGGACTGGCGCCGCTGCGGTGGAATGATTTGCTGGCGGAGGCGGCGCGGCGACATGCGCAGGTGATGGCGGACCACGGATCGGCGCAGCATGGCTTTGAGGGTGAGCCTGGCCTTTCGGTACGGGTAAAGCAGACGGGAGCGCGCTTTAGCTCACTTTCTGAAAATGTAACCCAGGGGCCAACGCCGGAATTCATCCACGGGCAGTTCATGCAGTCCGCTCCCCATCGCGCCAACATTCTCGATCAGGAAATGGATTCGATTGGCGTCGGCGTGGTCGAACACGGTGGACAGTTGTTCGCCGTGGAGGATTTTTCGCACGCACGATGAGCCTCATCGAGGGCCGGGACTTTCCATCGCGCCCCCAGCACTTTGCCCGAAAAACCGTTCCCGCAGGTGGCGCGGATAAAACGGAATGCCCACCGAACCCTGTATCCCGTCGCGCCTTCTGCTGATTTCCCGGCGAAGTCGACTGCCAGGTCTTCCCACACAACGGCCGGGCCACGGCCCGGTTCCGCGGAGCTTGATCACTGCCGGGCCTAGCGGCGCATTCTCGTCTACAGTTACGGCTCCGGCACGGGCGAGTAGCTAGCAGGCAAAGCGCGCGATGCGGCGCAGCACGGTGATAGAGCCCCGGGGTGGTACGACGGGCCGAAAAAGGGGCGACAGGGTCAGCTGGCGCGGGGGTCGTCCGGCGAGAACAGTTTCGTGTCGAACCGGGGCGGTGCCAAGTGGGACTGTGGGCAGCGAACATTGCGAACGGCGGGCCAGATGTCGCCAAGCGCCGCATAAGGAGAACGCCGGAACCCGCGTCACAATTTCCGGCGTCTCCCGTATCGACGCTGCCTCGCTACTTCCTTATGCTGGTGAACGGTGAAGGCCGAAAAGCTACATGCTTTCCACTCGACTTGGCCGGAGAATCGAGGGGAGTACAGGTGTCACCCGAGAGGGTGGTATTGGTATCGTTCAAGAAAGTATTCGGAGTGGTGGTATTGCCCGTGCCGGTTCCGAGGAGAATGCCGGCGCAGGCTTCGTTAATGGTATTGCCGGTGACCGTGTTGTTGTTCCCCTGCGACGGCGGACACTCATCATCCAAGTGGATGCCGGATTGGGCGCTGCCATAAATGAAGTTGGACTGCGCCACATTGTTGTCGCTGCACAGATCGATGGCATCGTAAATCTGCGTTCCTCCCACGTGATTCGAGCGGATGGTGGTGTTGTTCGCAGTTCCATACGTGGGGTCGGTTGTGGGAGCAATTCCCAGCTGGGTGCTCTCCACGGTATTCGAGGATACGGTCACGCCCTCAGAAGCATAGATCAGGATTCCCGAAGAGCCGTAACACGGCGGCTGATTGTTGCCTCCGCAGGGAGGATTGGCATAGATATCGTCCACTACCTCGTTGCCTGTGACCAAGCCCGTCGCGCCATAACCGATCTGAATCCCGTTCTGGGCGATAACATTGGTAGGACCGAGGCCGATCACGGTGTTCGAACTAACCGTAACGTTGGGGCCGCCGCCGTTGCCCGGACCGCTGGCAGTAATACCGTTCTTATCGTAGTTGCGCACCGAGTTATTGGAAATCGTAACTGCGGGACTGCCGTCGCCGCCTTCCACATTAATCGCCAAGCCCACCTGGCAACCCTGATAGGCAGGATCCATGAGCTGATTTCGGGCAACACTGTCGGTGATCGACCCGCCCGCATTCTGATAGTAGATTCCGATGGGATCCGTAGCGCAACTGGCCAGGCCGTTGTTGCTGCCATCGACCGTGATATGGGAAACGGTGACCGTGGCATTCATAACGAAGATCTGGGCGGCTACGGGATTGCCGAAAATGTCGGAACCATTCGCAGCCAGGCCGCCTACGGGCACCGTCACGACCGCCGCGTCATTGACGCCCGCTGCAATTCCCAGCAACGTAAGATTTTTGGTGATCAGTACCTGCTCGGGGTAAGTGCCAGGACAAACGCGAACCGTGGCTCCCGGGGAAGCCGCGGTTACCGCAGCTTGAATCGTGGTGTAGTGAGTGCCGGGCGCCGCGCAGAGGCCGACAGCGACGCTCGAAGCGAACGCCTGTCCGCTCAGTGCGGCAAGCGCAATAAGAAAGGGCAGCGCGAGTTTGAAAATGCGTGTTTGTTGCATAGGTGTTCCTCCTGCGTGAGTTATTTCGGGGCCCAAACAATTGCGAGGTAGGTTGGTGGTGAAGTGACTATATGCTTCCAGGGGAGCAAATTCAAGACCAGCTCTTCCACATCTTCCACATACAGTGAGTAAGGTAGCCAAGAACGTTGGCGAGAAATTCGCCGGCCAGCGATTCGTACACTGCGGCCGGCACTCGACTCTTCCCCAACTTCGCGGGCTCCGGCCGTCGATCAGATTCTCTCTGCCCGGCTGCCATGGTCGAGAGAAACGAGTTCGGGTGAAGCCTGCTCTCCCCCGAGGATTCAGTCTTCGTGAGGAGGGGTGGCGTAGTAGCCGCTGCGCGCCTGGACCTTATAGTCTCCCTGCTTGGGTTTGATTTCGACTTTGCGGAAAGAACCGTCACGGGTCGCGTTGGTGGGAACGTATCCGGCGTTGTACTGGCTGCGGAGTTCCTGGGAAATCTGGTCGAAAGCCTGGCGTAGCTTTTCGATTTTGTTGCCGACTTCGATGACGCGGCCGCCGGTTTCGAGGGTGAGTTTCTTCATGTCGGAATCACCGTTGTAACCGAAGTTCCCCATGCCGTAGAAACCGCGGTCGGCGATGAGCAGCACGTAGCAGATGGCATCCGCTTTCTGGGCAGCCTCAATGGCATCTTTGATCTTGAGACGGCTGCCTTCATCCTGCCCGTCGGTAAGAAGGATCATTGCCTTCCGGCCAATTTCGTGGCTGAACTCATCGTGCGAAGCCAGATAAACGGCATCATAGAGTGCGGTGCCGCGTTGCCCGGTCGAGGAGCATGGGATCGGGCCCTGCGGACCGATGGGGCCGCCGGAGCATCCGACTCCGCCGGTGTTGATCCTGGCCTCGTTGAGTGCGTGTTTGAGCCGGCTGACGGAATTGGTGAAATCCTGCAGGAGGGTAATATCGACGTCAAAGGCGATGACGAAAGCTTCGTCTTTCGGCCGCAGAATGCTCTCGAGGAAGGAACCGCCAACGGTTTTTTCCATATCGAGGACGCGCATCTGGCTGCCGCTGGAATCGATGAGAATGCCCAGGGTGAGCGGGAGATCGGTCTCGGCCTTGAAGTACTTGATGGTCTGCGCCTTGCCATCTTCGAGCAGGTCGAAATTGTCTTTGCTGAGGTTGGGGATCAGCGCTCCGTGCTTGTCTTTGACGTTGAAGAATAACTGAACCACTTCGACGTTGACTTTGAGAGTTTCGACCGACTGGTCTTGCGGCTGCTCATTGGCATTGGGACTGCCGGCAGAATTGGTGTTGGAGGTGGGGCCGGTTGAAGCTGCGGGCGGGGGCGACGGGGGCGCGGGAGGCGGCGCATTCTGCGCGGCCGCGGGAAGCGACAGGGCCGTCACCAGGGTCAGGGTTAGCAGCACGAGCTTTCCCGGAGCGAGCACCCGGGGGGGGAGCGACGGGGGAGCGAACGAACCTGAGCGCAGATTCGACTTCAAATGTGCTTTATGCATTAGCGTTTTTATCCTGATACTTTGCTAGTCTATCCTGTAATGGTCCTGCTATGGAGCCGAGCTGGAATGGTTAGATGCACCAAAGCAGGCGCATTCGGCATCTGAAGGTAGTGAAAAACGCGTCAAGCAGGGTTGCAAGAAAGACAGAGGGGTTGGGGATGGCCACGAAACGGAGCGCGGTAGCTAGGCTGGGACTGTCGTTGGCTGGCCTGCTGATGGGATTGCTGACGGTCGGTTTGGCGGCGCAGGAAAAGCCAGAGGACATCCCGGACGCTCCCTCGGCAACGCGGCCGATACCGCCGCCCCCGCCCCCGAGCGCGCGGCAGGAGGCCGAGGGTGAGTCCAAGCCGGAGACGCCGCCCGCGGATGGGTCGGGCGCGACTCCGAGTTCGAAGGCAGTTCCGCGAGACAGTCCCGATATCGTCTACGACAAGTCGGCGAACCCGCCGTCGATGCCTCCGGTCAAGACGGTGCCTGCGGGCAGCGTACCGCGGGATGTGGGAACCGGCGAAGACGTGGGCTACACCATCCATTCCAACCCCACGCTGGTGCTGGTTCCGGTCACGGTGAAGGATTCCAGTGGGCGGTTGGTTGGCGGCCTGCAGGGTCAGGATTTTTCCGTCCTCGAAAATGGCCAAAGGCAGAAGTTGACGTTTTTCACAAGTGATCCGTTCAGCCTGTCGGCGGCGGTGATTTTCGATACCGGAATGGCGGATGTGGGGTTGAAGAAGATCCAGGAAACTCTGCCGGCGTTGCAGGGTGCGTTCAGCCAGTTCGATGAAGTCGGAATCTACACCTACAGCACGACGGTGGGGCGACTGGCGGATTTCGACACCGTGGGCAAGCAGTTGACCGCCGCCCTGAATCAAGTCAAGGGATACAGCGGGGCGAATAACGGGCCCCCGGTCACCAGCGGCCCGCTCGGTCCACAAGGACCGTATATCAATGGTCGCCCGGTGGATTATCCGGTCAATCCGGTGAGCACGCCTCCCAAGGTAGCCCACGTACTGAATGATGCGATTCTGTTCGCGGCGCGTGATCTGTCCAAGCGCGACCGGGCGCGGCGAAAGATCATTTTCGTCATCAGCGACGGACGGGAACTGGGCTCGACGGCCAGTTACGCCGATACCCTAAAAGTGCTGCAAACGCAAAACATTACCGTGTACGCGGTCGGGGTAGAAGGGGCAGCGATCCCGATTTACGACCGCCTGCAGCGGATCCACGTGCCCAAGACGGGCAAACTGGTGGGCTACAGCGACATTTTGCCCAGGTACGTGTCGGCAACGGGCGGTGGGACGGTGTTCGGCGAGCTGACCGCAGCCGATATTGAGCGGGCATACGCCGACGCCATGGGAGAAGCGCGCAATCAATACACCTTGGGCTATTCGCCAAAGTCGAGCATCGGGGGTTTCCGGGACATCGAGGTGCAGGTGCTGCGGCATGCCGGCCTGAAGGTGTATGCGAAATATGGGTATTACCCTCTGCCGACACCACGATAGCTCGCCACCGCTTGCCGGCCGCAGCCGACAGGACGCCCGGTCAACGCCAGAAGCGGACCGCATCGATCTACCCCCCGGCGCGAAAAATGGGCGCTTGCGACCGGCTACTGATCTAGTAACCTGGGTAACCTGCGCCAGAGCCTTTCGGTGTGGTATAAAAACCAGCAGTAACCGAAACTATGGTCTGGTGAATTTGGCGAGGGGCTCGCGCATTACGGCAGTGGTACGCGAGAGTCCTCCTGGCCGGAGTTTCTGAGGAAACCTTTTGAGTTTCATCAACTTCGCAGCACGCGAGATCAATTGCAAGATCGTCTACTACGGCGCCGGGTTGGGCGGCAAGACGACGAATCTGCAGTTCATCTTCCAGAAGACAGCCGAACAGCAGAAGGGCAAGATGATCTCGCTCGCCACCGAGACGGATCGAACCTTGTTCTTCGACTTTCTGCCGCTCGATTTGGGCACGGTGCGCGGTTTCAAAACACGCATACACCTGTACACGGTTCCCGGTCAGGTGTTTTATGACGCCAGCCGCAAGCTGATTCTGCGCGGCGTCGACGGGATCGTCTTTGTCGCCGATTCGCAGCAGGAACGCCAGGATGCCAACGTGGAAGCACTCGACAACCTGATGTCGAACCTGAAAGAACATGGCTACGACTTCAACAAGATTCCCTATGTGTTGCAATTGAA
The DNA here is from genome assembly GCA_049520935.1 of Terriglobales bacterium. Classification (GTDB taxonomy): domain Bacteria; phylum Acidobacteriota; class Terriglobia; order Terriglobales; family Acidobacteriaceae; genus Acidiflorens. Next base: position 336,693 of record JBEKPJ010000003.1, on the reverse strand, counting down.
CAAGCGCGACCTGCCGAACGTGCTGCCGGCCGATGCGCTCTCCAAGGAACTGCGGAAGAAAAACGAGCCGGTGGTCGAAGCCGTGGCCTTCCAGGGCGCTGGCGTGTTTGAGACGCTGAAAGAAATTGCCCGGCAGGTGCTGACGGAATTGAAAGCAGGCGGGTAGAGCCGCTTCCATTCGGCACCCTCCAACCCAAACTTGCTGTTTCCTCGTGTTCTGCTGCCCGGCTAGTCGGGTCTGCCCGGACGCACGCTCAGGCGAGCGTCTCTGACAACTCCTCCCACTCCTGCATCAGGCGCTGCAACTGGTCTTTCTGGCGAGCCCGTTCTTGGGTTTGGCGGTGGGTCTCCTCTGCGCTTACGAAGCTCTGCAGGTTCGCTTCGCACCGGGCGATGGCGGTTTCGGCCCGGGCGATCTTGTCTTCGACTTCGTGCAGGCGGTCTGCGATTTGCTGGCGCTTGATGGGATTCAGGCGCTTGGCTTTGGCGTCGGCCGGATCGGCGGGGGGAGCAGATCCGGGGAGTTGCGTCTCGAGCAGGGTGGGATTCGGTGCATTGGCGGGCGCCGGGGAGAGCGCCGGGAGCGTCCCGGATGGCTGGGAGGTTTCTTGGGGAGCGTTTTGTCTTGCCTGCTTGCGCCAGAGATAGTCTTCGTAATTGCCCGGATAGATTTCCACTTTGCCATCACCGATTTCGAAGATGCGGGTAGCCAGTCGGTCGATGAAATAGCGGTCGTGGGAGACGAAAACCACGGTCCCGGTGTACTTCATCAGGGCTTCGAGCAGCACATCCTTGGCGCGCAGGTCCAGGTGGTTGGTGGGTTCGTCCAGCAGCAGGAAATTGGCGGGGTGCAGCAACATTTTTAGCAAGGCGTAGCGATTGCGCTCGCCTCCCGACAGTACCCCGATGCGTTTGAAGACGTCGTCTCCCGAAAAAAGGAAACAGCCAAGCAGGCTGCGCAGCTCGGTTTGCGTCGAGGCGCCCGAGAGTTCTCCCAGGTCGTCGAGGATGCGGGCATCGGGATCGAGTTCCTTGTATTGATCTTGCGCGAAATAGTCGAGATGGACTTCGTGGCCCAGCTTGTATTCGCCGGCGGTCCGCTTCTCCTGTTGGGCGAGGAGTTTAATCAGGGTGGACTTGCCCGCCCCGTTGACTCCTACGAGCGCGATGCGCTCGCCGCGCTCGATCATGAAATTTACTTTGTCGAACACCCTGTGCTCGTTGATTCCGGCTTCGCCGTAACTTTTGGCCACGTCGACAAATTCGGCCACGATGCGGCCGCTCGGCTTCGGCTGCGGGAAGGAGAAGTGAACGGTTTTCTCTTCTTCCGGAATCTGGATGCGCTCCATTTTTTCCAGCTCTTTGATGCGGCTCTGCACCTGCTTGGCCTTGGTGGCGGTGTAGCGAAAACGGTTGATGAAGACTTCCAGCTGCTCGATGCGGTCGTGCTGGGTCTTATAGGCGTTTTCCAGCTGTTCTTTGCGCGCGGTTTTTCCGGCCAGGTACTGGTCGTAGTTGCCAGCATAGAAATGCATCTGCTTGTTCCAGATCTCCACGATGCGCTTGACGGTGACGTCGAGAAAATAACGGTCATGCGAGATGAGGATGAAGGCGTTCGGATAGGTGGTGAGGTACTCCTCCAGCCAGTTGCGGGCTTCGAGGTCGAGATGGTTGGTGGGTTCGTCGAGCAGGAGCAGATTGGGCTTCTGCAGCAGGAGTTTGGCGAGCGCGATGCGCATCTGCCAGCCGCCGGAGAATTCTTCGGTGGCGCGCTTCCAGTCCTCGCGGTGGAAGCCGAGTCCGCTGAGCACGGTGCCCACCTGGGCCTCGAGCGTGTAGCCGTCGCGGGCTACGAATTCGTGTTCCAGCTTCTGGTAACGGTCGGCGACATTGGAATACTCCTGGCTTCGATGGTCAAGCTCGGACATGCTGCGAGTCAGCGCCTCCATTTCCTTCTCGATGGCGTGAAGATCGTCAAAGACGGCCATGCACTCGGCGAAAACCGTGCGGCCGGTCATGGTCAGGCCGTCTTGCGGGAGGTATCCGGTGGAAATGCCCTTGGCACGGGAGATCGAGCCGTAGTCGAGCGACTCGCTTCCAGCGAGGATTTTCATGATGGTGGACTTGCCGGTGCCGTTGGCTCCGACCAGTCCGATACGGGATTCGGGCGTGATCAGCCAGTCGGCGTTCTCAAACAGGAGCTTGTGGCCGTAGCGCTTGCCGGCGCCGGAGAGTTGGATCATGGGATTATCTCTTTATCTAACCACAGAATCTGACCACCCAGCATGCGGGATCCGCCGGGCCGCCGGGCACGGGTAGAGCCTACCGAGGTTTTTGGGGATTGAGCTTCAATTTGGACCGGAGGCTGCAACCGTCGGCCTTGCAGACGACTTCGGGCGCGCAAAAGGCGAAGGCATGGACCTTGACCCGGTACCGCCCGGAAGAGACTTCTCCAAAGTCGTACTCACCGAGACGGTCGGTCTTCCGACTCTGCACCACCAGTTTCCCGGCTAGCAATTCGATCCTGGTCCCGGAAAGTGCCAGGCCCTGCGGGTCCTGGAGCGTGCCGCGCAGAACCTGCGAACGTCTGATCTCGAACTCACGCGACACCGCGCAGTCGCTTCCCCATGCCGCCCACGACACAAGCACGAGCGCGAGCGGGGCAACCGCAGCTTGGAGGTTCGCAGGCACTCGACGAACATATCTCCGCTGGGGGTGGTTTGACAATTCTTTATCGATCGCGTCTGGCTTTGGCTGCGCAGCCAGCCGGATCGGCGGTGAGCGCAGGACCCCAAACCGATGGAGCGGGCGTGCGGAGGACGGTCAGGTTAGATAAGCCAATCTCTCTCACGCTTGGGCCGAGACAGCCGCTCCCCGACCGGTCTCAACGAACCGCGGACATGCGGGCTACGCCCAGGTGCTCGAGGGCACGGTCGATGACGGTTTGAAGCTCGTGGGCATATTTGACTTCGCGACCCTTGGCGAGGATGATGCGCGCTCGTTCCGCGTCGAACCAGGTCGGGTCGCGGTCGTCTTCCTCGGGACGGCGGGTCTGGCGGACTTCCAGCAAGAAGGCTTTGACCACGTATTCCTGCACGCCGCCCGGCTGCCAGAAGACCCCTTTGGAGTGGACGTAAATGTGGAAATGGCGGGGCTCGATGACCCCGGTGGCTCCGGCTTCCTCTTTGGCTTCGCGTTCGGCGGCCTGGCTGTGCGAAAGGCGGGGTTCGGGGGCTCCCTTGGGAAACGTCCACTTGCTGCCGCCGTTGGTGTGGACCAGCAGAAACTCGGCATGCGAATTCACCCGGCGGTAGCAAACAGCGGCGACCTGCAGCGGCAAGGCGAACCGAGAGAGGCGGGGTGAACTCATGAGCGCAGTTTACTGCAAAGATATTTCAGAAATGTTAAATGCAGCGAAAAAGGTGCATACCTTTGGTACACACCACCTTTAGGTATTTAAGTCGCCCCTTGGCCCGGATTCAATTGTTACTGGCGGGAGCGGCCGCATCGGACGGCTTCTTCGACCGGGCAATCATGTCGTCGGTCTGCTTCTGCAGCTTCTGCCGGACAGTCTCCACGTACTTGCTCAAGGTGGGCATCATGTCCTGCATTGCCTCCGCCATTATGGCGGGCATCTCTCGCAATACCTTGGCACCGGTGGGCGAGGAGTAAAAGGCGACCAGGTTGTCGATGTCGCCCTTGGTGAGGTGCTTCTGGTAGGCCGGAACCATGGTCTCGACGATTTCATCCATGGGCATGTTGTCGAACATGTCATCCATGGTTGCCTTCATCTTCGCTTCGTAGTCGTCGGGCAGTTCCCCTTTGTGCTTCAGATACTGCTCGTGCCACATCTGGTGCATACCCTGGGTCATGGTCGACATTATCTTTTTCATCAGGTCATGGGAGTTTACGACCTGCAGATATCGTTCGACGTCGGCTTTGGTAGCGGGAGCGTCGTCGGAGCTGGTTTCGGCCAGGCAAGTCCAGGCGAGACATAAGACGGTAACCAGAGCCAGAACGCGGCGCTTCATAACGAACCTCCAGACACGCACCATGAGTATAGCCTTGCCGGAGCCACCGTCATTCTGATCGGGATCCGACCCCTGGCAACCAAGCACCCGTTCCGAAGCTCAAGCCGCAAAGGGTCGCTGTTTGGAGGGCGCTCAGGCCGCGGCTGGAAATCAGCACCTGGAAATTTTCTCCCATGCCGGCCGGCGTCACCAGATGTTTGAGCTGGAGGGCCGCCTTCGCCCGCTCCTGCGGGACGCGGCAGTCCTCAAAGACATCGGCAAACTGGTTTTTCTCGCCGATGCCCATGAGAAATTGCGATTGGGTCAGCAGCCTTTCGCACCGTAGGCCGGCTTGCTCGCACCCGCTCGCCAGGGCGGTGAAATTGACATGGGCGGTGAGGTCCTGCTCCCCCGGGGCCTGATAGGGGTCGGGACTGGCGGAGTGCCGGCGATAGGCCATGAGTGTGCCGCGGTGGCGTCCCGCCCGCTGTTCGTCGCGGGTGTAGCCGTAGTCGATGATGAGCAATAAGCCCGTTTTCATTGTCCCGGAGGCTGCGATTTTCGGAATCCAGGCTTGCGCCGCCATCGGTACCTCAATGCGCTCGCCGGCTTCAGGACCGACCCCGTAGCAATCGAGGAATTCCAGTTCTCGAGCGAGTGGCGGGAGCCAGATTTCTTGCAGGCGATTGTTCACCATGGCGATGTGGAGCTGGCCTTGAGTGCTCAGGATCTCGACTGGAAGAGCGTCGAAAAACTCGTTGGCGAAGACCATCAAGGGAATCTCGGGAGCAAGAGCGCGGTGGATGCCGGGATCTGCCGGGCTCATCCCCGGCCGGGCCGGGTCCGGTGGAACTTGCGCTTTGCCCCGGTCGATGTGGCCGCGGAGATTTTCCTGGAGTTTGCGGCGCAGCGCGGGTGACGATTCCTGCAAGGTGTAGGTAAGCGCAGCGAAAAATTCAGGGAATTTCTTTTGCGACCAGTCGAGGACGTCGCCTGCAAAAAGCCCGCGTCCGGGGCCAAGTTCCAGGATCTCGATGGCGGACGGGCGGTCGAGGGCTCGCCAAATCTCGTCAAACTGCCGCGCCAGTAGACGCCCGAAGACGGCGTGAACGTCGCTTGCGGTGTAGAAGTCCCCGGCTTTGCCGAATTGCTCGGCGTTGCGGGCATAGTAACCGTGGGAAGGATGGTAGAGGCAGATCTCCATGTAGCGCCCGAACGGGATCGGGCCGCGCTCGCGGATCTCGTTCTCGATGGTTTCGCGCAGGAGCACTCGGCTACCTTTGCTCGCTCGGCCGGCCTTTGTCGGGGGCCGGCGTCGGGCCGCGCGGGACGGCGTGATCCTGGGGAGTCCGGGTGAACATTTCGATGAAATAGTCGTGCAGGGCGTCGTAAAGCTGGTGCTGGAGATGCCAGGCGAACTGGGCATGATCGAGGTCGCGGGAATGAATGGAGAAGACGTAGGTGTCAACCGGGACGGTGGAGTTCTTCAGGTCGATCAGGATCTCAATCCGCCCGTCATTTTCGCGCGCGGAGAAAACCAGCAGCGGATGTTCGTAGAGCCGCAAGTGGTCGAGCACTTTGTCGAGCAAGGCGGAATTGGACACGGAATCATTGTACCGAGCGGCGGCGAACTCTGACCCATCAAGCCGCGTCCGGACGATCCGAGGTCCACCGCTGTCGAACCCCGCGGATCTACGCGGCCATGCGCATGGGGTTGCCTTCGGCGTGGAAGGCGCGTTTGATCGGGGGCATGGCCAGATAGAAGATGCAGGCGGCGTTGATCGCGCCAAACAGCAGCGAGAAAATGTGCCCGTGGACCAGGCCAGGCAGGACCAGCACCAAACCGATGGCGGAAAACAGCAGGGTTATCAGACGCCCCCAGTTTTGCATTTGCAGCACGCCAAAACCGGCGATCAAGTGCAACGCGGCAAATACGATAATGCCAAGACCGGCGACGCGGCCAAAGTCGCTGAGCAAACGTTGCACGGCATTGCCTTCGGCGGCCAGGGAAGCAAGTCTGGCGGCCAGCCCGGCAAAGAGCATGATGGAAAGTCCGAACACGAGCGAGAGCACACCGCGCAGAAGCTGATAGAAGCCAACCAGGGTGACACCAAGTGGGCGCATAAATCCTCCGGTAATTTGCACAGAAATATAACACAGAGGAGCAGCCGGGGCCTTTCCGAGCCACGCCCGCGTCCGAACGACCGGCGCACCCTGTTGGCTCCGAGCCTATTCGTAGCGCAGGGCCTCGATGGGATCCATACGGGAGGCCTTGATGGCGGGAAGCATGCCGCTGATGACGCCGACCAAGCCGAGGATCAGGCTCGAGGCGAGCAGCGTGGTGGAGTCGATCGCAAGATGGATGTCGCCTTCGGTGCCATTTTCTATGAAGGCGCTCCACAGGGTCATCGATCCCACCGACCACGAAACCAAATACGCGAGTATCACGCCTGCCAGGCCACCGAGGAGAGTGATGGCCAGGGCCTCGGCCAGGAACTGGATCAGGATGTGCCAGCCGCGGGCGCCCAGTGCTTTTTCAACCCCGATTTCCCGGGTGCGCTGGGTGACGGAAACCAGCATGATATTCATCAGGCCCACTCCGCCGATGCCGAGCGTGAGCAGGCCGATGAAGCCGAGCAGGATCTTGATGCCGGTGGTGATCACCCGCAGGTCCAGCAGGTCCGCGAAAACGTCGAAAACAAAGACGGCGCGCTTGTCCTTGGGATCGAAGTCGTGGTGAAAGGCCATGGACCGACGCACGGCCTCGGCGACTTTTTCGTGGTCGCCTTCGTATTCCAGGGCGATGGCATTGAGGTAATAGGTGTTGGTGAGGTCGTTCATGGCCGCGAACGGGATGTAGACTTTGCCGTTCATGTTGTCGTCGCCGTTTTGGATGACGTGCTTGAGCACGCCGATGACCTCGTAGGAAATTCCGTCGACCCGCACCTTTTCGCCGAGCGCGTTTTGGCCGGAGAATAGTTTCTTTTTTACGTCGGCGCCTAAAACCGCGACTCGGCTGTGGGTGTTTTCGTCGAGCTCGGAAAAGAAGCTGCCGTCCTCGACGTCGATGCGGCGCATGTGCTGGTAGTAGGGATAGACTCCGCTGATTCCGTAGCTGCCGCTGCGCGTTCCGAAAGCCACCGTGCTTTGTTTGAAGGCTTCGGGCGAAATGCGTTTGAGCAGCGGCACTTCGGCCTCAAGGTAGTCGAGATCGTTGACCGTGAGTTTGATCTCGCTGCCCGCCTTGGTGCCGCCAGCCTGCAAGGAGGTGCGTCCGGGGAAGAGGAAGACCAGGTTCGTGCCCCAGGAGCGAAATGCGACCCAGAGTCCGCGTTCGAAGCCGGAGCCGTAGGCGAGCAAGAGAACGACGGTGGCGATACCCCAGGCCATGCCGAGCATCGTCAGGATGCTGCGCCGGCGGTTGTGCCTGAGCGCGTTGCAAGCCTGGCGGGCGAGTTCGAGGATCATGGAGAACTCCGTCTCAAAAACTATGCGACCGCGGCCTGGCGATTTCCCGCGGCGCAGCTATTCCTGACGCAGCGCCTCTACGGGTGGCAAAAGCGCGGCCTGGCGCGCCGGATAAAGCCCGGCGACGATTCCGGCAAAAGCTAACGAGAGGATCGCGATGGCCGCCGAGGACGGAACAATGCGCGGCGTGTCGAATCCTTCGGGAGCGGGCAAAGCGGCAAGAATCGTGACGAGAGCGGTGGTGATGGCTAGCCCGATGCCTCCGCTGAGGGCGGTCAGGAACGCTCCTTCCACAAAAAACTGAGTGAGGATGGCGCGATGCGTGGCTCCGAGTGCTTTGCGCAGTCCGATCTCGCGCGTGCGCTCGGTAACCGAGACCAGCATGATGTTGATAATGCCGATGGCGCCCAGCGCCAGCGTGATCACGCCCACCACGCCCAGAAAATAGTCCATGCCGTCGAAAATCTTGGCCACGCGCTTGTTGTCTTCGATGGTATCCCAGTCCTCAAACGATTCCGCCAGCTTGCCATCGAAGCCGTGACGGCGGGCCAGAATGTCGTGTACCTCCTGCTTCGCCGCCAAATTTGCGGCGGGCACCAGCGGACGGTAGTTCAGAAACGAGATCGCATCTTCACTATTTTGTTCTTTCAGACGGAACAGGTTGCGCATGGTTTCGATGGGAATGAAGATGCGGGCATTGGTTCCGTTGTTGCCATCCTGACCGACCTTGCTGAGGACGCCGATGATTTCGAAGCGGATACCGTTCAGCAGCAGCGGCGAACCCAGGGCGGGGCGCCCGGGAAAGATATTTTTCAGCAGCTCCCAGCCCACGACCGCCAGGCGGCGCGTTTCGGTATTGTCTTCCTCGTTGAACCAGCGACCTGGACCGACGGGAACGTTACGGATCTGGTTGTACTCGGGGGCGACGCCGAAGACCTGGCCGTTGGTCGAACCGTAATCGCTGACTGCGCGAATATCTTCGCGGTTGAGGACGGGAGAAACATATTTCAGCAAGCGGGCTTCGCCGCGGACGGCCTGGTAATCCTGGTATGTGAAGTGGTAGGTGCGGCCGGATTGGGTGCTGCCTTCGACGGCGGGGATGCGCCCCGGGAAGGTGAACATGATGTCCTGGCCGAGATTTTTCAGCTGCTTGGCCTGGCCGCTGCGGAAGCCCTCGCCTAAGCCGACCAGCAGCAGGAGCGATCCCACGCCCCACGCGATCCCGAACATGGTGAGAAATGAACGCAACTTGTGGGCCCAGAGGGTGGCCAGCGACTGGCGAACAATTTCGATGAGCATCCGCATGTTCTTGGTTTCAGGCGCACCCCGCTTCGCGAGTCAGAGACGGGCGGCATCCTCTGCTTTCTGATACGAGAAAAAGAGGGACAGGGTTCCGCAAAAAGGCACACCCAGCCCTCTAAGACTTAGACGCGGAAGACCGCGCCGGGGTTAGCCGAGGCGCGCGCTCCACTCTGCGTCCGCCTCTGGAGACCTGGGGTCGTACGGTGCCAGTTTGCGGGCGGCTGGAAGGCCGAGAAAAAATGTGTGCATCCCCGTGCCGGGCACTGTACGCCCCCGAGGGCGTTCCGTCGAGATTGCTGCCCGGCCACCCGTCCCCGCCGGGCAGTGCTTCAGAACCTGCCTCCGCCCCAAATCGGCGTTCAGAAAAGTTTTACCCGGCCCGACGCTCACCGATGGGTTGAGAGTCCGTCTAACACGCCGGTCAGGGGGACCCCGGCGGCGAAAGCCGCATTGAATGCAGCCGATAGTCAGCGGTGCACCTGACGCACCCAATCAAAATTGAGAGAGACGAGTTATTCCGAAGGAGGCATTGCCTATGTTTCGATCTGCTTGGCGCGGATTTCTTTTCTGCCTGCTGATGGCAGTCATGTCGGGCATTAGCTCGGCGCAATCGCTTGTGCTCGACCTGCCCCGCCAGAGCCAGCGGGCGGAGATTTCACAACGCATCGGAATCACCGACATCACCATCCTCTATCACCGGCCGCTGGCCAAAGATCGCAAGGTTTGGGGAGATCTGGTGCCTTACGGCAAGGTGTGGCGCGCAGGAGCCAATGAAAACACGACCATCACGTTCAGCGATCCGGTGCTGATCGAAGGCAAACCGCTCGACAAGGGGACCTACGGGCTGCATATGATCCCGAATGCCGACGAGTGGACGGTTATTTTTTCCAAGAACTCGACGTCCTGGGGGGCTTTCAGTTACGACCAGGCCGAAGATGCGCTGCGGGTGACGGTGAAGCCACAACCGGCGGACCTGCACAACGCACTCACCTACGACTTCGACCAGCTACAGCCGGACTCGGCGGTCGTCGAACTGGAGTGGGAGAAGATCGCAGTGCCGTTCAAGGTTTCGGTGGATGTGCATGACATCGTGCAAGACAGTTTGAAGAAACAGCTCCGGAATCTTTCCGGGTATAACTGGCAGAGTTGGGACGATGCGGCCAACTACTTTCTCACCGAAAAAATAGCTCTGGACGATGCGCTGAAATATGCCAACAAATCCATCGAGAATGAAGATCGTTATGACAATGAGGATACGAAAGCCAAGATACTGACCGCGCTCAATCGCAAGGATGAAGCGGCCATGGCGCAGAAGAAGGCGCTCGAGTTTGCCAGTCCGCTGCAGATTCACCTCTATGGTCGACAGTTGCAGGCCGAGAAGCGGAACGAGGAAGCCTTCGCGATCTTCCGGGAAAATGCCAAGAAGCATCCCGACCTGTGGTTCGTGCATACGGGGTTGGCGCGCGTCTACAGTTCCGAGGGCAAGTACGACGATGCGGCGAAAGAAATGAAATTGTCGCTCGCAGTGGCTCCGGACAACCAGAAAAGCTATTTGGATGGGCTGGAAAAAAAGCTGGAAGCGAAACAGGATATTAATCAATAATCGCCCCACCCGCCCCAGATCTGCCGCTCCCAACGTCCCTGCCTGGCAGGGGCTGCGGGCTCCGTAAGGACCCCGGCCCCTGCCCGCAGAACCTAACCGAGCCAGCCGGGGAATCGATCCAACCCGGAATTCAATCTTCCAACGGGTTCGCCTCCATGATGTTCGCTCGCGGCACGGGGAACGGCGTCGCAAACTAGCTGGACCTGGTGCCCGCTCTCCGGATGCCGTCCTCGTCGCGCCCGGCCGTTTCAGGAAAAGGCAGCATCGCGCTCCCTCGAGTCTCCCCGGCACACCGTCCACCGGCTTCCCTCTTGACTTTCGGCACGAGCGCTTCACCAGGCCGCCCCATCATGGACGCCGCCGCCAGCGCGTCAGGCCCCGAAGGGACTGAGCGAACGGATACCGGCAGATCAGTCTTTCAACCATGCCGTGGGCATGATTGCCGATGGTGGGCGACAGGATCAACCAGGAGTCTCGAGCGAGGCCAATACTCAGCCGGCAGTCAATGGTTCGCCGGTACGGGCACGTCGTCTAGCACGACGACTTCCTTGCGCATGCGCTGGCCGACTGCGATTACGGCGGCGAGCGTTTCGTCATCGGTTTCGCTGGCGCGGACGATTTCCAGTCGTGTCATGGCGTGGACGGGATGCGAAAAACGCATGCCGATGCATTTGCGGGCGCGATAGGTAGCGGTGGCGATCTGGCTGATGCTGAGCGCGGAGGTGTTGGCGGCAAGGATCGTGCCCGGACGACAGAACTTGTCGAGCATGATGAAGATCTCCAGTTTGGACTCAAGTTCGTCGGGAACGGCCTCGATCACCAGATCGGCCTCGCGGCCGGCTTCGTCGACCGAACCGGCGTACTCCAGGCGGGAAAAAATTACCTCGGCTTCGCGAGCGCTGATTTCGCCGAGTTGGGCGGATTGCTCGAGATAGGCGCGGATCTCGGCCCCGGCTCGGCGCAGGGAATGGGGAAAAAGATCTTCAAGAACGGTGCGATAGCCGCCGAGAGCGGCAACCTGGGCGATACTTCGGCCCATGGCGCCGGCGCCGATGACGGCAATCGTGCGCACTTCGAACACTACTTGCTGGCCTGCTCTTTCTCTTTGCCCGCTTCCTCGAGGTGCTGGACGACGCTCTCATAGCTGGGGTCGGACTTGCGAATATATTCGCCGAGGCGAGCGCATTCCTCCCTGGTCATCGCCGGGATGCTGGCACTGATGCGGCGTAGGGTGGTAGCGATGTCGTCGATGTAATTCATCAGGCGGATGAGTTCTCCGGTTGCGGACATGAAGGCTCCTTGCATTCCTTGCGGCGCAGCAGAATTGCCGACTGCGGCCGGGACAACTACTCATTGTTCAACATGCGGGCGGATTTGGCAAAGGCGGGCGAAACCGGGTGCTCGATTTTCCGCCGATACGCGGGTTGATGAGATTAAAGCAGGTTGCCGGCAAGCGGGAGCGAGCGAACCGGCGGCGAGATTTGTTCCCGGCAAGATTTGTGCGAAAAATTAAACGGGCGTCCGGATTCCTTCGAACCCAGGACGCCCGGGCAGCCCTCCCCCAGAACTGCTCGATCCGTAATGTAGGATAGCCCCCCGGATTTGAAAATGGCCCGCGGGTGCCAAACTTCTACCACCAAAGTGCTAGTTGGTAAGTCATTGATTCTCTTGTAAGTCATTGATTCCAGGTTGGGCCTGTCCGGCTTGGGGGACGCACCGACGGCTATCGGCTTTCGCGCGTCGCTAGTCGGAAAACACCATGCCCCCGGGGGCTGATCCGGTTGAAAAAGGCGAGCCTGTGATCGCGGTCAGAACCCCGGTGGAGGAATTGAAGTGGTACCCCTCAATGGCTTTGGACTCCTCGCTTCCTATGTACAAATAACTGCCGCTCGGATCGAAGAAGGCAAACAGGCCACCCGCCGCCAGACTGAACGGGGAGTTGGTTACGGCCACCAGTTCGCCGCTGTTGGAGTTGCCGGAGGAAGTAATGGCAAAGCACCAGATGGAATAACTCGAGCCCGGGGTCATGGCGTAGACGAAGCGGCCGCTCGGATCGATGGTCATGGCCGTCGGACCGTTACCATAAGTGGAGGTGAAAGGTGAACCCCCCATCATGCTCAGGGCACCGGTGCTCGAATCGATATTGAAGCCGGAAATGTTGCCGGTGCTGGCGAGCAAAGGGTTAAAGGCCGTAGGATTGGCCACGTAAAGATAAGAATCGCTGCCATCGACGATCATGGCGGCGGCTCCCCCCCCTCCTCCCACCAGCGAGGCAAAGGGCGAACCGGGCACCTGCGTCAGCACTCCGCCGGCGAAAGAAAATGCGGTGATTGATCCCTCCGAAGGATTGGTAACGAACACGAAGTTCCCGTTATGCGTGAAGACAAGATTGGTTGGGTAGGCGTTTGCGGGGAACGGCGATCCTGGAAGTTCCGACAAGGCACCGGTGTTGGCAGCGATCGAGAAGACCGAAACACTGCCGTTGAGGACGCTATTGCTTACCAGCAAATACTTGCCGGAAGGATCGACGACCGCCTGGTCGGCGCCGATATCGACGGGAGTCGGATCGGCCGTGAGGTTCAGCGAGCCGTCGCTGCCGACACTGAAGACGGAGATCGAATCCTGGGCGGGATTGACGGTGTAGAGAAGGTTCCGCGACGGAGACAGGGCCATGCCGGTCGGCGACGTGTCTTCGGTAGTCGGGGTTTGCGCTCCCAGCGTGATGACCCCGGTTGCGCCATTGATATCCAGCTGGAGCACGGAGCCGACGGCGGGCAAAGTCACGTACGCATTGTGGTTAGGCCCCGCTCCGGTAAAAGGAGTGCTGGCACCGCAACCGAGGGTAAGCCCGGCCAGCGCCACGACCGAAGCGGCAAGAACTGTGCGAAGGCTGCTTGAATAGGTCAGTGCGGCACGCGCCGCGCTTGAAAGGCTCATTTGGCGAACCTGCTCCTCTATATCCTTCAAGATGAGTTCGAAAAGGTTGTGTTCAATATCCTGCACGAGAAGGCCGGAGGAACGCAACTGCACACGGCCACCGGGTGACCGACTGACATCGATCAATCGTGGCCATCGAGCCGATCGCCCGGTGGCCACGATAGGTTCGATGCTCAGCAGCAGCCGCCGGGATGTGTTTTAATCGTGGTGTTTGTTGATCGGTCTGCGCCAGAGAAGATTCCGCCGTGATTGATATCCACTGCCATCTGCTGCCGGAGGTTGACGACGGCCCGAAGTCCTGGGATGTCGCCATCGAGATGTGCCGCATGGCGGTCGAGGATGGCATTACGCACGTCGTGGCCACTCCGCACGCCAACGATCGCTATGCCTATGACCGTCTCTATCTCTCGGGTCTCCTCGGGGAACTGCGGGAGAAGGTCGGTGCCGGACTGGGATTGCAATTCAGTCTGGGGTGCGATTTTCATCTCTCGTTCGAAAATCTGGAGCGCGTGCTGCAGCAGCCGCACGGCTACACCATTGGTGAAACCAATTACCTGCTGATTGAGCTGAGCAACTACAGCGTGCCGACCGGTCTGGCGGACTGTTTCACCCGGCTCGCGGATCGGGGGCTTACGCCCATCCTGACCCATCCGGAACGGAATCCGATTTTGCAGCAAATGCCGCAGCGCATTGTGGAATGGGCAGAGCAGGGCTGCTTGATTCAGATTACGGCTTCGGCGCTGACCGGTTTCTGGGGAGAGCGTCCCGAAACGGTTGCCCGCTGGCTGCTGGATCGCTCCGCCGTCCACATTCTCGCCTCCGATGCTCACGACACCCGGCGCCGTGTCCCCAATCTTTCGGCCGGTCGCGCGGTTGCGGAACGAATCGCGGGCCTTGAATATGCCCAGGCGCTCGTCGATGGCAACCCGGGTGCGATCGTCAAGGGACTGCCGATTCCTTACTGCCCGCGACCGGTACTCGGGTAGCGCCAGTTTCAGTTCGTGCCCGGCAGCCCTGCACCGCTCGCCGAAATCGTGGGTTGCGCGGACTGCGTTGCGCGGTCGCACCGGCGATTCCGCAATTTGCGCAGCACGCCGAGTGTGATGTTTTCGATTTCTCCGGGAACGACTTCGCGCCGGCGCTCCCGTCGATCCATAACGTAGACGTGGGTTTTCACGGCGAGCCTCTGTTCTTGCATTTCACCTCGTCAAGCGACGAGTGAGGGAAAAAAGATCCTCGACAAATTTGGTTCGGCGGAAAAACGGGCTGGTGCCAGGAGCGGCTATCGCTGGGGAAGGGCGTTCTCGGCGGGCGCTTGCTTGGGGCCATCATTCGGATCGCCCGCCGGTGGCGTCGAGCTCGTCATGGCGCTTTCCGGATTGAGCAGGTGCTCGTGACTGGGACCGAGTCCCAATTTGATCAGCGCCCGGGAATCGGGCGTTGTCTTCGCCTGCCACCCCTGGTCTGCCTGATAGCGCTCCATCGCGGCCTGCGTCTCGGCATCCCATGTGCCGGAAGGCTCGCCCTGCATATAGTGCTCGCGGATGAGCGCCACCTGAATTTCGCGGGCACGCGTCGGGTCAATGACCCGCTGACCGCTTTTGACCGCGGTTTTCTTGCCGCGAGATCGTTTCTTGGACGTCGTCGCGTGGGGCGAACTGTGGCGGGTGGCGGAATGGGTACTCGCGGTATTCCTGGCGCGGCGACCGGCGCTCGCCGAGGTGTGTGCCGGCTTGGCTGGCGCTGGCGCGCTCTGCGCCATCATGAACCCGCTGAGCGCGGAGCACAACAGGCTGCACAGGCTAAGCATTCGCCAATGCCGGATTGGAGAAACTGGTCGCATCTTAAGAACTCGTCCGCCTTCGCCCAGCCCCGCCGGGAGCGTGAAGCCGTCTTTCCAATCGAACCAGCCGCACGCCCGGCAGCACTTTGCCGGCCCGGGCTCGGAAGGGCGCAAACGCCCGGTTGCCTCACGGGCTGAAGCAACCACAAAAAACCGGCGAAACCGGCCCACTCTAATCGTCCCCGAAACGGGGAGGGAGCGCCAGTATCGCCGGATTGCCGAGCGGTTACGGAAGTGTACCGGCCAGGAATCTGGTTCCATCCTGGGGCTTTGCGCCTCGCGGACGCACCAGGAACACGACATCCTGTCCGCTCTTGAGCGACGATTCGATCTTCGCAAAGTCGTCCAGGTTGTTCACCGGTTGCTTGTTCACTTCGAGGATCACATCGCCGCGGCTCAGACCGACATCTTCGGCGAACGATCCCTGCTTCACGTCCGAGACCACCACGCCCTTGCCGGCAGTAATGCTCAGGCGGTCGGCAAGGTCAGGAGTAATGCCACGAACCGTAACTCCGAATTTGCTCGCTTTGGGCGCTTCCTCACCCTGGTCTTCATCTTCGTCGCCCAGGCGAGAAGCGAAGAGTTTGGAGCGATCGGCGATGGTGACGGTGGTCTCTTGCTTTTTACCGTTGCGCACAAAGGCCAGCTTGGCCTTCGATCCCGGCTTGCGGGCCGCGATGTCGGAGACCAGATCGTCGCCGGTCTTGACCTCCTTGCCATCGACGGAGGTGATGGTGTCACCGATCTTCAGACCCGCAACTTCAGCCGGGCTGCCGGAGGTTACGTTCGCCACCGTCACGCCCGATCCGTAGACGCGAGCCAAGGCGGGGTCGGGCTCGGAGGAAAATTCAATCCCGATCGAGCCGCGCGCCACGCGGTGTTCCGGTCCGATCAACTGGTTATAGACCTGGGCCACGGTGTTCGAAGGCATGGCGAATCCCACCCCGGCGTAGGAACTGGTCTCAGTCAGAATGGCGGTGTTGATGCCGATGACTTCACTGGCCATATTGACGAGCGGGCCGCCGGAATTGCCCGGGTTAATGGCGGCATCGGTCTGAATAAAGGATTGGAACTGCCGCTGGCGGACGATGTTGCGCCCTTTGGCCGAGACGATGCCCGCGGTGACGGTTTCCTGCAACCCGAAGGGGCTGCCGATCGCCAGCACCCAGTCGCCGACCTCCATGCCGTCGGAGTTACCCAGTTTCGCAGCCGGCAGCGGATGGTCGATCTCGACCTTGATCACCGCCAGATCAGTCTCCTGGTCCATGCCGATGAGTTTGGCGTCGTGGCCGGGCGTAGTCTCGGGCTCGCCCTGCAACTTGACGCGAATGCGATCGGCTTTTTCGACGACGTGCCGATTGGTCACAATGTAGCCCTTGGGATCGACGATAACGCCGGAGCCGAGCGAACGCTGGCGGATGGTGCCTCCGTCGGGAGCGCCTTGACCACCTTGGCCGCCGAAGAACTTATCAAAGAAATCCTGGAACTGGTTGTCTTCATCACCGCCTTGATCTTCCTGATCGGGATCGGGATGAACGGAACGACCGCGGCGGTGCGGATTCTTGATCGTCGATTCGGTATTGATGTTGACCACGCTCGGTTCCAGTTGCTTCGCAATCTGGGAGAAGACGTTAGAGAGCTGCTGCGGAGCGGGAATGGTCAGCGGGGTCGCGTCCGACGACTTCTGTCCCTCTTTGCCTTTGACGCCATCGGAAACGACGGTGCCAATCAGAATTCCAACGGTAAGGGTCGCCAGAATCGTAAACGTATAGGCCCAGCGATTGGCTTTGAGGCGCACCCAAAAGGCGCTTTCGCGCGAATCCATTTCGTTCCTCCTGAAACTATCTAACTTTTTATTATACCTTCGGCGCCGCGGGTTGGTTCAAAGGGCCCCCTGAGCTGGTTAGACGCAGAAAAACCGGTTGCCGTTCTCGAGAAAGTGATGGCTCGCGCTGCCGCCGCGCGGCAGAAAAGCGGGCCCGCGGCCCGCGACCGCAATCCTGCGAGGGCACGGAATGGTTCCCCCCGCTCTCGTCGATCGATTCCGTCCCTAATTGACGTGGCCGGAAGATCACGGTTTGCCGCGAGCTCGGTGACGAGGGTGGTTAGGAAGTTCCAGAATTTCGTCACCCGATTACAGTTTCATCGTGATCAGTGCCAGAAACAGTCCGGTGTAGCCGGCGATAACGAGCAGGATCATCAGAGCTCCGAAACTGAGCACGTTGAAGATTCCCCACGGCTTTGCCACTGCGCCCAGCGCAAGTTTCCAGAGTCCGAGGCCGCTGGCCAGGGCGCAGCCGGGCACGACGAACAGGCCAACGATCCGACCGTGCGGTATGCGGGGAAAAATAATCAGGAAGGTCACGGCAGGCAGGAAAATCAGGGCCGGGACGATGGCGAGCGGAGCGCCGACTAGGAATGCACGTTCGCGTTCTCGGGGTCGAGTCATCGGAGCATCTGCGAAGTCGAGCCACTGTCCATCGAACCGGCGTCCATGACACAGGGTCTCTCCGACAATGTTTCCATGGACTCAGTGATTCGATGATTCCATGCCGTACACGGTCCTGCCGCCGACCACGGTGCGCAGAACTCTGGTCTCCAAGATTTTCGTCGGGAGTGCGGCGGTGATGTCCTGATCGAGAACGATGAAGTCGGCGAGCATGCCGGGCTCGAGCTTGCCTTTTTGTTTTTCCGCGAACTCGGCGAATGCTGCTCCGGTCGTGTACGCGGCTATGGTCTGTTCGATGTTCAGCTTCTGCGCCGGATAGTAACTTTTCCGCCCGTCTTCGCTGCTGCGGGTGAGCGCGGCATAGATTCCGCGAAAGGGCGTAACCGGCTCTACCGGATAATCGGTGCCGAACGCGAGCGTTACTCCGCGGCGAAGGAATTCGGCCCAGGCGTAGGAATGTTCGGCGCGCTTTGCTCCCAAACGGGACTCGGCCCAGTTCATATCGGTGAGCAGATGGCTCGGTTGCATGGACGCGATTACCCTGAGCTCTCTGAAGCGCAGGATCTGCTGGGGTGTGGTGACCTGGGCGTGCTCGACTCGGAGACGGTAGTCACCGGGCGTGGCGCCCTCGGCCGGCTTCGGCTTCGCTTCCCTGCCCGCTTTCTCCGCTTCCGCGAAGGCCTCGAGCGCCATTTGCACGGCCCTGTCGCCGATGGCGTGGAATCCGATCTGGTACCCGGCCAGCAGGCGTTCCTTGGTCATGGCATTCAGCTTCGCCGGATCGTATTGCGGCAGGCCGGTATTTCTCGGATCGTCGCGGTAGGGCTCAAGCAAGGCAGCGGTCTTCGAGCCGAGCGAGCCGTCCATGAAACCCTTCAGCATTCCGGTGTGCAGCATGTTGTCGGAAAGCGGATGCGAGTCGCGCTTCTTGTTCAGATCTTCGATCGGCTCGTCGAACGGCAGCCATTCTGAAATTCTCGCCGTGAGCTTGCCTTCGCGTTCCAGCTCTTCGTAGATGGGAAAATTTTCCCAATGCGAAAAGTCCTGCGCCGAGGTGATGCCGTGACTGGCCAGGTCGGCGAGAGCGAGTTCGATGGCTTGCCGACGCTTCTCCGGGGTTGGCTTGGGAATCACCGACTGCACCAGTTCTTGCGCGGTCTCGCGCAGAATGCCGGTGGGTGTGCCCGTTTCATCGCGGTCGATTCTGCCGCCCTCGGGCTGGCGGCTGGCGACAGTGATGCTGGCCAGTTGCAGGGCAAGCGTGTTGGCTACGCCGATGTGACCGTCGACACGTCCTAAATAAACCGGGTGCTGGCCGCTGACTTCGTCCAGGTCCCAGCGCGAGGGCAGGGCCGCGACTGGCCAAAGAGTTTCATCCCACCCTTCCCCGACAACCCATTCTCCGGGCTCGACGGCGTCGCACTTGGCGCGCAAACGATCGCGGAACTCGTCGAGCGTTCTTGTGCCCACCAGATTGACGTTCATCTTCTCCAGGCCGGCGCTCGCCAGGTGCAGGTGGGCATCGTTGAACCCGGGCATAACAAAATGTCCGCCGAGATCAACGATTTTGGTGTCGGGTCCCTTGAACTTCATGACCTCGGCGCGCGCGCCTACGGCGAGGATCTGGTCGCCGCGCACCGCCAGCGCCTCGGCACGCTTGCCCGCACCGAGCGAAGCCGTCGGGTCGACCACCCCGGTATAGATGTTGGCGTGCACGAAGATGACGTCCGCTTTCGGCTTCGGCGAGGCGGCAGCGGAGGCCCCCGTCTGTGCCGACGCGCAGGCTGCGGTCAGCAGCATCAGAATCGGGGCGATACGGTTCATCATTCTCCTATTCCGGCAAGTGTCAGCATTGTAAGCAAAATGCGCTTCAGTCCGAGCTCCCGTCCGTTGCAGTCGAACCATTCTTGCAACGTGTGGGCGCCACCGCCGGAGCCGCCGCCGCCGACGGCGATGGCCTCGCGGCCGAGGGAGAGCGGAATGTTGGCATCGGTCGAGGCACGCTGCACCTGGGCCGTGTTCCCCAACTGCGTGTCGACGGCGCGGATCACTTTCAGAAGCCGGGCGTCGGACAGCATTTCACCGGCCGGACGATTTCCAATCTCCAGCACTTCGCTCTGTACCACCTGCGGCTTCCGTGCTCCGTGCTGGGTGGCGGAGTGATTTTCGGCTGCGACCGCTTGTTCCAGGGCAAGGCGGAGGGCTCGCTCCAGCCGGTCGATCTCCGCCGTCGAGGTGGAGCGCAGGTCGACCCGCATGCTGACCGATTCGGGAATCGAATTTACGGAGGTGCCACCGCGAATGACGCCGACATTGAAGGTCGTTTTCGGCGCGGCCGGGACCGAGGTTTGACTGAACCGCTCGATGGCGCGCGAGAGTGCAATGATCGGATTGGGCGTACCGAAGTCGCTCCAGGAGTGGCCGCCCGGGCCGCGGATAATGACCTCGAAGCGGCGGCTGCCCAGACCTTCGGCTACCACGCTGTCGGCGCCGGCGCCGTCGACCACGACGCTGTATGCGATCGCGTCTCGCCAGCGGGGCGTGGCGAAAACATGCCGCATACCGCGCAGATCGCCTTCCCCTTCTTCGCCCACGTTGCCCATGAACACAAACGGCAGGCCGTGCGAGATTCGTGCGCTGATCAGGACACTGGCGACGGCCAGCATGGCGGCAATGCCGGCGCCGTTGTCGGAGACTCCCGGCCCGTACAAGCGGCTGCCTTGTTGACGGATGTTCAGGGGTGTCGCCGCCGGAAAGACGGTATCGATGTGGGCGCTGATCGAAACGAAGCGGCTTCCGTGAGCGGGGCGAATGCCGAACACGTTGCCAACCTCGTCGACGTGCACGTCATGCAACCCGAGTTCGCGAAAACGGTCGGCCAGCCAGGCGCCCCGTGCTGCCTCGCCGAAGGGAGGGGCGGCGACCCGGGTTGCTTCCATCTGCCATAACGCAAATTGGGATTCCTGGCGGCGGAAGCGGTCAAAGGCCGCGCGCACTTGCGGCGAGCCGGCAAGCCGCGCCACCTCCTCCTGCACCGTGGGATACCCCCCGGAAGCTGCTACTTGCGATTTCGATTCCATGCTGTTGGCATATCTTATAACGCCGGGCGACTCGGCTGTCGCGCGGCGGCTGGTTTTGCCGGCAGAAGCCGTTATTCCCGCACCCGCTTCAGGCCGAATCGGCTCGAATTTTGATAGACTGATCAACGATTCCCCGGTCGACCTCACTCTCCACCTCGTCCCCAGGAGGCGCTTGCCGTGAAACCCGTCATTAAAATCGTTGCCATCGTCGTCGCACTCTTGATTGTGATCGCGATCGCGCTCCCCTTTATGGTCAACGTCAATAGTTTCCGTCCTCAAATTGAATCGAACCTGAGCACAACGCTCGGACGCCCGGTGAAGGTCGGCAATTTGAGCCTTAGCATTCTGTCGGGCAGCGTGGGTGCGGACCAGC
The DNA here is from genome assembly GCA_049520935.1 of Terriglobales bacterium. Classification (GTDB taxonomy): domain Bacteria; phylum Acidobacteriota; class Terriglobia; order Terriglobales; family Acidobacteriaceae; genus Acidiflorens. The sequence continues at coordinate 315,628 of JBEKPJ010000003.1, read as the reverse complement.
TTTCGATCGCCGACGACCCGAAGTTCAGCAGCGCGCCCTTTATTCAGGCCCAATCGCTCAAGGTGGGTGTCGAGGTGATGCCGCTCGTTTTCAGCAAGCAGCTCAACGTCACCAACATTGAAATTGAACACCCGGAAATCACCCTGCTGCGCGACCGCGATGGAGTGTGGAATTTCTCCTCGCTCGGAAATCAGGCGGCGCAGCCGGCGAAACCTGCCGAGAAAAGTTCGGGTCCGCCGGCCAGCGTGAACGTGGCCAAGCTTGATTTGACCGACGGCACCATTACCGTCGGATCGACAACCGGCAAACGGAAGCCGATCACCTACGACAAGGTCAACGTGACCATCCGCAACTTTTCTTTTTCCAGCCCGTTTCCGGTCACGGTTTCGGCGGCCTTGCCCGGTGGCGGCAGTTTGAAAGTCGATGGCAAGGCCGGCCCGATCAACGCCACCGATACGACGATGACGCCGGTCGAGGCCAAGGTGACCCTCAACAAGCTGGATCTGGCGCAGTCGGCGCTGGTTGACCCGGAGCTCGGCATCAGCGGGGCAGCGGATTTCGACGGCAACCTGTCCTCCGACGGCCACCTTGCCAAGGCCAACGGCACATTGAAGGGCACGTCTCTCAAGCTGGTACCCAAGGGCTCGGCCGCCACGGTGGCAGTGCAGTTGGTTTTTACCGTCGATCACGATCTGGCGAATGAGACTGGCACTGTGTCGCAGGGCGACATTTCGATTGGCAAGGCTCAAGCCAAGTTGACCGCCACCTATGATATGAAGGGCGAAACCACTTCGGTGCATGCCAAGCTCGACGGACAAGCGATGCCGGTCGATGATCTTGAAGGCATGCTGCCGGCGCTCGGGGTAGTGCTCCCTACCGGCTCGCAGCTGAAGGGCGGGACGCTTTCGGTTGACCTCGATTCGAGTGGCCCGCTCGACAAGCTGGTGACCACCGGCTCGATCAAGATGAGCAACACCTCGCTCGCCGGATTCAACCTGGGATCGAAGCTCTCGGCGGTTTCTGCGCTGACCGGCAAGCAGACAGGTAATGACACCTCGATTCAGAACCTGAGTTCCGATGTGCGCTACGCACCGGACGGCACGACCCTCAGTAAGATCGATTTGGTGATCCCGTCGCTCGGAACCGTGACCGGAGCAGGCACCGTGAGCCCCAGCAATGAACTCGCCTTCAAGATGATCGCGAACCTGGCGGGTGTCGCCGGCGGCCTGACCAAAATCGCCGGGGCGGGCTCGGGCGGCGTGCCGGTGGCGATCGGAGGCACGACTTCGAATCCGACCTTCACGCCGGACATGAAAGGCATGGTAGGCGACAAACTGAAAGGCCTCATCCCCGGAGGCAAAGGAAACGCCCTGGGTGGTTTGGGTGGCCTTCTGGGGAAGAAGAAGCCTTAACCCGACCCTGCGCAGTTGATCCGGCATGCGACCGATCCAGGCCCGCGCGCCGATGCCCGCCTCTTCCGCCTTCGACCAGCATCACGCAGTCGCGGGAGTTTAGGGCGTGGGTATTACCCCCTCGGCAACGTTTGAATAGGCGCTCTCGGCGCCGCTCTCACTCACGGCGGTCGCGACATAGTAATAGGTTTGACCGGAAATTACCGTGTTGTCGGTATAGGAAGGGGTCAGTGCCAGCCCGGAATTGATCTGGGCGAACGGGCCTCCCGAGACACTGCCGCGGTAGACGTTGTAGCCGGCAACCCCGGAGCTATTGTCTGTCCAGGAGAGCGCGACGCTATGTTGTGTCTGCGTGCCGACCCCGGTCAGATTCTGCGCCGGATTGTTGGCGGCGTTGCTGTTGACCGAGAGCGTGGCGTTGGCCGTGCCCGAGGTCTGGGGCGTAAATGACAGGGTTACGGGCAGGCTTTGTCCGGCGGCAATGGTGACCGGAAAGGAGACGCCAGTGAGCGAGAATTCGGCGCTGTTGAGGCTCACGCCGGAAACGGTGACGCTGGCACCCCCGGCGCTGAGGCTGCTGCTCTGATTCACGGTGTTGCCCACCGCCACGCTGCCAAAATTCACGCTCGTCGGAGCAACGACAAGTTGCCCCTGCGCCGTGCCGGTGCCCGAAAGGGCGACGGTCAGCGTTGAGTTGGAAGCGTTGGAATTGATGGTGATGGCGCCGGTAGCGTTGGCGGCCGACGAGGGCGTGAAGATGGCACTGAAGGTTATGCTGGCTCCGGGATTGAGCACCAGCGGCGGGTTCAGACCGCTCATGCTGAATCCCGCGCCCATAACCGTGGCTTGCGAAATGGTCACGCTCGAGCCGCCCGCATTGGTGAGCGAGTCGGTGAGCGTTATGTTGGCCCCCACCTGGACGCTGCCGAAAGCCAGGCTGGCGGGGTTGTCCGCGAGTTGACCGGAGGCGGCGCCCACGCCGCTAAGAGGTATGGCCAAAAGCGGGCCGGTGACAAACAACGTGCCCGCGTCGGTGCCCGCCGATTGTGGGGCAAACGAAACGTTCACCGTAACGCTTTGCCCGACGCCCAGAGTCAAAGGCAAAGCCGGCCCGGTCACCGAGAATCCGCTGCCCACTGTCCGCAATGTCGACAGGGTCACATTCCAGGGACGATCGTTGGTCAGTACGACCGGCGCAGTCGCTAGGGTTCCAATCGCCACTTGCCCAAACGAAACGGCGGCGGGGCTGGCGGTCAGGGCCAGGCTGTTCACGCCGCTACCGCCAACTTCGAACTGAAGAATCGTATTTCCTGCATTGTTCGAGAACTTCACCACTCCCCCCTGCCATCCCGTCGTGGCAGGTTTGAAGGTCACACCCACTTCGACGCTCTCTCCCGCCGACAGGACGAGCGGCAAGTTCAAAGAAGATGTGGTGAACTCGGAGTCGCTCTCACTGACTCCGGAGACGGTGACGCTCGCCAGTCCGGTATTGGTGAGGGTGACCAGAGCATTTTCGCTTTGCCCGACGGCGACATCGCCAAATCCAAGCCGGTTGGGCATGGCCACCAGTTGGGAGTTGCCCGCCCGGGCGGGGACGGGGGTGAACGCCAGCAGCACAATCGCCACGCTCAGGGTTAGAAAATGAATTCCACGGAATGCGAGAAATGGGGTGAGGGACCGGGGGAGTCGCATGTCATCCAGTGTGCGAGGTTCGCGTTCCGGGGAAAAGATTCCCTTAGGCCACTCTCCGGCTGGCCGACCGGACAATGTCACAAGGGCAATCGCACACTGTCCCGCGAGTCCTAAGTGGCGAGTTAGAAATCACGAGTTAGCGACAGGCTTGATGGCGGGAGTTGAAAACGGCGAGAGGCGAAACCCGTCGTCCTTTCGGCGGGAGGGCGGGAAACACAGACCAGGTTGCGATTCCCTTGGCCGACGATCCGCTGCCCGGGCGCGTCAGCGGACGCCGCGCAGTTCGGTTCCGACGGGATGGGACTCCAGCAGTTGCATGCCCTTCAAGATGGTTCCGATTACGATCTCGTCCCCGACAACGGTGTTGATCATGAGTTGATAGAGGCTGCGGGTGGGCCAGTCAGCGTTGAAGTAGTGTTTGACGTAGGCCATTCTTTCCTTGTCGACGTTCTCCACCAGGTCCTCGGCGTCTTCCCGGCTCTTGCCGAGCAAGATGAGGCGGCGGATCTTTTCGTCGCGCGGAGCGTAGGTAAAGACGCGGAAAGTATCGACCCGGTCGCGCAGAAAAAACGGCGAGCCGCGGCCGACAATCACCGCGTTGCCTTCCTCGGCGATCGTGCCCATGATCTCTCCCACCATCGCCATCATGCGGTCGGTGTCAAAGGCGCGGGAGTTGGCGAGTGGAATACTGCGTTCGTAGCTGCCGCGCCAGAAGGCTTTCGCCAAGCGGTAGAGGCGGCTATCGACGCGTTCGTCGCACAAGGCCACTGCCGACTGCGACACCTGGGCGCGCTGCGCGATCTCACTGGTGAGTTGCTCATCCCACAGCGTCCAGCCCAGGCGGCGGGCGAGTCCGCAGGCAATGCCTCCGCCGCCGCTGCCATATTCGCGTTCGATGGTCACGATGCGAAACATCGCCAAACTCCTTTGCTGTTGCGTGGGGAGCACGCCCGTGTCTCCGCCGCCTTTAATGCACTACCATCCCGCTGGGCTTTGCCTTCTTGATGAGAAACACGCAGGGGATCAGGCAGGCAATTACGATCCCGAGCACCCAGAAATTATCAATGTAGGCAAGCATGGTCGATTGCCGGACGGCGTTGGCCTGCATCATGGCATAGGCGTGCTGTTGCGCGGTTCCAGGGCCGAAACCGGGGCCGGAACCCCCGCCCGAAAAAACGCTCGTGAGACCTCGCAGCCGGGAGACAAATTGCGGATTGCCGGGACTCAACTTTTCCACCAGCTGCACCTGGTGAACTTGCGCACGCCGTGCCAGGCCGGTGGTGACAAAGGAAATGCCGACGCTGCCGCCGACGTTTCTGGCGAGATTCATCAGGCCGGAGGCGGCATTGTTCTTGTCGCGCGGCAGGCCCGAATACGCCGCCGTGTTGATGGGTACAAACAGGAAGGCGAGCCCGAGCGCCTGATAGACGCGGGCCAGCATTACGGTGCGGAAATCCACGGCCAAGTCGAACGACGTCATATGAAACAGCGAAAAGGAAAGCGTCGACAAGCCAAACAGCATCAGCCAGCGCGGACTGTATCGCGATAGAAGAAAACCGACGATGGGCATGGCGACCATAATCGTGAAACCACCCGGCATCAGCGCCAACCCGGACCGCTCGGCAGTGTAACCCAACATCGTCTGCATGAAAAGTGGCAGCAACAGGGTGCTACCGAGCAGCGCAAATCCCAGCATGAACATCAGGAAGTTGGCGGTGGCGAAGGTCTTGTTGCGAAACAGATGCAGGTCGATGATGGGATCCTTGTGCCGCCACTCCCAGAAGACCACGAAGATCAACGACACCACCGAGACCACGCTGAGCCAGACGATGAAGTGCGATTCGAACCAGTCTTCGCGCTGCCCCTTGTCGAGGACCACCTGCAGCGTTCCCAGTCCGAGCGCAACAAAGCCGAGCCCGGTGTAGTCAATGCGCGTTTCACTCAGCTTGCGGCGCCTAAAATAGGGCGGATCTTGAATCAGCCGCGAGGTCAGCAACAACGAAATCGCGCCCACCGGAATATTGATGAAGAAAATCCAGCGCCAACTGAAATTGTCGGTGATCCAGCCGCCGAGCGTGGGGCCGATGGCTGGCGCCATCACCACCGCAATGCCGTAGACCGCAAAAGCCATGCCACGCTTGGCGGGAGCGAAGGTGTCGGCAAGGATGGCCTGTTCGCTCGGCTGCAAGCCGCCCCCGCCCACGCCCTGCAAAATGCGAAACACGATCAGCATGGCAAGGTTCGGAGCCAGTCCGCAGAGAAACGAACTGAGCGTGAACAGGGCAACGCAGCCCATGTAAAAACGCTTGCGGCCCATGATCGAAGACAGCCATCCGCTCAGCGGCAGAACGATGGCGTTCGAGACCAGATAGGAGGTCAGGACCCAGGTGCTCTCGTCCTGCCCCGCAGAAAGGCTGCCCGCGATATGCGGTAGCGCCACGTTGGCGATGCTGGTGTCGAGCACCTCCATGAACGTGGCCAGGGTCACCGTGAGGGCGATGATCCAGGGATTGATCGCCGGACGCCATTCGGCGGCCTCATTCATCGTGAGCGAAGCAGCACCCATTATTGTCGTAACCTCGGCTTCGAGTGAGGCGCTAAATCAGCGCATCCCGCCGTCATTCCAACCGGTCGTCGGCTGGATCCGGTCGGGGGATGGTCGCCGGATGATGAAGGTTCGCGCCCCTCGCAGGTCGCTATTTGATCCACACCTTCGGCACCACCGACATTCCCGGGCGAAGCTCATGTTGCTTGATCTCGCCCTTATCGAAGACGATCTTTACCGGAATGCGCTGGACGACCTTGACATAGTTGCCGGTGGCATTTTCGGCCGGCAGCAAGCTGAAGCGATCCCCACTGGCGCCGGCGACGGAATCGACATGTCCCTTGTAGGTTCGGCCTGTGGCATCGACTTCGACCTCCGCCGTCTGGCCTTGCTTGATGTTGCGGAGTTGCGTCTCCTTGAAATTCGCCGTGACCCAGATGTTCTGCTCATCGAGCGGGATCACTTTCATCATTTCCTGCCCGGGCTGCACGTTTTGGCCGACCTCGACGGTGCGGTTGCTGACCAGACCGTTCACCGGCGCCGTCACCTTGGTGTATTGCAGGTTCAGTTCGGCCTGATCGAGTTCGGCTTTCTTTTGGTCGGCTATGGCTTGGGCAGACAGGGCGCGGGCGCGAATGACTTTCATGGTTTGCGGGGCGTTACCGGCGTTGCGCAGATCGGCGCTGGCCTGCTGCAGCCGGCTCTCGGCCTGTTTGATCTGCGCGGCATAACCGTCGGCGCCGGCGCGAGCCGCCTGCAGGGTGGCGGCGGCCGCCTGGGCGCTGTCCACGGCTTGATCGTACTGCTGCTGCGAGATTTCCTGTTTGTCAATCAACTGCTTGTAGCGGACCAGGTCGTTTTGCGCTTTGATGTTATTGGCGTCGGCTTCGGCAACCTGCGACTTGGCCGCCTCCAATTGCTGGCGAGCCATCGAGATTCCGGCCTGTGCGCCGTAGACACCGGCCTGCGCGCCGCTCACCTGGCTCGAAGTGCTCACGTTGGTGATAGGAACATTGATCCCGGCGGCGGCGGCCTGGGCCTCGGCATCGGCGTATTCCGCCTGCGCCTTGGCGACGGCGACCGCATAATCGGCGGGGTCGATTTCGACCAGCACCGTTCCCTGCTCGACGTACTGGTTATCCTGCACATCGAGCTTGAGCACGTGGCCGCTGACGCGCGCGCTGACCGAGTTCACGTGGCCATCAATCTGGGCGTCGTCGGTCGATTCATAACTGGCGAGGTAGCGCCAGAGAAAAAAGACTACGACCAGAATCACGACCAGGGCGAGAATCACGACCAGCTTGGCGCGCGGATTGCCGAGGAATGCGGAACGCCGCTGGTAACGGGCCTCGCTGTCGGCATTGGCCGGGCTCTGGGGCGCTCGTGCTTCCGGCTGCGCTTTCGGTTCTGCCACAACATTGCTGGTTTGTTCCATTGGGCTACTTCCCTTTCAAGTATTCGCGAACCCCTTGTTCGGCACGGCCGAGGGCGCGGGCAAACGAGACCTTGGCCAGATTATGCAGGTACAGGGCGGAGATCAAACTTTCGTGAGCCGAAGCCACCGCTTCCTGTGCCTGCACCACTTCGAGGTTGTCGGTGACCCCGGCCGAGAAGCGATCCCGCGACTGGATGAGCGCCTGTTCGGCTAAATTTACCGAACTCTCGGCAACTTCGACCTGCTCGGCCGACGATCTCAGGTCGAGCAGGGCGTTGCGGATGTCCTGATCAATGCGCGCTTTCACGTCGACCATTTGCGCCTGCGCCTGCCGCAGTGTGGCATCGGCCTTCAAGACCTCCCCATGCACCTTGCCGCCCTGGAAGATGGGTATGTTCAAGGTTCCGATGACGGTGTAGGTGGGCAATACATCGCCGGGGACGGAGCCGATTTCGCCGAAATTTGCCGACAAATCAACGGTGGGAAAGTATCCCGCGACGGCGGCGTTGCGCTCGAGTTGCGCAGCCACCAGACGGTCGCGCGCTGCCTTGTAATCGGAGCGCAGCGAATAGGCGCGCTGCAGGCTGGTCTCGAGATCGGGGAGGGGAAAGGCCTCGTAAGGGGCTTTGTCGGCGAGCTCGAATTCCTGCCCGGAAGCAAGCCCGATAAGGCGCGCCAGTGAAATTTTCTGCTTGGCAAAATCATTGGCGGCAGCAATCAGTTGCTGTTGCCGCTTCTGGTATTCGACCTCCGCCCGGAGGGTGTCAATCGCCGGAGCAACGCCGGCCGCCTGTTGCGCCACCGCCTTGTCGTAGAGCGCCTTGGCGGACTCGACCTGGGCCTGCGCGGTCTCGACGCGCGCGGCTCCGGCAATCGATTGCAAATACGCATTTCCGGTCGCCAGCACGACCAGATCGCGCGCATCCTTGAGATCGAACTGGGCCACGGTTTCGCCGATGACCGAGGAGCGATATTTCTGAATCGCCTTCCAGTCGAAGAGGCGCTGCGTCGCCGAAGCGCGCACGTCGAAGTAGGAGAAAGGCCCGATGACACGGGGAAGGGTAACGCCAGGAAACAGCGATCCGCTAAAACCGAGGGCCTGCAAGCTTTCTTTCTGCGCGACTTCCTGGACATCGCCATTCACGTGCGGCAGTAAATCGCTCAGCTGTTGCCACTTTTCGCCCCGGGCGTCGATGGTGTTGTACTGCGAGAGCAGGCCGGCCAGGTTCTGGCGCAGGGCCCGCTCGATGGCATCGCTGAAGGTCAGTTGCAGGATCCCCGGGACGGGCTTGTCATCGGGCACGCTGCCAAACACCGGATTCTGGGCAGAGGTCTGGATCTGGAGCGGCCCTCCCGACGCACTCGCCCCTGGGGAAAGAGGCGGCGAACTCTGCGCGCCAAGCGACGCTGCCAGGACAACCGACACGATCGACAAAAGGAGCGGCGAGAACCAGGGTTGCGATTGGCGGCGGGGACGGGTTCGAAGGGGCATGAAAGCTTCGATTCTCTCCTTACGCAATGAAAATGATAAGTCTTTTGGACTCTTTTGGGTGGAGATCTGATGCAAATAGTTGAAGGGCTTGGTGATCAGCCATCGCACTGCATTCCGGGCGAGGGCGCCTGAGGGACCCGCGGGTGACCTTGGTCATCTTGTGTAACCTACCTCCAGAGTTCAATCTTAGTGGCGAGGCAAGCATTTTCCCGAGCGCATAGCATGAGCGCTGCGGGGAAGTCCGCGTATGAGCGAAACCACAAACCTGTCGCCAAAAGGTTCGGACTGGACGCGGCTGCTCACCGATCCCGATCTGGTGAGCCACCTGGGAAAGCTGCTCCAGACCTATCGCGAAGTGCCTCCTGAACAACGCGAAGCGGCGCTGCTGCGCGCCATGCGGGAGATTAAGGAAGCAGCCGTCAAGGCGCGCGAGTCTCAAGTGCCCGCACCGGTCGCCGCCGAGCCGCCCGCGGCCGCCGTGCTGCACCATCCCGAACCCGTCGAGGACGCCCCGCCTTTCGATCCCGATCTCGATCCGTTCGCCTCGGAGTTCGAATCGGATCGCCGGCGTTTTCAGCGGATCAAATGCTACGTGGCGGTGGAAATCCACGTGGAGGGGGAAACGGAGCCGGTGTGGGGTAACCTGGCCAACGTGGGACGTGGCGGCTGTCTGGTCGAGACCGCCAGCCCGGTGCCCTCGGGCAAGGCCCTGGAGATCGGTTTGTGGGTCGCGAGCGGCAAGATCTGGGTCAAAGGGGTCATCATCACCGGGGTGGCGACGCGGAGCGCCTCGTTCGGCGTGCGAGTGAAGTTTTCCGAAGCGGAACTTTCGGAAAAAGAACATTTGCGGGAATTTCTCAAGTTCGTCGAGAGCACCGCCCGCAAGTCGCAGATGGGCAAAGCCTACGTGGCGCAATTGAAGGGCTAATCCACTCCCCGTCCGGCCGGCGTCCGGCCAGCAACTTTTCCTGCCCCCGGGGGTTCATTCGGTAGGCTGAGGTCCATCGGTATGGGAATGCTGTTGCTTCGAAGTCGCCTGCTGGTTGGCTCCGTTCTGCTGGCCACCGCTGGGCTGACCGCTCCATTCGCGCTCGGCCGCAGGAAAGACCGCGCCCTCGCGATGGATGAGCCAAAGCGCGCCGTTCATGCCCTGAACCGGTTGACGTTCGGGCCGCGGCCTGGCGACGTCGAAAGGGTCACGCAGATCGGCGTGGACAACTGGATCGAACTCCAGCTCCATCCTGAAAGAATCGAGGACTCGGCGCTCTTGGCGCGCCTGGCTCCGCTGCGGACCCTGCGCATGGACACCAAAGAGATCGTCGAGAACTTTCCTCCCGACCAGCTGATCAAACAGATTGCCGACGGCAAAGCCGCTCTGCCCCGCGATCCGTTGCAGCGTGCGGTTTATGAAGCGCAACTGCAACGCTACGAAGACAGGCAGGAGCGGCAAGAACAAGCGGCCCGGGGCGCGGCCTCAGCCGGGGCGCAGGCTGCGACCGATGGCATGACCCCCAATCTGACCAGCGGCAACCAAGATGGCCAGCGGCACGATGACGGCTCCGCATCCGAAGCCGAATCGATGCGCCGGGGCGAGCAACGGCGTCTCGCCAATCAACGGACACAGGAACTTCTCGACCTCACTGCCGACGAGCGGGTGAAGCAGATCCTACAAATGTCGCCCCAGCAACAGCACCAGTTGGCCGAAAGCAACAAAGGCGCCAAAGGCGATGCCCTGCTCGACGGAATGAACGCGCGGCAGAAGGAAACCATGCAGGCGCTGAACAATCCGCAGCAGGTGGTGGTGAGCGAACTGGCGCAAGCCAAGCTGCTGCGCGCAGTCGCCAGTGAACGGCAGCTGGACGAAGTAATGACCGATTTCTGGATCAATCACTTCAACGTATTTATCAACAAGGGCGCCGACCGCTATCTCCTGACCGGCTACGAGCGCGACGCCATTCGTCCGCATGTGCTCGGAAAGTTCGAGGATCTGCTGGTGGCGACCGCCAAGAGTCCGGCGATGCTGTTCTATCTCGACAACTGGCTGAGCGTGGGGCCGGATTCGGAAATCGCCCTCGGAGCCGGGCCCCGCCATCACGCCTATCGACGCGCAAAAGGCAAACCACCGAGCGGCCTGAACGAAAACTACGGCCGCGAACTGATGGAGTTGCACACGCTCAGCGTCAACGGCGGCTATTCGCAGAATGACGTCACCGAGGTGGCGAAGGTTTTCACTGGCTGGACCCTGGATCCGCCGAAAAAGGGCGGGGCCTTCCGCTTCGAAGCGCGCATGCACGAGCCGGGAGACAAGATCGTGCTGGGACATCGCATTAAGCAAGGCGGCGAGAAGGAAGGACTGGAAGTCTTGCACCTGCTGGCGCACAATCCCGAGACGGCGCATTTTATTTCACGAAAGCTGGCCCTGCGCTTTGTCTCCGACGACCCACCTGCCGCGCTCGTCAATCGCATGGCTCAGGTTTTCCTGAAAAAGGACGGGGACATTCGCGAGGTGCTGCGCACCATGTTCAAGTCGCCCGAGTTCTGGTCTCCCGACGCCTATCGCGCCAAAGTCAAAACGCCGCTTGAGTTCGTGGTGTCGGCCGTACGCGCCAGCGGGGCAGAGGTGGACGACGCGCGGGCATTAGTCGGCACGCTGAACAACATGGGCATGATGCCCTATGGCATGATGCCGCCGACCGGTTACTCGATGAAAGCCGGCGCTTGGGTCAACTCCTCGGCACTTCTGGGCCGCATGAATTTTGCACTGGCCCTGACGGCGGGGAAGGTGCGGGGAGTGAGGGTCGATTCCTCGAGCTGGGCAGTGCCGGCGGTTGCCGGCGGTTCCGCCAAGGAAGCGCTGACCGACGCCCACCAGGCGTTGGCCACGCTCGAAAACCTGTTTCTTTCCGGTGATGTTTCGCAGCCGACGCACGATACGATCCGCAAGCAACTGGAGGACCCCAGGATCAGCCAGCGGCGACTGGATGATCCCAATCGTCCGCCGAACCTGGCCGCCGTTGCGGGGTTGATTTTGGGTTCGCCGGAGTTTCAGAGAAGATAACTCTTGCCGGGCGGCGGTTCGGGCGCAGATTGGCTGGGCGCACGAACCAGGTGAGCCGATGGCTGAAAGTTGGTTTCTTATGTCCGTCACACGACGCATTTTCCTTCGCAACGGGGCACTGGCTGCGGTGGGTACGGCCGCGCTGCCGAGTTTTCTCGCGCGCGCGGCTTTCGCTGCCGCTGAGCCGGTGGTTCGCCAGCGGCGGCTGGTGGTGATTTTTCAGCGGGGCGCGGCCGACGGCCTCAACATCGTTGTGCCGCACGGCGAGCCCAGTTATTACGCCATGCGACCCACCATCAACGTTCCGCGGAAATCCGTGCTCGACCTGGACGGTTTTTTTGGATTGCATCCGGCCATGGCCTCTTTTGCGCCGCTTTGGAAACAGAAGCAGCTCGCCATCGTGCACGCCGCGGGATCGCCCGATCCGACGCGCTCCCATTTTGATGCCCAGGATTTCATGGAGTCCGGCACACCCGGCGTCAAGGCGACCGACGACGGTTGGCTGAACCGCGCGCTGCAGGAGCTTCCTCTCGCCCAGTCGGCATTTCGCGCCATTGCGCTCGGTCCGTCTTTGCCGCGCATTCTCTCCGGCAAGGAACCGGCGGTTGCGGTCAACAACGTCAACGATTTTTCCGTGGGCGGAAAAAATCCGAACGCGGCGCCGATGTCGAACACCTTCGAAGCCATGTACGACCACTCGGTCGACAGCGTATTGCACGGTACCGGTCAGGAAACTTTCGACGCCGTCAAGATGCTGAAGGCTGCCGATCCCGCACACTACACGCCCGCAGCCAACGCAAACTATCCCAAGGGACGTTTCGGCGACAGCCTGAAGCAGCTGGCGCAGCTGGTCAAAGCGAACCTGGGCGTGCGGGTGGCGTTCGCCGATATCGGCGGGTGGGACCACCACGTCAACGAGGGCAGCACGCAGGGACAGATTGCCAACGTGCTGGGGGAGTTTTCGCAGTCGATCGCGGCGTTGTGGACCGACCTCGGCGATCTTGGAGAAGACACGGTCATCGTGACCATGTCCGAATTTGGCCGGACAGTGCGGGAGAATGGCAACCGCGGCACCGATCACGGTCACGCCAACGTGATGTTCGTCCTCGGGGGCCCGGTCAAGGGCGGCAAAGTCTATGGACGCTGGCCGGGGCTTGACCCGTCCGAGCTCTACGAAGGCCGCGATCTAGCGGTGACGACTGACTTCCGGCTGGTGCTGAGCGAAGTCGTGTCGCGATCACTCGAAAACAAGGATCTGCAGACCGTGTTTCCGGGATTCGAGAATCCGTCAGGACGATTTCTGCAGATTCTCGGTTAGCTGCCGCCTGCGTGCGCGGGTCACCCGCCCGGAAGCCGCGCACCGGTTCATGGGATGCGAGAAGAGATGACTGCTCCCGGCCTTTGCCCCTCAGCGAGCCCTCGCCGTCACTGGTCTGCTCACAACTCGATGAGCACGTCCCCGCCTTCAATCTTCACCGGATAAACCGCAATCTTCGCTCCCCAGGCACCCGCTTGGCCTGTTTTCGGATCCCACCCCCAGCCGTGCCACGGGCAAATCACCCTTCCTTTGGCGATCACGCCCTGACCGAGCGGGCCGCCCCGGTGCAGGCAGGTGTTTTCCATGGCGCGGATGTCGCCGTTCATGTTGGCGATGCAGATGGTCTTGTCGCCGCAGCGGAATTCTCGGACCTCGTTCGTGGCGGGAAGTTCGGATTCGCCGGCGATTTTCAGAAAGCTGCCCATCAGTTTCAATGCCGCCCTAGAGACCGCCGCAAGCGTGCCCGGCAGCGGAGGCAGGGGGCGCCCTTGGCCGCACAAGCCCCGGCAGCGATGGCCGACACTCCGCTTCGCTTCCCGATCGTCGCCGCCGTGTTCACCGGGGCTGCATCGTCTGTGCGACCATCACCTGGCGTTTGAAATCGTCCATCATCCGCGCCTCCAGCCGCACCTCGGTCGGCCGCTTGGCAAGGGTCATGGTGTCGATCTTGTCCTGCAGTTTGAGCAAGGCGTAGAACAGATTTTCTGGACGCGGCGGGCAGCCGATCACGTAGACATCCACCGGAACGATGCGGTCGACTCCCTGCAGCACGGCGTAAGTATTGAACGGGCCGCCAACCGAGGAGCACGCGCCCATCGAGATCACCCACTTCGGCTCGGGCATCTGGTCGTAGATGCGCTTGACCACCGGCGCCATCTTCAGCGTGACCGTGCCCGAGACGATCATCAAATCCGACTGCCGCGGGCTGGGGCGAAACACCTCCGAGCCGAAGCGCGCGATATCGAAGCGCGCGGTCGACGACGCGATCATCTCGATGGCGCAGCAGGCCAGGCCGAACGTCATCGGCCAGAGCGCCGACTTGCGCGCCCAGTTGAAGACGTAGTCCACGGTCGAGATCATGAAGTTTTTTTCGAATTTATTCTGCAGCCAGCTCATGGGCCCTCTTGCGGTAAAGCATAACCTACCGATCATACGCCCGGGCGTGATGCCGGTCACAGTTCCCGCCGCGGCATGCTCCGGATGCTCCGGCGTGCGGCTCGACGGCGCTAATAAATCGTGTATCCTGGCGCCGGATTCCGCACATCGGGCTTCGATGCCATCAGCAGCAGCGCGCCCACGCGCTTGAACGATTTCAGGTCGTCGAGGGAATGGAACGAGGTTGTCTGGTAGTCGTCGGGGGTGGGAGTGTCGTCGGGAATCTGTGCGTACTCGACGTTCTCGAAGGCATGCCGTTGCAGCAGATCGACATACTCTGCCGCTGACCGGACGTGCACCGGCACCTTCAGCTTGGGGACCCACTGCAGCGAATAAGGATTGTCTTTGTACAAATTGATCAGGATGAACAGCCGCCCATGGGGTGCCATCACCCGAAACAGCTCGGCCAGCGCGCGTTCCTGGTCGGGATAGTAATAAAACGACTCCACCGAAAGGACCTTGTCAAAGAAGTTCTCCTCCCAGGGAATCTGCGCCGCCGAGCCGACCACGAACATTACGTTGTCGAAATCCTTCGCGGCCCGGCGCGCGTCGCGGACCATGGCATCTGAAATATCGACCCCGACCACTTGTCCAGCACCTTCGGGCCCGTCGGCCACCAAGCGCGCCAGCAAGCGCGTTGCCCAGCCCGATCCGCAACCGAGATCGAGGATGCGTTCGCCGGCACGCGGCGCCATGCGACGCATGGTCTTTTCGGTGATGTCGAGATGGTGGCTCTCCATCTTTGGGCCTTCGCCCTGCGCGGCCCAGCGGTTGAATTCCTGCTGCAGGCGTTGCTCGGGGGATGAGGATTGGTCTCGCGTCATGATTCTCCCTGCCTTTGTGTCCCGGCCATGCCACGGGTCCTAAAAATCGGGACCCCAGCCTTCGAACTGGGCGACCCTGGGCCTTGCCGTGGCGGCCCGAATGGCTGCGATCTCCGCATCCTGGCGGCGGTCAGGTTGATCGCGGACCGGTCGGCGTATCGAGATTCGAGAACCACCAGGCCGCCCGGAACCCCGATCGGCGAGAGCCCGGCGCCCGCGGGCGCTTCGACCTCTGCCGGGTAACCGGTAGCGGCCAACTCGCCGGGCCGCCATTAATCGCTGCTGACACTGCCCAGATCGTCAAAAAACGTCGGGTACGACACGGCGGCCGCATCGGCCCCGTAGATGGTGGTCTCGCCTTCGGCGCGCAGCGCGGCGACGGCGAAGGCCATGGCGATGCGGTGATCGCCAAAGGAATCGAGCGCGGCGCCGTGCAGGTGCTGACCGCCCGGAATTTTCAGGCCGTCGGGACGTTCTTCGACCACCGCATCCATCTTGCGCAGGTTGCTGGCGACGGCGGCGATGCGGTCCGACTCTTTCACACGCAACTCCCGGGCATCGCGTACTTCCAGGCCGTGTTGCGAGTAGGGCGCGATCGCGGCGAGCACGGGAATCTCGTCAATCAGCGCCGCCGAATCGGCGCCGGCGATGATGCCGCCGGTCCAGCCCGCTCCGCGCGCTTCGATGGTGCCGAGCAGTTCGCCATGATGTTCTTCGAGGTGCGCGATCGAAACCTTCAATCCCATCTGCACCAGGATGTCGAGCAGACGCGCCCGGGTGGGATTCATCAGAATGCCGGGCAAAGTGATCTGCGAATCGGCAAACACCGCCGCCGCACACAGAAAGAATGCGGCACTTGAGAGATCACCGGGCACATGCGCCTCGAGCGCATGCAGGCGCTGCCCGCCGCCGATGCGCGAGACGTTCCCGCGCCGCTCGACTTCCGCACCGAACGCCCGCAGCGCGATTTCGCCGTGATCGCGCGTACGGATGGGTTCCTCGACCACGGTCTCGCCCTCGGCAAACAGTCCGGCAAACAGGACGCACGATTTCACCTGCGCGCTCGCCACCTCCGGCCGGTAATGAATCGCCTTCAGGCGCCCCCCCTGAATCTGGAGCGGAGGACGTCCGCCTTCGGCCGAAGCCATCTTCGCCCCCATCTCGGAAAGCGGTTTGATGATGCGCGCCATGGGGCGGCGAGAGAGCGACGCATCTCCGCACAACTCGCTCGAAAAGCTCTGGCCGGCGAGAATACCGCTCAGCATGCGCATGGTCGAGCCGGAGTTCCCGCAATCGAGGACTTCGGCTGGAGGCTGCAGACACGGACCCGCGCCGCAGACTTCAATCGTTCCCTCGGCCTGCCCGGCTCGCCTCCACTGGCAGCCGAGTTTGGCAACGCAAGCCAGCGTGCTCGCGCAATCACGGGCGGTGGAAAAATTCTGGAAACGGCTGGTGCCCTCGGCGATCGCCGCCAGCATGGCATAGCGGTGGGAGATGGATTTGTCGCCCGGAATGCGGACGACGCCGTGCACCCCGCGCGCCGGACGGACCAGTACCTCGGCCTTCTCCACCTCTGGCATGCCATTACTATAACGGAGATTCTGGCGCTGACGCCTGACCCGGGACCTAAGGACCGAGGACGTACAGGGCTTCAGGCCGGAGGACAGATTGAGGGAGGGTAGCGTTGGCCGCAGTTTACCCTACTGCACGCGCACGCGCCCGGCGGCCTCGGCCAGGATTTCCTGCGGCACCTCCCGCAGGGTGACGCAGAATTCGAACATCGGCGTTTCCGGGCCGCGTCCCCAGCGGCCGACTTCCCAGTGCGCGCGGATGAACCTGATCTCCGGGCGGACGGCCAGATCAAGCAGCAGCGGGACCTCTTCGCAATAAAACTTCTGGGGAAACACCGCCACTGGCTTTGCCTCCCAGGTGGCGCCGTCCGCGGAGGCAAAGATGCTGACGTCGAGCGACTCCTGCTCGACGATGTTGGTGATGCCGAGAGTGAGCAGAAAAATCCGGCCCTGCGACCGGCTGATATCGAGAGCGGGCCCGTCGCCTTTGGCGTTGACTACGGTTTTTTCCGGAACAACGAAGGCTTCCATCATGACGCGGTGATTCTAGCAGAGAGGGTGGACCGGGGGCAGTGACGACGCTCGCCGACATTCGAGACTCACTGCTTTCTGAGCCAACTGCGTCAAAACCTGGATCCGCGGGTGGCGATCGAGGGGATCGACTGTACCCCGACCCCGAGGCCTTCGAAGCGCGCGAACAGGATCGCCTCGCCGCCCATGAACGTCCGAGAACTCAGGCGCGTCCTCGAAGCGAGCAAGGGTTGTTTGGAATCGGAAATTAACCGGATCTGAGCCCCACTGCAGGGAGGAGTTTCCTGCCACGGTCCGAAGACTAATGGCTTACCGGGAGCGGTAGTCTTGGTCGTCGGCGGCAAAGAGCTTAGCCTAGCTAAACTCGAATCGACCAGCGCTCGCTATCCGGGTCCAGTCAGTTTTCCCAAGCCGTAGTTGTCGTCGTCACACGCCCACGTGATCCACATCATGGCCGCCCGATCGTCCAGACCTTATATACGGACTAGGGGATCCGACTTGACAACCCTACTTGTCGAGCTCCCGCCCGCGCTCGCAACAGAATGGAGGCAATTCTGCTGGGCTTCCGCAGACCCATCTTTGTCGGCCTGATGTACTGCGTCCTTTCTGGCCTGTGGATTGTCGTGACCGACATCTTGCTGGGCACGTTGCATCTCAGCCCGACTCGAGCCGTACAACTGAGCATTGCCAAGGGGGCCCTTTACGTCATCGTGAGCGGCACCTTGATTTATTTTGTTCTCCAGCGATTGCACCATGTGAACCAGAATTTGGAAACCCTCGTCTCCGCTCGCACCGCGGCCCTGGCGCAGAAGCAACAAGTTTCCGAGAAGCAGGTCGACGCCCTCAGAACGTTCATCGACCGCGCTCCAGTCGGCTTGGCCATGTTCGACCACAACATGTGTTACCTCGAGGCGAGTTCCCGATGGTGTAGCGACTTCGGTCTCGACCGAAACTCCATTGTCGGCAAGTCCCACTATGCGATATTCCCCGATCTCCCCGAGCAATGGAAAGAAGTTCACCGCCGCGGCTTGGCCGGTGAGGTCGTGCGCAATGATGAAGATTTCTTCACCGACTCCAACGGCAAGGAACATTGGCTCCGCTGGGAGGTCAGGCCCTGGGGTTATACCGAAGACGGCGGTGCCGCGGGCGTGGAGGCCGTCGGCATTATCATCTTCGAGGAAGATGTCACCGAACATCACCTCCTGCAACGTGAACTCGTCCACGCCCAGAAGATGGAGGCCGTCGGCATCCTGGCCGGTGGCGTTGCCCACGATTTCAACAATCTTCTGATGATCATCCGCACCCGCACGGAACTGTTGCAGCAAGCCGCCTCCGACCCCGAAAAGGTCATCCAGCACGCTGACCAGATCCTCGAAGCCAGCAGCCGGGCCGCTTCGCTGACGTCGCACCTGCTGGCTTTCAGCCGCAAGCAGCCGCAAAGTCTGGCCCTCATCGATATCAATTCGATCGTCAACAATCTCTCGAAGGTTCTGCCCACTCTGCTCGGCGCAGATATCGAACTCAACGTCACCCCCTGCACGCGTCCCGGAATCGTCCATGTCGATGTCTCGCAACTGGAGCAAGTCATCCTCAATTTGGTGGTGAATGCCCGGGATGCCATGCCCCGAGGCGGCCGACTCCTCATCGAAACGTCTTTCGAGGACCTCGACGAGAAAACTCGCCCGCACTCCGGCACCGAAGTTCCGCCCGGACATTATGTTGTTCTTTCCGTCACTGACACCGGTTGCGGCATGACCCCCAAGACCCTGGACCGCATCTTCGAGCCCTTCTTTACCACCAAACCGCCGGGCAAGGGCACAGGCCTTGGTCTCTCCACGGTCTACGGCATCGTCCGCCAAAGTCACGGCTTCGTTTCAGTGTCGAGTGAATTCGGCAACGGCACCACGTTCCGCGTTTATCTCCCCCACTCTCAGGCCGCGGCAGCGCCTGCCACCGTTCCCAATGCTGCGTCATCGCACGTCGCCCAAACTGCAACCATCCTTCTGGCAGAGGATCAGGAACTCTTGCGCGGCGCGATGGCCGAGTACCTTCAAGGTCGGGGTTTCAACATCCTCTCAGCGCCAGACGGTAAGTCTGCGTTGCAGTTGGCCGAAAAGCAAAAAGATCCGATCCATATTTTGCTGACCGACGTCGTCATGCCGGGTATGCGCGGAACTGAACTGGCCCGCAAAGTCACACAGATTCACCCCGAAACTCAGACAATCTGCATGTCCGGCTATCCCGGCGACTTGTTGGAAAATGGCGAGATGCCCGAAGGTACTTTCATGCAGAAACCCGTGGATCTGCGAGCCCTAACCACTCACATCCAATCGCTCCTCCGCCCGACCTAAATCCTTAAGTCCGTTTTGTCCTCCGAACCCGAGGGGAAGGGCTGGAATGGCTTGGCCTGCGATGGCCGTGGTTCAGACGTTGATAGCGAATTACCGTCACCCGCTATCGTCATTCCGATTTCGCTTGCTGAGGCACCTGCGGCTCGTGCCGGCATCGGGTCGGCGGGACAAGGCAAGAGCCAACACGGCCCGCATGTAGGCCCTGAACAGTCACCGGGCGGAATTTTACCCTGCACCATTCGCACAAAGCCGGGGCACGGTTGGCGGAGAGCGCGGGGCGGATTCTCGCCGAAAATTATAAGTCTGCCGCTGTAGCCCAACGCAACTACACCCGAGGGACTACATCGACACACACCGCCACGTTTTTCCTTGACAGGAGCGCCTTTGGGTTGCAAACTCCCTGAACCCGGATGAGCCTTGCCGGGGGTAGCGGCGGGGTCATTACCGCGAGCCGATCAGGGTTGTCAGAACCCTTTTCGAGAATTCCGGCCTTCCCCCTTATCCCAGCCGATACCGAAACCAGAACAATCCCGCGCAGGTTCGGGTCATTTGTCTTCTACGCGATGTGAATGTGGGGAAGGGTTTGTCTGTCGTGTGGTTTGGCAGCCGCAGCGATTTCGTCGTTTTAGTTGAGCGCGATGAAGTCAGCCACCAGGTCCGAAGGTGGACTCGGTATGGAAACAGCAAGCCGCTAGGAATTCCAAGAGGGGGATTATGAGATTAGGTTTGACGAGATTGGTCACGCCATTACGGCCCGGCGCTCAATTCGGATGGTTTCTGTTGGCATGGTCTCTGTGGGCTATCGGCTCACTGCATGCGCAGCAAGTGGGCACCAACGTCAATATGGTGACCGGGACCCAGTGGCCTGGCGGCGACCCCTTCTTGCAACGCCAGAACGAGCCTTCGATGGCGGTCTCATCGCGCAATCCGCTGCACATGGTTGCCGGTGATAACGATTATCGCTCGGTGGATCTTCCGGCCGTTTCCGGTGAGGTCGCACCGACCGGCGACGCCTGGCTGGGGTGGTTCACGTCGTTTGACGGAGGTCAGACCTGGACTAGCGTTCTGGTCCCTGGATACCCGCAGGATACGTCACTGGCAGGCGAACTTTCCCCCATCCATGGCTTGGGCGCCGGTGCCGACCCCATGGTACGAGCCGGCACGAACGGGATGTTCTATTACAGCGGTCTGGCATTTAATCGTCAAGCCGGCGGCGCCAGCAAAGTCTTCGTCGCCACCTACACGGACGACAATAATCTGGAGGGCGGCGATTCCATTCGCTATCTCTGGACCACGACAGTCGATACCGGGACAACGAAACTATTCGAAGACAAACCTGCGATTGCAGTCGATATTCCACGCTCATGGTCCGGGGCTTGCATCATCCCGGCGCTGCCACTGCGAAATACCCAAATCTTCCGGGCTGGGACCGTGTATGCGGCGTGGACCCAGTTCACCGGACCGGAGACCAACGACGTTGCGGCCATCATGTTCTCCAAGTCCATTGACTGCGGCCTCACCTGGAGTGCTCCGGTCGAAATCAGCGGCACCGCCGAGACCAATCAGGGCGCCGCGCTGGCCATCGATCCCAATACCGGCGCGCTTTATATCACGTGGCGCGTCTTTGCTTCCACCAACCCGCCGCAGGCTGACGCCATTATGTACGTGGCCTCCTTCAATGGAGGAGCCACTTTTACAAAGCCGGCGCTCGTCGCCGATATCAACGCGTTCGATCAAGGCGACACTCCGGTTTCTTTTCGCACCAACGACTATCCGACGATCGCCGTAGACGACGCTAGC
The DNA here is from genome assembly GCA_049520935.1 of Terriglobales bacterium. Classification (GTDB taxonomy): domain Bacteria; phylum Acidobacteriota; class Terriglobia; order Terriglobales; family Acidobacteriaceae; genus Acidiflorens. The sequence goes on along the minus strand of JBEKPJ010000003.1, from coordinate 294,444 downwards.
CACGTCTATCTGGCGTGGGCGCAGCGTGAGGTGGGTAACGCCGCCGCCCTCGCCGCCAACGGGGGCGATGCCCGCATCGTGGTGTCGACGGGAACGCCGACCTCGAATCCGAGCAGTGTGCCGCTCACCTGGAGCGCCCCGCTGGCGGTGGATCCGTACCTCGGCCGCGGACATCAGATCATGCCCGGGATGGCGTTTTCGGCCGGCAAGCTGACGGTTGCCTGGTACGATCTTCGCAACGACGATCTGCTCGCAATTTACACCGCGGTCGGCCTCGCTGGGCAGTTTTCCGAGACCCTCGAAAACGACGGCGGAGACCTTGGAACACCGGGCTACCCTCTGTTCGGGAACTATGTCCAGGATCCTGCCCCGCCCTTCGCGTCGAATGCGCGCCGGCAAACGCTCGACGTGCGAGCGGCGCAGGCGATGCCCGGCGATCCACCAACGTTCTTTCCCTCGGTCCAGGTCACCGACTACGCATACGGCTCGGTCCCCCCGAATAACGGCCCGATTAATCCGAGTACGCCGATCCAGCAACTCCAGGTAGATCCGCCCAATCTGCCCATGTTCCAGAGTGGAACGCTCCCGTTTTTTGGGGATTACATCGACGTGGCGGGGCCGACGTTCATCCCGAATGAAAACGGCACCTGGCGCTTCAACAACCTGGCGACCGATCCCGATTTCACCCACGTGGTATGGGCTGACAATCGCGACGTGGTTCCACCCGCGGACGGGAATTGGGCCAACTACACTCCGCCCACCTATCCCGGATCCCCAACCAGCATCTTCGATCCCACGCAGACCCGCCCGGCTTGCACTCCCACGACCCCCGACACCGGCGACCGGAACCAGAACATCTACACCGCGCAGCTTGCTCCCGGCCTGGTGCTCAGCGCGCCCGGGAACTCGAAACCATTGGGAACAGGCTCGAACGGACAGTTGATCCAGCGCCAGTTCGCCATTGTTGTCGCCAACACGACGGCGCAGACGCAATATTATGAGCTCAGCGTTGAAGCCCAGCCAACCGGGGGCGCGGCATCTTTTCTTCAATTCGCGGTTGCGGGCGAACCATTTCCGTTGACTCAAATTCAGGTTGAGGTACCGGCGCTGTCGACGACGTCGCGAGGCATCTTTATCACTTCTACGGTTGCGAATGCGACGGTGACGGTTAGCGCCGCGCAACTGACTGCCCTCGGCGGCACGATTGTGCCCGGCGGAGAGACTGCAGCAGTGACCATCAATGGCGACCCCAATAATCCCGCCAGTCAGGACCCGAACATCACGAGCGCCGAGAACTACACCCCGGCCATTGCGACACCGAACATCGCGAACCCAAATATCGCCAATCCAAACATCGCCAACCCCAACATCGCTAACCCCAACATCGCCAATCCCAACATCGCCAATCCGAATATCGCCAACCCCAACATCGCTAACCCAAACATCGCCAACCCCAACATCGCCAACCCGAATATCGCCAATCCCAACATCGCCAACACTGATCTTTCGGACGGCACCATTACGGATGGCACCTGGGCAATCACGAACACGGGCAATACATCGAGCGCCTATGCGGTGAATTTGATCGGTCAGAGTCCACCCCCGGGCATAGCGCTGCAGTTGATCGTCTACGGGCTCTACACGACGCCACTGGTCACGCCCGCCTCGGGATGCACGCTGATCACCGAATCGCACTTCGTCCCGGTGGCAAATATCATCAGCCCCTCGTTCTCCACCCTGTCCCAGCTTTTCCAACCCGCGGCCAACAATCCCACGTTACCCGGTTTGGCGCTCAAGCCCGGTGAGACGAAGTGGGTTACGGTGCGTGTGTATGACCCGACAACCAATAATCCTGCCCAGGCTTTGCTCGATTACAACCCGATCACGGCGGTCACGCCGGCCATCGTGTCCCAAGGCGCGAATACCGGAACCACGACTCCTCCGGCCACGCTGACGATTGTGACCAAGGCCTTGCTGCAAGCGACGGTCACCGGAACCTATCCGGCCGAGACGCTCGAAGCCACTGGCGGCACCGGAGCCTATACCTGGTCGATTATCAGCGGCACTCTGCCGAGTGGCATTTCTCTGACCACCGGCGTCATCGCCGGCACGCCAACCGGCTCCCCCGGAACGTCCTCCTTCACCGTGCAGGTCAAGGATGCTGCAGGTGATATCGCGCAGCAGCCGTTGACGATTGTCGTGAATCCAGCGCCCACGATCACCACAACGAGCTTGAGTCCTGGCGATCAAGGATCAGCCTATTCCCAGCCGCTGTCGGCTTCCGGAGGGACGCAACCGTTAAGCGCCTTCAGCATTTCCTCCGGCTCGCTTCCTCTCAACCTCTCGTTGAGCGGGTCAAGCATCACTGGCATGCTCGCGCCCACCGCGACCACGTCGACTTTTACCGTAAAGATCACCGACGCCAATGGGGTATCGGCCACGCAGCCGCTTGCGATCACGGTCAATCCTCCGCCTATGATCACCACGACTTTCTTGCCGACTGGCGAGCAGGGGCGCGCCTATCCCCCGACCATCACCGCAACTGGAGGAACGGGAACGCTTTCCTTCTCCACGCAAACGGTTGACGGCCTGGTGCTCACTGCTTCGGGCGGTTTCATGGGGGTTGCGAGTGCGCCTGGCTCGTTCCCGCTCACCGCGACTGTCACCGACACTCTCGGTGTTACGGCCTCCGCCTCGCTCACCCTGACGGTGAATGCGCCGCTCGCATTGAATGCGGCTTCCTTGCCTGCGGGCAATCAGTATGTGGCTTATCCGCAACAGCAATTGGTGGCCAGTAATGGTGTGCCGCCATACGGCAATTGGACCTGGGTTGCGGCGCCCGGCTCATCGCTGCCACCCGGCTTGTCTCTCAACCAGTCGTCGGGAATCATCACCGGCGCGCCAACCACTCCAGGGGCGTTTTCATTCATCGTAAGCGTTAGCGACTCACTCGGCGCAACCGCGATGCAAACCTACTCCGTCACGGTGATTGCCGCGGGTCCGGTGATCGGCACGTCATCCCTGCCCAATGGCCAGTACAACTCGCCCTACACGGCACAGACCCTGTCGGCAAGCTCCGGCACTGCGCCTTATACGTGGACGCTTGGATCTGGCGGTTTGTTGCCCGCGGGCATGACTCTGAGTCCGTCGGGCACCATCTCGGGAACACCTGCCCAGGCGGGCATGTGGTCCATACCGATCACGGTGACGGACGCGAATTCGTTGACCGCGAACGGAACTCTCGCTCTCACGGTCGGTTTGGCAACCGGCTATGCCGGTAGCGGCAACTGCTACATGCCCTATCCAACCACGCCTATGTATTATTTCAGTAATGGCACCGCTGGACCGTGGAGCGTGACCGCGCCTGGGGTTCTGAGTGGGCAGATGACATTCCTCCCCGCAGTCACCGTCACCGTTGCCGGCTACGTCAGTACCAACGGGACGACTGTCACCTGGTACCCCAATCAAGGAGGCCAAAACGATCAGTTCGTCACCTCTCCCACCCCCTCTTCCATCGTGATTAACGGCGTCACCTACACCGTGGCCTCTGTCAATGTGGCCAATCCCAATTCCAACACCACGCTGACGCTCACGCAATCGGCGGGTGTGCAAACCGGTGTTCCATATTCTTACACTCTTCCGGCGGGCGCCAATATGTTGACGGGGTGCTTGAGCGGAGAGACTACTAGCGGCGGTTCCAACCAGCTTCAGTTCACCGCGGGGACCTCCACGTTCACCCTGCCGTTACAAATCGTGGCTGCGGACACCCAGGATAACGGCACGGTCAACGTCAACTCCAACCCCGGCGTCGGGGGATACGATGTGCCTCCGAGCGGGTTCCAGCAAGGGGTGGTTACATCCGGGCAGAGCTTCACCTTCCTTCCCGTAAGTTATGCTGCGGATTCCGGTTTCAACGGGAATGCGCTGGTCGGATTTACTGGTGCCGCTCCGCAGCTCTGCTACACTTTCGGGAATCTGCCGAATTCGCTTACCGCATCGTCGCAGCCGGGTCGCTACGATATCGCAATCGACGGGACGACCCAGGCGTGCCCGGTGACGGCATTTCCGACGAGTCCCGCACCGATCGTGTTCGAGTCCGTGGATACACTGCCCGGCCCAACGTTCTTTGGCGGAGCCGCCACTATCTCAGGCGTTGTGCTCTCCGACCCGAGCAACCCCTCGGGCACGATCGCGGCTGCCAGTAACGTGCTTGAGATCACGAGCGGCGCCAGTCCGAATCCAGTGAGCGTAGCCTTCAGCTACGCGATCGACAACACCGGTTGTCCAGGTTGCATCAACCAGCTCCAGGTGGGTTTGAACACCGACGCGACCCCACAAACCTACGCATACTGGGGCGGAGAGATCGGTTCCGGTTCCGCCAGCCTCAACCTCAACGTGCCCAACCTGCCGGGCCGATACTATATCGCAATCGATTTCGCCGAGGATTACGGCTTCCTGTATTCCTCGCCCTATTGGTGGAACGGGCAGCCGACCCCCACGCGATACATCGGCGTGGTCGACGTCTGGTAGTGAGGGAGTGGAAAAGAGTCTAGCGAACGAGTGTCCTAGCGAACCGGGCTTCCGCTTGCTTCGAGCGAGCGGAGGCGCTTCTTTGCGTCGCTAGCCAGAGGATCGTCGGCGCTGTTTTCGCGGGCCTTGAGGTAATTCTGGTAGGCTTCGGCCGCACCCGGACTCTGCAAGCCTTCGCGCGCCCGCCCCAGATAATACTCAACCGGCGCAAAATAACGCCAGCTCGGTTCGTCATCCAGAAACACCGACGCTGCCTCGCCGCGCCGCTTCACGCAAGCATCAAACTCGGTCTCCGCGTCAGGAAACGCCCCCGCTTCCAAATACGCACGTCCCAGCCCGAGGCGTCCGAGCCAGGTATCGGCGATCTTCTGCGCATCTTGAAAAGTGCGGACGGCGTCACGATAATCCTTGTGCTTCATCTGCACTTCCGCTTCGATGAGCTTGCCATACGCGCCGGGATCGGGCTCCAGGCGCTGGCTTAACTTTTGGCTTAGCTCCATCGCCTTGTCGCTGTTGCCCGCTTCGAGAAAGACCATCGCAGCCGGATAGAGCAGGCTTTCGTCGCTGCTTCCGCCGGAAGCGCTCTCGGCGGCGGCGATCGCTTTCGCCTTCTGTCCCTTCATGAGCCATGCCTGGGCCTGCATTACATCCTTGGCGGCGGCTCGCGAAGCATCTTTCGCTGCCAGATCCGCTTTCACCGCCGGGCCTAGGATCGCAAGCGCGTCATCCGGACGCCCTCGGTACAAGGCCATATCCGCAAGCCCGACGGCTGAGGCAGAAGCTCCCCAGGCGCTGAGCGGCGCCGCTTTCTTATAAGCGTCGGAGGCAGCCGTTTCGTCTCCTCGAGCAAGCTCGGAAATCCCCAGGCAGAGATACGCCTTCTCAAATCCGGGATTGAGCTCCAGCAGGCGCCCGGACTCGCGAATCGCCGTGTCGAAGTCGCCGGCATACATCGCGAACAGACCATAGTTATTGAGGTAAAGGACGTTGTCGGGATAAATCGCGACCACGCGGCGCTCGTCCTCGACCGCGCCCGTCATGTTCCTGGCGTAGAACTCGGCGAGCGCCAGGTTGCCGATGCCGGCCGAATCCGCCGGAAACTGGTTCTCGAGCGCCTTGAACTGCTCAATGGCCTTGTCGTAGTCGCGTTCCATCAAGTAGTAGGCGCCGCGTGTCCGGTATTTCTCGCGATCGGTCATGCGATCGATTTTCGACAGCGCCAGCTTGAAATCTTTCTCCGCATCCTGCTTCCTGCCCATATTGGCGAGGATCACCGCCATACCGGCATAGGCGCGCCCCAGCCCGGGATCCAACTCCGTGCTGCGCTCGTAAGCCTGCAGCGCCCCATCCCACTTGCCCTGCCATTGCAACTCCTGAGCGAGCGCATACTGCTGCGAAGCCTCGAGCGACTGCGAGGAAAAAGTCTCGGCCGCGGCGAGCTGCGACGATTTCGGAGTTGCGTCGCCGAGCGCCTTCCGGAAGCCGGCAGCAATCCGGGCAACCGCATAGTTCAAATCGTTCGGCGTAGATGCAGTGGCACTCGCGCTGTCAATCACCTTATTGGTTCGGGCGTCGATCGCCTGGGCCGAAACCGCATACTTGCTTCCGTCCCGAAGGATCGAACCGGAGACCACCACTCCTACGCCTTCGCGTTGCGCGATCAGGCGCGCCGAGTTTTCATCGAGTTTCGTCGAGCCCGAAAGCTTGGCAAGCGTTTTGCGTGCGTTGCCGCGATTGTACGTGGTGATGAAGGAAGCACCTTCGAGCGCAGTGCTCATTGCCGGCTCGAGCGTACCGTCGAGCAGTCGGTTGCCCGTCTGGTTTGTGAAATCGGAAATCAGAATCTTCACCGGAGCGTGCGCCCCGGCAGAAGCTTTAGGATGAAGTCGGGTGTAAATCAGCCCTCCGGCGAGCAGCACGATCAATGCCGCCGGAGCCGAAAGCATTTTCCAGTTGCTGGCATGGGGTTTCCTGATGCCCAGCCAGGTTTCCAGATCCCCGATCAGCGCGCCAATCGATTGGTAGCGATCGGCCGGGCTCAGTTGAATGCAGCGGGTAATAATGTCGTTCAGAGCGCGAGGTATCTGGGAATCGGCCTCGATCGGAGACGGTATCTGCTTTGCGCCGCGCTCCCGCAGCAGTTCTGGCAACCCTTCTTGCCGTCTCGGCATTTTGCCGACTGTGAGCTCGTAGAGAATCAGCCCGACCGTAAACAAATCCGAGCGAAGATCGATTTTTTCGGCTCGCGCCTGCTCCGGCGACATGTATCGCGGTGTCCCCAGCAGCGACCCGACTCGCGTAAGAACAGCGGATTGTTCGACGTCGGAGGGCGGGGCGTTGGACGGAGATGGCGCGGCTTGCTTAAGAAGTGCCGCCGTTTCCATGGAGCCGGCCAACCCAAAATCCATCACTGCCACGCGGCCCTGCTTGTCGATCATGATGTTCTGCGGCTTGAGGTCGCGATGAACAATGCCCTGCCTATGAGCTGCTGCCAATCCATAACAGACCTGCAGCATGATTTCCGCAGCCTCTTTGGGGGGCAACTTGCCGCGTTGATCGAGGACGTCGCGGAGTTCCTGGCCATCGATGTACTCCATGCTGATGAAACGCACGCCATCGGCGACTGCGAGATCATAAATCCGGACCGCGTTGCGGTGCGTGATCTGCTGCGCGAGCACGAGCTCCTGGCGGAAGCGTTGCAGGATTTCCGCACTCCCCGCCAGTTCCGGGCGAATCACTTTCAGGGCTACGATGCGATCCACCTCATTGTCGTGCGCTTGAAACACGGAGCCCATTCCGCCCTCGCCGAGCGTTTTCAAAATTTCGTAGCGGCCCCCGAGAACCGAGCCGGGCGCCAGCGAGACCCTTTGGTACGCGATTGAATCGGAGGGGGTAAAGGGCTTCGACCAGCCCCGAGGCTCGGGGGTCGCCTGCGTGAGATCGGCACTGCCCTCGGCGAAATTCTCCTCCACGAACATCTGGGTTTCATCGGCATCGACGGGAGTGGCTGTGCCGCAGGCCGGGCATTGATATGCCGACCCAGGGACCGGGGTTTTACATGCCGGGCAGAGCATGAATGAGCCTAGTTGACGAATGATTGAACAGGCGGAGTGCGCCTGTGTCGAGCGTCAATGTATCTTATCCTATCGCCTCGCAACCAACCCCGGTATTGACGCCCGGCATTTTCTGACGGCGCAGACGCTTGCGGCCCTACCGCGTGGAGCCAGTCGTCACCGGCCTTCGCTCGCCGCACCGGGAGGATGCGCCCCTCGGTTTAGGTGGGCACGCCATCCAGAAACTGCCGCAACACGGGCCCCACCACGTCGGGGCGCTCCCATGGCGCGTAGTGCCCGGCTTTCGGGACCACCAGGAACTGGCTACCGGAGATATTCTGGCGCATCAGTTCGCCGTCGGCTACGGTCGAGAGAACGTCTTGTTCTCCGATGGCAATCAGCGTGGGCACATTGACCGTTTTCAGGTCGGCGACCGCGTCGGCACGTTCGGCCATGCCTCGCTGCACGAGGTTAACGTCTTCGGGAGACATTTTGCGCATCATGACGCGCGCGCCATCGACCAGGTCAGGACGCGTGTCGAGCGTGGTGCGTCCCATGAGTTTCGGAATCATGGCCTCGAGAAACGGCTCGGTTCCCTGCTCGAGTACGGTGGCTGCGGCCTGCAGCCGATGGGAGCGGGCTTCGGCGGTATCGGGCTGGGGACGCGTGTCGATGAAGGCAAGCGCGCTTACCCGGGCGCGAAAGCGCCGCCAGAATTCGAACAAAATGTATCCGCCGATCGAGCAACCGACAAAGCAAGCCTTGCCGATGCCCGAGGCATCGAGCACCCGCGCCATGTCGTTTGCGTGCTTGTGCATGAACGCTGGACCTTCGCCGACATCGGAGGCGCCGTGACCGCGCAGATCGGGCAGAATCAGGCGATAGCGCGACTCCAGCACCGGGGCCAGCGGGTACCAGAATTGGTGGTCGCACGGAAAAGGATGGAGAAAAACGACGGGCGAACCCTGGCCGCGGATTTCATAGCAGATTTCGGCGTCGTCACTGCGCAATCGTTCCATGCGAGGAGATTATAAGGCGAGGCCCGGATCGATGGGCGACGATGGCGGCCGCTCGACCTTAGCTGGTTACGGGCTGTTGCGAGGAGGCCGCCACCGGCAACAGCAGCGGCTCTTCGGGAATGATGATCCATGCGAGCACGTAGGCGACGACTCCGGGGAAAATGCCGCAGGCGAGGGTGATAAAGAACCACAGGATGCGGACCAGCGATATGTCGAGTTGGAGATACTGCGCCAAGCCAGCACAGACGCCGCCAATCTTCCGGTCGGTGCGCGAGCGCATCAGTCTCTTCGGGACCTGAGCGATGCCGACCACGTTGCCGCAGTGGGAGCAAAAACGTCCGTCCTCAGCAAGGGCTTTGCCGCATGCGTTGCAGTACATAACTTTTCTCCTGTCCTAGAATACGACGAGCGCGGGAAAAATGTTCCCGACGCTCGCTCGCAGCCGGCTGGGCTTGCCCCTTACTCCCGGTACGCGTCTTTCATCCTCCGGCGCGCCTTGTCGGCCTCGGCATTGTCGGAGTTGGTCGCAACCACCGCTGCATATTTCTTCACCGCCAGGTCCCGCTTCTGGAGCAGGTCATACATTTCGCCAGCTCCCAGGTTGGCCTTCTGAAGGAACTCGGCATCGGCCGCCGGGACTTCACTCACCAATTCGTAGGCAGCGGCGGCGGCCGGATATTTCTTCTCGCTGCGCAGCAGATCGCCGAGCGCCAGCGCGGCGATTTCGTAGTGCAGATTGCCGTACTTGCCGTCGCGTCCGTTCTGCCAGACACGGCGATACTGCTGCTCGGCCTCGCCATCTTTGCCCGACGCCCGCAGCAGGTTCGCTTCCTCGAGCGGCAGCAGGCAATTGCGGGGAAACCTCAGACCCATCGCTCGTGCGATCGGCAGGGCCTCGGCATAGCGATGTTCGCGCCGCAGGAAAACCATCAAAACCACCCCGGCGTCGACGCTGGTTTCACCATTCGACCGGTAATCTTCGTCCAGGTACTGCAGTCCCTTATCCTTGTCGCCGCTCAAGCCGGCGAGGGCGACGGCCATTTTGATGGCAAACGTCAGGCTTCCCATCACGTAGTTATGGGCGCCGACGACCAGCTTGGCGTCGGTATAGTTCGGATCCAGTTCGAGTACCCGTTCGTGGTCATGGCGGGCTCCGACGGCGTTGCGCAGGGACGAAAACCAGGCCCTTTCGATCAGTGCCGTGTAGAGGGCAAACTGACCGCGGGTGACGCCGCGGGCGTAGAGCATGTCCACGTTGTTGGGATGACGGAGCAGTTCGGCGTCTTCCAATTGCTCGGCCTGCTGCACCAGACGCTTGATGCGTTCCTTCTCCACCGGGTCGGCGGGGCGGTGGGCCTGTCCAATAAAACTATCGTTGGCGTATTCGCCGGTATTCATGGCGCCCATGCGATACAACTCGCGCACTTGGATGGCGGAAAGCAGGTGATTGGTGGCGAATGGATCGTTCGGGTGACGTGCCAGGATGCGCTCGAAATCCTGAATCGCCGCATCGTAGTCGAGGTTGTAATAGTGTTCGAAGGCGGCCTGGTTCAGCGGGTCGGAGGGACGGAAAGAGGACGAAGGCGCGGTCTCCGCCGCCGGACAGAGGCGGGCGGAAACCAACAACACGATGGCGATCAGAACAGGGCGACGCCGGAAGAAGGAAGCAAGCACGCTGTGGTTAGTCTAACAGTTCCCAATTCCTGGTTGTGAACCGCGCCGAACCAAAACTGCTACCTTCGCGCTCCACCGAGTTCGTGCACAATGGAAATTCAGGGCTGGAGAACGTAATTCTTGCCTTCCCCAAACGCTGCCCTCCCCCGCAGCCGCCCATAACTACCGCAGTTGCAATACCATTCTTTGGTGATTCGCGTGCGTTCTGAAACAGAAAGGGTCGGAAAGATCAAGGGTCGGAAGAAGAGTTCCCTATGGCAGAAGCAGCAGAGGCAGTTGATCGGGCGCAGCACGAATTCTGGCGACCACCGGCGGCGGCCTCCGAAGCCGCAGCCACTCACGGACGAAGTTCGACTTGCCGTTGCGGAACCGAGTTCCTTGTCAGCTCACTTTTCTGCCATGCCTGTGGCGTCAGTCGTCCCGACCTGAACGGTCCGCGCATTCTCGAAATCCCCGGATTGGCCGAAGTCAGGTCGCTCGGTGACCGACTCGGGCTGACCACACCTTCGGTCATCGCATTTCTCGCCGGCCTGTTCTGCCTGGTCGGAGCTCTCGGCGTAAGCGTGTTTTTCAGCGTTCGGACGGCGCTTGACTGGCAGGCCATCCAGCTGTGGCGCATCGAGTGGCTGCTGGCTGCCGTGGCTGCGTTTGCGGCCGGACTCCTGCTGAAGAAGTAAAGCCCGGCTTCCCCGCAAATCCCGACTCCAGATTTCCTCCCGCCGGCGGGGGGGCCTCCGCTTGCCACCGCATCTGCGGCCGAGCTGGCGCGCGCCGGGTTCACGAATTCAATTTCGCGAGTGGGTGGGTTCTCGCTCGGACACGACGGTGCTTGGCCGCCGCTGCTGATTCATACGGTAAAGGTGATGCAGTGGCCCAACCCCTTTGCCCAGGGGATGGGCATTCACTATGGCCGCCGACACATAGACCTTGGAGAGAAGAACCGCCTCCGGGATTCCCCGCCCATGCGCCAGATGGCAGGCCAACGCCGTGGCGAACGCGCATCCGGTGCCGTGGGTGGAGCTCGACTGCAGACGCTCGGCCTTGAAGACCTCCTGCTCGGTCCTCAGAGCGGCGCTTCGGCCTGTGCCGCGGACGGTGGTGAAACTAAGCAGGTCGATCGCCTTGTCCAGGTGACCTCCGGTTATAACCACATTCGCGGCTCCCAGGGAATGGAGACTGGTCACCGCTTCGCGCATCTGCTCAAGGTTGCTGACGGGTTTGCCCGTCAGCTGGCTGGCTTCGTCGAGGTTCGGCGTAATCAGCTCGGCGAGGGGAAATAACCTTTCGATCAGCAGCCGGGTACCTGCGGCATCGAGCAGATCGGCTCCGGAGCTTGATTTCAGGATTGGGTCGAGCACCACATGCGGCGGGCCGGTTTTTGCCGGAAACGACTTCTCCAGAAAATCGGCGACCACGGCCACTACCCGCTCGTTTGCCAGCATGCCGATGTGGATGGCCTCAATGATGACGTCGGAAGCAAGTTCTTCGAGAGTGTCGGCAATCAATTTCGGGTCCACGGCCTCGACCCGACATACTCCCTGGGTCGATTGAACCGTCAAGGCTGTGATGCAGGAGACGCCAAAGCATTCGTGGGCCGCCATCGTCTTAATGTCGGCGGTGACCCCGGCGCCGGAGGAGGGATCGAAGCCGGCAATCGTCAACACGACCGGTGGGGTTACAGCCATACCGCCACTGTAAACCGAAAGTCAAAATAGGGGAACGTCACTTCCGTATTAGCCGGCTCGAGGCAAGAGCCCTCTCTCCCGCGTTCGGGTGTAAAGCGACTCCTGCCGCACGGTGTTCTCTGAAATTATCCGAACAACGATGGCTTAGGGAACCGAGTGCTCGCTCAGGGCTCAACTTGACCACCCTTCTCTGGCAAGAGCGACTTTTCCGATCGCGACCGAATACCTCGGTCGAGGCGAACAAACCGAGCCCCCGATTGCAGTCCGCCGGGGCCGGTCTCAAGTAAGGGCAGAAATACTCCGCCCCCTGACCCGGACAATAAACCGAATCGTCCCGACCGAAGGCGAGGCCGTCAGGAAAACCGAATCGTCCCGACCGAAGGCGAGGCCGTCAGGGTGAGGGCAAGCTCGGAGTTCGGCAGCGCCGACGCCAGCCCGGTTGAAGACCGGAGCAAGGCGTCCGGGCGCTCGATCCATGAACCGCAGCCCTAGCGAAGACTTACGACCGCGAGTTCTCCTGTGTTGCCGGCCCGTCGCTTGATGGCAACCTGCGGGAGGCGGGGGGAACGCCACGCAGCCCGACCGAGAACTGCGGGACAACCGCCCCGGTTTCGGCCCTTGCGCAAACTCACCCCCCGGCGAAATCGGTGGTTCTTATGATTACCAGTAGGTACACAATCAGCTTGCTATCGCATTTATTACAATACAGTTAACTGATACATACATGTAAGCTTAACATTCGGTGTGGGTTGCCGGAATTTGGCGGGACACAGCCTGACGTAGTAACTATTAAGTAATCATGTCTTATCATATAGTTTCAATGACATACGAATGTACATCCATATATTTCATGGGGCTAAGTCATTGATTATGTACTATATAGTAATTTTACCCCTACAGTTTTTCATTGACACACTCCTCCCGCCTCGATAGCATCACAGGATTGTTCGTCTGACCAAAGGAGCATACGACCAGAAAACGACTTTCCACGATTGAGAGGTAATCGAATGCGACGACGTCTAGCCGAAAGTCTGGCCGTACTATTAGCTGTGGCCAGTCTGGGGGCCGGAGCCGCATCCGGGCCAAGCAGCCTGGAAGCCGCCAAGGTCACACAGCCGCCGGTGATGGAGACCGGAGGGCACAATCAACGAAAGACCGGCAGCCCGAAGGCGAAGGCCTACCAAGTAGGCACCGCATCCTGGTATGGAGAGCAGTTTGAAGGTAAACAGACTGCCAGCGGAGAACCCTTCGAAATGCGCGATTTTACCGCCGCTCACCCCAGCCTGCCGCTGGGCTCGCTCGTCAGGGTGACGAACCTGAAGAACGGGAAGGCGGTAGTGGTGCGAATCAACGATCGGGGTCCTTTTGTGGACGACCGGATCATTGACGTTTCCTATAATGCCGCGCGCGCGCTGGGCTTCAAGGAGCGCGGATTGCAGAGGGTCCGCCTGGACCTCTACCCGACCACGGGGCGCCAGCCTACGACCGTGGCAATGCTGCAACCCGTAGCCAAGCTGAACTAAACCCTATACACTCGGCAACGATGGACTCGCGAAAGCGCCTCATCGTTGCCTTGGATGTATCGACGGCCGAGGCCGCCCGGAAGATCGTGGCGGCCGTCGGCGACTCTGCTTATACCTACAAAGTTGGCTTGCAACTCTATACCGCCGCGGGGCCTTCGATCGTTCGCGAACTGGTCGGCTCGGGCCGCCGCATCTTTCTGGACCTCAAGTATCACGACATCCCGAACACTACCGCAGCCGCCGTGCGCGAGGCCGCGCAGTTGGGCGTGGCTATGCTGACAGTGCATGCCTCCGGGGGCGGCAAAATGCTGCGAGCCGCAGTCGAGGCCGCGCAGGCAGCCAATCCCGAGTTGCTGGTCCTGGCCGTGACGGTTCTGACCAGCCTGGACGATGTGGAGTTGGGCATGATTGGCATGCGGGGAGGAGTGCTCGAGCAGGTTCGGAGGCTGGCCGCCTTGGGGCTTTCGAACGGGTGTAAGGGAGTGGTCGCTTCCGCGCAGGAAGCCGGCTCCTTGCGCGCGGAGTTTGGGCGAGAGTTCGCCATCGTTACCCCGGGTGTGCGGCTTGCCGGCACCGGCCCCCACGACCAGGCGCGCGTCGTGACCCCGTCAGAAGCGATTGCCGCGGGAGCTTCGCATATCGTGGTGGGGCGCCCGATCACCGACGCCTCGGATCCGGCAACCGAAGCGCGGGCGATTCTCGGGGAAATGGGGTAAACGAGGGTTCGGCCGCGAGCGACCGGACTCGGAAAAAAAAGCAATGGGCGCCTCGACCGGCACGCCCCGCTGCTTTGTTTTGGTGGTGGGCTTCCGGCTGAGGAAAACCGGCAACCGAGAACTGGTTCTTACAGCTTTTCGAAAAACTCGCAGCCCGAGCACGAGATATAGATTCCGCCCGGTACACCGCGCTCGCGATCCTTCATCCGCTTCACGATGCGCGTTTCTTTGCCGCATTTCGGACATGCGGTCGATTTCGTGGTATCCATGACCTTTTTACGGTCAGCGGTCTTTGCAATCTTCGCCATTCATTTTCTCCTGACAGGAATGTGCCAGCGGCCGAAGGGCCGCGGTTCTACCTGTGATTCGGGGAGTATCGTTTTTTCGGGAGCGCCAGAACGCCGGACTGTCGATAGAGCCCGGCAACATCAAACCACAATCCATTCCCGGAGAACCGCCCAGAAAGCGGTACACCATTACTCGCCATAAGAATCTTACACGAATTGCCGACGCAAGCGGTGTGGTTGCGAGCTTTTGCGAGCCCGCAGAGCGCCGGCAAAACGACGGGGGCCTCGGCGCTGCCCCCCGTGGAGTTATGCCGTTCGATCGCTGTTCGGTTACTTGCCGATTCCGCTCAATGGCACCTGCTGCGGACTGTTCGAAGCGTTGTCGGTAAAGGTCACGTCACCGGTACGCGTTCTGCTTTGGGTCGGAGTGAAGGCGACCTTGATCGTGCAGCTGGCGCCAGCAGCCACCGTACTCCCATTGCTGCAGGGAGTAACCGCTTTGGTCGCTTTGAACGCCACCAGCCGGAAGTCCCCGCTGGCCGCAATGCTGCTGATGTCCAGCGTGGCCGAACCCGTGTTGGTGAGAACAACTGCTTTGGTCGCGCTGGTCGTGCCCACCGCGATCGGGTTGTTCCACTTTAACGAAGCCGGCGAGAGGCTGACGGCGGGTCCGCTGCCGCTTGGGGTCACCGTAAGGCTCACCGTCGTCGTAGCGCTCAGGCTGCCCGAAGTGCCGGAGATGGTCACCGTCGCCGTGCCGGTGGTGGCCGAGGCGCTGGCCGTAAGGGTCAGTGTGCTGGTGGTGGTTGTGGGATTAGGGCTGAATCCTGCCGTGACGCCGTTCGGCAGACCGGTCGCGTTCAGGGTAACGCTTCCCGTGAACCCGTCCAGCGCATTCACCGAAATGGTGCTGGTGCCGCTAGCGCCCTCGACCACTGATAGCGAACCGGGCGTGGCGCTCAGAGTGAAGCCTGGTCCCGCCGGTGAAGTCAGGGCGTTGATCAATCCGTCAGTGTTCGGACTGCCCCAGCCGGTCGCCAGATCGTAGCCGGTGAGTGCCGGAAAACCATTGTTGCCGGTGATGATGTCATGGAAATCGGAGCCATAGCCTGTCCCCAGACCCAGCGGATAGATGGTTGGATTGATGAAGCCGGGAGCCGGATCTCCATTGGCCGCCGCCTGCTGATTGGTCAGAGCCAGATAGCCGGCCCACATGGGTGCGGCAAAGCTGGTCCCGCCCCAGTTGTTCGCCGTGCAGGTCAGTTGTTGGTTGGCGCAGACGTAGAAACTCCAGTAGGCGTTGGCCGAAACATCCGGCACGTTCCGATAGGTCGTCGAGCCGTCGTTGGTTTTCGTGATCACTCCGGTCAGTTGCTGCCAGGTGGGAATCAAAACATTGCTTCCCCAGCCGCCGCCACCATCGACCCACGTGGTCTCCGAACTCCAGGGGCCGGCTGCACTCTCGGTAAATAATTGCGTGCCGCCCACCGTGGTTACATAGGCAGCATTCGCCGGCCACGGAGCAGACTCGGTATAGGCTCCGCTGTCACCGGCCGCCTGGAAGTAGCTCTGTCCCTGCGAGGCCATTTTCTCGAAGTAAGGGTCATCAGCGGTGGGGTCTGCCGGGCCCCAGGTCCAGGAAGAACTCAGTTGCAAGGGCAAAGGAACGTCAGTCGACATGGCACTGAGCATGGCGGTATCGCTGGTATTACTGACGTAGAGGTAGACCGTGGTTACGCCCGGGGCCATGCCGAGCGACTGCGTGATGTCGATAGTCTGTTCCAGATCGTTGCACGGCGAGGTGCAGTTCAGGCTGCTGCCATCGGTCGAAATACCAGTGACCGCGGCAGTTCTGGTTTGCCCGGCGTTCTTGTAGTAGGTGTTGACGTCGGCGATATCAAATCCCAGGAACTCCAGCAACCCGATATTCTGGCCGGAACCGGTGAGAGCGGTGCCCTGGTAGTAGGCTGCCCGCATGTCGCTGCCGCAGAACGAAGCCCCAGGACAAGAGCCGGTGGTGGCATCGGGATTGATTTTTATGTCTCTTTTGACAAGTGCCGGACGCGGGAGCGAATAGTTATCGAGCCCGGTTACGTGCCACAGCTGGAACGGCAGATTGACCGTGGGCTCGCGGTCCGGAGAATAGAACGTCCGGTTTTCCGTGGGGTGGCTGTAGACGTTCATCTTGACATGGAAGGCCTTCTCGATCGTCGCCACCGGGGCCGTGAAACGTACGTCAAAGGCGTCGCGGGAGCCACCGACAATGGTGAAGCCATTGCTTTTCGCAAAAGCAATCAGGGCGTCATAATCTTCCTGGCTGGGACCAAAGCGGGCGGTGAACTCCTGCGGGGTCAGGAAACGCCGGTAGGAGGAACTGGACGGTTCATAAAGCTGTTGCAAGAAATTTTCCAATTCGGGCTGGTGGCGCAATGCCAACACGATGTCAAAATGCATGGATTGCCCGCCCGGGAGACGCCCGATGGCGGGCGCCTGGCCGTCGAGAACCGCCTCGCGCACATGATGGGTCAGCAGCAACTGCGGTTGGGCCTGGGAAACGATGGAAACCAACGACATCATCGCAAACACAGCGAGCAGGAATGTACTCGGTTTTCGAATCACGATTTCTCCTAGTGGGCTAAACACGTTCGGGGAAAGACTCTTTCCGGTATTGGCGAGGCACCAGACATGACCGGTCGCCAGCTGGTCTCCTGCTCTGGTCTCGGATGCCGAAGATCAAGCCACGACCCATTTGTTCGAAACAGCGCTCAGTCTAACGCATAGGCCGGACGAGCGATAGTCTGAAACTTTTTTCACATGACAGAGCGAAATCGTCTGTCGGTCACCTGCCAGCTTGGTAGCAGAACCACAGATTCAAAGCCGTCGAATGGAGATGATCTACTAGGCAAGATAGTTTTCACGTGAATTGCTTCCCGGAAAATTTGCGATTTCACCGGCATCGTTTGGTTGATATGCGCATTGCGGTTCCGACTGCAGCACATCCAAAATCGGGGGCTGCGACGCAGCCCCCGCGGAGTGAAGTGTTCCAGAGTTGGGTTCGGCTATTTGCCCGTTCCCGTCAAAGGCACCTGCTGCGGACTATTGCCGGCATTGTCGGAAATAGTGACGTCCCCGGTACGTGTTCCGGTCTCGGTTGGAGTGAAGGTGACTTTGATCTTGCAGCTCTTGCCCGCCGCCAGAGTCGCGCCGCAAGGCTTCGAACTGGAGATCAAAGCGAAGTCACCGCTGGCCACGATGCTGCTGATGTTCAGCGTCGCCGAACCGGTGTTGGACATGCTAACGACTTTGCCGGCAGTGGTTACCCCGACCTTCGTCTTACCCCACGTCAGCGACGTCGGTGTCAGCGTGACCACCGGACTGCTCGAACCTGTCACCGTCAGGCTCACGGTCGTACTGGCGGTCAGGCTGCCGGACGTGCCCGTGATGGTTACCGTTGAGGTGCCGGTCGAAGCAGAGGCACTCGCCGTCAGGGTCAAGGTGCTGGTGGTGGTTGTGGGATTCGGGTTGAAGGCGGCGGTCACGCCCGACGGCAGACCAGTTGCAGCCAGAGTGACGCTCCCAGTGAAACCATTGAGTGGAGCCACCGTGATGGTGCTGGTGCCAGTGCTGCCCTCGGCAACGCTCACGCTCTCAGGCGAAGCGGAAAGCGTGAATCCGGCGCTTCCCGAACAACCGGGGAAAATGAACGACGTAATGCCCGTGCTCCAGTCGAAGCTGCCGGTGACCGCCTGGTACTGGTCCACATACCAGAACGTGCAGTCGTCGGCTGGGTCAACCTGCATGGCGGTGTAGTCGCCCCAGCGCGAGATACTGCCGGTTTGTGATCCAGCACCTGTCAAAATGGGGGCTTCAGACTCCATCGTGCCCAGCGGATCGCTGGGTACTCGACCGGTGAAGCGAATACCCGGATGGAGCGTGCTGCTCGACGAGCTGTAGCCGAGCCCGATATCCGCGTTCTTATCTTCCGCCAGACTCGCCATCCAGCGGTAGGTGGCATCGGGGGCATAGGTTCCCTGCTGATTGAGGGTCACGGTGCCGGCCGGGTCATAGAGCTCATACCAGCGGACCCCCACCGAAGCCCCGTTGGCAACGGAGTGATTCACCACCGCTCGATCATGATCGGCGAAGTGGCGGATGGCAAAACGGTACATCATACGGTCGCCCAAGGTGTCGAGCGTCTGCGTGGTCCCGGCCTGCGGGACGCAAGTACCGCCCGAACCGCTGCAGGTCAGGGTGTCGTTTGCCACGCTGATGGTGGTGGCCGCCGAGAGAGTCGCGGTGCCCGCGGCAAAATCCAGCGCGAGTTTCCGCAGATACAGCTGGCCGGGATTGTTGTTCTGCCAGGTGATGAAAAGTCCGGGTGTGCCATCCACTGGCGGAGTCGGTCCATCCATGTCGGAAGGAAGATAACCAAACTCGTCGCTGGGCGTCATCTTGCAAAGCTGCGCCGCCGTCGAATCGCCCACCAGCATCTTGGTGCGATCGAAACCGCACAGGTCGGCGCCAATGAAAGTCTGGAAATTCTGGAAGATGTTGTAGGTGGCCAGATACGCGCTGTTGCTGGCCGTCGCCCAGGTACTCAGTTTGTCATAGTCGTTCAGATTCGCGCCAAAAGAGTAGCCGTAAAGGTAGTAGGAACCGGTGGGGTCGCCCGTGGTGGATACGGCCACGCATTCCGCCGCGTCGCTGCCATTGGGGCTGCCGATCATGGTGATGACCCAGCGGTTGGCGGCGCGATCGTAAAGCGCGATGGGATCACCGAAGGTCTCTCCGCAGACGCCGCCGAGCGGAGCGAATAATGACAGGATATTGGTGGGTCCCGCAAGCGTCGCGCCGCTCTTGTTGTAGACGGCGAACTGTACGTTCACGACTTCAACGATCTCGCTCGGACCGACGGCCAGATTGGAATCCGAAGGCACGTAGCCCGGCGAAGGGATGCCACTGAACTCAACCCCTTCCGTGGCCGAAACCATGGGTCGCACTTCTTTCTGCAGAACCGGATCTTCCTGCAGCCAGGGACCGGCGTCTTTCTTCGACCGCAGCGGCCCCGGCCCCGGCTCGTGGATCTGTTGCCCGGAGACGAGCGGCATATCGATGGGCAGATCTGACACGCGCCCTGAGACCGCGAAACCAGACGGATAGGTGACCACGGTTTTGCTCTGGTTATTTTTTGCCAAGGCCAGCGTCGTCGCTAGACCACACAGAATAAGACACCGAACGACCGTTCCTATACGAACCATGGGTTCTCCTGGTAATGCTTGCTTAGGGAAATGATCAAAAGCGACAGAGTCCGGACGTCGTTCCCCCCTCGAAACAAGGCCGGTATTTCCTCCCTCGCCGATTGGCGACGCAAACTCTGCTGGTGGTGAATTAATCGGGTTTAATGTCTTTCCCGGGACACCGTTTTAATCAACGCTTTCGCAGCTTGTGGTGCGTGTCACAGACCGCTACCGCGTGCCCGTCGGAACCCGCTGCGGCATGGCCGCGGCCCTCGGGGGAGCAAATACTAGCGCGAGTAGTTGTATACGGTAATCACGCAAAGGTAAAGGGAAATCGGTTCCGCGGCGGCCATGGGTATGCGGTTTGCCGTAATGTGGAATTTGTTTTCCCTTCCGGGCCCGCCTCCGACCCCGGAAGTGGCTGCGGGAATCGATCTGCAGTCGCCGAGTCAGTCCGCGAGCGGGGGCGCCTGCCACGCTTCGCGCTCCGCTTCCAGTTTCGCAGCCACCGCCAGGACGATTTCTTCTTCCCAGGGACGTCCGACAATCTGCACGCCAATCGGCAAACCGTCTTTCGCGTGGCCCATGGGCACGACCGCGGCGGGAAAACCGAGCAGATTGAACCACTCGCAATAACTCCAGGCATCGAGGTACTTGACGGTCTGGCCTTCCACCTGCCACTGGCGCTCGCCATGACGAAATGCGGGAATGGCCGCGACGGGACAGACCAGTACCGGATATTTTCTCATCTGGCGGAGAAATTTCTCGCGCAGGGCATCGCGTTCGAGCCAGGTGGCGAGCAGAGACTCGCCGGTGGGCGCGGGTGCGGACTGCGTCCACCCGCGAAACTCGCCTAGAATCGGGCTCAGCTGATGCTCGTGGCCGCGCAGCTCCGGCTCGAGGATCATCCCGCCGGCCACGCCAAACCATTCCCACCACCGCTGGCGCGCTTGTTCGAGCCCCTCGGGACGGAAGGCATCGACACGAAATCCGCAGCTCATCAAAATCAGCGCCGCCTGCCGCACCGCCTCCCTGGTCTCTGGCGTCACCGGAGTGCGGGCATCGTCCTCGAAAAATCCAATGCCGGTGCGAAGCAGTTGCCGATCCCCCACCTCGCGTACCTCGACCGGGGCGGCGCACGGATCGCCGTCGTCGGCTCCCGCCATCGCGCGAAAAAGAATTTGCAAGTCGGCAACGGTGCGCGCCATCGGACCCACCACGCCGAGCAGCGCAAAGGGCCCGCCCGATTTCGGATAGTGCCCGGTCGTCGGAATCCGGCCCGGAGTCGGCTTCAATCCACAGATGCCGCAGAAGTGCGCCGGCTCCCGGATCGAGCCGCCGCCATCGCTGCCCACGCCACCGGCCGAAAGCCCGGCGGCAATGGCAGAGGCTTCTCCGCCGCTGGACCCGCCCGCGGTGCGGCTCAGGTCCCAAGGGTTGTTGGTGCGGCCATAAAGAACATTGTCGGTCTCCCACGCCATCAGCAGTTCGGGAGTGTTGGTGACGCCCAGAATCACGGCGCCGGCTGCGCGCAGACGCCTCACGAGGGGCGCATCTTGCCGGGCGATGTGCCCGGCTCGCAAACGCGAGCCGGCTTCCCAGCGATGAAGCGCAACCGCGATCGACGACTTGATCGAAACCGGCACGCCATGCAGCGGGCCCAGTTCGTCCCCGCGTTCGATGGCATTGTCGGCCTCGCGGGCCTGGGCAAGCACCGCTTCCGGTTGGCAATCGACGAAGGCGTTCAGCCTGGGATTGAGGCGTTCGATGCGATCAAGGTGAGCGCGCGCCGCTTCCACCGGAGAAATCGCCCGGCGGCGAATCTGGGCTGCGAGTTCGCCGGCGGAGAGAAGATGAGAAAGTGGTGGCATGCGGCTGGAGAACTTTAAGGTTGCGAAATTCAGGATACCAGCGCCGGGAGCGGTTCGCTGAAACTGGCTGCCCGCAGTGGGCGAAAAGCTCTCCGACCGGCACGACAAATCCCGCGCCCGGCGCGGATGGCAGGCGTCGGCGAAAAAGCTCATGCCGACGGCCCCGGCCGATACCATTACAATCAGAGCGCGGAGAATTGTGCCATGTCCAGCCCCATCAGGAACCTGACGCCCGAGCTAGTGGCCAGGCTGGCGCCGCACAGAACGCACGAAGCCAGCTGGTTGCAGAGTCTGCTTTGCAGTTTCGGTTTGCATCGCTGGTACCGCCTGCACCTGGGCGGGCGCATCGGGTCGGTCGACGTCCGCCTTTGCCGCTGGTGCGAGAAGGTCAGGATTCGGGAGACAGTCGATGGCATGGATCGTTAGGACCGGGTAACGCCGTCCGCGGGCATTCCGGCCGGATCCCGGTGAGCACGTGCGCTCGACAGCCGAGATCGGTTTTTTTCAGTACAGTTAGGAAGTTATCAACATCATCCCCGATGAACCATTGAGGACCAGCCTGAGCGTGAGGATCCGGGTAGCAGCCTGTGTTTTGCTTTTAACCGTCCCGGTCTGGGCGGGATCGCGCAGAGGTCCCGCCCAGCAGGAAACCCCTTTGGACCCCGGTTACGCGCTCGCTCTCGAAGCCGCGAACCACTTCTTGCACGCGTGGCAGACCGGAGACGTCGAAAACGGCATGGTGCTGCTCAGCGACAACGTCCGCCGCTCGCAGAATGCGGAACAGGTGGAACAGTTTTTTTCCATTGCCAAAGACAACAATCGCGCCTTCGAAATTTCTCGCGGCCGTGGACATCGGGGCCGCTACAGTTTTCCGATCGTGCTGGTCGCTTTGCGAGGCCCGCGCGTTACGCGCAAATTTTCCGAAGTGGTTCTGGTCGAGACTGGCAAGAATGACTGGGTCGTGGATAAACTTCCGTAGAACATTTTCTGATTGCAGGAGCTGCATTTATGAAGCGCATCCATAAAGTTGCTGTTCTCGGCGCGGGCACCATGGGCGCTCGCATCGCCGCCCACTTCGCCAACGCCGGAGTACCTTCCCTGCTTCTGGATATCGTTCCGCCCGACGCCGACGGGCCGGCGCGCAACAAGATCGCGGCCGCCGGACTCGAGGGCGCCCGCAAATCGAAGCCGGCTGCATTTTTCGAACCGTCGCTGTCGCGACTCGTCACCGTCGGCAATTTTGCCGACGACCTGAAACGCTTGTCCGAGGTCGACTGGATCATCGAGGCCGTAATCGAGAATCTCGACCTTAAACGCGCGCTGCTCAAGAACGTGGAACTGGTCCGCAAGCCCGGCACCATCATCACTACCAACACCAGCGGGCTTCCCGTGGCCAAGATCGCCGAGGGATTTTCTGACGATTTTCGCCGTTCGTGGTTCGGCACCCATTTCTTCAATCCGCCGCGCTATATGCGGCTGCTCGAGTTGATCCCCACGCCCGACGCGGACCCGGCGCTGATCGCCGCCGTGGCGCACTTCTCCGATACCCGGCTCGGCAAGGGCGTCGTACGGGCAAAAGATACTCCCAACTTCATCGGGAATCGCATCGGCACGTTTTCCGTGCTCAACGTCATGCGGCTGATGCAGGAGATGGACCTGAGCGTCGAAGAAATCGACGCCCTGACCGGACCGGTGGTGGGCTGGCCGCGCTCGGCCACCTTCCGCACCATCGATCTGGTCGGACTGGACGTCCTCGGGCACGTCGTTTCGAACATGACCGAAAACGTCAAGGACGAGCGCAGTGAATTGCAAATCCCGTCGTTCTTTCGCCAAATGATCGAACGCAAGTGGCTGGGGGACAAAACCAGGGGCGGATTCTACAAAAAGGCCAACGACGGCCAGGGCAAAGACGATCGACTGGCGCTCGACTGGAAGACCTTGGACTATCACCCACGCCAGAAACCGAAGTTCGCCGCGCTCGAGATGGCAAAGAATGTGGAACATCCCGGCCCGCGCCTTCGCCTGTTGCTCGGCCTGGACGGCGGCGCGCCGCAGAAACCCGACAAGGCCAACTCTTTCCTGTGGACCGCCCTCTCCGACCTGTGGACCTATTCCGCCAATCGCATTCCAGAGATTTCCGATTCTGTCCTGGAGATCGATCAAGCCCTGCGCGCCGGCTTCGCCTGGGAACTCGGTCCGTTTGAACTCTGGGACGCGGCGGGCGTCGCGGTGACGGTGGAGCGCATGAAAAAGGAAGGACGGCCGGTCGCAGCCAACGTGGAAAAGCTGCTCGCCCGCGGCAGTAAATCCTGGTATGGGGACGATCCGCAATCACCGTCCGGCCGGAAATATTGGGATCTGGAGAGCGCCGACTGGCGACCGGCCACGGTTCCGGCAGGGGTCTGGTCGGTCGAAGCGGCAAAAAAATCGAAGGGCGTGGTCAAGAAAAACTCGGGAGCTTCGCTCGTCGACCTGGGCGATGGCATCGGCTGCATCGAGTTTCACTCCAAAATGAATGCCCTCGGCGCCGACATCATTTCGCTGATCCTGCAGACCCTGAAACCGGGCGGGCCTGGCGACGGCTTCGACGGTTTTGTCATCAGCAACGACGCGCAGAATTTTTCTGTCGGCGCGAATCTGATGCTGCTGCTCATGTCGGTGCAGGAGGAAGAGTGGGACGACGTCGACCTGGCGATCCGTCAGTTCCAGGGCATGACCCAGGCCGTGAAGTTTTCCCCCAAGCCGGTCGTGAGCGCACCGTTCGGGCTTGCGCTCGGGGGCGGTTGCGAGATTTCCCTGCACGCCGCTGCGCGCCAACCACACGCCGAGCTCTACATGGGTCTGGTCGAGGTCGGCGTCGGCCTTCTTCCCGGAGGGGGGGGCTGCAAGGAAATGTTGCTGCGCGCCGTCGACAGCGCCACCTCGATTCGTGGCGATGGACGCGGCGAATCGGTCGAACTTCTGGAAGCGATGAAAAAGGCTTTCGAGACCATCGCCACGGCCAAAGTCGGCACTTCCGCGCAGGAGGCCCGCAGCCTCGGTTTTCTGTCCGCTTCCGACCGCATCACCATGAACCGGGAGCGGGTTCTGAGCGACGCGAAAACCCGCGCCCTCGAAATGGTACGCGCCGGCTACGAGCCTCCCGTCATGCGCACCGACATTCCCGCTCCCGGCGAGAACCTCCTTGCCACCCTGAAACTGGGAGTCCACCTCATGCGGGAAAGCGAGTTCATCAGCGAACACGAAAAGAAACTGGGCACAAAAATCGCCGAAGTCCTTTGCGGCGGCAGCCTCACGCCGGGCACGCCGATCAGCGAACAGTATGTGTTGGACCTGGAGCGCGAGGCATTCAAGTCCCTATGCGGCGAGAAGAAGACGCAGGAGAGAATCCAGTTCACGCTGAAAACGGGCAAGACGCTGAGGAATTGAAAATGCGTTCCACTCTCGCCGGGCGACAGCGGCCGACGGGGGCGAAGCACGGCCGGCGGGAGGGATCGCTGACCGGTCCGGACCGAACCCGAAGCGCTCCCCCATGGTCCCGGCCCTCGCCTGGCAGCGTATAATTTCTAAACTAGACCCTTCACAAGGACGGAGCCAACAAAAATGTCCGCAGGCAACGGTACCAAAGGCGCGAACGGCAATGATTTGGACGCGGTTCTCAAGCCGCGCTCCGAGTGGCTGGCGAAACGGAAGGCCGAGAACCATGACGGCAACTTCTCGCAGATGCACTATGCCCGCCAAGGTGTGATCACCGGTGAGATGCAATACATCGCCCGCCGCGAGAAGATCGCGCCCGAACTGGTGCGCGCGGAAGTCGCCCGCGGACGCATGATTATCCCTGCCAACATCAACCACCCCGAACTGGAGCCCATGGCAATTGGTGTGGAGTCGCTCTGCAAGATCAACGCCAATATCGGCAACTCTGCCGTCACTTCGAACGTCGAAGAAGAGCTCAAGAAACTGCACACCGCCGTCCACTACGGCGCCGACACCGTCATGGATCTTTCCACCGGCGGCGACATTCCTACCATTCGGGAAGCCATCCTCCGCCACTCCCCCGTGCCGATCGGCACGGTACCGATCTACGAAGCCATCTCGCGCGTGAAGCGGGTCGAAGATCTCACCGCGAACGTGATGTTGGAGGTCATCGAAGAGCAAGCGCAGCAGGGCGTGGACTACATGACCATCCACGCGGGTGTGCTCATTCAATATGTGCCCATGGTTGCCAAGCGTATCACCGGCATTGTCAGCCGGGGGGGAGCGATCCTTGCGCAATGGATGACGCACCACCACAAACAGAATTTCCTCTACGATTGCTTTGAGGACATCTGCAAGATTTTTACCAAGTACGACGTCAGTTTCTCGCTGGGAGACGGATTGCGTCCCGGCTGCCTGGCCGACGCGAGCGATGAAGCTCAGTTTGCGGAACTGAAAACCCTGGGCGAACTCACGCGCATCGCCTGGAAGCACGACGTGCAAGTCATGATCGAAGGCCCCGGCCACATTCCGATGCACAAGATCAAGGAGCAAGTCGAAAAAGAAAACGAGTGGTGCGACCAGGCACCGTTCTACACGCTCGGCCCCCTGGTCACCGACATCGCCCCCGGATACGACCACATCACCTCCGCCATCGGAGCGGCGATGATTGGCTGGTATGGCGCGTCCATGCTTTGCTACGTCACGCCCAAAGAGCATCTCGGCCTGCCCAACGAAAAAGACGTGAAAGACGGAATCATCGCCTACAAAATCGCTGCCCATGCTGCCGACCTGGCGCGCGAGCGTCCCGGTGCCCGCGACCGTGACGATGCTCTCAGCTACGCCCGCTACAAGTTCGATTGGGAAAAGCAGTTTGAGCTTTCGCTCGATCCGGAGACGGCGCGCTCCATGCACGACGAGACGCTGCCGCAAGAGCAATACAAATCAGCCGCCTTCTGCTCGATGTGCGGCCCGAAGTTCTGCTCGATGAATTACTCCAACAAGGTGGACGAATATAACAAGCAGGTTCATGGGCTGGAGAAAAGGGACTACTCGGAGTTAGTGGACAAGCTCGTAACCATCAAGTAAGCGGGGTTGCCGACGAAAGCGGGCCGCGTTCGGACCTCATCGGTACCTGGTTCCGTGTCGCCGGCCGAGGGCGCAGTCATCGCGCAAAAACGCAGCCGGTGGGGTGGCGGCACGAGTTATGGAGCAGGATTCAACCGCAGCCGAAAGCGAAGCGCGGATCCCCGTTCCGCGCTTCGCCACCGAGAACCGGGAGACTCAGTTCACGGTGATCCTGTCGCAGCGCAGTGCGCGCTTGCTTTTCGATCTCCGGAGCGCATTTCAGTCCGCGCTCCGGAGTGATCGTCAGGGCGTACCTCCATTTACCGGTTCCAGTGAGGGAAAATGCCTTGGCCGGGCTGAACCTGCGATCGCCCCTGCCCGGGTAAACGTGGACCGCAAGCGTGTCGCCCGCCACCACTGTCAGTCCGCCGGCGTTCACCAGTCGATCGTGCGGCGTAGAAATCACTCGCCGCACGGCGGGTACTTTCCCCCAAATAAGAGCGCCGGTCAATGCTCCACGCCTAATTTCTGGTTGCAACGTAGTTGACGAGCTAAGGTTCATGTTTTCAAAGAAATACGCAGAGTTCTCGTCCGGAAAGATCAGGGCCAAGTTTTTCCGCCTCCGCCGGTTCTCCAGTGATAAACTAGATTCTTCCCCCCTGGAAGATTTGTCCTATGGGCCCCGGTCACGCGTTGCACAGCGCGTCGGATCTTTCGCCTGATGTAGTTCGTTTCGGTGTATTCGAGGATGACTTTCGCTCCGGTGAACTTCGCAAGAACGGGGTGAAGGTGAGAATTCAGGATCTCCCTTTTCGTGCTCTGAAACTTCTCCTCAGCCGCCCCAACCAGGTCATCGCCCGCGACGAGTTTCGCCATGCCCTGTGGCCGGACGACGTTTTTGTCGATTTTGACAGCGGCATCAGCAGCGCCATCAAGCGCCTGCGCGATGCGCTCGGCGACTCCGCCGAAAACCCCATATTTATCGAGACCGTCGACCGCCGCGGCTATCGCTGGATCGCCCCCGTCGAACGCACCCGTCCCGCCGAACAGAGTACGCAATCGCACGCACCCTCCAGCCCGAGTTCCCCAGTTCCATGGCAGGCGAAGTCCGGCGCCTGGCCGCAGCTCGCCCCAGGCGGCAACTGGCCGAGCTCGAAGCTCGCCTTCGTGCTCCCCGCGATGGCTCTGCTGTTTGTCCTCTGGACCTGGGGCGCAAGCTATCGCTCGCAGACCGTGGAATCGAAAACCGAATCCGCTTCGCCGAATGCCGCCGAACCGCGTCACGGCGCCAATTCCGAAGCCGAGCAGTTCTACCTCAAAGGCCGCTACTACTGGGAGAAGCGCACGCCGGAAAGCCTCAATAAAGCCGTCGACTCATTCACCCAGGCCATCGTCCATGATCCCGGTTACGCATCCGCCTATGTAGGACTCGCCGATACCTACAACCTGCTGCGCGAATTCACCGTGATGCCTTCTTCCGAGGCCTACCCCCGTGCGCTCGCGGCTGCAAAAAAGGCCGTCGAACTCGACCCGCAGTCCTCTGAGGCGCACGCCTCTTTTGCCTTCGTCTCCTTTTTCGGGATGTGGGATGCCGCCACCGGCGACCGGGAATTCCGGCGCGCACTGCAACTGAATCCGGGCAATGCCCGCGCCCATCACTGGTATGCCACTTACCTTGCGTGCCTTCGCCGTTTCCCGGAATCGTTGGCAGAAATCGATCGCGCCCAGGCCCTCGATCCGGCGTCAAAATCGGTCCTGGCCGATAAGGGTTCCATTCTTTTCGACGCCGGGCGGGAGCAGGACGCGCTCGCCCTGCTCAGGCAGCTGGAACAAAGCGAGCCTGATTTCATTTCTCCCCACCGCTACTTGAAAGTCATTTACCTGGAGACGGCCGACTACCCCCATTACTTGGCCGAAGCAAAAAGCGAAGGGCGCCTGATGCATGACCACTCCGTCCTGAACCTTGCCTTGGCCAGCGAAAAGGCCTTTGCGCTCCGAGGCGGCAAAGGCCTGCTCGGCTCCCTCCGCCAGGAACAAACCAAGCTCTACGAGCGCGGCCTCGCCTCGCCGTACTTCCTGGCAGAAACCTGCTCGCTGCAGGGCGACCGGAAAGAAGCGCTGCACTACCTGAGAGCCGCCTACGCGCAACACGCCGAAAATATGCCCGGCATGGCGACCGACCATGCCTTCTACACCCTGCACAACGACCCGGCCTTTCAACAGTTACTTGCCGACACCGGTCTGCCCCCGATCTCCTGACCTTCGCAGGATTCAGCCTCGGAAGTCTGCCGCCCCGTTCCACACCAATTGCACTGCGATCGCGAGAATAAGAAATCCGAAGATGCGGTTGATCGCGCCCATCGCGCTCGGCCCCAGCCGCTTCACGAAGGGACCTCCCAGACACAGGAACAGATAGCAAGTCAGACCGAGTGCGACAATTCCAATCACCATGCCCAGGTAAGAAAGAAAGTGATCCGCATGCGCGGCGAGCCCCATGACGACTCCGATCGAGCCCGGGCCGGAAAGCATCGGCATGGCCATGGGCGTAAGCGAAATGTCCTCTTTCGTCAGCGCCTCACTGCTTTCTGCCATCGTCATCCGGCTGGAGCCCGTCACCATTCCCCAGGCCGTATTGGCCACGATCAGGCCGCCGGCGATTTTCAATACCGGCAACGAAATGCCGAAGAAGTGAAGCACGAACCGGCCAAACAGCATGAACACGATCAGGATGGCGATGACATAGAGGCCGGTCTTCAATGCCGTGCGGCGACGCTCGGGTTGGGAAAGATCGGCGGTGAGACTGAAAAACATCGGAATGCCGCCCAGCGGATTGACGATAGGAAAAAGCGCGAGGAACGTGGCTGTCGCCGCGTTGGGCAGGTCGTGCAATACATGGCCAATAGCCAACTGTGCGTTCATGGTCGCATGACAAACGGGAACCTCGAGTATACCTGTCGGATTGCAGCCATGATGAGACTGACCTGATCTGGAATCAACTGCTTAGGTGAATTTTGTTGCGGGTTGTTGAGACTGGGTGAGCGGAGTTCTGGAGACGATTTAGCATTTTGTGCGGACTTATGGAGACCGTTTTCAATCGAGGCGAAGACGCGGCCGAAGAACCGCTCGATTTTACCCGCAGCATACACCTCATCGATGCTCCCCAGACCGAATTCATTCAGAAATCCTTCTCTCGTCCGCCAGCACCTGCTTTCGCCCCGTGGGCCGGGTCAATGGCACCGGAACTTACATCGATGACGTCGATGCCGGGTGGCGGGAAAACACACTCGCTGCCGCGGAATTGCCCTGGCTTATCTCATTCCTCTCCTCCGTCGTGTCACTCGCCACCTCGCGCTGCATCATGGGTGCGACGGCAGGAATGGTAGTCATGATCGAGGAGCTGGCGGTGAATAACCTGTCGATCGACGACCTCGAGATCACCTGCCAAGACGAGCTCAGCAGGGCGAGGAGCAGCACTCAACGCGATGAAAAGAAAATGCGGGCGAGCGTTCAGTCCATCGCGGACCATGCGCAACATGTCGCCAGTGCCAGCGAGGAATTCTCCGCTACCAGTCTGCAGATTCCACTGTCCTCAGTCGCCACATCTCCGCCACTACGCAGGCCATCCTGATGCAGGCCACGGCTATCGCCGCCGGCCACTTGACCCATGATGATCTGAAGGTCCGCAGCCAAGACGAACTGGGTAACCTAACCGTGGCGATCAATCTCGAAGCGCGCCCTCAATTTTATTTATTGTGACACGCGCCGACTCGAGGCCGGGCGCGCAACTCCTGGGCGTCAAACGGTAGGTATCAGGCTCGCGCCGCGAGGCTCGCAATTTCTTAAGGTTTGAATCCCGTCCAACCCCGTATCATCCAGTCCAGAATCGCCACCGACGAAGCATCCCGTTTCAGCAGTTCGCGCAGTGCGAGCCATTGTGCACCGTCTCGGCCTGGTACCCCCACTTGGTCAACGGGCTGCCCGGCAGCTTGCAGGATATGCGATCGTCATCGGCGATCAGGACTCTGGTCATGTTTCCCGCCCCAATGCACGGAACGCGTTTCGGTCGCGTCCTTCTCTTTTTTCGATTGTTCCAGGGCCCTTTCGGCCTCCCTTACGGCCGTGTCCGTTTCCAGGCCGTTTTTGACGGTGCTGACACCAACGCTGACGGTTACCGTGCCGTTAAACTGACCGATCGCCAACTTGTCCTTCGCAACGGTCAGACCTAGCCGATCGGCAACCGCCATGGCATGGCTGAGGCTGCAATTTGGGGCTACCACAAGAAACTGTTCCCCGCCATAACGCCCAACCGAGTCGTGCGGCCGTAAATCCGAGCCCATTTTCGGGGCGAGCTGTTTGATGATCTGGTCACCCACCATGCGCCCATGTGTGTCGTTGATGTTTTTGAAGTGATCGACCTCCGCAATCAGCACGCTCACCTTCTGGCCCGTTCGATCGCAACGCGAAGCCTCCCGCTTCAGAACTTCGATGATGCCTGTCCGGTTATAGAGTCCGGTCAGAGGATCATGGGTCGCCCGGTACTCCGGCGTCTCCATCGCACAGGCCAACCGGCGTTCCAGACCAAGTATGCGGGCACCGACTCGAAGCCGGGCGCGCAACTCCTGGGCGTCAAATGGCTTTTTCAGGTAGTCGTCTGCCCCCGCATCCAGACCCTGCAGAAGGTCCTCTTTCTGTCCTTTGGACGTCAGCAGCAATACGTAGGTATAAGACTCGCGCTGCGCGGCTCGCAATTTCTTGAGGACTTGAATCCCGTCCAAACCCGGCATCATCCAGTCCAAAATCGCCAACGACGAGCCATCCCGTTTCAGCAGTTCGCGCAGTGCGTCGTCGCCATTGTGCACGATCTCGGCCTGGTACCCCCACTTGGTCAACAGGCTGCCCAGCAGCGTGCAGGATATGCGATCGTCATCGGCGATCAGGACTGTGAACATGTTTCCTGCCTCAATCTTCCCAACGCTTTTTCGAGTGCCTCCACCTGTTTTTTAAGCTGCATAAGGACTTCTCGAGCGTTGCGTAAATCCCGGTCGCGACCCATCATCTCCAACACCAGGGCCGTTTGCATGGCTGCTTGGTTGCCGAAGATGCTCACGGTGCTCTTTAGTTTGTGCGCGGCGCGTTCCAGGTCGGCCGCATCCTGCCTGGTTACCGCCTCCGCGACTTGCTGGAGCAGGGAACCGGAGTCGACCAGAAAAACCTCGATCAGCTCCCGCAGAAGTTGCTCGTCCCCTTCCACCCGGCTAAGCAGTTCGGACTTATTCAACACTTCGCTGGCCATGACCTGGTCTGCAGTGATCTCGCGGGCATGGTTTTGTTCTGGGCGGTGTTCGGGCCGGTCCGCGACTCCTTTCGGGTTGTACCGAGATAGCACCGCCAGCAGTTCCTGGTGGCGAACAGGCTTCGATAAATAGTCATCCATCCCAGCCCGCAAACAGCGTTCACGATCCCCAGACATGGCGCGCGCGGTCATGGCTACAACGGGCACATGGCTCCCGGTCGTTTGCTCGCGCTGGCGAATTTGTCGCGTCGCCTCGAGACCGTCGAGTTCGGGCATCTGGACGTCCATCAGAATCAAGTCGATATCGCCATCCGACCACCGGGTCACAGCTTCCACCCCGGTTAAGGCCAGGGACACCCGATGGCCGGCCTTCTCGAGCAGCGCCGTGGCCAGCTTCTGATTCACCACGTTGTCCTCAGCCAGCAATATGTGGAGCGGATAGGCGGTGTCGCTCTCGCGGGTGGGCGGCGCTGGCCCACCCCTCTCCCCTTTTGGCCTGCCCAGAGCCTTGCGAACCGACAGCAGCAGATCCGATGGCTTTACCGGCTTCACCAGGCACGTTCCCACGCCCAGCTCTCGGCATTGCGGTATAGCGGAGCTCTGGTCGGCGGAGGTCAGCATGATGATGGCCGCGTCTTTCAATTCGGCCTGCGCACCGATCCGGCGGATGACCTCGAAGCCGTCCATTTCGGGCATCTGCTGGTCCAGTAGAACGAGGCGATACGGGCGACCGGAAGCAAAGGACTCTTCCAACTTCCTTAGTCCCTCCGCACCGGAATCGGCCTCTACTGGCTGCATTTGCCATCGCTCGGTGATCTTGCGGAGAATGCACCGGTTGGTGGCATTGTCGTCGATGATGAGCAATGGCAATCCCCGCAGGTCTTCGAAGGCAGCGGGCTCGACTGGGCTTTCGCCATGTTCAAGCGTTCTGCCGAAATTCATCGTGAAATGGAACAACGAACCCAACCCCGGTGTGCTTTCCAGCCAGATTCTGCCACCCATCAACTCCACGATCTGCTTCGAGATTGCCAGCCCCAACCCAGTGCCTCCGAACTGTCGAGTCGTCGAGGAGTCCCCCTGCTCAAAGGCATGAAACAGTTTGGTTTGAATTTCTACTGGAATTCCTATCCCGGTGTCCCGGATCGCGAAGTGTAGCATCGGATCTTTCCCGGCGGTCTTTTCCAGGCTGGCGCTCACCACCACTTCCCCTTGCTTCGTGAACTTAATCGCATTGCCCACGAGGTTCAGCAGTACTTGGCGCAAGCGCAGGGAATCGCCGACGATTTCGAGCGGCACCTCGGGCTGCAAGCAGAAGGCTAACTCCAGGTTCTTCTTGTGGGCGACGATCGCCATGCTATGCATCGCTTCACCAACCAGCTCCGCAACATCAAAGGGCCGTGGATCCAGCACGATCTTTCTCGCTTCGATCTTCGAATAGTCCAGGATGTCGTTGATCAGGGCGAGCAGATTGGCGGCCGAGGTTTTGACCATTTCCAGGTAACCGCGTTGTTCCTCTGTCAACTCAGTATCGAGCGCGAGGTCGGTCATCCCGAGGATGCCGTTCATCGGAGTGCGGATTTCGTGGCTCATGTTGGCCAGGAATTCACTCTTGGCGCGGTTGGCATCGTCGGCTGCGTTGCGGAGCTTGGCCGCTTCTTGAAGTTGCTGCCAAATGGTTTGGGTCTGCTGCTGGACTCGTTTCCGCAGGACAAACCCCCAGGCAAAAACCATCAGTGTGATCACAGCCGCGACGCCCAGGACAGAGATGGCATGCTTGGAAGTCCACCAGGAAGGACTTTTGATAACCAGAACATCCTGCGGTGAGCGCAGCAAGACTCGGAACGACATGGGCAGCGCGGCGCCTTCTCGCTGCGCCGACAGATACTTGTCCACTTGCACCGAGCAAACTCCGGTGAGTCGGAGTTCACTGCCCACCCGCCACGACGCAATGTCCTCCGCTCGCGTTCCGCTCGGAAGGACCCCGAAGAAAAGCATTCCTCCGGATGACATGACCAACGTGGGATACTCGGTGGTTACATCCTGATTCACCAGTTGGCCGTCAATTTGAATGAGCTTGGCGTCATAATCGCCCTTCATCGCGTCCTGCACAGTGATGGATGTGGCAGGGATCGCCCGGCCGGTGCCTCGTGGCTTGAAAGCGGCGTCCTCAAGCATCAGGGAGTACTCGCCCATAGCGGGGAAGCCCACCAGATCCACTACATCGCCCAACTGGAGGGGACTTGTCTGGACGGTCGGAACGAAGATTCCCTGAGAGCCGTCCTGAATGTAGAGCCACCGTCCGGGCCATTGCAATGTGACTTGCCCCCGCACATGAACACGATGATGGTAGGTAACGCCCGGCTCGAACCGCAATAAGGTGTTGATGGGACGCGTTGGCAAGGAGAAAGCATCGACCGGGGCTGACTCCTCTATTCTCACTTGCGCGACGGACGGGAAGAGCAAGCGCGCCCCCACCATCTGACCGTTCTTGGTCCAGACAGGGGCCGCATTACCGTGAACCAGCACACGAGCATCGACCAAGCGATCATAGTCGACGCCTGCTTCCAGTGTCGTGATGCCGCGGATCAAGCCGTCTCCCATGGCAAGCGCGATCGTGACGTGGGGGCCCGAGCGCACAACCGAACGGACGACTCCCTCGACCTCTACCCACTGCCCGTCGTCCGCTCCGGTCATCAATTGCGCCAGACTCCTTCGCGGAGGATTCGCCGGTAGGGGAGATTGCCCTACGACTTGTACTTCAGATCCAATGACTATGGGCGCGTAATTTCCCGGTTCGCTCGCACCCTTTAGATCAACGAGGGTACCCGCGTGGATAGGAAGAATGGGCCGTGACGGAACTAAGACAACTATGCAACCGGTTGAATCGCAAACAAAGAAAGCGCCGGTTCGGGGATCAGTATCGGGGTCGTAAAGGGTGACGGTTGCCAGCAAATGGACGGGGTAGCCTCGCTTGGCTTCATCAGCGGGCAAGCTGTGCGCAGCGCGGGCCGTGGTCAAGGTGGGCAACGCTGCCTGCGGCGCGCTTGAATGCTGTCCAAAGGCGCTCGCTACAACAAAAGTTACGACGAGCGTGACTGCCAGTGGCCACTGGTCGCGAAGTAACAGCGGTTGTGGCCGGCGCTCCTGTGCGCCTGTCGGCCCTCTTTTCTTGATTGCATGACCCCGCATCTGTCCCCTGGCTCCCAAGAGTGGCCGGTCGGAGAACTTGAAGTCGCCACTAGCGCATCCTCGCCGGACCGCCTTCCTTACGAACCCCCTGCCACCTCAGTTTTCCGGCCGTTGCATATTGTCTGGCTCAGATCTCCCGTTAGTCAGATCGGTCCTGACGTGTCCATCGGCATGCTTCGACCGGAAGTTCAGTTCTGACGGTTACCTTTGGCTGGCGAGAGGACATATTGAGAGCGCAACGCTGCCTCTCAGCGATCGACCACCGGTCCCTAAGAAAATCCTGTGCTTCGCATTGCCGGGTGCCGTTGCTCGAGGAAACCTTGAACCTCACGGGCGGTTGGGTCACGTATTCGAGCTCGTGTGTCTTTTTCACCGAGTAGCCAGGCCCCATTACTGGGACCCGGCCCTCTCAGAACCGCACGTGAGACTTTCGTACTCATCCGGCTCAAGCCCTTCGAACACCCCTGTCAGGGAGACGCGGTTTTCGATACGGAAAGACGTTGGCGCTGAACCCGGCGTGGCACTCTGGATGAAGCAAAACGCGGTTATCTGCCCTCGTGGAACCACCCGACGCTAGAAGAACGCAGTAGTGAAGGGCCTCGGCCGCCTGGCGAGTACTCTCGATATGCGTGATGCCCTGGCGGTTCAGGGTAGTCGCAGTGGCGAGAGTTGTCCATCAATACTTAGGATCGTGGGTTGCGTCCCGCAGGTTTGGTGTCAGTCCTGTTAGGCCCAGAAATAAAGGAGCAATATGGCGGCTGTAAAGGTTTTCCGTCACGTTCCTCGCAATCACAGCTTCATTGAGTTCGAGCAGGTCCAGATAGCGGGCCCCCATCCTGGCTGCGATTTTGAAGCCAACATGCAGCACCTGGCGAAAACTGCTGTTGTAGGAAGCTGCTCCGGGAACGTGACGGAGAGCCGAAACGTATTGCTCGGAAGACCAACCGCGAACCTCGTTCGGAGACGGAAGCTTCGCCGGGTCAACGTCGATCACGGCGGCGTAAGGCGCAGAAAGTTCATCGCTGCGCGCGAAGGCTTCGGAATAAATCTCCTTGGCCAGCGCCAGACCGTTGCCACCGGCTTCTGCCAGGCCGATCAGCTCTTCCAGCCACGTGGTTCCGGCGGTTTTGAGGTGCACACCTGTCTTGAACCGTTGCATCGTGGCATGAATGGCAGGGTAGATCGAAAACTTATCACTGCCCGAGTGGACGCTCAATTTGAGATTTTCGGGCAGGCGATATTGCTGGACTGCATATGCGATGGCCGCAACGTCGAGCACCAACTCTCTTTCGAACTGCGCCACGTCGCCTACGTACTCCACACCTTTGTTGAAACGGCCGCTGAACTTCGGAGCGATGGTCTGGAGGGGAATACCTTCATCCGCGATTGCCGCAAGGATGATCAGCAGGTCTGTCGGGCTCTGCGCGCGATCGGTCTCGTCCAGGGAGATTTCCAGAATGAAGTTGCCTGCGCCCATGGCATTCTCGATCTTGCGATAGACCTTCCCCGCGTTCTTTACGGCAGCGAGAAATTTCTGCACCGCCTGGGCTATTTGCTCCCGCGAGATCTCGAAATCCTCGCCTACGCCTTCCAGTGGGACCCGTCCCGACAACTCCGGATGCCTACCGATGAAGTTTCCCACGTCGCCCGCCGTCGCCATCTGGCCGATGGAGTCGGTTACGTCGATGGTGTAGAAGTCGCACGACGAAAGGAAGCGATCGACGGTCTGCAGCGTGATATGGTCGGCATCGCAGAAATATGGTTTGTTCCAATGCAGGGCCCGCACGGCGGTATCAGCGGCTAGGCGCACTGACGACGGCTCTGAGCCAATGATCGTGTGCTCGCGGTTCGACTTGTTCCATACCGGGATCACTTCGATACCATGCCGCAAAGCCTGCACACAGGCCTCCAATTGCGCTTTGGCTTGGCGTGCGAACCGGTCCCCTGTACCGATCGAATATTTGCTTAGTGTCAAGCCATTACTTGCCATTTGTAACCTCACCTTGCAATTTAGCGTGGTGCGCCCACAGCCCCAATCCTGGGTTTGCAATGAAAAATACCTCTTCGCCGTCAATCCGATTGCCGCCATGCTGGAGCTTCTGCGAGTCGTAGTGCCTGAGCATGGCCTTCAGATCGCCATACTTAAAACCAACACCCTCAATCTCTTCGATGCTGAGATGCCCGGAGCACCACCGAATCGTGAAGCGCCGTTCGGGAGATCCGTGGATGAGATGCGCGGCGGTGCTCAGATCGTTGGCAAGATCGGCATTGGCGCTCACCGCATGGAGCTGTGCGGTAGTTTCACGATAGTCGTATCTGCAGATCAGCCCGTCGATCAACTTGTCTTCGCCAAACTCTTTCACCGCCGGCGCGAGGATAATCAGTTCGGCACCATCGGCGAGTACCATGCGTGTACGGTGGACAGCCTTGTTGTCCAGCCCGATGCTGTGAAACTCATGCGGGTCGAGGTAAACGACGGCTTTGCGGATCGGTGCGCCCAGCGTCTGGATATTTACTCTCCAGCTCAGTGCGGCGACCCCCTGAAGGCACTCGGCGTCATCGCCGACGAAAAGGCGGCAAACAACAAGGGTGAGCACGTGCACGATGGGTAGATGATCGCACGCGTAAATATGACGATTGCGCCCATGTTTCGCAGCGCGGCCCCTGATGCGCTCCATCCCATACGCCGCACCCAGATAATGGCTGCGATTGATCCCGTTGCGGCCTCCGGTACCGACGAGAATGTTCTTGTTGTGATCGGCCACGCCAATGACTTCATGGGGCACGACTTGTCCGATGGAGAGGATGAGGTCAAAGCCACCACGTGCAATGCGCCGGTTCGCCCGTGCCGGCCACGCAAAGTTCCACTTGCCTTCCGACTGCATGTCAATGAACGCAGAGGGACCTTCGCCACTGGTCTCGACATCGGTTCGCCAATTGTGAACGCGGAAGAGCTCTTGCGGCATAACCCCAACCATGCCCGCGGTCTGCTCTGGCTGCATCGCAGTGTGTGTGCCGAGCGCTGGCAAAACTGCTTGCATCTTTTCGCCGAAGGATTCCCGAGCGTACCGCGTGAGCTCGCCGGTGCGGGAATGCGGGCGACTTTGGTCAGGCGGCACGGCGAGCACGCGATTCCGTTCTCCGGGTTTCGCAAGGCTATCGGCGAGCAGATTTTTCAACCGCGGTGACAAATCGGCTTCGACATTGCCCGCGGGGCAGTACAGGCTCATCCGGCGAACTCCACTCTTTTCAGTCCGGGAGCCAGTAGGTACAAAATGAGTAGTGCCAACAGATACGCGCTCCCCGCGATGCCGAAGAGGCTGGCATAACTATGCGTCAGTTGCAAAATGTGTCCTGCGAAAAAAGCAAAAAGTGCTCCGCCAACCGATCCTGCCATGCCACCGATGCCCACCACCGCGCCCACCGCGCTGCGCGGAAACATGTCCGACGATGTGGTGAAGAGATTGGCCGACCATCCCTGATGTGCGCCGGCTGCCACGCTGAGCA
Organism: Terriglobales bacterium; assembly: GCA_049520935.1. Classification (GTDB taxonomy): domain Bacteria; phylum Acidobacteriota; class Terriglobia; order Terriglobales; family Acidobacteriaceae; genus Acidiflorens. The sequence continues at coordinate 255,817 of JBEKPJ010000003.1, read as the reverse complement.
GCCCGATGGCCGCCCATTCCGAATTCAGGCTCGTGACCGCAAAAATGGGAGCGACCAGGCAGGCGCAGAAAAGCATTGCCGCCAGGCGGGCATTGTTTGACGAGAGTCCCAGTCGCCGGAAGGGCGCAGGCAGCCAACCCCCGCCAATACCTCCCAAAGCCGAAACGTTGTAGACGATAATGAGCGGCAGCCCAAGGTGCGAAAGATTCAGATTAAACTTCGAACTGAAGTAAGAAGGCAACCAGAAGAGATAGAACCACCAGATCGGATCCGTAAGAAACTTTGCGATTGAAAACGCCCAGGTTTGGCGGTAGCCGAGCAGTCGGCGCCACGGCAAGCTGGAGCCCATCTCAATCGCTGGCTCCTGGTAGATGTGCTGAAGTTCGGCGTTCGTAAGAGTAAGGTGTTCCGAGGGCCGGCGGTAATTGCGGAACCACCACACAATCCACAGCGCGCTGAGCAGGCCAGTGGGCAGAAACGCCGCGTGCCAGCCATAGCGCAGCGTTACCCAGGGCACCATCATCGGAGCCAGAATCGCGCCGACATTCGCTCCCGAGTTGAAAATGCCGGTGGCCAATGAGCGTTCGTTCTGCGGGAACCACTCGGCCACGGTTTTAATCGCGGCGGGAAAGTTGCCTGATTCGCCGAGTCCGAGCAAGACGCGGGCAAAACCGAACTCGAGCGCCGAACTGGCCAGCGCGTGGCCCATCGCGGAAAGGCTCCAGCCGGCCATCACCAACATGTAGCCGATGCGCGTTCCCAGCCTGTCGATCAACCTCCCCGCTGCCAGCAAGCCAAGCGCGTAAGCCACCTGAAATGCATCCACAATGTAACCGTACCCCAACTCCGTCAAGCCGATGCTGTGCTGGAGAGTGGGTTTAAGGATAGCGATGACCTGTCGGTCCATGTAATTGATCGACGTGGCCACGAATAGCATGGCGCAGATCGTCCAGCGCACGCGTCCAAGACGCATGCGGGATAACCCGGGCCACGCACCGTTTTCCGCTCCGTTGTCGAACCCTGTCCTATTCGCCATTTCGGCTCGGTACAACTTATAGACTTATAGACCTGTTTCACCAACCTGGAGGCGGGGTCTATGCCACTTCCCTAAGCCTCGTCTTCCTCCAGCCGGTGTTCGGCGACCCGCCACCATGCCGACCGCGTGAGTCCGTGAGGGCTGATGATAGGCAACGTCCGCACACGGCCATAGGATGTCTTGGCTATCTTGCGAGTGCCGGCTTCGGAAGGGAATAAACATTTTTGATCGATCAGCATGTCTGCCCCTTATTCTCTTCGCATTGCAAGCGGTGCGGAAGCTCAGAACAGACTACCATCGCAGAAGTTTCTTGCGAGCGCGGCCAATCGCGTTTTTCGCGCGGCTTTGGCAAAAACCGTCAATCCCTTTGGACAATCGGGCCCCGCGCCCTGGAAATGGCGCACCTGCTTCCGGAGCGGACCACGCCGGAGTTACACTTCCTGGAAACCAAAGGGGCTTCGCTGATGAGCTCTGGGATGACGACGCAGTTACTGGAAGACGTGCTGCCCACGGATGATGCGCTGAATGCCTTTCACCATTCGCAGTCACCTCTTGGGGGATGCAGCCGAGTCAGCAAGTGGAGTTTCTCTCCGACGGGGTGAGGACGTGCGCCAGGTACAGCTGGATCTGATCCCAACCCTTTGGTTCTGCCATGGCCAGATTTCGTGTTTACGAGCGACAATCTTGTTAATCAAGGACAGTGATTAGGACATCGTTATGCAACCATTCGACTCGGCAAGAAGAGAACTCCTCAAACTCAGCGGAGCAAGATTCGCTGCTGCCGCCGTACCGGGCTTTGTGGAAAGTCCTGAACCATCGGCCCACCCGGCAAAATCCTCTGTCATTTCTGATGTCCGTGCTTATGGAGCCACAGGCGACGGCAAGACCATCGACACGCCCGCCATCAACCGCGCGATCGAGGCAACCGCGGCAGCAGGCGGCGGCACTGTTGTCTTTCCCTCTGGAACATATCTCTGTTTTTCGATCCATCTGGAGAGCCATATAAATCTCTACCTTTCGCAGGGAGCGACGATTCGCGCGGCGGATTCGCCTCGACTAGGAGAAGAAACCGGTTACAACAGCGGAAGGTATGATGCAGCCGAACCCAACGCGCCATGGGAGAAATATCAGGATTTCGGCCACAACCATTGGCACAACTCTCTGATATGGGGCGAGTCGATCAGCGATTTGAGCATCACAGGCCCAGGACTTATTGACGGCAGTGGGCTGTCACAGGGCCGTGACTGGATCCCCTCCGAGTATGAATTCATAGCGGAACAGTCCGGGGTCGGTAACAAGACCATTGCCCTCAAGAACTGCCATAATGTCGTGCTTCGCGATTTTTCCGTTTTGAAGGGCGGGCACTTCGCGCTGCTGCTAACGGGGGTGGACAATCTGACGATTGATAACCTGAAGATTGATACCAATCGGGATGGGATTGACATCGATTGCTGCAAGAACGTTCGCGTATCGAACTGCACGGTGAACTCGCCATGGGACGATGCGATCTGCCCGAAGAGCAGCTTTGCGCTCGGCTATGCCCGCGCCACAGAGAATGTCACAATCACGAACTGCCTGGTCACTGGATGTTATGAAGTGGGAGGTGTGCTGAATGGGGCCTTCAAGAGACTGCCGCCCAACTCGCGCGTTCCCCGAACGGGGCGCATCAAGTGCGGTACCGAATCCAATGGCGGGTTCAAAAACATCACGATTTCAAACTGCGTGTTCGAGGGCTGCGACGGGCTTGCGCTGGAGAGTGTCGACGGCGCTTTGCTCGAAGACATTGTCATCTCCAACGTGACCATGCGCGACCTTACCACCTGTCCAATTTTCATGCGACTCGGTGCCCGCCTGCGTGGTCCCAAAGAGAGCACCCAAGTGGGTACCGTGCGGCGGGTACTCATTAACAATCTGGTCTGCTACAACTCCGCATCCAAGTTGTCTTCTGTCCTCAGCGGGATTCCTGGCTTTAGGATAGAGGACGTGAAGCTGTTGAACATCTACATACAGCACCAGGGAAATGCCACCCCCGATATGATCAACATGGCGCCGCCCGAGTATGAGAACAGATACCCCGACCCTGGGATGTTTGGACCGATGCCGGCGCATGGCTTTTTCGTCCGGCATCTAAACAACCTGGAGATGAGCCACGTCGAAATCCAACCCATGCAACCGGATCCCCGGCCTGCGTTCTACCTCGAAGATGTCAGTCGTGCCGACTTCGTCTGCGTGAATGCCCCGACCGAGCCGCCGGCATTTTACTTTAAGCAAGCTACTGATCTGCGAATTTTCCTGAGCCGCGCCGCAAAGGATACACAGTTACAGTTCGCCGCGGACCAGAGCCGTTAGCCTTATCCGGTGTCCGGCTCAGGTGAATTGACCAGTTGGAGCGCTCGCGTTGGCACTAGCTGGAGTTCGTCGCGGAGTGCGAAATTCGAGAAGTTTTGATGTGGGAGGCTGGACAAGTCTCGTCTTGGCAATCGCAAGTTTAGAAAACGGGATACTTTGAGCAGCACCGAGGTAGAAGTTGGGTTTTCTTCGGGGAGTGGTGTGACAACGAGGGCAAGCCGCACAAAATGCACTACTCCTCGCCAGTAGCACGCCCATTCAAAGGCTTGTCAAGGTCAAGAGTGCGGCTAATCCCTACGATCCCGTTGATGAAACCTACTCGAAAAACGTCGCGCCGCAGTTGAGACAGCTGCTCGAAGCGGATGAACATCTCTATCGAGTCAGCGCGCTGCGCAAGGAACCTAAGGACTTCAGCTACAAGGAACTCTCTGGATTCAGCGCTCGTCCGAGCATTTCGTGGATGCGGTCCCCCTCACCGCTTATGACCCGGCCGACCATATCCTGCAACGATTTGTAGGCGGGAGCCACAATGCGCTGTGTGCTCAAATGCTGCCGCATCTCGCGCAGAACAAAGACCGGTTGGGCGGACAACCGGACGCTGCGCTGCACCTTGCGCTCCCGTTCTTTCTGGGCGGCATCGTCGCAGAAGCGGTAGCGTGTCAACTTAAGAATGATCTGCTGCTAAGTGCGGCGGGACGATTTTGAAAGCATCGTTGACTGGGCCAGCGCTCTGTCCGGGAAATACCGCTCGACGATATGGCGCAAATCATCGAATACAGCTCCCGGTTCGTAGACAAAGAACTGCTGCTTCGCTTTGAGGTAGCCGAGTTGCAGCACGAAATGCGCCGCCACCCGAAAGTTGAAGGCCATGCTCAGTGCCTGTTCAACCGGGCTCAAGTCGAAATAGCGCTGTCGGTCTTCTTCGGTGAAGCGAGGTAATCCAAACAGATCGTCGATGTCGCTGGCGGGTAACGATCTCCAAGCGCCGGGAGCGGTTGCCATCTTCTGACCTCTACTCACGATAGCAGTCAACCCCTCACAAATGGCAAAAAGGAAGCCGTATAACCTGTAGATTCAAAGACCTACAGATAATCAGCCCTTTTTGGGCGTTGTGTAAGAATAGCCAGATTCGGGCCCGCAAGTTCTCCGGATTCGCACCCGTGTCCTCGATTCGGACCTCAACCCACTCCAGGCAACTCCGCATAGCGCGATTCTCTCAGGTCACCAACCAGCAACCCTGAGAGTTGCGACACATCTGACGTGCCTCTGGATCGATCCCTATTTTCCATGTATCCTCGGGCTCGGCGAGTTTTTTTCAGCCCCATTGAGGGACAGTTGCCAGCCCGGATTTAGCCTAAGAACTCGCCACCGCTCCGTCATTTATCTCCGCCCAGCCGTATCTGGCTGTCTGGGGGAACGCCAGTCAGGAGGCGCTGATGCAACTGAATGAAGCCAAGAGATTCCGCGCCCGCGTCGCCTTACTCTGGGCGACGATGACGTTGGGTTTATCCTCGTTCCTCGTATTCGCGCAAGCCCCGTCGGCTGCGCCGGGGGCGTCGCAGCCCACAATCCTCTACGGCGCTGCCTACTATAACGAGTACATGCCGGCGGATCTCCAGCCGGGACGACTGGAAAAAGATGTGGCCCTCATGAAAGCCACCGGCATCACCGTCGTTCGCATGGGCGAGTCCACCTGGAGCCTGTGGGAACCCTCCGACGGCCGCTTCGAGTACGAATGGATGGATCGTGTCGTCGATGCCCTGGGCAGCGCGGGCATCAAGGTCATCATGGGCACGCCCACGTACTCCATCCCCGCATGGATGGCGCACGCGTATCCTGAGATACTAGCCCGACCACTTGGCGGTGCCTCCGTCGGCTACGGCATGCGGCAGAACATGGATTTCGACAATCCAAGGTTCCGCTTCTATGCCGAGCGGGTAATCACCAATCTTGTGCGTCACTACAAAGATAACCCCACTGTGATCGGGTGGCAGATCGATAATGAGACCGGAGCCTATGGCGCCTCCAATCTTGACGTTTTCGCCGGCTTCGTGGATCATCTCAGGCAAAAATTCAACACCACTGATGCCCTCAACAAAGCGTGGTTCCTCAACTACTGGGGCGAGGACGTCAACGAGTGGGCTGACATGCCTACCCGCGACAATGCCACCAGCACCAGTTACAAACTCGAATGGTCCCGCTGGCAGCAGATCCGTGTCACGAATTATCTCTCGTGGCAAGCCGCCCTTGTTCGAAAATATCGCCGCCCCAACCAGTTCGTCACGCAAGATTTTGGCAGCATGATGAAGTCCGACGTTAACGAGCCCGAGGTAGTCGCTTCTCTCGACGTGGTCGCCAACAACCCCTATCACGGCACCCAGGATCACCTCGACGGGGCGTGGCAGGCTCTCCAGGGTGACTTCTCACGCTCCCTCAAGCACACAAATTTTCTAGTCACCGAGACGAACGCGCAGACACTCGGCTGGGACTCTGCTGGACAGTTTCCACCGTATGACGGCCAGCTGCGCCTTGATGTCTATACTGATGTCTCCAGCGGCGCCAATATGGTTGAGTACTGGCACTGGCACTCCATCCATGCCGGGCAGGAGACCTACTGGAAAGGTGTGCTTAGCCATGACCTCGAGCCCAACCGTGCTTACGACGAGGTCACTCGCATCGGACACGAACTTCAGAGAATCGGCCCCGATCTAGCCGATATGACCATTCGGAACCGTGTCGCAATTCTCTACAGCATCGACTCCTCGAACGCTATCAGCTTCATGCCCTTCGAGCGCCAGGAAAGTTCTGGCTGGGTGCCTGGCAAAGCGTCGGGAAGTTACAACTCCGTTCTTAGCCAACTTCACCACTCCCTGTATTTGTCTAATATCGGCGCAGATTTCGTCTTCCCCAACGTGACAGCAGCGGAGCTCTCGCAGTACAAGCTCCTAATCGTTCCTATGCTCTACGTTGCGGACGACGCTCTTTTGAAGAGAATCTCCGATTACGTCCACAACGGCGGGCACGTCTTGATGACCTTCAAGAGCGGCTTCGCGAACGAGAACTCCGCCGTTCGCTGGGAGCGTGCTCCCGGACCACTGCGTCAGGCCGCCGGCTTCACCTACCAGGAGTTCTCCAATCTCGATCATCCCCTCGCGCTGAAAGGCGACCCCTTTCACGTGGGCGAAGAAAACAGCGTCAGTACCTGGGCGGAGTTCCTCCAGGTTGAGACGGCTCGGCCGCTCGCCTTCTACGACCACCCTTTCTTCGGCCGCTGGCCCGCCATCACTTCGAACCACTTTGGCTCGGGAACCCTCACTTATGAGGGCACCGTCGTCTCCGACAGGCTCCAGCAGGCGATCGTCTTGGACGCTCTCCGTGACGCCGGTCTCACCGGCCCCGATCAGCAGCTTCCGCCAAGCGTCCGCGTCAAGCACGGTATCGGTCGAGATGGGCGGAGCCTCCACTACTATCTCAACTATTCCAGCTTGCCCGCCACGCTAACCTATTCCTATACGACAGGTACCGATCTCCTTACCGGCCACTCGCTCACGCAAGGCCAGCAGGCCACGCTTGCGCCTTGGGATCTCATCATCATGAAAGAGAAAACCCCAATTCAGTGAGCAGTATGGTCGCAGCGCTCTGCCGTGGTTCGGATGGTCGAAGTTAACGAGAGCGGGGCTTCCGCACAACGGAAGACCGAGGAAACTCCTCCAGCATTTGGCATGAGAACTTGGGCTTCTGGTTTCCTCGGTTCGAGATGAGGAACGATCTCGATGCTGGTCTCAGGCGCAGGACGCCGGTGTCCTTTTTGGCGACGTCCCGCTAGCGATCGCTCGAGGCGTTCGGTCAGCCACTGCTCGAATGGTCGGCGGTCGACCTCGGGGATGTAGCGGTAATGGATCCCGATCTCTCCGTCGGAGTTTGTCCAGGCTACGACGCCACTGCCCATGGATCAGTTGGGTGGTTTCGGGCAGCAGGAAATTCAATTCCACTGTCGTTATTCCTTAACTTAGACATTTCTCATTAGGCGTTCTTGGTTCTTCCTACCATTCGCCGCGCCTGATTTTCTGCTCGAACGCCTTGTCGCAAAGAACGCGACCTTCGGCTGCGAGGCGGAGCTACCAGAGGGCGGGGTTTCGGTACCACTCAAGCCGATTCGAAGACCCGATCAACGAGCTCCGAGAGCAGTCGAGCGGTCGGCCGTGGTGCTCGCACGCACCCAACCCAGAGCGGAGGCGTGCCCTGGGCGAGATCGATTCAGGAATAAACCTGAGCGAGCGCCGCGGAATTCTCGCGGCTAATGATTGCTTGCCAAATCCGGTTTTACCGCCTTCGGAGCCGTCTTCTCAAGATAGGTTACGCTGTCGGCCGCGACCACCTCGCCACTGTGCTTGCGGGAACGCGGATGCCGGTGAGCAAGCTGTTTCGCGGGCTTGCTTTGCACCTTCGCCCCCGACGCAACCGTCTTGTCGAGATACGCCACGGTCTTGCCGGTTACCACGTCGCCCGGGCGGCGGCGCGGGATCGGGGTGCGGACGGTCAGCGGCCGGGCCGGCGGCGCCGCGGCGGCGGTGTTCGAGTTGGCTTGCGATTCCAAACTTTGCAACTGGGCGGCGGAAGAGGAGCTTTCCGAGTTTTGTGTCATCGTCAATTCGGAATTTGGCATCGCCGCGGCTGCGGAATTTTCTGCCGCCTTCCCGGCTCCCCGCAAGCCGAATCCGAGAATCGCAGCCAGCACCAGGACCCCGGCAAAGGTCAATCCAGCCCGCCAGCGCCATCCCGCAAAATGATCGCGCCGCCGCAATCGCCTCGATCGAATAGCGACAGACTGGATTCGGGGCTGTACAGGCTTGGACTCGGCAGGAGCCGGAACGTCCGGGACGGCAAAATAAGTCGGGATCTCGACGGGCGGAGCGAGCGGTTGCGAACTCTCAGGCGGTTCGATCGGTCGCGCGCTCGCTTCCGAATCGAGCGCCGCGGCGGTCGAGCCGAACGCAGGTTCGATCAGCGGCATGCGCCCGACCTCTTCGATCTCCGGCTCGCCTTTGACGAGGACCATCGGTTCGGGAATGGGAGCCGCTTCCGGTTCTTGCACCGGCCGGCGGATGAAGTCCATCATCGGCGCTCGCAAGTGATGCACAAAATCAAGCGACGTCCTGTGGGCGCCATCGCTTGCGGTCACGCTGGCAACCAATTGATTTCCCGGCTCCTCTTCGACCCGCAACTCGAGATCGGCCAGGCTGTCGGGAACCGCATTGGGAGAGACGATTTCGACCGCGTAGCCGCGGGCGAGCAGATCGAGCGCCAGCTCTCGCGAACAGGCCAGAGAACTTGAGATGATTCTTGCCAGTGCCATAACTCGTGTCGCCTCGGCGCTCCTGGCGCCGCACGGTTCAGCAGCAGTCCCCAAACAGTTTAGCGGGCTTGCTCAAGAACCAGCGCTGCCCGGTTCAAAGCGGCTGCCAAAACTGCGATTTGTTGTTCGGTCCGGCGAAGATCCCCACGATCGATCGCCTCGTTCACTCCCGGAATCACCACCGCCGCGTAGCCGGTATATTGTCCCGGCGCGTAAATGGCATGGCGAAACCACGGACGGTTGGGTAGTCCCTCGGGAATCAACAGCGCCCGCTCTGCGCTCCTGAGTGTAGCATTCATCAGATCCGGCGCTCCACGTGCCTTTCGCTGCTTTTGCAGAATCTTGGCTCCCGCTTGCTGCAGGTGGCGGGCCCCATCGAAGGCGCTCGCAAAATCAGGCCCCTTCTCTCCGAAGCGGTCATTACTTTTGTTTTTGGCAGCCTCGAGATAGGCGAGCACTTCCTTCCCGTAGTTTTCGTAGTCGTAGGGCAGGATATCGGCGCTCGACATGCGCAACATTTCGAGTCCATACACGCGCGCCATCTGCTGCTCATAGCGGAAATCGGGATCTCCGAATTTCTTGAACCAGGCGAAGTTATCGAACACCGAATGATACACGCCATAATCGCCGCTCGAACTAATGTCAGTCGACGGCACACCCAGATGCTGCAGAAATACCGTGTAGTCGGAACCGCTGCCCAGATCGCCCACCGGCACATCCCGCTGCATGGCGTTTGGCGGAGGACGGTACGTGCTGGTTTCCTGCGGCCGGTTGCTCTCGGCCGCGGACTCACTCGATTTTTTCCACACCTCGTACACGGTGCCCCCTTGCGGCGAAGGCACGGCCTTGGCAATCTCGCGGATGAACTCTTTCAAGCTCGGCACTCCGGAAGCTCCGAACTTCTTGCCCGCAACGCCCACGTCCATGTTGAAATAGGCGTCCGCACTCGCCAGGTCCCGCGCATGATCTTCGCCCCACTCGGTCGAACCAATCAGTCCTTCTTCTTCCGCGTCCCAGCTGGCGAACACCATCGTCCGCTTCGGTTTCCATCCCGACTTCAGCAACTCGCCAAATCCGTGCACGGACTCGAGCATCGCTGCCGTACCGCTGTTCGGATCGACCGCTCCATAGACCCACGCATCGCGATGATTGCCCGCCACCACCCACTCGTCGGGGGAAGCGGCACCGCGCACCTTGCCAATTACATCCCAAATCGTACGGAACTGGTAGTCCTGCTTAAGGTGCATCCTCACTTTCGCCGGTCCCGGACCGACGTGGTAGGTAAACGGCAAGGCCCCCTGCCATTCCCGCGGCGATGCCGGGCCGCCAAGGTGCCCGAGAATGGGCGAGGCATCGGCATACGAAAGGGGGGTAACGGGAATCTTCGGCAGCTGTTCGGAATCGGCGGGAGAAACGCGTTGCGAATCCGGCAAAGCAGGGACGGAGGCAATGCCCGGGGTCGTTGGGTCGCCGGGAAACTGGAACATGAAGCCGACCGAGCCGCGCTGTACGCCGCTCGCCGGACGCCACGGCCCTTTCGGGTAAGCGTCGCCGCGATAATACCCATCATCTTTCGGGTCGGAATAAATGATGACTCCGGCCGCGCCCCGTTCCTGCGCCACGAATTCTTTCACACCGCGAAAATTCTCGCCGTAACGGACGACCACAATCTTGCCGCGAACGTCGACATCCAGCCGCTTCAGCTTGTCAAAGTCGGCCGGCGAGCCGTAATTGGCATACACGACCTCGGCCTCGGCATCGCCCGAAGGCGACATCCCGTTGTAGGCAGGAACGACGCGCGGATCGTCCTGATAGGGGTCGTCGTCCACCTGCTCGCGCCGCGGTCCATGCATCTCGACGCCGGCAGGAGCCGTGAGATCCACGCTGATCTCCGCCGGGTAATTGAGCCACACTTTGTATTCGACGATCGCGGTCTCGAGTCCGGCCTCACGAAATTTCTGGGCCACGTATTCGGCGGTCGTTCTGTCCTCCGGGGAGCCGGCGATGTGGGGTGCCTTCGTCAGAATGCGGAGATGCTCTTCCGCCAACCGGGGATCGGGTACGGCCATAAACTTCTTTTCCAGTTCCAGTTCGCCGGAGACGTCGCGAAAACCACTGATGACCCAGCTGCCCGGCTGGTCTTTGACCGGGCCAGCATCGTCAAAGGCCTGCAGGTTCGAACCGACCAGCGCGAAAAACAGGACGGCACCCGAAAGAAGTTTCATGAAGCTCCTTGGAGACGGTTTTCGAGAAGACGAGGATTGATGCCTCGGCGCACCACTGCCGCAAAACAAAGATTGTACAGCGCGGACTAAGGCCTGCCGGAACGCGTTACACTTAAAAAGTGATGACGAAGTCGGCAACCACCCGTTTCTCGGACCGGGTGGAGAACTACGTTCGCTATCGCCCGGGCTATCCGCCGGAGGTTCTCGACCTGCTGCGCTCTCGATGCGGATTGCGCACCAGTCACATCGTCGCCGACGTCGCCTCGGGCACCGGCGTGTTCACTCGCCTGGTTCTCGAAGGCGGAAATCAGGTTTTCGCCGTCGAACCCAACCCGCAAATGCGGGAGGCGGGTACGCGTCTGCTTGCAGGATATGAGCGGATGGTATCGGTGGAGGGAACGGCCGAACAGACCAGCTTGCGCTCCGCCTCGGTTGATTTCGTCACCGCGGCCCAGGCCGCACACTGGTTTGATCTGCCTCGCGCGCGGGCCGAATTCGTCCGCATTCTGAGGCCGGGCGGATGGTGCGTGTTGATTTGGAATGAACGGCTCACCGCGAGCACGGCCTTCCTGCGCGACTACGAGCAGCTTCTCCTCACCTACGGCACCGACTATAAGGAGGTACGTCACGAGCGGACCACGGCAATCATTCACGATTTTTTTGCCCCCGCGCCGTTCGAGGAACGCGTGTTCGGTCTCCGTCAGCAGTTCGACTACGAAGGGGTTGCCGGGCGGTTGTTGTCTTCTTCCTATGCGCCGCTCCAGGGTCAAGCCGGCCATGCCCCGATGATGCGGGAACTGCAGAGGATTTTTCGCGTCCACGCCCGCAACAACGCCGTGGAATTCGCCTACAACACGCGTGTGTTCTACGGGCATTTGTAGTGCGTGATCCGTAATCCCAAGGGCCCATCGCCAGTTCCAAAACTTATGTCTGAAGCCAAGTCCTTTCACATGTCTCCCGACGAGTTCCGACGCCAAGGCTACGCCGTGGTGGACTGGATCGCCGACTACCATAGCCGCGTTGCCAGCTTGCCCGTGCTGTCCCGCGTCGAGCCGGGAGAAATTCGCGCCCAGCTGCCCGCCCACGCCCCGGAACAGGGTGAGGCTTTTGAGCAGATTCTCGGCGACCTGGAGCGCATCATTGTTCCCGGCATCACCCACTGGCAGTCGCCTAACTTCTATGCCTATTTTCCGGCGAACGCATCGGGACCGGCCATTCTCGGAGATCTGGTGTCCTCCGGACTCGGCGTGCAGGGAATGCTCTGGTCGACCAGTCCGGCATGCACCGAGCTTGAAACGCACGTGCTCGACTGGCTGGTTCCGATGCTCGGCCTGCCGGAAAAATTTCTTTCCACCGGCGCCGGAGGCGGCGTGATTCAGGATACGGCGTCGAGCGCCTCGCTCTGCGCCCTGCTCGCCGCCCGCGAGCGCGCCACCCGGTTCGCCAGCAATCGGCAAGGATCGACGGGAGGGCTGACCGCCTATTGCTCCACGCAAACCCATTCCTCCATCGAAAAGGCGATGAAGATCGCCGGTATGGGCTCGGACAACCTGCGCCACATCGAGGTGGACGAGAATTTCGCCATGCGGCCCACGGCGCTGGCGCAGGCCATCGAATCGGATCAAAAGGCGGGACGGATTCCCTGCTTTGTCTGCGCCACGGTGGGAACGACTTCTTCGAATGCCATCGATCCGGTTCGGGAAATTGCCCGCATCGTTCGCGAATCCCATCTCTGGCTGCACGTGGATTCGGCCATGAGCGGCACGGCGGCCCTGTGTCCGGAATTCCGCTTCATCAACGACGGCGTCGAGTTCGCCGACAGTTACACCTTCAACCCCCACAAGTGGATGTTCACCAACTTCGACTGCAACGTCTTTTATGTGGCAGATCGGAAGCATCTGATCGAGACGCTCTCGATTCTGCCGGAGTATTTGCGCAACCAGGCGACCGAATCGGGCGCCGTGATCGATTATCGCGACTGGCATATTCAGCTGGGACGCCGTTTTCGCTCGCTCAAGCTGTGGTTTGTTATCCGTCATTACGGCAGAGAAGGGCTGCAGCACCATATTCGCGAACACGTGCGCCTGGCGCAGCAATTCGCCGCCTGGGTGCGGGAAGATTCGCGTTTCGATCTGGCAGCGCCCGCCCAGCTCAATCTGGTTTGTTTCCGACTGCGCGCCGGCGATCAAGCCAATCAGCTGCTGATGGATCGGCTCAACCGCAGCGGCGATCTCTATCTCACGCACACGAAGCTCGATGGCAAACTCACTCTTCGCCTCTGCGTCGGCCAGACCAACACTCGATCCGAGCATGTGGAGCGCGCCTGGCAGAGAATTCAGCAGGAGACGGAGCGGCTCACGCCCGCTCCTGCTCCTAGTCAGGCGAGGTAACGACCTGTGCCACGGGAGATTTCAGCAGGCGGCGTCGTACTGCGGCAGATTTCTGAAGTCTGGCACGTCGCCCTGATTGAGCCACAGAAAGGCGAACCGCAAAAGGCATCTCCGCCTCGAAAAGCCGCGCGCCCGCGGGCCACATTGGCTTTGCCGAAGGGCCTGATCGATCCGGGAGAAAAACCGCTTGCAGCTGCCGTGCGGGAGGTGCGGGAAGAAACCGGGATCGTAGCCGAACCGGTCACCCACCTGACGGACAACAAATATGTTTACGTCCGTAGCTGGGGCGACGGCCAACGGGTTTTTAAAGTTGTCAGTTTTTACTTGATGCGCTATGTGTCGGGAGAAATCGACGATCTGACCGCCGATATGCGGGTCGAGGTCCGGCGCGCTCTCTGGGTGCCTCTAGCCGAGGCTGGCCGTCAGCTTGCCTACAGCAACGAGCGCGGGGTGGTTCGCCAGGCCGAGGAGTATCTGAAAAAAGAGGATGCCTCCGGCTCCCTGTTCGCTCCCCGCGGACGATCGCGAAGCTAGCAATACCGGGCTAGTGAGCGCTCAGCAAAGCGTGATCGATCGCCTGTTTCTCTTCCGCCGTCAAGTGCCGCGTCGAGCCCTTCGCCAGACCGCCCAGCTCGAGCGGCCCGATCGAGACGCGCACCAGCCGCAGAACGTGGACTGCCAAGGCCTCGAGCAACCGCCGGATTTGCCGGTTCCGGCCTTCGTCGAGCGTAATCTCCAGCCAGCTGTTCCGCTCCCCCTGGCGCAGAAGGCGAGCCGATTTGGCCCGCAAGGCAACGCCCGATTTGTCCCCGGAGGAGTTCCCCTCGCGCGAACCGACCGCGCCACCACGAGTGATTCTCGCCAGCAGTTCAACGTCGGCGATGCAGTCCACCTGCACGTGATATTTCTTGTCGAGATGGCTGGACGGTGCGGTGATTTTCGCGGCCCACAACGAATCATTGGTCAGCAGCAGCAGCCCTTCACTGGCCTTATCCAAACGGCCGACCGGGCCCACCCACGGCAGAGCCGGTTCCAGCAGATCGTAAACCGTCTTACGACCCTTCTCGTCGGAGGCGGTGGTCACCACGCCGCGCGGCTTGTTCATGACCAGGTAGATGTCCCGAGTTTTTTCGAGCCGCGCGCCGTCGACCCGAATGCGATCCCAGGCCGATTCAGCGATCAGCCCAGGAACCCGCGCCGGAGTTTCCGGATCGGTTGCGATCCGTCCATTCAGCGTAACCCGTCCGGCGCAAATCAGCGCCGCTGCCTGGGAACGCGAGCAATAGCCCATTTTCGAGAGCGCGCGGGCCAGTCCGATTCGTTTTTGTTTGGGCACAGATTCATGCTAAATCAGCGGCCAGACGACGGAACGCCGGGCGTGATCCCGGACCAGCGCGGGGTAGCGCGCACTCGGGGAGTCTACTTCCGCCGTCGACAAGACCCGGCGCGCGCGGACTAATCCTCTGCGGCCGGGCAACGGGGTGGGGGCGACGCCCTGGGGGGATGCGGAGAGTCAGGCGTCTCAGCCACGGCCCCGGACTTTCCAGTCTTTTTCAGTTCAGTTCAGTTCAGTTCTGTTCTTCAGTTGTTTTCCTGCGGCAGCATCTTTCCGCTCCGCAGATAGCGATTGTGCCAACCGAGCGATTCGGTGAGCAGGTGGGGCGTATGTTTGCCATACGACAGCCGTTCGGCGCGGTTGAGATAATCGAGCAGCACCGGCTTGTATTCCGGGCTGGAGCACTTCTCGATGATGAGATGGGCGCGCTGACGCGGCGAGAGTCCCCGCAGATCGGCGAGTCCGTGCTCGGTGACGATGACCTGCACGTCATGTTCGGTGTGGTCGACGTGCGACACCATGGGAACGATGGTCGAGATGGTTCCCTTCTGCGCCGTCGACGGAGCCATGAAGATCGACAGATATCCATTGCGGGCAAAGTCACCCGAGCCACCGATGCCATTCTGGATGCGCGAACCCATGACGTGGGTGGAGTTGACGTTGCCGTAAATGTCGGCTTCGATCATTCCGTTCATGGCGATGACACCCAGGCGGCGAATGATTTCGGGGTGATTGGAGATTTCCTGCGGGCGCAATACGATGCGATCGCGATAGCTGGCCATCTCGGCATTCACTTCGTCCAGCATGCCGGGACTCATGGAGAACGCGGTGGCCGAAACCGAAGTCAATTTGCCCGACTTCAGCAGACGAATCATGCCGTCCTGAATGACTTCCGTGTAAGAAGTAAGCCCTTCGAAGGATCCTTCCTCGAGGCCAAACAGAACCGCATTCGCGATGTTGCCGACGCCCGACTGCAGGGGGAACAGGTTGGCCGGCATGCGGCCCTTTTTGACCTCCCAGCCGAGGAATTCGAGGATGTGACCGGCAATGCGCCGCGACGCTTCATCCGGCGCCTTGAAGGCGCTATTGCGGTCGGGAGCATCGGTGAGCACAATGGCGACGACCTTCTCGGGAGGAAGTTCCAGGTAAGGCGTTCCGATGCGCTGGCCGGTATGCACGAGTGGAATCGGCCCGCGATTGGGGGGCGGCTGCAGACCATAGTAAATGTCGTGCATGCCCTCGAGCGCTGACGGCTGCCAGGAGTTAACCTCGAGGATGACGCGCTCGGCCTGGTCGATCCAGGTCTTGTTATTGCCGATCGATGAACTGGGCACCACCCGGCCGTCCTCGAGAACCGCGGTGACTTCGATCAGCGCGACATCGAGCTTGCCGAGGAATCCATATTCCACGAACTGCGCCACGTGGCTGAGGTGAATGTCCATGTATTCCATTTCGCCGGCGTTGATCCGTTTGCGCGTTTCCGGATCCGACTGATAGGGAAGGCGAAGGTGGATGCCGCCGGCCATGGCCAGGGCTCCGTCGAGTTCGGGGCCGGTCGAAGCGCCGGTAAAGACGCTGACCTGAAATTTCTGTCCGCGGAAATTTGCTTCCGCAATGCGCCGCGCCAGCTGAATGGGAACGGCCTTCGGATATCCCGACCCGGTGAAACCGCTCATGCCGACCTGGTCGCCCGATTTTATGAGAGCCGCGGCATCATCGGCGCTCATGATCTTTTGCGCCAGATGAGAATTCAAAACACGCGAAGTAGTAGTTGGGGCGACGATCGAAGCCATGCACGAAGTCCTTCACTCGAGAATGAATGATGCGCTCCAACTTTAACGGCGCCATCATCCGGCGTCTGTGAGCTAGATCACGCGTGAGGATGTTGCACGGGCGAGACGGGGAGCAAGGCCCGACGTCGGCCAGTCCAACCCTGTAAGCATCAAGCCTTTCGAAATCAGGGGATTGAGAGTGATCTCACAGGCCACGCGTGGCTCGGGCCGAGCTGTCGTCGGCCGAGGTCGAAGGAGGTTCCGAAACGCCCCGCCGGGTCGGCGCGCCGGCGGCTCAGCAGGCCGCAGGGCTGAAAAAATGATGGAGTTTGCAGCCGCTGCCCGCTCACAACGATCGGTCAGGGGATCGCATAATGACCGGAAGACCCGCAACGGGAGGATTCGCACCGGAGGAGGAAACTAGCCCCCTCCGGGCTGGCGACGGCACGCGATTTGCACCGAAAATTCGTCACAGAATACGTTTTCCCAAAACCTCCGCCGCGGAGCAAAATCGCGGCCGAGCTATGCTAAAGTGGTAGCCGCTGTCTCGGCTATTCCTCCGACACCAATGGACATTCGCGAAATCGCGCGGCGGGCGGAGGTGTCCACGGCCACGGCGTCGAGAGCAATCAATCGCCTGCCCACGGTCGACCCTCAACTGGCCGGGCGGGTATGGAAGGTCGTTGACGAACTCGGAGACTACCCGAACACGCAGGCTCGAGCTTTGGTTTCGGGCCGGAGTCGCATTTTCGGACTGATCGTTTCTGAGATCACCAATCCCTTTTTCCCGGAAATTGTGCAGACCTTCGAGAATCTGGCGTTGGAGAACAATTACGAGATCCTGCTGACCTCGACCGTGCATGAACCGAAGCGCATGGAGTCTTCTGTACGGCGGATGATCGAGCGCCGGTTTGATGGAGTCGCCATTCTGACCTTTGGCATGGAACATACGCTGCTCGACCATCTGCGTTTCCGCAAGGTCCCCCTGGTGTTCGTCGATGTGGGACCGAACGCGCCGGGCATCATGAATATACGCATCAACTATCTGAACGGTATTCGCCAGGCGGTGCAGCATCTGGCCGCCCTCTGCCACACCCGCATCGCGTTTGTTGCCCGTCCCGCGCATTTGAAATCGGCGTTGCCGAGAAGGGTCGC
The DNA here is from genome assembly GCA_049520935.1 of Terriglobales bacterium. Classification (GTDB taxonomy): domain Bacteria; phylum Acidobacteriota; class Terriglobia; order Terriglobales; family Acidobacteriaceae; genus Acidiflorens. The sequence continues at coordinate 238,198 of JBEKPJ010000003.1, read as the reverse complement.
CTTTCAGACGTCGATGACCGAGATTGGGCGCTCGCCGGACCTGGTGGTGGAGAGGAATCACCGCATGGAGGGGGGAATGCGCGCGCTGGTCGAGTTTTTGCGATTCAGTAATCGGCCGACCCCCGTGCTCTGCTCCAATGACATGACGGCGATCGGGGTAATGCGGGAGGCCTACGACCGGAACATTAAGATCCCGGATGATATTTCTGCGATCGGGTTCGACGACATCCGGCTGGCTGAATTCACCATTCCACTGCTGACCACGGTGCACTGTCGCAAACGGAACTGGCCAGGACTGCCTTCCAGGCCCTGTGAACCGAAGTGCAACGCGAATCGCCGTCGCCGAGCGCTGCGAATACGAACGGACTACGAACCTGGTACTGCGGCGCTCCTCGGCTCTGGCGCGATCAGGAAAGCAGTGGGCGAAATCATACTCGGAGGGCGCCGAACCGCGAGTTCGTCAAGCAGGAATCTGAATGATCGTCCAGGCACCCCGCGGAAACCAGGCATGGTCTCCGCGGTCTGGACGGGCAAGAGCGGGCCCGGGCAAGCGTTTACTGAAAGCGCCGAAAATCGACCCCACCGCTTTGCCTAGACTTTGCCTGAACTACGGACTGCTGCCGGACAGGACGCAGCCATCTGCAAAGACGCTTTTGCCCGGCGATGGAGTATCACAATGGATTCGACTCCCTTATCGCTCGTTGCTGCGCTCTATCGCCGCCTCGGTCAGGCCCCGGCGCGCTCGCTCTCCCTGATTGTTCTCGCGGTTCTGATGGCTCCACTCGGTCGGCCGCAACCGGCTTCCGAGAGCACCACCATCCGGGTGCGGGTCGATCAGCCGGCGGGGCCGATGCCCTCCATGTGGAGCTACTTCGGCTATGACGAACCCAACTACACCTACGCTGCCAACGGAAAAAAACTGCTTCGCGAGCTCGCCGCGCTGAGCCCCTCGCCGGTGTACGTGCGGCTGCACAATCTGCTGACCTCCGGGGACGGTCGAGCGTCGCTCAAGTGGGGATCGACCAATGTGTACTCCGAAGACGCCTCGGGCCATGCTGTTTACAGCTGGGTGATTCTCGACCAGATTTTCGATACGTTTCAAGCCGCGGGCATCAAGCCTCTTGTCGAAATCGGATTCATGCCCCAGCCGCTTTCCACCCATCCGGACCCCTATCGCCACGACTTTCCCCGCGATCGCAACATTTACACGGGATGGGCCTACCCACCCAAGGATTATCCCAAATGGTCCGAAATCGTTTTTCAGTTCGTGGACCACCTGCGCCGGCGTTATGGCGATCGCGAGGTGAAGACCTGGTTGTGGGAAGTTTGGAATGAACCCGACATCGGGTATTGGAAAGGCACACGCGAAGAATACTTCAAGCTCTATGACTTTACCGTCGCGGCGGTCTTGCGATCGCTTCCCGAGGCGCAAATCGGGGGGCCGGACAGCACCGGGCCGGCCAATCCGAACGCGGCTGATTTTCTCACCGCATTTCTCGACCATTGCGCCCATCGAACCAATTATGCGACCGGCACGACCGGATCGCGTCTGGATTTCATCAGCTTTCACCCCAAGGGATCTCCCAGCTGGCAACTCGATCACGTGCAGATGGGGATCGCGCGCCAACTCGCTGCCATTGAGCAAGGGTTTACGATCGCCGCATCCTTCCCGGAGTTTCAACGGACCCCGATCATCCTGGGAGAGTCGGACCCCGAGGGTTGCGCAGCCTGCTCGGCGGAGAAGAACCCGCAGAACCTGTATCGCAACGGACCTTTATACGGTGCCTATACGGTTGAGGTACTGAGCAATATTCTGAACTTGGCGGGCGCGCAGCATGTCAACTTTCGGGGAGCTGTAACCTGGGCGTTTGAATTTGAGGACCAACCACCCTTCGCCGGTTTTCGGGAATTGGCGACAAGCGGCGTCGACAAGCCGATCCTGAACGCCTTTCGCATGCTGGGGCTGTTGGGGAGCGAACGAGTGCAGGCAAGCAGTTCTGGAGCTTTGCCGGGCGACCAGATTGTACGGGCCGGGGTCCGGGGGCAATCTGACATCGCTGCCATCGCCACACGCAACGGCAGCCGAGGCCGGGAAACGGAGATTCTGATCTGGAACTACAATGATGACGACGAGGTTTCCGCTCCCCCGGCCTCGATCGATCTGGTCGTTAGCGGCTTGCCCGCGGACGCCGGTCGGGCGCTGGTGGAACATTTCCGCGTGGACTCCACCCACAGCAACGCCTTCGCCGTCTGGAAGGAGATGGGCGCGCCACCCTCACTCTCTGAACGCCAGTACCAGCGACTGCAGAGCGCGGGCCAGCTCGAACTGCTGGAGTCGCCGGCGTGGACAACCGTGGAGGGGGGTACCGCGCGAGTTCAGTTCATCCTGCCTCGGCAAGGTCTTTCCCTTTTGCGCTTCTCGTGGTAAGTCTCGCCGAAGGCGGTCAAGTCCCCAGCAACCCACGCGCGCTCGCGACCTTTTTCGCCTGGACCTCGCTAGCGGGCTCCAGGGGTCATGCCGCTCGAACCGGCGCTTTTCGAACGAATCAACTGCTCGGTGACGCGGAACTGTTCCTTGGCCACCTCGCTGTGTTTCCGGAACGCTGATAGATCCGAGCCAGCAGGTGATGATCGGAACTATCGTCGGGGTCCGAACGGACCGCCTTTTCCGCCTCCTGTCTTGCATTCTCGAAATGACCGAGATCAAAATGGCTCTTGCCCAGCTGATAGTGCGCTCTTCTCGAGTTGGGAGCGAACTTGGCTGCACGCGTGAGCCAGGTGATTCGGTGTTTGCCGATGTCAACAACGACGGCAAAGTCGGTTGGCATCGGCGACACCCGCCTTTTCGCTCACATCGGTGAAGGTGCCGTCGTCCGTTGTTGTGAAAAAGATGGTCCGGTTCGCCCTTTACTCCGCGCGGGCCACACATCACTTTGAGGCCGCGAAATTCGCAGGTCGAAAACGCGACCGCGGGCGAACCCGGCAGCGGCGGATGATCGAGATCGTAATGCACGTAGCCGGGCACAAGCAGGTCCAGCCGGCCATCGCCGTCGTAGTCGCCAAAGGTCGTGCCCGTCGACCAGTTGCCCAGCGTTACACCGCTTTTTCGGCCACATCGGTGAAGGTCCCGTCGTGATTATTGTGGTAAAGGCGATTCTTGCCAAAATTGGTTACGTACAGATCCGGCCAGCCGTCGTTGTCGTAGTCGCCCACGGCCACGCCAAAACCCGAGCGATCGTTGGTCACGCCGGCTTGCGCGGCCACGTCGGTAGAGGTGCCGTTATGATTGTTGTGAAACAGGGCGGCATGGGGAGGCGAGGCCTTCCCTGCCATGGCACCATAGGTCGAACCATTGACCAGATCGATATCGAGCCAACCGTCGTTGTCGTAGTCAATCAGAGCGACTCCCGAACCCACGGTCTCGAGAATGAAACGCGGCTCATCGCTGCCCATCATGTGCCGCCATCTGGTCAGGCCAGCCTTCTCGCCTACCTCCGCGAAAACGACCGGACCTGCGTCCACGAATCCGCCGGCCGTGATCGGGCGTTTCTCGTTATCGAGTGTCGCCGCGTGCGCACCGCCCTCCGAGACCGCTGTTGCAGCCGCGGGTGGCGCGGTCGGCGCTTGCGCCTGCGAAAAGGCCCCCGAGCCCGCACAGCAAACCGGCGACCGAGGCGAGCACCCGAAAAGCTGTAGTCCTAAAAAATTGATCTCTACTGCTCTACCGGGCGGTTCGATCCGCGGCGGTGAAGTGGCGGATCAAATCGGTTTCTTTCGCATCGTAGGGCGCGCCGTCAGCGCGAAAAATATCGTGGAACCAAATCGACGGCTCGGCGTCGTACGATTTTTCCCATGAATCCCAGGGATAAATCGTCTGCGACTTTCCGTTCACAAAGCCCCAGTTGTAGGCTCCGACATGTTCGCTCTTCAGCAACGGCAGGATCGCGGCGAACGTGCTGCCGAGCGGCCGCGCCATGTATTCGGTGCACACCATGGGACGATGGAAGCGCCCGAGAGAATCGATCCGGCGCTTGGTCACGTCGGGCGGATCATAACTGTGAAACGTGATCACATCCGAGTTTTGCAACTGGAAACGTGCCATCTCGCTGAGCGCCGAATCGCTCGACCAGTCCCCTTTCCACACCCCACTGGTCAGGGGTTGTTTCGGAGCCACGCCGCGGGCCCACTTCCATTCTTCCTGCAACAGGGCTAAGGCCCGGACGCCCTTATCGGGAAGTTCCACGGCCTTGTATGCGGGATTGTCATTGTCGGGCTCATTCATCAGGTCCCACATCAGGACGCGCGGGTCGCGCCGAAAGCGATGGAGGACTCCCACTACGTACGGCCTCAACTCTCGATTCCAGCGAGACTGGTCTTTCAAAAGATCGGCTCCCGGAGCTTGCACCCAACCGGAGTTGTGCACATGCGGCCGAGGGCTGGGTTGCATCCCCACGTGGGGATGCGGATCCCAAACCGAATCGAGCAGAACAAAAGTGATTCGAATATGGTGCTGGTCGGCAACCTTCAAGAACCGATCCATGCGCTCGAGAAATCCCTGCGCGTCCTGCTCCCACAAAAGATTGTGGAGAAACACCCGCATGGTATTCATGCCCAGGGCTTGCGCCCAGCCAAGTTCACGATCGATGGTTGCCAGATCAAAGGTGTCAGGCTGCCACATTTCAAGCTCATTGATGGCGGTGCTCGGAATGTAGTTGCTGCCCACCAGCCAGGGCTGTCGAACATACCATTGGTTGGCGCGATCGGGCGTCCATGGTTGGTGGCCGCCTGCCAAAGCGCCGGGCGACCAGCAAACGACGGCCAAGAAGGCGAGCATCCACAACTTCGCTCGTTGTCGGTAATGTGCGCGCATGCCTATCCTGTTCGGTCGACTGCGGCTTCCGCGATCCCAGCTTCCCAGTCTTCGCCATCGGCGTCAAGGTGGAAAACAAATGACCAGCGTCGAGCGGGCATCGCCCGTTCCCCGCTCCGAGCCCCGCCGGGCAAGCGAGAGGCTCGGCGGCCTCGGTTTGGGACCACGGCTCCCCGGACCCCGGCCGCGCCGATTCCTTTTCGCCTTCCAAAACCCGCCGGTCGCCAACCATCGTCCCGCTTGCGGCTAGGACAGACTCAACGTCAACCTGGTCACCGAGGCGGGTGGAAATGTGTAGTGGAGAGTGCGGCCCGGAATTTCCAGGGTTTTGGTCTGCGGCACCACCACTTGTCTCTGCTCGAAGGTATTGTGAGCATGAATATCGGCGTGCGTGAGTTCGGTAGCGAATCCGGATTTGGGCGCTCCGCCCCGAACCGAAATTTCCGCTTGCCGTGAATCGCTCACGTGCGGGTTGACAACCGTCAGGGTCAGTTCCTTGTCGCGCAACGAAGCCGAGCCCTTGAGCCCCCAGAACGAGCCTGGTTTCCCGTCGCGGTCATAGCTGATGGTCGGCGCCGAGAAAATTGTCCGCAGTCCCTGGCCCTCCTGATGCGCGGCATACATCGCGAACACATGTCCCACCGGCGTGACCACAAACTTGTCTTCGTGTGCCAGATACAGGCTGTTCAGGCAATTGATCAACTGCGCGCAATTGGCCATCGCGATTTTTTCCGGATGGCGATTGAACAGGTCGAGCGTCATGGCGCTGAAGACGGCGTCGCGCAGCGTCGGCATCTGCTCCAGTTGATCTCCCGCCGTGGCTTCGCTGCCGGGACCGTACCACGGGCCCCACTCGTCGACCACCAGTTTGACCGAATGCTCCGGATCCTCCTCGCCCATGACCTGCCAGTGGCCGTTGATCAAGCCCTCCATGCGATCCCCTTCGCGCAACAACTCGTACCAGTCCACGCTGTCAAACTTCAGGGCATCGCCTTTTCCCTGAACCCAATCGCGGGTGCGGCCGCGGCTCAAGTTCCAGGCGTAGTGATGCAGCGCCCAGCCATACACATTGCGCAGTTGCCAGCGGCCCTTCTTGGCGATCTCCTCGAAGAAACCCCTCGTCCAGGACCAGTCATCCACATTGGGGCCGGACCCGATAAACGATAGTTCATTTTCCTTACCGAACCGCGGGACCCAGGTCGTGAAGCGCCGGAACTCAACCGCGTATTCCTGCGCCGTAAAATTCCCGCCACACCCCCACGATTCGTTTCCCACCCCCCAGAAACGAACGTTGAACGGATCCTTGAAACCGGCAGCGGCGCGCTGCTCGGCAAGCGTCGTGCTTCCCGCCGGAGAATTGCAGTACTCAACCCACTGGTAGAACTGTTCGGCGGCAAGACTGCGTAGATTTGCCGCCAGATAGGGCTGCGCACCGATGCGCCTGCAGAAATCGACGAACTCATTGGTGCCGAATTGATTGGGATCGTAGCGGTGGCTGGCGGGCGCGTCGTCGGCTTCTCCGGAGTTCCAGAAGTTGGTGCGACGGGGCCTCTGGGCGGACGGACCGATGCCGTCGCGCCAGTCGTAGCTGTCGGCAAAACAGCCGCCCGGAAAGCGCACCACGGCGGGTTTGATCTTACGCATTTCCTCAATCAGTTCTTTGCGAATGCCATCGACATTCGGCACCTTGGAGTGGGGGCCGACCCAGATGCCGTCATAGATGACGCCACTCAGATTCTCGGTAAAGTGACCGTAGAGGTTCGGGGAAATCGTTCCCAGAGGCTCGCCCGCCAGCACCTCGATCCGCGAGTCGGTGGCATCGGAGGTGGACTCGGCCCGGGCAAAAGGTCGCAAAGCTTCGGCCGCGATTGCATAACCGGCGCCGGCTAGACTCTGGCGGAGAAACTCTCGACGTCGCAACATGGCGCCCTCCCCTAGGGCAAGAATGCCACTCGGGATAGTAAACGTTTTCCAGGAACCGTGCTACAGTTTTCCTGGGCTCGCCTTGCCCTGACGCAGGCTTGACCCGTAACATCACGGAATCGTGGCCCCGCCGGGGGGTCGAGGACCCATCGGCACGTACAGCATCCCCAGCTGACGCGGGCGCTGGCGAAGTCGGGCTTCAGTTCGATGGCTAGAAGAGTTTTTCCGCCTCGGCTTCGCGCTGCCGCTGCGCCCTCACCACACCCATCAGGTTGAGCGCGCGAGAATCATCCGGTGCTGTCCCGCGGCAATCGACTGCGCAGCATCCTTGATCAGAGACAAGTTCCCCGTCGCCGGTTTCGCCTGGCTCTGCGCCATACCGGCGAGGGCAACCAGGAACCACAAAATGCTCCCACCGCGAGCGCCTTTCGGAATCGCCGTATCATCCAGGCCCGAGTACGATCAAACGCCGCGCTGCAACAAACGCGAGTGTCGACCGGTTCGGGTTGGAATGGCATCGGCCACCTTCGTTTGCCTACCTTCGCGGGCCGGCGGCCGGCACATCGTAGAACGCGATCTGCTCGCCCGAGAGCACGGCAAGTTGATTGCCGTCGGGCGAGAGCACAAAGGATTGCACCGCCGTCACGGGAGAGGGGACGCTAATGGCCAGCATCCGCTCCCCGTTGTCGCTGCGGTAGACCGAGATCCTCTCGCTCTCCAGATCGGAGGCAGAAAAGGCAGACTCCGCGGCAATCGATTTGGCGGCCTTTGCCAAGCCAATCGCAAAGGCATTGCCCGTGGCCAGTCCACTCGCCCTCTGTTCCAATTCGGCCTTGGAAGAGGAGCCCTTGAGGACCGGCTTTCCGTTGGGCCGAAGCACGCGGTACCATTTATCCGTGTTCTGGCGTTCGCAACCCACGATGAATAGAAAGTCCGGAGACAAAGACGTCGTTTCTGGCCTGCAACCGGAGTTGACCGCGGCTAACACCTGCGACTGTGTGCCCCAAGACTGCTCGACGATCCGCCATCGGCTCTTGCCGGCGCTTACCACCTGAATTTCTCCGTTGTCTGACAACACCGGGGGTGAAGCTCGCGAAGAGCGCACCGCCGTCGCCAGGGGGTGAAAGCTGACGTCCAGAACCCTGACTTCAATGTCCTCTTCGGGCTCCTGCTCTTCGGCGTCCACCAATTGTCGGTGCACGGCGTTCGAATGACGCTCCTGAACCACGCCGACCGCAAAATACTTCGCAGACGGGGACGTGCGTACAAACGCCAGCGGACCACTGAGCGAAAGGTGTTGCTCCAATCGCAGGCCCGGACCGTAGAGTCTCAACTCCCGGCCGACGTGCACCAGGACGCGGTCCCGACCAATCGACCAAAGATATTGATTGGCATCGGGAACCTTCCAGTCGACGGTCTTTTCCACCTTCTTGTCCTCGACGTCGATCAAGACAGCGCGAATGATGTGCAGTTTCGCGAATTCCGCTTCCCTGCCCGTGCGCAGAACCAGCGTATGCGGATTGAAAGTAAACAGCAGCTTTTTGGCGCCCAGGTAAGAGATCGCCGAGCCATAATTAAACCTATACATTGCATGATCCGGCCGGACCCGGGCATACCCCAAATCCTTGACCGACAAGGTCGATACGGCCGTCGCGGAATGAGCTTCCGCTTCGTTCGAGGCGAGAGCAATGCTGCATTGCGGCGGCGAACAGACTTCGGTCTCGTCCGTGGTTGCGATCTCCTCCGCCACGGTTGCTGCAGGCGAAGGCACGGTCGCGGCTGCGGCCGGCGATGCGGGCACGCTCGGCGCCACCGCAGCGGTGGCGTTCAGATTCGGCGTGAGAAGAAGCTGGGCCCCCGATTCGATGTGCACATTGTGCCCGGAAGTGGAAAGCACCGAACTTCCCGCGGGCCCACTTCCCACGCTCAGTTTCAGGCCCCTGATGCCGACGACCTGCCCGGGCAGCACCGTGGTGGGACCCCGGTAGCGAGGCGGTGAGGCATAAACGGTCGCGGCTGCCGTCATGACACTCCGCCCGCCACTCGAAGCCGGCCCGCCACTGCGACCGTTATCGTTGCCGATGCCGAGCCCGGCGGCTTCGCTTAGCGGCTGGTTTACATAGTTGCTCGGGTCTCGGCTGGGATCGGCCGCCAGCACGGCCGCCACCGTCATAGGCAACGGCTTCATGTCGGGCCCATTGCATTCGCCGCTTTCGAACAGCAGCGCAATGGAGGAAGTCTTTTCAGTTTTTGAATGAACAGTCTGGGCCACAATGCGGCCCTTCACGATCGCGCCTTGCCGGAGCATGCATTGCGGGCCTTGCCACTTCACCCCAACCTTGGCGAGCACGGGATCGTCCAGCTTGAGCTTTCCCGCCTCCACTGCCCCCACCAGCTCGACTTGCAGGGGAACCCGCTCTTGGTCGCTGGCACAGCGGAGTGCGGAGACCATCACGCACCCGCATCCGAGCCAGACTTGGAAAATTCTGGGTATACGTTTACTCATCACGCCACCCGGCGCCCACAAACTCTACCGCCCGTTCGGCCCTCCCCGGCTGCCCGCGGCGAGCCGAGGACGGAAACTGGGAACGTAGGCATCGAGGGCTAATTTTAAACTCAAATTCTGCCCTTTCAGCGAACCAATATCTATCTTTGCCTTTCCCCCACATTTTTTCATCCGGTATCTCGATGCGGCGGACCGCCACGGGAGGGATCATCGCCAGCGGAAAGCTCGATCAAATACGAAGCTCACTCGCAAGCTACCCATCCTTCAAAGAACAACTGGACCAAATCTCAGCAAGCAACCGCGAATTACGGCGACGGAAGCGGGCGCGGAAGCGAGAAAACAATGGAGTCCGCGGGCCCAGCACAGGTGTGCGAAATTCCGGCCCAGCACTACCGTTTACATTTCAAGTTCGTTTGTGCACACGGTATGCTTTCTCTCCCCATTCGGGATTCGCGCTTTCCATGACTAAGCAGGAATGGCTCGTTTGCGCGACCCCTCGCGCCCGGCCCGTACCGCCAGATCTCGCGCCGCACGCAACGCGAGCACCGGATCGCCGCTAGGATGAAACTCCATCGCAACCATCCCCTTGTAATTCAGCTCCCCTAGTTTGCGAAAGATATTTTCGTAGTTGATCTCCCCGGTTCCGGGCTCGTGACGGCCCGGAACGTCGGCAATGTGGACGAGTCCCAGATGCGGGAGGCTCTTCGCAAGCTTCTCGATGAGATTCCCGGCGGCAATCTGCTCATGGTAGAAATCGTAGAGCAACTGAACTTGCGGGTGATCGACTGCCTGCACGATTTCCAAAGCTTCGGTGATTTCGGTCAAGAAGCATTGCGGATTTTCCTCCGGGTCAATGGTTTCCAGCAGCAAACGGACTGGCTCGCCATGGACGGATTCACCCTGCACGAATTCTGCGGCTGCTTTCAGCGAATCGACGCAGCACCGATGCTGGACCTCGCGAGGCATCCCCGTGACCCGATTGCCGGACAGCAGAATCAGGTTCGGACAAGCGATCTGTTCCATGATCGGCAGCGCGCGACGCAGCTCGTCGAGCAACGGTTGCCGGTGATCTGGGACGCTTACACCGTGCTTTAGTCCGGCGGTACAGTCGAACCTGATGCCGAGCTCTTTGCGTTTGGCATTCGCACGACGGAAATCGGCTTCCGTCCATTTGTCATACTCGCCCACCAATTCCACGTTCTTGTACCCGGCTTCAGCGATCTTTTGCAAACGCTGCTCGAAAGGCAAATCGGTGAAAACTGTCCAGAGCATCACGGACAACTGAAAAGGCGTTCCTTCGGACTCACTGTTGGCCAACGTCGACTCTTCACCGAAGAGGCCGAAACTGTGACTCCGTCCCCACGTTCCCGCCACGGCTCCCATCACGGATTGAACAAAAGCTCGTCGCTTCATCGCTCGCATCGATCGAACGCACGGAGAATGCCATCGCACTCGACGTGACAGGGTGACGTTATCACAACTTGTGGTCGGGCGGGAACCGAGCGGAGAGACAAAATAGTCCGACGAATGACGGATGGAGGCGCAGTGACCTCGAATTTAGACGCAGGTGTTTGTGATTTACGATTGTGCAGGGCCACTTCAACCACTACGCGGTACCCGGAAACCTCGACAGTCTCGGCGTATTCCGGGATCGGTTAATTGGGCTGTGGTGGCATACTCTTCGCCGCCGCAGCCAGAAAATCCCGATCTCCTGGACACGCGCTCTTGCCTTGGCAGACCGATGGTTGCCCCAACAACGAGTGCTCCATCCTTACCCCGCGACTCGCCTTGCCGCCAGTCATCCGCGATAAGAACCGGATGCGCTAATAGCGCCCGTCCGGGTCCGAGGAGGGGGTCGCGAGTAATCGCGATCCCTACTCCGATCTCAAAACCCGGCTGACGGGCGAACAAATGGCGCACCCTTATCAGAATGCCTGATTTCGTCAATTTGCGAAGAAAGTTTGCGTCACGAAGCCCTACAGACGACTTTCTCGATGCCTATAGACATTTTCTATCCCCCGAATTTCGGTCATTTTGCGAAAAACGGACTTTTTCAACACCTACGCCTGGTTTCGTAAACTTAGAATAGCGCGAGGAGTGGAACACTGAACTTGCGGTCACTCAGATTCTGAATCCGGTTTGGCAGCGGCATGGCCTTTCCCTGCGGTTGGACCTTTAGGTCTATTGGCGACAACACCGGCTTCCTCGGCGCCAGAATCGCCAGAATGAGGAACCTCCTCATAGTGGGCAAAGTTCATCGAATAACTGGCGCGCCCATGGGTGCTCGAACGTACGTGCGTCGCATAGCCGATCAATTCAATTAGAGGGACGAGGGCGCTGATAACCGGCGAACCGGCACGAATCTCCATGCCTTCAATCCGGCCGCGACGGAAACTCAGCTCTCCCATGATGACGCCTGCAAAGTCCTCAGGCGTGACCACCTCAATCGACATGAGCGGTTCCAAAATGACCGGGCTTGCCTTGCGGGCGGCTTCCTTGAAGGCCATAGCAGAAGCTATCCTGAAAGCCATTTCGTTCGAGTCCTCTGCATGGTAGCTTCCGTCGTAGAAAATAGCGCGCACGTCAACCATCTCGCAGCCAGCTAGAACCCCACCTTTCATGCCTTGTTGAATACCGGAATTAATGGCGTCGAGGAATTTCCTTGGAAAAGCACCCTCGGAACTTTCGTCGATGAATTGATAGTCACTTCCCGCTTCTAGAGGCTCCAGCCTGAGCTTCACGTGGCCGTATATGCAATGGCCGGAAACAGCACGAACATATTTCCCCTCGGCTTCGGCCTGTTTGCGAATGGTTTCCAAGTAGATCACCTTGGGCTTTCCAATCTCGATCTGGATTTTGTATTCACGGACGATGCGGTCGCAGATTACTTCCAAGTTCAACTCGTCCATGCCGCTGATAATGGTCTGCTTGTCTGGAGATCCCGTCTCGATCTTGACGGTGGGGTGTTGTTGAGCAAGTTCGCTGAGTGCTCGTTGAAGACTCTGATGGTCATCGTCAATCTTCGGCTTGATAACCACACGGATTATGGGCCTCTTGTGGGTGCTCGCTTCGCTCATGGCGCGGGCGTCTTTTTGATCGCGTCTCGGTAGTGTAACTCCCCCGTAGCTTTCAACCAACGGACTTGGCAGTCAATTGCCGTTAAATCGATTTCACTCAAAATCCCCATCCCGAATCGCGGAGGGGGCGAACAGACGGCGCAAAGTTGTGAGAATGCCTGTTTCAGCAATTGGGATTTCAACAATTGGGAATGCTTGCGACGGCAGCGCCTTTCGGGGTACTTGAGAACTCGAGTAAGGCACCCCGCGTAAGGCCTCTGGCCATTTTGCTGACGGATTGCCTCCTGGAACGTCAGATATAGCAATGAGCAGCATCAAGTTAGCGATAATTGTGATGGTGCTATCAGGAGCGGTTCTCGGCAGGCCAATCGAACTCTGCGCCGAAAGACCCCAGCCTGACGCTCCCGAACTAGCCCTGAGTCGCATTCGAGCTGACATCAAGTCCCTTTTGGCAACACCGCAGCCAGAGCTCTTTCAGAAGCATTTGCGATCGGTGCTCGCACTCTGCGAAGACAGCGTTTTGAAGCTGCAATTCGCCGGAGCTGATCGTGATGCCCAAGCAAAAGAGCTGGTAGGTTACTTGGAAACTGTCGAGTCCAGCCTCAGGAATGGGAATGTGCGGAGGTCCGAAACCTATCTCGTGGAGGGTCGGCGGTCACTGGACCTCGCTCGATTGTCTCGCAGCGACGGCACGCTACAGTTTTACACCTTGAGTCTTCCGGCGCGCTGGAATGCAAGCCAAGCCTATCCTCTGCACGTATACCTGCACGGCAGGGAGTCCGATCTGCCCCTCTCATTAGTTGCTTCTACATTCGCACCTGAACCTAACGGTGGGCAGCTGAATGACAAAGCGATCGTCGTCGTGCCCTGGTTGCGCGGCAATGGGGAGTGGCGCAACGAAAACGGATCGGAGCCGGACGTCTGGGAAGTGATTGAGGATGTAAAGACTTTCGCAAAGATAGATCCTGATCGCCTTTATATTTCGGGCCACTCCTGGGGCGGTGATGATGTGTGGGCAATCGTTCTGCGTACTCCTGATTTGTGGGCCGCCGCTGGAATCATGGCAGGCAGCGCAGCGAGTGTTCCTGCGCAGCTAAATCTGGTTGCTAATGCAAAATACGTTCCGTTCTATTTGTGGAAAGGTGATCAGGACCCAGTTCCTAACCGCCAGGCGAACTTGCAGTACTTTCGCGATTCACTTACGCAAGTTGGCGATCCCCCTAAAGTCGTCGTCGCAGAAGGCGTTGCGCACAATCCCCGTCCTGAAGATCGCGCAGCAATGCAGACATGGTTGTTCAAACATGTCCGCCAGAGACCAAATCATTTCTCATTTGTAATTGACACACCTCAACACCGAGGTATTTGGGGCATCTCCATCCCGCAGAAGTATCCGGATGCATATTTGAACGTCGAACCGCAAGTCAGTTTCGAATGCTGGATCAAAGACTCGACCGTACAGATTACGACCGCGAACAGCAGCCGTCTCGATGTTGATTTCGGTCAGGGCGGACTGAATTTGACGGGCACAGTGAAGCTGATCGTGAACGGCAAACAAATATTCGACGGGTCAGTTCCGTCGAGGGCGCTTTCCCTCAGCTGGTAATTGTGGGCACGGGCAGCGAGCGGATTGTCAACTGACGAAATATCGGAGATAAGCGGCCAATAAGCTGGAGCCATGCCATCGAGGCTGGCTGTAAGAAGCTATATTCTCTTTCAGTTGAGTTTTTTTCTTCAGGAGGGAGGAGCTTCGCAGCCGGCTGCGATCTTGGCGGGTCAACGTCGGCGGCGAAGCCCCCTTGCAGTAACGATCCTCTTTGTCCCAGTCTCGGCCGGGCGGGAGCAGCTTGCTGCCAGCTGGGCCGAAGACTGCAACAAGATCATCTTACGCCATTGTCCGATTTGTAAACGCGATTCGATTGTTGGCCACGGCCGTCGCCGCAAGCAAGCGCACGACGAGCATCACAGCTGGATCGGGATCCGTCGTGGACGCTGTCCAGATTGCGAGACGACGTTCACATTCCTTCCGCTGTTTTCTCTTCCGTACACTCACTTCAGTTTGTTGGCCCGCTGTCAGGCGCTGTGGCAGCGCTTCAGTGAGCACTGTTCCTGGGAAAAGGCGGTGCCCAGGCTGAAGGACGCTGATCGCTCGCCCGATGCTTCTACGGTTCGCCGCTGGGCGCGGGGGCTGGACGGTTCGGAGCCACTCAAGCGAGAGCTGCCGTTGCTGGAGTATCTGCGGCAGCAGAACTGGACGGGCCAGCAGGCGGGCCGTTTCGAATATGTCGGACTGTGTCCGTTGCACCAGGAAACCCGGCCGTCGTTCGATGTCAACACGCGCAAAGATGTCTTCTACTGCCACGGGTGCGGGCAGGGTGGAGATTTGATTCGCTTCGTCCAACGATCACGGCAGTTATCTTTCCGTCAGAGCCTGGACTATCTGGATCCGCAGGCTGTTCAAGAACAGGAATCGACCGCGTTGCTCGAGCAGACGGCCGCGTTCTATCAGCAGCAACTGGATCACTATCCCGAGGCCCTCAGCTATCTGCATCGACGCGGGATTCATGAACCCGCTCTGATCCGGGAGTTGCGCATCGGCTATGCGCCCGGCGGAAATCTGCGCCGGTATCTCACGCGGCAAGGGTATTCCTTCGCCGTGTTGCGAAGAGCCGGCCTGATCAACGCGCAGGGTAGAGATGCTCTCTGTCAGCGCATCGTGTTTCCGTTAGGCCAGGGCGAGCACATCGTCAACCTGTATGGCCGCAGCATCGGTGTCGCTTTCGCTCATCGCTTCCTGCCCGGCAGCAAGGGCGGCTTGTATGCATGGGAGAAGGTCCGGCACTGCTCTGCGGTGATTCTTGTCGAGGGATTGTTCGACTATGCTGCGCTGCGTCAGGCGGGCTTCTCCAACGTGACCTGTTCGTTAGGCACGCATCTCAACGCTGACCAGTTCCGCCAGCTATGTGACGGGCCGCGCACCATCTATGTGGCCTTTGATGGGGAGTCGTGGTGTGGGTATAATCAGCCCGAACTATCCGTAGCGTCGCGAACACAGTAAAGCTCAAAGCTGCTGGACCGCATTGAGAAAAAACGCCAAGCCAAGAACACCCCGCAGGGCTGCTTGGGAGATCAACGAGGCGGGCAGTAAAAGTTGGATGTCGTTACGGAAATTCGAGTGCATCCTCGAAAGATCAACACTTGATGGATGAAGTTAATGAACCGAGAGAAAGTCAAGAGAATTGCATCAACATGCTTGGCATCAGTTGTCGTGATGAGCGTGGCGTGGCGAGCGCAAGCGGAGGACGCCAAAACGTACACGAGTATGGCTCCGCTTGATCAATACCTGATGGCAGATCGCAACGCCGAGATAGCATTAGCACGTAGCGCTGCTCCTGAATCCATCTCACGAGATGCTGAGGTCATGGTACTCGGACGGCACGGCTACGAAACCGCGGTGAAGGGGAGGAACGGTTTCGTGTGCATCGTGGAACGATCGTGGATGGCTCCCTTCGACGACGCCGAGTTTTTGAACCCCGATCAGCGGCTTCCGCTTTGCCTGAATCCGCCCGCCGTGCGAACCCACCTGCTGCTCACTCTTAAGACAACAGAGCTGACATTTGCTGGACTATCGAAAACTCAGATCTTCGACGGTATCAAAGCCGCATTCGACAAGAAAGAACTGCCACTGCCGGAGCCCGGCGCCATGTGCTACATGATGTCGAAGCAGCAGTACTTTGGCCGTAAGCACGGAAATGCGGATCCCCATCTGATGTTTTGGTTTCCCAAAACAGATGACAGGTTTTGGGGCGCAGGGCTCCCCGACTCCCCCGTGTACGTGCATCAATACTCTCCGCAACCGATTACCGAGTTCATCATTTCGGTGTCCAAGTGGTCGGACGGAACCGATGCACCCAAGGACTGATGTGCGAATCTCAACGCGATCAAGTTATAACTTGGCGATACATCCCAATAGCGCGTTTTGACCGCGGACCGAAGGTCGGCCAATTGTCGATGAGCGGTTATCTGCCTGGTTGCAACAGTTACCGCCCCCACATTTCGCGTGATGCAGAAAAAAGCCGCCCAAACATCGGGCGATGAGGGGATAGTGTGTTCAATGATGCCAGGATTTTTCCCAGAATTATTCAGGCGGGAACGGGCGCTCAGTTTCGAGCGCCCTACCGCGACAACCGGTTTCGCTACGGAGTGCAGCCACCCTCGTAGGCGCAATTTACGGTTGTGAACCAAAGCCCATTGAGGCCCATCGTGCCCGTGCTGCCCTGACGCACTGTTTCAATGTCTTGGTCACCAGCGTCATCCGTCATGGTGAGAATTTCCGTTGTGGCGGCTTGCGAGCCGGCATAGAAAAGCTTGTCACTTTCGGTTGTGGCGTATTCAATACCACCGAAGGCAATGTTGACAGTATTGGCCAGCGGAACCGGCACGTTACCGTTGCAACACACCCGTTCGACGATCCAGCTGCCGTAGGCTCCGACGATGCTAGATGTGGTTACCGCATAAGTGCCCCCGGCTCCGGTTGTGTAGTCCGCGAGATACACCGAGCTATCCGATCCTCCCGCGGTGGATGCGACCGCGTAGACGACATCCCCGGGACTAACATTGAAGACCACGTTGTAGTTGCCTTGCCATCCGACTACGGCGAAGTAGTAAATGTCTCCGCTGCACGAAACCTGCCCAAAGACTCCTGCCTCGAGCTGGGGGTCGTACCCATAACCGTTGCCAGTGTCGAAGAGGAACCCGTCAATTCCCACAGAAGCGACTGTGACATATCCCTCGCCGGAACACGACGTAGTGTCGAAGGGCAATCGAACCGGGGGCACGATGATCTCGGCGTCAATTTGGTAAATCGAATTCTTGTTGAAAGTCTTTTGGCCGCTTGCGACAATCACGCCGCTCCCGTTGTTCGTTAAAATCTTCTTGGGCCCGGTTTCCGGTTGGACCACCTCTGGCACGCGCGTCGCAGCAGCCGGCAACATCTCATGTCCGCCAGGTGCTGGCCGAAGCTCTCCATTCCAGCGAATCTTAGCCGCGCGCATGGCGCGTTCCCACTGGAGGTACTGGTCGGGATGGGCCTGTTGGTCGGGTCGAGCGGGGAAGCCGTAGGTGGCTAGATTTTCATCGGTGGCGGTTACAGGGTTGAAGCCTTTGGGCGGCTCGGCATAGGTGCGAATGCCGGGGATATTGGTGGGTACGTTGGCGGCCGAAACGCGGATGGCCCGCGCGGCGTCGCTCTCTGCCATGGCCAATGTGCTGAGACTGAGCAGCAGGGTCGCCGCGATTCCTAGGAACGCCAGCTTTGCGAATTTGCTTTGAGTTTTCATTTGTCCATCCTTCGTATTGGATTTTGTGATCGACCCTCTGAAACTCTTACCCTTGTCTCTAACAGCGCAAAATCGCGCCGGATTTAATCACCTACGCCGGGAATTTTTCTTAGCTCTGTCAGGAGGGCCCTATTCTGCCCTCTAATCATGAAATCGGAAACGGCGGGCAAAAGACGACAGGTGAGGGCAAGAATTCCTTTTTGTGGCCACCGGCGGAGCCAGCATTCAGCTCAAGCGGTCCTGCGTGCTATGCGTAGTCTAGCGGCAGGAAGATATGCCAACTCAATCAGCGAAAGGGACTTGCACGACGTTTTGGAACTCAGTTGGTGAAAAATCTCGATATCGCGTTTTGACCCTGGACCGAAGGTCGGCCAATTGTCGAAGTGTCGATGAGCGTTGCCTGACTACGGATTGCTGCCCAAGGATAGAGTCCATCAGTTCCGGTCAAAGCGAGTTCTTCTTACTTGCCGGTGCCCTTGAAGACCATATATTGAACAGTGCCGATGGCTGAATCAACGACTTGCAAAATGCTGGGATCCGGGCCTTTACCTTTCGGCGTGAAAGTAATCTGAACGGTGCAGTAACCCTGCGGCGGGAGCGTCGGCGGGCAGTCGTTGGTTTGTGCGAAATCCCCGTTCTCTGTTTGATTTATAACGAATTGAGTTATGCTGAGCGGGGCTGGCCCCACATTCGCGAATTTGACGGCTTTCGGCGGGCTGGTCGTGCCAACCGGTTGGGGTGGGAACGTAAGAGTGTACGGTTGAAAGGAAACCGGGCTTTGAAGATCGACAGACAGGTACGAGCTACCCTCAATCGCGCCGCTATTGCTTATGGCTAAATCCAGCCGTCCGTCTTCATTGAAATCAGCAGCGACTACAGAGATAGGAAACACGCCTGAGCTGGCGTAAATCGGCGTATGGAACATGCCTTTCGACCCACCGAAAAAGATTCTTGCGACATCTTCGTTAAAAGCAACGGCCAAGTCGAGTCGTCCGTCGCCGTTGAAATCACCTGCGACGATTCCGTACGGGCTCGAGCCCTCGGCGGGGATTTCAGCAGCCAAAGAAAAAGTCCCGTCGCCATTACCCAGAAACGACGAAATCGAGCCTTTGTCAACTCTCAGGTTGCAGTTGGGAGTCTCCCCACAAACATTGGTGACTGCGAGATCGGTTTTGCCGTCTCCGTTGAAGTCGGCAGCAACTAATGAGTTCGGGGAAATCCCGGTTCTTGGCGAGGACTGAAGTTGAAAATGCCCGTCCCCCGATCCGAGAAGAATGGAAAGAGTGTTTGAACCCGAATTCACCACTGCAAGGTCAAGACGACCGTCTCCGTTAAAGTCGGCCACGACGGCGGCATTGGGTTGTAAACCGGTGGCCACGGTAAATTGAATCTGGAAAGTGCCGTCACCATTCCCGAGAAGAATGGAGATTTCGTTTGCGCCTGCCTGAACCACGGCTAGGTCGAGCTTGCCATCGTTGTTGAAATCTCCCACAGCTAGCGCGACGGGGTCGTTCGGGATCGCCAAGGTCGGACCCTGCTGAAAGGTACCATCCCCATTTCCCAGCAAGATATAGATGAGGTTATTCGATGGATCTGGGAAAGCCAGGTCGAGCTTGCCATCTCCGTTGAAGTCGCCGGTGGCAAGGGCTCCGACGAAGGTTGCCGGAGTCGAAAAAGAACTGACGCCGAAGGTGCCATCTCCATTCCCTAAGAAGACGGCGATAGCATTTCCCATCGAAGCGACAACATCCGCATGCCCATCGGAGTTGAAGTCTCCCGTAACGGTGGAAAAGATGACTGCGGGGGTGAAGATGCGTGATTCGAACGGGAGGGCGATGGGAGTAGCGTCTGTGATTTCGAAGAGCACGACGTTCGAGATTCCACCACCCGGAGTGGGATTTACAACCGTTACAGCGGCGGTGCCCGCAGATACGAGATCTGCGGCGGGAACCTGGGCGATAAGCTTTTGAGCACTTACCATCATAGTGGCAAGCGACTCTCCATTCCATTTCACGCCCGAGCCCGAGGTGAATCCAGTTCCAGTTACGGTGAGACGCAGGTTTTTTGAGCCGGGCGTAGCCCTACCAGGAAGAAGAGGTTGGTTCACAAATGGGACGGGATTGAGGGTCGTAGCCGACCCGATAGTGCCGAGGAAGAAAACCAAGCAGATTAGTCGAAAACTCGCTGTCATGAAAATCCTTGATTCCGTGCGGCTTTGCCATCGGAGCTTCTTGCGGGCTGTACAACGACCAAGCGCAGCCCAGAACCAGACACAATAACACGCTTTCGTTAGACGTGCTCCTTGCGTTCGGAACTCAGCCATTGTTGTAACATCGCGTTTCACTAACTACCCGTGTGCCTCCAGCAACCGTTCGTGCCACGTACCGGGGGCATTCTCCAATTCGTAGAGCACGTCGCCTCCGTGGTAGAAGCTCACACGCAGAACGCAGTCTGTTTTGCCGCCACACGCGACTTGTTCCGTCGATAGAGGGTGGTGCAATTTCCAGTTGCGTTTGAACTTCTCCAGTTCCTCTACGGGTTTGATTCGCACGGAGGACCCAACAGGGAACTTCTCCCGATAAGGCATGCTCTCAGTGTCCATGTCCGATTATCGCTCTTGCGCATCGTTGGTGAAACATCGCGTTAGCGCGTTTCGACCTCAACAAAGGCGAACGGATGGCGCAAGCTTGCGACAACGCCAGTTACCGTCGTAAGCCGCAGATTGCGACGCCAGGGTGTTCTAATTTTGTTACGACTATTAGCGAGTGGCGAAATATGCCCCAGTGCTCTTACTGCGGTTGTGATCTTCCCGCTTTGACAGACATCTGCCGGAAATGCTTCGACGCGAGGTATGCCGAAATAGACCGCCCGAAGTCTTTGATGGAAATCGTGACGAACCCGACGGGGCTTACTGCGGAGGAGTTGCGGCAGGTAAGGGAAGCACCCCTTCCGCTAGGCCGCAAAATTCTCACTTTCCTGTACGCATTTGCGCTTTTCGTCCTCTACGGCCTATTCCATGATCATTTCGGTTATCATCCTTATCCTTTGGGACCGAAAACCTGTGCCCTGATTGCGTTGCCACTTGCGTTGATTATTGTCTACGTGGAAAGCCGCAGCCGAAGATAAGTTTTTTTCTCCAACGATCCCTTTCGACAGAGTACCCGACGTAACTTGGATGCTTCTTTCCCGGTGTCTACCATGGTGTGAAAAGCGCAGGAGGCAATCGGCCATTTGAACAAACACGTCGCAAGAAACGTGCTCGTCGTGCTCGGAGTGTGGGTGTTGTCAGGAGTGATCGGCTTGGGAGTCCATGCACTCGTGATAGCGGTCAAGAATGGGCTGACATTTAAGGGGGATGTAGGCACCGTAACGATGTGGCTGTGGGAGGGACTGCCGGACGATCTGGTTGCGGCTCTTGGAGCAGTCATATTGGTATGGGTGATAGAAACGCGGAAACCTCTGGGATGGGTTGGTTTTCTTGCCCTGCTGTACCTGTACGGTGGGGTTATGAACGCTTGGCGGGACCTTAACCACGGATGGCAAACATCTCCTCGCACACCGCATTACATCGGAATACTGACACAGGCGAGCATTCCAACCCTCATCTGCCTTGCCATTGGCGTATGGTGGACGAGGCATCGTCGGGCGATTCTTTGAAAAGCAACTCCTTCCACATCCAAAATGCCTTCTCGGTAGCGTTGAAATATCGCGTTTCGACCTCAACAAAGGCGAACAAACAGCGCATGCTTGCGACAACGCCTGATTTCGTCAGCCAATTGGAAAATTGCTGTCCTTGAGCGACAATTGCTGCCGTGGAAGCGAACACTCATCGGGAGAGTTGGGTCGCGTGGTTGCTGTGCAGTTTGGCTCCGCTGGCGATATTCGCAGCAGCTTTCTGGTTTTACTTCGTATTTCATCTTTTGCTTGGTCTGGCTGGGCATCGACTGGTTCGTCCATTCGTTGTTCTGGCTATTTTGGTATTATGCTTCGCGGCGGCGGCAAAGCTATCACGGGAACAGTTCATCAATTGTGGCCGCGTAGCCCCGATGACGATTGCCGTATGGTCCTTTTTTCTTTCCGCATGTCTGTGGTTGGTGTACTACGCGGGAGAGTTTGGTTATCTCAGCTCATCGGCTGCCTACATGTCGCACGAACGGCCAACGGTCGACCGTGGATGTTGGATACTCAAAGGGCAGCCGATGACTCACCTTGCAGTTGCGATCATCTTCTGTTCGCTCTTCCTGCCGCGAGAAATTCTGGCGCAGCGAAATGGTTCTCTCACGATCTTCACCGTACCCGATACTTGGTCGAAATATGTCGATCCGGGCAAGTATTGTGAGTCGAGTAAGCTGTCCGTCCGTATTGACAATGGTGACACCGTTCAATGGCCTCGAAGGCAGCGGGTACAAGTAAAAGAACTAGCTCTAGATCAATCGCATTTAGTGACGGCGCGATGTGGCCGGAAACCTCTTCAGGCGGTAAGGTTCCGGTTTTCGGACTTCAAGAGTACCAACCTCTGCGTCAGCTATGACGTTTATGGCGGCATTTACCTTTTCGATTACACGACGCGGGGATGGGGATGTAAGCAGACATCTCCTACCTCCGATCCAGACTGAAGGCGCGACGGGCCTCTCACCAGATTGTTGCGAAATCGCCATAGCGCTCAAGTTCCGACCAGTTTCAAACTCTTCAGTTCCGAACGGACTCGAAAGAAGTCGAAATTTGTGTGAGAATGCCTGCTAACGTCAGTTGAGCGCGAATGTCATCTAAGCCGTTGTCGAAACTGGATGATGTACGATGATGCTGCCGTGGCAACCGGTCCCTCGAAACCCCTTCTTGACGCCTTAAAGACACGCGTTGAAGCACTACAACAGATGTCTCCCCAGCTTGTTGCCGATGTCTATCTGTACCCTACGGCTGATGGCGGCAAGAAATTGACCGTGCACCCCGGTTGGGGCTGCCCCTGCTCGTGCTCGAAATGCTCGACGCCGCTTACGCTTTCCGTGGGCAACCTCGTGAGCCTTTCTCCGAGAGCTGGATGCGCGAAATGCGCCCGTCCAGTTCGAAAAGCGGCGTGTGGAAACAGGGCAGGGTGCAGCTACTGAGGCACCGGCAGACGGAAGGGCCGGGAACGGCTTAGGTTTGGTGAATCAAAGCAGACTGTTCGCGAGCCAGACCAGATTTCATCCCGGCCACGAGTTCTTTTTGCAGTCGCCGCTTGGCGAGCCAGAACACCTTGCTCCGCCGCTTCAAAGCTTCAAAGTTCGTTCAGCTACTCCGGAAAACGCTGAACCGCTGCAGACATGGTTTTCGGTAATGGCAGCCTATTTGCCGCCATCGGCAAGAGCGCTTCGTCCCGTTTCTTGGAGCCGTCGGCTCCAACCTTGAAACGCCCCACCAACTCTCGCAGCCGGTTCGCCGTCTGCGCCAGATGTTCGCTCGCTGTCTGCGCTTGGCCCACATTCATCGAAGTGTTCTGCGCCGCCTCCGCTACCCCTTGGATGTTCTCCGAGATCGCGTTCGCTCCCCGTGCTGCTTCCGTCACATTGCGCGACATTTCGCCCGATGTCGCACTCTGTTGCTCGAGCACCGCCGCAATCTCGCTCGACATTTGGCTGACCTTGCCGATCACTTCCTTAATCCCGCCAATCGCCTTGACCGCGCCGCTCGTGTTCTCCCGGATGCTGGTGATCTTTTGCTTGATCTCTTCGGTCGCTTTGGCCGTCTGCTTGGCCAGTTCCTTCACCTCGTTCGCCACCACCGCGAACCCTTTCCCAGTCTCGCCCGCGTGCGCCGCTTCGATGGTCGCGTTCAGCGCCAGCAAGTTGGTCTGCTGCGCAATCGACGTGATCACCTCGATCACTTTCCCGATTTCCACGCTCGAATCGCCCAGCTTCGACACCGTCTCGTTGGCCGATTCCGCGGATCCGACCGCCTCGCCCGCCACGCGCGCCGCTTCATTGGCCCTCTGGGCAACCTCGCCGAGGATGCTATTAACTTCCTCGGCGCCCGAGGCCAGCGTCTGCAGGCTGGCATTGACCTGTCCCCCGGCATCGGAGACCACATGCGCCTGCGCCGTCGTTTCCTCGGAGTTGGCCGTGATCTGCTGGCTGGTCGCGGATAGCTCCGCGCTCGCCGCCGCCACCTGTTCCGCCGTGCTCCGTATGGACCGGATCAACTCATGCAGGCTGTTCTTCATCTCATTGAGGGCGATCCCCGCCTCCCCAATCTCATCCCGCGAAGCGATCGGCATATCCTCTATAGCCAGGTTATTGCCCGTAATTTCAAGGATCATAGCCAGCATGCGGGCAATGGCACCGGTAATCGAACGGATGGCCACGATGGCCACCAACAGCCCGATCGCCAGGCCGGCGCCGGCCAGACCGAGCATCAAGGTCTTGGTCCTGGTCTCGGAGGCGTGCTGCTGCTCTTGGGCAGTTTTCTTGAGCCTTTCCGCCGCCTCAATCAGGGCCCGAGTATTTTTCCGCAATTCGTTACGCTTATCGTTCACCTCGCGCGCGAAAATCAAGTCCACCGCTTCTTTGCTCTTGCCCGCGCGCCGCAACTCGATGGCTTGGTCCATCACCGGACGATATTCGCCATAAAGCCGCTGGATCTCCGCGAAGATCCTCTTGCCCTCCGCCGTCTGCAGCGTTGGTTCCAGCTGCTCCATGGTTTCCCGGAACGTGACCCGGGCGGCCTCGCCGCTGTCCAGATGATTCTCGCCGCCGGTCAGCAGGAACGCGCGCAACGCCACCAACTGCTTATCCACCGACATGTCGATGGTGATCATTCTCTCTGTCTTTTCCACCTGCCGGTCCACCTCGCCCGACAGTGCCGCCGAGGTCGCGGCGGACTCGTAACCGACGGCGCCCAAAAGCGCCACGATCAGCAGCAGGGCTCCAAACCCCACTCCCAATTTCATTTTCAAGCTCAATCTGTTCATCTCTGCCTTTCCGCACTACGCCCCGGCCGTATGCGTTTTCGCCCCCTTCGATGGGTCCTCACCCGGCGAGTGGCTTCGATGCTGGCTAAAATCTGATGGATGGCATCGACCATGGCGAACAGTGCGTTCGTGATGTCGCGATCGAGAGCGCCTTCTGGCCATCGCCCAACAACCCCAACAGCCTTTCGCCGACCTTCGCTACCGCTCCCAGCTTGTCGAAGCCCAGAAAGCCCGCCGTGCCTCAATCGTGTGAATCGTGCGGAAAACGTTGGCCAGGATCTCGTGGTCGTTGGGACTCTTCTCCAGTTGCAGCAAGTCCCGGTCGCGGCGGTCGAGTTTCTCGTAGCTCTCGACCAAACAGTCTTTGACAATATCGTCGGAATCGTTTATAGCGAATACCCTCTCCATCGGCGCGGCTCGCTTTCGCTTCAGCACAAAAGTGCCGGCAGATCCCGATTTTAGGGTGGACGCGAATGCCGGGCCACAAGTTCCGATCCAGGCCGTCGCGCCGTCTTCAGAAGCCGTACGACATCTGAAAACCAACCTGGTGGCGCGCTTGGAGACTATGAAGCGCAGGGTTAACCTCACCGGCAATCTGGGCCACGCCGAAGTCAAAGTTCAGTTTGTACTTCGAGGTCGGAATGAAACGCGCACAATAGGTGAGCGTTGTGGGGATATTGAGAATGGCCGGATCGCTAGCCGTCGAAAAGCCGTAGGGATGATGAGGCTGCTGCGCCGCTTCCGAGCCGAAGATGATGGTACTCTTGTGCGGTCCCTTGAAAACGAAGGCGACGGCGCCAAAAGCACGCGCTTGCCAATCGGGGGCGTTTCCACCCATGCCCCAAAGTTCGGCATCGGTTTCCCGAACTCCGGTATTCAGCACTATGGGCACATGCTTGTTCGCGACCACTTTGGACGCAACCACGTAGAAATCCGCATTGGCTTTGCCGCCGACCAATGCCGGGTTGCCTTCGAGGCCTTGTTCTAGATAATTGCCGACGTTGCGGTCGTTGGGCCGGGCAATCAATCCTGCCGAGATCGCCGGAACCCATTTCGTCTTCCCATAGTTCTCGGGCAGGAGCTGAAACTTGCCGTTGAAAATGTCGAAACCGTTCTGCCAGAAAAAGCTGAGGGTCGGATCGTTGCCAAACGTGTGAAATTCGTGGGTGTAGCCGACCTCGAAGCGCTTGCCGATGCCGAGTTCGATGGAGGCCTCGTGGAAGTCGCCGATGACCGGGCCGGCGTTGAAGTAGTGATACGCCACCACGGGATGGAATTTTTCGGTTTCCGAGGATGCGGTGTAGGCCAGTGGCGTTACGAAGACGCCAGTTTCGCCTTCCCATCCGAGTGCCTGCGCATGTGCGGATGTCGCCGAGCCGAGGGCGAACACCAAGCCAACCAGAACCGCGGCGAGAGCCAGTCTGCTGCGCTGCGCTCAGTCGAAAGTGGTGTATTCATAGCCAAGAACTCCTGATTGAAATGAGCATCCACGGAATCGCCGGTCATTCGCTCCCACCCGGCGCTGGCGACGGGAGGCTTGGCACGGAGCAGTGTCCTGCACCGTGCCAGCCCAATCGCTCTGCTATCTCACTTGCTTTCGAAGGTGAGATAGACCAACGTCTGATTCAGCAGCATGTAAGCAATTTCACCGAACGTCATCGGTCCCACGATGTGCCCGGTCTTCTTGCCTTCCAAGTTCGCGTACAAGTAATTCAGGATGCAGTTGCACGTAAACAGTGGCGTGACATCGTGCTTTTCCAGTTCGCGGCGGAATTCCGTTTCGTAGTTCCCCACCGGGTCCGCGACCTTGTATTCCACGCCCGGAAATACCGGCGCATACAAGGCAACTTTTCCAGCCTTTGCGTCTACCGCCTGGAAACTGACGTTCACCATCGCGCCCATGTAGCTGGCCACCAGCGGCTGTTGAATGTTGATCTTCTGGGCTTCGACGTAGGTGGCAAAACACTGCTTTTGGCCGTTAACGAAGCATTCGGTCACTTCAAAACCGGCGGCAGGAAACGTGATCGTGTCGCCGGTACCCTGGCGAAACAGGTTGATGATGTTGGCTTGGGCGTAGCGGTCCGCGGGCAGATCGAGGTGCATCACCGCCGCTTTCGAAGCCGAGACTTCGCCGGTTTTTCCGTCGACCACTTTGGGCGTGACTTTGCCCAGATCCTTCAGGTCGATGCCGGCAATCCAGCCCACCAGCGGACGGTCGAAAACGCCCGTCCAGGTGGAACACTCCTTAGCAAACGTCTGATGGGCTTCGGAAAACGCCGGAACCACGATGTAGCTGAAACCGTTCTCTTTGTAGTCGGCGGGGATGTGCGACATTTCGCCGGCTTCGTATAGCTTCACGGTCGCCGCCGTCACGAAATCCGGCAGTACGACGACTTGCACTTTGTCGTGCGTGCACAGTCCTCCATCTTCGCTCATGAAGTACGGAATCGTTCCGCCGATCCACTCCCCGCGGGGGAGACCGGCCAACAGGTTTTCGTCGCCGGAGACAAACAGTTTGGCTCCGATCTTGATGAGGGCCGACGCCTCCTCGACCGTCATCATTGACTTCTTCGCAGACATCGATTTCACAGCAGCCGTTGATTTCATAGCAGACATTTCTCCTCAACCGAAGATCAGCTTGATATCGTCCTTCACCGCAGTTTCGTTCTTGAGGAAGAAGTCGTAGGCCGTAGTGATCCCTTCCTGTTTCCTCGCCACATTGTTTTTGCAATCCATGAGCTTCAGTCGAGTCATTAACATCTTCGTTACGAGACCGGTGACCGGAACGCTCGCCGGGTTGGTGACCAGCTTCTCCCATTTCGGGTCGGTTTTCGGTGGGACCATTGCGGTTATCTCCTTTTCCTTACTTGTTCCCTACTTGCAACCCCAAACACGCGTCGTCAACCCGAGCGCGGGCCTTGCAAAGATCTGCTTCTTCTCTTGTGCATTTTTACAGGGCTCTCTACCTGGGCTCTGATCGCCGCCAAAGTGACCATCGGCATAGGGAGACAACTCTTGAGCGGCTCCAGCGTGATTGCCTACACTTTGGGACATGCCCTTGCCGATCCATCGGGCCATACTCATCCCGACGTGTGGACTTGGCGGCACTCCTCAAGCAAAGACTTGAAGGGCAGTCTCCGTGCGAAGGCAATGGTATTAATAGGGGCGGGAAGGCTCCCGGCTCCGCTCTACCCAGATATCTGAGTAGGTCTGTCAATAGTTTTTTTATAGTTTTTTAATCCCCTTCACGGCCGCGTTCACAAGGTATCCACAAAGATTTCACAAGATTGGCGCAGCGGCGACCGCAGCAAGCGGTGAGTTTCGTTTAGCAAGCGTGGCCGGGTATCTGGTCTCGTCATAAGCCAACCGATCTTTCCAGCATCGGAAAAGGATGCGAATCAATTTAAAGGCCAATCCTCGCACCGCCGCGTTGTGCCCCTTGCCTCGCTCCATTCTTCGCTCCCGACGGATACAGCGCCCGGCTCAGATTGACCGACAACGCCAGCGGCACCGGGAACAAATGCAAGGGCGCATGCTTGCTGAGCATGAATACCAATGCCCCCTGCGTTTGTTCCACCGCCACCGCGATTGGAGACTCTGGTTAAAAACCTTCGCGTGTTTGGCATCCGCCAGGTCCTCATCTGTATCGCTACTCCGGAATGAGGTAGATCGTCGGCTCCTCAGCGACATCGAGAATGTAATTCCATGGCTGGTGGGATCAGCAGTGCGGAGCCAGTCTAGAAATCGCTGTTTCGGGTACTGGCTCTAGCGCCCGAAAACCCACCTTGTAAGGAATTCCTGCGTGGTCTGATGGAGTTGGTCTGCAACGTGCTGCAGGCTCCAACTGCGTTGTGAAGCAGGGCTATACAACTGACGATGGAGTTTTTACCACCATTGAAAACGCAGAAACGCACAGCGCACCTTGATGGCGGCCAACCCATCTGCGCCGTTTACATCGTCCCTGCCCTAATCTCACAATTTACGTGTGTGCCAGGTCACATACAGCACGGCGTGAATTGTCGATTATGACGCTCGTTGATTGTGGAGACCCAGGGACCGCATGCGGTCCAATGCACTGGCTCCCAGGAGAGAGTTCATGGCAAAGACAATGCAAGCAGCGTTTGTGGAAAAATTTGGCGAGCCGCTCAAGGTTCGCGAGGTGGTTATACCAACTCCCGGTCCGGGACAGGCGCTCGTCGAGATCGTGGCGAGCGGTGTGTGTCACACCGATTTGCATGCGGCTGACGGCGATTGGCCCGTCAAGCCAACCTTACCGTTTGTCCCCGGTCACGAGGGTGCGGGCGTGGTCGCGGCCTTAGGCTCCGGAGTAAAAAACCTGAAAGAAGGCGATCGGGTGGGGATTCCCTGGCTGCACAGTGCGTGCGGACACTGTGAATACTGCCTGAGCGGCTGGGAGACGCTATGCCCGGCGCAGAACAACACAGGCTATTCCGTGAACGGCGGTTTTGCCGAGTATGCGTTGGGGGCGGCGGATTACCTGGGCCGCATTCCCGAGAAACTATCCTTTATCGAAGCGGCGCCGATTCTCTGCGCTGGCGTCACCACCTACAAAGGTTTGAAGGAAACCAAATGCCGCCCCGGAGAGTGGGTCGTCATTTCGGGAGTGGGCGGACTCGGTCACGTTGCAATCCAATATGCAAAAGCGATGGGTATGCACGTGGCCGCGGTCGATCTCGGGCCGGACAAGATGAAATTGGCCCGCAGTATCGGCGCCGATCTGACCGTAGATGCAAAGGAAGAAGATCCGGCACAGGCGATTCAGAAGAAGATCGGAGGCGCGCACGGGGTGTTAGTAACCGCCACATCGCTTCCCGCCTTCAACGTCGCGGTTGGTATGCTCCGGCGAGGCGGAACGTGCGTTCTGAACGGGTTGCCTCCGGGCGACTTCCCGGTCTCGATTTTCGGGCTGATTCTGCAAGGTCAAACCGTGCGGGGCTCAATCGTAGGTACCCGCAAGGACCTCGAGGAGGCGCTGCAATTTGCCGCTGAAGGGAAAGTGAAAGCCACCATCGAAAAGCAGCCTCTGGGGTCGATCAACGATATTTTCACTCGGCTCAAGCAGGGAAAGGTCAATGGCCGGATCGTTCTCGACATAGCACAAGGGGCGGGCGCGGCCAAATCCAAAGGTCACGGCGCATAGTAAATGGAGTGCGTCAAGAAGTCGGGGGTTAGGCTCTCAATTTGCGCACCGCGGTCGAGCAAGAGTTGGCACGCCATCGTTCATTTCTATCCATGCCGAATTTATCCCGGCCGCAGCCCGTGGGCGCCAGCACTACACCTTGGGGAGACGGTTCTTCCGGTTCAGAAGTGGTGATGCACCGTCGCCGCATCGTGCACGAGCGACCTGTTGTTAAGCAGGCCCGTTCGCAACGGTGCGGGCGCTCCGTGTTTTTGGACGGTGGCGTGTTTGTGGGTCGCGTAGTTGTCGACAATGAAATGTAAGTCGAGATGCGCGGGCATACTTTGGTCGAGCAGACGCAAAAACTTGAGCCATTCCTGATGTCGGTGTCGTTCTTGACAGAGGCCATAGACTCCGCCGTTGGCCGCTTCAGAGCGGCAAACAAGGTGGCCGTGCCGTTGCGTTTGTAGTCGTGCGGCATGGCCGCGCCGCGCCCACGTTTCAGCGGCAGGCCAGGTTGAGGCCGATCCAGAGCTTGGATCTGGCTCTTCTCGTCGGCGCACAGCACCAGCGCGTGTTCGGGAGGATTCAGATACAGACCAACGATGTCTTCCAGTTTCTCGGCGAAGGCGGGGTCGTTGCTGATTTTGAAGGTTTCCACGCGATGCGGTTTCAGACATGGGCATGCCAGATGCGGCGCACGCTGGCTTCGCTGATGCCAACGGCGGCCGCCATGGTGCGTGTGCTCCAGTGCTGGCGTTCGCGGGCTGCTGGCGCGTGGTCATGGTCACAACGCGCTGTGTCAGGCGGGCACCAATCGTGGGCTTACGCTGGTCTGGTTACCGAACACTCCGTCCGCGCTAAAAACGCAGAGATTCCGAGCATTCGTGAGATCCTGGTGGCTGGCAGAGGGACAGTTGCGAACGACGCAGGAGGACATTGCCGAATTCTTTCAGGCATTGAATGTGGCTCGAGTGGTTTTCGAGGTCGGGACACACTCTCCATGGGTGCAGGAAGTCATCTGCGGGTTGCGGACACGAAGTGCTGGTGGCCAACCCGCGATTAATGGAAGGCTCGAAACGGCGCAAACGGAAGAATGATCAGATCGATGCCAATGGGCGGCTCCCGTTATTGGGTCCGTGTCGTACGATACATAACGATCTTGTTGCAAGCCGCTTTCGGGCGGAACCTTGGAGCAACGGACCTATATTTCAGCCGCCCTGATAGCGCTCTCTTTGGGAACTAACCCCTTCGCCACATCCATGGCATGCGAAGAAGTAATAGGAAGTAATAGCATCGGGACACGGGTTCGCAGGTTTTCCAGATGGTCAATGATCCATTGCCTCAAAGGCCCGTCTGAAATCAGTCGCTCACGGAATCCGGTTCTTCAAGGATCGCAGAAGTTGTTTTTGACGTAGTTACGAACGTTACCCCGGCGGTCATCTTGCCGGGGCATCTTTCTGTCTTCAAACTAGAAGGAGACTTGCTTTCAGGACTCCATGACCATTGCAGCCGTGCTACTCATCCAGTGCATCACGCGCTGTGCTGCGTCTGTCTGGCATCTTTCGTGTCTCGAAACAGGAATTGAATGATTTTGCGGGGCAGGACAAAGCAGTTGACCCCCATCGCGTTAGGACTGGTAGAGGTATGGCACGGTGACAAGAAACTTTGTAGTCCGGTTGATGGTGGCTCTTCTTCTGCTGATCATACTTCCAGGAGCCCGAGGGCAGTACTACTCGTTCCACGCATATGGCGCGAATGAGGGACTGGACAGCTTAACGGTCAATTGTCTGCTGCAGGATCATACTGGTTTTCTGTGGGCGGGCACCGAAAATGGCCTTTACCGTTTTGACGGCTACCGCTATCTTCGGATCGGCGCAGACCGCGGGCTCCAGGGCACCTACATCACGTCACTGCACGAGGACGCTGGCGGAGAACTCTGGGTCGGGACCACCACTGGTCTCTTCCACGGAGACGGGAGCCATTTCAGCGCGATCACGGCGACGTTCCCGGTTCGTATGATGGCACCGGGGCAGCAGTTGAGTTCACTGGGTTCGGGGCAAGCTCTGGCAGTGAACCGCCGGCATCTGCTTCGCCTGTCCCGCAACGGTCCGAACGGACCCTGGAACATCGCGTCATTCTTTTCCGCGCAGGTTTTGGCTTTGCATCCCGATCTCAATGCGATCAACAGCATTTTTGTCGCCCGCAATGGAGATCTTTGGATGGGGTGCGGCGACGCCATTTGCAGCGTGAAGGGGAGCAACGGCATCCAGGTCTTTGGTCCTGCACAGGGAGTGACGGCGGATCGCTGGGTATGGTTTCTGGAGGACTCATCGGGGCGGCTGTGGGCGCGAGGATCGCGCCATCTCCGCGTATGGAACCCACAACACGGTGGCCTCTTTAGCGACATGGGTATGCCTGCGGTGCACGACACCTACTCCACGCCGTTTCTACCAATCGTGGAGGACGCGAAACATCGCATCCTGACTTACACAGTCCAAGGGCTAGCCATCTGGGAAAAGGGAACCTGGCGGACCGTCAGTGCGGCGAATGGACTGAAAGTTCCCGGCATCCACGCACTGCTCATCGACCGAAGCGGAGGACTCTGGCTTGGAACCTACGGAAAAGGGGTGCAGCGCTGGGTGGGATATGGCAACTGGGAAACCTGGTCGGCCGGGCAAACCGAAGAGAATCCGTTGGTCTGGTCCATGATCCGGGATCATCGGGGAACGCTGTGGGCGGCCACGGAGTCCGGCATTGTTAGGTTTAGCTCAAGGCAGGCGCGGTTTGTTGCGTGGCACCCGAGCACAGGTTTGCCCCGCCACCAGGTTGATTCTGTTGTGGAAGCCCGCGACCGCAGTCTATGGTTTTCTGAGTCGCAGGACCTTTTGCTCCGCTACGAACCCGACACAGGCCACACGCAGCAGTGGTCGTTCGCCAACGCGAAGGTCCGACGAATGTATGCTGATTCGTCAGGACGCGTATGGATCCTGACCGGTGGATCCATTCTAACCTACGATCCGGCCGCCAGAGCGATCCGAAGAGCCGAGGATCCGGCTATTCCCTCTCAGCTTTTCTTTGACGCTTGCGAAGACAGAAGCCATGGGATGTGGTTTGTTTCAGGAGATGGACTTCTCCATTTCTCGAACGGGCGGTGGAGTAGGATCGCCACAAGCGGCGTGGATGCACCGGAGGATGGATTTGCGAGCGTTGCCTGCTCGACCGACGGCACACTGTGGCTGGGAGGCGACCCATCGGGCGTGACTCCCAGTGTGGTGCACGTTCGCGTCTCTGGAGACGTGGCAGCTCTCGCGAATCCTCAGCCGCCGGCCGAAGTCCGCTCCGCAGAAGTGATGTTTGTGCGCCATGACCATCGCGGTTGGCTATGGATTGGAACGGGATCAGGCGTCTATGGCTTTAACGGAGACACATGGCGACACCTTACGGAAAAGGACGGCCTCGCCTGGAATGATACGGATGAGGGCGCGTTTCTGGAGGACAGCGATGGCTCCATCTGGATCGGTACCGCGAACGGGCTTGCTCATCTCCTCCATCCAACGGAGGTCTTCGTCGAGCCCCCCCTGCAAATCATCGAGCTCCAGGCGACGCTAGGTGATACCCCAATTCTCCCAGGCACGTCCCTTTCCTTCGCGTGGACCCGTGAACCGCTGCAGGTACACATGGCATCCTCGGCGATTCAGGATTCATCTTCGGTCGTTTATCGATATCGGCTCACAGGTGTGGATCGGAAGTGGATGACTACGCCGAGCCCTGACCTGCGTTACGCCTCGCTTCCGGACGGCACATACCACCTGGAGGCCATGGCGGAAGACACCGCTCAGAGCATGCGTTCTCCGGTTGTGACGGTTTCCTTCCGCATTCGCCCGCCCTGGTGGAAAAGTGTCTGGTTCGAATCCGCCACAGGCCTGTTTCTGATTGCGCTGACCTGGATGTTGCTGCGTGCGCGCGAGCAAGGCATGGTAGCAAGGCAGATGAAGCTGAAGTCGCTGGTACGCGAACGGACTCATCAGTTGGAACTCGAAAAAGAGCAGCTCACGCTTGCACGGGAATCGCTCCGCGAACAGGCAATTCGCGATCCGCTGACTGGATTGCTGAATCACGGCGCGATCCGGGATGCGCTTTGCCGGGAAATTGATAGGAGTCAGCGAGAAGGCAGAACATTCACGATTCTCCTGATCGATATCGACCACTTCAAGCAGGTGAACGACAAGTATGGGCATCTTGCCGGAGATGATGTGCTCCGGGAACTCGCGCGCCGCCTGACCGGCTCTATTCGGACATATGACGCCGTAGGTCGTTACGGGGGAGAAGAGTTCCTTCTCATCATGCCGGACGTCGACTCTTCACGGGAAAGAGACCGCATTGAGGCGCTGCATGCTGCCGTCTGCTCGAATCCGATGCAAATTCGTGATGCGCAGCTGAGTGTTACCTGCAGCTTTGGCGTGAGCATGTACTTGGGCCTGGCATCGATGACGCCAGAACAGATCCTGGATCGCGCGGACCAAGCACTCTATCGGGCCAAGGCAAAGGGAAGAAATCGCGTTGAGATGGATACGTCGGAAGCAATCGTGAGCCTGGAACGGTGACGGAACCTCTAGTCTTCCGGGGTCACCAATGCGAGACGGATAAGAACATCGTGCGCGACGTCTTCCCTGCCGGCATCGGAAACCTGGTTCCGGAAAGTCAGAGATACGCGCAACTAGCGGCGAAACTTGCCCGATATTCCGCCACTATGGCAACACCGCCGCCTCTCCCTACCCGTTATCCCTGGATTCCGCTGCTGACTTGGCGACCAAGGAAATCGCACCCATCACAGATGTGCCCGGCGTAGAAACTCCAACCATAGAGAAAAGCCGCTCTAAGCTTTATCCACGTTTGTGCCGATAGATATCCCAGCGGGCGAACCTTTTCGTCCGGGCCGCCAATCCATATGCCTAAGATTTTGATCGCCGACGACTCCCGCTTCCAAAGAGAAATGCTGGCCTCGTTCTTAGGTCCGAAGGGCTTTGAGGCAGTCTTTGCAGTGGACGCGCTTCAAGCATGGATGTTGGCACTCCGTTCTGCTCCTCAGTTGATTCTGCTCGATATCAACATGCCCGGAGGCACAGGTATCGAGGTGCTTAAGCGGCTGAGGATGTCGAGCAAGACCCAGCACATTCCTGTGATCGTTGTCAGTGGCGAAGAGAATCCGGCGACCGAATCGTTGGTGCGGAGTCTCGGGGCCGTGGGCTTTCTGCACAAACCGGTCGAGCGGGAAATGCTTTGTGCTGCCGTGGATAGAATCCTGCTCCACGTTCCGCATTGAGATTCCGACAGCTTTTGAGCGATTGCTTACAGCCAGACGGCTGAAAACGGGGCCCTTAGAGTAAATTTCTGCACGAAATTCCGAGGTCCGGAAAATTTCGAGTTGCGCGACGAGGAATTCGACTTAAATGATTCTGGTCATTGCGGTACTCGGAGTTTTAAGGCGATTGTAGAGAGGCCAAGAGGGTGTCGTCATGTCGTCAGCCCGGAAGCGAAGCAAAGGAGTGCTGTCGGGAGCGATGCTCGCCAAGGCGCGCTCCTTCATCGCCAAGTCAGCCTCGAGATAGATATGGGTCGTTTCGATGCCCTCGTGACCCAGGTACAGAGCAATCACCGCAATATGCACGCCACCCTGTAAGAGGGCCATGGCCGTGCCGTGTCGGATCATGTGGGGCGTCACATGCTTCGTTCGGAGGTTCGCACATCCCTTTGCAGCCGCACCAACCGCTTGCTGGAGGATGTAGTTCACGCCGTCCGCGGACAACGGGGTTTGCCTGACTGAAAGGAAAATGCGGTCGGTCGTCCCGGTACTCCCCTGTTGTTTCCGAAGCCAGGGCTTCAAAATGGGTGCAGTTTCTGGCCATAGTGGAACGGTTCGCTCCTTCCGACCTTTGCCATGGATCTGCAGATGACTCTGGCCCGCTTCGAGTCTTACGTGATCATGTCGCAGCGCCGTCATCTCGGATAATCTTGCGCCACTGTTGTACATGGCCAGCAGAAGCGCACGGTCGCGGCGGCCAATCCACGTGGCCTGATCCGGCGCTGCAAGAATCGCGTCCATCTCCTCTCTGGTTACGTAGCCCACCAATTGCTTGGTGGGCTTCTTGCTTAGGATGGCCAATACCCGTCTAACGACTCCCAGACTCGCGGGCGATCGAAGGGCCACAACGCGAAAGGAGGAACGGATCGCGGTAAGCCGAACATTTCGGGAACAGACTTGATTTTTCCGTTCGCGTTCAAGATGCTCCGGAAAATCCAACAGGTTCGGTGCGTCCAAATCGTCGATGGCCGACTTTGCCGGGGCTTTGCCGGTCTTCCGACGGAGGAATTGCAATAGGAGGCGGAACGTATCCCGGTAGGAAATGACCGTCTGGTGGTTGGCGTGTTTGTGCGATGCCAGATGTTCGGCGACAGAGTATTGGAGGAATGGTCCCAGCAAGGCCGTCGACAGGCCGGGCCGAGCATACCAATTCTTGTCCTCGCGCCGCCAAAATCGAGTCCGATTCTGGAGGAGGCGCTGCCCTTGATGCAAAGGACTTCCTGGCAAAGCCCTTTAATGAAGTGGAGCTTCCATTTCGAGTTCGCAGCTGCTTGCGTCACTTTTGGTTTCGCAAGGCCTTTTTGTCTAACTTGAGAGGCCCGACGCTTGGTTGCAGAACGCTCAGTTCTGCGATTGCTGAATCCAAATTCGAAAGAAACGATCGCTGATTAAGAAAGAGCCGTTGTCCCGATCGATCAGATCCCGCTGCAGTAGGCCTTGAGCAGCTCGTTGCGCGGTTGATGCAGATCCAAAGCGATGGTGCTGCAAGAATTCTGCTGAAAACGGCTTCACTCCTCTGGGAGAAGAAGCCAAGCTGCTCAGGAACCGTCGCTGGCTCAGTGGTAAGGACTCCCAAAGCGCGGTGTAGGCGTAAGTTTCACGATCCAGCAACAGTTTAACTCCCGTCTTGATCGATTCTTCCGTGACGTCTCCACCAGCGTCGCACTGCTCCCAAAGTACGTGACACAAGTGCTGCGTGTAGAAAGGATGTCCTTCAGTCAGTTGGCAGACTGCAGTGATTGTGTCTTCCGCGATCCGTTTGTCTGCGGCCCGGAATTTCTCAGCAATGAAAGGCAGCCAATCTGTCGTTTGAATTGGACCCAGCGGATAATGGCCGGCCGAGCGGTATAGCGGTCGGGACTTGTCCAGGAACATCTGTTGGATCAGGTGCTTCCGACCGCCAAGAAAGATGTACGAAACGGCTTCCTGCTTCTGAATAATGCTCCGCAGTCGCCGCTCCACTCGGTCATCCTCGTACTCAAGAATTCGTTGCACTTCGTCGAATACCACTGCAACCTTTTTCTTGCCGTGGGCAGCAATCTTCGCTGGCGCCATCAGCACTTCCTCAATTTCTGGATCCCTCTCTCTCTCCCTGCTCACCCCAAACGTGACTTTCGGCTTACCTTCGGAGTCGACGGTCACGCTAGGCACGAGATGAGTAAAAAGACGTTTGGCCGTATCCAGCAGTTGCTCGGCATTACGACCCATCGACTCCGTGATCGCCTTGGCAGTCGCAGTAACAAATGAGACCTCTCCGTCGCTAGCCCACAAGTCAACGTAGGCTGATGCGTAGTTGTCCCTTGACAACTTCGACAGCGCATAATGGATCAGCGAAGTCTTTCCCAGCCGGCGCTCGGAATATAAGAAGAGTTTCTCGCTGTTTTCCATGGCGCGAACTAGGTCGGACAGCTCTTTCTTCCGGTTGCAAAAGGCTGAACCGCCGACCACGCCGCCGTATTCAAAAGGGTTCTTCATCGCGCCGCTCCCACTACGCAAGATGCGTAACGCAACTTGCGTAATTCTACCGCAGTTTGGTTTCGCTGCGGCTGCCTTCGCGTAAACCTATACTGGTTAAATTCCAACGAAGGTACTTTGACTTGTTGAAGGGACCGCCCCTGGAGCGCCCGTTGCGAGCTCGCCACAACCACTGTGGCCCGGAGGTTCGGCTCTAAGCGGAGCCCGTTTCACACCCAAAGGTGGCTTTAACAGTCTCTATCTGGCAGACGATCCAGTGACCGCCCTGCATGAGGTAGTCTCGGTCTTCACCCCCCCTCATGGTCCTCCCGTGACGATCAAGACATCTCCCTGGGTTGTGGCGGCGGTGGATGGCGTGCTCTCCCAACGTGGTTGATCTTGGTGAGCCCGCCGTTCAGAGGAAGCGACCCAAATTCTCGGTCAAGCAGCCTTCGATTGTGGGATCCTCGGATTCAGATACGTTTCAGCGAAGAACATCACTGGTGGTCGTGAAATTGTGGTCTTTACCGATCACCTCTCGGCCAACCCGTCGAGCTTCGTCGAAGTGGTCGACATGCACGGGAATTTGAGCCAAAGGCTGCCTTAAAGTCTGCAGCAGCGAGGGCAGGCCACGGCAGCCACAGCCTTAAGTTAGCGCTTATGCGGTCGCTTTACCTTCGTTCGACCAGCGCCTTGGTCGCGCCCGTGGAGATGCCGCCATCGACCAACAGCGTTTGTCCGGTAACGTACCGGCTGGACTCCGCCGCCAGGAATATTACAGCGGCATCGAGATCACGAAGCTCGCCTGGGCGCTTCAGCGGGATCCGGTCACAGAGATAGTTCAACCATTCCTTATTCTCGTAGAGCACTTTATTCTGTTCCGTACAGAACCAGCCTGGAGCCAGACAATTCACCGTAATGCCGTGCTTGCCCCAGTCATCCGCCAGACTCATGGTCAGCTGACGAATTCCTCCGCGACTGGCGCCATATGGGCCCAGGCCCGCATAACCCGCAACACTTGTGACCGACCCAATATTGATGATCCTGCCATACCTCCTGGCCACCATGCGACGCGCCACCTCCTGAGCGACGAAAAAGCTGCCGCGCAGGTTGGTATCCAGAATGAGGTTCCATTCTTCCCAGGTCACATCCAGCGCAGGCTTGCGGACGTTGCAGCCGGCATTGTTGACGAGGATATCGAATCGTCCATAGGTCGCTTCGGCCGCAGCCGCCATGCTCTTTATGCTTTCGTGGTCACGCACATCGAGCTCCAGGGACAGGGCACCCCGGCCCGTCGCCTTAATCTCGGCTTCGAAAGCGGCGAGATGTCGGGAATCGCGGCTGGTAATCACCAGGTCCGCCCCGGCCTTGGCGAGAGCACGCGCCATATGTTGTCCGAGACCACGGCTCGCGCCGGTGACGATGGCCACTTGGCCGCTGAGATCAAAGAGTTCGCCGCTCATGTTGGCTGCGCCTCGCCGGGAGTGAGAATCACTTTCATCAGATTCGGTTCACGGGAATACAAGCGTTCGAACCAACGCGGTCCCTCTTCGAGTGGAGCGACAGCGGTAATCAGCGGCTTGACCTGGATTCTTCCACTGGCGACCAATTCAATGGCTCGCGGATATTCTCCCGCGGAAGCACAAGAACCCTGCAGCCGTAGCTGGCGGGTAACCACTTTTTGCAAGGGCAGACGGACCTCCGGTGACAGGTTGCCAACTAGGGTCACGGTACCTCCTTTGCCGACGCAGTCGATCGCGGTGCGAACGGTTTCATCGACCCCGACCGCCTCGACGACAACGTCGACACCTCGTTCATCGGTAAGCGCAGAAATCTGCGCCACCAAGTCTGTTCCAGTTGCGAGCAGAGCATTCGCCCCCAAACTGGTGGCA
The DNA here is from genome assembly GCA_049520935.1 of Terriglobales bacterium. Classification (GTDB taxonomy): domain Bacteria; phylum Acidobacteriota; class Terriglobia; order Terriglobales; family Acidobacteriaceae; genus Acidiflorens. The sequence goes on along the minus strand of JBEKPJ010000003.1, from coordinate 198,689 downwards.
AGCTTCAAGCGCGAAGCATCCACATCGGCGACATAAACACTGGGGCAACCGGCGACGCGGAGGGCTTGCAAGGTTAGCAGTCCGATCATTCCCGCTCCGAGCACCAGTGCCGTTTGTCCGCGAACGATGTTCGAAAGCGAAACCGCGTGCAAGGCGACCGAAGCAGCTTCCAGCATCGCGGCCTCCGAGAAGGAGAGACTCTCTGGAAGATGGTGCACGATATGTCGCGGAACAGCCACATACTCGGCAAAGGCGCCGGCGCAGCGGTAGTCGCCGCAAGAGACGCCCAGCACCCGGCGCTTATCGCACAGGTTGATCTCCCCGCGCGAGCAATAGCGGCACGTGCCACAGAAAACCGTGGAGTCGAAGGTTATCCGATCACCCTCGGACAATCCTTCAACGCCGGCGCCTAGGACGGCGGCGGTTCCCGCCGCCTCGTGTCCCATAATAAGAGGGGGTATGCGACGACCCGATGATCCATCGTATCCGTGCACATCGCTGCCGCAAATTCCGCAGGCCGCAACCCGCACCAGGACTTCATCCGGGCCTGGTTGTGGTATCGGCACATCCGCGATTTCAAGATGGCGATACTCGGAAAGTAAGAGCGCTTTCATTGTTCCCGCATCCTCAACCTACTTTGCTTGCTCGCTTACGCGTTCAAGTATAGCTGTGAAAACAACGTTGCTTACGAGAACAACAAATGGGTAGAGCCTCTGAGCTGGCACATTCCATTGAGAATGGCCGGATGGTCGCGCCATGGATCGCCGGCGTCGTCCCTGAAGACCGATTGGTTCCCGTCTCTTTCTCGTCTCGCATCATGCCGGACGGCAGAACGACAACCCTCTGGCCGTCTTTGCGCCGCGGCTTACCACCATGGACTACGGCGCCGACAATGGTGGTCCGACTCCGTTGGCGGACCAAGGTCAAGAATTCTTAGAGACTCGACGGTCCTCGGGCGGCTTCAGTTCTCCAACAAAGGCGTGCGATGGATCACTCCGCCGAATCCTTGACGGCCAATCTGCCCCGACTGGACGCGGGCAACGATCGGAAACTCTCGCTTTGGCCGACGGCAACCGTAAGGTCCACATTCGCCAACCCAAACCCGCAAACACCACACCACACCGCACCGCAGTAGTCGCCAAGGACTTACGCCGGCTCGGGAATCGTTTCGATCCGGCCGAGCAAGAATGCGTAGGCGAGGATGCCGATCGCCAGAAAGGCTGCAGCAGCCCCGAACGCCCAGAAAAAGGAACGCGTCGTCTGCGCGATGTAGCCCGTTGCGATCGGTGCCGCAATCGCCGAGAGTTGATTGCCGAAGTTCAAGATTCCCCCCAGCGTTCCGACGCTCTCCCGTGGAGCAATCAATGATGGTATCGACCAACCCACAGGCGCGGCCGCCGAGAGTCCCCCAATGGCCAGACTAATCCACAGCACCGCTATGACGGTGCTCTGCGCATAAGCTGCCCCCAACATTCCCAGGCCGAGCGCGGTGCCCGCGATTAGGATGGCCCGCCGGACCAACGATGGATCGCGGCCGCGTTGGACCAGTCTGTCCACCAACCAGCCGCCCATGACAATGTCCGTAAACGTTGCAAACAACCAAGGTACACTGGTGTACAAGACCGAATGCAGTAGATCGATATGATGGGTTGCCGAGAGATAGGACGGCAGCCATGTGAGCAGGAGATAGAAAGTGTAGTTGTAGGACGCAAACCCTAACACCAACCCCCAAACTTTTCGCTGACTCAAAAGATATCCAAGCCGCGCGCCCTTGGCAGCCCTCGCTCGATCTTCAGTTTGCGCTCCGCCCGCCAGAATGTAATCCCGCTCGATCGCGGTAAGCCATGGATCCTCGCTTGGGTTTCGGTAGAACCGGTAAAAGAGAGCGCAATAGAGGAGACTAATCAATCCCGTCGCTGCGAAGCTCCATCGCCATCCGAACCACAATAACAGCAGCCCCATCACCGGGACTCCAATGGCCGAGGCAAGCTTGGCAGCGGAATCGAAGATCGCCGTTGCCAAGCTCCGTTCTTCCGAAGGGAACCAATAGCCGATGGCTTTCGCATTCGCCGGAAAGGTGGGAGCTTCGCCCACTCCGAGCAGCAGCCGCGCCCCGAGGAAGCTCACTAGTCCCGTCGAACTCGCGGCCGCAAACGACGCAATGCTCCACAAAAGTGTTCCAATACGGCCAACCACTTTTACACCGAACCGGTCCAGGATGACGCCCGACGGAAGTTGCAAGGCCGCGTAAGTCCAACTATAGGCGCTCAACAAATACCCAAAGGTCACGGTAGAGATGCCGAACGCACTGTGCAGCGCGTCTTGCGAGACGGAGAGATTCACCCGGTCGAAGTAGTTCACCAACACGCCGAGCCCCAGCAGGAAGGCGATACCCCAGCGCCGACGTGGGATCGAGCGGGTTCCGATCGTTGCCACCCGCGTCACGATTCGCACTCAGATTTCCGCCCGCTTTGTCGTCAAGGCAATGGTTAATTGTGGCTCCGGCATAGGATACACAATTTCGAAAAAAATAGTTCTTTCGTTGCCTACAACCTTAAGGGGATTCGAGGTGGCTTGCTCGAAGGTAGGATTTGTATGGCAAGGACGAGGACCAGTGGGCCGTTTGTTTTGTATCCATGGCCTGGATGATTACCTGCTTCTCGCATCTTGCGTCGTGTAGATTTCGAATCGGGCTGTGCCAAGCGGGCCAGCAGCAGCGGCGAGACCAGAGAGATGTTGTTTGCGAGAAACTGAAGAGGCCGGTCCAGAAGAGTCAACCGATGAAAAAGTCAGCCGCTTTGCAGGTAGCCAAGGAGTTGTCTGCAAGATTCACGAGCCGCCGCTTTTGGTCCCGCAAACGCTGTTGTCGGCGATTTCGTTATCATCCACAACCAAGGGTTTGCAAACCAGCCTACATGCCAGAGTCAACGCCGCTCCGATCATCATCGACAGAAGATCGCTTCCGACCCGGTTGACCAGCAGGTCTGCTTGGACAGTGTCGAATGACCTAGATGGCTCCCGCGGTCGCGCTCTGCTTCTTCCCGCGATTCAAACCTGGACCGCGAGAACCGGGCACGGCCCCAACTGCATCACCCGATACGTGGTCGAACCAAACACCGCCAGATCCAGGCCACTACGACCACGCACCCCCATGGCCACCATGTCGATTTGCTCTTCCACTGCGAACTCAATGATTTGCCGGTATGGTTTTCCGATGCGCACCGCCGACTTAACCTTGAGGTCCTTATGTCCCTCCGGAGGAATCAGCTTATTGAGTTGCTCCGTTGCTGCCGCTACTGCCTTTTCCGTTTTGGCCGGACTCGGAACCTCCTCCAATACGTGCAGCAGCGTGAGCTCGGCATCGTATTCCTCGGTCGCCGAGATCGCGTAGTTCAAAGCCCGCTCTGAATTCTCGGAGAAATCCGTACAGAAAAGAATCTGGCGCAGGCGGTGGACGCGGCGCCCCTTTTCGTCTGTGGCCATGAGGTCCCGCGGCGGGTTGCCTACGACAAGCACCGGACAGGAAGCCTTGCGCATCACTCGGTCGGTCACCGACCCCAGCATCAGCCGGTCAAACCCTCGCTGGCCGTGCGTCCCCATGACGATCCCATCCGCTTTCTGCGCCTGCGCAAACGACAAAATAGCATCCGGGGCGATATCCTGGTGCACCACGAGCTCTGGCTGAATGCCATCGTGGGGGTGATTCTTAGCAAATTCCCGCAGTTGCTCCCTCCGTTTTCGCAGACCGCCTGGCAGAACTCATCGTAGAGTGCGGCAGAGGCGGCGAAGCCAGCGGAAGGATATCGCCACGGTTCTACGACGTGCTGCACCACCAGCTTAGCTCGATAATGCTCGGCGAGGGATAGGGCATAGCGATACGCCCTCGCCGAGAACTCTGAGAAATCGACGGGACAAAGGAGGAGTCTGATTTTCACAATGGTTCCTCTTCAGGCCACGGCCCGCCAGACAACCATTCGCTCGTTAGCGGTTCGGCAAACCAACGCTAACACCGCAGCAGAGTACGAGCCGTGACGTGTATCACCCGGCAATGAGAATTGACTTGCTCGCTGACTGTGCAACGCAAGACCGTAGAAACGCCCGCTCTCTGGTTCGACTTCACTCCGTTCGCAACGCCTGCAACGGATCGATCGATGCCGCTCGCCTCGCGGGAACAATCGCGGCCGCCATTGCAACACCCAGCAGAACTAGCGACACTCCGACGTACACCGGAATGTCGAAAAATTGAATTCCGAAAATCTCACTCACAAGTATCTGTCGCAAAAGAACCGACGAGGCCATTCCTACTCCGAGCCCAGCGGCCGTCAATGACAATGCTTGACGGAGGACCATCGTGGTCACATGCCGTGCCGACGCTCCAAAAGCTATGCGTACACCGATCTCCGCCGTGCGCTGCGTCACGCCATACGAAACCACCCCGTACAACCCCACAGTAGCCAATGACAGCGCGAGTGCGGCAAATGTGGCGAGCAGGATCATCTGGTATCGACGCGGAGCAAGCTGGCTCGCTAACAGTTCACTGTAGGTAGCCACTTGCTCCAGGGGGATGCCTCGATCCATTGCAGGTATGGCATCACGCAAATCTCCGGCCACTTTCCTCGGATCGTTTCCCTTCGTTCGCACAACGAGGGCCATTGCCGATGCCGGATTCTGCGCCAGTGGCATATAGAGTTCCGGAAGCGCTTCTGAAGTTGCTCCGCCAGTGCAGACGTCTGCTACCACGCCGACAATCGTTAGCCATTGAATGCCCGGTCTCGGTGCGCCCAAAATCAGGTGTTTCCCAATCGGACTCTCTCCCTGCCAAAAGCCGCGGACCATCCTCTCATTGACGATCACTACGGGTTGCGAGCCATTGCTGTCGTCAATGCCGAAGACTCGCCCCTGTCGGAGCGCAATTCCCATCGTGCGGAAATAACCGGTGCTAACCGCCTGATGATTTGCGAACTGCGGCACCCCGTCCGCGCCGAACTGCTGCCACGCCCGACCCTCAACGCTGAACGGATCATGCACCCCTCGATCCGAGGCAGGCAGCATTGTGGTCGTCGCTGCGTCCTGCACACCAGGCGTTGACTGGACCCGCTGAAGTAGTCCCTCATAAAACTCCCTCTGGGATACCTCTGTCGAGTATGACGGAGATAGATTAATCCTCGCAGTTAGCACACCGTCAGGTTCGAATCCGAGCGGAGCTTGCTGCAGGCGCAGAAAGCTATGAATCAGCATCCCTGCTCCCAGTGCCAGAGCGACTGACAATGCAGTCTCCATGACTACCAGAATTCGCCGCAGGCCTCTCCCTCGCCGGTCACTCAAAACATTGTGCGTAGTCCGTGCGGCAACGGTACGTGCCCGACGAAGGATCGTCAGCGCTGGCATCAGCCCGAACAGAATCATGGCGATGAATGCCAGTCCCGTTGCATAGCCAAGCACCTTCGCATTTAACGACGTCCCCATGAACCGTGCCATTTCGTAGGGGCTCAGCCGGACCAGCAGAGCCGAAACCACCATTGCCATGCCGACCCCCAGCGCAGTGCCGGCTACTGCTATGACTATGGCTTCGGCTACTACCAACTGTATTAGCCGTGCGCGCCCCGCGCCGAGAGAGATGCGAATGGCAAACTCCCGGTCCCGGCTCACGCCATGGCTTAACATCAGATTGGCGATGTTCACGCATGCAATAAGAAAAATCAGTGTCGTCGCTCCCAGCATGAGCAGCAACGGTTCGCGCAGACTCCCTGTCAGTTCCTTATGCAGCGGGACCAACCGAAGCCCAAAGCCAGGGTCCTCCCCGTGCGGTCCCATCTGGATGTGATATCTCTGTTCCAGTTGCGCGGCGCGGAGATCCATCTGCGCTTGGGCTTGCTCAAGCGACATCCCTTTTCGTAGGCGGGCCACGATCTCTAGCTGACCGATATTTCGCTCTGGGTCCGCAACCAGGGGCAGTGGCACCCATACAGCGGGTGTCTGCGGAGATCCAACAGTAAACTGCGCGTTTCGCGCCAGGACGCCGACGACTTCGTAGCTCTTTCCATCTAGAACCACGCCCTTTCCCAGGATCGTGCGATCAGCACCGAATCGCTCTCGCCATAGAGCATCACTCAGAACGACCACGTGTTCGTGTCCTGGTTGGTTCTCGGATGCTATGAGAGTCCTCCCGAGTGCCGCGCTTAGTCCCATCATTGAGAAGAGATTGGCCGTTGTGCGCACCGCAAAAATTCTCTCGGGATATTCGCCGGCACGTAGTACGAAGTGAGTGTCCTCGACCGCTCCAATCTCTTCGAACACCTGGTTGTCGTTTCTGTAATCCACGAAGTCGCCGATCGGAGCCATGAACCTGTCAATGCCCAGAACCCGCAGTTGCTCCCAAACCATCACCAGTCGACTCGCATCCGGATACGGCAGCGGTCGAAGCAGAAATCCCTCCACCATTGAAAAGACTGCCGTACTCGCTGCAATTCCGAGCGCAAGAGTCAGAATCGCCGTCAACGAGAATGATGGGACGCGACGGAGTTGTCGGAATGCGTAAAGGACATCAGAAACAACGCCATTCAGTGACAAGGCCATATCTGCCTCAGCAACACTCTCATGTACCAGCGCCGGATTGCCAAAGCGCAGGTTCGCTTCACGCCGCGCATCTTCCTCACGCATACCTCGGCACACTCCGTCCTCGACTGCCATTTCGATGTGCGAATCCAACTCGGCCCGAATGTCTGCATCGATCCGCTGACGACGCCCCAGGTTCAAAATCCGCCGTATCAGCCTCATGGAGTCACCTCACGCATGCCGCAGGATCGCACGAATACCTTTTACAAGCTGTTCGAAGCTCTCTTCCGCCGCCTGTAGCTGTTTTTGTCCAGCAGGGGTGAGCCTGTAGTACTTCGCCTTCCGGTTTGTCTCGGTCATGCCCCACTGGGAACTAATCCAACCACTCTGTTCCATACGGTGAAGGGCCGGATAAATGGAACCTTCCTCCACTTGGAGCAACTCATCAGAGGCTCGTTGTATATGAAGGACAATGCCGTAGCCATGAAGTTTGGCCCGCTGCGAGAGGGTTTTAAGCACCAAGAGATCAAGACTGCCCTGAAGATCGTTCCTTGCCACCGATTTCTCCATACCTTTACATCTTGGTATCGTGTAGAGTAGCCCTAGAAGTATATGGGTGTCAACTGGCCGGAGCAGGAAGAAATCCGCCAGGACGAAAGCCGGTTTTACCGTTTTTCGAACACTGGACGGGGATAATTGGCAAAATCGGGGTCCGCCGCCTCAAAATCTGCCGGTGAAGTGGCGACGTCAAGCTGGCTGCGGATTCAATCGGTCAACCGTGTGTTTAGTCTGACACTTACGCTTGATCGGGCAGATTCTTGAAACCCAAACTTCTCGACATTGGGTAGAAGTCTGGATTGCCAACTCTCTCCCCTCTCAGTAGTCATGAATGTCCTCTTTGCCACGGTCTGGACCTTGGTTGTGGGCTACAGACTCTACCGACTCGCTCAGGAGCAATCCCCCTGAGCATCGGTTCCGCCGCTTTGGGGCCCTACGCTGATCAGCATCGAAAATGCGCAATAGACACAGCCCTCTAAAAAGCAGACTCGACATAATTCTGAACCAGTTGGCGTTACACAGCATTGACTGCTTCTGTGATCTTTGTCACATCGGGTCGGGCAGATCGAAGGCTACCATGGCAGCGCACATGAAGGCCGCCGTCTACACCAAGACCAGAGTGGGAAAGATCCTCGAAATCAAGGACCTCGAAGCGCCCGTTCCGAAGGACAACGAAGTCGTCATACGAGTTCACGCCGCTTCCGTCAATCCGCTGGACTGGCGCTTGAAGAGCCACCGGCCCGGTGTAGATGTCGCTGGCGAAGTGGCAGCGGTCGGAGGAACGGTGACGCAGTTCAAGCCGGGCGATGCCGTGTTCGGCCTTTGCAAAGGGGCCTTTGCGGAATACGCGTGTGCTCCCGAAGCCAAGTTAGTCCGGAAACCGGAAAGTATGAGCTTCGACCAAGCGGCTGCGGTACCGATTGCAGGGCTTACTGCGTTGCAGGGCCTTCGCGATAAAGGACACCTTCAGCCGGGGCAGAAGGTCTTGATCAACGGCGCAGCAGGAGGGATCGGCACCTTTGCCGTGCAGATCGCGAAGTCGTTCGGGGCTAACGTAACTGGCGTATGCAGCACGAAGAATGTTGAATTGGTGCGCTCCCTCGGTGCTGACCGGGTTATTGACTATACTCGCGATGACTTCACTCAGGACAACGAACGCTACGACCTGCTTCTCGATAACGTGGGAAACCGCACGTTGCCAGCGATGAGGGGCGTTCTCAGTCCGAGTGGGAAGTGTGTCATGGCCGGAGCTCCTAAGGAACTCTGGGCGGTGTTTACCCGACTGCTCAAAGCATTCGCGTGGCCGCTGTTCTTGCAGCAGAAGTTCACCTTCTTTATTGCGAAAATGAATAGCGACGACCTGACGACCCTTTGCGGACTTATCAAGGCCGGAAAATTAACCCCGGTGATCGACAGACGCTATCCGCTGGCTGAACTCGCCGGTGCCATCGCTTACGTAGAACAAGGGCACGCCCGGGCGAAGGTCCTCATCACGTTCCAATAGAACCAGGAGACGCTGCCAGGCCTCTGCTTCGTTCTCAAGGCGGTCAGCCTCAGCGGTCGCAAAATTGCGGTATCGCTCGCCGAATATGCCAATCAACCAATGCGTTCCATGGTTTTTCCCCGATCATAGTCGCATTTTCGAACGGAAAGCCTTAGCGCGACCCAATGGCGGTTCAGTCGTTCACCGCCAGTGGAGCGTGTCGCGCATCCAAACCTGAATCACGCCCCGGTTTTTATTCGCGTTTCGTTCGATTTTCTTTTTCGATCAATTGTCGGGAAAAATGGTTATCCTCGCGGTTCAGTGCCTTCTCATCCCGTACATAAGCGGCGTCCTGAAAGCGCCTTTTGCGAGTGTTTCGGCGGATCTATATTGCGACAGCAGCAAATCGCCAAATCGCATCATGCCAGACAACTGGTTTCGTGGTGAATGACTGAATGACGTGTGCAGCATCACTATTGAGCGCCTGTAATTATTGGGCTGCAACGACGTCTCGTGGGAGCTCATTCGCAAACAGGGTGTTAAGGTTCGCGAATGATGTGCGTTGACAATCGGCGACCGCTCGCGTTCGGGCCCAGCCATGGGTTGTAGCGGTGCGCCTGTTCAGCGCCAGGAGGCGGCGCAACGCGGAAAAATGGGAAGAAACCTCCTACCCAAGTCGCACCTATCGAGGTCGGTCGGGAACCGACGACACACGATACAGTGCGCTGCTATGGGGCGGCAGCGTCACGGTCACTGAGCCCGCTGATTCCAGATCCTTGTGCTGCCAAAGGTCGTGAAGCTTATAAACCTTCCCCGCCAGCCCGAGATCCTTCCATTGGTAGCGAAGCACGGCGGTCGACTCGCTGATATTGAAAATCGCCAGGTACTGACCATCTCCCGATTCGGATTGCGCCAGCCACACCACGGTCTCGTCCGTATTGATCACCGCATGGTTCCCGGTCGAGTGCTGATCCACTGCGATGACCTCGGGATTCGTAAGCAAAGACAAAGTCCAGGCGTCGGCCGAGGGCAGTTCGCCGCCTACCATGAGAGGAGACGGGAAGATGGCCCACAGCGTCATCAAGGTTCGCTGCTCATCGTGACTAAGTCTGGTATCGCGAGGCTCGCCCCAACCGGGAGCTGGCCCCAGACGTCCCAGTGGAAGCATGTCCGCGTCGGGCCAATGCCCCGGTTGCGCTCTGCCCGCCCACTTGGCAACGTAGTCGAACTGATCGCCGAGCCCTTTCGGATAGTCTCGACCGTTATGCCAGATGTCCCAAATGTCATTGGAAATCCTCCACATTTGCGCGTACTTCCGCATCTCCTCCAGCTTTTCCGCCGGCGCCGGCCCGGGGGAAAGACTCAGCACAATGGGCCTCCCAGTTTTGTCCAGCGCCTGTCTGATCATGCGAATGTCATCGCCGTTGTAGGGGTGGCTGGAGATGCAATCGACTTTGATCAGGTCGACCCCCCATGTGGCATACATCCTGGCCATCGAGTCGTAATAGGCTTGGGCCGCCGGTTGGCTGGGATTCGTGCCGAAATTATCAAAATTCCATGGACAGGTATCGGAAGCGTCCGCACCCTCGGCCGCCGAGTAGGATGAATCGGCGATCGGGATTTTGTTAACCACCGCTTGTTTGGGAATGCCGCGCAAAATGTGGATTCCAAATCGGAGGCCGAGCGAATGAACATAGTCGGCCAGAGGCTTGAACCCGGCACCGTTGGCAGCCGACGGAAACCGGTTCGCGGCCGGGGTATAGCGGCCATATTCATCCAGGCTGTACTGGAAAGTTCTGGAATTGCCTTCCGCCGTGGGGTTGGCGACAAACCACTCCATGTCGACGACCACATATTGCCAGCCGAAAGCCAACAGATGCTCGGCCATCCAGAGTGCATTGGCCCGGACTTGGGCCTCGTTGACGGTGGTCCCATAACCATCCCAGCTATTCCAGCCCATCGGCGGAGTCGACGCCCATCGTGTGGCGTCAACCGGCCACATCTGGCCGGGAGTCTGGTGCTGCTCTTGAGCGATCATTTCAAGGAAACAGACGCTCACCAAGCAGCACAGCAGAAGCCATTTCATATCACTTCTCCTTTCCCTGCAGCATTCCGCCGGGTCGCAAGCGCCGCCGACTCAACCTAGACCGTCTCTTCCGGGCTGGCGACAATCGAGATTTCTGCCTACTGTATTCCCAATCGCGCGTGGATGGCGGTGATTCGCACCCTTCCTGGTTGTGGTTTCGCTCGGATCCAAACCGCTCCCGTTCCTCCGATCAGCGAAAACGGATTATCGCCAATGATCTGACCGGGGCCTTCCAGCTCGAACTTGATCGCGTCGTTGGCAAAGGGCCGGACCGCAGCGAATTCGTCGGTAACGTGCAGAACCAGACGAGTTCTGTCCGCACCGTCGGCAATGAGCTCGGTGTCGTCAGAAACAAGCAAAAACTTCGAATCGACATCGTTTCCGGAGAGATTTTTTGTAATCACCTGTTTTCCCTCGATGTATCACTGTATCGGGGCGAACGATCTGTAAACTCCAACGCCACCCGGGCCACCATCGCGAGAGCAAAACCCACAAAGGCCGGGCGGAGCGCTGGAGGCGCAAACGAGGCGGCGCGTTCTTTTGGAGAACGGTGAGTTGGTGACGAAGCGCAAGGATCTCCGCCTGCAGGGCGGTCGAAAGCTGGAGGCGACTAGCGACAAAAAAACGACGAAAAGAGAGCTCATCGTAGTAGTAACTCGATCTCATGAATGCTCGGAACCTCTGCATTTCAACTCGGATGGAGTTTTCGGTAACCCCAGCGTCTGGTTGCTATCACAATCGGGAGTTGATCGTGATTACCGCTCCACCCGATGCAAAACCACCGCGATGCTGGTGGGGAAGCGCATGTTTGGACTCCTCGATGGATCTGATCCATCGGGCGGCGGTCCAACTGCCGGGCGCGGTCCCGCTGGCTCCTCGGGCTGCGACAATGAAAAGCCCAGTTGCACCGTGCGCTGCAACTTGATCTGATCGCCCTCCAGCGTTCCAGAATACGTGTTGTCGCCGGCTTTGAAATAGACGTTGCTGCCTTCCACTTTGCCGTCGGTGATCGGGATGCCTGCATCGCTTCCGCCGAAGAACCCGCCGCCCAAGCCCTCCACGCTGCCGGTGAGTGTGCTCCCTTCCTGGCGGAGCGTAAATACTGTCGTCCCGTCGCCGATAAAGAGTGCCATCAGCCCGGTCGCGCCACCCAAACCCGCCACAGGCCTCCACAAGCCCGTGATACCGGGCCCCACCGGCACGTCCCGCTTCCATGGAGCGACCTGTGGACGCAGCGTCACCTCTTTCGCTGCAATGGTCACGCTCGCTGAAGTGAGCCCCGGAGACTCCGCCTCCACCGTAATGGTTCCCGCCGTCTTCGCGGACTGGACCAGCGCCATGCAATACCCGCAGAACGCTTTCCGCACTGTGCCCCGGTCCGACTCGTGATCGGTCGGATCTCCATTCGCCACTCCAATCAGCTTCCCGGCTCCCGCCACGCGAAACTTCACGACGGTGTCGGTCATGGGCAAAACGCGGCCCTGGGCGTCCTGCACTTCGACCGCGAACATGGCCACGTCCTCACCGTCGGCCAACACCTCCCGCCGGTCTGGTCTCATCACCAGCATGGCCGCAGCGCCTGTCGTCTCGCGTTTCGTGGTCATCACCACCTGGCCGCCTTTTGAGCCGCGAGTCTCGATCGCGCCCGGCGCATAGGGCACCACCCAGGCCACGTGTGAATCCTTCTTCACATCCTTGGCGCCCAGGCTCTTCCCGTTCACAAACAGCTCCACACTTTCAAGATTCGAATACACCCACACCGCGATCTCTTTGCCTTCCATCCCCTCCCAGTTCCAGTGCGGAAAGAGGTGCAGCACCGGCTGCGCAGTCCACCACGACTGGTAGTAGAAGAACGAATCCTTCGGGAAGCCGCAGGTGTCGAGGATGCCGTACTGCGAGCTGATGTTGGGCCATCCATCGGGCGAGGGCTCGCCGCGATAATCGAATCCCGTCCACACAAACCCCCCGGCCAGCCACTCCTGCGCATTGCAGAAGCGCCACCACCCTTCGGCCGACGCACGCCCGGTCGTTGTGTAGGGATCGTACGAGCCCACGTAGCCTTTCTCGAAATCCGTAACGTAAATACCGCGCGTGCCCACGGCGCTGACGGTTTCCGTGCCGATCACCGGCTTGTCGGGATGCGCCTTGTGATAAGCCGCCGCCTCCGGGTCCATGTAGTTGTAGCCCATCACATCGCACTCCACCAGACCGCCCACGCCAATGGCGCGGATGGGCGCGATTGACGTCGGGCGCGTGCCGTCGTACCGCGTGGCAACCGCCTTCATCGCCGTCAGGATGTGCAGTCCCGTCTCCGTGTTTGCCTGGCCTTCTTCATTTCCCATCGACCACATGAAGACGCTGGGATGATTGCGGTCGCGCCTCACCAGATCGCCGAACTGGGCCAGCCCCTCGGGATTCGACGACATCATCCGCGTCTCATCGAATACCAGCATCCCCAGCTCGTCGCACGCATTCAACAACTCCGGCGTGGGCGGGTTGTGAGAGGTGCGAATCGCGTTGCAGCCCATCTCCTGCAGCTTGCGAACGCGGTAGTACTGCACGGCATCGGGCAGCGCCGCACCCAGCCCGGCGTGGTCCTGGTGGTTGCAGGTTCCCTTCACCTTCACCGGCTTGCCATTCAGAAACAACCCCTTCTGCGCATTGAATTCGACGGTGCGAATGCCAAAGGGCGTCTCCGAGCGATCCACAATCTCGCCCTGCGCGCTCACCTCGGTCACCAGCTTGTAGAGGTTGCGCTCTTCGAGCGACCACAGCAGCGGCCGTCTCACCACCGTGGTCTGCTCCCAGGTCTGCTCTCCCCCTGATGCGATGGACGCAGGTGCCGCAGCCGCTCGTGCTATCGGCTTACCCGAGGGATCGAGAATCGTCGATGTCACGCGCGCGACCTGTTCATCCCTGCCGTCGTTGTTCACCTCGGTTCGGATCGAGAGCGCCGCGTCGCCATTCGTAACTTTAGCGGATACAAATGTTCCCCACTGCTTCACGTGCACCGGATGCGTTTTCACCAGCCATACGTGGCGATAGATGCCCGCGCCCTCGTAAAACCAGCCATCGCTCAGTGTGGCATCCACGCGCACCAGCAGGACGTTGTTCCGGCCCGGATACGCGAAGTCGGTCACGTCGAAGTGAAACGGATCGTATCCGCCGCTGTGCACCCCAATGTAGAAACCGTTGAGCACCACCATCGTTTCGCGGTAGGCGCCATCGAACTCCAAGGTGATTCTCCGGCCCGTATCCGCGGCGGGAATCTCAAACACGCGGCGATACCAGCCCACGCTGGTTTCCGGATAAGTTCGTCCCAGCGAATAAAATCCCTTGCTGGCCAGCGCCGGATCGTTTTCGAAGGGCAGCTCGATCGCCCAGTCGTGCGGCAAATCCACCTCGCGCCAGTCGCCGTCGTCGAAGGCCGGAGAGCTGGCGGCAATAAAGCCGCCTGTCTTCTGGAAATTGCCGGCCCGCCCGCCGCCAAACCCGAAATCCCTGGCCGGATCGTTCGCGTTGCCGAAGTGGAAGCGCCACCCAAAATCCAGGAGCAGCCGTTCGCGCCCCACACCTGGTTTCGCGGATTCGGCGCTCTCCCGCAATGGAGGCGGCCCAGGCTCGCTTTGCGCCGCATGCATCGCAGCCGCGCCGATTGGACCTAGCCCCTGTGCCGCCGCTGCCACGGGTGCAAGCAACCCGGCCTTCAACATATCCCGGCGTGATACCGTTTTCATTTAGTCTCCAAGCGTCGGATCTTGCGAGCGGGAGCTGCGCAATGGGCTCAGAACTTGGCCCCGAGTTTTAGGCGCAATTTCAGAGCGACGCAAGTATAAACGACCGTCGACTTTATCCGCGACACCCCAAATTCCAGGGCTGATGGTCCTCCCAGTTGCTAAAAGCCCCGGCATCGCGATCTGGAGGGTCCAGCGCAAAAAGCTGGCTAAGAATGCGCCACGATTCAACCTGCAGCAAGAACTGCAGCGGGTTGCCGGAGTGGATCTTACGCGGATTGATGGAATCGACCTCATGGTCGCGCAAACCGCTTTTGGGAGATGGAACCCATCGGGAGAAATCCAAAAGGATCGGACGCCAAGAAACCCGGCTCATAATCGAATCGTAGGGCGTGGCCTCGACGCTCAGTTCTGTGGAACTTTACCCACCTTTGTGTCGCGCGACTTTGATAATGTCTGCATGCGGCGACAAATGTCCCCATGCGAGGAAATTACGACAATAGAAATGTCCCCTAATCCAGAGGTCTCCACAGGAGGCCAGATTGGGAAGGACAGCGATGAGCTGCAAGGAGTTGCAACGAGCCGGGGTATAGGCACGAGTGGAAAGCGGCGAACTAAAACTGGTCGCTGCCGCAGTGATTTTGGGGCCTGAGCTATCGGCAGAGCAAGCGCTTGGCCAAACGCTATCGAGAAGGGGGAACGCAAGGCCGAAGCACGGGAGCGCGGGGCGGGAGTCGAACCGCAGGAAGCCGAAGAAATTTCGCGAGCGCGTGTTGCGGCTGGTGGGCAAGAAGTATTCCGGGGAGGAAGGAGAGCGGTTCGGGCCGACGTTAGCGGCGGAGCAGTTGGCGAGCGACGATGAGGTGGAAGTGAATGTGCAGACGCTGCGGCGCTGGATGTTGGCCGAAGGGCTGTGGGGTCGGGTGCGGAAGCGGCGCATGCACCGCAAGGGGAGAGAGCGGAAAGAACATGGGGGCGAGTTGGTGCAGATGGACGGATATCTGGAAGGCCGCCGGTTCTGCGATCGACATTGATTCCCCTGACCTTTCCGCAGCCAATTTCTCCTACTGGGGGCAAACCGCTATCACCGTGAGAGCAATCCGCTCTGGATTCCGGGAAACCAACGGTGGCAGCGCCGGAGCGGCGAACACGCCGCCATCGGGTTCTCGCCATTCGCCATCGACTCATTCTCTGAAGACACCAGCGACCTGGGCGCAGGCTATGGTGCCATCGCCTCCGTCGCCCCGATCCTTCTCGAACAGCAGACCAAGGGTAATGTCCACGATTCTCGCTTACGAAGGAGCATCCGTCTGTCGAGTTCAGCCGAACGGCGACACCGTACACGTCAGCCTGGATGAGATATTTGGTAATCACTTCGGAGAATGGCTTCGGCCTGATCAGCGCCACCGGACAAAACGAGTTCCTCGGCATCGGCAAGGGCGTCCACGTCCTGATAACGCCACGCCCGTCGAGCCCGTCCCGTTCCAGCTCGGATTTGCTTCCATCGACGAGGGGACACCCGGACGGCGCCTCAACGGTGACGAAAACGATCAGGGTAACTCTTGGCGCTTCGACGCGCGTTCAATCAAGATTGAGAAAGCCGTTCTCGATCAGTACCTGTAAGCGTTCTCAGCGTCTCCGGTTCGTGCGACACGGCTGCTTCGTGTTCTGAACAGCGGATCAAGCCGGGCGGTGGGTTCTCATCCGGGTTGCTGCGATGCTCCCGTGGATGATTCCCGAGCAAGTCAGGTGCCCGGCATCCCCATGCGTGAATTCGCCAGACAACCGACAAAGCGTCGGGTGTTCCGGGTGTTCCCAGATTACTGACGGGGAAAAGGCCGGTGCGTTATACTCTGTCAGCGCAGAGCGGGCGCAGCCAAAATGAAATCCGACGCGGATTTGTTCTCGCTCGTCATTGCTGACGGTTCAGAAGGCGGAGTCGGCAGCTCCAGACGGGACTTTTTGCGCGCGGCTGCCACCTTGCTGGTCAGCCTCAGCTCGCCGCAGTCGTCCCTTGCCGACGGAGGCCGGCACGGGGCTGGGGGCTCCGGGCAACGGGCGGTGGTCGTCATTTTTGGCGGAGTACGCCGCAATGAAACCTTTTCGCCGGAGGGATTGGAGAACATCCCGCACTTGTCGCGGGACTTGCTTCCCTATTCCCTGTTCTATCCCAACGCCCGCAATGAAGGGGTGACCGCGCATTTCAACGCCATTTCCAGCATCCTCACGGGCAATTGGCAACGCGTGGATGACTGGGGGAAAATCGCGCCCGCGACGCCCACGCTGTTCGAGCATTTTCGGAAGCGTCTGGGCGCGGCGCAGAGTGACACTTGGGTTGTCGCCAGCAACAAAGCACTCACGAGTCTGATCGGCGCCAGTTCGGCCTCGGATTATGGGGCTGTCTATGGTGCAAACGTCGTGTTCCCGAAACAACTCATGGTGGCGGCCGTCGCCAAGGCCCTACACGCGGGACGCAGTCGCAATATGGCGGATCGCGCAAAGATCGAGTCTGAGCTGGAAAGTATGCTGGAAGCGGGCAACTACGAAGGTTTGGGATGGACCGTCTTCGATGCGGCCGAGCGGCTTGACCCGCGTGTGCGCAGCATCATTGAGGAAGCTATCACCACCTTTGTGCGCGATGGCGGCCCGACTTCGGGCGACGAACTTACGTTCCTGGTCAGCCGCGAGATCATGCGAAACTTTTCACCGCGTTTGTTAGTGGTCGTCTTTTCGGATGTGGAGGTGGCGCACTTCGGTTCCTACGCGCTCCACGTCGGCGGCATTCGTACCGGCGACCGGCTTGTCTATCAGCTCTGGCAGGAAATCGAAGCTAACTCCGAATACCAGGGCAAGACCACGATGGTGATTCTACCCGAGTTTGGGCGCGACCCGGATGGATCGACGACCAACGGCTTCTTCAACCATCGCGGCGACACCGACTCAACCCGGTCCACGTGGATGATGGTGTTGGGCGCGGCGGTCGACAAGTCGCGGATCATCGAACGCCCCATCCGGCATGTGGACCTCTGCACCACGCTTGCGGGGCTACTGGGGTGCCCGCCCATGGAATCGCAGGGCTCGCCCCTGAGCGAGATGCGAGTTTAACTGCTCATGGTGCTGCTTTCTAGTCGCGTCCCACGAGTTACTGGGCGCACCAACAAGCAGTGCTAAGAAGAGGTTCGCGAGTGTCCGAGCAGGTCCAGGAAAAGTTGCCAAAACCGCTTCAGGACGCCTTGAATAAGGGCTTGCTGAAACGCCTGCCTGTCACCTTCCTCCCCTTTAGCCAGCAGCAACTCCGTGACTGGGACTACCTGTTTCCCTTTGAACGCCAGTCGATTCTGCACTTACTTCTATATCTGGCGAGTTTGAACGACCAGCAGTTCGCGTTGCTTTTCCGGGAGGTCGTTCAACTCGAGGAGAAGATGGGTGTGAGCGGTTGGCGGTTCTCCACCAATGAGCCGACCATTCTGAATGCTTCGCTGCTGGCCCGCTCTCCTTACTATCAGGAGTGGCGCGCAGCGGTGCAGAAGGTTTTCGACGCGGCCGATGAGCACGCCGAGAAACAGAAGACCGGTGACGACGCGGGCAATCAACTTGTTCTGCTCGTGATACCGCAACTTCTCCCACTCGATCGCTCAAAGGTTTGGCGAGGATGGCAGGGGATGGGCCGTCCGGTGCGAGTCGACCTCGCATTGTCCGCATCGTCCAGCGAGAGCCGGAGTCCCGCGGAAGCGCTTCTCAGCGCGGGCGACGGTGGACGCCTTTTGGCAGTTGTGTCGCACCGGCCTAACGCTTCGCCGGCGGATGCTTGGGTGGTGGACGCTGGAACGGGTCTGGTGGAGTGTGCACTGAAGCCGGAGTCCTCCGGCGCACGCGCTCCATCCGCCATTCTGCTCAGCCATGAGCGACTCGCCACCTTTCGCGAGAATTTCTCGCGAGAAGTGAATACCATGCGCAAGGACCTGGCCGACGCCGATGCCGTGTTCGATCACCTGCGCCAGGCTGATGTCACACCGTGGTGTCCTGCCGAGGTGGCGTCAGTACCGGTGGTTCGGGAGTTCCTGCGCTCGCTCTACCTTAGCGGTAATGGAGCTTTAATCTATGGAAATTCCTTCGCAGAGTGGGCCGCCTCCGAAGCATTTCGTCGGGCGCGGCCTTCGTTCTTGATGGTCCAATTCGGGGTGCGCAGCAAGCCGAAGCCTTTCACCAGCGTGGCAGTGTTCGAGAACCCGGACCAGGTGAACCCGCTTCCCGCCGTCGACGACTTGCCGGGAAGCGCGTTAGATGCGCAGGAACTGGCATTGTATGTGTGGCTGGCGGCCAGTCGTTATGACGAGTATCGGCGTAACACCGCCTGCCTTTGCCTGGCCGAGAACCTCTCCGAGGCCTATGTTGTCGCTCCGCCGGGGTTCCCGCTCTGGCGCGAGACCGAACCCGTTAGCTTGGACCGGCTTCGCGCCACCCTGACTCACTGGATCGCGGACGGACAACGCTGAATGGGCGCCAGACGCGGCCACCCGGCCCCACATATATTCGGGCTCTCCACTTTAGCGCAAAATCTAGATCATCTCTTTGGGGCTGGCGACAATCGAGATTTTCGCCTGTTGGATTCCCAACCACGGATGGGTGGCAGTGATCCGCGCTGTTCCCGATTCCTCTTTGGCTCGGATCCAAACCGCGCCCGTTCCTCCGATCAGCGAAAACGGATTGTCACCGATGATTTCGGCAGGCCCCTCCAGCTCAAACCTGATTGAGTCGTTCGCAAACGGACAAATCGCACCGAATTCGTCGGTGACGCGCAGAACCAGACGCGTCGAGTCCGCGCCATCGGCAAGCAACTCGGTGTCGTCGGCAAGGAGCATAAACTTCGCGTCGACTCCTCGGCCCGACAAATTCTTGGTGATCACGAGTTTTCCCTGAAGATAACCCTCGATGCGCAGGTCGCCCCAATGATGGAAACGCTCTGAAAATTGCACGACGAACGGCGCATAACGAAGGTGAGGGAACTGTTTGCGGTCTGGATCGGCCTCAACGAATTCGTCATTGATATACAGTTTGAGGTGATCGCAATTCGAGCAAATCACCGCCTTCGAAAATCCCACGCTTTCGTCGCCGCGGGCCCAGTGAAACGCCGGCTCCAGCACAATCTCTTCCGACGGCTCGCATTGCGATTTGTAGAATCCAGCGGCGGGTTTGGGCTCGCGGAAAATGTCGGTGACACCGTGGTAACAAATGCGGTCGCCCGAACCGAAATCACCGTGTGTGTTGTAGTCGAAGGCGCACCAGCCAATTCCGCCAGCATATTGCGGATCGCTTGCCAACTGGTCGTGGATGCGGGCATGGCGCAGGGTGTGTTCGGTGAGACGTTCGACGTTGTCGATGGTTTTGGTTGGATAAGTATGGCCGACAAACTCCGTGTTGAGGTAGCGCGGGTGATTGGGTGGCTTCAACGGGAACCCGAAATCGTTCATGGTGAACACATCTTCCAGAAACTCCGATTCCTGGAAATAGCGGATACCCCCGGTCTGACGTGTTGGGTCGAGCTGATGGGCCAAAGCGTTTGTGCGCGTATAAAAATCGTGGTCGTCCTTTGACTCGTTGATGCGCACGCCCCAGAGAATGATCGAGGGATGATTCCAGTCGCGGCGGATCATGCGGCGCACATTGTCGATGGCGATCAGCTTCCAGGACTCGTCGCCGATGTGTTGCCAGCCGGGAATTTCTTCGAGAACCAACAGGCCGAGTTCATCACAGGCGTCAAGAAAATGACGTGACTGCGGATAATGCGAGGTACGGACGATGTTACATTTGAGTTTCTCACGCAAAATCTGGGCGTCTCTGCGCTGCACGCGACCCGGCATCGCTTGGCCAACGAAGGGAAAAGTCTGATGACGGTCAAGTCCGCGCAGCTTGATGACTTTGCCGTTAAGCTCGAAGCCGTGATCGGTGAATTGCGCTTCGCGGAAGCCGAAACGGCGGGAATCTTCATCCAGGGCTTCGGTGCCGCGCTCGACCCGGACACGGACCGTGTACAAGTTGCGCTTCTCCAGGTCCCACAATCTGACATCAGCCAGGTTTTCCAGAAGAACCGTATGCGCGCTCGGTTCGTTAGTGGGCGCGGAGGATGGCCAAGGTTGCGAGGCCTTTGCGACCACCCGGTCGCCGTCCAGTAACTCGACCTGGACGGTAAGGCCATCGGGCGCAGCTTGTAAATGCTGAAGGAAACAATCAACCTCGAGCGCGGGACGCCCGGTGAGCACATCCTTCGGTCGTACGGCAATGTTCTCGATAAAAGTTGACGGCACGATGCGCAAAGAGACTTCGCGATAAATGCCACCGAAGGTGAGGTAGTCGATTTCGTAACCGAAAGGAGGGACATCGGCGCGCTCGCTGGAATCGAGATCGACTGCGAGGACGTTCTCGCCCTCAAAATCGAGATGCGGCGTCAATTCAAAGGAAAATGGAGTGTATCCTCCTTTGTATTCTCCGAGCCGCACTCCGTTGATCCAAACCGTGGATGCCGTCATCGCTCCTTCAAAGTCGATGAAAACATGTTTGCCTTGGGCGGCCCGAGGAAGCTGGAACCGACGTCGATAAAGCGAGACGAATTCGTAAGTCTTTTCAGCAAAACCATGCCAGGGAAGGCTGACATTGGTATGCGGGATCACGACTCGTTCGAATCTCGAGTCGTCGAAATCTTTCGCATGTCCGCCTTCGACAAAAGCACGGTGGAAGCGCCAGTTGCGATTCATCGGAAGGACGATTCGTCCGGCGGCGATAGCTGGATTGGTCGATTGCCCCCGATCTTCTGGCAGCGCATAGGACGCGAGGGTAGCTGTCGCAATTAAGGTACTCGTGTCTTTAAGAAATCTGCGTCGATCCATGTTCATCCATTCTCTAACTTGATTGTCAGTGGTGCGCAAATCATACGGTCCAGGAAAGCAACTGCCCGACGTCCGCCGGCGAATTTGACGTGGTCCCGCGAGGCATCCCCTGGCCAATCGCCAGCGCTTGATCGTGCCCTTCAAACCAAACCAGAAACGAAGACTGCTCGGCTCCCGGTAGCCGCTGTTGATTGAGCCAGTTGTAATATGCGCCCATGTCCGCATCGAGCAATGACCCGACGGGGTCAACTTCCGCCCGGTCCGTATTCGCCGACAAGAGTTCAGACATCGGTTTCTGACGCTGGCGGGGAGCGAAGCGAACCAGCAGTGTGAGCGGTTGAGCGCGGCGTAGCGATTCGCGCGCGGCCCACTCGGCAAATGTCGTGCTGAAGACTTGCGTCCCGGAGCCTTCGGTCAGAAGGCTCAATCGAAAGCGATCGAGTACTTCGTCTTTGGGCTTATCTTTTTCTGTTCTGTCGAGGCCGAGGTCGGCGAGGCGAATCCGAGCCATGAAGGTGCGCAAGGCTTCGGGCCCCATGCCGGGCCGCGCCACTTCGGTGCGAATCCTTCGCAGCAAGGCCGCCCTCACCGGTTCCAAGCCGCTGTAGGAAATACAGGCGAGGGTCGAGTCGCAAGCCACGGTTTCGCCGCCGTCAATGTACCAATGGGCGTAGGGAGCAGGATGCGCCCTCGCCCGAACCGCAACGGCATCGAGCAGCAATCGAAACCCGTTCTCCGGCTTGATGCCACTGAAATATACGCCCTGCGGGCGCAGCTTGCGAAACAGTGGTTCGTTGTAGGAGGCGACTCCCTCGCCGACCACCGTGATTCCGAGACGAGGAAGGGGAAGGGGCTCAGGTGGTACGGTCAGGCGTAGACGATCCGCGTAGTCGGTCGAAGCCTGGCGAAATGCGTCCAGCTGGTGCGTACTCCAGAGATGGGTCGACAGCTGTTCCATGAACTGAGCGGGCCCACCGACCCAGTCCAAGCTTTCCAACTGCGGTGAAAGATGGATCTCGGCGAACTCTTGCAACCAATCCTTTCGCTGGTCGGCGGAAAGCGAGTCCAAGTTCTTCAATTCCATTTCGCGCGCCTTGCGTTCGGCTGGAAACCTGAAATCGTAATCGATGATCTCTCGCAGTAGCACCGGCAGGAAACTGAGTGGCAATTGTCGCAGCGTGCCCAGATAATCGCTGACGAGCTTCCGCGCCTCCGGCGGATAGCTCGAGAACTGCTCCGGTTTGAGATCCCGTGGAAGCATGAAGGCTACAGAAGTTCCGTGACCGGTTTGCCTTGGGCAAGACCTGGCGAAAACCCGAGCATCGATCCGAGCGTTGGCACCAAATCCGTTGCATCGAGCGCGCGGTCAAAGACGACTCCTTCACGAATGCCCGGCCCCGCAACCAGCATCCAGGTCGTGCGAGAGAGAGGATCGCCCGTACGATGATGCTGGAAGCCGTTACCGCCAGCGTCATTATCCGAGTCGCGTCCGAAATCCGGGAGTATAAATAGAGTCGTCTTGCCGACGTATTCTGGCTCGCTCTGTAGGGTGCTCCATAGATCGGCGCACAAACGGTCGGTACGACGAATGCCTTCGATGTAGAGCGAGTATGCTCCCGCGTGCGCCACGTCGATGTCGTGCATCGTGATCCACAACAAACTGGGCGCAACTTGGCGCATTAACTGGCGAGCGATATACAGGGAAAGCTCATCAGGGCTCGACAAGGTTTCGGCATGCGCCTTGAAGTCGTCGACCGACAGCTTCAGGATCTCTTCCAGTTGCTGTAACTCAAACTCACCCCCGCCAAGATCGGGCGCATAGAAAGGCGTCTCGTAGTTATCGCGCAGCAGGTGTTCGTAGTCGGCGCGGCGGCTCGAGGTGGCCGCCGTCAATAAATACTTCGGCAGAATCACCCTGGCCCCCAGCCCAGAGCCATAGGACCGATGACTGCTTTCGCCGATACGGTTGAAACCGTTGCTGGGCGCAACCACCCAGGCATCGGAGGCCGGACGCTTGAGCGACTTGCGAAAGTACTCAAATACGGTCGGATTCTGTGGCGGAAGCGAGGCGAAATTATTGATCGTCTCATAGACGCCGGTGGCGAGGCTCGCGGTGGCCACGTAATGGCCCAGGATACCGCGATTGACTACCTGGGTAAAGAATGACCCGCGCGGAATGAACTCGCGCATCAGGTGGGGGATGTTTTCCTGGCCCTCCGGTGCGAATGTTTCCTGGTCGCGTGCCCCACCACCAAAGGTAACGATGACCACCTTTTTCGCCCGCGAACTGACTGCCGCCCGGGCCCAAGGAGAGCGCAACAGCGCGCCGCCGAGCGTCACTCCGGCAGCGGAGCGGAGGAATTCGCGGCGGCTGCGGACGAGGGCACGGCGAGATTCACCAGGATCCGACGCACTCTGCGGGAACATGGTCATGAAATCGTCACTCAAGGTTTCGCCGGCGCTGCACCCATTTCCGAGTACACGAACTGCCGAATCTCCGCTCGCTGTTTGTCGACCTCAGCCAGGTGCTGCGCCCGCAGTTGCTGATAAGCCGCAAACTGCTTCTGGGCCAAATCCTTCTCCCCCGTGTGCACGTAGGCCTGGCCAAGCCGGTAGTGCGCGTCCGCGAGATCGGGGTTGTTTTCAAGGGCCTGCCGATACTCCGGAATGGACTCGGCGTACGTACCCTGATCCGAGTAAAGATTCCCTAGCTGCAAATACGCCTCGGCAAAGTTCGCGTCGAGCGTGATGGCCTTTCGAAGCAGCGACTCGATCTGGTTCACATCGAGGCTCGCATCCTGCACCCGCTTCCCTTTCCACAAACTCATCGCGTAATAGTAAAGGGCGCGAGGATTCTGCGGCTGCAGCTCGGCAAAACGGCGGAATCGTTCGATGACTTCATCGGTGTGGACGGGCGAGCTGTCGTAGGCTCTCGACAGAAACAGATAACAGCGAGCGTCGGACGGATTTAGATCCGCGGCCTTCAAGAGCGATTGAATGGCTTCGTCATATTTGCCACGCGAATAAAGGGCCATGCCGAAACCGATGGCGAGGCGCGAAGATTTTGGATAGCGCTCGGCCGCCCGACGAAAGACGGCAATTGCCGGCTCGAGCGTGCGGTGAATCAGCAGTTCGCTGCCCCAATCGAACAGGTTGTTCTCGCTCGGGTCCGCATGGGCAGCAATTTCGAATTGGTTGGCCGCCGCGACCGGCTTGCCGTCCTTCTCTTCGATTTGCGCCAAGAGGTTATGCAATTCCGCGGTGTCTTTCCGCTGCAAAAGATTCTGGACGGATTGCCGCGCGTCAGAGAGCCGTCCGAGTTCGAGGTCGGCGAGCGCCAAATCGTAGCCGTTGTCATAAGCAGCCGGCTTGATCGCTTGGGCGCGCGCCAGTAAGGGCTCGGCCTCGGCGAGCTTTCCCGATTGAATGTAGAACTCGCCGAGGTTGTGGTTGGCGTCGAAACTGTGCGGCTCCAACTTGAGCGCCTGCTGAAACTCTTGTTCCGCTGGTCCCGGATTTCCCAGGCGTAACAGGTTGGCGGCTAAATTGGTTCGCGCTGCAGCCGAATCCGGTTTGAGGCGCACCGCTTTCGCCAAATGCTCGTTGGCCTTGCTGTCGAGCGATTCCGCGGAGTAGGTCAGTCCTAGAAGCTCGTGGACTTCAAAGCTCTGCGGAGCCCGGCGGAGAAGGTCCTCCAATTGCGCAGCAGCGTCGGCGAAGTGTCCCGAGTCATAGGCGGCGGAGGCGGCCTGGAACTGGCGGTCAAGCGGCTGCTGATCAGCCGCAGGCTGGCCCTGCGCGACACCAAGGTCAGGCAAGCACACAAGCACGGTAGCGAAAACCATATGCATGAGGCGACGTCGGAGGATCACAGCACCCGTATGCTAGCACTCTGATAGGCAGACTGCGCGAGCTACCGTGAGAATTCAACATCAGAAGGCGCCCGGTTTCAGGGCACCTTCCGATGACCAAGATTGGGTTAGAAGTGAAGCTTCAAAGCGAACTGGATTTGTCTAGGATCGTAGGGCGCGTTGCGGGTGGATCCGATCTCGCCAAAGGTCGAGCTGGTGAAATTCCCCGAGCCGGAGATGGCCACCACGCCGTTGCCTCCAAAGTTTGGGTTGTTGAAGTTCGGGTGGTTCAAGATGTTGAAGAACTCCGCTCGGAACTCGAGGTTAAAGCGCTCATTGAGAGCGATGTCTTTAAAGGTGGAGAAGTCCAGGTTCTTGAAGGGCTCTCCGGCAATCTGGGTCGGCGGACCACCCAATGCGGCCAGACCCGTCAAGGGGACGCATCCGGTGGGCGTGTTCGGTTCGGGCACACCCCCGGCTCCCAACTCACAAGGCTGGTTGAATGCCGCCGGGTTGCCGAAGAAGCTCAGCTTTCCGTTGGAGTCGATGTGGTTGCCTCGGTCGAAATTCTTGGAGACGACCAGATCATAGCAATTGGCATTGGATCCCACGGTCGTGGAAACCGTGTTCGAAGGGCAGTTCAGGGTAATCGGTTGGCCGCCCTCGAGCACGGCGATTGCATTGATGGTCCAGCCGCCGAATACCTTGCTGGATATGCTGGAATCGTCGGCTAGGTAGCGCCTGCCTTTACCGAAGGGGAGTTCATATCCCGCGCTCAGGTGGACGACATTGCGGATATCAAAATCAGCCAAGCCGTAGTCAAACTTGATCCCAGCCCCGGGAATGCCCGGTGCACGGAAGCCCCCATTGCTGCCGCCGTTCAGCAGGTCGCCAGCGTCGGTCGTGGCATGCGACCAGGTATACGTTCCGAGGAAGTTCACTCCGTGTCCGAAGCGCTTTTCCACTTTGGTTTGAAGGGAATGGTAAATACTGTCTCCATTGGTGGCCGCTTGGCTGTTGTTGCCCCCGAAATCCGGGAACGCAAGACCACCTAGGGAAGCAGCGAGCCCTCCCGTCCCCGGAGAGCCCCCGGCCCCGGCTGTATTGGTCAGCTGCGTGTTGACGGGCAAGACCGCCGAAGGGTTGTTGTTGCCGGGGAACGTCTCCAAGTGGCGTGAAAGGGAGGTCACGTAGCCAGCCTGCACGCTTAGCGTCGGAGTGAGCTGATATTGCAAGGTAAAGTTGCCACTCATGGAGTAAGGGGTTTGGTAATCAAACTGAATCCCGCGCAACGCCAAACCGTTGGCGAGCACCAAACTCGGCTGGAGTGGAGTACAGGAGAAACCTGTTTCAAAGGTCGCCGTGCGCCCGGGCCCTGCCGTACTACAACCGGCAAACGTATACGGGGTACCGTCATTCGGCGGTTGGTAGTTGAAATCGAACTGGTAGGGATAACTTTCACCCAGGTTCGGCGAATAACCGCGGTTCTCGAAGCCGTTGTAGAACATGCCGAAGCCGCCCCGCACCACCAACTTGGAGCCGGCTTGGTAGGCGAAACCAAAACGCGGGGCAAAATTCGCCTTCTGGGAGTTCCCGAGCCCTCTGCCGTAGGCGTCACCGATGACGAGACTGATGCCATCGGCGGTGAGCAGTTGGGTAAAGCTCGAAGAAACCGTGGGCGTAAACGGGACGAGATACGCGGGATAACCTAAGGGCGCCCCGCCTGGAATGAAGTTGGCTTGGGCCCCGTGGTGCTCGAATACTAAACCGAAGTAGTCCCAGCGCACGCCCACATTGATCGTCAGCCTAGGCGTCACTTTCCAGTCGTCGTTGAGGTAAGTACCGTAGTAGTTCTTTCCGTCGTCGGTGGTATACGTGTTTGATGCGTAGATGTTGGATGAACCGCCAACGTCGTACGGCACCCCACCGGGAACCGTCGAGGCGATGGGCGTCAGCAAAAAGTCCGCCCGGCCCGTGTTGCCCTCGTCCACGTTTGGTATTTCGGTGAAATTTCCGTTGTAATCGAATTCGCCGCGCGACCACGAGGGCTGCAGGGTGGAGAAGTTAACGTGTTGCCACTCCACACCCAGCTTAAAAGTATGCTTACCGTAAATCCTGGTGAGGTCGTCGGTCAGCTGGGTGGTGGAAGTGATTTCATCCGATGGCAGGAACGAGTTGCTGCCCAAAGTTTGCAGTCCATTGATTCCGAAGGCGGGAAGGCCACCATTTTCCGGCCCTTGAGGAATGCCCTGGATGCCATATTGGCTGGGAATATTCGTGAGATTGTCAGCCTCAGGGACATTGCGCGTAGTGTGGAGGTGATTAAACCCCACCCGCGCAACGTTAATCAAGTTTTGAGAAAAGACGTGAGTCCAAGCCACCGCTGCCTGTTCCGATTTCGCCGTTTGACTGCCCTGTTGGAAACCGCCGCCGTCGGCCACGCCTCCGAAAATTGAGGGAATGAACTCGGGGTCGTCTTCGAAGCTGAAACGGGCGAATGCTTGGTTCTTTTCGTTGAAGTTGAAGTCCACCTTGGTGTCGAACTGATTTTCATGTTCATCGAGCTTTGGGGAATTGGCGAAATTCGTGAACAATGAAGATGTGGTGGGGGTGGGATACAGTTTCATCAGCGCGATGGCGTTCGAATCCAGCCGCGATGCGGAGATTTGGTTCAGGCCACAGCTCGCTAGCGTAAAGGCGGTGGTGCTCGGAGCACAAGTACCGAAGGGGTCGCGGACGTAGCCACTCGAAACGGCCGTCAGGCCCGATAAGGGATCGACAGAACCAGCCGTCACCGCGCGCGTCGTCGCTGGGTCGTAGATGGTCCCCACTGGGGAGGTGCGACCGAGCGCATCCGTCTGGCTCCCGGATTGTCCGGTGATCAGGTCCGCAAAATTCGTGAAGCCACTGCTCACCTCTGCAGCCGTGGGCACCGATCCCGTCAAAATCGTGCCCTGAATCCGGCGTTTTCCTTCATAGTCGCCGAAGAAAAAGACCTTGTTCTTGATGATGGGGCCGCCGAGCGACCCGCCAAACTGGTTCTGGCGGAGCTCGCCCTTGGGTACGCCGCCAGCGTCTTCGAAATAGTCGGGGGCATCGAACTTGTCGTTGCGGAAGAACTCCCACGCCGAGCCGTGCAAACCGTTGGTGCCGGATTTGATAGTGGCGTTGAGAACGGCCGCTCCCGAGCGCCCGAATTCCGCACTGAAGTCCGAGGTTTGCACCTTGAATTCCTCGATCGCGTCGACCGGAGGAAGCACAACATAATTGGTTCCGTTCAGGAAGTCCACGGTATCGGAATTGTTGTCGATACCGTCGAGCATGTAATTGTTTTGCGCCGGCCGGTTGCCATTGGCGGTGAAAGCGCCCGAGGCGGCGTTGCCGCGGGTGTCGGCCTCGGGGCTGCCCACGCCAGCGGAAAGTTGCGCCAGAAACGTGAAGTTGCGCCCATTCAAGGGAAGATCGGTCGCCTTGCGCGAGTCGATGACCTGTCCGACCGATGCATCTTGGGTTTGAAGCACGGGAGCCGCCGCAGTGACTTCCACGCTTTCGGTCACACTGCCAGGTACGAGCTTGAAGTTGACCTGAACCCTGGCGCTCGCATCGACCGAGACGTGGACCTGGACTTCTGTCTTGAAACCCTTCGAAGAAGCTTCTAGCTTATAAAGTCCAATCCTCACCGGGCTGAACTCATAGTTTCCGTCCGCACTGGCCTTTCTCGACAGGACCGTCCCCGTGGCCTCGTTGGTGAGGGTGAGGGTGGCGCCACCGACGACGGCTCCCGTAGAGTCGGAAATGATCCCGGTGATGGAACCGGTGTCGACTTGAGCTTGGAGGGAACCAACACTGATCACAGCGCAGATTGCGAGGGTGAGAACACCTCGCCAGACCCAGGACAGAACCGAACAGTTCATTACGCTCTCCTTTGAGCTTCTGAGCTTCCAGACAGAGCTTGCTGCCGGGCAAGCCTGCCGCTGAGAAAACGTATACTCCAAAGCCGAGGGCTTCTCAGGTCCGGGCCGTCCGTCTCTAGAGACTGCATATCTACCTACGCAAACCTGTAGAAAAATAACAGCCTTTTTCGATTAACCGTTTAATCTAAATCTACTAGTGTTGAGGGGAATATCACGATGGGTAGAGCGTTGTCAAGTTTTTTTCTTGTGGTCTATACTCAACACGGTCTTGCCGAGATGGCATTTAGCCGTAACCGGGCCGTCAGGGGCGACCTTTTTTACGAATCTATGACTTTTACGAATCTATGACCGTCACCATACGAGACGTTGCGAAAGCGGCCGATGTCTCTACCGCAACGGTTTCTAACGTCCTGAACCATACGGGCAAAGTCGGACCGACAGCTAGGCGAGCTGTCCTGTCAGCGGTCCAGCGGCTGGGCTACATTCCGAACGTTCACGCGCGCAATCTGGCTTCGCGCGAAGGGCGCACTCTCGGGATCATTGTTTCCGACATCGAGAACCCGTTTTTCCCAGAAATCATCAAGAGCTTCGAGAATCGCGCCCGCCATCTGGGATACGACGCGATTGTCAGCGATACCAATTACGATCCGCGGAGAACCCGCGAGGCGGCGGAGAGGATGATCGAGCACAAAGTGCGTGGTGTCGCGATTATGACGTCGGAGATCAGTCCGCGTCTGGTGCGCGAACTCGGCCGCAGGAGGATCGCCGTAATCATCCTCGACCTTGCCCCCGTCCGCGCTCGCATGGCCAATCTGGGGATCGATTACTTCTCCGGTATTGAACAAATCGTGAAATATCTCCACGCCATTGGACACAGGCGTATCGCCTTCATTGCCGGGAGGCCCCGCCTTAAATCCAACGTCGCGCGGTTGGATGCGTATCAAAGTTCCATGCGCGCTCTGGGACTGGAGCCGGGCCCCGTACTGGCAGGGGACTTGCGTTTCGAAGGAGGGCTCGCCGCCGGAGCGGCGATTGCAGCGTTGTCGCCCCGGCCGACCGCAGTCATGGCGGTGAACGACCTCACCGCTGTGGGTGTCATTAAAGGCTTACTCAATGCCGGCTGCCGGGTACCCCAGGATGTTTCCGTTACGGGATTCGATCGGATACGCCTCGCGGAATACAGCAACCCGTCCATCACCACCGTGGACAGCCACCGCGAGGCGCTAGGCCAGTTGGCAGCCGACGCCCTGCACGAGCTATCGATCTCAGCCAGCCCGCAGGGCAAGCAATATAAGATCGGGGTCGAACTGGTCATTGGCGATTCTTCGGGGCCTGCTCCCGGCTGAATGCGACCTCACGGTTGACAAACTCGAGGCTGGTTCCACCAGCGAACCATGACCGTATGCGGCCATAAGCGGCGCGACGCTACGCTGGCCGAGCAAGCGCCCGAATGGTATATTGAGGCCTCGAAGAAGGCATGAATGGATGTTCGGTCGCGCCTCACGTATCGTCCGAAGCGGCGGTCGCAATCTGGTATCGTCAGGCTGGCTTCTCATCGCCGTGCTGGCGGTTGCCCACCCGGTATCGGCTCAACCGCCCGTTCTCAAGCGCCCCAGCACGCGCGCCTCGGCAAAGATTTCTCCGCGTTTTCTGGAGGCCGAGGAGCTCGTCCAGCAGGGCCTTTTCGAGCAGGCTAAGCAAAAGATCCAGGAACAGCTCGCGTTCGATCCGGCAAGCGTGGAGGCTTACAATCTGCTCGGAATCGTATGTACGGACGAAAAAAACTATGCCGATGCCGATGACGCATTCCAGCACGCATTGAAGTTGGCGCCGAACTCCACCACCACCCATAACAACTTGGGGAGTCTTTATGTGGCCGAGCTGAAGCTCGACCTCGCCGAGCAGGAGTTCAGAAAAACCCTGAACCTGGCCCCGGCAAATCGCGATGCCAACTATAATTTCGCTCTGCTTCTGCTGGCCAGAGGAGAACCGGCGAAAGCGATTCAGCACCTCGAGCGAGTGCGCCCTCCGACCGTCGAAATTCAATTCAGCTTGGTGCGCGCTTACCTCGCCTCCGGCAAGCCGGCAGAGGCCTTGCGCACCGCTCGCCAGATGTCGGCGGAGAACAAACAGGACGTCCAGTTGCACTTTACGCTCGGCGTTTTGCTAGCGTCCGCAAAGCAGTACAAGGAAGCAGGACGCGAACTGGAGCAGGCCAACGCGCTGCGCCCTGAAACCTTTGAGACTCTCTATAACCTCGGGCAGGCATATCTCCGAGGCGGCGAGGCGGCGAAGGCGGCGCTCGCTCTGAATCGTGCGATTAAGCTCAACCCCGATTCCGCGGAAACCCTTTATTTGCTGGCACAGGTTGATACGCAGCAAAAGAGGCCCATGGACGCTCTCGATTTGCTGGTGCGCGCCCATAAGCTTGCCCCGCAGAATACGGACGTCATCCTCTTAATGGCACGCGTCAGCATGAGCCAGAATTTTTTTGAGGACGCCATTCCCCTGCTGGAGTCCGGGGTGAACATCGCACCGAAGAACGCCGATCTCCATGCCGCGCTCGGCGAGGGCTACCTCGGCGCGGGCAAGTCGGAAAAGGCGATCGACGAATTCAAGCAACTGGTCGCGCTTGACCCGTCGGCGCGCTCCTATGTTTTTATGGGACTCGCAAACCGGTTTCTCGGACGGTTTGATGAGGCACTGAAATACTTTCAGGAAGGACTCAAGCTGGATCCGCACAATGCCTCCTGCCTGTTCAACGTCGGCTACATCGAGGAGCGGCAAGGAAACTATGCCCATGCCGAACAGATGCTGCAGCAGGCGCTGCGCTCGAATCCCGATCTGCCCGATGCGCTGTTGGAGTTGGCGAATTTGCGCACGAAAGACAAGAAATTCGCGGAGGCCGCTGAGCTTCTCCGCCGCTATGTCAAAATCAGCCGTGATCCCGCAAACGGCTACTACAAACTGGCCATGGTCGAGAGAAGCCTCCACCAGACCTCTGCCGCGCAAAGGGACTTGAATGTTTTCCAGACGCTCTCGAAGAACGCTTCCACCGGCCCCTATCCCTATCAGCATTTTTTTGACTATCTCGACAGCCGCTCCCAGCTTAATCCGCAACAGCGCACGCAACTCGATGTCAAGGAGTTGCTGGAGCAAATCCAGAAACACCCAGGCCAGCCCCGGGACTTCTATCTACTCGCCGAGGCGTACTTGAAGCTCGGGAATCGAGACCAGGCGCGACAGGCCATCGCGCAGCTTGACCAAGTCAGCGGAGATGACTATCGCACGCAGACGGGCATCGGCGTATTGCTCGCGCGTTATGGTCTGTACGCGGGCGCGATTCAGCATTTCCAGAACGCGCTGCGTACCAATGCCGATTCCGACGATGTGAAATTCGATTTGGCGAATGCCTATCTGCGCGCAGGTCTTTACCCGAAGGCCCTCGATACCGCGCACTCGGTTTCTGCGGCGGCTCAGCAAGACGACGCTTTCCAGGCCTTGCTCGGCGACATCGAAGTCCACGTGGGGGAAACCAGCAAGGCGGCCGAAATTTTTCGCGGCGCGATCAACCGGAATCCTGACAACGACCAGTCCTACCTTTCGCTCGCTTTAGTGCAGCTGCGCGAAAACGATCTCGGCGGGGCGCAGCAAACCTTGGAAAAAGGTCGGGTGCGAATTCCCGGCTCGGGCAAAATACTTTGGGGATTAGGGCTACTGTCGGTGCTGCAAGGCAACGCCGGGCAGGCCGCTGAGCGCTTGGAGCGCACCCTGGAATTGCTGCCGGAGTGGCCCGGGAGCTACTCCACGCTCGGCGTTTTTTATTATCAAACCGGACAGATTGAGAAGGCCCGCGAGGTGCTCAACCGTTTCAAGGGAAGCAACGCTGGCGGCCTGGATGTTACCCGGATCGAAGAAGCTTTGGCCCGTACTCCACCGAACCCCTCCACGGCAGGCCAGACCATCCCGATCGAAGTCCGCCAGCAGTTGCTGCAATTAGCGCTGATGATCGCCGACCGCACGTTGTAAATCACGATGTTCCCTGGGTTTAAAATGCCAACTCCGGTCAGCGCTGAAAACATGGCAACCGGTCGCACATCTCTGCTCGTGGCGAGAGTGCGGTATGGCTTCCTTGTTGCCCTGAGTCTACTGGCTGGATTAGCGGCTTACACCAAGGGTGTGGAGCCGCAAACGCCGACCCAGCCAGAATCAAACTGCGGGTCGTCTTTGAAGCTGAATCTGAGGAACACCTGGTTCTTGTCACTGGCATTGAAGTCCACCCGTGCATCCAGGGAAGCGCTGTGTTCGTCCGGTTTCGGGGAGTTGCCGTAATTGGAAAAAAGTGAAGAGGTAGTTGGGGCGAGATACAGCTTCAGCAGTGCGATCGCGTTGCTATCCAGCCGTCCGATCGAAATTTGGTTCAGAGCCCGCCCCCAGATGCCATCAGCCGCAATCCCGACAACGACCAGTACTATCTCTCACTCACTTTGGTCCGACTTCGCGAAAACGATCTCCCCGGGCTGAGCAGACGCTCGAGAGCGGTATCGAGCGAATTCCCGGCTCCGGAAAAATCCTGTCGGGATTGGGGTTGGTCTCCGTATTGCAAGGCAACGCCACGCAAGCCGCCGAGCGCTTGGAGCGCGCCGTGGAGTTATTGCCGGAGTGGGCCGGCAGTGATTCCACTCTGGGCGTCTTCTATTTCCAAACCGGGCAAAGCGATAAAGCGCGCGAAGTGCTCAACCGCTTTAAGGGAAGCATCGCCGGGGGCCTGTACCTGGGCCGGATCGAAGAAACTCTGTCCCAGGCTGCGCCGAGTCCTTCTTCGAAGGGCCTTCCCATCTCGATGGCTGCCCGCCAGCAGGTGCTGCAGATGGCGCTGATGATCGCCGACCGCACATTGTGAGAGAGCCGAGAAGCTCCCCGGGGTTTAGTCTAGAATGAAAGCTCCTGCCACCTTGCAATCGATATGGAAGGTGGTTGCGCGTCCCTTTGATTCGAACACTGATGATTTAAGGTCGGCCCCGAACGCCGGTTTCACGAACTCGAGAATGGCAAACACGTTGACATCGAAACTGAGCCAGGTGGCGGCTCTCGGAATCGGGTGTGGAGTCATCCTCACCCTCACGCTGGCAGGCCTATCCATGTTCATCGGTGGCAAGGTTTCCGCTGCGCCGGCTTCCCCCAAACCAAACGTCGGAATTCCCGTTCACTACAGCGATGTGCGCCAGGCCGCCGGAATCACTTTTCAGCAGGACTCCACCGCCAGTGAAGAAAAGTACTACCTCGAAACCATGGGCACCGGGGTCGCCTGGCTCGACTATGACCAGGACGGCCTCATGGACCTGTTCTTTGTCCAGTCCGCCGCTACCGATATCTACAAACCGCCGCATCCCTTGCGCTGCGCGCTCTACCATAACAACGGCGACGGAACCTTCACCGACGTCACCGCCAAAGCCGGGGTGGGCGGTGAAGGTCACTACGGCCAAGGAGTTGCCGTGGGTGACTTCGACAACGATGGCTACCCTGATCTCTACGTGACCGGCTATGGCCGTGCCATTCTCTATCACAACAACGGCAACGGAACTTTCACCGACGTCACCGCCCGAGCCGGCGTGGCCGATGAAGGCGGATGGTCCGCTAGCGCAGGCTGGTTCGATTATGACAAAGACGGCTGGCTCGATCTGGTCGTCACCAACTACATCGACTGGACACCCAAGAATAATCTTTGGTGCGGCGAACGTCGGCCCGGCTACCGTTCCTACTGCAATCCCGGCAACTACAAAGGCCAACGCATCAAGCTCTACCACAACAATCGCGACGGAACCTTCACCGACGTGAGCGACGCGTCGGGAGTGGGCAAGCCCGAGGCCAAGGGCATGGGCGTGGTGCTGGCGGACTTCAACAACGACGGCTGGCCCGACATTGCCATCGCCAACGATACCTGGCCAAACTTCCTCTTCCTCAACAAACACGACGGAACCTTTGACGATGTGTCGCTGGCCTCGGGCCTGGCCGCGAGCGAGGATGGGACCTATGAGGCCGGGATGGGCATCGACGCCGCGGACGTAGACGGCGACGGCTGGCAGGACGTCTACATCACGCACCTTGACTACGAATTGGATCGTCTCTACCACAACAATCGGGATGGTAGCTTCACTGACGACACCTTTCGCTCCGGCATCGGAAACAAAGCCGTCCTGCTGAGCGGCGTAGCCATGAAATTCCTGGACTACGACAATGATGGCTGGAACGATATCCTGCAGGCCAACGGCGCCATGGTTGATAATGTTCAGCTCTATCACTCCGAAGTGACCTACAAAGAGCCGCTGCTTATGTTTCGCAATCTGGGCAAGGGTCAGTTTGCAAAAGTGTCAGAGTCGCTGGGCCCTGATTTCATGCGTCCGATCGCGGGGCGCGGCCTCGCGACTGCCGACTACGACAATGATGGCGCGCTCGATATCGTCACCAATAATCGCGGAGATTATCCCTCACTGCTGCACAACGACGGTGGCAATGCCCATCACTGGTTGACGGTGCTGCTGATCGGAACAAAATCGAATCGCGACGGCGTCGGCGCTTCGCTCAAATTGACTACGCCAGGTTTCACGCAGGTTGAACAGGCCAAGGGCGGCATGAGCTACATGTCGGCCAGCGATCCTCGAATTCATTTCGGTTTGGGAGAACGCACTGCGATCGAATCGTTGGAGATTACCTGGCCAAGCGGGCAGGTCGATCGATTGAGGAAGGTGCCCGTCGACCAGATCATCGCGGTGAAAGAGGGCGCAGGGATTGTCCCGCATCAATTTCCAAGGATCGCGGCCAAGATCGTAGGCGGACAATGAATTTTCCCCGGCGACGTTTCCTCGGTTCTTCCCTGGTTGTTCTCGGCAGCACGCTGATGGATGCACTCACCACGCCCTTATGGCGGTGGCGACGCGGTCTTTTCCTTGAGTCAGCTCCGACCGCAAACCCCACCTCGCCGGTGCAATTTGTGGACGTAGCTCGCGAAGCCGGACTCAACCTTCCCAACGTCTGGGGAGGCCCCGATCGCAAGCGCTACATCATCGAAGCCAAAGGCAGCGGGATCGCTTTTTTCGATTACGACAACGACGGCTGGCTGGATATTTACTTAACCAATGGAACGCGGCTGGGCGAACACTGGCCTGCGGGTCAGGCGCCAACCTCGCATCTCTACAAGAACAACCGCGATGGGACGTTCACCGATGTCACCGACCGGTCGGGGCTTGCGCGCACCGGCTGGCAGACGGGCGTCTGTGTCGGCGACTACGACAACGACGGCTGGGACGATCTGTTCTGCTGTTTCTGGGGACACAACATTCTTTTTCGCAACCATGGCGACGGAACCTTTACCGATGTGACGCGCCAGTCCGGCCTTTACCAGGAGCGCGTCCGCTGGGGGGCTGGTTGCACCTTCCTCGATTATGACCGCGATGGACACCTCGATCTTTTCATCTGCAACTACATCCAACTGGATCCGGGCAACACGCCCGCTGCCGGCGAACCCCCGGTTTGCCAGTGGAAGGGCATTCCTGTGATGTGCGGCCCTCGCGGGCTTCCGGGCGACACCAACGTTCTTTATCACAACAATGGCGACCTAACCTTTACCGATGTCTCGGAGAAATCGGGCATTCTGAAACCAGGACCGCGATATTCGATCACCGCGGTCTCTTACGATTTTGATAACGACGGCTGGCCAGACATCTACGTCGCGGTCGACTCCGAACCGAGTATCCTGTTCCACAACAATCACGACGGCACGTTCACCGATGTGGCGGTCTGGAGCGGATGCGCTTACAGCGCCAATGGGCATGAGCAGGCGGGGATGGGCGTGGCCGTTGGCGATTACGACTGCGACGGATGGCTCGACATCTTCAAGACCAATTTTGCCGATGATACCTGCAATCTTTATCACAACAACGGCGACGGCACGTTCAATGATGTGACCTTTTCCTCAGGAGTCGGAATCAACAACCAGTACGTCGCTTGGGGATGCGGATTCGTCGACTATGACAATGACGGCTGGCCGGACATCATTCAGGTCAACGGCCATGTCTATCCGGAGATCGGAGGCCATGACATTGGCCAGACTTTCGAGAATCCGCGCCTGGTCTACAGGAACCTGGGCAACGGCCAATTCAAAGACGTTTCGTCCGCCATGGGACCAGGCATCAACCAGCGATTTTCCAGCCGCGGGGCCGCATTTGGCGACTACAACAACGACGGCGGCGTCGACGTCTTGATTTTGAACATGAATGATTTACCGTCTTTGTTGCGCAACGTCGGCGGCAACCAGCAGCATTGGATCAAAATCAAATTGATCGGAACCAGGTGCAACCGCACAGCCATTGGTGCTCGCGTGCGTGTAGTTACGGGCGAGCACGTCCAGATCGATGAAGTCCACAGTGGATCGAGCGTCATGTCACAGAGCGACTTGCGTCTGCATTTCGGATTGGGAAAGGCGCCGGCCGCTGACCTGATTGAAGTGAAATGGCCGACCACACAAAAGATCGAACGCTTCACGCAGGTGAAGGCGAATCAGATCGTCACCATCCGCGAGGGTGACGGCATGGTCGAGTTCCGCCCATCGCAGACCAAAAACGGGTGAGGCGCACCCCTGCTTTCACCGTTTCCATCGTCCGTCAGCCGGTCACACTCCGCAACCACTCACGAATGGATTCTCGCCGCCCAGCCGCCTCCGGGCGCCAAATGGATTTTCAGCTTCGTGGATTTGGTCACCTGAATCTTTTCTCTCTTGTAGTCGCTGGCATTGCGGTCGGCATTGAGGCCGTCCGAATAGGCGTCGAGCGAAAATGTGCCTTCCGGCAAGAAAGAAAAATCGACGACCAGATCGCGCGCGGTCCAGTCGGTCATCGCTCCCAGATACCAGTCCTGGCCATTTCTCCGGGCAACCAGCGCGTACTCGGCGATTTTCGCATCGAGAGCCTTGGTTTCGTCCCAGGTGGTGGGAACTGCCGTCAGAAAGTCCAAGGCGTCGGATTCGCGCAAGTAGTTCGACGGGCTGTCGGAAAGCATCCCCAGCGGGCTGTCGAAGACCACGTACATCGCGAGTTGATGGCAGCGCGTGCCCATCGCCATGGGCTGGGTCATGATCGGAGCAAACGTGGCGCGCGTGGCATTGCGCATCGCGCCCGGCGTGAAATCCATAGGCCCCAGAAACATCCTGGTAAAGGGCAGCGTCATGTTGTGTTTTGGCTCGGACTCCCAGCTCCACTTGCTCCACTCCATTCCGCGAACGCCTTCCGCGCCGATCAGGTTGGGCCACGTGCGCGTCATGGACGCCGGCTTCTGGTCGCCGTGAAAATCAACGAGCATCTTGCGCTTGGCCGTTTCGCGACTGACTCTGTGAAAGAAATTGATCATCTTTTGGTCGCTGCGCTGCATGAAATCCACCTTGATGCCCTTGACGCCCCATTGGGCGTAGAGATCGAGCGCGGGGATCAGTTGATCGTCCAGCGTCTTCCACGCCACCCAAAGGAGAATGCCCACATTTTTTTGCCGGGCGTAGGCGGCCAGTTCTTCCATGTTCAGATCGGGAACCACCTCGAGAACATTCCCCAGCTTGTACCAGCCCTCATCCAGAAGGATGTAGGGGATGCCGTATTTGGCGGCGAAATCGACATAATACTTGTAGGTTGCCGTGTTGACTCCGGCTTTGAAATCCACCCCGTAGAGATTCCAGCCGCACCACCAATCCCAGGCAGACATGCCGGGCTTAATCCAAGAAGTGTCTTGGAGTTGCGAGGGCTTTTCGAGCAGCCACACCAACGGGTTGGTCAGCAGATCGCCGTCTTTTTCGGTGATGCCCACGAGCCGCCACGGATAGGTGCGCGTTCCGGATGTAACCGCAAGATAATCGGCGGCCTCGGTCACTCTGAAATCGCGATCGCTGGTTTGTACCTCTTTGAGCGGATAGGGCGGGAACGTCGCAACCAGCCCGGGGCCGCCGGTACCGCGCAGCCACATTCCGGGATAATCCTCGACGTCGGCTTCCGCGAAAGCTAACTTCGCGCCTTCGGCGGCTTCGGCAACGGCTGGCAATGTGGCCAGAAACTCGGGCAGGATTTCGCTGGTGCGCAGCGGAATATAGTGCCGTTCGTTATGCGAATAGAAGCTATCTTCCTGTGGAAAGTAGACAAGCGTATTCACTCCGGGGAAATTGAAATGCACTTGTTCGCCGTAGACTTTGACCTGCGATTGGGGGAGAGAAGTCTCAAAACGGTATGCGGCGCCTTCGTTGTAGGCGCGAAATACCACGCTATAAGCGCCGTCCATTTCGAGCCGCAGCTCGTTGTAGTTTTCCCGGATCTTCGCAGACTTCTGGTGCACGACCGGTTCCAGCACCTGGTTCGAGCTCCCTCGTTTGACGGTGAGCACCCTGGGCTCCAGCCCCAATGTCTTGTGATCAATGTCGAGAGAAAGCGGGCAGTCCCGTAGCACGGCGGCGCCATTGAGCACCAGGTCGTAGCTAATTTGCTGGGCGGTACGGATTCGGATTTCGATTCGTCCATCGGGGGACCGCAAATCGTAGCTGGACTGCGCTGCGGCATTTCCAGACAAGATCGCAGCCCAGACCATTACCAACAGCGGGAACGTGGGCATGAGCCTCATCGTGTCACCTTTCTCAATGGCGATGCTCGGCCGTGGCACGCAGAATCTTACTCGCACGCCAGGCGCATTTCAATTCAACCCCAGGGTTACATTCTTAAATGGCTTGACACGTTCAAGCGTATGTTCGGTATGTTCGGTATGTTCAGCCCATGTTCTGGAGCGAATGTGTCGTTACCCCTGTGGCTCGACAGAGAACTTTAACACCCCGGTGATTTCCGTCTTGGTTCCGGGGGGGGAAACGATGAGCCAGGTCGGGGAGGGCCGAGCGGTCTGCCTTCTTTTTTAGACTGAATCTCTCGTTTTTAGACTGAATCTCTCGTTGAACTGTGTTCAACGGCTTCTGGAAGCCCGACAGAGCCATGGTTCCTTTTGATGACCTGTACCCTAGACTCGGCCGGCCGCAAGGTCTTTGTACGGTTCCTCTGGGTCACTGGGCTGCGCCGGCGGAATTGAAGCTGCGGCAACTGCTCATGCGGGAGCGAGGTGGGTTTGCGCGCCGCTGAGGTCGAAATGGGGCTACCGAAGCTCAACGGTTACGGCCAAGCATCTGAACCTTCGTGCCGCGCTGGAAGCCGGAATTGGGATCGGATTTGCCGCGCCCTGCTCCCTATAAGCTAAAGAGCCGGGCTGGCTGGGTTCGATTTGCTGCGATCGACGGAGTTGGCATCCCAAGGCCGCTCCGTCTGAGGCATCCCCCAGGCCGGGGCGCCAGGCAATTACGCTCGCGTTCCTCCGGGTGCGACGTTTCCGCTGCGTCCGAAAGCAGATGCCCCAGGATAGGCGGCCGTTGCGCGCCTAGAACCGCGCGTCACGCCAATCTCCTGCGTCCGCTTGACGACAGTGCGGTGACGCCATAAATACCTGCCGCCGCCCGAGCACATGCGCGCGACGCACCGCTCGCGAGCAGAGGGGCGTAGAATAGTGCCGTTTTTGGAGTAGAGTCCAATTGGAGTCAAGAAGGAAATCGTGTTTTGTAAAAGCTTGCCTTTTCCTGGCGGCGTCGGCGGCCGCCTTGGCCCAGAGCGCTCCTGCGCCGTCGCAAGCCGCGCTTCCTCCTGCGGCGGCAAGTTTCGCGTCGGAGGAAGTGCCATTGCAAGTGATGGTGCTGCGCTCAGAAGAAGAGGAGGCGCAGCAGATCCTAGAGCGCCGACGGTGAACCAATGAGGGATGTCTGACACCCATGGATGGCGTAAGAATGGACAAGTGGCTGTGGGCCGCAAGATTCTTTAAAACGCGAGCGTTGGCGGCCCGTGCCTGTGAACTGGGCAGGATTCGAGCGAACGGTCAACCGGCCAAAGCTGCCCGCGAAGTCCGGACAGGAGACAGCTTGCAGGTAACCAACGACGGCGGCGACTTTCAGGTGGAAGTCCTGCTGCTCAGCGAGGTGCGCGGTCCGGCCCCGGCGGCGCAGGCGCTGTACCGCGAAACGGAGCTGAGCCGCGAGCTGCGGCTGAAGGCAGCGGCTGAGCGCAAGGCGATGAGGCAGTTCGAAGTACGACCCGAAGGCCGACCCTCGAAACGCGATCGCCGCAAGATTATCCAGTTTCGAAGCAGAGGCTGATGGCAGCCGATAGAATGGCTCAGACAGCCGACAGGCCATGCGAATCCAGCCCCTCGAAATTCTTGGCGAAGCGGCAAAATATCTGCTGATCGCTCTCGCCATCCTCTACGCGCTCGACTGGAGCGTATTCGAAGTGCGGCGCGCGCGCGGAACCGCGACGGGAAGCGTCTCGGTGGAGCAGTATTTGCAGACGCCGCTCAAAGGCAACAAGGCAGAGTACGACTATATGGGAACCTCGGACGAGAGTTGTTCGCGGACACTGTTTCCGCAGTACGCAGCGGCACAGTGGAATGAGCCTTGCTGGTGGCTCGAACGGCACAAGGCGAACTGGCAATAAGCCGGGAGCGAGCGACTTGGTTACTGCTGAATCGTCCGTTGATCCGCGGGTGGCTTTTCGGTCACCTGCGCGGGCGTCGGTAACTGCGAGACATCCCATCCGCCGCCCAGAGCTTCCACCAGGAGAACGGCACTGCTGATTTGTTGCACCTGGGAAAGCACGAGTGCTTGCCGCGTCGCGAGCAACGCCGTCTGCGTCGTCAATAGCGTGAGGTAGGGATCGATGCCCGTTTCATAACGCCCCTTTTCGAGGTCGTAGGCTTTTTGTGCCGCATCGGTCGCCGCCTGGTCCTGCCGGATTACCTGGGAAAGCAGGCGAGTCTCGGCCAGGTAATCCTCGACTTGCTGAAATGCCGCGAGCACGGTTTGCCGGTAGTTCGCCACGTCGGAGTTATAGGTCGCAACGTATTGCTCGATTGTCGCGCGCCGTAATCCGGCGTCGAAGATCGTCTCCGAGATCGACGGTCCGATGGACCAGACGCGACTGGAGGCGTTGAACAGCTTGCTGATGGCCGAAGAGGCGAAGCCTCCGCTGGCGCTCAACGTCACGGAGGGATAAAACGCCGCATAGCCGACGCCGATGGTGGCGTTGGCTTCCGCCATTTGGCGTTCGGCAGCAGCAATGTCAGGACGGCGTTCCAGCAACTGCGAGGGCGTGCCGGTCGGAATGGCAGGGGGCTCGGCGGTCAGGGGCAGCACGGGCAGGGTAAAGTCGGTGGCCGTCTTGCCGAGCAAGGTGGCAATGGCATGCTCATACTGTGCACGGGCAATGCCGGCATTGGTGGCGTCGGCGCGCGCGCTTTCGAGCGTCTGCTTGGCTTGATCGACCGAGACCTCATCGTCGGTTCCCGTCTCGTATCTGGCCACCGCCAGTTTCAAAACATCCTCGTCTGCCTTCACGGTTTCGTCCAGCACCTTCTGCAGCTGGTCTTGCCCGCGAATCTCAAAATAGGTTTCGGCGAGTGTGGCTTGCTCGAGCAATCGCTCGTTTTCGAGATCGGCAGCGCTGACCTGTGCGGCAGCCTGGGCACTGCGCACGGCATTTCGCACCCGACCGAACAGATCGGGCGCCCAGGACACGTCGGCCGGGATCGTAAACTCGTTAAATGCCTTCGAAGTTGTGGTGCCGTTGTTTGATGTCACCGCCGATCGTGATCGCGAAAACCCAGCTCCTACGGTTGCGGTCGGGTAGTACTGCGCCCGTGTCTCACGAATCACGGCGCGGGCCGCCAGATAGTTTTCAAAATACACCTTGATCGTCTGGTTGTTGATGTTCAACTGCTGTTCCAGGTCGTTCAGTTCCGGCTGATGGAATATCTCCCACCAGTTGCCGTGCAGCATATCGTCGTGCGGCGATGCGACCTTCCATCCTTCGGCATCCTGGAAGTTGGTGGGCGATTCCTTGTAGCTGGGTGCGCTGGGCGTCGATGCCGAAGGTTTGTGGTAATGCGGCCCCACCACGCATCCGACCAGACTGAGGCCGAGTACGCCGGCCAGGGCCACGGCAGAATTAAACTTCGTCATCCGGATCGTCTCCATCTCATGTCAAGCCTTCTTCCGACAAGCGAGGCATAGTGTCACGTTGTTTGCCGAGCGCGCGCAGCCGCAGCCGGTCCATGAACAGGTAAACCACCGGAGTGGTATACAGGGTCAGCAACTGGCTCACAATGAGACCGCCCACGATGGACAGTCCGAGCGGTCGCCGCAACTCCGAACCCGTGCCCGTGCCAAAGGCCAGCGGGAGCGCACCAAACAGGGCCGCCATGGTGGTCATCAGAATGGGACGAAAGCGCAGCAAGCAGGCAGTAAAGATTGCGTCATAGGTAGTCATTCCCTGTTCGCGTTCCGCCACCAGCGCAAAGTCGATCATCATGATGGCGTTTTTCTTGACAATGCCGATCAGGAGCACGATGCCTATGATGGAGATCACGTTCAGGTCATTATGGAAAATCAGAAGCGCCAGCATGGCGCCCACGCTGGCGGAAGGAAGCGTGGAGATGATGGTCAGGGGATGTACCAGGCTCTCATACAGAATCCCCAGCACGATGTACACCGCGAGCAGGGCGGTCGCGATCAATACCGGTTCAGTACTCAACGAACTCTGATAGGCCTGCAACGTACCCGCGAAATAGCCGTGAATCGTGATCGGCGTGCCCAGATTCTCCTCCATCTGCTGGATCATGCGCGTGGCGTCGCTCAGCGCCAGATTGGGCGCGAGATTGAAGGAGACCGTTACCGAAGGAAACAGCCCGGAGTGAGCCACCGAAAGCGGCGCCGTATTGGTCTTCACATCGGCGACCACCGACAGAGGCACGTTGCCACCGCTATTGGGAAGATACAGGTTCTTCAGTCCGGCGGGCGATTGCCAGTAGCGCGGCGCCACCTCCAGCACCACATAATATTGATTCAAGGGTTTGTAGATGACCGAGGTTTCCTCTTGGCCGAATGCGCTGTACAGCGATGAATCGAGCATCTGCGGGGTAATCGCCAGGCGCGCGGCGGCGGTTCTGTCATAGGTCAGGTAGGTTTGCAGACCGCCATTCTGCTGGTCCGAGTTCACGTCCTGCAAACCGGGCAGCTTTTTCATGTTGGCCAGCAGAATCGGTCCCCACTTGTTGAGATCATTCACGTTGTCGGCCTGGATGGTGTACTGGTATAAGGCAGCGCTCTGCCGTCCGCCGATACGAATGTCCTGCGAAGCCTGCAGAAAGGCCTGGGCTACCGGCAGCCGGTTCAGCTTCGGGCGAAGCCGATTGATGATCGCCGCGGCGTCCACCTTGCGCTGCGCGAGCGGCTTGAGTGCAATGTAGATGAAGCCCCCGTTCAGCGCCCCGCCACCGGTGTAGGCGTTCACATGAGAAACCCCGGGGTCGGCCTTGATGACGTCGACCAACTGCAAGACGGAGTTATCCATCAGCGGAAAGGAGGCATCCTGGGGCCCTTGCACGGCGCCGACAATCGCGCCCGTATCCTGCTGCGGAAAGAAGCCCTTGGGCACCTTCCCGATCAGAATGACATTGAGTGCGATCACCAGCAGCAGCACGGTCAGGACCAGATAAGGGTTGTCCAGTACCCAATGCAGGGTGCGACGATACCGCTCGACCATCCAGGCAAAGAACCGTTCGCTGGCGCGATACAACCGGCCCTGACTCTCCTGGTGTTGCGTTTTCAACAAGTGCGCGCACATCATCGGCGTGGTGGTCAGGGAGATAACCATCGACACCAGAATTGCCGTGGAAAGCGTGACCGCGAACTCCCGGAACAGACGTCCCACGATTCCGCCCATCATCAAAATGGGGATGA
Organism: Terriglobales bacterium; assembly: GCA_049520935.1. Taxonomy (GTDB): domain Bacteria; phylum Acidobacteriota; class Terriglobia; order Terriglobales; family Acidobacteriaceae; genus Acidiflorens. Next base: position 153,774 of record JBEKPJ010000003.1, on the reverse strand, counting down.
ACACGGCAATCAGCGACATGCTGATGGAGAACACGGTGAAACCGATTTCACGCGCTCCCTGAAGTGCGGCCGCCATCGGGGCCATTCCCGCTTCCAGGTGGCGGGAGATATTCTCCATCACCACGATGGCGTCATCGACCACAAACCCGGTCGAAATGGTGAGCGCCATGAGCGACAGATTGTCCAGGCTATAGCCGCACACATACATCACGGCAAACGTACCCACGAGCGAGACCGGAACCGCGACGCTCGGAATCATGGTGGCGCGCAGGTTCCGCAGGAAAACGAAAACCACCAGGACCACCAGGAAAACGGAAAGAATCAGGGATCGCTCGACATCACCCAGGCTCGCCCGGATGGTGGTGGTGCGGTCAAAAACGTTGGTGATTTCAATGCCCGACGAAATCGACGCCTTCAACGAGGGAACGGCGGCCTTGATGCGCTCCACCGTATCGATGATATTGGCCCCCGGCTGACGAAAAATGATGATGGTGACCGAGGGCTTGCCATCCATATACCCGGCGTTGCGAATATTCTGCACCGAGTCAATGACGTCCCCGACATCAGAAAGCCTCACCGCCGTGCCATTGTGTTGGCCGACGATCAGCGGCCGGTAGTCGGCGGCGAGCGACATCTGATCGTTGGTGACAATATCGGCGGTCACGCCCTGGCCGGAGATTTGTCCAAGCGCAATATGCGCGTTATCCAGACGCAGGGTGTTTTCGACCTGCGCGTAGGAGATCCCATAGCTGTTCATCTGGGTGGGATTCAATTCCACACGGACGGCGGGCGACGACGCACCCCCCACGCTGACCTGACCGACGCCGGGGATCTGCGAGATGCGCTGGGCAAGAACGGTTGAGCCGGCATCATACATTGCGCCCTTGTCGTAGACGTCGGAAGTGAGCGCCAGAATCATGATGGGAGCGTCGGCCGGATTCACCTTGCGATAGGTGGGATTCGAGGGCAGGTTGGCCGGCAGATAGGTGCGCGCGGCATTGATCGCCGCTTCTACGTCGCGCGCCGCTCCGTCAATGTTGCGGCTCAGATCGAACTGGATGGTGATGCCCGTGCTGCCGAGCGAACTGGACGAGGTCATTTCCGTGATGCCGGCAATGTGCCCCAACTGCCGCTCGAGGGGAGTCGCGACCGACGATGCCATAATGTTGGCGCTCGCGCCCGGCAGCGAGGCGCCGATACTGATGGTCGGAAAATCAACCTGGGGCAAGGGCGAAGCCGGCAGCACGGTGTAGGCGATCGCGCCGGCAATGGCGATGGCAATGGTGAGCAGCGTGGTGGCTACCGGCCGCTCGATAAATGGCGTCGAGACGCTCATGCTCCCTCGGGTGCCGGCGTCCCCTCGCCGGTCGGGTGCCCGCTTTTGTTCGAGAAGCGCTGCGCGATCCGATCGAAGAAAATATAGATAACCGGTGTGGTATAGAGGGTAAGAACCTGGCTTAACAACAGCCCGCCCACCATGGCGATGCCGAGCGGCCGCCGCAGCTCTGAGCCTAACCCCCGCCCGAAAGCCAGCGGCAATCCTCCGAGCAGGGCGGCCATGGTCGTCATCATGATGGGGCGGAAGCGTAGCAGGCTTGCCTGGTAGATGGCATCGGTCGAACTCTTGCCATGCACGCGCTCTGCCTCGAGAGCGAAGTCGACGATCATGATGCCGTTTTTCTTTACGATGCCGATCAAAAGGATGATGCCGATAATGGCCACGACGCTCAGATCCTGGCCGAACAACATCAGCGCCAGCAACGCCCCGACGCCGGCCGAAGGCAACGTGGAGAGAATCGTGACCGGGTGAATGAAACTTTCATACAACACTCCGAGCACAATGTAGACGGTGACCAGGGCCGCCAGTATGAGGAGCGATTCGTTCGAAAGCGAGTTACGAAATGATGCCGCCGTTCCCTGGAAGCCGGCCTGCAGGCTGGCGGGAGGCTGTAGGTCGTCGGCCAACTTGTCGATCTTGCTGATGGCCGTGCCGAGCGATGCCTTGGGGGAGAGGTTGAACGAAATGGTAACCGCCGGAAATTGCCCTTGATGGGTGATGGTCAAGGGCTCTTTGATGAGGCTGAGATGCGTGAAGGCGTCCAGCGGAATCGCGCTCGCGTACTGCGAGCTGCTGCTCACGTTGGAGGTGACGCTGGTTTGCGCCAGCGCCGTTTGCAGCGGGACCAGCAGGGATTGAGCCGGAGTCGGCGTGTACTGCGCCGATTCGGTTGTCGCGTTCGAGCCGGCCGATGCCGAGCTTGACGAGGAGAATGATGTGGCCGCTCCCGAGCCGGTGGCGTTCGCCGAGGCATTCGACTGCAGGAAAATGGACTGCAATTTGTCGGGACTGGTTTGGAACGAAGGCAGCGCCTCCAGAACCACGTGATACTGATTGAGCTGCGTGTACATGGTGCTGATTTGGCGCTGGCCGAACGCGTCATATAGCGCGTTGTCGATGCTGGAGGTGGCGATTCCCAGGCGGGAGGCGGTGACCCGGTCAATCGTCAAAGACACCGCAAGTCCACCCGTCTGCTGGTCGGTGGCCAGATCCTCGAGCTCCGGCATGGCTTTCATTTTCGACAGGAATTTGTTGGTCCAGTCGTTCAATTCGTTCAGGTCGGGATCTTCGAGCGTGTACTGGTATTGGGTGCGGCTTACCCGGTCATCCACCGTGATGTTCTGGATCGGCTGCATGAACATATCGAAGCCCTGCACGCGATCGCGGATCTTCGGCTGCAAGCGGCGGATCACGTCCGACGCGCTCAGGTGGCGCTCATCGAGGGGCTTCAGATTGATGGAGTAGCGGCCCGAGTTCAAGGTTGTGTTGGTTCCGTCGGCGCCGATGAAGGAAGAAAGACTGGCGACCGCCGGATCTTCCAGAATCACGTTCGCCACTTCCTGCTGCTTCTGGCTCATGGCGGCGAACGAAGTAGCCTCGGGCGCCTGGGAAATGCCCTGGATCACGCCGGTGTCCTGCACCGGGAAAAATCCCTTGGGTATGACGATATAGAGTACGACGGTAAGAACCAAGGTGGCGACGGCCACCAGCAGCGTGATTGTCTGATAGCGCAAGACCACCTTGAGCGTCCGGCCGTAGAAGGCGATCATGCGATTGAAAACATCTTCCGACCAGCGATAGAAGCGGCCCTGCTCCGATTCCGGCGTGTGCTTGAGGATGCGGGCCGACATCATGGGCGTCAGGGTCAACGACACAAATGCCGAGACCATAATCGTGACCGCCAGCGTCACCGCAAATTCGCGAAACAGCCGGCCCACCACATCTCCCATAAACAGCAGCGGAATCAAAACCGCAATGAGCGAGACCGTCAGCGACAGAATCGTGAAACCGATTTGCTCCGCGCCTTTGAGGGCCGCCTCCATGGGCGGATCGCCTTCCTCCAGAAAGCGCGAGATATTTTCGATCATCACGATCGCGTCGTCGACCACAAAGCCGGTGGAGATGGTCAGCGCCATGAGCGACAGATTGTCCAGGCTGTAGCCGAGCACATACATCACGCCAAACGTACCCACCAGCGACAAGGGCACGGCCACACTCGGGATGATGGTTGCCTTCAGGCTCCGCAGGAACAGGAAGATGACGAGCACGACCAGCCCGATGGTCAACATCAGTTCGAACTCGACGTCATCCACCGAGGACTGAATGCTGGTGGTCAGGTCGGTCAGCTTGGTGACCTGGATGCCGGCGGGCAGGTTCGCCTCCAGTTGCGGCAAAAGCTTCTGAATGCTCTTGACCACGGTGATGGTATTGGCGCCCGGCTGCCTCTGAATGTTGAGGATCACGGCGGGCGTATTGTTCATCCACGCCGCCTGGTTCGAATTTTCCGCGCCGTCGACGACCCGGGCGACGTTCTTGAGGAATACGGGCGCGCCGTTGCGGTAGGCAACGACCACGTTGCGATAGTCGCCGCTGGTTACCAGTTGGTCGTTGGCATCGATCTGGTAATCCTGCCGCGGCCCGTCGAAATTTCCTTTGGCGGCATTGATGCTGGTCTGGGTAAGAGCGGTGCGCAGTGACTCCAGGTCGATTCCGAACGAAGCAAGCGCCACGGGATTCGCTTGAATGCGAACCGCCGGCTTTTGGCCTCCGCTGATGCTCACCAGTCCAACCCCGCTCAGCTGGGAAATCTTCGGTGCCAGGCGGGTGTCCACCATGTCCTCCACCTTCGACAGCGGGATGATGTCGGAGGTGATGGCGAGCGTCAGAACGGGAGAATCGGCGGGATTGGTCTTGCTGTAAATCGGTGGCGCCGGCAGGTTCGAAGGAAGCAGGCTTTGCGCCGCATTGATGGCCGACTGCACTTCCTCTTCCGCAACGTCAATCGGCAGGGTCAGAACAAATTGCAGCACCACGACCGACACCCCGCCCGAACTGGTCGAGGTCATCTGGCTCAATCCCTGCAACTGGCCAAACTGGCGTTCGAGCGGCGCCGTGACGGTGGTGGCCGTAACATCGGGGCTGGCACCCGGATAAAACGTCAGCACCTGAATGGTCGGGTAATCGACCTGCGGCAGGGCGGAGACGGGCAGCTGGAAATAGGCCACAATACCTGCCAGCATGATCGCCGCCATCAACAACGAGGTCGCGACCGGCCGCTCAATAAATGGCCGAGACGGGCTCAAGGCGCTTTATTCTCCGATCCCCCGCCGGGCGGGGAATTCTGCGAGCGTCCACCCGGCGTCTGCTTTACCACATTCAGCTTGGACCCGTTTTGCAATTTTTCAAAGCTGCTGTCCGCCACCACTTCATCCGGATTCAAGCCGGTCACTTGCGTCAGGCCATTGTCCGTGGTCCCGGTGGTCACGTTGCGGATCTGCACGGCACCATTCTGGATCACCCACACGAAGGCTTGCGTCCCGTTATGCTGGATGGCCGAAGCATCCACCAGGGTTACGTTACGGAGCGTGTCCACCAGCAGCCGCGTGTTGACAAACTGGTTGGGAAATAATGCATTGTCCTTGTTATCGAAAACCGCGCGCAGCTTCACCGTGCCCGTCGTGGTGTCGATCAGGTTGTCGGTGGTGAGCAGCTTGCCCTTGGCGAGCATCTTCAGCTGACCGCGGTCCTGGGCCTGCACTTCGAGCGACTGGCCCTGGTGCATCTTGGCCAGTACCTGTTGCAGGTTGTCTTCCGAGATGGTGAACACGACCGTAATGGGTTGCAGTTGGGTGATGACTGCCAGGGTTGTACCGCCGCCGGCCGTCACCACATTTCCCGGATCGACCAGCCGCAGGCCGACCCGGCCGGTGATGGGCGCGACGATGTGGCAAAACCCTACTTGCACACGGTCGTAATCCACTGTTCCCTGATCGTTTTTTACCGTCCCCTGGTCTTGCAGGACCAGTTTGTCCTGATCGTCCACCTGCTGCTTTGCGATCGCGTTGCGGGCCCATGCAGCCTGATAGCGTTCGAGGTCCATCTGCGCCTGTTCGAGCAGATGAGTATCGCGCTCGAGCGCACCTTCGGCTTGCTTGAGGGTGGCCTCGTAGGGCCGGGGATCAATGTCCACCAGAGGATCGCCTTTGTGGAGAAGCTGGCCTTCGCGGTAATGCACGGCCACGACTTGGCCGGTGACCTGGCTGACAATCGAGTCGGTGTAAACCGGTGTCACCGTTCCAATCGCAGTCAGGTAGACCCCGATGTCACCCTTGCTGGCCTTGGCCGTGGTGGCGGTGACGGTACCGCCCAGTGCAGCTCGGCCGGTAGGAGCGGCAGCGGGCGCGTTCGTGCGGGTGAGCACCCACCAGAACACTAACCCGAAGACAACGAGTACAACCAGCCACACCCATGCCCGACGCTTGGGCTTCGGCGCGGGAGGCGCGGTTTCGCCGGTGGGTGGTGGAAGATTGGGTGGAGTAGGTGTTCGGGATACTTGGTCGCTCATCGTAGGTTCAAACGTGTAGGAAGGTGCAATCTCCGATAATAAAGGTCACCCGGACCAAAGTTTGCCCGGGGCTATGGCAAGAGTTTTGAAAAAGCGCCGCCCCTATTATGAACTATCCGCAGGTGCCCTGGCGTAAAGTCCTGTAAATGGCATTGACCGACGAAACACATATCTTGCCAGTGATGTCTTGGTCTTCCGAGCGCGCGGAAATCCGGGTGCGCCTCTCGCCATTCGACGGGATCCTCGGATTTCCACTCCATCGTGAATAACTAAAGATTCGTGCGGCTTCCGTGGGGTTGCAGCGCCGCCCACCTGTTCATTCTCGGACACCAGTGTACAGCGCCGGACAGAACGCGATCGCCGGTCATCGGTTCACCCACGGTATCCAGCATGTTTCTGAATACTTATCCATCCCGGGAAGATGGCATCGCAGTTGCCCCGGTGTCAGCGAATGGATATCGCTCGACCAGAGTTCAGGGTCCGGAAACGGCGGCGCCAAACCGTGATCGCCGCAGCGGCTGTGCTGGTGCTGGCCGCAGTCTCGATCGGAGTCTCGCGACTCAAGCCGGCCGCGCCTACCGTGGAACGCGGAACGGTGTGGACCGACACCGTGAAGCGTGGCCCGATGTTGCGCCAGGTTCGCGGACTGGGCTCGCTCGTGCCGACCCAGGAAGCCGTGCGTCAGATTCCGGCGGAGACCGAGGCCACGGTGGTTCGCATTCGTATGCTGCCGGGCTCGCAAGTGAAAGCCGACATGATCCTGCTGGAGATGAGCAATCCACAGACCGAGCAGGCGGCCGTCGATGCACAGCTGCAATTGAAAGCAGCGGAAGCCGAATATCAGAATCTTCGGGTCAAGCTCGAAAGCGATTTGATGAACCAGAAGGCCGGGGCGGCCACCGTGCATGCCGATGACGCGCAGGCACAGCGTCAAGCCGACACCGACAAGTCGCTTTACGAACTCGGGGTCATCTCGGGATTGGCCTACAAGTCTTCCCGGGACAAGGCCGACGAACTCACCACCAGGAACGACCTGGAAACGCAGCGGCTGACCGCCAACCAGAGAGCGATTGCTTCGCAGATGGCGGTCCAGCAAGCCAAGGTCGATCAGATGCGCACTCTGGCGCAGCTCAAACAAAAACAACTGGACGCGCTGAAGGTCCGAGCGGGCATCGATGGCGTGTTGGTGGACCTGCCGTTGCAAGTCGGCCAGCACGTCCTGCCCGGGACCATGCTGGCCAAGGTCGTCGAGCCCGATCATCTCATGGCCACCCTGAAAGTCGCCGAAACGCAGGCCAGAGACGTGCAGATTGGCGAACCCGCCTCGGTCGACACCCACAACGGGGTGATCGCGGGTACGGTGATGCGTGTCGATCCGGCGGTGCAAAACGGCACGGTGACGGTTGACGTGAAACTGGCCGGAGAACTTCCCAAGGGGGCACGGCCGGACCTGAGCGTGGACGGAACCATCGACCTGGAACGGCTGGACAATGTGCTCTATGTCGGCCGTCCGGCCTTCGGGCAGGAAAACAGCACGATCACCCTGTTCCGCCTCGGCGCCGATGGGCAGGGGGCTCTGCGCGTGCCGGTCAAGGTAGGGCGGGCCTCAGTGAACTCGATCCAGATCATGGAGGGGCTGCGCGAGGGAGATACGGTAATTTTGTCCGACATGGCAAGCGATGAGCGAAGCAGGGCAGCCACTAATCCAGATTCAGGATCTCACCAAGGTTTTCTATACCGATGAGATCGAAACCCACGCCCTCTCCGGCATTCACCTGTCCATCAATCGCGGGGAGTATGTCGCCATGTCGGGGCCTTCGGGCTGCGGCAAATCCACGCTGCTATCGATCATCGGACTGCTCGACACACCCACGGCCGGGAGCTATTCCCTGAACGCCAGAATGGTCGAGAATCTGGATTTCGCAGAGCGCTCACGCATCCGGAACCAGGAGATTGGTTTCATTTTCCAGAGTTTCAACCTGATCGGCGACCTGACGGTCTACGAAAACGTGGAACTGCCGCTGACCTATCGGCAAAGAATGCCCGCCGCCGATCGCAAGGCTCGCGTGATGGAGGCTCTCGAACGGGTTGGCATGGCGCATCGCGTCCGCCATTATCCCTCGCAACTGTCGGGCGGCCAGCAGCAACGCGTCGCGGTGGCTCGCGCCCTGGGCGGCAAGCCCTCCATTCTGCTCGCCGACGAACCCACCGGCAATCTCGATTCGCGCAACGGCGAAGCAGTCATGGAGCTGCTGCAAAACCTGCATCGCGAAGGCGCGACCATCTGCATGGTGACCCACGATCCACGCTTTGCCAAGCACGCGCAACGGGAAGTGCATCTGTTCGACGGCAAGGTCGTCGCCGAAGAGGAGCTCAAGAAACTTCTCCAGGAGACCGGCGCATGAACGGGCTGTGGCGGGATTTTCGTTACGCTGCGCGCCGGTTGCAACGCTCGCCCGGCTTTGCCACGGTTGCGATGCTGACGCTCGCTTTGGGCATCGGTGCCAATACCGCGATTTTCAGCGTCGCCGATGCTGTTCTTTTCCGCGATCTGCCCTACGCCGACCCGCAGCGGCTGACACTCATTTGGAGCACAGGACGGGATGGCGACCGGCGCGACCAGCTTTCCTTCACCGATATCGACGACTATCGCTCGCAGAATCACGTCTTCGACAATGTTGTCGCCTATGGAGACTGGAGCGCCACCTTTACCGGAGACGGCGACCCTGCCCGCATTCCGGGAATTCAGGTGGGTGATGGTTACCTGTCCCTGATGCGCGTCAAGCCGATTTTGGGCCGCGATTTTGTTGCCGCCGAGCAGATCGAGGGCAACGACCACGTCATCATCCTGACCTACGGGTTGTGGCAGAGCCGGTTTGCGGGCGATCCCCAGGTCGTGGGGAGACAGATTCGCTTAAGCGGTCAGCCCTATACCATCCTCGGGGTTACGCCCAAGGACTTTCCCATGTTGCCGGCGACTCTGGTGGATGGGCCGGCGCAGTTCTATCGGCCGGTCGCGGAAAAGCACGACGACAAGGAAAGACTATCGCGACACTTGCGCGCCATTGCCCGTCTGAAGCCGGGGGTTAGCCTCGAGCAAGCGCAATCCGATTTGGAGATCATCAATCGCGGCCTCGCCAAACAATTTCCCGAGGAATACTCAACCACCGGAGTGCGCGTCATACAACTGCAGGACGACCTTGCGGCCGGGTTGCGGCCGGCTCTGCTCGTATTACTCGGAGCGATCGGCTTTCTGCTTCTGATCGCCTGCTCGAACCTCTCCAATCTGCTGCTGGTGCGAGTCCTCGGACGACAGAAAGAAGTTGCCATCCGCTCGGCGTTGGGCGCCGGCCGGGCTCGGCTGGTGCGGCAGATTTTGACCGAGAGCGTGCTGCTGGCGGCGGGCGGCGGCATGGTCGGAATCCTGCTGGCATTCTGGGGGACGAAGGTCATCGCCTCGATCGGCGCCAAGGTGATTCCGCGGCTGGTGGAGGCGTCGGTCGATGGGCGCGTGCTCGCCTTTACCGCCGGCCTCAGCCTGGTGACCGGTTTGTTGTTCGGCTGGGTACCGGCCCTACGGGTCTCGGCGATGACTCTCAGCGAATCGCTGAAGGAAGGCGCGCCAAGCCGAACGGCGGCCCACGACACTTACCGCAAAGTGCTGGCCTCGAGTGAAGTGGCGCTGAGTCTGGTGTTACTGGCAGGCGCGGGATTGCTGCTGCGCAGCTTCGACAAGCTGTACAAGGTCGATAAAGGTTTCCGTACTGACCACCTCCTCACGATGGATATCGGGCTTCCCGCATCGAGGTATCCGCAGGGAACCGAGAAGCCGGTCGCCTTCTATCGCACGCTGCTTAGCCGGATCAACGCGTTGCCCGGCGTCGAAAGCGCAGGCGCAGTGAGCGTGCTGCCGCTCGGAAGCAATTTTGACACTGCCGGCACCGAGCCAGAGGGATTCGCACACGGTCCGGGCGAGACGCCTTATCCCGAGCGTTACATTGTCACCCCCGGCTACCTGGCCGCCGCGGGAATCCGGCTGGTACGTGGACGGCTCTTCACTGAAGCCGATCGCGAGCGAGCGCCGCTTGTCGTTTTGCTCTCGAACACGGCCGCCGAGCGCTGGTGGCCGAATCAAGATCCGATCGGGCGACAGGTGAAGGTACCCGGCTTTGAAGATGGGCCGCAGCCCTGGCGCACGGTGGTTGGGGTGGTCGAAGACGTCAAGCAGGCAGGCCTGGATGCTCCGCACACCATGCAGGTTTATCTGCCGCACGCGCAGTACGCCAACGGACATCTCTCGCTCGTCGTGCGCACGAAATCCGACCCCGTGCAGCAGGCCGCGGAGGTCCGTCGGCAACTGACGAAGATCGATCCGGAACTGGCGGCATCGAACGTCGCCAGCATGGATCAGGTGCTGTCGGATTCGGTCGCCTCGCGCCGATTTTCGGCTATGCTTCTCGGCACTCTGGCTGGCCTGGGATTGCTTCTCGCCGCGCTCGGAGTGTACGGAGTGATTGCCTATGGCGTATCGCAGAGAACCCGCGAGATTGGGATTCGGATAGCGCTGGGGGCCAGTCGCGGAGATGTTCTGTCCCTGGTGGTCGCCCAGGGCGTGAGACTGCTGGGGATGGGAGTTTCAACCGGTGCCGTCCTCGCCTGGCTGTTGACTCCGCTCATGTCGAGGTTGCTGTTTGGGGTGAGTCCTGGCGATCCCGTCACCTTCGCCGCGAGCGCCGCTTTTCTCGCGGCGGTGGCTCTTTTGGCCTGTTACGTTCCCGCCCGGCGTGCGGCCAAAGTCGATCCCATGGTGGCTTTGCGGCACGACTAAGGAGGCAGCAATGAGTGGATTGTGGCAGGATCTTCGCTACGCGCTGCGCCAGTTGCGCAGAAGTCCGGGCTTTGCCGCAGTAGCGGTGATTACGCTGGCGCTGGGCATCGGTGCGAACACTGCGATCTTCACACTCCTCGATCAGGTTCTGCTGCGCAGCCTGCCGGTCGCAGATCCGGATCGGCTCGTCAGCCTTCGCTTCTCTGGTGGTGATAGCGGCCATGTTTCCTCGCGTACTTCTGACGATCATTTCTACTTCTCCTATCCCATGTACCGGGACCTGCGCGATCGGAATTCGGTCTTCGAGGGCATGATTGCTACCGATTGGGCGCAGGTCGGCGTGCAATGGCAAAACCAGCCCGAACTGGTGGCTGCCGAACTGGTTTCCGGCAACTACTTCGACGTGCTCGGAGTGCGGCCGGCTGCGGGACGTCTGTTTGTCGCCTCCGACGAGCGAGCGGTGAACGCCAGTCCGGTCGTGGTGCTGGCTTTCAACTACTGGCATCGCCGTTTCGGCGGCGATGCCGCCATCGTGAACCAGAGGATTCTGGTGAATGGATTCCCCTTCACCGTCATCGGCGTCGCCGAGAATGGCTTTCACAGTGTAGTCATGGGAGACACTCCGGAGATCTTTGCCCCCATGACGATGAAGGGCGAAATCATCCCGGGCAGGATCGATCTCGAGAATCGCCGCTCTCGCTGGATGAACATCATCGCCAGGCTCAAGCCCGGCCTCACGCGGCAGCAGGCGGAGGCGGGACTGGCAGGGCTCTGGTACGCCATCCGGTCCGAAGAACTCAGTCAGATGGGCCACCATTCGGAGCATTTTCGTGAGGAATTTCTCACGCAGTCGCATCTGTCGCTGCTCGATGGCTCCAAGGGATTCTCCCCGCTGCGCATCGACACCCAGATGCCGCTGACTATCGTCATGGCCATGGTCGGTCTGGTCGCGCTCATGGCCTGTGCCAACGTGGGCAGTCTGCTGCTGGTGCGGGCGGCGGCACGGATGCGGGAAATGTCGATCCGTTATGCGCTGGGAGCCAAACGCCAGCGGGTGATACGGCAATTGCTGGTGGAGGGTTTGCTGCTGGGGCTGAGTGGAGGCTTGCTGGGGGTGGCGCTGGCGCCGAGCGTGTCGGCATTGCTCATTCGCATGGTCTGGAGCAGCACGCGCGGAGAGCTGCCGTTCTCCTCGCATCTGGACGCGCGAATTCTATTCTTTAATTTCTCTCTCGCAATCGTCGTCAGCCTGCTGTTCAGCCTGGCACCGGCGGTGCAGTTCTGGCGGCCCGACCTTATGCCGGCTCTCAAGCAGCAGCTCGCCACCGCCAGCGGGCCCCTGCGCTTCCGGCGTGCCTCCGTCGCCGTGCAGCTCGGGCTCAGCTTGTTGCTGCTGGTGGGCGCTGGCCTGTTCGTGCGCACGCTGCACAGTCTCAAGTCGCTCGATGTGGGATTTGCCACCGACCATCTCGTGACCTTCACTCTCAATCCCACCCTCGCCGGCTATCAGCCCGGTCAAACCGGAGATCTCGATGCTCGCATTCTGCAGACTTTGTCCGGTCTGCCGGGAGTGCGCGCCGCAGCCGCCACCAACGACCCGGAGCTGGCAAACGACGACCGGGGCCAGAATATTACGATCGCCGGCTACACCGAAAAAGAGAACGAAGACATGGACGTCGAACGGCCATGGGTAAGCCCGCAATACTTCTCGACCATGGGCATGACGCTTGTCGCCGGTCGCGAGATCAACGATCAAGACCGTGCCGGGACTCACAAAGTGGCGGTGGTTAACGACAGTTTCGCCCGGCACTACTTCGGAAGCGCGCCGCTGGCCGTCGGTCACTACTTCGGCGAAGGCGGCGCGAGCACGGCGAAGACCGACATCGAGATCATCGGCGTGGTCCGGGACGCAAAACATACGGCCGTGCGCGACGCCGTCATCCGAACCGTGTTCACGCCCATCCTGCAAGAGACGGACCCGGGCGGGTTGGCGTTTTATGTGCGCACCCGGCAATCGCCGGAAAGCACCGAAGCTACCGTCCGCAGCGCCGTCGAAGGGCTGGACCGAAAACTGGTGATGGACAACTTCCGCACCATGCAAGAGCAAATCGACGACAACCTGATTGGCGAACGCACCATTGCCCTGCTGGCGTCCAGTTTCGGCGTGCTCGCAGTCTTCATGGCCGCGGTCGGACTCTACGGCGTGCTTGCCTACTCGACCGCGCAGCGGACCCGTGAAATCGGTCTCCGCATCGCACTGGGGGCCGCTCGCAGCGCGGTCATGCGCATGGTCTTGCTCGAAGTGCTGTGGCTCACCGGGATCAGTGTCGCGCTTGCCTTGCCGGCCGCACTGTTGCTGGCGCATACCATGCGCAGTCAACTGTTCGGCATTTCGAGCAGCGACCCGCTGACCCTCTCGCTGGGAACGGGTCTGGTCGCCTTCGTTGCGCTCGGGTCTGCTTACCTTCCCGCGCGCCGGGCGGCCAGAGTCGAGCCCATGGTGGCGCTGCGATACGAGTGAAGGAGGACGCATGAACGGACTGCTTCAGGATCTCCGCTACGCAGCGCGCCAGTTGCGCACGTCCCCAGGGTTCGCTATGGCCGCTGTGCTCTCGCTCACTTTGGGCATTGGCGCGACCACCGCGATGTTCAGCGTTGTCTATAGTATTCTGCTCGATCCGTATCCGTATCGGGATGCGCACCGCATGGTGCATGTCGAGCTGCGCGATCAAAGCGACCGGGGACCACTGCTGGTCGTAAATGGCGCCGAATATGACCAACTGCGCCGGGCCTCCTGCGTGGACGATGTGTTTATTCAAAGCCAGCAGACGCAAACTCTGACGGGTGCACAGTTTCCCGTTTCGGTCCTCCTAGGCCGGTATTCACCCAATCTGTTTACCTACCTGGGTGTGCCACCGCTTGTCGGACGCGAGTTCCTGCCCTCCGACGCGCCCGACGGAAAGGGATCGCCGGTAGCGGTTCTGAGTTATCTTTTCTGGCAGCGCCAGTTTGCCGGCAATCCCCACGTAGTGGGACAGACAATCGCACTGGGGCACAAGGGATACACCGTCATTGGGGTCACGCCACCACGTTTCACCTGGGGCGACTCGGATGTCTACGTTCCGGCGATGCCCAGTGCCGACCCGCACGATTACTGGAATTCATTCCTCAAGCTGAAGCCGGGAGTTGAGCGTGCGGCGGCTACCGCTGAACTCCAGCTTCTGGTCGATCGATTCACGAAAGATGATCCGAAAGACTTTCGTTTTGGCCGGCGGGTGGCGGTCGTAACCCTGAACCAGGAGATTCTGGGCCGTTTTTCCGGCGCCCTGACCTTGCTTTTCGGGGCCGTAATCGCACTGCTGGTGATCGGATGCGCCAACGTCTCGATCCTTCTGCTTGCCCGCGGCACGGCGCGTCAGCACGAGCTGGCAGTTCGCGCGTCGATCGGCGCCAGTCGAACGCGCCTGATTCGGCAGTTGCTCACCGAGTCGGTTCTGCTGTCTACCGTCGGCGCCTCGCTCGGAGTATTACTCGCCTATCGAGCCGTCGGAATCCTCTCCTCGATGCTGCCGCTGTATTCGTTTCCGCACGAGGCGGCGATTCGCGTCAACGCTCCCGTCCTCGCCTTCAGCGCAGCCCTGGCCATGATCACCGGAATCCTGTTCGGCGTTTCGCCAGCCTGGCAACTTTCTCATCCGCCGATCAACGAACTGATCGAGGCGAGCAGCGCCAGGCACTCTGGCATCGCCCGGAATCGCCGCACCCATCGCATTCTGATCGCCGGACAGGTCGCACTGACCTTATTGCTGATGGCGGGAGCCGGTGCCGCCGTGAAGGCATTTTTGACGCTCACTCACGCATCGTTGGGGTTCGATCCCGATCGCATCTTCACTGCCAATATCGCACTCCCCCAGGGCACCGACCGAACCTGGCAGGGTCGGCTGCATACCAATGAAACCATTCGCCGCACGGTCGAGGAAACGCCCGGCATGGCGAGTGCGTCGATTTGCCCGACTTGGACCCCTCCGTTCGGCGGCTTCAACGCCAAGATCGAGATCCGAAGCATGCCGACGCTCGCCGGAGCGCAAGCGGTGATGGCGCTCGTGAGCCCGCAGGAATTCACCACCCTGCGGATTCCACTGCTCGCCGGCCGGATTTTCGACGAGGCGGAACTGAATCGTGCGGCTCACGTGGCGCTGGTCAACCAGACCTTTGCCAAGCAATTTCTCGCCGCAAGCAACCCGATCGGCGATCGCGTTCGCAGTGCAATGCTCAAAGCAGAATTCCCCGATTTCTTGCTGGCACCGGCTCCCGATGACTGGCTGGAGATTATCGGCGTGGTTGCTGACGTCCGTAACGACGGGGCCGATCACCCGATCAAGCCGGGAGTTTTCCTTCCTTACAGCTTTGTGCTGCCCCCCGACGTGGAGTTGATCGCGCGTGCCAGGGGCAATCCGGATGTGGCCATACAATCGGTGAAGCAACGGCTGCAAGCGCTCAATCCCGATTTTGTCGTCAATCAGGATCACACGCTGGCCTTTTGGCTGGAAACCCGGGAGTGGGGGCAAGGACGCTTTATTGCAAAAATATTTTCGCTCTTCGCCGTCCTGGCCCTCGCTCTGGCCTCAGCAGGACTGTATAGCGTCGTTTCTTTCGCCGTTACCCAGCGCACCCATGAAGTCGGTATACGAATGGCCCTCGGTGCCCCGCGTGCCAACATCTTGCGATTGGTGATTGCCTCGACCGCCGCGACGCTCGCCGCCGGAGTCACCCTTGGGCTGGCGCTGAGTCTGGCGCTCGACCAGATCGTCCGCGCCTGGGCAGGGGGCAGTCCACGCCAACCCTTGACCTTGTTCCTGGCGACGTCGATTTTGCTGACCGTGGCGACGATCGCCTGCGTGGTACCGGCGTGGCGTGCGGCAACCGTCGATCCGGCCGTGGCACTGCGACACGATTAGGGAAAGGGAGCTTTTGAGGAAAATATGATCCAACTGAAAAATATCGAACGCAGCTACCGAACCGGCGCCGGCCAGACGTGGGTCCTGCGGCGTGTCAATCTGGAAATTCAGCCCGGCGAGTTCATCACCGTGATGGGCCCATCGGGCGCGGGAAAATCCTCGCTGTTGAATGTTCTCGCTCTCCTCGACGATCAGTGGCTCGGTGAATACTGGTTCCGCGAACAGGCCGCGCATGCCATGAAGCGCAAGGAACGCGCCGAGTTGGCGAAGAAAAACGTCGGCATGGTTTTTCAAAGTTATCACCTGCTCGACGATCTTACGGTGCAGGAGAACATCGATTTGCCGCTCTCCTACAAAGACGTCCCGCGCAGCCAGCGGCAGAGTCTGGTCGCCGATGCGCTCGATCGCTTCCAGATCGTGGCCAAGAAAGATCTCTATCCCAGCCAGCTTTCTGGCGGACAGCAGCAACTGGTGGGCATCGCACGAGCCGTCATTCATAAGCCCGCGCTGCTGCTGGCCGATGAGCCCACCGGCAATCTGCATTCCTCGCAAGCCAAAGAGATTATGGAGTTGTTCCGCGAGTTGAACCAGCAGGGAACCACCATCATCCAGGTCACGCACTCAGAGACCAACGCTGCCTACGGAACTCGCACCCTCCAGTTGCGGGACGGCTGGCTGGTTGCCGACACTGCAAATCCGAATTTGCTTCCAGCGACCGAGCCGAGCGACGCGGCGGTGAATCGATGAAGCCGCGCCTCCGTCAATGGTGCTTCGGCGTTTTGCGGATGGCAGTGGCCCTGGTCGTCACCTCGGTCCTGATGAGGGCACAGGTGCACACTCCGGCCGCTCTCGAGATGCCTCGATCCCGCAATCCGATCGGCCCTTACCTGGGCGAAACCGTTCCCGAGCCAAAACTGGAAAATTCGCCGCGCCTGGGCAGCCTGGTGCGAGAGGGCAAGCTTTACTTATCTCTGAAAGACGCCATTGACCTGGCGCTCGAGAACAATCTCGATCTCGCCATCGCCCGCTACAACCTGCCGATTGCCGGTGCGGATCTGCTCCGCACCAGGGCCGGGGGTGTCTTCCTTGGCGTGAACACGGGCGTCGTACAAGGAACTCCCGGAGGAGGCGTAGGGGGGTATGGTGCGGGGGCCCCGGGAGCGGGAGCCGGCGGCACGACGAGCGGCGCGGGAGGTGCAGGCGCGGGCGCTTCCGGCCTGGTGCAATCCACCCTGGGCGGAGGCACACCGGTCGCCTCCTATGACCCGGCTCTTTCGGTGAACGCAGGGATCGAGCACCAGACCTCTCCGCTGTCGAATCTGCAAATCTACGGCGTCCCCTCCTTGCAATTGAACACTACCCAGCTGAACGCCAGCTTCTCGCAGGCTTTTCCGACCGGCACGTCCATTTCCTTTGCCTTTGACAACAACCGCCAGACTACGAACAGCCCCCTCACTTTCCTGTCGCCTGCTTTGAATACCTACTACCGCTTCACGTTCCAACAGCAACTGCTCGCTGGATTCGGTTTCGGTCCCAACCTGCGTTACCTGCATATCGCGAAAAACAACCAGAAGATCTCCGACATCGCGTTCAAGAACCAGGTCATCGCCACCGTCACCCAGGTGGAGAATATCTATTGGGACCTGGTGAGTGCCTACGAACAGGCGCGGGTGAATGAACAATCCCTGGCGTTTGCCAATCAGACTCTGGCGAATGCCCGGAAGCAACTGCAACTCGAAAGCATTCCCGAGATGGACGTGATGAAGGCGGAAGCCGAGGTTTCCAAGCGTGACCAGGATCTGACGGTTGCGCGAACCAACCTCCAGCTTCAGGAATCGCTGATGAAAAACGCGCTCACCAAGAGCCTGGATGATCCCACCCTGGGAGAAATGCCGGTCGTGCCGACCGATCGCTCGCAGACCTCGGATACTGAGCGAAGCCAACCGATTCTGGATCTGATTGCCGAGGGACTGCAGAATCGTCCCGAACTGCTGGAGACCGACATCGATTTGGCCAACCGGCAAATCAGCCGAAAGGCAGAGCGCAACGCACTCCTGCCCACCCTTTCCCTGGTCGGCTTCTACGGCGGCAGCGGTCTGGCAGGCCTGGTGCCCCCCGAAGTCAAGGCCAACTCCACCGTCCCCAGCGACCTGACGGGCGCCTGGCAGGGTGCCTTCAACAACTCTTCGCCGGACTATTATGTCGGGCTCAATCTGAATATTCCCTTTCGCAACCGCGTCGCCAAGGCCGACCAGTATCGATCCGAGTTGGAGTACCGGCAAGCGAGCCTGCGCCAGGAGCAGCTGAAAAAGCAGATTCGGATCGAAGTCCGCAACGCGCAATATGCGCTCGAACAATCGCGCGCCCGGGTGGAATCTGCCCGCAAGTCCCGAGACCTGGCAGAGCGCACCTTCGGGATCACCAAGAAGGAGCAGGACCTGGGTGCGGGTTCGAGTTACCAGACCATGACCGCGCAGCACGATCTGTCGGTGGCCGAACTGGACCTGGTTACGGCCATGACGACCTACGAAAAGGCCAAGGTCGAACTTGATCGTTCCACGGGCGCAACTTTGGAACATAATGGAGTGCTGATTCAGGATGCGGTCCAGGGAACTGTCGCCGCATCCTCTCCTTAACTCATGCCGACGTCGTCGAAAGCGCAATCTCCTCGCCCGCTCGAGGCTTCGCACGGGTCTTCCCACTCCCGCGACCACCTCGCCCCGCGGGTCTTAGCGGCCGACGACCAACCCCATATTCTCGAAGCGCTGCAGCTGCTGCTTCATCCCCAGGGTTACCGCGTATCATGCGCCCAATCTCTCGCCGAGGTCCGGGAATCATTGGCCGTGGATTCCTATGACGCGCTGCTGATCGATCTCAACTACACGCGCGACACCACCTCGGGACGCGAGGGTCTGGACCTGCTTTCGGAAATCGTAACCCTCGATGGCAATCTTCCAGTTATCGTCATGACCGCCTGGGGCAATGTCGAACTCGCGGTCGAGGCCATGCGCCGCGGCGCGCGCGATTTCGTGCAAAAACCCTGGGAGAACGACCGGCTGCTCGCCATTTTGCGAACCCAGGTCGAACTGCATCGCGCCCTGCAGCGCGCCGAGCGACTGGCCGCGGAGAATCGTCTGCTCCAGGCGCAAGGTCGCCCGGAATTTATCGCTTCGGCGCCATCCATGCAGCCGGTGCTGGACGCGATGGCGCGCGTCGGCCCTTCTGATGCCAACGTCCTCATCACCGGAGAACATGGCAGCGGCAAAGAAGTGGTGGCGCAGACGCTGCACGCGCTTTCATCACGCGCTTCCCGGTCCATGGTCGCAGTGAATACCGGCGCCCTCGCCGAGGGACTCTTTGAAAGCGAACTCTTCGGCCACGTCAAGGGCGCCTTCACCGATGCACGAACCGATCGCATCGGACGGTTCGAGCTGGCTGACGGCGGCACCATCTTTCTCGACGAAATCGGCAATGTGCCCATTCGCCAACAGGCCAAGTTGTTGCGCGTGCTCGAGTCGGGCGAGATCGAGCGACTGGGTGCCTCGCGATCGAGGAAGATCGATGTGCGGCTGATCTCGGCCACCAATATCGACCTCAAGGCGGCATGCTCTTCGGGCCAGTTCCGCGAAGACCTGCTTTTCCGTCTGAACACGGTCGAGATTCATGTACCGCCCCTGCGCGAGCGGCGCGAGGATATTCCAACGCTCGCGATCCATTTTCTCCGGCGCTATGCCACCCGCTATCGCCGCGAAATCGGCGGATTCGACACTTCGGCGCTCCAAGTCATGGCGCAATACTCCTGGCCCGGCAATGTCCGGGAGCTCGAGCACACTCTGGAGCGGGCAGTGCTGATGTGCCGCGGACCGGAGATTCAGCCCGCCGACCTGGGCCTGAATCTGCAGCGTCCGCAGGCGCAAAACCTCGAAGAGCTCGGTCTCGAAGCAGTCGAGACAATCCTGATCCGAAAAGCGCTGCAGCGCTTCCAGGGGAACATCAGTCAAGCCGCCGAAGCCCTGGGGCTGAGCCGGGGTGCGCTCTATCGGCGCATGGAGAAATATGGCCTCTAGTCCGCAGACTAGCGGCAAGGCCAAAACTCGCAAGCTTCCTCGCCAGCGGGTTCGTCTTCTCTACGAGCGTCGCATCAGTCTGTACGCGGGACTGGTCGGCTTGCCCGGAGTTCTGCTCAGCGCCCTATTTCTCTGGCGCGAACCCTGGTCCACCGAATCGAAATTGTCTCTGTTCCTTTTCGAGCTGTTGGTTTGGTGGATCCTCGCTCTCGTCCTGCATGACCAGACCGTCCGCCCGTTGCAGACGCTGGCGAACGTGGTCGCCGCCTTGCGCGAAGAAGATTATTCCTTTCGGGCCCGCGGAGCCGCCGCTGACGACGCCTTGGGAGAGCTTTCGCTGGAAGTCAACGTGCTGGCCGATCTGCTCGCCGATCAGCGAATCCGGGCGATCGAGGCCACGACCCTTCTGCGGCGCGTGGTCGAAGAAATCGATGCCCCGCTGTTTGCCTTCGATCCCCAGCAAGTGCTTCGACTCGTAAATCCCGCCGGCGAAAGACTCCTGCAACAAGCTGCCGTTCGTCTTCTTGGGCGAAAGGCGGAGGAAATCGGGCTGGCCGATTGCCTGCGCGTAACCGGCGAGGCATTGGTGGCTTTGCCCGCCAGCAGTCCGAACACGCGGTGGCTGGTACGACAAAGCAAGTTCCGGGAAAAAGGTGTGCCGCACACCCTGGTGGTTCTGTCCAACGTGAGCCGGGCGTTGCGCGAGGAGGAGCGCGTAGCGTGGCAACGGCTGATTCGCGTCCTGGGGCACGAACTCAACAATTCTCTCGCCCCGATCAAGTCGATTGCCGGAAGTCTGAGTTCTCGCCTCTCGGAGACCGAACTCGCTCCCGAACAACGTGGGGACTTTGCGCGCGGGCTGGCCATCATCGAAGATCGCACCGCTTCGCTCAACCGATTTCTGCAGGCGTACCGCCGACTCGCGCAGATGCCGCCTCCGGCAATGAAACGAGCCGCACTGCTTCCGATCGTGGATCGAGTGGTTTTTCTCGAGACGCGACTTGCGGTAGCGATCGCTCACGGGCCGGATGTGACCCTGATGGTGGATCCGGACCAGATCGAGCAAATGCTCATTAATCTCGTGCGCAATGCCGTCGAGGCTGCGCTCGAACCACGGCTTTTGGAAGATTCCGACAACGCCACGACCGCCCGAGAGTGTCCGAAGCCACAGGTAACACTGAATTGGGTGCTCGAAGTTCCGAACGTTGTACTGACGATCGACGATAACGGACCTGGCCTGTTGAACCCCAGCAACGCATTTGTCCCGTTCTATACCACCAAACCGGCCGGAAGCGGCATCGGCCTGGCACTCTCGCGTCAGATCGCCGAAGCGCATGGAGGTTCGATTGAACTCTCCAACCGCAACGGACAGAGAGGTTGCCGGGTGCAAGTGAGACTGCCCTATTAGCCGAGAAAGGCTATGGAGCCCGGGTGCTAGCTAGTTCATGCCAGGCACCCCGGCATACTTCGCCAGCCACTTCAGCTCTTCGCGCACCTTGATTTTTCCGTGCCAGGGATTTTTCGCCAGATCGTGTCCTTCCCCGGGAAAGATCAGCAAGTCGCTGGGAACGTTCAACTCGTGTAAGGCGCGGTCGAGCAGGTAATCCTCCGCCACCGCGACGCGAATGTCATCGGCTCCGGCGACCATGTGGGTTGGGGTGCGGACTTTATTGATCTGGAAAAGTGCGGCTTCGCTGCGATAGCGATCGGGAGTTTCCCAAGGCAGACCGCCGAGGAAATACGCATCGTCGAAAGTCGTGTCGTCGTTGCCCCAGTTGGCGACGTGCTCGACGGCCCCGGCTCCGGTGACAGCAGCTTTGAAGCGGGTGGTTTGCGTGATCAGCCAGTTGGTCATGTAACCCCCATAGCTATAGCCACCGACGGCCAGGTGGTTGGGATCGGCGATGCCGTCCTTCACCAGGAGATCGACACCGGCCAGGATATCTTTGCCCGGACGGGAGACAATCTCGGGAACGATCTGCAGTGCGAACTTGTCTCCGTAGCCGGTCGAGCCGCGATAGTTGGGCTCAAAGACCAGCCAGCCGGCGGTGGCGGCAAGTCGATCCCACTGATACCAGTCGGCCTCGAAGTGGTTGCCATCGGCATCCTGCGGTCCCCCGTGGATAAAGACGAAGGTCGGGAGATTGGTGGCCCCGAACTTTCCTGGCGGATACATCAACATGCCTTCGACCGACGTTCCGTCGTCTGCGGTCCAGCGATAAGCGCGGGCTTGAGGGAGATCGCGCTCGGTAAACAGCTTGTTGAACGCGGTGATGGGCGTTGCCTGCGCAAGCTGGTCGAGACCGTCGGCAATATAGACCTCGGTCGGACGCTCGGTCGAGGAATACAGGAAGGCGATGCGCGGACCCTGCGATGAGGATTGTCCGACCTCGGCAGCGGAGGGATGCTCATAGGTACCAGGCCATCCTGCGTGCGTGACCGTCGCGGCTTTGGGGTTGGCTTGCGAGACGAGCCGAACCTCGGTGCCCAGACGGCAGGCACAGAGCACGGAACCATCGGGCAGCGATGTGTAGCGGATAACTTCTCCGGGATAGTCGGCGAACCAGCGCTCGACATCGCCTTTGCCGGCTGCGCCGCTCATATCGGCGTTGATCCAGTAGAGGCGAGGTTGCGGATCCTCGTATTTGTGCTCGACCGATCCCAAGTTGACCTGGAACAAGAGATGGCGATTATCGGGGGCCCAGCCGAGATTGAGTTCCACACCCTCGTTTTGGGTCAGGCGTATGGGCGTGGTCTCGCTGGTGCCAGCTGCCAGATTGACTACATAGAGTTCGATGTCTTCGACCTTCTCCTGGCGCTCGGAGACTGACGCGGTAACGAAGGCGAGGCGGTGGCCATCGTGGGAAACGACGATTTGATCGACGCGGAGAGCGGTGCGGGCGATGACGGCGGCTCCGGGGGTCGAGGCGGAATCTTTTTCCGTGGCAGGAATCTCTTTGCTACCCTGCGCGGCGCGTCGAGCCTGGGCTTGGTCCAGATCAAGGCGGAAAATTGTGTCGCCGCGTTCATCGGCGCGATATCGGATGACGTCCTTCCAGTCTTTCTTGTGCTCGTCGGTCTGTTGCTTGCTCCAGGGCTGACGGGTGGCAAAATAGATGGCTTTGGCGTCGGAGGACCAGGCGAAGGCGTGGACCTCTTCTTCTCCCGACGTGATGGCAAAGGCCTCGCCGCCGTGGGGCGAGATGAGAAACAGTTGAGCTGTGTCCTTGCTTTTGTCGTTCGCGTCCGGCTGGTGGCCGCCCCGCTTCTTACTGTCTCCCGCCTCGGCATCCCTGGTGTCTCCGGTTTTGCGTTCGGAGAGAAACGCGATCCAGTTGCCGTCGGGCGACCATTGCGGTGCGGTGTCGTGACCGGACTGCGTGAGCTGGATCAGGCCTCGGCTGGCGACGCGATAGAGCCAGAGTTCCTGGCGGAATGTCTGCTCGTCCCAATCGGGTCTTGCGGTTTCAAGGACCACGAAGTTGCCATCGGGCGAGACTTTGAGGGCTTCGACGCTCACGGCGTTGAAGAAATCATCGAGCGTCAGTTTGGGCCTGGTGGTTTGGGGTTCGGCGAGGACTCTCGCACAGAGAATAGAGACGAGTGAGGCTAGGAGGAGCGATCGGCGCATCGATTGATTCACTGACAATTCATTCTCCCTGGGGAGGCGACTGGCATGCCTGGGTCGCCGCGCAAGAGACCCGGTTAAGCCCCGACTCTTGCGGGAAGTGATCGGTTTATAGGGACATCGGTTGCGCATTGCGTAGAGCTTCATCGAGCGGCTGGTTGCTCGGTACGGCCTGTTCGAAAACGCGCCAGCCGTCGTCATAATCTCGGAAACCGACGGTCGAGCGGTAGTAAACTCCGCTGTCGTAGAGTGCCGCACCCACGGTGTTGATCGATACCCAGCGCCAGGTGAATTCGACGTTGGCGAAATTACCGGCCTTGCTGATTCCGGAAACGCTCACCAGTTCGCGGCGCGCAACCTGAATTGCCATCGGGCCGTTCTCGGGATGGGCACCCGTAATCAGAGGACGGATGGCGTCGACACCAAGCGGGGTTAACACGACGTCCCAGCAAGGCGGTGGATCGAGGCCAGGGGGGCATTTCTTTTCTTCCGTGCCCAGGATCCACCCGCGTCGCTGCAACACCATGGAATCGGGAGAGCTGAAATCCTTGTTGGAAACGACGCCGGTCTTCAGCCAGAACAATTGTGGAGCCTTGAAGACCTCGGAGGCCGAGATCAGGTCGGCGGCGAGACGGCGCGTCAGGAAGTCTCGGGGAGAACAGCCGGGAGCTACGCTCACTAGCATTGCCAATAGCAGGATTCTTGCCGGTTGCATGAGATGTTGATTACGGGTGCGAGAGGATTTTAACAGCCTGAGTGAAACTCCATCCATGCGGCAGCCCGACCCAGAGGGCGATCCAGGCCCGGAAGCGATATTGCGATTCCAAGTCGCGCTTGAATCACAGCCGCAACGCAGCTGGAAAAGGAGTCGGGCTCGATCAGAAGCGCCTGCGGGGCAGAAACGGTGAAGTGGCGAGCTGGCCGTCGAATTTCTCCGACCAGCGTCCGGGAATCGGCGCGCGGCAGGCCGGGCAATGCCCTCGCGGAGTTAGCTTGTATTCTTCTATCGAATATCCATGGCGCTCGATCAGGAGCTCGCCGCACTGCGGGCAATGAGTATCTTCGAGGCCCTCGACCCGACCGGGTAGGTTGCCGGCATAGACGTAGCGCAATCCCGATTCGCGGCCGATGGCGGCCGCGCGCAGCAGATCCTGGGGACGCGTGTCGGGCTGCGAAGTCATTCTGTAATCCCGATGAAAGGCGGTGACATGCCAGGGAATATCAGGCGATACATCGACAAGAAATGCGGTCAAGCGTCGGAGTTCGTCGTCGCTGTCGTTGAAGCCAGGAATCAACAGGGTCACGATCTCGAGCCACACGTTTCTCTGGTACAGACTCCGGATCGTGTCGAGGATCGGCTGCAGGCGCCCGCCGAGTTCGCGATAGTGGCGATCATCGAAGCTCTTTAGGTCAACCTTGTACAGATCGATCCAGGGTTGGAGATACTCGAGTACCTGCGGCGTGCCGTTGCCGTTCGAGACAAACGCCGTGTGCAAGCCGGCTTGGCGTGCTTCCCGGAACACGGCAACGGCCCACTCGCTGGTGATCAACGGCTCGTTATAGGTGCTGACCACGACCTTCGCTCCCTGGGCCAGCGCGTCCTGGATCAACACTCTGGGATCGGCGTCAAGCGGTGGTGAAACGGCGTTCGGATCGCGCAGCGCCTGCGAGGTCACCCAATTCTGACAGTAGCCACAGTGCAGATCACAGCCGAGCATCCCGAAACTGTAGGCCAGCGCTCCGGGGTAGGCATGAAAGAATGGCTTCTTTTCGATCGGATCACACTGCACTCCGGCAACATAACCCCAGGGCACGTAAAGCGTTCCGCCGTGGTTGAAGCGAACTTTGCACACCCCCGGCTGCCCTTCGGGAATCGGGCAGCAGTGTCCGCAGGCATAGCAACGCACCCGGTCGCGATCCAGTTTCTCCCAAAGGGCGCGGTC
The DNA here is from genome assembly GCA_049520935.1 of Terriglobales bacterium. Taxonomy (GTDB): domain Bacteria; phylum Acidobacteriota; class Terriglobia; order Terriglobales; family Acidobacteriaceae; genus Acidiflorens. Next base: position 128,447 of record JBEKPJ010000003.1, on the reverse strand, counting down.
GCCCTCGTGGAGGCGCTCCCCAGCCGTGAGAATGTCGCGCAATGTGGCCACAAACTCATTTTACGGCCGTTTGCTCCGCACCGGGGATCGCGCACGGTTTCTCTGCCGTCGAGGAGGCTCGGGCTGCGATCGGAGCGGGTTCGAAAGACACGGAGAGCGTGGAAACGATCCTCTGGTCAGTTGACGGCGGTCTTGCGGGAGATGGTGTGCTGCCGTATCCAGGCTTCTGCTTGCTGGCGCGCGGCTGAAACCTGGGGCGCGGTCATTTGCGCAGCTAGCCCCTCCAGCCGGGACCTACTGTTGTCGTCACCCCCGGCGAGCGCAATCACCGACCAGTAGTAGGCTTTCGACAAATTTGCGGGAACTCCACGGCCAGCCCAATAGTAAGCGCCGAGCAGCGACTGGGCGTCGACCTGCCCCTGTTCCGCGGCTCGCTCGAACCATTCGACGGCCTTGGCATCATCATGGGGGACACCCTCGCCGCTATGGTAGCGGATGCCCATCAGATATTGCGCTTCGGCGTCTCCCTGATCGGCGACACTGCGCAACTCTCCCAAGGTCCTCGGTTGTGCGCCGCGAACATTCGAAGCCTCTCCGCTCTTTTGCGCTGCCTGGACTGCCGAAGGCAGCGACGATGAGTTGTTCGAGTGCCTTGAAATCAGGGGACCGATCAAGTAGCCAAGCGCAAGAACCACCGCCAGGATGGTCAGTCCGAGGAGCGCCCATTGAAGCCGACCGGATGAAGATGGGGGCACGGAGTCGACAAACAGGTCAGGGCCCTGCTCGGAAGCAGGCACAACCGCATCCGTCGGGTCGAACAAAGATGCAGGTGGCTCCGGCGTTTCCGAGCGCAGCGCCGTCTCGGACAAGGACTCGGGTTGAGCCACATCTGGTTCGCGATTATCTTTTGGAATCAACTCTACGAGCCATTCGAGAAGCGCCGCATCTCTTTCGCTGAATTTGCCAGGAAGTGGGGAGAAAACTTCGAGCAGACCAATCACTCGAAACCCGGACACGATGGGAACGGCCATGAGCGAGCCGATGCCGAGGGCACGACCAACCTCCCGATCAATGCGGGAGTCGTTCTCGGTGTCCTCGCACGAGACCCGAACTCCGCTACGAATGCACTCGCCGGTCAGGCCCTGGGTTACGTCCACCGGAGCGCCCAGCGGCGGCGCGGGTGTACCGGCTCGCGCGCGACAGATCATCTTGCCGCCGGTGAGAAAGGCCAGGGCGGCTCCGCTCGCTCCCGCAAGAGCGAGCGAGCACCGGGCAATCAGTTGCAAAATGGCATCGAGGTCGTCGCCAAGGTCCGAGAGCTCGTCGCGCACCGATTCCAGCGAAGACTGCGGATCGCCGTGATCGGAAATCGGGATGACGTTGCGGGAGGAATCGAGCGGCACGGGCGGCGGCGCCGGTTCGTGGTCGCGCTCGGCCAGTTGCTCGGTTCGAGCCGTGTGGTTCGCACAGGCAACCAGGAGGTTGCCAAAGAGCCATTCTTGCAGTCTTTGCCGGGAAATCTCGGAAAGATTCGAAAACCGGATGCCTCCGCGCCCAGTTTCATCGCTCCAGATAACTTGACCGCTGCCATGAACGTAACTCTTGGTTTCGGTCAGATCAAGACAGAGGGTTACCGCCCGGTTCATTTCCAGCGGCTCGCTGGTCTGGACGGCGAAGCCCTCCTCGTTGAGATCGAGCAGCTCGCTCAGGTCAACGACCATATCGGTCTCCGGGCCGTTGAACGTGGCGTAGACGGGGGTGTGGAGCTTCTGACGCACGAACCGGCGGCGCTCTTGCCTGAAAGACTCGACCACCGGATCCGGCAATTTGTGCAGGCTCCCGTCCATGATTGCCTCCATAGTAACTCAGGGATCAGGCGGAAGGGAGCAATATCCTGCGCAGAGAGAGCGCCGGCCTCGCTAGCGGTTCGCCGCCAGAAATCGCGTTTCGTCTTGCTCCGCCGGCAGGATGACCTCGGGTGCGGTAAGAACCCGATCAAGAGCGTCGGCAAGGACCATGGGGAACTCAGAAGTCAGCAGGTTCACATCCAGCTGAAGGTCACGACGGCTGTAGGTGCGGTAAACGACGAGGGAGCCACGACGTGCGTTCGTGGCCGTCACCAAATCGAGGGTCAGCATCCACGACGGCGGGCTGGAGATGGCGGCCAGGTGGGGAAAGGCGCTCCAATGAAAACGACGGCTGGCATCGCTTGGCACGACGAGATCGCCGGGAAGCGTTTTTACGTTCAGTTCAAACGCATCGAAGTCGTTGCTTTCGAAAGCGGCGACCAGAATTTTGCGCAGCTGATCAAAACTGTTTGCCGTCTTGAGTTCGTTGGCGGCGCGGCGCACGGCGAGATTGTTGATCACGATCTGGCGCTGATCGATGGTGCGCTGCGCCACTCGCCGCAGCTCGCCAAACTCCAGATAGTTCAGATGCTGGACGCCCAGCCAGATGCCGGTTCCGACGACGGCCAGCACCAGTCCAAGCGTGCTGCCCGTCGGCCAAAGCAGGAACAGGCTGAGCATGGCAAAGATCGCGGAGACGGCGTAAAGAACGATGACCACCTGGCGATGCGAAAAACCCATTTCCAGCAGTTTGTGATGGATGTGTTCGCGATCGGCGGTGAAAATTGGACGCCCGCTGATCAGCCGCCGCAAGACCGAGAGCGCAGTCTCCAGAATCGGCAATCCGAACGAGACCACCGGGATGGCGACGGCCACGAAGGTCGGCGCCTTTTCGGCGCCGGCCAGAGCGAGCGCGCTGAGCATGAAGCCGATGAACAGGCTGCCCGAATCACCCAGGAAAATCGTGGCCGGATTGAAGTTGAAGCGAAGAAATCCGAGGATGGCGCCGGCGAGCGTCACGCTCATCAGCGAAGCCAACCAGGATTGATTGACCAAAGCGCAGACGAAAAACACGATGGTCGAAAACAAGGCCGATCCTGCCGCCAGGCCATCGAGGCCATCGATAAGGTTGAAGGCATTGGTGACGGCAACGACCCACAAGATCGTGAGCGGTAATCCGACAAACCAAGGGAGGGTATGGGATCCGAACAGCAGCGGAAGATCGAGAACGCGCATTCCACCGGCGAACAGCATGGTCGCAGCCACGGCTTGTACAGCAAACTTCAACCATGGACTGGCGCCGCGGATGTCATCGTAGATGCCGAGACAAAAAATCAGGCAGGCCGGAACGTAGATTCGAAGAAGCGTAGCGGGAGCGAAACCTTCGACCAGGCGGGGAAATATGAGCGAGAGCCCCAGCCACAGGCTCAGGGTGGCCGAGAAAGCCAGGAAGATCGCTACTCCCCCCAACCGGGGAAGAGGGAATTCATGCACATGGCGGGTGTCCTGCGGGGAGGAAACCCATCCTCGTCGCGTAGCCAAGTCCCGCACTTGGCGCGTCGCTAAAAACGAAACCGCCAAGGAGAAAGCAAATACGCCAAAGAACAAGACCGTCAAAATCAGTGTTCCTTTCCGGCCGAAACATTTGTCATCTAGGTCAAGCTCGCAAAACGCATTGTTTCGTCTCTGCGTGCGGACGAAGTTCTCTTAAGGAAGCGGCAGGAAATTCGCAATATCTGGTCTCAAAAACTATACATCGTCCAGCTTTCGACGGGCAAATGTTTTGGGCAGCGACGTGACGCGCAGTGACGCCATTTGGCAATCGGGCCGCTGCCGACGAATCGGCCGAGAGAAGGTCGCAGAAGCTAGGAGGACGTAGCCGTCCGTCCGGCAGCCCTTGCTTCGCGGCGGGAACGAGGCGAGCTGTTTGCTTGCGGATGTATGCTTTGTACCCCGGCGGCCGGAGGATCGAGTCGGAGTCGCAGGCCGATTCGAGCAAGTCGAGCGCTCTGGTCGCACGCTAAGATCCGGCCCTCGTTGTCGCTTGGTTCTTCATTGTTTGGCAGTCTGCTCCAGATTGTTCTTCAGCAGGCTGATTTCTACGCGTGCGCCCGTGCGCCTGGCTCCGGAAGCGTTGCCCATCCCGATCACATAGATGCGATAGGAAGGGATCTCGTGGTTTGCCACCAAGTAACGTACCACCGAGTCGGCGATCTTTCGCGAGTTGGAAATTGCGGCTTGGCCCTGACCGGGAGAGAAGCCCTGCACTTCGATGACGTAGCCGCGCTGATCTTTCAGCTGGGCGGCCATCTCATCGAGCGCGTCCTTGGCGTGCTTGCTCAGTACGGTCTGGCCGGAGCGGAAATTAATTTCGGTCGGCGCTGACGACTTGTACTGATCAAGGTTCCCGACTTTGGATTCGACGATGGAGAGGTGAGTGTCAACGGCAGCCACCGTCTGATGGGCCAACTCGGCCTTGTTGGCAGCCTCAACGGCATGATCGTCGGCAAGCTTGGTCTTCGTCGACGCCAGCTGAATCCCTTGCTGGGCACGAGCATCGACGTCCCTGATCATCTTGCCGTTCGACGTGGTCAGCTCATCGAGTTCGTTGAGCTGGTCCTGAATGGTCCGAAGATGTTGCCGAACGTACTGCTTGCTGGCAAATGGGTGCAAGATGAGCCATCCCAAACCAGGCTCATCGCCGTCCCAGAAGTCCTGCGAGCGAGCCGGCTGTGCGCCTGAATTCGAGTTGGCTTGCTGCGCGAACGCGGGAAGGGCAAGTACCGCGGACAAAACGAGCGTCATGAATATCCGACTCTTCATAATCATCCTCTTCCTTTTCCTTTCGAGTGCGGGCTCCACTCCAACCTGATGGCCAGCAGCGTCGGCTCAGGACTGAGAAGCCAGAAACATCAAACCGGAAAATGAGATCTTCTTCATCGTGGTGGATGCGATGCCAAACCGCCTGGAAACGTAAACCTTTGTTATGGCAATGCCATTGTAATGCCGAACCGGCGCGGACTCGCGAAGAAATTCGGTTGCGGAACCTTCGCTGGCGACCACTTGGGGGTATTCAGGGCGAAGCTTTCCCTTAGTTGCGGGGATGATCCCGCGTGTGGCTCGCAGCCCGGTAAATCGCGTCCGTCCGGATGAGATCATTTCTTCGCACACAGGGCGAGGTATAGCGTCATGAACTTGCCCCGAGCGCAGGTACCCGCCCGGCTGGCAGCGGATTGATCCGTTGATGCTCGGCCCTTTGCCTAGGGGGAAGCCCGGCAAAGTCGCGTAAACCGAGAAGTTAGTCGGCCGCAGCGGAAACTGATACGGGCCCAGGAACCTCTGAAAGCTGCGAGGCTATCCATTCATAGGTCGCCGCCAGCCCTCGCTCCAGCCGGATGGAGGGTTCCCACCCCAACACCTCGCGCAGGCGGGTGTTGTCGCTGTTTCGCCCACGCACGCCCTGAGGTCCTTGAAGGTTGTGCCGTTTGCTGATCTGTTTGCCGGCGATCCTAGCCACCATGTCGACCAGTCCATTGATCGTTACCAGTTCATCGGTGCCAAGGTTCAAGGGGTCGCGGTGGTCAGAAGCCATGATCCGGACAAGCCCTTCCACACAATCCTCCACGTACATGAAGGACCGTGTCTGCTCACCATCACCCCACACTTCGATCTCCCCGTTATCTTCGGCGAGTGCCACCTTTCGACAGATGGCGGCCGGCGCCTTTTCCTTGCCACCTTCGTAGGTACCAAGCGGCCCGTAGACGTTGTGAAAACGGACAACTCGGGTCTCAAACCCGTAGTCTTTGTAGTAGTAACGGCAGAGTTCCTCGGTAAACAGTTTCTCCCAGCCGTAGCCAGGCTCGGGATCGGCGGGATGCGCATCTTCCTCACGCAATGGAGCGACTGCCGCATCTTGCTGCTTGCTCTGGTTATAGACACAAGCCGAGGAGGAGAATAAGAAACGCTCGACCCCATTCTGGCGACTGGCCTCGAGCATGTGAGCGTTGATCAGGACGTTATGGCGACTGATGTCGGCAAGATACGCGGTGATATAGCCAATGCCGCCCATATCGGCTGCTAGGTTATAGACCTCCTCGATCCCGCCGCGGGTGGCCAGGAGGCAGTTTTCCACCTTGCGCAGATCCAGGACCTCAAACTCGTCGCTTGCCGAAGTCTCGTATTCCGGGCACTTGAGGTCCACACCGCGGACCCAATGACCGTCCGCTTTGAGCCGCTTCACCAGATGGTGGCCAATAAAACCGCCGGCGCCCGTTACCAATACCCGCTTTTGTTTCCCCATATATTTACTGGTCCCTACAGAGTTCGTCTCGTCAGGATCTCCGTCCTCGACCGCAATTGACCTACTTGCTAAACTTCTTCTCCTTTTGCGGTTCGCTCGTCACGCTGCAAGAGCCACCGCGGCTCCTGGCGACCGCCGAGAGTCGCAGCGAATCAACAACGCAGATCGCCACGATAACCGCTCGGCCATAGGCTCCAACAAGAACAGCAAATTGCGCACAAGGCTTCCAAACGCAGAGCCCGGCCAGCGTGCGCAATTGCGAACCATCAAGCTACAACACGGGCTTGCGCTTTGCAATACCGACATCTCTCTACCTATACCATCCTGCGCGCAGCCGTAGAAACCCGAAGCGCAAGGTTCGATCCGAGTTCTCGGAGACAACCGAAGCGAACCGCGGTTTCGGCAATCGCGCAAGAACGTCAGACCCGCGTGGATACATCCGGGTTGTACGTCAGCACCGCGCAGCTTAAAATCATAGGAAATCTATGCAGTGCGTCCCGAGTTATCCTGTTCGACTCTCGAGCTTGGTTATGGTGCTGGCCCTCTTCGGTTTGTTCCAGGCGGCCGGGGCACAAAACGGCAGCCTTCCGCAAGATGCTGCGCAACAACAAGATGCGACAACTCAACCGCTGGCACCTACAACACCGCCGCTCGCCCCGGTGCCAGAAAAGGCAAGCCATAGTGAAACCAACTCCTCGGCACTCGTGCTCGGACCTGGGGACGAAGTGGAGGTTACTGTGTATGGTGCACCGGATCTTTCCGGGCATACTCGCGTGAGCTCCGAGGGAAATATCTCGATACCCCTGATCGGCTATGTTCGCATCGCGGGCCTTAGTAGCAGCGAAGCAGAGGGGGCCATCGAGGCAAAGTTGCGCCAGTTCAAGGTGGTGAACGACCCGCAAGTCTCGGTGTACGTTAAGGAATACAGTCGAGGCGAAATCTCCGTCGCCGGCGAGGTCAACCGGCCCGGTGTCTATTCCGCGATGGGACCGCACAGGTTATTCGACATCCTGCAAACTGCCGGAGGGCTTTCGGAGAAGGCCTCGGGTTCGGTGACCATCTCGCACCAAAATGACGAGAACAAGCCTGTCACGGTGGAGCTTTCGAAAGACCCAGCAGAAATGGTACGCAGCAACATCGTCTTACATCCCGGTGACACGGTTTTTGTCGCCAAAGCACCGATGGTTTATGTTTTGGGAGAGGTGATCAAACCGGGCGCATATGTCCTGAACTCAACCGGCGCCATCACCGTGTTGCAGCTCGTGGCTGCAGCAGGGGGACCAACGCACGCTGCTGCCGTCGGCGGCGCGAGAATGCTGCGCCGCACCCCGAGCGGATTGCAAGAGAGCCGCGTTCCGCTGAAGGCCCTCCTGCGCGGCAAAGGTACAGATATTCCAGTCTCGCCCGAGGACATAATTTTTGTCCCGAGCAGCCGGGTCAAGGATTTTATTGCGGCCAGTTCGGTGGTTGCTACGAGCGCTGCGACCGCGGCTGTATACCGAGTGTATTAAGTCAGATAAAGGGAATCCGTGTTTTTCACTGGCCGCGTTCGAACCGGTGCCTTACGCTGCGATGTACCGAATAATTGAAGCCGGGTTTTGTCGCGCGGCTCTCGCGATCGCCGGCTGCTAGATGGAAGACGCTGGGAGCGGCATGGGCGCCCCGGCGAGCAGTGAGACCCGCAAATCCCGTCCCCTGGCCAATCAGGCGCGCTCACAGTTCAGACTTCGGTCCGCGCCACTGCTGTTTCCACCAACTTGCTCGATCACGGCGATCATGCGCCGGAGAACAACCTCGCTCGAAAACTCGCGGCTGAGTGGGGAGGGGCAAGCGGATCCATCCGCAGGCCTGGAGCTAGCTCGGAGGATACTGGAGGCAACCGTGTCCACGTCCCCGTGGGTGGCAGCATAAGCGGCCGTCCCCGCCCGGCTGATGATGTCTTGCACGTGACTTTCAACCGGACCGATGTAGAGAAACGGGACGCCCACGGCGAGGACATTGTAGACCTTGCAGGGATGAACGATACCTACGAACTTATCTCCCATGACCACCACGTGGAGATCGGCTGCGGACAGCGAGGCTGACAGCCGATTCAACGGCTGATAGGGAAGACAAAGTATGTTGCTTAACCCACGATCTCGGGCACGTTCTTGAACCTTCCTGAATTCGCTTCCGCCCCCGACAAAACAGAAGGCGATCTCGTCGCGCTCTCGGAGCCTCTCCGCTGCCGCAAGCAACGTATCCAATGGGTGACAGGGACTGTGGTTCCCGGAATACATAACGACAAACTTATCCGAAAGCCCGTGAAGTTTGCGGAACTGTTCCCTTCCGACAAGATCAAACCGGACTTCATCGTCATGCGCCCAGGGAGGTACGACCTGGATTTTTTGGGACCCGACTCCTTTGGCCGCGATCCGGTCTTTCATGAATCGGTCGAGCACGACGACGCCGCCCGCCCGTCGCAAGCTATGCGACAACATGCGAGACAACAATCGTGCCGCTATTGATTGTTCCCGCAGCCATCCGGCCGCAATCGCCTCGTCCGGATTCAGATCCATCGACCAGAAGACGAGATTCCCGGCCCTCCTCGGCACGGCCAGACTGGCAAGAAAAGAGATAAGGGGCGGAGACGTCATCGCCACAATCACATCACAGCGGGGAAGCAGCCACAAACGAGCGGCGCAACTTGCCATGAAAGTAGCGAAATCTGTCGCACGCCGCCATTTGGAGGCTTTGCCGAAACCAGTCGAACGCACGCGGATGATATTGACCGCGTTCCAAGTTTCCCGTTTGGGAAAACGAACCCCGGGATCGTCATAGCCGCGGGAACTACAGATAACCGTAACCTCGTGTCGCGTCTCGGTCAGAGCCTTCGCCAAATCGCTTGCGTGCTGAGCAGTTGAGACCACATCGGGATAAAAGGCCTGGTTTAAAATCAGGATCTTCATCGGGCGGTCGCCGGCAGCTCCCGGTCTCGTCAGCGCTGCACCATATAATTGCCCAGAAACAAGACGTCCATGCGCGTTCTTTGGAAGCAGTTCACCGCTTCCTCGGGCGTGCATACGATGGGCTCATCCTCGTTGAACGACGTGTTCAGCACCACCGGAACGCCGGTTATCTTCTCGAAATCGTGGATGAGTTGGTAGTAACGGGGATTTGTTTCGCGAGCAACCGTCTGCAACCGCCCCGAGCCGTCGACATGCGTGACCGCCGGAATCACCGTCTGCTTTTCTTTCCTGACCTGATAGACCATCAGCATCGTCGGCGATGGATGCGTCTGCTCGAAGTACTCGCCGACACGCTCCTCCAAGATGGATGGAGCAAAGGGACGGAATGGCTCGCGCTTTTTGATCCGGGCGTTCAAGATGTCTTTCATTTCCGACCGGCGCGGATCGACGACAATGCTGCGATTGCCGAGCGCACGCGGTCCAAACTCCATGCGACCTTGAAACCAACCCACGATTTTCCCGTCGGCCACCGCTTGCGCCGCCACCTCGGTGAGTTCACCATCGCTCAGCCGGCGATACGGTAAACCGCTCTGATTTAGGACCTGCTCGATCTGTCCTTCGTCAAACTCCGGTCCGGTATAGGCGTGTTCCATGACAAAGGACCGACCGTGGTGAAGGATCATGTGGTGAATGTAGTAACAAACACCTACGGCGGTTCCCGAGTCGCCGGCCGCCGGCTGTACGAAAACCTGTTTGAAAGGCGTGTGCAGCGGAATTTTCCCGTTCATCACCGAATTCAAGGCGACGCCGCCCGCCAAACACAGCTGGTCGAGCCTCGTGCGCTCGTAGAGCTGGTTGAGAATGTGAAAGCCGACCTCTTCCAGTCGCGCCTGAAGCGAGGCCGCAATGTCCTCGTGCTTTTCAGCGAGAGGCTCGCCGGCTGAACGCGCCGGCCCGAACGTGTCCATGAACTTGTCGGAGAACATACGGCCGATCGTGGGCGAACCTTCGTCCCAGGTCATCTCCACGCCTTCGGAGTGATGCAGGAAATAGTCGAGGTTCAATTTGAAGCCACTAGAGGAATCGGTCCGGATGATGTCCCGAAACTCGGCCAGATATCGTGGCTGCCCGTAGGGAGCCAGTCCCATTACCTTTCCTTCGTCCCCGTACTTGGCAAATCCGAGATACTGGCTGGTCGCCGTATACACGGCGCCGGCGGAATGAGGATATTCGACTTGACCGAGTACCTCGATACGGTTGCCCTCTCCGAGGCCCCACATGGTGCTGATAAAGTCGCCAAAGCCGTCAATCGACAGAATTGCGGCGCGTTCGAATGGGGAGACAAAAAAGCAACTGGCCATGTGCGCCTTGTGATGCTCCACATTGTGAAACTGCGCTTTTTCCGAAGGGGCAACTCCCACCATTTTCGCCAGTTCGTGCCGGAGATCGCGTATTTTTGCTGCGTTTGCAAGCCGCGTCGAAATCAACCCCGAAAGGTTCGTCAGTTTGGTCAACGAAAATAGGATTTTCTTATGCAGGTGCGCGGAGGGGTCACGGGAAATGCCGATATAATCCACCTGATCAAGCGGAACACCCGCGGCCTCCAGACAGTAGCGTATGGCCAGTGCGGGAAACCCGGCACAATGCTTTTTTCGATTGAACCGCTCCTCTTCAACCGCAGCGATGAGCTGTCCATCTTTAACGATGGCAGCAGCGGCATCACCGTGATACGCGTTGATCCCCAGGATGTACAAGCAACGAACTCCTAACTGGCACGTGCCGATTGGATTTACCGTGAAGTGATGTGGAGGCCCTGGCCAAGTTCACTACCTTGAAGGCTTCGCGGTGCAATTGAATTCATACATTTTTGCTTTGATGTGGAAGAAATGTGTGGATTGAAGAACACAATAGATCAAACCTGGCACCCCATCCAGAAAGCCTAAACGTAAGAGGTACTTGTAAAAAAAGAAAAATATCGGCGAACCGGGCAGCCCAAAGAAACGTTTCTTGAGCCACCTTCGGCGCTGTGCCTGGTTCCCGAACAAGGTTGGACGCAATTCATCCACCTGCTCCGTCGCTTGGCCAAGAACTTTGGCTTCCCAGTTTGAATATTCATTATGCTTGGCCAAGTACCGGGAAAGAGACTCGACATTGTGATGGGGAAGAGCATGGCGCAGTTTGCCGACATCTCCGTCCCCGACGACATGCTCGTGGACTTCGATATCACTCATCGACGGGTCCTGTTCTCTCAGTCGGCACTCGAAGTGTCCCTTGCCACGCCGGAAAAGTGACAGCTTCCAAAAGCCGCTTCCTCCAAAACGAAGTTCCCTGCCCAGAAAATGGATCCGCAGAAAAATCCGGTATCCAACGAGATTCGGACTGCGAACGGCCGCTTGAATCTCATCGGCCAAGTCCGGAGTCAAAACCTCGTCCGCATCCAACAGCAAGACCCAATCGTTTTCGAACGGAAGCGAATCAAGCGCCCACTGCCGCTTCTTCGGCCAGCCGCCATGATAGTGAAACTGCACCACCTTTGCTCCCGAAGCACACGCGATCTCAACGGTAGAATCGGTGCTTTGTGAATCGACGACATAGACTTCGGAAAAGCGTCGAACCGCTTCGAGACAGCGGGCAAGATGTCGCGCCTCGTTTCGCGTCGGGATAATAACAGTGACTGCAATGGAATCGGACTTTGCGGTGTGCGCGGGTACCGTACGAGTGTCTGCCATGTTTTGCATGTTCGGTTTTATCAACGGATCACGGTCGACATCGGCAAAACATGGAGTCCATTTCCGCGCAGGCAGGAACTGAGCTCCGCACATTATAAGCCACGCCCCGGGCTCGTCAAAAGTCGAACCCGGTTGTCGCGGTTGTCGGGCAGAGGGTCCAAGATCCCTGGCATAAGATCTTCAAGCGACTGCCCCGTCACGCAATCCTTCCCGAAGCAATCGTAACGGGTGCCGTTGCATGCTGATTCTCCAGCCAGAATCCGAGAGTCACCAAAGCCCACATTCGCGACCAGGCCGGGCTGTCCGGCTCACGACGGAAGCGTTCCTGAACGGCGTCGATTCCGGTTGTATCCAGCCATCCCGAATCGCGCAGGGTCCGGAGACCGACTTCCATGACTTCACGCAAGGGACCTCTCAACCAAGCGGATATCGGAAGCACGAAGCCCCGCTTGGAGGACGCGACTGGTACTTTCCCGTACACCTCGCCACAGATGTTCCGTAGCAGGTACTTGAAGGGAGCACCCTTCGGCAGCAAGACATCTCCGGGCAGTCGGAACGCCCATTCCATCAAGTCTTGATCGAGGAAGGGCACACGGATTTCGAGCGAGTTGGCCATCCCGAAGACGTCGCTGTCCCGTAGCAGAATATTCTCGAGATAAAAGGAAGCATCCAGTCTGGCCACCGACGACAACCAATCCGACGGCAGGTAGCAACCCTCGTATTGCAATTCCGGAACCTGAAAATCTTCCGACAGACCTAGGGTTTGGGCATGAAGGCCCAATGCTCCGAGCCCCGAATCACTGACCAAGCGACGATGCCGGAAGTACAACCCTATCAATCCTGGATTGACTTGGGCGATCTCGTGAGCTTTTTGTCTGACGGTATCGTTCGCGAACGACGTCGCCAACTTCGCCGCAGTGGTGCGCACCGATTCCGGAAATGGACTGAGCCAGGTCAGAGCGTGATAGATTCGGGGCACTCGGTGAAACAGGTTGTAGCCGGCGAAAACTTCATCGCCACCCAGGCCTGACAGGGCTACTACGATCCCTTGCTCACGCACTGCACGCGAGACAATGTAGGAGTTGAAGCCGTCCATCGACGGCTGATCCATGCATTGCAGCGCCTTGTGGATCCAATCGAGAGCCGTGCTGTCGCTGACCGGACATTCGTGGTGACGCACCCCGAAACGTTCGGCTGCGACCTTAGCCGCCAAAACCTCGCTGTATTCAGGATGGTCCGGGAACGACACGGTAAAAGCGTCGAGATTGTGTTTCGCGGGGGTCAGTCCCAGCAATGCCGTAGAATCCAGCCCGGAACTCAGGAACAGACCGACTTGCACATCGCTCAGCAGATGCCGGCGCACCGATTCTTGAAGGATTCCACGACCCTCTTCGACAAGGTCCGTTAGACGACGGCTGCGTTGCGACTTCTCGGGCAATGGAAACTGCCAGTATCTTCCTTCTGTCACGACATTCCCGTGACCATCGCGTTCCTGCCAGCAACCGCGAGGCAGAGAGAATATCCCCTCATAGATCGTCAGCGGTTCCTGAACCGCGCCATACGCCAGGTATCCAGCTAACGCCCGACGATCAATGCGAGGATCCAGCAGACTGCTCCGGAGCAGCGCGCGCACTTCCGAGGCAAAGACAAACCAACCGTCTTTTCTTGCCGCATAGTAGAGCGGCTTGATTCCCATCGGATCCCGCGCAATCACCAGGCGTGAACGGCGAACATCCCAAAGGGCAAAGGCAAACATACCCCGAAGGCGTTTCAAACATTCGGTTCCCCAGCGCTCATAAGCCCGCAACAAGACTTCCGTATCGCTATGGCCTTGAAACTGGAAGCCGTCGCTCTGCAACAGCTCCCGTAGCGCAGGAGCGTTATAGATCTCGCCGTTGTAAACCAGAATATCGCCGGTGGCTTGGTTCACCATGGGCTGGTGGCCCAGTGGAGACAGATCCTGGATCGCCAGACGACGGTTTCCGAGCCCAACGGTTGCGCCGCTCACCGAGACCACCCTTGAACCGCCGTCATCGGGGCCGCGGTGCAACTGTGCGTCGAGCATTGATTGCAGGGACCCAGTCACCCGTTCGGGCGATAGCGCACCCACGATTCCGGCAATTCCACACATTTAACAATCCTCGAAGTCGTTAACGTTCACTCATTCATTGGTTATGGCCGTGCCCAGCACATCGGTCATACAGGTCCACCATCTGCTTGGTCACCGAAAGCCAGGAAAACTCGTTCTGCATCCAGGCCCGACCTCGACGGCCCATCTCTTCGAGCGACATGCTACTTATCCCGCGAATGGCCTCGGCCAGAGTTTTCGGATCATTGTCGACCCACAAGCCACACTTCATCGCTTCCAAACGGCTCCACGGGGTCCCTTTGCTCGCAATCACTGGAACTCCATGGGCGAGAGCCTCGGCTACGACGATGCCGAAATTTTCGGTGTAAGAGGGCACGAGCGCAACATCCGAACATTCAAATAGTCTTTGCTTGGTCTCGGATAATACTGCCCCGAGCATCTCCACCCGTCCGCTCAGTCCGAGCGCGTGAATCTGCTCTTTGAGTTGAGCGACGTACTCCGGCGCTCCCCACCCCGCGATCGCAAGCCGCCACGGAGGGATAGGACCGACGAGACTGCAAGCCTTCAGCAAAGCCTCAATTCCCTTCTTCGGGTCCAGTCGTCCGATGAAAAGCAAGCGAAGCTCTCCATTCCTCGCACTGCGATGGAGAACCTGCGGGACATCCACACCGTTAGGAATCATCTCCAGTCGCAGCTTCGGGAAACGTTCCGAGATCTCGTAGCTTTCATGCTCCGAGGTAGTATGCATCATCAATGCGGCGCGATCCGCGCTGTGATACCACAGAAAATCCCAAGCCGCTTTCAGGCCGACTCGTGAAGACCCCTGCCAGCGCTGTAGTGCCCCCCGCGGTGACCAGATCAGCGGTTTCTTTAAAGAACGGGCCCACCAGATGGTTGGGAAGGTCGGGAAGTTGTAGATTCCGGTGAGATGGACGACATCGGCCCAACGCATGTATGCGGGCAGTAACCGCATTAGGGTTGGCGAAACGGAATGTCGTTGCCGGCGTGGACAATAGCGAACACGAAATCCTTCAGGAAGCTCTACGTCCTCGGTCTTGTCCACATCCAGTACTTGATCTAAACCGTTCGCGTCGGTGGTCAAAACACGGACCTCGCAGCCCAACTCCGCTTGGTTCCGGCACAGCTCAAAGGTGGAGCGAATGGGACCACCATAGAAATAGGCGGGGTGGAACGACGGTACCACATGCAAAACCTTCATGAGGGATGCTTAGGAGTCCAGGAATTGTCGCTATCTCGCAAAAGCACTTTCAAATTGTCGCTACAGGATGGTACTAATATGTTCGTATTCCTCCAGACTGCGTGCGTCCTCGAATTGCTCTCATTACCTCCGGACTCGGTACCCGACAGGGCGGCATTGGCGTGGTCGCCCAGCTGATTGCGTCAGCTCTCGAAAAAGATTCCGATCTAGCGGTGTGGAGACACCACGCCTCCTGGCCCCGCTTTGCACGCATTCCCGCAGCTGTGGGCAGGACACTCTGGGGCAGTCTGAAGACTCCGGATTTTGTGTTGTATGACCACATCGACCTTGCCATTCTGCACGCCATCATACCGCGTCTGCAACCCGTTCCGTATGCTGTGTTCTTGCACGGCATCGAGGTCTGGAAGCCCTTAGGCGGTCGGCGGCGAGAGGCGCTACTGGGTGCAAGTCTTCTCCTCGTAAATTCGGCGACGACGGAGACCGAAGCCCGCGTTTTGAATCCGTGGTTGCCGAAAGTGGAAGTCACCTGGCTCGGCGTGAAGCGCCCGCCCATACTTGCGGACGTCGGATCCAATCCTCCGGTCGCGCTGGTTGTCGGCCGCATGGTCGATTCCGAGCGCCTCAAAGGCCATGACGCCGTGATCGATGCTTGGCCGCTCATCAAGTCTGCCATTCCCGATGCGAAGTTGATGTTCGTCGGCACCGGCAACGACAAAGACCGCCTGCAAAATAGAGTACAAGCGGAGCACATGGCAGGCGTCGAATTTTGCGGTAGGATCGACGATGCACAACGGGATCAGATGTATCGTTCCTGCCGCATGCTTTTTTATCCTTCGAGGCAAGAAGGATTTGGACTGGCCGGGGTCGAAGCAGCCAGCTTCGGCGTACCTTTGTTGGGACTCGCCGGCACCGTCACCGAAGAACTGTTCCCCGCGGGTACGGGCGCCGTTATCGCGAAGGATTCTGCCCGGGAGACCATCGCGGAGGCGGCAATTCCTGTTTTGAAAAGTGCGCAGTATGCGACACAGTTAGGACAGGCTGCGTTGGCCAGAGTCAATGCCGTCTTTCTGGAAGAGCACTTTGCCGGTCGCCTTCGTCGAGCACTGACACCACTGCTCCCCGCTTACGCCGCAGTGGCTGCTAGTGGCAACAGCTGAGGTCCTAGAAAAGAGAGACACCCTTCTCCGTTTGAGGAGCTTGATGAACCCCGAAAAACCACTTTCCCCGCTGGGGCAGTAACGTGTCGTCAAATTGCCGTCTCAGCCGGCTGAGTCAGTGACGCTAACTATAGCTAAGGTCCACAGGCAGGTGTGTTGTAAGACTGATCGAGCACACTATTATGCATCTTGGCGTAAGACACAACAGGACATAGTGTGGTGTTCGGATAATTATTGTCCTGGGAATCGAACCAGCCATAAAAAATGCCTGATCCCGTTGGGCCAAATGGCGTGACGGTGGAATTGCTATCCCAGTCGTTTTTGATAACTCGAAGGATGCCGCCCGTGTCATTGTAAGGATAGCTGATCGTGGTTGTACCATTGGTCAAACCACCAAATGAATTCTCTTCCACGGTCAGATCGTGCGCGCCAGAGAAAGAAGGATTTCCAATCACAATCTGTGCGATTCCATTCTCGCTGCGGAAATGCCGGTAACTGATGTTCCGCCCAGTGTTCACGAACAAATCCGTGTAGTTACCGTTTGCTAGCCCGCCGTCTATATCGAGAACGTTGACGCCAAGGTTTGGACCGGAAAGAGCAATTGCTTGGCTGCAATAAGTCGAGTTATACCAATGAAGATGCTCATCGAATGGCTCGCCGGCGACATAGGCAATCCCAGTGCCGTTGCTGGTCGCTGAGGGTCCCGCCGCACCGCACGTCATCACTACCCGTGTCAAGTTTTGCTGCTCACAGTTCCCCGGTGCGCTGGGGCAAATGTCGATGCCGATAAAGTTTGGGTTGCGCGCGTTCCCGTTGTAGACCTGGATGTCCTCGAAATTGTTATTGGTCACGATGTTGGTGACTGTGCCGGCTTCATCAATCAGGATGCCGACGTTTGCCCCGGATGCAAGGTAATTTGAGGCATTCGTGAAAACAGTAAAGTTCTTGAATGCTGAGTCGCGAGTTTGGTTGATTTCCAAAACCGTTCCCCCAGCCGGGCCGTGCCACAAAAAGGCTGCGTTACCGGCCCCAGCCCCACCTGCTGCACCGATAGTCGATTGGCCTTGAGACTGGCCCCCATCAATTGTGATGCCGGTGCATTTGGAGACATTGAGAGTCGCACTGAGATAGATGTTGCATGAGTTGGGCAGGACGAGGGTGCCCGCGCGCTGGCCAGAGTTGCATGCGGCGTTGATCGCATTCTGCATGGCAGTTGTATCGTCGGTCGTTCCGCTGCAGGTAACCCCGTAATCTAACGGATTGATGACGGCCTTGTTCTGATACACGGGCGACTGGCCGACACCACTGGAGACCAATTCGGACCCGGCGGCCACTCCCGAGGGAAGTCCTGGGGTCGCGGATACAGCCTGGGTGACGACCCGGCACCGATAATTCGTACTCACATTTGAAGCTTGTGTTTCCGATGCTGCCGTGATGCTGGATCCAGAGTCCAACGCCGGCGAACGGGTAACGAACAAATCTCCGATCCCGTCTCCCAATAATGTCGTTAGCTGCTGCACAGATACAAATTCTTCGGGCCTTTTCCCACCCAACGTGTCGGCTTCTGCGGCCTTGAAAGCATATGGCACCGTCGTAATCGCAAACCGAGGACGCTCAATACCATCCTCGGGTGTGACGCCTATCCACTGCGTCTCGCCCGAAGCAAAGATTTCCGCGGGAACTCCACCAAGGATTGAAGACCCCAAAAATGCAGTGTAACGTCCATGGCTGTCAAGGGTCACGGCCTGGACTTCGGTCCAAATCGCAGTGCCTCCCTCCTGATTCTGATAAAGGGCAAACCTCAGACTCCGCGAGCCAACCAGCTCTCTACCGTCGAGATCTCGCATTGTGCCACCGAATTTAATTACTGCAGGAACCGGTGAAGCGATCGTGTCCGATGCGGATCCTTGGCCCAATATGATTCGAGTGCTGCAAAGCAATACCGCCAGACACAAGGAGTTTCGAATCACGATTGTTTTCCTCCACCTTGAGGTGACAATCCAATCATCGACAAATCGAACAAAAACCTTGATCCGAGCGTTTCGCAACGGGAGATCGAGCAAAGCGGACAACCTCGCCGGTCGCGGAACGCGCGACGTTTTTCGCCCTCAACACTCTTTGCGATTGGCCGATAGGATATAGGCCCTAGAGAAGCGCTTGATTAAGCCATCTCTGACCTCTGACCGGGCGGTGCACGGAACGAGCTCCGTCACGGATTGGGAGGGAAGGGGACGGGAGTTTCAAGCCATTTTGGATTGTATTCATCTAGTCCCGTACCGCCCTGACTGGCTTTGCCACAAAGTATTCCGGTCTTCCCCGTCAACACGCGATACCGAATCGTCGCGGCCACCTGCGTTTACGGCTATTTGAATCGCAGGAAAGTCGGCAGGCGTTTAGTCCCTTTGTCTATTTGTCCAACTTGGGAGGATGCTCAGCAAAAACCTTATCACGCTCTATTCCGCCGGTCACAGTTCACGGAAGTCCGCACTGTACGTCCTGCTGTCTCTGGACATTTTCGATGCGGCCGCGGTCGAGCGCATCGACTCATTAATCGTCAGCGCGTCTGACTGCCTGGGTCCAACGCACGCGCGCCAGACCTACGTCTCTGAAGGCACAGGGAACTGCTGGCATCTGGTTCGCCTGGCTTCGGAAGGACAAATTGACTCTGATCTGAATCTATTGTCTCCGGGCTTCAACTTTTTGAGGCCGCCGCCTAGGCCACATGGGTTCACGATTCAGTCGCGTTTCACCGGCGGTGATGGGTCGTTTAATACTGACGGTTTCCCTCTGAAGAATAGCGAAGTGCAATGGGGCTTCATAACTCCGGGAGCGAAACCATAGAAGTCCACGCGCTGGAATCCCTCCTGGTGGAGCAATTGAATGATAGGAAACTCTTCTGCACCGTCCCAACTTCCTTCCGAGTTGTCAACCACCACAATTCCCTCGGGTGCGAGGTATTGCAGCGCGAGTCTAGTCGCTAGATACCGATCCAGTCCATCGATCACGGCAACATCGAAAACACCCGCCGGGTAACAGTCACCCGCGTCATTCCTCACCAGCGACAACTGCGCATTTTGCGGGAGCTTCGGGGTAAGCTCGCGAAACCAATTCCGGTCGTCCTCGAATGACTGGATCTCTCGCGCCCTCGAGGCCCACCACAATGTGGATTGCCCGGCCCCGAACTCTAGAACACGAAGGCAACTCCAATCTCGATGTTCCAGGAAATGTATCGCGGGGTAGGTGTACCAGGGCAGAGGCTCGCCACCTGCAGTCATAGCGCGGGAAGCCAGACTGCTTCGAAAGTGTCCGGATCTCAGACTAAAGACCACAGGCGTGATTGTGGCCGTGCCAAGGCGTCTTAGGAGCGCAAACAGTCGCGCTGGAAGAAACCTGCGGGCCGCGCGAGAAACACTGTCGAGATTCATGAAAATGAGTCCGAGAGCCAATACTTTCTACTTAGCTCGTGTCCTGAAACATCCCAGCGGCAGCGGAAGAGCGATCCCGTGGACGGAACGGTTACCACCAGCACTCCATCGGGGAAGGACAAAATCTCGAGCGTGAGGCTTAACCCACGGTTTTCATGATGGTCCATTTTGGGGTATGGCGCCAACAACTCCTTCATTGTGCAGAACCTGCTCGCGATCCCTACCGCCATGTAAGACGCCAGTCTCTTTGCGGCCTTCAGATTCAGGTATTCATACCATGCAATCCCCAGCTCGACGCGCGAATGTGAGCAATCTCCGGTTACTACCGTTCACCGCTCTATGAAGTTGCCACCAGGGACAAAAACAGCTCGCGTTTCTTGATACTTCTTATTCCGGTGGAGATCAAACATGGGCGCCAACGTAATCAACGCGATCGCGGCTTGCTGCGCGAAACCCGCTATGTACTGTGCTAGTTGTGATTCCACCGGCAAAAGCTGGGGTAGTAGAGCCACACCAATGCTATTCAGCAACAACCCCGAACCAGATTGTAAAAATACCCTGTCGAACAGTCCAAGGAATATTCCCACACAGAACATCACCACGGGCGGACCGAACCAGCCGAAGTTAATGTAACTCTCAGGTAAGTACCCAACTGCGATCGATACGCCGTTCAATCGGTTGGGCGTTGTCAGTCGGTATGCGACTTGGTACCATCTATTCGAATCATTGACGGAAGGTTTGTCAGGCCAGAAGAATCGGGGGACGAACGTGACTAGCATATACGAATACAGTCGTCCTTTCTGGTATGGAACGCGCTCGGGTGTTGACTGTATTACGTTCGCAGTTTGCTGCAGTAACGAGAGTCGTCCTAACGTAAGATTGGCCAAGTTCCTTGCTTGTTCCGGATCCGAATTTGACAAAGCGTCTGCCCAAGCACTCCAGGAGGTATCTATCCAAAAGTTCAAACGCTCCACGTAGTTCTCCGAAGCACCGGTGCGCCAATACTGGCTGCGAAATTTTTCTTTTCCTGGCTGCAGGAAGAGGACAATGGGAATTCCTATTATGATCGCGACGAGGGGGAGTTTTCGTCTTTCGTATACGTAGACCGCCATAGCCATAATTGCCACTCCCACGAAACTTCCGAGCCAGCCCGAAGAAATCCCCGCGACCAGTGCTACGCCGGTGTAGCCCACAAGAAGTATCTTATCCACGGGAATGGCCTTATCGCGGAGGTAATAGCGAAAGAGAATTACAAACGCCACCGACGGAACAATTGTCTCAATAATGGCCAGGAACTGTCGGCTTCCGCCGCCAAGCATGTCGATCGGCACTACGATTTTCAGGAATGTCGTAGCCAGCAAAGTAAATCTCAAGTAATTCCATCGTGCTGGACTACGATGGATGTCCACCGTGAAAGAATTGCTAAAGCGTAATCGTCCACCCGCGGCCATGCCAATTCCAAGTGCAGCTATCCCGAAGATGACCAAGTATAGCGACTGCGTTATGACATTCTCGGGAAGTTGATGCTTCCCCATAATCAGCACGATTTGGTGCTTCGTCCAGAATAGCGGCACCGCGTAGGCCATCCAGTACATGACAGCGATCAGAACGAACAGCGGAATCTGCTCCCGTTCACCGCCGACCCAGCGCCGGTATGCGGCCCACGGAATCCAACAGAGGACAAATGCACCAAGGACCTCCGGCAGGGTCACGGGATAGAGGTTAGTTGCCCATAGAACCGCAGTTACGATTAACGGGACGCCCGTGTAGAGCAAAACCGGTGAAGTTCTCCCGTTATTCGAAATCTTAGACACTCGCATGCGAGGCTCGCGGACCCAGAGTCGCGACAAGCGACTGGATTATGCCATCAACTGCCGTTGTGACAGAATAGTTTCTCACCCTGCTCCGGGCCTCCAGACCCATTGAAATCGTTCGTTCGGGATCTCTCGCCAACTCGAGCATCGAATTCGCTAATGCGTTCACATCCCCCAGGGGGAATATGGCCCCTGTCTCCTGCGGAACAACCAGGTCGGGGCCGCATCCCACTCGATCGCTCACTATACAGGGTCGGCCACAAGCCATGGCCTCATTCACGACCAGACCCCAGGTCTCTCCTCCATCCGAGGGAAGCACGAGCGCGTCGGAAGCGACGTACGCTCTAGTGATTTGTGACTGGTTCAAGAATCCGGTAAACCGAATCGGTACGCTCATCTCTCGAACGACAGCCTCACACCCAGCACGCAGCGGTCCATCTCCCACCATCAAACCTTGAATACTAGGGTTGCGTCGCGCCGCCCGTTCAATCGCGGATACGAAATCCATAGGCCGTTTCTTAGGAATGAACTTTCCTGAGAACATGAATACTGTTGCATTGCCGCCCAGATCTTTTTCTTTTCGAATATCGGGACGGCGCGGTGCGAGGCAATCAGCCTCCGCTTCAAATCTTCCATTGTCTATGGCGTGCGGCACCAAGAAAATGCGTTCCCGACGCGCGCCATAATGCAGAAAATACTCCCGCGACCACAGGCCGGCGGCTAAACAGGCATCAAACCGCGGAATAAAGCGTCGATATGTGAAAGACTTCAATGCTCGCATCGCGATGCCTCGGGGACTGTGCAAGTGCGAGTCGCCCCTCACCATGACTGTCACTTTCGATTTCCAGCAGGCCCAGATCGCCTGCCACGCGCTCTTGTAGTGCCAACCATTAACCATTACAGCATCATACTGTCCATGGCGAATGATGTCCGCGATCTCGGGAGTATCTAACCCGGCAAACCGACCATGCCCGGGTGGGTTCGCAATGTTCCGTAGGAAGGAGTGCGGATATCCCGTGAGCAGTGGCACGTCCCACTCGAATTCCACGCCGAAACCAGCGCGGGCCTGTTCCTGAGGTGTCGCTTGGTGACAATAGTACACGTGGACCTGAAGATCTGGATGCCCGGCCAGCGCCCGATACCAGGCCGAATGGTATTGGATCGGGTGGGTGGAAAGGATCGCCAGTTGGAACTGTCTAGGCATAGTGCTGTCTATAGTTCATTTAAGATCGCATGGGCAATCCGCTTAGCTCTCTTAATTGGCTGCCTCCCAAAAGCTCGGAACCACAGCGGCTGCTTAGAAAGAATAAAGGCTCTACCGGGGCCGATGTTCTGCCAAGTAAGCGACGATCCAAATTGCTTGAAATCTTCCGGCGTCCAGTGACTCTTGTGCTCCTCGTCGGGATTCTCGTGGAGTGCATCCTGCTTGAACCAGTCCTTGGGTGTTGTGACAAACAAAATCGACCCTTGGCTGAGAAACCACCGCACCACGTTGGCCCCATCCGCCTTGTCCAGGTGCTCCAGCACGTCACACATCAGAACAAGATCATAGGGCGGGAACTCCTTGAGCAGTTGCTCCACTCTTCCCAAATAGATCTTGCGGTAAATATGATCCAGGTGGGGCCACATATAGAAGGGACATGATTCTACCGCGTCAATTGCAACCGTGCTTTGCTCACGCAGCATCCGCCGGGGGTCGGGCCTCACCACTGTTGGAATTCCGAAGTATTCATGCACGAGGAAACCGAATTTACCAAATCCCTTTCCCACATCGAGAATGGTCTCGGGATGAATCTGCTGCAGAAGGTCAATGACAGTCGGAATCTGAGACAAGAAACTTGAACCCATTTGGATATCTCCGATGGTGAGTCAGACACAACTCAACGTTTCAAGCAAGCATCGCCCTAAGAACCCAGCGCAACCGAGGCTACTCTTCTGACGTACTGTTGCAGCCCAGTGGCTCGGAGTAGCGACGTTTTGATGCGTCAACGAATTTTGGAGCCGCTCGCGCGAAATGAGCGGCTAATGCTCGCGAGTACCGAGGCTTACAAAATTTCAGGTGGGCGTTTGCGGAAACAAGCCACGCTAGAAAGGCGAGCGACGGTTGACCCAGAGTCCGGATATTCCGGTACGCCAGAACCGCGTTCTCAAAATCTCCGGTGAGAGCACGCCGGACGGCATAATGGACGTACAGAACCTGCCGGTTCCAGATATCGTAGGTTTTCACATAACGAGGATCGAGATGCTTCATGCGGCCCGCCAGTTGGGCGTGGAGTTCGTCATTCTCTCTCATGTGCAGATTGTAGGCGCCTTTTTGGTGACTGAATTGCCCCGCATGAGAGCGGAGGTAAATCAGCGGTTGGTGGATCTCACAAAAGGAATAGCTTGCCGCGAGACGCACCAGAAACTCAAAATCCCCGGAAACCCGCATGTCCTGCCGGAACAGTCCGGCCTGCTCTAGGACACTCCTGCGGATAGTGATGTTGGCGATATTGCCAGTAATGTCGCCGTAGTAGAACATGATTTCTGAAGCAACATCGGGTGCGACGACAAATACATCTGTTATTTCCGCTCTTTTCCGGATAACGCGGCCATCGTCGTCGATCACATCGTAGGCGGAATAGGCCAAGGCGCAGTCTGTTCGTGGCTCGAAAAAGGCAATCTCTTTCTCCAGGCAGTAAGGTTTCATTATGTCATCCTGCGCCCATAGGCGAACGAAGGGTCCCTCTGCTTTGCGAATGGCGGAGTTCAAGGTGGAGAACAAGCCTGAATTCTGAGTGTTTTCGTATACGGCAATCCGCGGATCGCTGTAGCCGTCAATGATCTCGCGGCTGTGGTCGCTAGAGCCGTCGTCCCAGACAATCAGCTCAAAATCACGGTAACTTTGCCCCAGAACCGAATCTAGGGACTCTCGCAAGTGCTTTTCACCGTTATAAACCGGAAGAATGATGGAAATTTTAGGCATTTCGACTCACACCGCCATGTTAGCTCTGCTCGACCGACGCAGTTCTTGGATTTGGCGGAGCGGAATGCCCTTCCGCCCTCTTGAACCACTGCGGAAAATCGTTAGGCCAGTCGCGCAGTCATCTCTTCGCCCCTCCCGCCGCAAGTCAACGCCATACGACGTGAGGCGCTTTCCTTGCGCGACGTGGCTAAATGTCGTGCAAGCCACGCCAGAGTACCGGAACGAAGGACAAGAATCTTGTGCTGAGACCGACACAATCATGAAATGGATACGACGAGCGCAGGGAAAAAGTGCATCGCTAAGCACTCTTCTCGAGTTGTCCAGCCGCGCAATTCGCGTCGATACGTACACTCTCTCGCATGTAGGCAATGATCTCCGCCAAGATGCCTTCAAGATCCAGACTAGGACGATATCCGATGAGCTGCCGAATCTTGCTGATATCCGGCACGCGACGCGGCATGTCTTCGAAACCCTGGTCGTAGGCCTGGTCGTAGGGCACATACACGACCTCGGAACTGCTTCCAGTCATGGTCTTCACCATATGCGCCAGCTGGTTGATAGTGGTCTCTTGCGTGCTTCCGATGTTAAATACTTGACCCACTGCGGCGGAGTGATTGGTGAGGTCCGCAATAGCTCTTACCACGTCACAGACATAGCCAAAAGCACGCGATTGTGTCCCATCGCCATAGACTGTGATAGGCCGTCCGTCCAGTGCCTGAGATA
Organism: Terriglobales bacterium; assembly: GCA_049520935.1. Lineage (GTDB taxonomy): Bacteria > Acidobacteriota > Terriglobia > Terriglobales > Acidobacteriaceae > Acidiflorens. Next base: position 103,231 of record JBEKPJ010000003.1, on the reverse strand, counting down.
CAAAGCTAGGGATCACCATCCCGTAGCGGCCGGTCTGCCGTGGACCGACGGTGTTGAACAATCGGACGATAACGACCGGCAGCTTCTTTTCATGGTAGTAAGCAATCGCGAGGAATTCATCGATCGCCTTGGAGCAGGCATAGCTCCATCTACCTTTTGTCGTGGCTCCGAGAACCAAGTCCTGTTCTTCGTTGAACGGCACGGCCGTGGACTTGCCATAGACTTCTGAGGTGGAGGTGATCAGTACTTTCTTCTTCTTCTTGTTCGCGAGCTTGAGAACCACCTCCGTGCCGTGAACATTGGTTTCGATCGTGTTGACAGGGCTTTCAACGATCAATTTTACGCCTACGGCAGCCGCCAAATGATAAACCACGTCGCAGCGATCGATAAGCTCCGCTACAACGGGTTCGTTGTGCACGGAATCCACAGTGTAGTGAAAACGACGATTGGGCTTCAGGTGCTCGATGTTTTCGATGCTCCCGGTAGACAAATCGTCCAAGATGTAAACCTCTTCGCCCCGCCGCAGCAACTCCTGTGCTAAATGTGAACCCACAAATCCGGCACCGCCGGTGATTAACGACTTCACTGCCATTGGTGACTCCTCAAATCCCCGAGTTCATTCCGATTTACCATAAGCAAAAGGCGCGATTGCAGCACCATTGAAGGGCGACACTTTGGCGATTCCGTCGAAGACCTTCGCAAGCTGGGCTGACATCGCCCTAGTAGTATAAGGCTCAAACATGTCCCAGTGTATGGATTGTCGAAAATCCGGCGGCAGGCTCAGCAATCGCTCAAAACCGACCGCAATCTCTTCAGTCGCTCCACTCAATGGACGTCCGTCGCCAAAAGTCACTGCCTTTCCCGCTCCAGTATCCGCAAGGATCTTAACAACGCTGCTCCGTTCGTGAAAAATCGGCAGCAAAGGCTTCTCCGCAAGGATATAGGGAAAAATCTTGGATGCAGTGTAATGGGGCTCCACTGATCCGACTATCAACAACGCGTTTGAATCCCGGAGCAGATTTAGCGCGTCCAAATACGGCACCCTGTCAGGATGTTCGTCTACGAGGTCGGCGATACCAAACTCAGCGGCGATGGGCCGTGCTTGCTCTAGCTGTCCACGACCGGAAGTGTATCGCGTTCCAACAAAGTGAATGCGCAGACGGCTGTATGGTTCTGAATTGCGCGATCGCGCTCGCGCAATCCCAGCGAACAGAGCTCTGATCACAGGCTCCATCGACAACGTGTAAGCCCCGATGTAGCTGATGTGGCGCAAACCGTCCGTCGAGTCAAAGATCACGTTTTTCCTAGGGTGTCGCCGAATGTAATCGAAATCCGCGGGCTCTCCGCCATAAGGAATTTCGGTTGCTAGGGCGCCATTCAACCACGGGTAACGCGCGATGACACCATCGGTAGTCCCCTGCGAGACTCCAGTGATGTGCGCAACGTTGGCGGTTGCAAAACGCTCCATCAGCCGTCCCATCGCATAGGCAAATGCATGTTTCGGCGGTCGTTGGGACCGCGGTAACTTCCAGTAAAATTCTGTGACCACCGGGTCGATGTAGTCGATTACGTAAGGAATGCCGAATCGAGCATGTGCGAGTCGGCCGAGTATCAGAGAAGGATTTGGCGGGACCGGGATAAACACAAGATCGATCTTTCGCTGTCGGAGCAGACGAGAGAGTGCTTGCCACAGGTGCCACAGACTCCGTAGTCCGAGATCGCCAAAACCTAATCTGCGCGTCAGCCTAGCAGGCAGTGCATTAACGCGTATGACTTCTATGTCAGAAGGCAACAATTTTTCGTTCTCAGCATCAATGGCAGTCTCATAGTAGTTAGGATCGACAGTCAAAATGATGGGTTCCCAGCCAAACTCACGAAGATGTTGGGCAAAGAAGCGGATGCGGAGCGCCGGCGGATGGCTGCTGGGAGTAAAATCTGCACCAATGATAAGAACCCGTTTCATCCCGTGGTCGCTTCCACAAGTTTCCCAACAGGATTAGGAAACCCTTTGAGAAGCTGCAGGAATTTCGTCTCTTCCACATCCCAACAGAATGTCGCTCTCGCAGCGTCCCACGCAGCTTGCTTCGCTGTAAAGAGCGATGTCGGGTTATTGATCCAGTTTTGCAGCTTCTCAGCAAGGACTCTTGAGTTTCCAGCCGGATAAAGAAATCCAGCGGCTGGAACTTGATCTAGAACTTCGCGCTGGCCTGGCGTGTCTGTCGCGGCGATCGCGAGCCCAGCCAGTAGGTAACTAAACACTTTGTTAGTCACCGTCCGACTGTAGCTCTGATGGTCTGGGCGCTCCAACGCAAGCCCGACATCATACTCCCCCATTGATTGGATTACCGCGTCGTGCTCGATGACTGGGTCAAGCTTGACTAAACCTGCGGCGCCGCATCTTTCCGCCAGGTTCAGAACCGCCTCTTTCTGCCCTTCGGACGCCTGTCCCCTCAAATGAATCTCAACCCTTTCCCTCAGATGCCCACTCGCCTCGAAAATGTCCTGGAGGCCACGATCCACACCTAGCGTCTGGCTGACCCAGTGTATCCGTAACAGGGCATGAACCGGCCTTGCGTGTGGAGGTCTCATTCCATCGGCCAAAGAAACCGGAAACACGTTATGCAGTACCACCGGTTCAGCAATTCCATAGGCTTTGACCAGATGCGCGCCCATACAATTTGATGCAACCGAAATATATTGGCATTCGGGAAGGTAACGGCGCTCAATCGCGCGGATCGCTTCGCACGAAGCATCGCCCATTTCGGATAGAAGATCCTCACTGTCGAATCCAAGACGTGCATTACAGCGTTTCGCTGCGGATGCCGCGGAAGGCAAAACCGTCTGCGTGTGGGCGATGACCCAGTCTGCGGGTTGTGCTGATGCCAGTCTCGTTAATTCCGGTAGGCTCGTGCAGCTGCTGTACTCCGCGAACCTGGTCCATTGGACCTGCTGGAAGGCAGCTGAGGCCAGCCGTCGCCGGCCCCTCATCCAGGCGGACCGCAATTTTCCCACCCAAAGGTCCGAGTGGAGATCAATCCGTTCCAGTTGCCATCCTCGAGACCTAACGAGGCTCTCATCCCGCCGCTGTAAACCTTTCCCGGCCCCGAGTGCCACCACCCGAACCGCGTGTCCGGCACGCACGAGAGTGTCCGCCTCACGGACTAGTCGAGGATTGTGGCAAGGATTTGTTGCTCCGACAAGGCACACTCGCATCGGAATAGCTCACGCCTTCTCTGCAACAACGGCCAACGAGAACGGCATCTTAGGATTGCGATAATCAAAGAGAACGAGAGGAAGAAGCAACAGGAAAATCGGGAAGGCTCCAAGGTCGCCCACCCTAAGGCGTACCTCTCTTAGAAACTTATCGAGGTTACACAATAGGGGTGACCCCAAACCGAGCACCGTGGTAATTACCAGTCCAGAAGAATCCAGCAACGCGTGATAGCTTTCAATGGAGTAGCCATCCCGAACATGATATCCGGTTTCCGGTTCGTCGGTGCGGCCTAAGGCATGCTCCGGATGGAGTGCGTGAGGGCAACACAAGATCAGTCTACCTCCGGGTCGCAAGAGTTTCGCGAACATCTGAACCACTTCACCGTCCCGCTTGATGTGCTCGAGCGTTTCGCTGCAAATAATCTGATCGAAGGTGTCTTCCAAGCTATTCAAATCATAAATATTCATCTGCCGAAACTCTACGTCGGCCGGCGCAATTCCCATTGCCCGAAATAGAACATTTGTGTCAGCCACTTCCTTTGCGCTGAAGCTAACTCCTAAGACTCGGCTGCCACGCCGGAAGGCGGCATAGGACAGAGCGCCATTGCCCGAGCCGGCATCCAGGGTGCGTAGTCTGCCAGTCCGAAATAGTTCCGGCAAGAATCGAAACCGACAGCGAGTGTGTAGATCTAGGCCCGGGAAAAAGATTCTCTTAGCCAACAGTTTTAAGTGCACTCTCTTCTCCTCGGACCTGATTCGATTTGACGAGCAGTTCTGCTAGAGTGCTGCCAAGCGCAGCGCGGTAGTCCTTCCACTGCCATTTCGCCGCGCTCTCCGAAGCTCTGGCGCCTATCTCAAAGAGGTCGAGCGGGTGATCCAGACACCATTGCATCGCTTCGGCGAGACAATCGGGATCTCTGATTGGGATCAGGAATCCATTGCGTCCATGGTGGATGAAGGCCGGTCCAGCGGTGTTATTCGTGGTAATAACCGGGAGTCCGTTTGCCATCGCTTCTGTAATCACCATACCAAAGCCTTCGCATAACGAAGGGAAAACCAACACGCTAGCGCGACCGTAGATTTCCATCAACTCCGCACGGGGAACCGATGCTCGAATCACAACCTTGCCGGGAAGGTCCGCTAAGAGCCGCTCCGGCAAGGCCATTTGACCGATCAGCCATAGCTCGACATCACCTTGCGGCCGGAGTTTGCGCCATGCTTGCAACAGGTAATGCACGCCCTTCCGAACCGATTGCGTTCCCGCACTCAGGAATATGAATGGCGATTTTGGTTGCGACCTGATTTCTTTGTTAACGTGCGGCGCCCCCAGAGGAATCACTTTAATTCGTCCTTCAGGTATCCCGGCGTCAACTAACGATTGCTTCGTGAAACTCGAGTTCACAATCACCAAATCGGCCAACCCCAACTCCTGATCCTTGCGCGCGTTTCGACGCCAAGCTACCTTGCGAAGGTGGAGATCGCTCTTGGTCACAGCCTCCGGATACGTCTTGAACTCCTCCAAAAGGATCGCCGAAGTGGTCTTGTGGTGGGCGATTGGCATTTCATAGATGCACACGCCTCCGCGAGCTCGTTGCAACTTGAATGTTTCCAGGCACGCGTGCTCATACCCGTAAATGGCACTCGTACCTTCCAAATGACGCCGGGCTACAATTCGATCAAACCACTTTTCCGTTTGTTCCCATGCGAGGTCAGCAGCAATGGAACCCCCTGCAGTGGAGAGCATGCGAAGCAGCTCCGGCAGAGGATGTCCGTGAACCAGCGTTCGCGGGATCTCGGTGATTCTGCGCCGCGCAAGCTGCTTCGCGGGGTCCTCGTACCTAGCTCGTAATACCAGTTTCAAAAAACGGCTCAGAGCGTCGCGGTCGTCGTAGTGAAAAGTTGTCACATATTCGGCGAGTAATCCCGCCTCGTGGAGCGTTCGCGCGGCCTGTTGCACGAAAGGCCCACATCCTGGGTGGGACAAAACCACACTTCGATTGAATGCTGAGCTGACCGTATTCACACGCCTCGGTTGCATCACCCGATGTTCCTCAAACCCGACGCGATATTTGTACCGAGATCGACAGCGATTCCTCTCAGCATGCTCAACATATCGCGCAAATTCAGGGTCGGAGGCGCCAGAAAAGACTTAGCCCTTCTGGCAAAATCGGAAATCCGCCTTGCGGTTTTGTGCTATTTTCAAGCTGAACCGCTTCGTAGTCAAGCAGAGAAGCTGTGTGTCCGAACCTCAGAGGTCTGCGATGAGTTGCTCAGTCTCAATTATCATTCCCGCGTATAATGCCGAGCGATGGATTGCTTCAGCTCTGGAATCAGCGCTAAACCAGACGTGGCCGCACAAGGAAATCATTGTGGTTGACGACGGCTCCTCAGACAACACCTTCGCTGCGGCCGAGGCCTACGAATCCGGCCAACTGAAGGTCATTCGGCAGCAGAATCTAGGGGCCGCAACCGCCCGAAATACAGCAGTGAGCCAGGCGCAGGGCGACTTCATCCAGTATCTCGATGCTGACGATCTGCTGAGCGCGAACAAAGTGGAAGAGCAAGTAATTCTTCTGCAGTCCAACCCTGGCTATCTAGCTGTCTCGCCAGCAATCTACTTCTTCGACGGTCAAAGCCTCGACTCGGGACTCGAAGAGCGCTCGGGAGTAGTTGACAGTGACGATCCTGTTCGGTGGCTTACAGAACTGCTCGGCCCCGACGGTCCATTCGGAATGGTGCCGTACGGAGCGTGGCTTACCCCGCGCCACGTCGCGGAGTGCGCGGGCCCGTGGGATGACAGTGTCCGGTCTCCGGATGACGACGGTGAGTACTTTGCTCGGGTTGTGCTCGCGAGCCGCGGCGTCCGCGCCTCAAAAACCGGCCGGTACTACTATCGCAAATTCCTGCAAGGTGGAAGCTATAGTACAACCCACAGTGAAGCGCTACTCCGAGGCCGATTCCATTCCCTGAATTGCAAGGCCAAGTGGCTGCTCGCGCGCACTCGGGATCCTCGAGCCTACCGTGCTCTTGCGAACCGCTACATGGATCTGGCGTTCGGATCCTACCCATTCTTTCCTGGCCTCACAGACGAGGCGCTCAGAAAGACTTTGGAGATGGGAGAGACAAACTACCGACCTCGATTCGGAACCTGGAAAGGCGAACTGCTTCGACGTTTGGTCGGCTGGAAAGCCACCAAGCGCCTCAACACGGCCTTTCATTCGCTCAGTCGGTCTCTAGAACACTAGAAGATCAGAGGAGCTGAACAACAGGCGACAGAACTCTCTGATTGCGGTCTTAGTTGGTTAGTTGGAGGGTGACCGCCACCTTATACCTTACTTTGGGTTGCAAAGATAGGTGCATGCTTCACCCCTTAAGGTGAATTGAGCGATAAAGCCTGGCTATCATGCTGGACGCATCGTTCTCGCCACTAGCTTCGCCCCTTGAACGAACAGTGAAAAACGGCATGCCGCGTCACGGCGACCGTTACGTCTGTATGACAAGGCCAAAGCATGCTTAGCCCACGGCCAAAATACCCTCCGCCGATGCGCCGCAGCTTCGCGATTTCCAAGCCCGTACTTGCTGCAGAAGGCGTCATGGATCAGCGCGAGGAAGTCGAGCGTGCGGTTCACCTCAGCGCTTGTAAGATCGAGTGGTTGCCCTACCGGATGGTATAGAAATCTCTCCACACCTTCCCAAGAGACAGGGTCGATACGATCCCAACCTAACACATGGCAGATGTTCTTCTGCGAGATGGACCTGACGGCGGCTGCCTGCTGGCTCACATTCAAGTGGGAAGCAGATGTTTTATGCATCCGCCAACATCCAAGGAGCTTAGGTATGTTCGCTACAGCGTGCCGAAGAGCCACCCTGGACATGAACTCATAGTCTTCGGCAAACCGATATTTTGGATCAGATGAGTATCCCCCGACCTCTTGAATAGCGCTGCGCCTTAGCATGACGCTAGTGTGGAAGAACGGGCAGCGCCAGAGGAGATCCCATTTGAGATTTTCGTCTTCATATTCGACGGGCCAGTGCGGTACGAGCGTACCAGCCTCGTCCATCACATTGCAGTTCGATCCGACCATTCCAACTTGCGGGTGGCTATTAAGAAATGCCACTTGGCATTCGAATCGAGTAGGCCACGAAAGATCGTCGTGATCCTGCAGCGCAATGTATTCTCCGCGTGCAGCCGCAATACCTTGATTCGTCATTTCGGCGATACCGAGGTTTCGCTCGTTGAAGACGACTCTCATCCTGTCGTCTTTGAATTCTCCCAGAATCCGCGGGGTGCTGTCGGTTGAACAGTCGTCAATAACGATCAGCTCAAAGTCGCTAAACGTCTGATTGAGGATACTCTCGATGGCGGGCCGGAGGAATCTTTCACCATTGTAGGCTCCCATGACGACGGACACGCGCGGGTTGCTCGCATCACACCGGAGTCGTTCGGACTTACGCGTCGACGATGGCGAGTCGATAGTCATCCTGAACAATTTCTCCGGCTTATTGGTTTTCCTTGACCTCTGCTAGAAGATTTAGGCAAACCGATGATTATTCGGCTCCGCGCGACAATCTGCAGCCCCGGGCAGCGAGTATCTCAAGACTGCCCCCTTGCCTCTTCATCGGTCATGACCGATGACCTATTCGGGACCCTGCACCACGGTTCAACGAGCTGTACGCTCTCGGCAAATCGCATTCCGGGCCCAACTAGAGTAACGATGATAACGGATGTTCGCGCGTTTGGTCGCCTTCCACCCGATGACCCGTTTGAGCAATTCGCCTCTCCAAGTGCCGAAGGGTGGGATATATTCCGTACCTCCCAATTCTTGCGAGCGTTGGAGAGCCAGACGAGTTATTTCCGCGGAATCGGGATAGCTCTCGAATGCGAGGTCCATGCAGCTGTTCGCCAGGGCACGCTTCTCCAGCGCATCGCTCGCATAGGACTCCCGCCGTGTCACCTGGTCCAATATCCACCATCGAACCGGGAAGCTCTCCGCGATATCCATTCCACTCCGGTTAGTCATACTGCTCACACTTGCGTCATGGAACCGGTGGCAATTGAGAGGCTCGGCAAAATACACCACCTTTCCCGTCAGAGCCAATGCCGCCCAAAGCTTCCAATCTCCGCACAGACATAAGGTCTCGTCCGCGCCGCCGACGCGCTGGTAAACTGCTCTCCGAAAAACAACTGCACTAGCATTCGGAACAGTATTCAACCGAACCATGTAGTTGCGGCATTCCGCGTGGCCGTCGGCACAATAGTCCGCCGTCCACCGGTGTTGTTCGTCTGCTCCAACTATCCAAGGATCTACGAACCCGTCCACCTGCTCATCAAGCGAAACACGCCAAGACCTGCAATAAGCGAAAGCGGCTCTTGGCTCGGCATCAAGTCTCGCAGTAAGCTTCTCCAAGAGACGTTGGTCTGCGTAGTCATCCGATTCCGCGATCCAGACATACTCGCCACGAGCCAACTCCACGCCCTTATTCCATTGCTTGAATGGGCTTCCGGAATTAGCTACGTTGAATTCGATTCTCACTCGAGGATCACTACGATACTGCGAGAGAATCAATCGGCTGTCGTCGGTGGAACAGTCGTCCAGCAGGATGAGTTCGAAATCTCGGAAGGTCTGCCCCAGGACGCTGTCGATCCGCCTTCGCAGAAAGCGCGCGTGGTTGTAGTTCGGTATGATGACGCTAACGATTGGCATATTCGGCACTCTGATTTGTAGAAGTTGCCAACGCTCGTCGTGTTGCCTCTAGGTACTTGCGGCCCCATCTCTGGCAAGGCTCGAGATGGTTCCCCTCGGCCCACTCATTCCAAGCATTAATGAAAACGAGTGAATTCCCAGTAATGCCTGAATTTTCTCTAGACGTCAGGCTGGCCCTCCGTCTATTTACAACCTCACGCAACCATTTCTCGTAGAGCAGCGGCGTTGAATTGACAAAAATTGCGGCGCCGTGTTTTCGCCTCGGACTGTTATCCCAACCCGGACACACGCAGGGTATCCGCGGATATCTGGGAACGGGAGTCGCGAGCGCATCTCTTACAAGGTCTTCATACTCAAAGACAGCATTGTCGGAGAATCCGGGTTCAGCCGTCCCGAGCCTCCTGCGATGCCACCACTTCCTACGGGGAATTCGCGAAATCGATAGCGACCAAGGCGGCTGAAATTCTAGAGATGAATCGAAGCCAATGTTGCGAGGATCGCCACATTCGAGAAAGCTTTCTACCTTAACGAGAAATAAACCCTTTAAACCTGCGCGCTCTGCTTCTCGACGCCAAGTTGCAATTGTTTTCTCCGGTTCAGGAAACTGCGAAGCACGATAGACGATGAATAACGGTTGGTCGCCGACCCGAATGTAGCGACGATCCAAGAAAATAGGAATCAGACTTCGGATGTGTGCTAAATCATCGGCGTCACTGTAGCGCTGCTCAAGGAGCACCTCTTTCTCCAGCCCGTCCCATTGGCGTGTCCAGTTCTCATTCGCCCAACAAAGACAGAATGGAAAGTCGGGTTGTCCGCTTTTCCAGATCTCCTTTACAGGACGCTCAAGGACCTGCCGGCCATTGAACCAATAATGATAGAAGCAAAAGCCGTGGATTCCATAGCTTGCGGCCAATTCGGCCTGAGCTGCCCGCGTTTCAGGCAGCCGCAAATCATAAAATCCCAAGTCAGCCGGCAAGTGTGGCTGGTAATGCCCGGGAAATAGAGGCCTAGCTTTGGCGACGTTTGTCCATTCAGTGAAACCTTTTCCCCACCATTCGTCGTTCTCGGGGATTGGATGGAATTGCGGGAGGTGGATGGCGATCGCGCGAACGATATCTTGCGCGGAGTGTCCGTCTTCATTCTTCTCTCCGTTATCGTGATTACGAAAGACATTCAAAGCGCGGTAACTCATTAAATCCTGCTTTCAAAGTAATCTCGCAGTCATGCACGTTAGTATTTAGCTGCCGAAGCGTAACGGCTCGCGCGACCTCTCGCTTTACTTTGTTTTCTCGCTCCTGCTGTATATTAATCGCAATCGGTAGTGCATCTGAGACTCGGTCATTCATTCCCAACGCTCTTCGCCCTTTCCCCACAGTTCGGCGTTCTCAGCGAGGGGTCGAAGTAAGGAACGCAAAGGAGCGCACGTCTTCCGTCATAGCGTCTCCGTTCGAACGCTGCGGTCGGATTCAATCGCTTGTCCCTGATCAGCGCGCATCGAGCTCATCGGCTTGGTGCTGATAGGGACCTCACAAAATTCGCCAGCGAGGCCCAAGCTCATATCCCGTATCAAAATGGCAGTCGTGGTGGCCGCCGAGGTGCGGTAGATGAAGTCGCAGAGTTCCCGCCCCCACTCGGTGACAACCAGCGATCCCTTTTCGTCGATTGGATTGCAGTGGTAATCGGCTGGCTCCAAATGCCGTATCTTCCCCTCCTCGCCGCGAACTGCCCGCACAAGCGTTTCCTCCCACCAGAACCATGGCACCGTGAAGACGTGAGCACCGCCTGGACGAAGAGTGCGAGTGATTTCGGAGAAGCCGCGCGCGGGGTCCAGGACATGCTCGAACGCGTCCGAGGTCACGACCAGATCGAAGGAGGCATCCCCAAATGTCTGTTCTTCCAGGTTCTCGCAACGAATCCCGTCCTTGAAGCCTCCTGGCGGAACGTCTGGAACAAACTGTGTGGGCGTGTAATGGTGGCACTCCCGAGCGAGCTTTGTGGAGGCAGGCCCCACGGGCGACGACTCGTGGACACGTTGCTCGCGCCAACTGGGAAATCTCGTCTCAAGTACGTGGATCAAAGCCCGCGAGCGAGGAATCGATTTGCAACGATAGCACAAAAATTGCTCTCGCAGCCACGGCCCTGTTTTGATAAAGACCGTGCGATTTTCACAGATCGGGCATCGGCCCAAGACGGGTCCAGTGATTGCGGATCTAAGGAGCATTCGGGCACGACTGAGCATCAGTCAACTCGGACCATCTTTAAGGTTTGGCCGGGGAACCGCGGCGTAGCTCTCACGATGTTGGTCCATTCTGTAAAAACCTTCCCTCCCATTTCATCGTTCTCAAGGATCGCATGGGGCATATGGAATTCTACGGCTCGTGCCATCCTTTCGCTTGACTCGACATCTCGCTCCTACTATGCGTCAATGGCGATCGGTAGGGCATCTGAGATTCGCTCATTCATTCCCAACGCTTTTCGTATTACCTCGAGCTGTTTACGGCCCCACCTCTGGCATGGCTCCAGGTGATTTCCCTCAGCCCATTCGTTCCACGCGTTGATGAATAGTATCGGGTCGCCATCGCTGCTCGTCCGGATTCTTGCAATCTCCGCTTCCAGTGCGCTACCAAATGCTTCTGGCGAACTGTTCACTACAATTAGGCCGTTCGGCCCCCGGCGGGGTGTATTGTCCCAGCCTACAAAGACGCAAGGAATCGTCGGGAACGGCCGCACCAGCGACGACATTCTCTGCCTCGCTTCCGTATAGTCGTATACCTTCAGGTTCCCGCTCATCACCCCAAGGCGCGAATTCCGCAAAACTTTTCTGAAACTAAAGGCGTCCTCGAACGCTCCTGGGAGAGCTCCAAGCTGTGGCTCGAATGCGAGCGTGGCGTCGAAGCCGTCTTTTCTAAAATCTCGACCCACACGATGCGCGTCCACTCCGATCAGATAGGGGTCCTTGTCCCCGTTCTTGTCACATTCAGCGCGCAGTGTGTCGGTGAGACGTGTTGGTTCGGGTAAATTACCCGGCCGGTAAACAAGGAATATCGCTCGCCCATTCTTTCTCAGGTATCTGCGGTCGGCAAAAACCTTCGCCAGCCAGCGCGCATGCATTAGTTCGTCGCCCGGGTTATAGGTTTGTGAGATCAATATTTCCCGCTCCTGCCCCAACCAACCCCGCGTCCAACTCTCGTTGGCCCAGCACAGGCAGAAAGGAAAATCGGGCTGACCCGAGCCCAAAATTTCGTCGAGTGGTCATTCGAGCAACCGTCGCCCATTGAACCAATAGTGGTAGTAGCAAAAACCGTGGATTCCATAGCTTGCCGCAAGCTCAGCTTGAGCAGCCCGGGCCTCTGGTAGACGGAGGTCGTAAAATCCTAGATCAGCGGGTAGGTGCGGCTGGTGATGCCCTGAGAACAGCGGACGGGCTTTGACAACATTTGTCCATTCCGTAAACCCCTTCCCCCACCATTCGTCGTTCTCGGGAATTGGATGAAATTGCGGAAGATGGAACGCGAACGCTCGCATGATTACGGCTCCCCCCGGTCGAAGTTAGTCCGCTGATTTTGAAGCTCGGGGAGAGAACACATCACAGGAACCTCCCGGCTATCCAGGACTTCGTGGCACTCTCCCTTTAATCCCGGTCTAAGATCATAAAAGCTTAAAATAGTCACCGTCTTTCCGCCGGATCGATGCACTAAATCGCACAGCCCCTCACCGCTCTCCGCGACAACGTAGGAACTCGGTGGATCGATCGGACTTGCGTGATACTCTGGTTTCATCAAGTATCTAACCCTCCGTCATCGCTCTGAAGCAAGATCAAGCGCCTTGTATTCACCGAGTTAAGTGATCTCTCCCGTTCAACGCCGACGGGATTTTTAATTGTGCATTATGAATGGAAGTGGTGGTACCCGATAGCAAGCGTAAAGTGGAGCTAATAGTCCTATCTGTAGCAAAGTATTGCTCCATTAGTCGCTGCACTCCCGACCGCAAGCGTGAGCGTAGTTCTGGATGCTTGATCAACTCGTTTATCGCCTCTGCCATCGCGGCGGGGTCCTTGGGTGGACATAGCAGAACATTCTCTCCATCGACGAAAGGCTCTTCCAACATTTCGCCACGTGTACTGACAATAGGCAGGCGGTGCGCTGCGGCGGCCGCAAACGAACTGTTGTTTAAACGAACACCGACGTTAAAAGGAAGAACGCAGATATCAGCGGTATACAAATATAAGGAAGACTTTTCGTCATCACAATGGCCAATCCAGAGTATACGGTCCGCTCTTCCCGCTTTGTGACTCAACTCGCGCAGACTTCTAGCATAAACTTCGTCTTCCGTCCCGCCGACCATCAGCAACCGGGTGTTAGTCGGTAATTTTCCGAATGCGCTAATGAGCGTTTCTACTCCTTTCAGTGAATACAAAAAACCGTAATAAACTATGGCAATTTCGTCTTCTTGGAGGCCTAACTCCTCTCGGCCACGACGGCGCGCAGAACCAGCATCTTCATCAGGGATGCGAATAAATGAGGGCGCAGGAATAATCTCAGCTTTCGTGCGAACGCCGGCGTATGCCGTTGCAAATGCATCTAAGTGATGTGCGCTTAATGCGATGATGTGGCTGCTATCACGCAACAAGGTTCCATAGCTAGGATGAACATTCTTCCGACCGACCAATGATACAACCAGAGCTCTCATTAACCTGCCGCACACCTGATTATTCGTAAGCATACCGCTGAGACCACTTTCATTCTCAAGTTGAGTAACGACAGTTCTCGTCCCGCACAGCCGTCTGACAAGAGTGGGGAGAAATGTGATCATCGGATGACATTGATAAATCCAGTCGATGTAAATCAACAGGATTGTATCGAAACGATTTGAGCGGATGAAATGCAAGAGCTTTATTAGTTGCTTCCAACTCCAGTTATCCATAACGGAGTGGACTTTTACTCCGGATGGTAGTGGGCCGTCAAAGGCGTTACCTTTGTTTGTCAACAGATGGACTTCGACACCTGCCCGGGCCAGGTGTTCGCAAAGAAATACCGCATGTCCACTTTCGGGCGCCCTCACGGGTGGGAACGCACTCGAGATTATTAGAAGACGGAGGCTCATTCAACGACACCCTTCATGCACGGGTAAATATCGCGTCTGCCTGAAGGGGACGACCGTCTTCGGGGCTAAGTAATTGATCGAAGTTTCCATTGTAGGTGAAACCCCGTGTCTTGAGAATTCGATAGACGTCGTCAAATAATGGGCCTCCCTCGAAGAGGGACTGGAAGCTAACTTCGACGATAACGATCTTTGCCCGCGCGACGACATCTTCACCACCGATAATCACTTTATCTTCGAAACCCTGCACGTCAAGCTTGAGCAACAGGGGGTCACGCAAATTGAGTTCTTGAGCTACATCAGAAAGCCGCCGAACTTGGATTATTTCTGTTTCCTCCCCCAGCGCGAACGTAAATGATCGCTTGTGTAAGTCAGTCATCGGCAACAGAGATGAACTTGGGGCATATTCGTTGCGATGAATTTCACATCGCCCTGCCCTCTCACCAAGTGCGCACTGAAGCGCACGGAAGTTCGGTTGTCCTGCAAATCTCTGTGAGAGGGTTAAAAATGGCTCACGGAGCGGCTCGAAGCAGACTAGATCAGGCTCGGGGAGTATAGCCCGGATACGTTGCGCGAACTCTCCCATATGCGCGCCAACATCCAGGATTGTTTTGATCCCAGACTTTACAAACCAATGATCTTTCGGCTTGTACTTGGGGGCAAAAGCCGCCGTCATCGTTTCCAGTTCCCTGTTCGTGATCACGGGTTCAGGCTTGGGAGGATGCCATCGCACTAGATCTACGCCAAACGCTCGAAAAGGCGCTCTGAGGAGCTTGACTGCCGTCTTGCTATTCATGTCTATGTACGCCTACCTATAATTGCCCTTGTCCAGCTAAAAGGAGTTCGTCGCACAGTCATGTCCCGCGGCTGCAAACCACTTTTGAGCGTCTCGTCCCGGATGAACTCGATCAATCGGGACTTCGCGACGTCCGGTACTCCAATGATAACGTCATCGTGCACCACGACGTAGCGATTCGTGTCATGCATGGATAGTAATTTACAAATCGTAGTGATGTCCGGCCAGTGACTAGATTCGTGAGGGGGAGGCGGAGGCGCAAGAAATAGCCTCGCATCGTCAATGAGCACTATATGGGCCACTTTGCTAGTGTTGAGCAGTTCCAACTCTCCAATAACCGGGCACTCGTCAGATTTGCCGAAGGTGTGCTCACCGCACCAATGGGCGTCGAGCCAAAAGATCGCCGGCTCGGCCAGAACACTGAGTAGAGACCTGATGTGGGTGCGACTGTCGCCATGGAGAAATTGGATGTTCTTGCGCTCGCCCAAAGCTTCTATAGCCCTCTGATAAAGAGGTTCGTAGGCCTCGATGGTGAAAACACTTTCGAAGTTTGCCGATGCCCAGACTGCCGTCTCTGCTCGGTTTGTGCCTGTTTCAACGAACACGTTCACCCTGAACGTGTCTCGCAGCCAAAGCACGAGTTCTCTCGGAACTCCAAACCTTATGGCACCCATAGAACTCCTCAGTCTTTAATTCGTCAGTCCCGAGCGCCGAAGACCAAAGAACCAGCCCAGTCGGCATCCCATCCGACAGCAGATCGCAGCCCAAGAGAATCCCTAAGCTCGGTCAGCTACGCGCAAACGATCGTTGTACACTCATCGCAATGCTCCAGCATCAGATATGCGGGTAGATCCAATGGTTGTCTCCTTCAAGGCTTCCGAATCAAAATCCGCAGGCAGATTTAGAATGCCGTTCCATTGATCCATATGGTGCTGGTGAATCTCGGTTGCAACATTTAGCTCCGGCAAGCAATCCCAGTGGTCTAGCATCTCACTCTGTTCCCAGATAGTCACCTGCCACTGGTATGGTGCGGGGCGCAGTGGAAGAATTGGAAATTTGAAAGATAAGATGTGAATACCCGGTTGAAATGCAAGATCACGGACGGCGCGAGCCCAGATAAGTTGCCGGTCGGCGCTAAATAACGCTACGCCGTGTTCGCCGTGCTCGATTGGTCGGATGACTTCCAAGATAAAACTAACCGTTATCTGTCCCAACGTCGAAAGCGTATAGGCAGCATCATCGGTGCCGTTCCCAATCTGCCAGCGGACAAAACGGGCTTTTGTGACCCCATCTTGCTGGAGTCGTTCGCCCTCGCGATCAGGATCGGCTATTTGGTACCCCCGCGCCATAGACGACTCATAGGCATTGGCCACTTCGTGTGTTTCGCCAGTCATTTTAATTTTACCGGCGTCTACCCACGCTATGCGGTGGCACAGCCGTCGCATCTGGTTCATTTGATGCGAAACGAGAACGATGGTGCGGCCTTGGCGGGCCACATTCCCCATTTTTCCTAAGCACTTCCGTTGGAAATTAACATCCCCGACCGCTAGCACTTCATCCACCAACAGAATCTCTGGCTCCAGATGCGCCGCCACCGCGAAAGCCAGCCGCACGTACATCCCGGAGGAATAGTGCTTTACAGGCGTATCAATGAATTGTTCGAGCTCGGCGAAAGCAACAATTTCATCAAACTTGCGCTTGATCTCGCTCTTTCCCATGCCGAGGATTGCGCCGCTGAGGAAGGTGTTCTCGCGGCCCGTCAGTTCCGGGTGGAAGCCGGTGCCGACTTCGAGGAGGCTACCAACGCGTCCATGAATCTCCGCCCATCCGGCGGTCGGTTTTGTAATGCGCGAGAGGATTTTCAGGAGGGTAGTCTTGCCGGCGCCATTGCGGCCGATCAGGCCAAGAACTTCGCCTTCGCGGACTTCGAGGGAGACATTTTCCAAGGCCCAAAAGACTTCATCTTTGGTGCGGCGGAAGACGGAAAACGGAGATTTCAGCATGCGGCTAAGATGATCACGGAGGAGCGTGCTGTGCTGTAGAGCGCCGCGATGGTAGCTCTTGCTAAGGCCTTCGCAATGGACGACGACCGCGCTCATTGATCGTTGACCCCAACCGCTGAGGCCCAACGGCCACGGCACCCCGCGACATTGCAACGGTAAAGACCTAAGGCGGAACTAGACGCGGTCGGCAACGGTGCCCTCCATGCGCTGAAAGAACAAAAGGCCGCCGAAGAGCACGACCATGACTGCGAAAGCGGAGGCGAGCATCAGCGGGCCGGGGGCAACACCCTGGCCCGTCAGGGCCCATCGAAATCCGTCAATAACGCCGGCCATGGGGTTGAGTCCGTACAGCCAACGCCAGCGTTGCGGCACGAGCGAACTGGGATAGGCAACGGGGGAGGCGAACATCCAAAACTGAACGACGAAAGGGATGACGTAGCGGACGTCGCGGTACAGAGCATTGAGCGCAGACATCCAAAGGCCGACGCCGAGCGCAGTGAGCACCGCGAGCAATAGCAGTACGGGCAGCCAAAACGCGGCGAGCGTGGGCTTAATGCCGTAGATGGCGATGACCACGAGGAGGACGACGAACGAGATGGCAAAGTCCACCAGGCCAGAAACGACGGCGGAAAGTGGGAGGACGAGTCGTGGGAAATAAACTTTAGTGATGACGCGCTGATTATCCACGACGACGCTGGTGCAGCTTTGGAGGGCAGTGGAGAAGTAGGTCCAGGGGACAAGCGCGGCGAAATAGAAAACAGGATAGGGGAGGCCATCGGAAGGAAGTTTTGCGAGACGACCAAAGAAAATGGTGAAGATACCCATCGTCATTAGTGGCTGCAGAACAACCCATGCGATACCGATGGCTGTCTGCTTGTATCGAACCTTGACATCGCGCCAGACGAAGAAATAAAGGAGCTCACGGTATTGCCAGACTTCGTCAAGGTGCAGCTCCAACCAGCCCTGGGGCGGTTCAATGCGGCCGGGGGAAGGAGCGCTGGCTAAAGCAAGCGCGATGTTTTCAGGCGCAATTCTTGCCAAACCGTAATCGTCCGGCGAGCGCCCAGTAACCGAATCCATTTTATCTAATCAAACTCCCCGAAAAATGATCGAGGTGTAATTATAGATGAAAAAAAAAGAAGGGCGAGATCAAGAGGCCGGCGATCACGAAAACAAAGCGCCTTAGCAGATGCGAGTGCCGTGCCGCGCAAAGAGTGGATCAAGTTCACCTGTGAGTCGGCTCTCCATCGCCACCCAAGAGACGTCAGGCATGCCTTGTTCTGGATTAGGGGACCGGACATGGCGCCCGAATCGTTCGTCGCACCAGGTGGTGAGCTGTGACAACGATATCGTGTTGGCGGTGCCCCCACCATCCGTGAAGACGCATTGTCGCATCGGGTCGCATTTGAGCGACGAGCAGGGCTGCGAGATCACGAAAGTGAAATGCGCCCCGGATCTAATAGCCGGCGACGTTGAATCCAATGTAGAGCATCGGTCAGCGCCGAACGTGCGCGTTCCCAGGGCCGGCGTGCCGAACTGTCCTGCACCGGGGAGCACGCCGCAACGAGTGACCCATGCCGGGAAATCGAACCAGGCGCCATATTGGAGGGCCACCATTTCCGACGCCAGAAACCGACAGGTGGAGGCATTCTACAAGTAAGGCTTCCACCCGGTCCGAGCAGGCACTCAGCGAGCGCACTTTCCACGAAGCCGCTGACCCCAGGAAATGAGAATCCTCATAAGGCACTGACCCACAGGCGCTGCTTCCAACCCGCGGCGATCTCCTCAAAGATCATCGGCAGCGTCTTGACGATTCTCCACTCAGGATAGTGCGCTTGCATCTTCCGCAGATCGCTGTAGTAGCAGATGTGGTCGCCAATTCGGTTTTCATCGACATAGCGCCAGTTCATCTTCTTGCCGGTAACGTCCTCAACCAAACGGAATGCTTCCAGAATGGAGCAGGAGTTAGACTTCCCACCGCCGAGGTTGTAGACCTCGGCGACGCGTGGAGACTGCGAAAACTCATACATGAAGCTCACGACATCCTCGGAATGGATGTTGTCGCGCACTTGCTTGCCTTTGTATCCAAATACCTTGTACTCGCGCCGTTCCACGTTGCATTTCACCAGATAGCTGAGGAATCCGTGCAACTCTACGCCGGAGTGATTCGGGCCGGTGAGGCAACCGCCGCGCAGGCAGCAAGTGGGCATACCGAAATAGCGGCCGTACTCCTGCACCATAACGTCGGCCGCGACCTTGGATGCGCCGAAGATAGAGTGCTTGCTCTGGTCGATCGAAAAATCCTCTGCGATGCCGTGCTCAAAAGCTGGGGCCGCGTAGTCCCAGCGCGTTTCGTGTTCAGCAAGCGGCAGTGTATTGGGCCGGTCCCCATACACCTTGTTCGTAGACATGTGAATGAAGGGCGACTCAGGACAAGAATGGCGCGCCGCCTCAAGCAGGTGAAGCGTTCCCAATGCGTTCACCTCGAAATCGAGAAACGGGATCGTTGCAGCGCGATCATGCGACGGCTGGGCCGCGGTGTGAATGATCAGGTCCGGCTTCAGTTCATCCATCAGAGCTTGGACCGCTTCGCGATTGCGAATATCGATCGCGACGTGGTGGTAGTCTGGAATCTCGGCCTGCAACTGCCCGAGCACCCAGCTCGTGTCGCCCTCCGGTCCGAAGAAGACGGCCCGATGGTTGTTGTCGACTCCCGTAACGCAGAATCCCCGTCGGGCGAACGAGCGCGTCACCTCCGAGCCGATTAGACCGCAGGAACCGGTCACAAGAACTGTCCGGCCTCTACTCATTCGGGCACCACCCTTTCTGCGTTGTCGTTCTGCAACGAAAAGTGAACTACCGGCATATTTTCAAGTTATATTCCTTCTCGCGACAAGAGTGCGTTAGATGAGAAGAGAACACAGTAGGTGAAAGCGCCCAATTCGTGCAAGTGACGCTGCGCACGAGGATAGGGGCGGGGCGGAGGGGCATTGAAATTACCGCGCACAGATACACGCTCGTGGCTTTAAAGGCGATGCACTCTGGCTTGGCATGCCGCGCATTTTGTGATCAGGTTCTTCGGCGCGTCCGCGCCCGTTGGCACTCCTGCGAGGAAGTCCGCGCAAATCCTTTAGAAGCCAGTTCTCGGCTACTCAATTCTTCGTCGTTCTGAGGTGCCCCCGTTTGCTGTACCAATCCGACTCCTCGCGAGTATTTTCCCGCGATGAGTCGTGCGAGTTCCGGCACCTGGCAAGGATTCTTGGGCCGGAAGACATATACAGGACTCCCTGTAGGTAAAAAGTTGTGCGGTGAAAAACGGGGAGAAGATGTTAAAATTCGACCATTCTAGGACGAACTCCGTTTGCGGGTCGCAAGTATGCCGTTGACGGGGTTCTGGGGCCTGATTGATGGATTTGCAGTCAAGACACAACAACTCCGGCGAGTCGGAAGCATTGGAACCACTCGATTTACCGGTGGTAGTTCGAGGCAGTCAGTCGACATATCCGTCCTTCGCTCACGAAGAAAGCCCGATCTTCCACTATTGGAGAATCCTAAGGAAACGACGATGGACAGTTCTAGCAACTCTAGCCATAATTTTTGCACTCTCCGTAATCGCCACCCTCAGGACGACTCGGCTGTACCAGGCAACATCGAAGATTGCGATCTTTCCGGAAACTCCAAACATCTTGGGGTTCAAGGACAGCGAGAATAGTTCTGGTGATTACGATTACGACGTAGCGCTCGAGACCCAAGCCGAGATTCTTCGCAGCGATTCTCTGGCCATGAAGGTGATCGAAGCCATGCGCCTTGACCAGGACCCGAGGTTCGTGGGTGCAACACCCCCACAAACTGAAGATTCTATTCGAGTTTCGAGCATGCAACCTGATCCGGCGAAAGCAGCTGGCTTGCTCGGCGCTTTTAGCGGTGGGCTAAACGTCCAGTTGATCCCAGGTTCGCGGCTCGTCCAGATTAGCTACACCCATCCAGACCCGCGCCTGGCAACGGAAATCGTCAATGGATTGGTAAGAACATTTATCGAGGAGAACTTCAGGACAAAATATGAGTCGGTCACCCAGACCTCTGACTGGCTTTCGACGGAACTCGCCGACCTTCAGTTGAAGGTCCAAACGTCCGAAGAGAAGCTTGTCCGTTACCAGAAGGACCACAGCATTCTCGGAGTGGACGAGAAACAGAACATCGTTACCGCCAAGCTGGACGAATTGAACAAGGAGTTAACAGGGGCCCAGACCGATCGCATTCAGAAGGAATCCATCTACAAACTCGCCGTAGCTGGGGACCCTGCCGCATTCGCTGAGACGTCCCGCGGTGCCACGAGCGGCATGCTGCAGAGGTTGCGTGAGAAGGAGAATGACCTCAATACCCAATACGCACAGGCTACAACCCAGTTCGGTTCCGCATACCCCAAGGTAGTCGAACTGAGCAATCAGCTCAAACAAGTGCGGACGGAAATCGCAGCCGAAGAGACAAGGGTGCAGCATGGAGCCCGCGACGAGTATCTGGCTGCAGTTCAGCGGGAAATGTTGCTGACCACGGCGTTCGATAAGCAGAAGCAGGAGGCTAACCAACTCAACGAAAGCTCGATTGAGTACTCGGTGCTGAAACGCGATGCGGATTCGAACCGCCAGCTGTATCAGGATCTTCTACAGCGGTTGAAGGAAGCCGGTGTCAGCGCGGGTCTCAGATCGAGCAATATCCGCGTCGTCGACGTCGCACGACCTCCGACTTTCCCCATCAAACCGAATGTACCTCGAAATATCGAATTCGGTTTTATGTTCGGCCTTGCTTGCGGCATTGGACTGGCATTCGTGCTAGAGAGTCTGGACACGAGCGTCAGGAACATGGAACAGCTTAGCGCGATCTCGGCGCTGCCAGCATTGGGGACAATACCGCTGCAGCTTTCCAGTGGCAGCTCTTTGCGTAAACGGCTGAAAGCAATATCGGCGGAGGCCGAGAAGTCTGCATTGCCGGCTCTCGTCACCTTCACACGGCCAAAATCAGAAGCAGCGGAGGCCTACCGAGCGCTCCGCACTTCGATTCTTCTCTCCTCGTTTGGTGCCCCGCCCAAAGTGATACTCGTCACCAGTGCCCTGCCGCAGGAAGGGAAAACCACGATCAGCGCAAATTCCGCTTTGGTACTCGCCCAGCGCGGGAGCCGTGTATTGCTCATCGATGCGGACCTCCGCCGGCCTGGCATTGACAGGCTGTTTGGCTTTCGGTCTCGTGGAGGCCTCAGTACACTCATCAGCGGAGTCGACAAAATCGAAGATGTGATAGTTCCGTCTACGCAAGTGCCGAACTTGTGGATTCTGCCCGCTGGCCCGATCCCACCTCAGCCGGTTGAATTGCTTGGCTCGACCGTCATGAGGGATCACATGACGCGCTGGCGGGAGGAGTTCGACCATATCATCATTGACACGCCTCCATGCCTATCCGTGACCGACGCAGTGGTGCTGTCTCCTGCGGCGGACCGAATCATACTGGTCGCGCGTGCGGGGAAGACTTCCAAACCTGCCCTGCGGCGGGCTTGCGAGCTTCTGTTGCACGTGAACGGCAGGGTTATGGGTATTGTCTTAAACGCGCTTGATCTCCGTTCGAGCGACGACCATTACTACGCCTATGGCGGGCCGGACGCGCACCACTACTATGATGAGGCCTCACGCCAAGACGAGACTGCCACTGCCAGCAAAGTTTCGTGAACTGGTTGACCGCAATTACTATGCAGCCACTTAATTGGCGCAAAGGGCGTCTCCACCGGTATGGATCAGAAGCCGATTGAATTGCTTTCCCCACTCCGAAGACTTTCCTTTGCTTTTGCCTGCCTGGTTGTCGTAGGGCTGTATCTGCTCTTCGCTTCGAAGGAGTACCTCGCTTCCCGCCTGGCAGCAACTCCGGACGTACCAAATCTGAAACAGGCCATTCAACTGGAACCGTCTAACGCTGAATACCGCGACCTGTTCGGCCGAAACCTGGCGTTGTCGGGCGTAAGCCTGGATGACGCAATTGCAAGCTATCGGATCGCAGTGCAGTTAAATCCGTACGTAGCGCGCTATTGGCTGGATTTAGCCGGTGCTTACCAGATCGCGGGCCGCAGCGAAGACGAGGAAAAGAGCGTGGAGCGTGCTGTGGCAGCCGACCCAACCACCCCGCATGTTTCCTGGGAGGCCGCGAACTTCTTCCTGGTTCAGGGCAATCGAGAGAAGGCACTGCGTTATTTCCGCATCGTCCTCGCCAACGACTCAGACCCCGATACGATCGCCGCGACGCTTCAGCTTTGCTGGCGGGCGACCGGAGACACAGATCGGATTCTTGCACAGGCCCTGCCGCCGAAACCGGATCTGTACCTTTCGTTTCTGCGTTTGCTGATCGCCAAGCAGGAACTGGCTGCGGCGGAAAATGTCTGGAACCATCTGATCGGATTGAACCAGGAGATTCCGACAAAAGCGGCATTCCCCTATTTTCGATTTCTCATCGCGAAGCAGGAAGTCGCGGCGGCACAAACTGCTTGGCAACAACTGGCGGGCATCGATCGCTCTCTTCGGGCCTATCTTCCCTCTCGTGAAAACCTGATCGTCAATGGGGGGTTCGAGGAAAACCTGCTGAACGCGGGCTTCGACTGGTGGTACGAATCAAACCCGCATGCCGCGCTAGCCATCGATACCAGCGATTTCTTCGAAGGAACACGATCCCTTTCGATCACCTTTGACGGCCAAAATCCCGGCGACGGAGGCATTTTCCAGTTCATCCCGGTAAAGCCAAACACGGATTACGAATTCAGTGCCGAATCGAGAACCCAGGACATCGATAGTGCCAGCGGCCCGCGGTTTGCCATCGCGGATGCATACACCAATGCGTCTTACGTTCTCACCGATGATCTCCTGGGCACCAATCCCTGGCATCCGCAAAGAGCACGATTCCAAACCGGCCCGAACACCAATCTAGTAACTTTGAGAATTGTCCGCCAGCCGGCGGCACCCCTGATCCGGGGCAAGCTCTGGATCGACGACCTCAGGCTGGTGGAGAAATCGAATTGAGGATCGGTGAATTTGAAAATATCCTCATATGAGATTGTCGAAACGACCGATGCCACTCGGCGGAAGCGCCTGCCTGAGCACGCTGGCGAGATCCTGCAATGGGTTCTCGTTCTAGGTCTGTGCGCTCTATTGGTGTTCGCGGTCTTGGCCTTCGGCGCCGTTGATGCGTGGTCGACGTTCGCCTTCGAGGCCGGGGCGGCAGTTCTATTCGTGGTTTGGGCGGCAAAGCAGATTATTTCCCGGCAGCTGAAACTGTCGAAAAATTCTCTGTACCTGCCGGCCTTCCTGTTTTTCATCCTCATCCTCGCGCAACTCGCGCTGCGCCGGTCTGCCTACGGATACATTACTCAATACGAAGCGCTGCAATACGTTTCCTATGGAATTGTGCTGCTCATCGGAGCGGAGTGCGTCCGCGAGGAACACACTCGCAAGGTCTTCTCCTTGGTGATGATTGCTTTCGGGGCCGGGTACGCATTTTTTGCGCTCGCCCAGGAGTTGACATCTAACGGCAAAATTTTCTGGGTTCATAGCCCACACTTCCGGGGCTCGATGTACGGAAGTTACGTCGACCACGACCACTATGCCGGCCTGATGGAGATGCTGGTGCCGATTCCCTTTGTGGTCAGCATGGGACACCTGCTGGTTGGAGGGAAGCGAGCCCTGGTTGGGGCTTGCGCGGTATTGATGGCCGGCACGATTTTCCTCTCCGGCTCGCGCGGAGGAATGCTTGCTTTCGTGGTCGAAATGGCATTGTTCGCAGCACTCACTCAGGGGAAGAGGCGTAGCCCTCGCCTGGCGATGGGATCAATGGCCGTGTGCGTTTTGGTTTTGGTTCTGTTGATCTTCGTAGGCCGAGGGCAAGTGCTCGGGCGCCTCGGAGATCTGAGTCCTGGCATCCGTCTGGGTATCACCACAGATAGCTTGAAAATGTTTTCCAGGCGGCCAATCTGGGGCTGGGGCTTGGGGACTTTTTCGACCATCTATCCAAGTTTCCGTAGCTTCCCGACCAACCTGTTCGTCAATGAAGCGCATAACGACTATGCGCAGCTTCTGGTGGAGACCGGGTTACTCGGCTTTGGACTGATGCTGTGGTTTCTGGAGCGCCTCTACCGGCAGGGATTACCGACCTCTCGCCGCTGGGAGTTCCAATGGGACGCGGCACTCTCCCTCGCCGCATTGCTCGGCTGCACGGGAATTCTGCTCCATAGCTTCGTGGATTTCAATTTGCAAATTCCCGCCAATGCGGCGCTGTTCTATGTGCTTTGCGGCTTGGCTGCAGCCAGGCCATGGGGTGAGTCGTCAGGGCCCAGGCGAACTCGGGCCATCCGAGAGGAAGGCGATCAAGGGCCCTGGTACTCGGTTGGGCAATAATCGAATCCTGACCGAATCGGTACGGTGAAATTCTGCATCAACCTTTAGGATGGAAGGTTGGGTAGCGCAACGGACGCGGATGTGGCTGGATGGCGGACGGCGGAAAGATCGGTGCTGTGCTAACCTAGGCGCGAGGAAAGAAGCTCGCGTCCTAAGGAACAAATCAACTCCAGGAGGAGAAATGTCGGTGAAACAACTCACCATCGGAGTTCTGGTGGCAGTTTGTACCCTCGTGGCACAGGCCGCAGCACAAAAGAACGAATTGTCGGGGCTCATTGGGCGCACCTTCAACCCTGACCAAAGCATTGCAGGCGCCCCCGCTCTTGACCCGGACCTCCGCTTCAGCAACGGACTGAGCTTCGAAATCGATTACGCCCGCCAGGTCGTGGCTATGGGCAGGGGCTTTTTGGCCCTTTCCCTGGACGTCCCATTTGTGGTGAACCCCGACCAGGATCTGCACGCCGCGCTACCCAACAGAATACCGAACAAGTACGCCTCTTATTTCGTAACTCCGTCAGCACGACTGAGCGCGTTTCCCGACCAGGCCGTGGTTCCCTGGGTCAGTTTCGGTGGCGGGTTCGGCCATTTCGCACCAAGCTCTGATCTGCTTTTTGGGGGCACGAACCCGAGCCAAGGCGGGACTACCACCGGCGTGGTACAAGGCGGAGTCGGACTCGATGTGAAGATCTTTCACGGATTCAGCCTGCGCGGTGAAGGTCGAGATTTCTGGTCGGGCGTGCCGCAACTCGGTGTGAATACGGGCAGGAGCCGCCAACACAATATCTTCGCTGGCGGCGGCGTTGTCTGGCACTTCTGAACAGCAGCTTACATCTGAGTTCCGCGGGCGCAGGAAAAGCACCCCGTTGTCTACCCCGAAGGCCGTGAACCGCTCACCGCAGCGCGACTCTAAAGGACATACAGATTCGCGACCTAGGACGAACGGTGGTCTTCTCGTGTTCTCTGGTTAAGAGCGAATTCTGTCGGGGACCTACTGGACTGGGGACCACGAGCATACTGAGCGCAGCTACAGACTGGCCAAGGTGCTCTTGATTATTTTAGGGGAACCGCGCTGCTAGTCCGCAGGGCTCACCGGTGCAGCATTCTGGAGTAGCACCCAGATCGTGCCACCTGCAACCGCACCCCCGGCAATTCCAATCGTCCAGGGAGAACTCATGATCCCCCCGTTTGCGGCGCCGGGAACCGCGCCCGCTGCTCTTCTCTTCTTCTTCTTTTTCTGGTTCTCGTCTTGCGACTGCGAGTCGTCCCGGGTCGTCTCCTGACCTTGTGCCAGGGTGCTGGTGCCGCTGTCATCGCTGATGGTCAGATCGCCTTTTCGCGCCATGATCTGGACTCTGCCATCCACGTCCCTGACTTCAAATTCCGTCCAGACACTCGCGGCCGGTGCCACATTCACATCGCCCGCGCGAGTCGCCAGCGATTTCGACGTCGATACGGTTACGCCTCCATGTTCCAGGTTGACGGCGTTGCCTTCGTACTGAACCAGCGAGCCGTTCAGAACCAAAACGATGGAGCCGGGAGCGTTTATGTTGGCCGCCGAGCCCGAGCCGGTCTCTACCAGGTCACCGGAAAAGATGGCCGAAGACCTTTCGATACTGTCGCCGTTAAGTAATGCGGTTCCGTGGCTGTAGAGCATGGCCGCAGGTTGGTCGGCCGCAAACATGGCGGCGGGGAAAATCACCAACATCAAGCAGGTCAAAATCTTCATGTATATGGCCTTGATCATGGGCAAAGTAGTTCCGCTCTACGGAGATGACCTTCAAACGATGCTAATCCGAAAAGCCTTCTCCGTCAATGGTTTGCTCGATCGGATCGATCGGATGGTCCATCGGATTGATCGGGCCCTCTGCCTTTGTCCGCTCACCGCCCCTTCATTTCACCGCCCCTTCATTCCTTGTTCGATTGGCCCTCTGTGCGAAACGTTGCCGGCTGGTGTCGGGATACTCCGAGGTTCTGGCGAGACACATTCTCCACTTCGAGGATTTTGCCCCTCTCCTTGTCGCCGGGGTCGTTACCGGCGTCAATGGAAACCCGAAACTGCGCGTCGCGAGCGGCGGCGCGTGACCATGCGTCAGAAAGCAGGTGGCGAACGGAGGGCTACTCGTTTGAATGCGAATCGGAGAGTCTACTGTTGCAGCAGGAAGAATCCTAACGTTAGCTGGTTGGGATCGGTTTCGATCCCGATGACTCTTGTCGGGTCGACCAGGTAGTAGGCGAAGGCGTCACCATTGGTAACGGTCGTGACATCCAGGCCCGTGAGCGTGCCGGTAAAGATTCCGCTGGCCGCAGCGGTGAAAGTGCCGGACACAGGCAAATCCGGAGTGGGACCATTGATGAAGATCCAGTTGAGGTCAGCGGATCCCGCCAGGGCTCCGGCTCCGTTCGCGGCGACCGGACCGACGGCGTCGAGTTCGTCATGGTTGTTCAGATCCACGCCAACGGCGTTCAGAGCGTAGGTGCCTTTGAAAGAGCTGGCCGTAAACGACCCGCCGCCGGTTTGCTGGTAACCGAGACCGGCGAGTACGTCGGTATTGTCGAGCGTAATCGCCAGCGCATTGCCATTCCCGTCCAAGTAGAGCTGCAGGTTGAAGGTGACGTTGCCGTCGGTCATGCCGGGTATCGAAACGCGTCCTGTGGGATCGAGAGTGTAGGACTGCGTACCTTCAGTGACCGGATCCGGGGCCTGTACGGCTTTCCCGGTGAGGTCGTTGAAGTTGACCGTACCGGTAAAGCTGGTGGATCCGGCAGCAAGCAAACCGGCCAGTTGAAACCCTCCATAGGTGTCGCCACCGCTTAATCCGGCCACGTAACTCTTACCCGAGATCGAGGTGAATTTTCCGGTGTTTGTTCCCTGGCCAAAAGCCGTGCCTCCTGTCGCGCCGCCATAGCCATCAAGGGTTTCCACCAGCCGAATGCGACCGGCATCGACAATGTAGCCTGCGAGGACGATCGTGGTTCCGAAATCGTTGAAATCGGTGGGCACAAGGGTAAATTCGACCCGTCCCTGGGGGTCAGGCGCAGAAACCGTACTGGCTGCGAAAGTTTCGTCCGGGAAGGTCGTGCCCACATCATTCGCGTCGAATACGCTTCCAGTCCCCGAGATTGTTCCGGAACCGTCAACGTTGATGACGCCACCGATCGCGAGCGGATTTTGCCCCGGGTCCCAACCGCCCACGACAAAGGCATAGCCGGCGGAGGGAGTAGCCGTTGCGGCGGTGCTGTTTTGCAAGTCCAGCCTTCCGCTCGAGCTGGCCCAGGTATCGTATTCAGAAATCACGGCCGCCGAATTCGAAACCAGGGTCGCAACCAGCGTTTCGACACCATTACCTGCGGGGCCGATGTTGAAGTCTCCGGTGTTGAGGGTGATTACCAGGTTGCCGGTACCGTCGCCGGCCGGAGCCACCGTGCCGGTCAAACCTCCATCCTGATCTTCAATGATGTCGTCGACGATGTCCTGTTCGCCGCCGGTGATGGTTGCTCCGTCGCTTGCGAGGGTGAACACCCCGGAGACACTGTAGAAGCTGTCGTTTGCGTCGGTACCGGACAACGTGAACACGTAATTGCCGGCGGTCAAGGTTCCCGAACCCGCAGTGGTGATGGTGACGGTGGCGCTCGCGCTCACGGCGTTGTCGGTGACCGAAGTCGCGGTGATGGTCACAACGCCCGACGCGGAGGGCGCAGTGTAAGCAGTTGCCTCGGCGCTGGCGGTAGCGGTGGGGTTAAACGAACCGCACGAGTTGGCCGGAGCGCAACTCCAAGTTACGCCCCCGTTCGCCGAGTCATTCATTAGCGTGGCCGCGATGCTTGCGGTTCCACCGGGAGCAAGCGACAAAGGTGGAGGCGCGCTCAGCGTAACCGTGATCCCGGAAGCGGGATCAATCGTGATCGCGGGGGTGCTCGCGCTGATAGCGGTGTTACTGATCGAGGTTGCGGTGATCACGACCGTGCTTGTCGGCACAGTGGAAGGCGCGGTGTAGGTGACGGCAACGCCGCTGGCAGTTTGATTTGAACTGAACGAACCGCAGGCGCCGGCCGGGGCACAACTCCAGGTCACACCCAGCTTCGCCGGGTCGCCAGATACGGTCGCTGTGATCGGTGTCGTGTCGTTGACATACAAGGCGCTCGGAGTCGTGCTCAGTGTGACCGTGATGGCGGGGGACGGGGTGATGGTGATGGCCGCGGTCGAGGCGCTGACAGTGCTATTTGAAACCGAAGTTGCTTTGATCACGACCGTACTCGAGGGCACACTAACCGGCGCGGTGTAGGTGACGGCGACGCCGCTCGAGGTTTGGTTTGAACTGAACGAACCACAGGTGCCGGCGGGAGCGCAACTCCAAGTAACGCCCCCGTTCGCCGAGTCGTTAGCGACGGTTGCCGTGATGGCCTGCGTCGCGGCCACCTGCAGAGACGTTGGAACCGTGCTCAGCGTAACCGTGATGGGCGTCGACGAACCTGAGCTACCGGAGCTACCGCACGCCGCTAGCAGCGCTACCAGGGTGATCGTAATCAGGAGGACTATCGCCTGGCGGATTTTCACCTGGTAGGTCATTGTTCAACCGGGAACGTCTTTCGAGTCTTGTTTTCGGTCCGAACATTCGTCTCCGGGGCGGAGCGGGCGCGCACCAGCAGTCCGTGTTCACTTCGTACCGTGACTGTCTGGCCGGCGACGCTCAACTGGCGCGCTAGTAAGTATTCCCGTCCGTACAGCGACGACATTGCCCCAACGATCCGCACCGGCACTCCGGCGTGCAGCGCATCCTTCGTTTCCCTGCCTAGGTAGGGCCCGAGGTGCGTATCCACCAGGCCCTGCGGGCCAGCGATCAACAAGCGAATGCCAGCGGGACTGCCGATTTCGTGGCGGGTGATGACTTCCTGGATGGTGCCACTGAGAATGGTTTCGTGAGCCGCGTCGTAGACAGGACCAAAGCCGATTCCAGCATGGGATGCGGGCGCCGTTTGGGCGTCGACTGGAACCGCCACGACCGCGAACAGCAGGCCGGCGAGCAACCCGGCGACCATGCGGATAGGTCTCATTCGACGGTTCCGACTCACGACTAGGCTCCTCATGGCGGAAGCTTTGTGGAAAAGAGCAATAAACCAACTAAGGAAGGGTTAGGCGCCAGCGCTTATTTTATGGGGCGGCCTTTCAATTAGCAAACTTGGTCCGCAAACAAGCATTGCGCAAATTCCCATATCAGAACTGACAGAACCAGTAAGTTCGCATCTCATGTTGCTTCAACTCAGTCCAACTGGAAACCATCGAGTCTCTGAGGTTCGAAATAGGCCATGCCCATCGCGGTTCTGTGCCGGTTGTTCCTGAGTTTTTCCATTGCGACCTGCGGCTGAAATGGGGCGTCGCAAGGCCCTGGTGTCGACCGGCAGGTGGAACCCTGTATAATCCTCCCCCGTAAAGGTTCGGCTGTTTGCAAAGCAAGAACTCAGCACGCAAATTAACCCTGAAGGAGAGAGACTCTTGAAAATCGCAAAGATACGAAAGATAAGATTGTTTGCTCTGGTGGTGTTGATGGCCATGGCTTCGAGCCTGTGCCTGGCGCAGGCGGCGCCGGCTACCTCTTCGACCGCTCCAACGACTACCCCGACTGCAAAGAAGAAATCGGCGCCTGTTGACCCGTCCACGATTGCGCAGGCCCCCGGCGGTGGCGGCGGCAAGGTATGGGTGAATACGTCGAGCAAGGTCTATCACAAGGAAGGCGATCCCTGGTATGGCAAGACCAAGCACGGCCAGTACATGACCGAGGCCGACGCCACCAAGGCTGGCTACAAGGAAGCAAAAGAGAGTCCGATGGGCAAGAAGAAAGATGACACGAAAAAGTAACCGCCCGAGGTTGCCAAAGGGAGCCACTCGAACCTCGAGTGGCTTTTTTGTTTGGGTACTTTTCGGGGTTTCGGTGGGAAACACACCCGGTATTGCGGGTTTCGCCCTATGTTGTGGGTGAATCGGGGGTTGGCGACGCGCGAAAGCACGTGATTTTGCCGGTATTACCTCGGTAACCCCGCTAGTGTTCTGTTCTTTTGCTGGAGTATTCCGTGTGATATAACCCCGTTAGCTGCTCGTTTGGGTTTGGCTGGGAATTTGTGGCTTTCTGGCTTGGTTTTCTGCCTTTGTTTGAAAGCGCAAAGGCGACAGCAAAGGAGGAGTCGTGTCCGAAGCGCGTACCGGGAAAAGGTTTCCGCTCCATTTGCCGATCAAGATTCACAAGGAAGACGCCGCCGTTGACACCAGCGGCGTGACCGGCAATCTAAGTGCCGCCGGTGTGTACATCCGCGCCGACGCCTCGCTCGAGGTCGGCTCGCCCGTAGAGTTTGAAATCACCTTGCCCCCCGAGGTTACCGGTGGCAAGGACGATGTCGTGATTCAGTGCCGGGGCCGCGTGGTGCGGACCGATGAGCCTCATGCCAGCGCCGAAGCCGGGGACAACCGGGGCGTCGCTTGCGTAATCGATTCATACGAATTCGTGCGTAGTTAATTCGGGAGCGATCCATGTTAAAGCTTATTCTGGCCGACAATCAGGCGATATTCCGAGCCGGCATAGCCAAAGTGCTAGCGGTTGAAGACGAGATGCGCATCGTGGCCCAGGCCCAAACGGCCGAGCAGATGTTCATGGCGCTCGACAAGTTTCGCGCCGCCGTCCTGATCATTGCCGGAGGGTTCCACTCCGATTTCAATTCCGTCCTCTCGGCTTCCAACAAGAACAAGACCCGCGTCGTGGTGCTCGCCGATACCGGCGAGAGCGCACAGCGGTACATGGCGGCGGGCGCTCACGGCGTCGTGTATCGCAACGTCACCAGTCCGGCGCTCGTGGACTGTGTACGCAAAATTGCTCGCGGGGAAAGCTGGGTGCAGGACATGGCGGTGCCGAGCGAACTGACCGAGAACGATATGGTCGGGCTGCGAGTTCGCGACCGCTTGACGGCCAAGGAACTGCGCATCGTGGCGCTCATTGTTCAAGGCTACAAAAACAAGGAAATCGCCACGCAGTTGGGCACGACCGAACAGGTGATCAAGAACTACCTGCGCAACGTTTATGACAAGATCGGCGTTTCCGACCGGCTGGAACTGGCCCTCTTCACCATCCACCATCGCATCTTGAACGAAGCCGCAGCGGCCACGGCCGCCGCCGCCGTCCCACTGCCGCCTCCCTCAAGCGCGGGAATCAGCAACTAGAGCTTTTCCTCAGGAATGCAAAAGGCCGCCCCAGGCGGCCTTTTTTGCGTCACCGGATTCCTCTCAGCGAAAATTCTCGAGTAGCATCACATGATTTTCTTCCTGGCCGGGTTGATCGAAGATTACAGACTTGCCGTCGTGGGTAGCGGTTAGCCAGAACGGCGGTCGGTCGAGTGCGGCGAGATGCTTTACCCCGTGCGCCGCAAAATCGTAAAAGCTGATCGTCGGAATCTGATCTGCGTCCCAATCGACAAAGCAGATGCCGTGGTCATGGACCGTCCAGGCGCCCCAATCGAGTGGGCGAATGCCCGGGAATACCGGCGCCTCGGAGCCGCCAGCGACCGGAATTCGCCAGATCTCGGGACTGTCATAGTTGTGCTTGGCGTAGTAGAGAAACTCGCCATCGGGTGATTCCATGGCGGCAAATCCTCCCTGTTGTGTCACCTGTACAGGAGATCCGCCGGTTTTTCGTATTTTCCAGATCTGCCACTCGCCCGTCCGATTCGAGGCAAAGTAGATCCACTGGCCGTCGCGCGACCATCGGGGAACATTGTTGCTGAAGTTGTCCTCAAGCAGCGGTCGCGCCGCTCCTCCGTCGGCGTTGACCAGGAAAATGGCACGAGGCTCCTGCCAGTCCCGTCCCAAGCCGACGTCGAAGGCAATTTCTTTGCCATCAGGCGACCAACGAGGCGATCCGGCCGTGCCGATGGCCGTCAACTGGATCGCGTTTTGTCCATCTCGGTCACTCACCCAGATATCCAAACTCCCCGTGCGGTCCGACTGAAACACCAGTTTGCTGCCATCGGGAGATAGCTGTTGCCCGGCGTTCTCGCCACTGAGCGACGTCACCAGCGCCCGCGCCTTTTGGCCCGGCGGGTCCAAATCGATCTGATCGATGCTGCGCGCGCTGTTCGATAGCTCGAACGCCAGACGAAATCCCCGCCTGGAGACGGCCGGATCCCAAACCGTATTGCCCGCTTCTCGGACCGGAGTCAGTGCCCCGCCGGAGGCGGGAACCCTCCACAGGCCGGCACGGTCATCGTATCGAGCAGCAAAAATGATGGACTGTCCATCGAACGCCCAGGCGGGCGATCCCAGAATATGCAGCGGTTCGGAGGTGAGCCGTCGAAGGTCCCCGCCCCTCACCGACATGACCATGACGTTGTCGGTGCGCACAAAAGCAATCTGATTTCCGTCGGGCGAAAATGCCGGCCCCCAGTCTTGGTCGGCTCCCGATGGCGTGGTGACCTGGCGCGCCGTGTGCTGTTCGTGCGCCAGCAGAAAGATCGCGGGCTGACCCAGCGCGGCTTTCGCCGATAACGCCAGGGTCCTGCCGTCGGGAGACCAGTCCATTTCCGACTGCACCTGATCAGTCTCATACACCCGACGCGGCTCGCCTCCGGTGGCAGGCACCTCGTAGATGGTTCGCCTGGCATGCGAGAGGCGGGAAAAAGCCACGTTGCGGCCGTCCGGAGACCAGACTGGACTGCGATCATCTCTGCCGTTTGTCAGCTGAATCAGTTTTTCTTCGCCAATTTGTTTGACCCAGATGCCGGAGTTGCCGGGAACGAAGCTCTCCCGGCGAAAGGCGACACGAGTCCCATCGGGCGAAAATGCAGGTTGGGCTGTCAGGTCAGAGAGGGCAGTGAGCGGAGCGAGAATTGCATGGGTACCGGCTTCAGCGGCCCCTTTCTCCCGCCATGCACGGTGAAACGACCGCAGAACATCCTGAATGCCGATGTTCGCCAGAAAACACAAGCCCACGATCACGGCGGAGGCGGTTAGAGCGCGCCGCAGCCATGGGCGTGGTTTGCCTGAAGAGGGGGCAACGGTCTCGAGATTGAGAATATCGCCAGTGGGAACACTGCAAGCGGCAGGCGCCGAAGCGGGCGGACTGCAGGCCACGGAAACTGCTTCGAGGCCCGGGTCGGCCGAGACCGGGGCAATTGCCGGCTTTGCCCGCTCGGCCAGCGACACATTCTCTACGGCGGAGATAAAGCGGTACCCGCGCCGGGGCAGCGTCTCAATGTATTTGGGATTACCGACCGAATCGCACAGAGCGTCGCGCAGCTTGTTGACGGCAGCGTTCAGCCCGTGATTAAAATCGACGAACGTGTCGCCGGGCCAGAGCTCCATACGGAGTTCCTCCCGCGTCACCAGTTGCCCGGGACGCTGGACCAGCACCGCCAGGATCTCAAAGGGCTGACCGACAAGTTTGATCCGCGTGCCGTGCTTCCAAAGCT
This sequence comes from Terriglobales bacterium, assembly GCA_049520935.1. Classification (GTDB taxonomy): domain Bacteria; phylum Acidobacteriota; class Terriglobia; order Terriglobales; family Acidobacteriaceae; genus Acidiflorens. The sequence continues at coordinate 68,544 of JBEKPJ010000003.1, read as the reverse complement.
CGCGAGTATGCAGGTCGGCTTCGTAGGCGCCGAACCGCAGTCGCTTTGAGCCGTCAATCCCCATCTTCTTGTGGCTCACCAGGAAGCGATCCGTTGGCCCCTGGCGCGGTGCTTGAAATTCCGGAGGTTCGCTGCTCAGCTTATTTCCGGCAATATATCGATGCGGTCGATCGAGGCGGCGATGCCCATTCCCTTGCCAGCCGACTCCTCCACCCGCACCACCGAAGCCTGGCACATGGTCCATCCTCCGGGACCCATCCCCAGGCCGGGAGGCAACATGATGACCAGTTCCAGCTTCGAGCCCGCCTTCATTCCGGATTCGGAATAGAGAAAGATTCCCGAAGAGCTCAGGTCACGCGTCAGGCCCGGCCGCTCGGCGCCCTCGTGACGCACTTTAACCGGGACACGCACCGGTAGCCGCTGGCCGGAACGCCGCTCGTCGGATCCGGAAGTGATTTTGCCAGTCATATGCTGTCGAAGTGTATCGCAATTTGCGGCAAAAAAGCTCCTCTCGCACAAACGAGAGGAGCCGGGGAAGAGCTGAAACTCACAGGGCTATCGCGTTTTCAACATTGTCGGACCCTTACTGTGTATCGCCTTGCTCGAGGACATCATTATGATTCTGACCATACTTGACCCGGTCGTTCTGGCCGAGCCCTTCCCATCTGTGAATCTCGATTACAAAACATTCCGGGCAAAACAGTCAAGCGAAGCATGCGTTCTGCGTTCGCCGTAGCGCAGATCCGCAGGACTTCTTCAGATGCGTCCGCACCGGGATCTTCAGAGGGGCTAGAAAGTAAACTTGACGGCCAGCTGGATGCCCCGCGGCCCGCCTCCTCCGATAAACGGATTGCCGATACCCACGTCGCCGGTAGCGGTGACCACACCGCTTCCCACTCCCGTGGCATTGCCCACCTCGCGGCTTACCCCCCCGGCGTTAACCACCTGGAAGCCGTGGATGCCGGGGTCGGCGATGAAAGCGGGCAGGAAGGGATTGGCGAAGTTGGGGTGATTCGGAAGATTGAAAAAATCCGCGCGAAACTGCATATTGAGCCGCTCGCTAAGGTTGGTAGTTTTATAGATCGCGAAATTCCATTCCTTGAAAGACGGGCCTCGCAGCGAGTCCCGACCTTCGTCGCCGAAGTGACGGGTGCCCGGAATGCAATCGCTGGCCAGCCCACTCGCGGAGGTCACGTCCACCGTGCATGGGATGGCGAACGAACTGAGGTCCACGAAGTTCAACGGATCGTTCGGATGATAGCGGATAGGTCCGACCACGTCCGGGCGATCAAACCCGTTACCACTGCCGCTGAAATCATCCTCGAAGTTGTAATTGAATTGGAATGGCTGGCCGTCCTGCACGGTCAACACGCTATTCAGCCCCCAGCCATTTTTCACCGTCTGCCAGCTGCCGCCCATCTTCGGGATATCGTAAGCGAAATTCCAGCTGAGGCGACGGGGAATATTGAAGTTCGAAGGAGCGTACTCGAGCTGCGGATTGGTGCTGTCGTTTGGCTGTGCCGCGTTCGGTTCAAAATCTTCGCCATCACTGGAGTTGTCCATGGAGCGCGACCAGACGAAGTTCAGGATCGAGGTAACACCGTGCCAGCTATTGATTCGGAAGCTGGTCTGAAGCGCATTGTAATTGGATTTGCCGCTCGAATTTTCCTGCAGAATGTAAAGCGAACCGTAGGGATTGGCGCCATAGTTGCGCGGCACGGTGTAGTCCTGAATGGCGCCCGTAGTAGCGCAGGTCGCGATGCCGAACGGACAATCGGCGGCGGTAATCTGCGCTTGACCGGGCTGGCTGATGTCGAAGAAGCGCCACAAGCGATGTCCCTGCGAACCGACGTAGCCGATCTGGAGCACCGATTTGCCGGTCACCTGCTGCTGGATGTTCAGGTTGTAATTTTCCATGTAGGGCGTTTTGATGTTGCGATCAAAGGCGAAAGTGTCGCACTCGTAGCCACAGCCGGTCGAGGCCTGAAAAACCGGGCTGCCGGAAACAATGGGCAGTCCGGTACTCGCGAAGGTGTTGGCACCGCTCGAAAGAATCGGATCCGGGCCAATGTTGTTATAGGCGGGTCCAGGATCAAAATAGGGCGAATAGGGCAAATGGCCAAGCACCATGTCCTGCGAGAAGGCGTCGTAGAACATGCCATAGCCGGTGCGGATCACGGTCTTTCCTTTCCCGGTCATATCCCAGGCGAGGCTGACACGGGGAGCGAAATCTTTCTTGTCCGGGTTGTAGAGGCTGCTCAGTCCGGACTGGCCGACCTGGGTGAGTGTGAAGGTATCGTTCACAGCATCAAGATTGGTGATATTGCTGAGCAGGTTGTTCTTCTCTGAAACCACGCCGAAGTAATCCCAGCGCAAACCGTAGTTCAAGGTCAACCTCGGACTCAGGCGGAAACTGTCCTGGGCATAGAAACCGAAGTTGTTCTCAAAAGTATGGCGGATCGAGTTGCCGTAGTACTGGAAGCCGCCATCGATGTCGCCCGCCAGAAAGTCGCTCAAGTCCGAGAAGTTCAGCCGCCCGCGAAAGTATTTGTCGAAATACTGCTGCACGGTTGTGCGATGGAAATCGAAGCCGAACTTCACGCCGTGCCGATTGATCTTCCAGGAGAAATTGTCGAGGACCTGATTGTTGCTGTCGAAACGATGGCGCGGAACGCTGCTGGTCGCGCCCAGTTGCGCGACCCCGCTCACCAGAATAATGGGGAGGCCCTGGTCATTGAGCCCGCCCGCACAGCCTCCGGTGGTGGTTGCATCGCACAGGCCGATCGAACTGGGACTGAAACTCTGGTCGGCAGGCAGGAATCCTTCGGCAAACCGGTTCCAGCCGTAACGCAGTTCGTTGACCTTGGACGAACCGATGGTGCGCGTATAGGAGAGCGAGACCAGCTGAACGCGTGTCGGTGTAAAGGTATTGAAACCCGGCAGCTGGCCCCCGGTGGCGGTGAGCGCCAGAGGGAACGATTGGATGCTGTCCCCAAAGAAATAGCGTCCGGTAATGGTGTTGTTGGGGTTGATGCTGTGATCGACCTTGGCGATGAGGCTGGTGAGGTCGTTAAAAGAAGGGGACACGACCGAAGCCGTGCCGGCCCCGTAGAGGGTACCTTTCGCCAGGTTCGGAGCCGGCCAGGGATGGCGCGCCAGCAGGGAGGCAATCACGGGGTTGCTGGCGTCGCTCGGTTGGAGCGAACCATCCGCGGCACTGCCGGTCGGAACGCTGGCGATGGTCACCACACCGACCGGTTCCCGCTGACCTTCATAGTCGAAGTAGAAAAAAGTCCGGTCTTTGATGATCGGGCCGCCCGCCGAAGCGCCGTACTGGTTGTTATGGAACGGGGCCTTCGGCTGACCGACGGGATTGAAATAGTTGCGCGCATCGAGCGCGTTATTGCGAAAATATTCGCCCGCGGTTCCGTGGATGGTATTGCTGCCGCTCTTGGTGACAATATTGACGACCGCGCCCGCATTGCGCCCGTATTCGGGCTCGAAGTTCGAAAGCACGTTGACTTCGGCCACGGCGTCAATCGGAAGGATGGTCGACGGCGTACCGAACACGCCCGCCTGGTTAATGGCGGGGTCGTTGCGGTAGCCATCGTTCATGTCGGTGCCGTCGAGCAAATAGTTATTGGAGCGGCCGCGCGCGCCGTTCATCGAGAACTCACCAAACGATCCGGGAGAATCGGAAATCTGGTCGGGAGAACCGGCGACGCCGGGATTGAGATAAATGAGCTTGGTATAGTCGCGGCCATTGACCGGCATGTTCTCGACCGTTTGCGCGGTAATCACTCCGCCCAGCTCGTTGGCCGTCGTCTCGACCAGTGGCAACTCGTCGGCCGAAACCTCGACCCGGGTGGAGACTTCTCCGGTCTTGAGGACGGCGTCGACACGCCGTTCGGTGGCCACATCGACGGCTACTTCGGTCGCGACAAAGGTCTGGAAGCCGGCCTGGGTAACGGTCACAGAATAGGAGCCGATCGGCAACTCGGGCACGCTATAGCTGCCGTCGCCGCTGGTTACGGTACTGCGTTCCAAACCAGTCGCCAGGTTGCGCACCTTGACCGTCGCTCCCGCCACCACCGCTCCCGAGGGATCGGTCACTGAGCCGAGAATTGTCCCCCGAAAAGTTTGGCCGACGAGCGTGGCTGTCGACAGCAGAACAACGATCACCAACAAGATCATTAACAGGCGCAGTTTCATTCCGGTTCTCCTTAAGGTCCCGGCGGGTGCTGGGACAAGCCCCTCGTTCCGCCAACCGCAAATGTAAAGCCACTCTAGAGTTGCGGCATTATAAACGAGCGCGCTCCGGAATATCAGTGACCGACTTGATCGAAAGAATTGATGGAAGGCATTAGGCCGGGATTGGGAGACGGAAGGAGGGCGGGCGATTCCTCGATCGGCCACGGGCCTGCCCACAGCTACAGCAAGCTGCGGCCTGAGGCGCGCAGCCGTTTGAGAGGCCGGAGACCGGGGTTCTAGAAGCTGAAGGCTACGCCGCCCTGCACGGCACGCGCCGACTGCACCAGATAGAGAGTGTGTCCTTCGCGGTCCATTACAGGCACATAACCCTGGGCGAGCAGATTGCGCAGGTCCATGAGAATTTCCATGTGTCCGGCCAGAAAACTGGCGGGAATCGGCTGCCGGATGCAGAGGTTCAAATACGGAGCGGATTGGCCGGCAGAAGTATTGAACAAATCTACCGGCGTTAAGGTTTGTCCCCCCGAATAGCGATAGGAAGCGATCCAGCGGGTCTTCGCCTTGGGCAGAGTTCCGCTGAACTTGGCAGCCACGGCCTGGCGGCGCTCGGCGTGAATCCACTGGCGCGCATCTTGCAGTTCGACGTCGGCGTGGTTCAGATCCAGTACTCCGCCGTAGGCGTAATCGAGGGTCGCCGTCAGATCGGAGAACAATTTCCGCTGCCACACCGCTCGCAGCCCGCGGGTCGAGAAGTCATTGCCCTGATAGCTGAACGTCCCCGAGTAAACGTCGGGCAGCACGTCGCCCGATTCCAGGGAAAATTCCCCCGGCGCCATTTCACCGACCCCGGTGAGCACCGGATCGGCGAAGCTATCCGCATAGAACGCCACCTGCATGCTGTTTTTGCCGATGCGCTGGGAGATCGAGACTTCCTGATGATGGGCCCGTTCGACGGCCGGCGTATAGCCGGTAATGCTCATCCGCGGCGCGGTTTCGCTCAGGTCGGCGGCGGCCGAATCCAGACGGTCTTCGCCTTGACCGTCGCCCAGCCCGCGCTTGGGGATCGAACTTGCGTACTGGTATTCGAGCACCGTATTCGGCGTCAGGTGCAAATCGGCCGAGCCGAAGGGCTTGAAGGCGTTCACCCGGCCCATGAACTGGATGGCTTGCAGCTCGCTGCCCAGTTTCATCTCCAGCCGGTCGCCGATCACGACCCGATCGGAACTGGTTACCGAGAGGGCTTGCAGCGATGCCCCGGGCACGTTGTTCATGTCGGGCGAATTGAGTTTGAGGACGGTGATGGCCATCGACGGCTCGAAAATGCCGTTGTAGCTGTTGGTGTAGGAGGTCCGAAGCACGGCCGACGGGATGGTCTGGCCGTCGGCGTCGTAGCCGACGTTGCCGTTCAGTCGCAGCGTGCCAGTCGACAACAAGGAATGCTCCACGGCAAAGCCGGCGCTCATATCGGAGGAGCTGCCGAAGCCTTCGCCGGGAGAACCGGCGAGGAAGCTCACGGTACCTTTCAAGTCGCGAACGCCAGCATCCCCGTTCTGCGCGACCACGGTCGTGCCGTCCTCGAGGACCCGCAGAATGGGCCGATTGGCAACCGAGCGCAGCGTCCACTTCCAATCGTCATCGTCGGCCGGACCGCGCAGCGGGACCAGTTCGATGGCTTCGAACAAGGTGGTCAGCGTGACGTTCACCATCAGTTTCGCGCCGGCGCGCACGCCGATTTTTTCGCGCAGCGTGGGCAGAAACAGGGGCGCACTCACCTTCACGCTGTAGTTTCCGGGCAGCAGAGCCGCGACCGAGTAGAAGCCGCGATCGTCGGTGAAGACTTTCAGCGCCTGCGCGGCCGATCCAAGAATTTCCACCACCGCGCCCATCTGCGGGGCGCCGCTGCCATCGCGGACGTAGCCGGAGATCGCGCCCGACGCCGTTCCGCACCAGGCCGGAACCGCTGCAGTCGAGGCCGCGATTGCGACGACTACCAGGAACCCGAGTTTTCGAACCATCGCGCCCACCACCTTTGGGGAACCAGGCAAGCAGTCTACTCTACGGCGAAAGTTGCCGTGGGGTCGACGGTCTGCTTGGAAAGGTTGTCGTTCACTTTGATCTCGATTTTGTACAAGCCAGGTTGCAGGTTCGCCGCCGATAGCGTCTTTTGCAGCGTCACCTGATCGCCCACGTTTCCCATCGTGTCGGTCGACTCGACGGTATGAATGACGGCCTTGTTGTTGGCGTCGGTCACATTATATTCGATCGTGGCCGAAGGTTTGTGCGTCTTGTCGTCTACGCTGAGATTGTAAACCTGCATCCAGAAATTCAGCTTCTGATTGCGCTTGAACGAAATCGGCTTGCCATCGGAGGGCGCCACGCGGGGACGCACCTTTGTGGTACCTATGACGAAATTGCCCGTGCCCACGTTCTTGGTCGCGACCGGTTCCATCTGATCGGCAATGATGAGCGTGGAACTGCTCAGCCGATCTTCGCTGAAGTCCGGAATCTGGATGGCCCGGCTCCAGCTTCCGGTGCGGTCTCCGTTGACGTCCTTGACGACCACGTCCAGCCGGTAGCGGTTCTGGCTGATACGCAGCGGCAGCGCTTTCCAGTACACCGAAGCGTTCTCGGCGGTTTTGGGCAACAGCTCGATGGGCACATCGACTTGCACCGTGTCTTCAAAGGTCTGAACGATTTTGCCGGTGAGCGTGGTCACGCGGCCAAAAATATTGACCGTGCCGCGCTCCACACCCTCTTTGTTCTGGAAGGTGATGTCGCGATTCTTGATCTGAATCGTAACCGGAACCAGCACCGTGTCGCCGGTGACCTTCACGAAGTCAGCCCGCACATCGAAGGGCATCAGATTGACGCTGATCTTGTGGCTGACCACTTCTTCCAGATCCTTGAACTTCACTGCCGGCGCCGCCTGCAGCTTGGCAAACTGTTCCAGCCGATCGAACTCTTTGGTCTGCAAATTGTTAGAAAAGGGCGATTGACCCAGCTGTTCGAGACCGTTTCCCCCGGTGAACCGATCGGCTTTGCTCGACATGCCCATTTGCTCGTAGAGCGTCAGCCCGGCATTCGGTGTGTACTTCAGCGCGTCCTTTTCCGAGCGATCGAGCGTCATATGGTAGTCGCCGCACATGCAGGTATCGACGAACTCGATCATCACTTCCTGCCCGATGCCCTCCAGATAGCGGTAGCGCCAGGTTTCAAACGGGAAGGTCGAAGTCTCGCCCCCGCCTTCTTCCATCGGGCGTTCGTAGCTGCCGCCCGAGGGATGGGCGTCGATTTCGTCGGCCGGACCAAACACGATGTACATCCGCCCGCGATCGGTCTTCCAGCCGGGTATGCCGGCCGCGAAATGCTCATTGGCATAGGCGATGCGCCGGTAGTGCTCTTCCTTGAATTCGTTCTCTTCGGTGTCGGGTGTGGGATCGCGGCGTTGCCAGAAAGCCTCGATGAACTGGTCGCGCTCTTCGTCGTTTGACAGCTGCATGAAGGCGGACCGTTCCTCGTCGGTGATGATCCAGCGGACGTCCTCGTCCAGCCACTTGCGATAGGTCTTGCTCAACTCGATCTTGAGTGCCTTGGCGTTCGCCTTGCGCTGCTTCTCCGGAATCTGGCGTTTGAGCGGATCGACCTGCGTTCCCTGGGCAGCTGCCCCCTTATCCTCCGCCGGCTTTGCGTCCTGGTTCTGCGCCGGATCCTGCGCCTGCAAAACCGAGACCCAGGCAAACGCCATCGCGCCCGCCAGCAAACCAATCACACAACGATTCCGAACGCCTGTGGAGAACATAGAAGGGCCTACCTCGAGAGAAACGTCAGCTACCTGATTCTATGTTTATTGGATACAACAAGGCAAGGAGAAGTGGCCTGCCCGAAAAAGAATTCCCACCCTCCCGGAACCACTCTAAACCCCTGACAAATCGGCCGCTTGCAGTCCAGCCGAAGCAGTTCACCGGACCCCGCCCGGCGCTTCGGCAAGATATAATAGACTGGGTTCTCGTCGTCGCACCTTGCCGGAACGGCACGGAAGAACCTGGTTTCGCGGACCTCGGGAACTTTCCTCATGGCGGAAGCGTAACTTGTTCAGGCAATGACGCTAAGGTCCCGCCGTTCTGTGAGCGGCTCCCTGCGAGGGTTCCGGAGTCTGTCCGCGGCTGTGGAGGCTGGCTCGACCGAACGATTATGAAGACGTGGAAGAAAGCATTGATCGCTGCGGGCGCGGCCCTGGTGCTCGTCTCCATCGTGGCCATTACCGTATATCAGAGCCGCAAGAACGTGGTCACGGTGCAGACCGACCGGGTGCAAAGACAGAACCTCGCCGCGGTGGTCAGCGCCTCCGGCGAAATCAAGCCCAAGACCTACGTGAATATCGGAGCCAATGCCTTCGGCAAGATCATCAAGCTGCACGTCAAGGAAGGCGATCGGGTGAAGAAGGGCCAGTTGCTGGCGCAGCTCGAGAACGTGCAGTCCTCGGCCGACGTCAACGCCACGCGCGCTTCGGTACAGGCGTCGGAAACCGACGCCGTCGCCGCCGTCGCCGCTCTCAACACCTCGCTTGCCGACCTGAACCGCGCCAAGTCTGACGCCGAGCATGCCAAACTCGATTGGGAACGCGCCCAGGGCCTCTACAACGCGGCCCTGATTGCGAAGCAGGATTACGATCTCAAGAAAGCCGCCTGGGAATCCGCCGATGCCGGCTTGGCCCAGGCGGAAGCGAAGGTGGCGCAAGCCAAGGCGCAAAAAGACTCCATGGATAAGCACATCACGCAGAACCAGGCGAATCTCACGCGCGTCGCCGATGTGCTGCAGAAGACCACTTACGAAGCACCGTTTGACGGTGTCATCACCAACCTGCCGGTGCGGGAAGGCGAAACCGTGGTCATCGGAATCCAGAACTCTCCCGGCAGCACCCTGATGACGCTTGCCGACATGTCGGTCATCACCTCCGAAGTCAAGGTCGATGAGACGGACATCGTCAACGTGCATCTGGGCCAGTCGGCCGACGTGACCATCGACGCGATTCCGCACAAGATCTTCCACGGTGTGGTGAGCGAAATCGGCGACAACGCGATCGTGCGCTCAACCGGAGTCGCCACCTCCCAGGCCACCTCGACCAGCGAGGAAGCCAAGGACTTCAAAGTCGTGGTCACGCTCGCCGATCCTCCCCCCGACCTCCGCCCCGGACTGTCGTCAACCGCCAAAATCACGACCGCGACCCGCAGCAACGCGCTCAGCCTTCCGATTCAGGCGCTCACGGTTCGCACGCAAGCGGATCTGATCCCGAAAGATGCGAAAGGCAACGGCCACGTTCAGGCAGCCGCGAGCGCGCCCGACGCCGCCAAGCAAAAAGAAGAAATTCAGGGCGTGTTCGTGATCCGCAACAAGAAGGCCGAGTTCGTTGCCATCGATACCGGCATCAGCGGTACCACCGATATCGAAGTCCTCAAGGGACTGCGGGAGGGTGACGAGGTGATTACCGGCAGTTATAAGGTTTTGCGCACTCTGAAACCGGGAACGAGTGTCAAAATAGATAATTCAACCCCGAAAAAAGAAGAGGAAAGCAGTTAGTTGGGGCCGCGTGTAACGTCTGTTGACTTAGAACGTCCAAGATAGAACGGTCCGAGGAGACTGTGTGCCCGACTCTGAGAAGGAGAGCAAGATGGCGACTGCCGAGATCCTGCCATTCGATAAGCCCGCGAATTGGGCCGGTCCCGATTCCTACATGATCTCCACCGAAGACTTGTGGAAGACCTATGACATGGGCTCCGAACAGGTGCATGCGCTGCGCGGCATCAACCTGCGCATTCAGCGCAACGAATATGTCGCCATCATGGGCCCGTCCGGCTCCGGCAAGTCCACGCTGATGAATCTGATCGGCTGCCTCGATTCGCCCTCCAAAGGCCAGTACTGGCTGAACGGACAACGGGTCAGCGAACTCGACGACGACGAACTGGCACGCATCCGCAACAAGGAAATCGGATTCGTGTTCCAGACCTTCAATCTCCTGGCCCGCGCTACCTCCCTGCACAACGTGGAACTGCCGCTCATCTACGCCGGAATTCCCGCCGAAGAGCGGACCGAGCGCGCCAAGGCAGCACTGGCCTCGGTGGGCATGGAAGGCCGCATGAGCCACAAGCCGAACGAACTCTCCGGTGGACAGCGTCAGCGCGTGGCCATCGCCCGCGCCCTGGTCAACAAGCCGGCGATCATCCTGGCCGACGAGCCAACCGGCAACCTGGACTCGCAAACCGGCAACGAGATCATGGCCCTGTTCGACCGCCTGCACGCCGAAGGCAACACCATCGTCCTCGTCACCCACGAGCACGACATCGCCGAGTACGCGCACCGCATCATCTACATCAAAGATGGCGTGGTCGCCAAAGACGAGGTAAAACAGTAAGCCGTCGGTTCCCGACAGCCGCAGACGATCTTGTCGGCGAAGGCCTAGCCCGCCCCGGCACCCAGGGTGGCGGACAACTTTGGTCGCGGCGGGGGTGACTTACCTATGCATTGGCTGCGGAGCACTCTGCTCGTTTGCGCTCTCCTCGCCGGTTTCGAAGCTTTCCTGTCCCTGCCTTCGCTCGCTGCCGCATCCGAGCCGCGGACTGACGCTGCGCTCGTGGTCGACCAGAGCAGCCACGTCGTGGTCATCGAATACGAAGCCTGGTTCGGGCCTAAAGCCGTAACTTTCCAGGGCACCGCAGCCAAGCCCAGGCTGCGCTCGGCCGACATGATTCCGGTTGGCGGCGGCTACGACAGCGCCGATCCCGCCATCATCGATCAGCATGTCCGATGGCTGGAATTCATGGGCGTCGATGCCGCCACCATCGACCTGACCAACAACGTCGCCTGCATCTTCAACAGCCCGTCATTCCTCAAGAAGTACGTTCCGAATTGCACTCCCTCGTTCCGCACTTCTAACCAGATCATCCGCGACAATACCGGCAACCTTTATCCCGCCTGGTCGTCGCTCGGGACCCCGCTGAAACTGATTCCATTACTCGGCGGCATCAACGGGAACGTTCTCTACAAGGATAGCGACGGCAAGAATGCGCTCGAAAAGGAAATCGCCTATTTTGGCGCGCGCATGGCCGACTACCCGGCACGCAACGTGATCTACCAGGGCAAGCCCCTCATGCTGATTTACCTCGGTGCCGCACAGGACCCGAACCCGGCCGATAACCCTTTGTGGTTTCGAATTGAAACCTTCCTCGGGAAACATCCCGCCCTTACCCGGCAGTACACCTTCAAGATGATTGCCGGATATCTCGATAGCCAGCCCGGCCTGTGGGCGAGGCAGGGCACCCCCACCGGGCCGATCGAGATCAATCCCGAATACGGCTTCTGGAGCGTGGTCGATCGCCTTAACCCCACGTGCCGGCAACCCCTATGCCCCTACTACCCGACCTACAACATCGCAGGCGCGAGGGTCGAGAACTTCACCGCTTCGATTGCCACCGCGGGACAGAGCGGATGGGGCTGTCCGGACCCGAACTCTCTACCCTATTGTCCCGACGATGCTCTTCGCTTCGGTCGCTCTGACTCCTACGTCACGCTGGAAGCGTTCATGAGCTATGCCGTTCAGCTCTCTCCCATTTTTTTGATTATCGACCAGTTCAATGAGTTCGTGCGACCCGACGAAGGCTTCAACGCAAATACCGACGACGACATCGAGCCGGCGAATTTATGGGAATTCGGCGCCCTTGATGCCACCCGGCGACAGATCAAGCTCTACCGCCAGCAAACAACCGGTGAGACCGCTCGGCCTTCGCTAAATTAGGGTGGCGGCAGCAGCGTTAGAATAACGACAAGCCGTCCGGTCTATTACTTCCGGTTGCGACAGGCTCTCGGAGTGCAGCTATGCGCACCGTTCTCGCTTTGATCCTTTTCGCGATCTCCGCCCTCGCCGAAGACACCGGCGCAGTCGCCGCCGCCGAAGCCGCATGCGGTCCGAAAGGCGTCAACTTCGAAGTGAAAGACGACGACTCCCAACACTCCGTGGCGCACCCCGAAGCCGGCAAGGCGCTGGTTTACCTGATTCAGGATATGGGGGTGGCAAACTGTCCCGGCGGCTGCATCACCACCAAGATCGCGGTCGATGGCGTCTGGATCGGCGCCAATCACCGCAGTTCCTATTTTTCTTTCGCCGTCGATCCCGGCGAACGCCATCTTTGCGCTAACTGGCAATCGCATTTCGATCGCATGTCCCGGATCGTCGGCCTGGCCCACTTTACCGCCGAGGCGGGGAAGACTTATTACTTTCGAACCAGGGTACTGGGAGCGGAGGCCACGGGTTTCTTCGATATCGAACCGATCGACAGCGACATGGGTAAGTTCTTTGTTGCCTCGTTCCCCATGAGCCTGTCGCATCCAAAAAAGTGACGCCCAGCCGGAGTTACCGGCCCGACAGGAGACCCTCTGCGGTCTGCCGCGCCTCGGCAAGGTTCGGCGACAAGCGCGCCACTCGCTCGTTAATTGCTTTGGCCTCGTCCGGCCGGCCGTCCTGCTCCAAAGCCCGCGCCAGCAGCAAGTAGCCGACGTCGGTCGGCGCAACGGCCATGGCGTGCGAATACTGCCGCACCGCCTCCCCAAAGTCGCCCTCCTTCTGGGCGATCAAACCGAGTCCGATCATGGCCATTGCCATCGGTTGGGCCGGCGTCAACGCCAACGCCCGTTCGTAACTCTGCTTCGCCATCGAGGACTCGCCCATCTGGCGATACGCGGATCCGAGATTGCCGTAAGCGGTCGCGCGGAGATCAACATCGCCGGCATGAAGCGCCACCATCTGATACCGTTCAATCGCCGCCTGCAGGTTGCCGCGGCCATGCTCATAAGTGCCCAGGTTCAGGTTGGCGGGCATATCGTCGGGACGAATCGCCAGCGCGGCGCGAAATTGGGCGGCCGCCTCTTCTGTGCGCCCCTGGCCGGCGAAGAAAATTCCGAGCGAGTCGTGGGCGACGTAATTGTCATCGGTGAGGGCCAGCGTTCGCGTCCAGAACGAGGCAGTGTCGTGCCAGTAACTCACCTGCCGGTAGGTCAGCGTGGCCAGCATCAGCAAGCACGCAACCGAGGCCGCAGCCAGCCGGCCGGCCGAGAGTTTGAGGGCGTTCCCCCAGTCGGCCAAGAGCCAGGTCATCATCAGAAACAGGCCCAGAAACGGAATGTAAGCGTAGCGGTCCGCCATCGCCTGGGCGCCGGTTTGTACCAACCCGATCATTGGCACCATGCTGCCCAAGAACCAGAGCCATCCGACGGCGAGATACGGTCGCCGGTGCCCAAGGAGCACGCAAGCGGTAATCGTCAGCAAAAGGACGGCCGCGCCGCCAACCTGCCAGACGGGATAGAGCATCGTCGGCCGCGGATAGAGCGCCACCAGTTGCGAGGGCCAGACGGCCTTCCCCAGATAGCGCACATACGAGACGACTGCCGTCTCCAGTCGCAGGAGCAGGCTGGATTGGGAAAAAGCCTGGACCGCGCCTGCCAGGCGCTGGGCTTGGATCGCCATTCGCGCACTGGCGGCGGAAAGAAGCAGTAACGGCACTTTCTCTGCGACCAGCCATCCGCCCGATCGATGGGGCACGGTACGGCCCTGCCGCGATGGCCCGAGACTGAACCTGCCGATCCGGCCGAGCGGCCAGTAGTCCCACAGCAACAGCAGAAAGGGCAAGGCGATCGCCTGCGGCTTCGAGAGCAACGCCAGCACAAAGGCAACCAACACGGAGGCGTATCGGCCCAGGCTCGGTTGAGCGGCATACCATCCGTACGCCAGCAAGGCGAGCAGAAAGAACAGCATGCTCAATACGTTCTTCCGCTCGGCTGCCCATGCCACCGATTCCACGTTGACGGGGTGAAGCGCAAACAAGGCGGCAACCATCAGGCTGCGCCAGCGGAATCCGGTGGCATTCTGCAGAAGGAGAAACAGAACCACGGCGCTCAGTGCATGCAGCAAGACGCTGACGGCGTGGTGTCCGGCCGGGTTCAGGCCAAAGAGTTCACAATCGAGAGCGTGGGAAAGCCAGGTTAACGGATCCCAGTTTCCTTCATAGTAACTGGTAAAGGCCCACTTCGCGGTCGTCCACCTCAGGCCCGACCTTACGTGAGAGTTGTCGGTGATGTACTGGTCGTCGTCATAGTTGAGGAATCCGTTGTGAACTATGGGGCTGTAAGCCGCAACCACGACGGCAATCAGCAGCAGGCAAAACAGGGCATCGCGTTTTGCGGACGAAAGCGAGCTCATCGGTGAGACTATTCTGAGCCACACGGGAAGCTTTCGCGAGAGAGATCTGTGAGACCCGAGTTCCGTTGGTCATGACCATCGAGAGGAGTCCGGGGGCGGGGTGCGGGGGCGAGACCTGAGGATAACGATCGTCGACCCGGGCGACGGGCCGCGCCCGCCTCTCACGGAAGCAGAGGTGGGCGGGCCAAGCCTCGGTAAAGAGTTCCTGACATCTGGCGACAGCTATTGCTGGTTTGCCGAACGGTCGCTAACCTTCTCGAGGCCCGGAGCAAGCGGAGAACCGGTGCCGGCGACAAAGAAGTTGTGATCGTAAAGATTGCGGTACATGCGTCCCGCAATCTCGGCCGCTTTCGGCCCGAAGGTCGGACGTCCGCCCTGCAGGAAGACGACGGTTACGATGCGTCCGCTATCGGTGTTGGCGTAGGAGGCGAACCACCCAAAGCGCGTGCCGGCATGCGAACACGTTCCGGTCTTGCCGAGGATCGATTCTTCATTGAAGTTCAGGCGCACGCTGCGCGCCGTACCGTAGGCAACCGCACCCGCCATGCCATCGGAAAGCTGCGGGATGACCGGCTCGATATCGAGATGCCGTTTGACACGAGGTTGGAAGTTGGCAACCGCCTCGGGTGAAGTTGGATGTTGCAGGTAGTACAGCGTACCCCCGTTGGAGATCGCCGTTACCAGCGCGCCCAGTTGCAGCGGAGTCATCGAAATACCTTCGCCAAAGGAGCACATCTTGGCGACGCCACCCAACTTGGGAGAAATCTCTTCCGCTGGATAGGTGCCCAATTGCTCGCCCGGAATCTGATAGCCGGCGAGCTCGCCGAGACCGAACTGGTGCGCATAGTGCTGCACCTTCTCGAAACCCAGCCTGCGTCCCACGGCTTCGAAGTAGGCGTTGTTCGAGTGGGCCAACGCCGTCGTGAGATTCATGCGGCTGCGGCCTCCGAGCGCAACTTGCGTTTGCTCGTCGATCACGCCTTCGCTCAGCGCCGCTAGCGCCACCGAAAGTTTGATGGTCGAGCACGGCTGCGCGCCGCTTGAAAGCGCCAGTTTCTGGTTGACCATGGCAAGAACACGTCCGCTGGTCGGTTCAATCGCCACCACGGTACCGTTCATGTTGCCCAAGGCATCAATGGCGGCCTGACGAACCACCGGGTCTTCTCCCCCGGTCGCGTCGCCTTCGGTGACGTCGGAGGCGAACGAACTGGTGTAAAAGCGCTCGTAATAACGGTGGCGGCGCACGCCGGTGGTGGCGCCGTAGTGCGAACGCGGGGCGCGGCTTTGTGCCAGCGTTCGCATGCGCTTCCTGGCATGCTGATTCTCGGTAACGCCGTGCGGCTTCTTGCGTGAGGTGAGCGTGCTGGGGTTAACGCTGGCCGCGATACCGCTGGCTTCCAGCAACATTGCCAATCCTATGAAAAATGAGAAACGGACAAACCAGACCCTGAACTTCACAGCACCATCCCCGGACGAGCTCGGCCAATTTTTTCCGCTAATCTTTGCCGGCCTTCTAAATAATTGAGATGCAAGAATTCTGCCAAATCCCCACACCGATTGGCTGCGTTCCCGCAACTGTCCGATAGTAGGCGATTTAGGCGCTACCGCGCAATGACAAAGTAGCAAATCGTCAAAGCCGGAATCCACTCGATAACTACATGAATAAATTGAAGTTAATGTGTTCTCGCAAGAGGACAGGCACCTTAGTAACATGATCTCCCTGTTACCTTCAAAGACAGCCCATGGTGTAACCGTTTGCACAGGCCCACAGAGGCCACCAGGGGACACTTCGGCCGGCTTAGGTTCCCGTTTCGGGCCGCTTGCCCGCCCACGGGCTGCGCTTTTCTGTTATTTTCGGACGACGAAAGCTCCAAAGCTGCCGCACGAGGTCTTCCTTGCGAACATCGTTGCTTCCACCTCTTTTGAATCTTGCTTACGCTTTCACCCTGCTCTGCCCCCTGTTTGCACAAACTGTCGGGCCTACTCTCGAGGCCCGCCGCGCAGAACTCAAGCGCCTGCTTGCCGAGGAGTGGGAATACACTTTGCGCACCCAACCGGAACTCGCCACCCAGGTGGGCGACGACCGCTACAACGACCGGCTGAGCGATTTTTCGGACCGGGCGATCGCAGAGGATCTCGAACACACCCGCCAAGCATTGGGGCGCTTTGAAGCCGTCGACGTTACCGGCTTTCCGGAACAGGAAAAGCTCAACCGGCAACTGATGGTGCGCAGCCTGCGCGAGTCGCTCGAGGCTGCAGCTTTCAAGGACTGGGAGATGCCAGCCACGCAATTTGGCGGCATTCACCTGGGGTACGCATCGCTCGCCTTCGATTCCCCGTTCCGTAACCAGAGCGACTACCAGAACTATCTCTCGCGCCTGCACCAAATTCCACGCGTCCTCGAGCAGGCCATGGGACACATGCGCGATGGGGTCGGCGACCGCCGTATGCCGCCGAAATATCTGCTGGAGAAAGTGTCGAGCCAGGCGCAGGCAATCGCCGACGACGCGCTCGACAAGAGCCCTTTTACCGAGCCGCTGCGCAAGTTTCCGCCTTCGGTTTCCGAAGCCGATCGCACGCCCTTGCGGGAAGCGATCGAAAGCGCGGTCAGGAACGAAGTCGCACCCGCCTACGCGAAATTTGCCAAATTCGTGCGCGAGGAATACGCGCCACACGGCCGTCTCGATCCTGGCGTGTGGGCTCTGCCCGACGGCGAGGCCCGCTACCGCTTCGCCATCCGCCACCAGACCACCACCGACTTCACGGCGGACCAGATTCACCAACTTGGCCGGAAAAGCGTGGCGGAAATTGAAACCCAGATGCTTGCCATTGCTCAGGCGCAAGGATTCAGCGACCTGAAATCGTTCAACGAGCACATCCGCCAGGATCCGAAATTGCACGCGCAGTCCGGTCAGCAATTGTTCGATCTCTACAGTCACTATCGCGACCAGATGTATGGCAAACTGCCCGAGTTATTCGGACGCCTGCCGAAGAACCGGCTCGAGGTGGTGCCGATGGAATCGTTCCGCACCGCTTCCAGTCCTCCCGCCGACTATTCGATCGGGGCGGGAGACGGCTCGCGACCAGGACGCATCAACGTCAACGAGTCGGCGCCCGAAAAGCGACTGCTGCTCAATGTGGAGGCGATTGCGTATCACGAGGGCGTCCCCGGACATCACCTGCAATTTTCGATTGCCCAGGAACTCACCGATCTGCCACCGTTCCGCAAGTACAACCTCGACCTGAACGCCTACACCGAAGGCTGGGCCTTCTACTCGGAACGCCTGGGAAAGGAAGTGGGCTTCTATCAGGACCCATACAGCGAATACGGCCGCCTGCAGAATGAAATCTGGCGGGCCGTGCGCTGGGTCGTGGACACGGGCGTGCACTCCCAGCACTGGACGCGCCAGCAGATGGTCGACTACTTTCATGAACACACGGCCATGGACGAGGAAAACATCAACACCGAAGTCGATCGCTACATTGCCTGGCCGGCGCAGGCACTTTCCTACAAAATGGGACAAATGAAAATTCTGGAGTTGCGGGCGCGCGCGCAGAAGGAACTGGGCCCGAAGTTCGATCTGCGCTCGTTCCACGATGCCGTGCTTGACCAAGGACCACTGCCGCTCGACGTCCTGGAGACCAAGATCAACGCCTGGATCGCGGCCCGGAAATAGCGGATTGGAGACCCACGCGGGCTTTGAGTCCATCCCCGACCCTTGCTCGAAAACCCGCCTTCTCTCCGCCGGCGAGCAGCGCCGAACTTACGGGCCGGGAGATCTCCCTTCGAATCAGTCGAATGGAGACGCGGCCTGGCCGGCCCCGCTCCGCCCGAGACGCGGTGCCAGGGCGTAGTAGAGCTGAACCAGCACGATGAACGCGATGCTATAGCGCGTGCTGATCACACACAATAAGGCACCGGAGGCGTAGAGAGATTGCGCAATCACAATGCGCCGGCAAACCGCCGCCGGGACTTCGGGGGCAATGTCCGCCTTCACCAGACCCGATCTGACGGCGCATCCCCAGCTGAGGTAGAGGGCGCAACCAAGGCACAAGACGTTCAGCCAATAGACAATCAGCGCAATGCGATAGGCGACAAATTCCGCCAGCAGCGCCGTGGAAAACGGCGTGATCGAGACAAAGAACAGGAAGCTAATGTGGATCCACGAGAGGCGGATGTTCGAGCGTTCCAGATGATTGAGTTGCGTCTGCTGGCCAACCCAGAAAATGCCGAGCGTCAGGAAACTCATCATGTACATCACCAGCCGCGGAGAAAGCGCCATCAGGCCATGCCACAGATCGTGCTCATTGTGCACGGCGTCGAGGGTGGGCACGCGCAGATCGAGCACCAGCAGCGTCATGGCGAAGGCAAAGATGCCATCGCTCAGCGCCGCAAGCCGCTCCACGCTTTGCCCCGCAATCCGGTTGTAGGCCGTGGTCATGATGGCGTCTCAGGTCGCCCACCTCTTCGCCGCCCATCCTGCCAGTGCGCCAAACAGCAGGCCGGTCCCCAGGATCCCGGCATAAGCATTCAGGGCAAAAGCATCGGGCAAGCTAATCAGCAAACCCACCACCGCTCCGCTCGCCACCTGCGGCATCGGCAACGATACGGTAGTGGCCAGAAGGCCGATGGCGAAGCGGCTGGAAAATGCCTGCAGCAACATGCCGGCGGTGTGTTCCGGATGATTGCCGTAGACGGCGATCAGCACGTCGGAGGTGCCGAGTGCGATCCCGCACAAACCGCCCAGTACGATGCGATTCATGCCGTACGTTGTACCTGATTCGCGCCCGGCCCCGCAACTTCCCGAGGGCACCCCCCCATGCCGCCCGCGACGCCGAAGACTAGAGGGCCTCGCTGCGTTTCCGCAGGAACGCCGGTACGTCGAGATCTTCCGCCTGGTAGTTCGGGGGCGCCGACCGCATCGCATCGAGCGAGATCACCTCGGCGGCATGCGGCGCCGCCTCCTGAAAAACAGCCGGTGGCGGCTCAAAGCTCGGCTCCGGAACAAACACCGGCTCGGGCTCGGCCACGGTCTCCGGTTCGTCAAAATGGTCTCGCGACAGATGCGAGTCTCGCGATGCCTCGCGCGCAACGATCACGGGATCGAAGTTTTCGCGACGACGGATGCGCCGCATGTCGGACTCCTGGAATCCGGTGGCAATCACCGTGATCTTGACCGCGTCCTTCATTTTCTCGTCGAGCACCGCGCCGAAAATGATGTTGGCGTCTTCATGCGCCGCTCCCTGAATAATGGTGCAAGCCTGTTGCACCTCGGCCAGCTTCAGCGAACTCGACCCCGTGATGTTGATGAGAATGCCGCGCGCTCCGTCGATCGCGCCCGCTTCGAGCAGCGGCGAAGCAATGGAACGCTGCGCGGCTTCTACCGTGCGATGCTCGCCGGACGCAGTCGCCGTGCCCATCACCGCGTATCCCATACCCGCCATGATGGCTTTCACGTCGGCAAAGTCGCGGTTGATGATGCCGGGGATGGTGATGATGTCGGAAATTCCCTGCACTCCCTGGCGTAGGATATCGTCGGCGATGCGGAACGACTCGAAAAATCCGGCGTTCTCGGCCACGGCCAGCAATTTTTCGTTGGGAATCACGATGGTGGTGTCGACCGATTCCATCAGTTCCGAAATACCGCGCTCCGCCTGCTGCATGCGGCGCTTACCTTCAAAGGCAAACGGCTTGGTCACCACGGCCACGGTGAGCGCACCCATCTCGCTCGCCAGAGAAGCGATGATGGGCGCCGCGCCGGTACCGGTTCCGCCGCCCAGCCCCGCGGTCACAAAGACCATGTCGGCGCCCTCCAGCGCCTCGATGATCTTGTCCGAATCTTCGAGCGCGCCCTTGCGGCCGATCTCGGGATTGGCGCCCGCGCCCAGCCCGTTCGTGAGTTTCACGCCCAACTGGATCTTGATGGCGGCGCGCGACATGCGCAGGGCCTGCAGGTCGGTGTTGGCAACGATGAATTCGATGTGCTCCATACCCGAATCAATCATGCGATTGACCGCATTGTTGCCGCCGCCGCCGACACCGATGACCTTGATGCGGGCATCGTTGCGCGCTTCTTCGTTAAAGCAGATGCGGAGTCCGTTGTCTTCACTCATACTTCACCTCGTAAAGTCAGTTGTCAGCCACCAGCAAACCGTTCGCAAATCCCCGACCCTTCGATTCAGGCGCCCTTGCGCGCAAACAGCGCTTTCATGCGCGAACCAAAACCGCCCTCTTGCAGTCCCCGCGCCAGACGGGCGCGGTGGCCGTAATACACCATGCCCAACACCGTGGCAAACTCCGGCTCGGCCATAAACGAGGGCATCCTCGCCATCGGTGTCGGCCACGCCAGACGCGCCGCCTTGCGCAGCACCGATTCCGCCACGTCGAGAATTCCCGGCAGGCGCGAGCCCCCTCCGCTGAGCACAAATCCGGCAATGCAATGCTCGAGAACGCCGGCGTGGCGCAGGTTATCCCGCAGCATCTCGAACAGCTCGCGGGCGCGCGGTTCCAGAATCTCGCCCGCCATGCGCTGCGGCATCATGCGCGACGGCCGGTCCCCGACCGATGGCACCTCGACCTCATTGCCCTCGGGGATCAAGGTGGGTACGGCGTTGCCAAAATTCTTCTTCAGCGTCTCGGCCGCGGCCAGCCCGGTGCACATGCCGACCGAAAGATCGCTCGTGAAATGGTCCCCGCCGATAGGAATCACCGCCGTATGGGAAACCGCTCCCTGCTGGAACACGATCAGGTCGCAAGAGCCCGCGCCCAGATCGACCAGGCACACGCCCAGTTCCCGTTCGTCCGATCGCAGGACCGAATCGGCGCAAGCCAGGGGCTCAAAGATGGTGTCGTCCACATGCACGCCGGCCTTGTTGACCGCGGTGACCAGATTCTGGGTTGCGCTCGAAGACGCGGTCACGATGTGGACGCGCACCTCGAGGCGCGTCGCCATCATGCCCGTCGGATCCTGCACGCCCGGCTGATCATCCAGAATGAACTCCTGCGGCAGCAGATGCAGAATCTCGCGATCGCTCGGCAAGGGCACGGTGCGAGCCTTGTCCACGGCCTGGCGGATCTCGTCGCGGCCAATCTCGCGCGCCCGCGTGCCAAACGTGATGCCGCCATGGCTGTTCATGCCGCGAATATGCGCCCCCGCAATCCCGATCAAGGCGCGTTCGATGGGGATGCCGGCGACATCCTCGGCATGCTCCACGGCTTTTTGAATGCTGCTGATCGCCTTGTCGAGCTCGGTAATCACGCCCTTGCGCAGGCCCCGCGATTCGCTGATCCCGTGGCCGCGATAACGCAATCCGTTCTCGCTCAGTTCGGCCACCAGCACCGAAGTCTTGGCACTGCCTACGTCGATGGCGGTAATGAAATTCGGCTCGTTCGGCATAATCAATGGCGATGCTGTCTGCTAGTTCTGCGCCGCCTCCTTCGGAATTGCCGCGCTCGGTTTCTTCTGCTTCGCAGCCGCCGAGGAGGATGCCCCAGGAGGTGACGGAGCGGCACGGTGCGGCAAAACCTTCGCCGGCTTGGCTGTCATTTTCAGCGCCGCCGCGGGGGAAGCGGGCGCCTGTTTCGCGGCAGCGGAATGAGGCGCGGGTTTCGCGGGAACCGTTTTCGTCGCACCGCGGTGAGCGGAGGCCTGGATACCGGCTTTTGCCTTGGTCTTTGCCTGCTTCTTCGCCGGAGCCGCCGGGGAGGCCGGCGCAGGACGGTTTACATATTTCTCGTAGTTCACGATCGCCGCCGTCTTCACTCCCGCCGCGACCGCCGCTTTGGCCGCCGTGGGCGTCAAAGCCGGCTGTCGCGCGATGCCCTGGAGATCGGGGTTCACGATGATCTGACCGTCGTATCGCAAGTCCACCGACTCGATCTTGTCGAACTGCTGCCGGAATTGCTGCACCCGCGCCACGTAGGCCCGATAGCGCGACAGGTAGTTTCCCGAGCCGAGATGCACCAGCACCCCTCCGTTCGAATCGGCGACCAGAATTTTCACGTCCTCCGGGTCGCTGAGGTCGACTTCGCCCAGCTCCTGCGAGTAATGGGCGCCGCCGGAATCGAGCTCCTGCACCAGCTGGTTGTAATTCTTCATCCGCGCCGCGCGGGCCGCGAGTGGCTCTCCGCTGTTGATACCCAACACCACGGCAAACGAATACTTGCGCTTGAGGCCGGGAGCAAGTTCCATCAGCGTGCCCCCGGCGTCGATCAGCGAAATGTGCGAGCCCACGCGGGCAAAAGCTACCGGAGTGCGTTCCCGAATCTCAAGGCGCAGGCGGTTCGGGGCAAAGCGCATCACGCTCGCCGATTCCACCCAGGGAATCTGCTCCAGTTGCTGTTTGCGCTGAGCCAGGGGGACGAAGAAGATGTTGCGGCCGATGTCTCCGCCCATCACCTCCATGATCTGCGAGTGCGCCACGTGATCGGCGCCCGTGACTTCAATCTGATCGCTCGAATCGATGCGGAAACGCCACGAGTGCTCTCCGTAGCGATAGAGGCCCCAGCCGGCGGAACCCACCATGAGCAGGGCAATGAGCAGGGCGCAGATCCAAAGCAGGCGATGAGCGGTCTTTTTCGGCAGCGAACCGCGTCGCGCCGGTACCCGCTTTTGTCCGCGCAGAAATGGAGATTCCTGCTCCGCTTCCAGATCGATGAGCCGTGCGTCATCGAAGGGCTCGCGCTCGGGAGCCTCGTTGGGAAGCGGATACAACTCTTCCTGGACCGCGGTGGAACTTGATTTCCGCGCCACTCTTTCGAGTCAGTTGTCGACAGAAAACCGCTGAGCAAAATTACTATAGCTGGTTTTGATTCATTGAGACAGTGTCAAGTTGGTTCGTGCGATAGAGACATCGAGGCTGCGGGACCAGTATTGGTTCCGCCGATCGCCACCCGAGCTTTTGCCGGCGCTCGAAGCTCCCGCAAAACAGAATTGACGGAGGCGCAGCTGCCCTAGAACGAGTCACCAACTTCAACCCTTGCCGAAACGACATCGGCGGCCCGCTCTGTCCTGGCCAAGATCCGAGCATAGGTCTTCGGACAGAGAACGGTCAGCCCGCGACTGCCGTCGCTCTCCGGCCGGAACTCGAAATCACCGCGCGAGCGGATCTGTTCGATCGCCGCGCGCCTGATTTCGGCTTGCGCGCGAGCCAGATCGGCCTGGGCGCGGATCTGGTCGCGCAGAAACTCCGCCCGCTCGCGGCTCTGCTCCCGAACCAGTTGGCGCTGGCCAAGCGCCAGCTCTGATTTCTCTGCCGCCGCCAGCACCTCTGCCGCGGCCAGTCGCTCGCGCCCGGCAAACAGCGCCAGACGTTGCTCGGCTCCCGCCGAAATCCGGCAGAACAGCTCTCCGGCCCGCTCTCCAACCCGATGCAACGCGACGAAATTACCCTGCCGATACTGCGCGTTTAGCCCCAGCGCCAGCACTCCGACTGCAATCCAATAGGCGGCTTTATCGGTGTCCATAAGATGCCCCTCGATTGATTCTTGGACGAGTGCCGGAGGAAAAGGTCAACCGGGCATCCGTCGGGACCGCAGGGAAGCTCGAAACCTGCCCTGATCGCGGCAGGGCCCCGGGCGGGTCGCGCCAGAGTCGGCTAACTTGGCGGGGCGCCAGCGCTCACGACAACCTTGCCGTATCCGGGTCCAGCTCCTTTAGAATCATGGGCCCCAGCTGCGAAACGCTTCCCGCCCCCAGGGTCAAGATCATGTCGCCAGGCTGGGCGATGCCGACGACCTGGCTCACGGCGTCGGCAAAGGTGTCTGCCTTCGAAACACCCTTTTTCCCCGCCCCCACAATCCGGCCCGCCAGGGTTTCCGTTGTAATCCCCTCGATGGCTTTCTCGCTGGCGGGATAAATGTCCAGCAGACAGAGCGTGTCGGCGTCGCCAAATGCGGTCGCGAACTCCTCCATCAGATCGCGAGTGCGGGTAAAGCGGTGCGGCTGGAAGATCACATGCACGCGCCGAAAGCCGCATTGCCGGGACGCCGCCAGCGTGGCGCGAATCTCGGTAGGGTGATGCCCATAGTCATCAATGACGCTCACTCCCGCCGCCACCCCCTTGAGCTGGAAGCGGCGGTCTACGCCGCGAAAACCATCAAGTGCATCGCGAATCTGGGCCGGCGGAATATCCAGGACCATGCCCACGGCGATGGCGGCGGTCGCGTTCAGCACGTTGTGTGTGCCCGGTACGTGCAGCGTGAACTCGCCCAGATCCTTCTCCTTGTAGGTCACCCGGAAGCGGACGAGCGGGCGGTGTTCTCGAGCGGCGGGCAGCGGACCGGCGACGGGCGGGCCCAAACGGACTTCGAAATCCGACCCCCGCGATGTTCCATAGGTTACGACCCGCCGATGCACGCGGGGCAGCAAGCGCCGCAACCCCGGGTCGTCATGGCAGCCTACGACCATGCCATAAAATGGCACCCGCTCCATGAACTCGAGAAAAGTGCGCCGCACGTCGCGCATGTCGCGGTAGCAATCCATGTGTTCGCGATCAATGTTGGTAACCACCGACAGAATGGGAGAGAGCTTGAGAAACGAGCGGTCACTCTCGTCGGCCTCGGCGACCAGATATTGCGACTTGCCGAGGCGGGCGTTCGAGCCCATGGCATCGACCCGCCCCCCGACCACCACCGTCGGATCAAGCCCGCCCGCGGCGAGCACGGCTGCGACCATCGAGGTGGTGGTCGTCTTCCCGTGCATACCGGCAATCGCGATGCCGTATTTCAGGCGCATCAGTTCGGCCAGCATCTCGGCGCGCTGGATCACCGGAACATGCAACCGACGGGCCTCTGCGACCTCAGTATTGTCGACGGAGATGGCGGAACTGGTGACCACCACATCGGCACCCGCAATGTGCGCCGCTGCGTGCCCCTCGAAAGTGACCGCTCCCAAGGCGGCCAGCCGCTCGGTAACCGGGGAATTCCGCAGGTCCGACCCGGAGATCCGATAGCCGAGGTTCAGCAGCACCTCGGCAATCCCGCTCATGCCGATGCCGCCAATGCCCACGAAATGAATGCGCTGAATTTTGGCAAACATGGAAACTCAATTCCCGGACGACGAACGCTGATCCTAGACTATTTCCCGGCCGGACCCCGGGACTGCGCCTCCCTTCACGGGCTGATTTCTTGAGAGCTCGAGTTTCTGCAGTCGGCGACCTTCTCACCCCGAGCTAACTGCTCGACCATTGCCGCAATCTCCTCCACCGCCCGGACATGCGCCAGTCCCTTCGCCGCCGCCGCCATGCTCCGCAGCCGCCGCGCATCACCCATCAGTGCCGCAACGGTATCGACCAGATAGGCGGCACCCAGATTGCTCTCTTCGACCACCACGGCTGCGCCCACCCGTTCGAGAGCGCGGGCATTCACGTTCTGATGATCATCAGCCGCGGCCGGAAACGGGACAAAAATCGCCGGCTTCCCCGCCGCCGTAATCTCCCCGACCGTGCTGGCGCCAGACCGGCAGACGAGCAAATCCGCGCGCCCAAAGGTCGACGGCATGTCATCGATAAACCGGTGAACTTCGCCAGAGATTGCCGACTGCTGATAGGCGGCGAGCACCCGGTCATAGTCGCGCTGCCCGGTCTGGTGGATCACGTGGATCCCGGGAAGCTTTACCCGCAGCCCGGCCAGCGACTCAATCATCGCCTGATTGATCGCCCGCGCCCCTTGACTGCCTCCAAACACCAGCAAGGTGGGTACGCCCTCGGTCTTCGGAGGGATGGAAAAGAACGCCGCCCGCACCGGAACCCCGGTCACCTGGCAGCGGGGGAAATACTGGCAAGTCTCTTCAAAGTGCACCGCCGCCGCCGAAACCCAGCGCGCGATCATGCGATTGGCAAAGCCCGGCACGACGTTCGGCTCAAACGCCAGCGTCGGCAGGCGCCGCCGAATCGCCGCCACCATCGCCGGTCCGGAGGCATAGCCTCCTACGCCGATCACAACCTCCGGATCGAACTCGGAAAGCATGCGGGAGGAAGCGGCAATCGCCCGTGGCAATGCCAACATGGTCCTCGCCCGAGTCATCAGGCTGACATGGTTGAGCGCCCCGACCTCAATCAGTTCCAGGCGAAACCCCGCTTGCGGCACCAGTCGCGTCTCGATGCCGCGAGCGGTCCCAATAAACAGAACCTCGGCCCCAACCTGCCGTTGAAGTTGCTGAGCAATCGCGAGCGCCGGAATCACGTGGCCGCCCGTGCCGCCGCCTGCGATGATGATGCGCATGGAATAGGATTCCCGAAAGCCGTGCTCTCTACTGTTCCATCTTCACATATTTTGTCCGCGCCTCTTCGAGCATGGCCAACACCGACTGCCTCTCGGCCTCCGAATTCCAGGAATGGTTACTCCGCGCCCCGGCGATCAGGCGGTCGACCCAGGCCACGAAGTAGGCCGCATCTGCCTGGTTCCGCCGCGGCGCACCCCCCACGCTCACATACACCGGACTGGTGGTAGCGTAGGGATACAAATCGAGGATCGGATACTCCGCCTGGTCGCTGAAGGCGCGCAGCACACACCAGCCGCCGGCGTCGAGTCGGATTGAGCCCGCGGCGCGTGCCGACCGGCGGTCGCGGTCGAGAGCAAGTTCCCGCACCAGCCGTCCGTTGCAGACGATCTGAAGATGATCGAGGGGCACGATCGAACTCATCTCGGCCGAAAACGGCAGCTCTTGGGTTCTGGCGTCCTGGCCGGGCAGCCGAACTTCTCCGCCAATCCCCTGCCCGCCGAGCGAAAAGCGCAACAGCGGGCCGTTGGTAGCAAACGTCCGCCCCTGCCTGATCGCGGCGAGCCAGGGCGCGATCTTCAGCGCACCAGGCTTCACTTCGGCATACACGCGATTCAAGCCCACCGGCCCGCGCAGCGACGCGTAGTTCGCCATGAAGTCGGTACCCGCAGCGGTCGGCAGATGAAAGCCGCAATTGAGCAGCTTGTACCAAACCTCGGCCGTGGACTTATGCTCGGAAAATCCCAGCACCTCGATGTAATCTACCTTGCCGAGCGCCACATCGACCGGCAACTCGGAACTCAGTGGGTCGTCCTGCAACGGGTCGGGGAAACTGTCAAACGGATGCACATAGCCGACCAGCGCCCCCTGTTCATGTGCCATATCGGCAACGTTGCCATTGGCCGGATAAAGACTGGCCGCCGCCGTATTGGGATAGGCGGCGTAGCCGGGAAGAATAAAGTTGCGCGTGAGATTCAGTAATCCGAGATGTCCCCAATAACTGGTATGGAACTCCTGCCCGTGCAGCAGGAGATGGTCCCGGGTCGAGGACTTGTCGGTTTGCGGCGAGAAATACGCTATGTCAGGGATGCGCTGCTCTTTGTTCACCACTAGGTCTTCGACGATCGACAGATTCTCCGCCGCCGCCTGTTCGACCAGATGCTGCGGTGTGTTCCGGTAAGTCCCGCCGTAGTTCATGTGCACGTGAACGTCGCCGCTCACCCATTCCGCGGGTTCGTACGGAGTCCTCGGGCGCAGGCGAACGGTGAGACGGGTTGGGGCGCCCGCGCTTATTTTCACCCGCTGCTGCTCGAAGGCAAACTCGAAACCATGCATGACATCGACTTGGACCATTCCGACCGGTACGGCGAGTTCGGACTCGCCCGGGGTGTCAAAGTAGTGCGCCTCAAAGGGTCTCTCGGCGCGATCGAAGCTGTCATCGGCATGCATCCAGGCATAATCGGGAGCGTAGGCGCGGGCATCGGCCCCGGTAACGAACACCCTTGCCGCCACTGGCTTTCCGAGGGAATCGACCACCCGCAATGCCAACTTGCCCATGGGCTGCAGATATTTCCGCTCGCGGGGAACGATTTCGGTCTGCCCTCCACCCGGTATGCTCTGCACCCAAAGCGAGGTATTCCCGTTTCGGTTGGAAACAAATGCGATCTTCGAGGCATCCGGCGACCACCGCGGATTGATATCGTCGTAGGCGCCATAGGAAATCGGAAACGCGTCACCGCCCGAGGCTGGCATCAGCCACAACTGATGCCAGCTCTGACCGAGATACGAGGCATAGACCATGCGCTGGCCGTCGGGAGAAAAATCCGGGCGCGCCTTCCAGTTTGTCTCTTCGTAATGGATCTCACGCGCCTCCGCACCCGGCTCGGCCTTCATCCGCCAAAATCCGCCCGTGCCGTGAATGTGCCCGCGATTCGAGACAAAAAGAATTTCCCCGCCGTCCCGCGTCCATACCGGGCTGATTTCGTGATCCACCTGGCTATAGTAATAACGAGGCAGCGGGCTCAGATGTTCCGGGGTAAGTTGACACACGTCGCCGAGTAGCCCGTCTGCGAAGTGACCGATAAAGATGTGGAAGTGCCCCTGATTCGACGTCGATACAAATGCCAGCCGCTGGCCATCGGGCGAGAATCGCGGCTCCACATTTACCGCGCCGCCGGAAGTCATCTGCCGCGTCTGCCCATTGCGCAAATCCAGAGACCACAGCTCGATGGCGTCATGCTCGTAGCGGGAAAAGACAATCCAGCGTCCATCGCTCGACCAATCCGGCTGATAGTCATAGCCGGCTCCGGCGGTCAGCTGCTCGGCCTTGGCGCTCGGCAGCTCTTGCCGCCACAACGAACCCGCCATCGAATAGACCAGGCTGTACGAATCGGGAGACCAAGCCGCCGCGCTCGGCCCGGTGGTCAACTGCGGCAGGTAGAGTTCCCGAAAGTAGTAGGGATGTGGCAAATCAATCTGCTTCAGCACCAGAGCGCGCTGCGCCAGGCAAGACGCACAAGAGATCAGAAACCAGAAGAACAGACGGAACGGTATCAAGAAGGTTCTCCAAGCCGTGCCAGGAGCGGACCCGCCCCCGGCGAAGTCGAACCGCGCCCGCCAGGCCCCTTTACCCGTGGAACCTGACTCTACTGCGAAACTCGCGCCTTCCGCACCCACAACCAATTCAGCAAGGCCGCCCCCAGGGTCGCCCCGAGAATCAGGGACTTGCTCAACTCCACTTGCCTGGCGAGCACGGCGGCAACCGCAAGCGTTGCGGCAATCAAGACGCCGAGCACGGCCAGCACCGGGCCATAACGCAGCCGGAAACCGGCAGCGGGCAGTCGCTTTCGCCGCAAGGCGATCAGCGATGCGCAAACGACCGCGTAGTAGAACAGCCGGGCGACCACCGACAGAGTCACATTCCAGGCGAAGCTGCCGGCGATCGCCAACCCCCAGACGACGGTTGCAAAGAACAGAATCGAAAACCAGGGAGTGTGAAATTTGCGACTCACGACGGCAAACACCGCCGGCAGATCTCCGCCCTTGGCGAGAGCGAACGTGACGCGGGGCATTCCCAGGATTTTGGCGCTCAAGTACCCGTAGGTGGAGACCAGTGCCCCAATCGCCACCAGCGCCGCTCCCCGATTTCCCATGGTGATGCGCGCCACCTCAGCCAGAGGACGTTCGGTCGTTGCGCCCGGCCCCAGCACTCCCACGACCACCCACTGCACCAGGGCATAAAGAGAGGTGCAGGTGAGCAGCGCGACAAACAGCGCGAAAGCGGCGTCCCGCCCGGGATTTTTGGCCTCGCTCATGGGGGCCATCGCGCTCTCAAATCCCCCGTAGGCGAAGATCAGCAGCACCACCGCTTTCATCCACGCACTCGCCGGCAAGGCGACGGTTGCCCCCCAGGGCGCCGGATGGACCAGGGTAACGGCTGCGCCCGCCAACCCCACCATGAGCAGCGGGAGGATCTTGGCGACGGTAAAGATGTTGCTCACCGCCGTGCCCTGCCGGGCGCCCCGGGTGTTGATCACCGCCAGCACACCCACCAGTGCAGTCAGGACGGCAAACCGCGGCCAGGGAGCTCGGGCCGCCGGCCAGAATTCCCCCAGATAAATGACAAACAAATTCGCGTTCGCGGCGGGAGCCGCCGTCTGGGAGAGGTACAGCATCCAGCCGACCAGAAGGCCGGTCAGCCGCCCGAAGGCCGTGCGCGCGTACAGGTAGGGACCGCCAGCTTCCGAGAATTGCGAGGCCACCTCGGCAAAACAGGCCATAATGACCGCCATCGCCGCTGCTGCGAGCAACACGGCCGTCACGCTGCTTTTGCCGAGAAGCCCAGCCACGGTGGCGGGCAGCCCGAAAATGCCACTGCCGATAATCGAGTTCACCGCCAGCGCGGCCAAACTCCATCGGCCAATGGCCCGCACCAGGCCAGTTTGCGGTGATTTCATTTCGAACCGTTTGTATCACACCTGGCCGATTCGTTGAACTAAAATTGGGCTCCACGCTCCTGCCGCAGGTCGAATCGAGCACGCGCTGCGGTCTCGGTGCTTAGGACGGTCGCGATCCGCGCTCCCGGAGCCCATTGTGCTCGCCAGTAACCCACGAAATCGCCCGTCCCGCGCGTAGTCTCGCCCCGATGGTAACTTTAATTACTGAAGCTCATGCACACGGGGAATCTTTTCCCGCATGCTCCAAGGTGCGATCGTGTTCAAGACGCAAGTATCCGCAACACCGGGTCAGAACGGAAAGGATCTTATGGATCGCGAGAACCGGGAAAGCATGGACGATATTCATCTTCGCATTTTGCGGATTACCGATGACCTTCGTGTCATCCAGCGCGAACTCAACTGTGCGGCCATGCAGGCCCCCACCGACCCTGAACTGATGGAAGCACTGGCTGATCCGCCCGAGATCGAATCGATCCAGGTCCTCAAGTCCGCCCTCGACCAGATGCGCCATTTCCTCTGGTTCTACATGCAGGTGGTCGCCAGCGACTCCGAAATGGGGGAAAAATTCCGGCAGACGCTCCGTCAAGAGGCCCCGGTACGCCCCGAACTGGAGCAGCAGTTCCAGAGCGCTACCGACGCCATCATGCTCCGCTATCTCGCCGACAGTAAGTTTCGCAAACCCAACTAACCGATCGTGGGCCTGGGTTTGCCTGGGCCCGGGTGAGAGGCATTTCGGCCTCTGTCGCACCTGCCTCTCGCACGCGGTTCCCTGTTCTCCCGCGATCGTTCGAGCTCCCGAGGTGGCCCACGCTCGGGAGTTCCCCATCTTGCAAAATCCCCGAGCCTAGGTCACTCTCAGAAATCGACCGAGATACGAGCTCAGTCCAACTCCAGGCCGACGGCTCCATCTCTCCAGCGATACCAACGCTATTCAAGGGACATTCGATGCGCATTGTTTCGCATTTTTCTTGTATCGCTCCAATCTGCCTTGTTCTCTCGCTCGGTGCGTTCTGTCAAACCTCCGATCCTTCAACCCCGGCATCTGCCGACGCGCCGAAGAAACGTCTGACCATCGGAGTCGCGCTCGAGGGCGGGGGAGCATTGGGCCTGGCTCATATCGGAGTGCTCGAATGGTTTGAGGACCATCACATACCCATCGACTACATCGCCGGAACCAGCATGGGCGGGCTGGTGGGTGGACTCTATGCCTCCGGCAAATCCCCCGCTGAGCTCAGGGCGATCGTCGAGAATCAGGATTGGGACGCCATTATCGACGGAGCAACCAGTTACCCCGACCTGTCGTTTCGCCGCAAGGAAGATCAACGCGCTTTCCCGAATCGCCTGGAGTTCGGGCTGAAACATGGACTTTCGCTGCC
Organism: Terriglobales bacterium; assembly: GCA_049520935.1. Lineage (GTDB taxonomy): Bacteria > Acidobacteriota > Terriglobia > Terriglobales > Acidobacteriaceae > Acidiflorens. The sequence continues at coordinate 36,536 of JBEKPJ010000003.1, read as the reverse complement.
CTCGGGATTGAATTCCGGTCAGGGGGTTGGCTCGCTGATTAATCGCGAGGCCCTCCCCTACACTCATAGTGAATCTTTTGACGACTTTCCCATCCCCTTCCGTTGCGTGGCCACCAATCTGGTCACGGGAAAAGCCGTGGTTTTCGATCACGGCTCGATTGCCGAAGCCATGCGCTCGACCATGTCGCTTCCCGGCGTCTTCGCCCCGGTCCGCGACGGCGACAATATTTATGTGGATGGCGGACTCCTGGGCAATCTGCCAAGCGAGGTGGTCCGCAAGATGGGTGCGGACGTGGTCATCGCCGTTCATCTGGAGATCGCGCCGGCCGACGCTTCTCAGATCCAGTCCTTGTTCAGCGTCCTCGGACGCGCCGTGGAGGTTGTCGTCCACGAAAACGAGCTGCACGGCTTGGCCGCCGCGGATCTGGTCATCAATGTCGATCTCAAGGCCTTCACTTCGATGGACTACGAGAAGGCCTCCGCCATTATCCGGGACGGCTTCGAGGCGGCGGCGGACAAATCGAATATTCTCGCTCCCTACGCGCTCGGTGACGCGGCCTGGAACGCCTACCTCAGACACCGCCAGGAGCGCGTCAAAACCGCGCTTCCCGTCCCGCAATTCGTGGAAGTGCGGGGCACCAACCCGCAAGCCACGCAGGCCCTGGTGCGCTTCCTGCAGCCGCTGGTCGGAAAACCTCTGGAGGTGCCGGAGATGGAGGATATGTTCAACCGCTTGACTGGAATCGGCAAGTTCGACTCCGTCGACTATCGGCTCTCGGAACAGGACGGTCGCACCGGACTGGTGGTCTCGGTTCACGAAAAGGGTTACGCGCCCCCTACTCTGCAATTGGGTTTTGCGGCCGATGGTTCCGAACCGAAGGACGTCACCTTTACGCAAGCCGGCCGCGTCACCTTCCTCGACATCGCCGGTTACCGATCAGAATGGCGAACCGACTTTGCGTTTGGCAACACCTACAGCATTTCGTCGGAACTCTACCGGCCTTTGACTCCCCTCGGCAAGTTTTTCTTTGCCCCTCATATCACGGCCAGCAATGCGGGGTTCAATTTCTTCAAGCAGACAGACCCGGTCGCTTTATATCGGTTTCACCAGGAAAACGCCGGCATCGATGTCGGGTACGGCTTCAGCCGCTTCACCGAACTTCGCGTCGGATATCAGATCGGATATTCCAACCCGCATCTGAATCTGGGGAGGTCGGATTTCGCTTCCATCAGCGGCCGCGTGGGCGACACTCATCTCCATTTCCGCACCGACCACACCGACGACCCGATTCTTCCCCGGCGAGGCTACAGTGCGGACGCCACATTTCGCTGGTACGACGCCTATCCTGGCGCCGCCGAAGGACTTCCCACGCTCGATGCCAGCCTGAAAGGCTTTCAGCCCGTCAGTCCGAAAGGATCCGTCTTCGCTTCCGCAGAAGGCGGCACGACGTTTGGTTTTCACAACAGCGGGTTTCCGCTTTTCTTTCTCGGCGCGCCGCTCCGTTTGAGCGCCTATGGCACCAACGAACTCTACGGGGAGCAGTATTACCTTTTCCGTGCCGGCTATCTACGCGAACTGCTCGCCCTGCCTCCTTTTGTCGGCAAGAAACTCTATGCCGTCGGTTCCTACGAAGTCGGCAAGATGTACGGGATGTCCACCGAATCCAGGTTTCCTACCGACGTTGAGGCAGGAGTGGTAGCGGAAACCGCATTCGGACCACTTTTCTTCGGCGGCAGCGTCGGCGATTCCGGCCACCAGAAATGGTTCTTCCAGCTGGGAAAGGTGTTCTAGGGCGGGTTCGATCGCGGCGGACGCGCACCTCGCGCACCTGTCCCGGGAATCGTCAGGAAAAAAACGGGCGCGCCCTGGCGCGCCCAAAATTCAAGGAGAAAGCAAAAATTCAAAAACGACAAGGGTTCAGCAGGACAAACTCAATCTTTTAGCGCCCATAACCGGCGGTCTGCATCGCCTGCCGCGAAATGTCCGCCGTGGAAGCAATTCCCTGCATGCGCAACTTGAACTCGTCCGCGTTCGAGGCACTCTCGAGAGCCGTCTCGTAATTGACCAAGCCCGCCTGGAACAGATCCCAGAGCGACTGGTCGAAGGTCTGCATGCCGTACTGCGACGTACCGGAGGAAATCGCTTCGCGAATGGCACGCGTCTTCTCGGGCACGAGAATGCATTCCCGGATATAGGCCGTGGTCACCATCACTTCGACCGCAGGCACCCGGCCCTCGGCATCGGAACGGCGCACCAGACGCTGGCTGACGATGGCGCGCAACACCGCCGCCAGCTGCAACCGGATCTGTTTCTGCTCCGGTGGCGGGAAGATCGCGATGATACGGTTGATGCTTTCGACTGCATCCAGTGTGTGCAAGGTGGAGAAGACCATGTGGCCGGTTTCCGCCGCGTGCAGTGCTGTCCCAATCGTTTCCAGATCGCGCATTTCGCCGACCAGAATCACGTCCGGATCCTGACGCAGAGAAGCGCGCAGCGCCGCCGAAAACGTCGGGGTATCGACTTCCACTTCGCGCTGGTTCACATAACCTTTTTTGTCACGATGCAAGAATTCGATGGGGTCTTCGATGGTAATGATGTGCTCGGCCCGCGTCGAGTTGATGCGGTCCACCATGGCAGCGAGCGTGGTTGATTTGCCCGAGCCGGTCACGCCCGTCACCAGTACCAGGCCGCGCGGCATGTCGCAAATCTGCTCCACCACCTTCGGCAGAAACAATTCGTCGAGGGCGCGAATCTTGGTGGGAATGACGCGCAGCACCAGTCCCACGTTGCCGCGCTGCTGAAACACGTTCACACGGAAACGGCCCAAGCCGGCGACGCCGTAGGCCATGTCGATTTCGGTCGTCTCTTTGAACTTTTGCTTTTGCCGCGCCGACATCATGCTGAACGCCATGTTCAACATGTCCTCGGCCGAAACGCGCGCCTGGTCCGTCAGCGGCACGAGATCGCCGTCAATGCGCAGGTGGGGATAGTTCCCCACTTTCAGATGCAAGTCGGATGCGCGGCGCTCCATCGCGATGCGGAGCAGGTCATCGATATTCATGAAGCGAGACTCCAGCTACCGTGACTATCATGACCTCTTCGGCGCCCGGGCACGAGATGACGGAGGTAACAGCACCTTTAGGTCGCGGCTCTCCTCCAGGTCAAATCGATACCCGCTCGCTTGACCGAGCAAGGTTTCGCGCGACCGACCGCCTCCGCGCCTCCGCGCAAAGCGAAGACGCCAAGCCGAATGCCCGCGCGGCAACTCGGTCCGCTACGCCGCCGGCTGAAGCGGCTCGTCGAAGCTGCCTCCGTAAATCGCCGGCACCTTCGATCCCATCGGTCGCAGATAGGTAGCCAGTTCTCCCCGATGATGGATGCTGTGATTGTTGAGGAACCCCATATAAAATACGGCCGGAAAGTTGAACATGAAAAACTGTACCGGCGTCCCCGCCTGAGCGGGCGATAGGGCCCGCACCCGATCCGCGCTGCGTTTGACCTTCCGGTCGTACCAAGCCACCAGCTCGGCAACCGTCTTCGGCTTCTCTGCCTCCGGCGGATTCGCCATGGTGAACTTCAAGTCCGCGATCCCGTCCAGGAGCTGTACATCGGTGTTCGCCAGGTGCCAGGCCAGTTCCCAGGCCGTGCGCGCGTGCGGATCGGGCCGGTAGTCTTTTTTTGCATCCGGGACAGCAGCCAACACTCTTTTGGTAATTTCAACTTCACGGGCCAAGCCATCGAGCATCATGGCGCGGTAGCCGAGGACAAATTCGGGCGTGGGAGCAGACATAGCATTTCTCCTTAGAGTTGGGAATCGGTGCAAAACCAAGAATGGACCACAACCAATCGCCTGTGATCAGGCGCGCCCTACTATAGTTCAAGGACGCAGGAACGGCAAACCGGGGGCTCGGTCGATTGGCGCTCAAGCGCCAGCGAGTTGGAGGGCAACGAAGGCTCGATTGCACTTCGCCCGGCAAGCGGCGGTCGCCGCCGCGCGACACTCGGAGCGGAGCCCATCAAGGTTGGGAGCGATCGGGCTCCTGCCCCCAGAGACCCGTGTGACGGACCACCCCCGCTAGACGCCCACCGGCTGCTTGGCTGTTACCGGAACCGGCGTCAGCCAGTCGTAGCGGTCCTGCTTCTCCCCTCTTACAATGCCGTAGAATTCAGTTTGCAGGGACTTGGTGAGCGGACCAATCTTGCCCTTGCCGACGGCAATCTTGTCGACCGAGCGGATGGGCGTAATTTCAGCCGCCGTGCCGGTGAAAAAGACCTCGTCGGCAATGTAGAGCGATTCCCGCGGAATCTGCTGTTCCACAATCTTGATCCCCAGGTCGCGCGCGATCTGCAATACCGAGTCGCGTGTAATGCCGGGCAGCACCGAGTTCCCGAGCGGAGCCGTCTGCAGCACGCCATTACGGATGACGAACAGATTCTCTCCCGATCCTTCGCTCACATAGCCATTCACATCGAGCGCAATACCCTCGGCGTAGCCGTTGACGATCGCTTCCATCTTGATCAACTGCGAGTTCATGTAGTTGGCGCCGGACTTGGCCATGGCGGGCAGCGTGTTCGGGGCGATCCGCGTCCAGGAAGAAATGCAAACGTCCACTCCCTCGCTCGCATCCGTGCCCAGATACTTTCCCCACGGATAGTTGCAGATATAGACCTCGGTGGGCGAATTGAAGGGGTTGACGCCGGCTTCGCCATAGCCGCGCAAAACAATGGGACGGATGTAGCAGGGCCAAACGCCATTTTGTTTCACCAACTCGATCATCGCGCTGGTGATCTCGTCGCGCGTGAACCGAACGTCGATGCGGTAGATGCGGGCGGAGTCGATCAGCCGCTGCATGTGTTCGGTGGCCCGGAAGATCGCCGGACCGTTCGGCAGAGCGTAGCAGCGAATGCCTTCAAACACCGAGGAGCCGTAATGGACAACGTGGGACATTACGTGCAGCGTGGCATCATCCCATGCAATCAACTTGCCGTTGTGCCAGATTTTGTCCGTCTTCTGAATGGCCATCAAGACTCCTTGGCGGAAAAGATTCGCGGAAGTGATCGGGAATTCTCCGAATCAGCGAGGAAAATTCTCTTGAGGGGAATTATAGCGTGTACGCACTCGGCCTGCCGCACCTCCCGAAGGCCCGAGGATTTCGAAACCCGCGAGGTGAGAGACCGGGAACGACAATGCCTACCGGATGGCGATGATGTTATTGGCGACGAACCCGCTTTCACCGGCAATCATCATTCGCAGGGTGATGCGTTCAGCCTTGTAATGGTGGCTGCGATGCAATAGATATACGACTCCCACCCCCGCGCCCAGTCCTAAGGCCGAGCCAGCCGCTTCGCCCGCGGCTCCGCGGGTGACAAAGGGACGCATAACGGGATTGACTTCCGTGAGACCTTCATTCAATCCTCGCTGGGTCGTGATGGCATCGGCGGCAATCAGACCAGCCAGGAGGCTGACGTTGGCCTTGTTCTCGAATGTCCAGAAAGCACGTTGACCGGGCGTATCGGGAAATCCGGAACTGGTGCTCGCGGTAAAGCTCTGTGCCTGCATGGCGCCGGTCAGCAAGAGGATCAAGAGGAGGTACTTCATTAGCATCTCCGAAAAGTAAGTGGGTAAGTACGTCAACACTACTTTTGAACAACCCGATCGTACATGGCCCAATCTCGTGGTGCCGATGGCCTTCCGGTAAGAGTAACCATCGGACGTTGGAACATTACTTGCCACCGCCTGTCAGCCGGGCAGCCGCGACGCCTCTGTCGCCTTCCCCTCCCCAAGGCTCCCTGGGTATTCAAGAATCTGATTGCAGGGGATTTGCGTCGCTCCGAATGAGTCCCGGCTGCTCCGCTTCCACCCCTCGGGTCGGGTGGGTTAGTAACTATTACTTTGGTTGCGGTGAGCCCGCTGAAAGCGAGGTCGCGGCCGGGCAGCGCTCGCTCGTACCGCGTACTCCTCGTTGCCAGTCGGTTGGAAACCCGCATCGCAAACCCCGGGCGCGGCCGGGCCAGCCCGTGCGCCCCCCTGGGAAACTCCGCGGGAACACTTTGGCGCAGAGTCGCCAGGGTTGCGCCGGTGTACAATTAGCGCCATTCCTGGGTCAAGGGAGGTCATCGTGCCGATACCACTCGGGAGAACCGCTCTCAAGAACTTCTTCACTATCGTTGCTCTGGCCCTCGCCGCATGCAGTTGCACCCTCGGTCAAAGCCAACCACACTCCACCGCCGCCGGCCCCGTCGACCCGGGTGTGCGCGGCGGTCCCAAGGGTGCCGGCGGTCCGCTGCCCGGTCTTACGGCGGATGAAACAGTTTTCTTTCTGGATGGCCAGGCGCGGTTCGCTGAAATTGAAGTTGTGACCAAAGGCGCAAACAACGGCCTCGGCCCGCGCTTCAACTCGAACCAGTGTTTCTCCTGCCACTCGCAACCGGATGCCGGGGGAACCAGCCCCGCACAAAATCCGCTGCTCGCAGTCGCCAGCCTGAATGGGGCGAAGAACGCCGTGCCCTGGTTCATTGTCGAAAAAGGCCCGATCCGCGAAGCCCGGTTCAAGAAAAGCAACGGCACTGCCGATGGCGAGGTGCATGACCTTTTCGTAATTACCGGTCGAAGCGATGCTCCCGGTTGCAACATTGCTCAATTCGATTTCTTGCCAGCGGGAAATCCGCTCACTGGCCAGGGCGGGAATGGGAACATCATTTTCCGCATCCCGACTCCCCTCTTTGGTGCCGGCCTTATCGAAGGGATTTCGGACTCCGCCATCTTGGCAAATATGAAGGCCGACGCATCGGCTAAGTCGGCCTTGGGCATTTCCGGGCACGCGAACGCGCACCTGAGCGGAAACGTGAATCTCAGCGCCAACGATGGCACCATAACCCGTTTCGGGTGGAAGGCACAAAACAAATCCCTGCTCATGTTCGCCGGCGAGGCCTACAACGTGGAGATGGGAATCTCGAACCAACTTTTCCCCCAGGAACGCGATGAAACGCCGGGGTGTCTGTTCAATCCCACGCCTGAGGACACAACCAACTTCACGACAACTCCACCGAGTACCGGCAGCTCGAGCGGCACGTCGAACCCGGCCGTCATCTCCGATATCGAGGCCTTTTCGAACTTCATGCGCATGCTGGCCCCGCCGGCTCCGGCTCCGGCCACAGCCGCCAGTGAAAAAGGGCGCGGGATTTTTGCCCAGGTAGGGTGTGTGCACTGCCACACGCCTTCGTTCACCACCGGCAAAATGATCGCAAGCGGCTCTTCGACCAGCCCGAGCGCCGCGCTTTCGAATCAGACGGCGAATCTTTTCTCCGACCTGCTCGTCCACCACATGGGCAAAGGCCTGGCCGATGGCATCACCCAAGGCGGCGCTGGCCCCGACGAATTCCGTACTGCTCCCCTGTGGGGGGTTGGACAGCGCATCTTCTTTCTCCATGACGGACGGACGAGCAACCTGCTCGACGCGATTCGGGATCATCGGAGCCCCGGCAGCGAGGCCAACAAGGTCGTCGAACATTTCAACCGGCTGAGCCCGCAGGAGCAACAAGCGATTCTGGACTTCCTGCGGTCGCTCTAGGCGGGGTCGGCTCGGGTACAGAAGGGGGACGGTGCACAGAGAAAACCCCACTCCGCGAGAAAGCAAGCTCGAGAAGTGGGGCGGACCTGGTTCCATCCACGGTTGTTAGAACCGCGATCCAACTGCCGGGCGTGCCGCAGTCTAATCGCGATCGGCTTCCGACACTTCCTGCCTCCCGAGCAAAGTGCCGGCTCCGGGATAAGGTTTGTCGTCTCCCATGATTCCCTTCCACAGAATCCGATTGAACTGATCGGCGTTGTTGAGGTCGGGGTGCTTGAAGTTGAATCCCTTGGTTGCTGCCGCCCACCATGCGCCGTCGTGCAGGGGCTTGACCACAGCCGTGATCGGCCGTTTTCCGGGGTTCTTGCACTCGGGGACCAGAGTCGGATCGACGGGTGGCTCGCACAAAATGCCCGGAATGGGCGCGGTATAAGGCTGCAGGTTGGCCTGCTTGATGAACACATCGGACATGGGCACGGCGTTGGCATCATTCAGCCCAAGCGGACTGACTCCCAGAATGTCCTCGATCGTGCGCAGCACGTTCGTGGAGTTGTACATGGTGTGAATGACGCCGCCGCTCAGGGTGTAGGGAGAAATGACGAACACCGTCGAGCGATGTGCATCCACATGATCCGGTCCGTTCTGCGCGTCGTCTTCCACCACGAAGATCGCCGTGTCCTTCCAGTACGGAGAGTTCGTCACCGCCTCCACCAGTCGGCCCACCGCGTAGTCGTTGCTGGCGAACTCCGCGAGCGGGTTTTCAAGCGTCGCCACGTTCGTCGAGAAGTTGCCGAAATGGTCTTCCATGAAATCGACCATCTCGAAGCTCGGCAGATTGCCTTTCTTCACGTAATCGGTAAACTCCCGATTCCACTCCTCGAAGCGGTATTGATCGGGCGTGTTGAGGTCCCAGCCCCGATAGTACAGATCGGTTTTGCCGATGAGGGATTTTCGCACCGGCACGGCCTGCACCACCTTCTGCTGAAACGCGTCGCGGACGATAGGGATGTAGAAAGGGGCTCCCGCGGCCGGGTCGACGTAATAATTTTCGTCGGCGTAGAGACCATAATGGCGAACGGTCAGACCGGCGCGCAGCACGCTGTCCCAGATGTAGCCGCCAAGCGCATCGGGATTGAGGTCATCTGCGCCCTCGGACGCCGTGATGTCCTTGGTCCCCGGTTCAATGGACGATCCTCCGGTTGGGTCGAACAAGGTGGTAATGCGCACCGTGCTCGGACTGGGCGTACCGCTGGTCGTGTCGGGCAGAGCAATTCCGATGTTGCGCGGATTGCCATTCCAGTCGAACGGAATGTTGTAGTTCGCGTTGCCATAGCCGACGAGCACGTTCTTGGTCGTGGCATCGTTGGCATGGCCCTGCGTGTCCCAGTTCCAGCCGTCGCCGCTTACATCGCCGGCATCGTAGTAATTGTCGAGCAGCGCGAACTGCGTCGCCAGCAGGTGATGGTTGGGTGAGATGGGCTGCGGGAACTGCACGCGGGTCGGGTCGCCGTTACCCTGCGGCAGATCTCCGAGGATCTGATCGTAGGTACGATTTTCCTTCTGAATGTAGATCACGTGTTTGATGCGCTGGTGCAGAAACGCCATCATCGGATCATGCTGCGGATGGTTGAAACCGTTGTTGTCATCCACCACGCTCGACAGATAAGTGAGGGTATTGGCATCCGGCACCGGAATCGTCGACAGCCCCGCCTTCAGCAGAGCCAGAATGTATTCGTTGCGCGACGTCGGATCCGGCGGCGGACACAGCAGCTGAGAAAATTGCGGCGGTATCCCCAGGCCGGGGCAGTCCGCGCGGAATTCGAGGTTGGGCCCGGCATTGGATTTCATGTTCACCACATAGAGCGTCTTGCCATCAGCGCTCACGGTCACCGAACTCGGATACCAACCGGTGGGAATGCGCCCCAGCACCTGCTGCGAGGCGACATTGACCACCGCGACCGCGTTCTCGCCCCCCAGGGTTACATAAAGTTGCGTGCCATCCGGGCTGAGCGCCAGCGAGTTAGGATTGGATCCCTTGAATTTGTACCCCGGACGAGCAATTGAAATTCGGCTCGTGACCACGTCTTTTGCGGTATCGATGACCTCGATTTCATCGAGGTCTCCGTTGGAAACAAACAGCCAATGCTGATCGGCGGAAAGGATCATCCGATTGGGTTCACCCCCGACCTTGATGACATGGACCGATCCGGCAGCACTCACGTCGAGCACTTGCCCGTCCCGCTGACTGCTCACGTAGGTTTTGACCGGGGCGCCCTGCGAGTTCGACACCACCACGGGCCAGTACGGCATCTCGCCAACGGCCGTCGTCTGTCCGGGGGCGAAGAAAACGATTTCATTGGTCACCAGGCGTGTCGAGGTATTGATCACCGAAAGCGAATCGTTCTGGTAGTTGGCCACGTACAAGGTCGTGCCATCGGGACTGATCGCCAGGCCGGCCGCGACCGCTGCGAACGGGATGAACATGGTCTGCGCGACCGGGCTGTTGTTGACCGGGGTACCGTTGAACAATCCGCCGGTCGGGTATTGCTGTATGGGTACGTTGGCAGGTTGGTCGTGATTCAAAAGCACGAACGGAGCACTCGGCGTGTAGGTACCGTCGGCGCTCGCTCCGCCGGTGGTCGAAGTGTAGACTTCGATGCGATCATCGATGCCTCCGGCCACATAGAAAGTGGCACCTGAAGGATCCCAAATCAGACCATGATAAGTGTTGGGGATGTTGATCAGCTGCTTCTGCACCGGCTGTGCACCGCGTACGTCGAAAACAAAGACCCACTCGGCATTTGGGGTCAAGGTCGACGAGGGCAAACCGGTCAGGGGATAGAGGGCGGGCCACAAAATGGCGGTGCCGTCGGCTCCCTGGGTGTAGAAGCCAGTGTTGTAACCGGTGGTTAGGACCAGCAAGGCCGTGCCGTCCGGGCTGAGCGCCGTGGTCACAGCGCCATCGGCGTCGGCCGAGCCGTCGGGACGCAGGCCAGTCGGCAGGCCCTGGAAGATCGAACCGGGCGCGGCTGTCGGCGTGATGTAGAAACCGTCCGGCAAAAGGTTGCCGCCGACCGGCGCGTTCCTTTTTTGAGCACCCGCCAGCGCGGGCGCAAGCACACAGAAAAGCACTGCCACAGCGCAAATGCAAATACCGATCCTTCGTCGCATGTTTCCTCCTAAGGGTGGGGCTCCCAGGGCCTGGTGAGGCCGAGAAAAGCCGGGCAATACTTTGGGGATTCGAAATCGCGGCAATTGTACACCCGCTCGCAAAATACGCACCCGGCGCCGGTTTCCGGCCGAACGCTGGCCCCGCTCCTGCGAAGAAAGGCACAATCGTGTTTGCCCTGACAACGTCCGATGGTTACTATGGCTCCCGGTTTTCGCGGTCGGAGAAAGCGCCCGTCTGCGTCCGGAGATTCGGAGGTTTCACGTGCGTTCGAAATCTTTGCCCATTTGCTTGTGGCTCGCTTCCCTGCTCACGCCGTCGGTTGCGCAGACGATTGCACAACCCTTTCCCCAGGCCAGCCGCGGCGCCAATTTTCCCGAGACTCACGACAACGTTCACCTGGAGATGGTCTTCAACTACGAACTCAGTGAATCGCAGCTCGGTTCGGAGACCGGTGTCGTCGATCTGGTCTGGGGATCGAGCTGGGCTACACTGCCAGTCGGCATGTACAACACCGCCTACATTCCGATTTCTGTCGATAACTTTACGCACGATATCAAGTGGTACAAAACTAACCATCCGGACTGGCTCGAGTATCGCTGTAATCGGAAAACTCTGGCCTATGAGTTCGGCAATAAGACGCATGCTCCTCTGGATTTTGCGAACCCCAGGGTGCAGGCCTACCAGTGGACGAATTGGGTGGATGCTCCCCTGGCGGCCGGATATCAGGGGGTTGACATCGACACCATGAACCTGGGCAATGAATGGCAGCGCTGCGGTCATTACGACAGCAATCAAAACTGGGTGCAACAATACACCGGCGGCTACGACGACCCCGCCTTCCGCAAGGATGTTCTTGCCTGGGAGAGCGCTACCTACCAGCATGTGCATCAGCAATCCGCCACCGCAACCATGCAGGTCAACGTGAGCTACCAATTCGGCGAACCGCTAAAGGACAACCAGCAACTGATGACCACGACTGACCTTCTTTTTGATGAGCGTGGCTTCACCAACTGGGGGGTTCCGCCCAACCTGCCTGCACCGGCCGAGTGGCAGACCATTGTCGATCAGCTCAAGTACGTGCAGTCGAAAGGCATCTGCTACATGACCAACGGCGAGGAGTCGGGCTTGACGAAAGACATTTCGCAGGCGGCTCGACTATGGGTGATTGGCAATTACTTGCTGGTCAGGAACGATTGCACTTACATGTATATCTCCGGCTTTACGTCGAGCGGCGCACAGGACTACGGAACGCTCATTACCTTTCCCGAATATTCCATCCAGATTGGCACTGCCACCGGCGCAATGGAAAAAACGCAGGGCATCTGGGAACGGGCTTACTCGGGGGGTCTAACGCTGGTAAATCCCTACACCGCGACCGCCACCGTCACCCTGCCACCCGGCAACTGGGTCGACGTAAACGGCAACCCCGTGGGAGCAACCGTAACCCTGGCCGGACAGACCGCGCAGGTGCTGCTGGCCAACTGAGGAATCGATGGGTCGCGGCCGGGGACCCTTCCGGCAATAACGCTGGCGAGAGTCACTGAAATCATGGTTATTGAAATCATGGCTGGGAGAAAAAATTCTGCCGCACCTTTGACATCTTTGAACTCCGATAACCCGCGCCTAAGACATTGCGGAACAAGGAATTAGGAAACCTGTCGCAGAAACTAATGAATGAAGCAGGCGGTAAGGTATCCCGGCAGCCTTGCGATCTTTATCTTGTCCCCAGGCCCGATTCCGTCAAATATCACCCGGCCCAGCCCAGGGGTTCCTGCCTGACTTTCCGGCTGGGCGAGCTGGCAAAGCCATCGAAACCGTGCCGGACAGCAAAAATTCGAGACGTATCTGACCCGCAAAATGGCTCGGATCGCGCCTGACAATCTTCGTGCCGGGAAATTTGCAGGCTGGCGAGGGAATAGCTCGTCAAACGTCGCTTTCATTGATAGCGAGAACGGGTCGCGCGAACGCACCTCGACGGCCGCAATCCGCCGCCGGGCAATTGCGATCGGCCCAGCAACGGAGGGATCAGGGCCATGCGCCCCAACCAGGTTCTGCAACCGATCACGGATGGCGTCGCTTCCCTGCTGGGGATGGGCGAGTATGCGCTGATTGCGTTGTCTGTGGCCCTGTTTTCCGTCTTCCATCCGATTTTGCACCGCAAACCAAGCCGGTGATCCGCCGCCGGCCGTGCCAAAACCAACGGTTACACGAACCCGAAATCATGCAACCTTCATCCAAATGAAGAGCGGGAAAGCTTGGGAGGACTTGTGGAAACTCGAATTGCCTATGCGAAAGTGGCGCCCGGCGCATACCGGGCGATGTTGGGGCTGGAACAATATCTGCATGGCTGCGGTCTGGAGGAATCGTTGCTGAATCTCGTAAGGCTCCGCGCATCGCAGATCAACGGCTGTGCCTATTGCATCGACATGCACTGGAAAGACTTGCGGGCCGCGGGCGAAAGCGAACAACGTCTGTATGGTCTGGATGCGTGGGCAGAGTCACCTTATTATAGCGATCGCGAACGGGCGGCGCTCACTTGGACCGAAGCGGTGACCAACATCCGCGACGGGCACGTGCGGGATGAGGTTTATGAGCACGTGCGAGGGCAGTTTTCGGAGAAAGAACTGGCCGATCTGACCTTAGCCGTGGCCGCCATCAATGCCTGGAACCGGCTGGCGATCTCGGCGCGTTCGGAACCCGGAAAATACCAGCCACGGACGGAACCCCTAGATAAAACAGCGTAGACAACAACCCGCGTCAGTGCCGCCAGATTTTCTGTCCGTGCTGGAGGCCGGGGGCAGACGGGGCAAGCCCGGGATCTACGTTTGGGTTGGGCACGGCCGCCGGCACGGTCAACGATACCGCCGGCGGGCCGGTGATTGCTTGCAGCTTTGCGCCTACTTCGTCGCCTCGGAAGTAGCGGCCTTTGGCGCCCTGCATTTCCGGCATCGCCGTGTAGGGTTTCGAGTAATCGTTATTGGCGTTCCAGAAAAGAAAGCCGACGCCGCCCTTCTGTTTTGCAACCTCGATTTGCACTTCCACATACTTTGGGGAATAGGTCTTGGTGCGCCAGGCAAAGGCCTGTAACCAGGGGCGGATGACGACCCCGCTACCTTTGGTGATAAGCATGAACCGATCCATCGATTCGCCGATGAAATGCTCAGGCGCGTCCCCAGGGTGTGCGATGCCGTCCATGCCGAAAAAGTGCGAGGGATAAATCATGGGCGAGAGCACATCGCAGTGCCTGGCCATGGCTACAATGTCCTGTCCGGTGTGCGACAGGTCGACGGGACGCTGCCATGCCATGACTCCGAAGACGTCGAGTGAGAGCAGAACGCCGGTCGGATGGATCTGGGCATAGGCCCGGTCGAGGAAGTTGGCGATGACCTGCGAGCGCTGCGTCTTGGTTGAACCGTCGGAGTGCTCGCTCTGGTAGTTGAACAGGGCATCCTTCTGATCGCCTTCCGCCGGGAAGCGGACATAATCGAACTGCACTTCATCGACTCCGGATTGAGCCACGAACTTGGCCAGGGCTATATCGTAATCCTGCACCTGGGGATTCGAGGGATCGGTCCAGACGAGCTTGCCGTTTTCGCGCCACGGCTGGCTGGTGCGTTGCGACTTCACGGCCAGCTCGGGATGGGCGACGACCAGGTGCTCGTCACGGAAGATGGCGATGCGGGCGATGGCGTGCATGTTTTCCGCGTGCAGGAAATGAACGAACTTGGGCAGATCGGGAATATAGTGCCGCTGTCCGCTGGCGAGCGGGTGATTAAAGGCGATATTGACGATGCCATCGCTGTCCTTGATATCGAAGACCACCGCGTTGCCCCCGACCTCTCGCCAATGACGGATGATCCGCACTCCGTGATCGCTCCCCGCCATCACCCCCGTCAAATAAATGGCGCGGACCTCGAAATCTCTTGCAACTGGGACCGATTTCTCTACAATAGGCGATTCAAGAATTCCGGGGATGATGATCTGCTCTCCGTTTTTGAGGAAAACTTCCCGAAGATTTTGGTTGGTGGCGCGGATGGCTTCAGCCAGTTCGGATGAGGTCAGGTATTTTGTCCGCTTGAGGTACTTGCGGGCGATCGCAGGAAGGCTGTCTCCTCGCTGGGCAACGTAAAGCTCGGAGCCAGGGGGCGCGATCAGGGGCGCCGGAATCTCGGATCTCTTGGTGGTCTCGGCTTTCACCCGCAACAGCTCCGCGCCGTGCGGATTCTGGACCGCGGCCGCGGTAGGGGACAGGAGACCGAAAGCGGTCACACCCAGGCGCAGCAGCAGGGCGGCAAAAGTCGCGATCGAAAGTCGTGAGGAGAGCCCGGATTTTGAGCATCCGGAGGTAAGCGCGGTTAGGAATCGGGACAAAGGATATTCTCCAGACAGGAACTCTGTTTCTGATTGTGAGCTGGCGGTAACACGGGCCGCCAGTTACGTCAGGTCAGGCCGGTAACGGCTTATTGGACATGGGCATATGGGTGGTTTCGGGGCCGCCGAGGGAAAGTTGCCCCCGCTGTCTGCAAATAATTGCTCTTGTGGAAGACTGTGGGTAACTTGTTTGGCCTAACCTGAAAGCTTGTAGCCGCATCTAAACCGATGAGAAGCGGGAGATTACGGTGCCTCCCTCGGATGGCGAGCGGCTTGCACAACAAGCAGGTGGGTGGGGAAAATCGAACCCTATCCCAAGTGACAAAAATGAGCAGTTTCCCAAAAGACGCGCAGATCCTGGAAAGGAAACAGGGGACCGAAACGATGAGAACGAACCTTGCAACCGTGCTCGATCCGAACCGCCGCAGCCATGACGCCCGTGACTTTGAGTCCGCTTTGCGACGGAAGATTGTCGGCCAGGATCAGGCGATCGAAAAGGTCGCGGAAATCTATCAGATGTTTCTGGCTGGGCTCAATGCGCCAGGCCGCCCCGTCGGCAATCTGCTGTTTCTGGGGCCGACCGGCTCTGGCAAGACGCGTGTGGTGGAAGCGGTCGCCGAGGCGCTGTTCGGCGATGCCCGGGCCTGCATCAAAATCGACTGCGCCGAGTTCCAACACTCCCACGAGATTGCCAAGCTGATCGGCTCGCCTCCGGGATACCTGGGACATCGCGAGACGCATCCGCTGTTGACGCAGGAAGCGCTCAACCAGTGGCACACGGAAAAGCTGAAGCTCTCGATTCTGCTGTTCGACGAAATCGAGAAGGCTTCCGACTCGCTCTGGCAGTTGCTTCTGGGAATTCTCGACAAAGCGACTTTGACCCTGGGTGACAACCGGCGTGTCGATCTTTCCAGCTGCATCATCATCATGACCTCAAATCTCGGCGCCGCCGAGATGAACGGGTTGGTGGATGGCGGTTTGGGTTTTGCACCGAAAGCAGTGCAAGTGGACAACTCGCTCGACGAGAAAATCAACCGCTCGGCCGTGGACGCCGCCCGGCGTAAGTTTGCGCCTGAGTTCATGAACCGCATCGACAAGATTGTCGTCTTCAAGACGCTGCGGCCGGAGCATCTGCAGCAGATCCTCGAGATTGAACTGGGGATGGTGCAACAGCGGGTGCTAATGGCTGCGGGGGCGCACCAGTTCGTGTTCAACTGCACGCAGCAGGTAAAGAACTTCCTCCTCGCCGAGGGCACGGATCCGAAATACGGAGCAAGGCACCTAAAGCGGGCCATTGAGCGGCATCTGGTGTTTCCGCTGGCGAACCTGGTGGCCACCGGACAGGTGAAGTTGGGAGACTTCGTCCGCATCGACATGCTAGGGGAGAGTAAACTCACTTTTGTGAAGGAAGCCGAGGGTGCGATGGTGCCGGTGCTGCTCGAACGTTACGGTGCGGCGGCGGCGATGCCGGCAGTAGCGGCCGCAAGAGCGGCGCGTCCGGTAATCCAACGCAAGGAGTTCGGCGCGGGATCTCTGAACGAGAATAAGTAGGTCAAGTTGCTGGTAGGTGGGGCACCGCGTGGGCGGTGCCCTTTTTTTCATTCCGCAGGATCGACCGTCCCCAGGCCGCCGGCGGTACCGGGTGACCGGAGACGCCCCCAAATCAGCTTTTTCCAGACACTCGCCTGGGCCGCGTTGCGCGGCTTGGCGTGCGAAAGGAAGAGTACGTCCCGCAGCCTGACCGGTCCGGCGCGATCGTACATCGCCAGTTGATGCTCGTCGAACTTGGGGAAAGCTGCGGCCAGTCCCTTCTTCACTTGCGCGGAGAGCGGGACACGGCCATCCTTCCAGTAAATGGCGACGAATTCGGTGAGCTCATCGGCACGCTGGATGACGCGTTCGAGCGTCTCGGCCACCAGACGGCGGTGCGTCGCGTGAAGCGCCATCTGCCGAACCAGGAGCAGCGCAGCGTGACGCAGATTCATCTGCTCGCGAGCCTCGACGGCGAGGGAAGCCACTTTTTCGGCCTCGATCTGGGGGACAAGCAGGCCCATGCGTCCGGCAATCTCCATTCCGTGCTCGTCGAGCGGCGACTCCGCAAACAGGCAGGCGAGCAGCAGGTGGCGCAGTTCAAGCTCCGGCGATAAATTGCCAGCCGGCGTCCCCGGATGAGCGAGAAGACCCTCGACGGCATTTGATAAGTTCATACGGGCCATATCGATCCCTCCTAACTGACAGCATTAGCGTTCGGGTCACTGCGGTAACGAAACGGCGACGATTGGTACTTCCTCGCAGCAGAAACTGTGCCTGCCTGCGGGTTAACGGATTTGGCCTTCCCTCAGCGGGCGACAAGATCCGGAGGTGGCGCCAAAAGGACTCAACCTAAGGTGCAACAGCTGTCGTCAAGAACTGGTCGGGGTACAAGTGGACACGGTCTGCCTTGCGCCTTGGAGGATGCGCTCCTCCTGAACCCAAAAATCGAGATCTTCGACCGCATGGAACGACCTTGGCCTTTCGCCACCGACCCTGTGAAAGTTAAGGCTGGGGGAAACAGCTGATCTGCTGCGGCACAAGCCGGAGCAGACCGCAAGCGGCAGCCGTCAAGCCGATTCCAGGTAAAGGAACCGCTCGCGTCACCCAGCAAGTGGTGTTAAGTGTGCTTTGTAATAGGATCGTCGAGGACTTACTAACTGACGAAGTCGAACGACGCCCTTATCCAAATGCGACCCGGTTCGAGTCGCCCTGGCATTAGCAGCACGAGATGGAGCGTGCACTGATTTGCCATACGGAGCGTCCTTTCAAGGAAGATGTAAGACTATGCCATGACTCGCTCTCGCGCGTCAAGAGGGAAACCTAAAAAATTTATTCAACTTATTTCGGATTGATCCCTTACTTAGTAACGGTACGATGGCGACTTAGTGAGAGTCGCCAGCCTCGGTTGTGACGGGCCACGCATAGCTCCCGGAGCTCGTGATCGCCATGGATGACGGAGACGGCCCTGAAGCGGAAGACACGCACCCGAAGGTACCGGCCAACAAAAAGGTATTTCACGAGTTGCTTGCGAACCTGCGAACCGGTCCAGCTGTATTTTTCTGTCTCTGGTTCCGAGAAGCGAATGAGCGAATCGATATCAGGGCGAAAACAATGGATGGTTCCCCGGGCGCCACAATTCCAATTCCCTTCCCGCGCCAGCAACGTGTTGCCGTGGCCAGAATGAAACTGGTACACCAGGACCTACATCAGGGTCGCTGTTCGCTTTCGACGAGGTCCTCCCAAGACGAAACACTCCATGGCAGCAGGTAAGCGACGCTGAAACTTCGGACAAAGCCGCGGATCAGCGGCTTGGACTCCGCGAGAGGGTCGCGGGCAGGAAATGCGCGGCCGAGTGTTGCGTGGCGCGGCGCCAACAGGAGCGCAGCGTCTGCTTAACCGGTCGGGAGCGGGAACGCGCACCTCGGCGACACCTCCGCTGCAAGCTGCAAGCGATTTCGATTTCGAATGAGGTGCAACCGAAGCGGGAAGCGGGAAGCGGGAAGCGGGAAGCGGGAAGCGGGAAGCGGGAAGCGGGAAGCGGGAAGCGGGAAGCGGGAAGCTCAATCCGGGGGAAACATCAGAGGAAAAGGTAAAGGCTGTGACATTGGTTATGCTCTAGCCACCAGCTCCTGCGAGGAAGCCCATGGCGTGGAGGCATGCACCGTCACAGCCCTTGATGCGATCACCGCTTTCGCGGTCCCAAACCCCAACTGCCCCTCGCAGAGCCGTCGGTTTTTTCAGGTCTGGCTGCCCGTCAGGTTACCCCGTCGGGTTGATCACTCAGCCTACTTCGGACTGGCAAATTTTAATTTAGCCAACCCTTTCAGCCGTCGACGGAAGCAACCTTAGAGATTCTAGGGCGAATTGTCAACGCCCTTTTTCGGTGCAATTGGAGTGTGACAATGCGTCAAAATCGAAAATCGCAACCCACTGAAATGTTGCGGCTTAATGAATCGGCGATTAATTGTTTTCCACTTTTCCACACAAACATCCACAAGCAGGGGGGGCGGCCCAAAAAAACACACGGGAACCAATCCAGCCGCTTGACTTAGCCGAACCAGTCACGCATGGTGGATAATAGCGCAGCAGCCGTATGTCAGATCTTGTGGCCCACGTCGATGGCGGATCGCTCGGGAATCCGGGCCCGTCGGGTATTGGCGTGGTCATTGATGGCTCTTCGGATGGCACCATCAAGATCGCGAAATGGATCGGACACCAGGACAACAATGTCGCTGAATACGTCGCTTTGTTGGAGGCGCTGCAATGTGCTCTTGGACTCAAGGCCAAGACACTCCACGTGTTTTCCGATTCCGAGGTCATCGTCAAGCAGATGAGTGGAGAGTATGACTGCCGCAGCCCGCGGCTCTATTCTCTGCACTGGACCTGCCGGAAACTGGCGCAATCGCTCGATTTTTCCATCTCCCACGTCCGGCGCGAGAATAACGCCGAGGCCAATCGCCTGGCCAATTCGGCGGCGCGCCAGAAGCTTTCCGAATCGTTCTGAAAACCGGTTCCTCCGCACCCGCAGAGCTCGCCGCCCGGTTCGTGGCTGTCTGACGTTGAATCTTGCGGCGTATCCTGTTCGAGTGATGTCGAGGAGCCGAGTGCCGCGCGGGGGATTTGGGATGACGCTCTGATCCACCCGCCGCCAGGCACTCGCGAGATACCTCGGGAGAGACTATGTCCCAGCCATTGATTCTCATCGCTACGCCGTGCTTTGGTGGCATGGTTGCGCAGAATTACATGCTGTCGGTGATACGGCTCATGAGCTACGCCAAATCCGCGGGGTTCGATGTGTCGCTCTCGCTGCTCGGCTATGACGCCCTGATCTCCCGCGCGCGCAGCACCCTGGTCGCGGCCTTCCTTGACAATCCTGCGGCCACGCATCTGCTCTTTGTCGATGCCGACATCAGCTTCGAACCGCGGCAGGTCGAGCGACTGCTGCGGTTCGATCGTGACTTCACCGGCGCACTCTACCCACTGAAGGCGATGGATTGGGATTTTGTGCCGCGGCGTTGTGTCGAGCACGGCGAAAGCCTGCCCCAGGCTGCCTTGTCCTATGTCGGAACCTTCAGCCCCGAGGCGGAGCGCAGACAGGAAGGCGATTTTGTCACCGCAATCTACGTCGGCGGTGGTTTTCAGCTGATCCGCCGCGGCGCCCTGGAGCGGATGATCACCGCGTATCCCGACACCCATTTCCGCCGCGTGCACAGCATGCCCACTTCCGGCTCGCGGCGCGACTCGGTCGAAAGCTCGAACCTGTTTGCTCTATTCGATTGCATCATCGACCCAGAGACAGGCGCCTATCTGAGTGAAGATTATTCCTTCTGCCTCCGCTGGCGGAAGATCGGCGGTGAAATCTGGATTGATGCCGCAAGCAAACTGACCCATTCCGGCCCCTATGAATTTGTCGGGGACCATGCGGCGCGCTTCTATGGATCGAAGCCGCGGCCGGGATAATCTCGGACGGACGACAGCGAATCGAACCTCTCTGACTCCGGCACCTTCGTGTGCGGCCATGGCCTGCCGATTGCTTTCAGACTCCTGCGGGAACCTCTTCGTTTGTTATGCCGTTCTAATCGAGCCGTTCGAGGCGCAGTGCGAGGCCACGGTTCCCTGCCGCCAAAGATGCGCAGTAACGCCAATTCGACGGAAAGCGCCTCTCGGAGCATGGATTTATCGAAATCCGACGAGGAGCCCGCAAAACCGGGTCGCTCCCCGGTCGTGCCTGACATGCTCAGCCGAGCTCTCCGGCACCATCGGGCCGGGCGACTCCGCGATGCAGCGCGGATTTATCGGCAGATTCTGGGCGTTGACGCACAGCAGGCGGACAGTCTGCATTTGCTTGGCATGATTGCCCATCAGGCGGGGGGAGATGACCTCGCCGTTACCATGATCCGCAAGGCGGTCGCGATCAACGGCCAGGAAGCTGTCTTTCATGCCAACCTGGGCACGGTCCTCCAGGCCCAGAACAAACCGGAAGAGGCTGCGGCGTGCTACCGGCAGGCACTGGTTCTGAAGCCCGATTTAGCCGAGGTCCACGTGAACCTCGGGAACCTGTTCCAATCGCAAGGCCGGTTGGACGAAGCCGCGGCCTGCTATGCGCGGGCGCTGGCTTTTTCCCCCGGCCTGGCCGAGGCGCATCATAGCTTGGGCAACGTGCTCCAGGGCCAGGAAAAGCCCGATGAAGCCGCAGAATGTTATGAGCGCGCGCTGGCCCTTACGCCAAATTATGCGCGAGCCCACTACAACCTCGGCTGCGTCTTGCGCGCCTTGGGCAAGGTGGACGAAGCGTTGGCGCGATTCAAGATCGCAGTCGCGCTTCAGCCCGATTACTCCCAGGCAGGTTTCAGTGTGTCCCTGGCGCAGCTGCTCAAGGGTGACTTCGCCGCCGGCTGGCACAACTACGAAAAACGCTGGCAATCGGAAGATCACCACACGCCGCGGCGCAACTATTCGCAACCCTTTTGGGCCGGTGAGAGGTTGCTCTCCGGGCGCTTGTTGATCTGGGGCGAGCAGGGCGTAGGCGATGAGATCATGTTCGCAGGCTTGATCCCGGATGTAATCCGTACGAACAATTGTTGCGTGCTCGATTGCGATGTCCGCCTTCAGCCACTTTTCGCCCGTTCTTTCCCCGAGGTCGATGTGATCTCCAGCCGGGCTGATGGCTACGATTTCGAGCACGATCCCGAACGGAAGATCGCCGCGCAGCTGCCGTGTGCCAGCCTGCCCGGCCTGTTCCGCTCGAGTTCGACCGCTTTTGCCGCCACCAAGTGGCCCTACCTCATCGCCGACCCGGCTGAGCGCGAGAAGTTTCGCGCCCGTTATCGCGGCGGGCTTCGAAATTCCGATCGAAACCGCCTGATCGGTCTGGCCTGGCACACCAACAATCGGAAAACGGGCTCCGCACGCTCCATCGATCTGTCATGGCTATCTCCGCTATTGGCCCGGCAGGACATCTGCTGGGTCAGCCTGCAATATGGGGATCACGCGGCGCTCGAGAGCCAGGCAGCGGCGGCGAATGCCCGCATCCACATCGATCGCTCGGTCGATCAGTTGGCCAATGTCGATCTGTTGGCTGCCCAAGTCGCGGCCATGGATATGGTGATCACAATCGATAACTCAACTGCGCATCTGGCCGGTGCGCTGGGGGTTCACACTTGGGTCCTGCTGCCATTCGCGCCGGACTGGCGGTGGCTTCTCGAGCGCGAGGACAGCCCCTGGTATCCCACGCTGCGGCTCTTTCGTCAGCCGAAGCGCGGCGACTGGCAATCCGTCGTGCAAAGAGTATGGAGCTTGTTATGAGATGCCATCCCGTGCAGTCGATCGACCATGAGATCAAGGTGAAGCTTCAGCCGATGACCGAGCGAGCCCCCTTGGTCGCTCGCGATACCGATGTGCCCGAACTGCGCGCAGTCCTTTCGAAGCTGGCTGCCGTCGGATACTCCGAGAGGGGTGTCAGCGAGCGGCTCGGTCTGGAGGATCTCGCCGGCCTGCGATGGCATCCGCTGCCGATTTATCGCGCCGAACGCCTGGCTCGTCGTGATCGACTCGATCTGGCCATCGACCTTTTTCTGTTGCAAGGAGCGCTTCCCGCGGGCCAACTCGAGCGCTTGTTCACTCGTTCCGAATGCGATGCGCTCGTCCGCGTTGGCCTGGTCGCCATCGACGAGGAAGCCGGCACGGCCCGGGCTCGGGCGTCGCTGTTTCCCGTGGCAAAGCACCTCATTTTTTCCGATCACGCTTGGCCCGAGCTCCCCCATCCGGGCTACAGTACGGTTCCGTCCGATCACGTGATGGCCATCGGCCCCGATAGCCGCAAGCTGGCGCGATGTACGACGCGGCGTCCGTGCCGCACGGCTCTCGATCTTTGCACCGGCTCCGGCATCCATGCGCTGCTCGCTTCGAGACACAGCAGTCAGGTGGTCGCGGTCGATATTAACCCACGGGCGGCTCTTTGCACGCGCTTCAACGCCCAGGCATCGGGTGTCGCCAATCTGGAGGTGGTGGTCGGCGATCTGTTCGACGCCGTGCGCGGTCAACATTTCGACTTGATTACCGCGAACCCGCCCTTTGTTCCTTCGCCGCTCGACAGCCTGCGGTTTCGTGACGGCGGCCGGTCCGGAGAAGATATTCAGAAACGGATCGTCGCCGGCTTGCCCGATCACCTTGCGCCGGGAGGCAGGGCTCAGATGGTTACCGAACTCGGCGAGCGCGAGGGTGAGACGCTTGTCCCTCGCCTCCGTGAGTGGCTCGCCGGCGCGCCGATGGACATCCATATCCTGCGACTGGGAGAACACACGGCCGCGAACTATGCCCTGGGGCACGCCAAAGGCGATGACTACGAGACATTTCTGGCCTCGATCGATGACTGGGCAACGAACCTGCGCACTCAGGGCTATGCCCGGATTGTCTCGGTAGTGATTTCACTCCAGTGGAGTGACGCATCCGCCGGGCCGCCATGGGAGCGGGTCGACCTGTCCCCGCCGCCGCTGCGCGCTGCCGGTGCCGAAATCGATGCCGTCTTTCGGGCCGAGCGCCGGATGCGGCAACCCGATTGGCAGCAGGCGCTCAAGCGCAGTTGTTTGCGTCGCTCCGGTCCGGTGGCAATTCTCGGCGCCCGCGTAATGGGAACTGATTTGCAGGCAAACACCAAGGCCACTCTCCTCGGGCAGGCCCTGAAGATCGATCACCAGCTCGATCCGGTCGAATACGAAATTCTGGAGCGGATCAACGACAGGGAACGCACTCCGGCGCAGGACTTGATCGACGTCTTTCGCGATCCGCATCGTGAGGAACCAACCGTCCTCGCCGCGCTGCGCTCGCTCGTACAACGCCAACTGGTCCAAACCGATGGTGTTGGTTGAGGGAGGCAGTTCACGGTTGAAATCGACTCGCCTCGGCGTCCCTCCGGGCGCGCGCGATCTGGATCGAGGCCGGTTCCCTGGGCCGCTGATGCAACCTCTCCCTAAGCCGTGATTGGCCGGAAATCAACCCGGACGCTACAGGGATTTCGATCGTTGTCCGGGACCACACGATTCGGTTCGCTGTTTGCGAGAGGATGTCGAGCCTCAAACCTCCTGAGTTTGGTTCCTTTGCGGCCCGCAACCCCAAGGGTTAGCCGGGGATGGTCCCGCTGCCCGGGCCTATCTAGCAGTGCCGAAAGAGGATCCGGAACCGCCAGGAGTTCTCTTGACATCTGACTGTTTGTTCAGTAATTTCTGTAATTAGAGAAATATGGCAGAGCTGAGCACGCCCAAAAAGCATTTCGTTCTCCACTGGGGAGAGATGGGAACACGCTGGGGAATCAACCGGACGGTGGCGCAGATCCATGCGCTGCTGCATGTCTCGGCAACGCCTCTTACGGCCGAGGAAATTGCCGGTACTTTGAGCGTGGCCCGCTCCAACGTAAGCACCAGCATTCGCGAATTGCAAGGATGGGGTCTGGTTCGGCCGGTCCATATCCTGGGCGAGCGGCGGCAGCATTTTGAGTCCATCAAGGATGTCTGGGAGATGTTCCGCATCATCATCGATCAGCGAAAGCGGCGCGAGATTGATCCGACGCTGGCGGTGCTTCGGTCATGCATTTCCGAACTCGATAGAAGTGATGCTAAGGACAATTACACGAAAGAGCGATTGCGGGAAATCTATGAGTTCTTTTCCGAGGTTGAGGCACTTTATACCGACATTCGGCAGTTGCCGGTCTCCTCGATCCGAGGAATCGTGAAAGCCCGTGGCGCTGTCAGGAAACTCTTGTCGGCGAAAGGATCCGGTTAGCATTTTTTTTGTTCCCTGAATTCTCAAATTTCAGAAATGTAAGACACCATGCAAATCGAGGCGAGATGGGTGCAGCACGAGAAGGTAACTCGGCGGAAGTGACCACGAGTGTCGTAACCGGAGCTTTTGGATTCAGTGGCCAGGAAATCGTAAACCGGCTACTAGCCCGCGGCGAAAAGGTTCGAACCCTGACCAATCACCCTCAGGCCGCATCGCCGCTTTCGGGTCGAGTTCAAGTCTTTCCGCTTGCCTTCAACGACCCTGACCGGTTGACCGAGTCCCTGCGCGGTGCAAGCGTGCTCTACAACACCTATTGGATCCGGTTCCCCCACGGCGGCATCAGCCACGAACATGCCGTCCGCAATACGAAGGTCCTGATTCATGCCGCGGAAGCGGCGGGAGTGAATAGAATCGTTCACGTCAGCATCACCAGCCCCTCGATGGATTCTCCGCTGCCCTATTTCCGAGGGAAGGCTGAATTGGAACAGGTGATTCATTCGTCTTCGTTGTCGTACGCAATTCTTCGGCCCGCAGTACTGTTCGGAGAGGGCGACATTCTGATCAACAACATTGCCTTCTTTTTGAGGCGCTTTCCGCTGTTCGCCATTCCCGGAAGCGGAGCCTACCAGGTTCAACCCATTTTTGTCGGCGATCTGGCTGACCTGGCGCTCGATGGTGGACAGCGATCGGACCGCTACACCGCGGACGCAGTGGGTCCCGAAAGCTATACCTACACAGCGCTCGTCGCGATGATCAGGGACGCGGTGGGCAGCAGATCCTTGCTCCTTCATCTGCCGGCGACATTGATCCGGCTCGCTTCCGGGGTCTTGGGAGCCATTCTCAAGGACGTTGTTCTTACCGGGGATGAAATCCAAGGACTCATGGATGACCTCCTCATCTCCCATCGAACGCCAACCGGGCGAACAAGTTTTCGGGAATGGCTCCAATCCCATGCCCGGAGAATCGGCGGCACCTATGCCTCGGAGCTCGCGCGTCACTATCGTCCCACCGACTCGGGACGAATTGGTGTCCAGCGCGCTCGTCGAACCGAGGCCGGTCCGGACGCGTTGTAAGGGGTACTGTCCGATCTTTGCCATGGTGTCGGAATGTCGCCATCCAGCTCACCGCGGTCCAATGGCGAAATTGCCTTATAGTTACAACCATCGCGCGCGAGTCGCCTGTTTTTGAGGCCGGCGTTTCCGGGAACTTGGGACGGCGCACCTGCGTATGATCCATCAGGACAAATATGGAATTGAAAATCGACTGCCTTTCCAAAACCTATGCCAACGGTGTCAAAGCTCTGAACAGCGTTTCCCTCACCATTCCCCACGGAATGTACGGGCTGCTGGGACCGAATGGAGCGGGAAAGAGCACCCTGATGCGGACCATCGCGACGCTGCAGGAGGCCGATTCGGGCAGCATGCATTTGGGGGAGGTAGATGTTCTCGAGCAGAAGGACCAGTTGCGCAAACAATTGGGCTACCTGCCCCAGGAATTCGGCGTCTATCCGCGGATTTCGGCGCAGGATATGCTCGATCATCTGGCGGTGCTGAAGGGCATCGGCGGTTCCAAAGGACGGAAAGAACTGGTCGAAGCCATGTTGAAGCGATGCAATCTCTACGATGTTCGCAAGAAATCTCTCTCCAGTTTTTCCGGAGGCATGCGGCAGCGCTTTGGAATTGCCCAGGCCCTGATCGGCAACCCTCAGCTGCTGATCGTGGACGAGCCGACGGCGGGTCTCGATCCCGGAGAGCGAAACCGCTTCTACAACCTCCTGGCCGAGGTTGGAGAGCAGGTGATCGTCATCCTTTCCACGCACATCGTTGAGGACGTGACCGACCTCTGTACCAAAATGGCCATCCTTCACGAAGGGAAGGTGCTCTACGAGGGCACGCCCGACGACGCCGTCGCACAACTGAAGGATCGGGTCTGGCAGCGCTCCATCGCCAAAGCCGACCTGCCCGGCTACGAACAGCGCTATCGCGTGATCTCAAACCGCCTCGTGGGTGGGCGTCCTCATCTCCACGTTCTAAACGCCGGGCCACCGGAGGACGGGTTTGCACCGAGTGTCCCCGACCTTGAGGATGTCTTCTTCACTCGCATCCGCGGGTGGAACTGAGAGCCGCATGTTCACACATATTGCCTGGTTCGAAATCCGCTACTGGATGCGTTCGTGGATGCTCTGGATCTTTACCCTGATCACTTCTGCCATGATCCTCGGGGCGGCCAGTTCCGACCATATCCAGGTTGGTGGCGCACTCAGCAACACCTTCCGCAATGCACCCTATGTGATCGAGAATTATTATGCGATCATCGGGGTGATTTCCCTGCTGATGGTTACGGCCTTCGTAAATTCGGCGGCCGCGCGAGATTTCAGCTACAACACTTATCAGATCATCTTTACGACCCCGGTCGGTCGCCGCGACTTTCTGCTCGGAAGATTCTTCGGGGCAACCCTGGTATCGGTGATTCCAATGCTCGGGGTTTCCATTGGAATCCTGCTCGCGAAATACATGCCGTGGGTGGAACCAGAGCGCTGGGAACGGGTCCTCTGGAGCGCCCACCTGAAGGGAATCCTCGTCTTTGCCGTACCCAATGCCTTCTTCATGGCCGCGATTCTTTTCACCATCGCGGTGCTGGCGCGAAATGAAATTGTCTCGTTCGTGGGAGCTTTGCTGCTTCTGACCGGTTACGGCGTTTCGGCCGCCCTGCTGAGTAACATTGAGCGTGAACACATCGCTGCTCTCCTCGATCCATTCGCCGTGCGGACCTTTGCCCTGGCGACCAAGTACTGGACCGTGGCCGAGAAGAACTCCGACTCGCTGGGCTTGAGCGGGCTGATGTTCTGGAATCGATTGCTATGGATTGGCGTTGGAGCACTATTGCTGATCTTCGCTTATTTCCGGTTCAGTTTCGCCGAGAGGCGTCAGAAGGCCGGCAAAACGCAAACCGATCTACAGCCCGCCACCGCACCGGTGGTCGTTCCCGCGGTCAGGTCCCGAGCCAGTTGGGGGGAAGTCTATCTCTCATCTTTCAAGATTCACCTCGCGGGCATCTTCCGAGGCACGGTCTTTATCGTGGTTCTGCTGGCGGGTTTGCTGAATTGCGTGCCCAGCATGGCCATCAGTGCCCGCGAGGGATACGGCAACAGTACGCTCCCCGTTACCTATTGGCTGCTGGAGATGATCGCGGGTTCACTGTATCTGTTCCTGGTCGGACTGATCACCTATTACGCAGGTGTACTGATCTGGAAGGATCGCGATGCCCACATGGACGAGATCGTGGATTCGCTGCCGCAGTCGGATTGGATCTCGTACGCGGCCCGCTTCACGGCTTTGGCTGTCATGGTGATGGCGGTGCAGCTGCTGGCCATGGTTAGCGCGGTCATTGTGCAGACCAGTTACGGGTACCATCGCTATCAACTCGGACTCTATCTCAACCAGCTCTTTGGGCGCGATCTTGTGCTTTTTTTCTTTCTCGGAGTACTCGCGTTCTTTATTCATGCCTTGTCACCCAACAAATATGTCGGCTATTTCCTCTATGTCGCTTTTCTGATCGTCAATCTTTTCATCTGGAAGCCGCTCAACGTAGCCTCGAGCCTCGTTCAATTCGCCTCGACTCCCGATGTCAACTACTCGGATATGTTCGGCGACGCCCCCTATATCACGGCTTGGCGCTGGTTCGCCTTGTACTGGGTTCTGTTCTGTGGGCTCCTGGCCATCGCCACCATCATGTTCTGGCCACGGGGCAAGCAGGGCCGGTGGGTTGAGCGCGGCCGCATCGCCCGTCTCCGGTTTTCCGGACCCTGGCCGGCGCTGGCGCTGGCCGGTGTGGTCTGCTTCGTCGCCACCGGAACCTGGATTTACTACAACACCAAACTCCTGAACCGTCTCGTGGGACCCCAGGACCAGTTGCTCCTGCGGGCGGATTACGAGAAACACTACAAGCAATTCGACCGTCTTCTGCAGCCGCGCGTCCGCAGCGACAAGTACTGGGTCGACATCTTCCCCCCGACACGCAATATGACCATGCGGGTGCAGGAAGAGTTCTACAATCCATTTCCGCAGCCGCTCACTGAAATCCACTACACCGTGGACCTGCGCTACGACACCGACATCCAGATTCCCGGTGCCATGCTCGCCAGCGATGATCGCCGTCTGTCGTATCGCATTTACCGCTTCACGCCCCCGCTTCAGCCTGGCGAGTCCCGCACGGCGTTGTTTACCGTGAAGAGCAGGAATCGCGGATTCGAAGACGCGGTCAGCAATGCGGAAATCACGCAGAATGGAACCTTCTTCAACAATTCGGTTGCTCCGTGGATTGGCTATGACACGTTGCGCGAATTGGACGATCCGAACGACCGCCGCAAATACGGCCTGGGGGAGCAGGAGTTGATGCGGCCGCTGGAACGCGACTGCACTGACGACTGTCGAGACAACTACATCCGGGCCCATGCGGACTGGGTGGACCTGGAGACCGTGATCAGCACGACACCCGACCAGATTGCGATTGCGCCCGGATCGCTCCTGCGGGAGTGGCAGGAGAACGGTCGCCGCTATTTTGATTACAAGCTCGACCATCCGGCGATTCGTTTCTTCTCGTTTCTGTCGGCGCGTTACGAGGTCCAACGTGAGGACTGGAATGGCATCAAGCTCGAGGTGTACTACGACAGAGATCATCCGTGGAATGTGCCGCGGATGATGAAATCTCTGAAGAGATCTCTCGCGTACTATACACAGAACTTCGGCCCCTACTACAACCAGGAAGCACGGATCATCGAATTCCCTCGGGTGGCGCGATTCGCGCAGGCATTCGCTGGAACGATGCCCTACTCAGAGTCCATTGGGTTCATCGCCAACCTGAACCACCCCGACGACATCGACATGGTCTATTACGTCGTGGCGCACGAGATGGGGCACCAGTGGTGGGCCCATCAGGTTGTTGGCGCCGACATGCAGGGCGCCACTCTGTTATCTGAGTCTCTGGCGCAATACTCGGCCCTGATGGTGATGGAAAAGGAGTACGGCCGCGATATGATGCGGAAGTTCTTGCGCTATGAAATGGACAATTATCTCCGTTCGCGAGGGCAGGAGCGGCAGAGGGAACAACCGCTGCTGACGGTCGAATCCCAACAGGGCTATGTCCACTACCGCAAGGCCAGTGTGGTGCTGTACTGCCTGCGAGAAATGATCGGCGAAGAGGCGGTGAACCGCGCACTCCGCAAGATGATCCGGCAATATGGTTACAACGCGCCGCCATATCCCACATCCTATGCGCTGGTCGATGCCCTGCGCGCCGAAACGCCGCCCAACTTGCAATACCTGATCAAGGATATGTTCGAAGACATCACCCTGTTTTCCAATCGCACCCTGGAGGCTACTGCGGTGAAGCGCCCGGATGGCAAATACGACGTCACCATCAGCGTGGAGGCGCGCAAATACAAAGCCGACGCAAAAGGCAACGAGACAGAGGTGCCGGTCGATGACTGGATCGACATCGGGGCCTTCGCCAAGCCGGAAAAGGGCCGGAAATACGGCAAGACGCTCTACCGCGATCGCGTGCACATCGCCAATCGCACGTCCACCTACAGTTTCACGACGGCCGAACCACCGGACGAGGCAGGGATCGACCCCTTCCTGTTGCTGATCGACCGTCTTCCCGACGACAACACGAAGAAAGTTGCGGTGACGAGCGCCCCGGCTTCGTCAACCAATCCGGTGCATGGCCAGTGAGAATCTCGGTTCATGAAGGCTAGAATCTCCCGATTCGCGACCTTTCGATTACCAGCACGGCTTTGGCGTGGATCCAAACCTGAAGGAAGCATTCGGATGGTACGAGCAAGGGCTCGCGGTGCAAACATGGCTTCCATGCCAGATCTGACCCGAATGTATGAAAACGGCGAAGGCCGCACCAAACCCGACCGCCTACCGTCAAGCCTGTGGTTCTTCATTGCCGGAGAGCGGGGTAACAAAGGCACGTCGGTAGATGCGAGAAGGATTCGTTCCTCGATGCCGGAAAAGGAGTGGGAAGATGCGCAAAAGAAGTTGCCGTTGAACGTCGACAAAAACGCGGTCGACGACATTCTCCGAGGACCCAGTAGCCCGAGTCCGCCGCCCACTCTATAGCACGCACTGCGCCTTAGCCCTAAAGATTTGCTCTTCCAGCGAACCCGGAGCCAGTGCTATCCCAAACAGGCTGGGCGCCGAGGAAGCGCATTACTGATCTAACCACGCGATTTCGCTTTTTGACCACGGTGGGCGTAACCGCACTGTTTCGCCAATGGAGACACGTCGGTTCTGTTCAGATCGAAGTCCTGGCCCGCAAACTCAAGCCCTGCCGCCCGCCGATGTCCACCGAGAAATTTTCTTAACTGATCGCCGAGCCTCGAAGGCGCGTCGAACCTGTTGCCATTCTTGCTCAGCCTGCCACCGGTCGATGCGCGAGTCTGGTGAGATCGTTTTGCCAAGATGAATCTCTAGCCAGCGTCTTCAGGGCATCATCGAGAGCCACAACGTCGAGATCAGGGCCCTTGCCCGGCTCCAACATCCCAGTGTCGTCCAACGATAGTGTTTCGGCAGCGCCCCCGCGTTTCTCGGCGCGGTGGCGGCGGGCGTAGTCGACCAGGATCTGACGCATCTGTTGGGCGGCAATGGCAAAGAAATGGGAACGGCCCTCCCACTGCGGAGCGTTTAGCCCCACCAGGCGGAGATAAGCTTCATTCACCAGAGCGGCGTTCTGCAAAGTGCGGTCGGGACGTTCCTTGCGCAATTGAAAATGGGCCAGACGCTGCAGTTCGTTGTGGACGACAGGCAACAAGGCGTCTAGCGCTTTGCGGTCGCCATTCCGCCAGCCCTGTAACAGACGCGTGATGTCTCCTGCCGATTCGTGCCCCACGAAGCTGACCTTTGGAGGGAAAGCGCTTTGGGAAATTAGAGTAGTCACGGCTGTTTCGGATGTCAACTGGAAGCAGTTGAAAACTCGACTACTTACGGCGCTCTCCGCGTAATTCAAAATATTTTGCGCTTCGATGATAGGTTCCGCCGACTTGCGCATGAACCTGGCGAAGAATAGTCGCCGGGCCATGGCCTCTACGGGAACAAAGCGGCTTCGAATTACGGTGCAAGAGGAGAAAGAGACGGTCGCAATCCGATTCGAAGACACAGGAACAGGGGTCGCCTCGCCAGAGAACCTTTTCCGGCCATTCCAGCGTGGTGCCGAGTCCAGCGGTCTCGGGCTGTACGTTTCCCGCGCGATCATGCGCAGTTTTGGAGGAGAGCTTTCGTACGAGCCGAGGTCGGAAGGCTGCTGCTTCGCCGTCGTCCTACCCTTGGGTGTCACACAAGAGGAGGTGGTGAATGCCTGAAGCTGCGGCGAACACAGTCCATCTCTTATTGTTAGACGATCATTCGTTATTTCGAGAGAGTGCAAGCCGACTGCTCGCGGCGGAGTCGGGATTCGAGGTGACTGCCCACTGCGGGACAATTGGAGAGGCTCTGCAAATTCGGCGGCGCAAAGCGATTGACGTCGTGCTCCTTGATTTTGATCTCGGCGAGGGCGATGGCCGGAAGTTTCTGAGGTTGGCCAAGGATCAGGGATTTCAGGGAAAAATTCTCGTTGTCACCGCAGGTGTGGATGCAGGCGTGGCTGCGGAGTTGATCCGGTCTGGGATTTCCGGGATTTTTCGAAGGCACGATTCTGCCGCATTGCTGGCACAAGCAATTCGTGAAGTGATGGCCGGCAAGGTGTGGTTGGACTAAGAGCAATTGCAAACCGCGCTCAGAACTGAGGTCGGTGCCCAACAAGACAGTCGAACACGGCCATTCACGGGACGGGAACAGCAGGTGATTTCCTGTGTGTTCGAGGGGCTTGCGAATAAGGAGATTGCGGCACGAATCGGAGTGTCGGAGAGCTCGGTCAAAGCCGCACTTTAGCAACTTTCTCCAAGACCGGGGTCCGTACGCGCAGTCAATTGGTACGTATCGTCTTGGAACAACATCGGGATCAAATCTAGCACGCAAACTGCGGCGATTTCCGGATCATCAGCAAGGCAGAAATAAATGGGGGACGCTGGGTGTTTTTCCCGACCCGGTCCCCAGTCTGAAGGCGGCTGAATTGATCTGAAGAAATTCCCTGGCGTGAGACTTTTCGC
The DNA here is from genome assembly GCA_049520935.1 of Terriglobales bacterium. Lineage (GTDB taxonomy): Bacteria > Acidobacteriota > Terriglobia > Terriglobales > Acidobacteriaceae > Acidiflorens. The sequence goes on along the minus strand of JBEKPJ010000003.1, from coordinate 3,462 downwards.
GTCGGCTTGACGCTATAGGAAGTGAGGGGCTTGAGAAATGGGCGGTCAAGATTCAGTGCCTTCTCATCACTCGCTTCTACACAGGGAGGATTTATGGCGAAAATCATCGAGTTCTATGTACCCAGCAGCTTCAGAAAAAAGGCAGACAAGTGGGTGCCGGCGGAGCAGATCGGGAAAGTATTACCCTTCGCCTTACCACAAAGAAAGTCGGCCTGAGGAGGATCATCGTGCTGCCCCCGGAAAGGGAGTCAGCGAGGTGGGATTTCCGCTGCAGCATCACCTCGTGCGATTCAGGCCATTCACCTTCGGAGGGCGGTTGCGTCCCAAAGGTTGGGACTCCTCGCGGAAAGCCAGGTCATCCGGCACGATCCAGGTGTTCTTGGCAGGCGCGATCGCCCGGCAGGTTCGCGTCGATCCGGATCGGGCTCGAATATGCCGCCGTGGGGTAGAAGGGACGGGCGGATTCTTTTCTTTGCCCGTCACCATATAACTGCAGCGTGGGGGCGCTTGCGGCCGATTGCACTTTTTATTACCGCTTTACCTGCAGACTACTTTATTTCGCTCGCCACCATCGAAAATACATTGTTGGCATTTCCACCGATCAACCGGACTGTGCCGATGACTATGACGAGGATAACAGCCAGCATTACGGCGTATTCGGCAATGTCCTGGCCTTCATCGTTCGACCAGATGGATTGTAGAGTTGTCAAGATTGGGCCTCCCAAATTGGCGTAGTTATCCAACTATCTATCTATTCATTCGAGTCTGCAAAGGGGAGGGGAAAGACTGGTGAAGATTACTAATGCACGATTATATATCATGCCGCGAATTGATTGAAGGCAAAGATTGCACACTAATAATTCTGCTGGCGTAATCGGTGATCAAGTATGCAAAACTTTGCGCGTGAAATTCTCTGCACTAACGGCTTCTTATCAGGCATCTGCCGAGGAAGGCTTTGAGCTTCACGTCCTGCTCCGAGATTCTTTCGCGATTACGAAACCAGTTTGGCAAGCACATGAAGAATAAGGGTTCTCAAACACGAAGCGGGAGTTGCGATACGAGTAGCAAGTTCACACTCTTCCCCGGAACTGGGCCACATCTTGCGCGCAAAGCAGCGGGGACAGCACCGCTATGCGGATTCGCAGCCGATCCTTTGCAGTACTGGGGACGAGGGCGGGTTCGCATCATGTTGGTTGGCGGCGCCCAGCCGAACAATTGGCCGGCATCTCTGCCTTGTCCACGATGCAATCTACACCGGATTACAGGCAAACTAAACTGCGCGACCCACAATCGCGGCAAAGTCCGACGACGACTGGCAAGCACGGTTTCATATAAGATCACGCCTCACCAGTTGTCGTGGCGGAACATAGTTTGGGCTTCCTGATCTCACTCCGAAACCGACGGCGGCGCGGCATCCTTCACGATCGGGGGCCGCTGATGATGTCCGCTGGCGTTGTCATCGACCGCCACCCAGAGAGCAAGCCAGCCATCCGGACCAGCGCGTCACCGGTGCCTGAAAAGCAAAGCGCCTCCGATGCTCTCCACACGCGTCAATCTGTTTGACGGCCTCCGCTAACCGGGAGCTTGCGGCCAAAACCTCGTAACTCACCCGGACTGGCACTTTCGTAATCTTCATTTGGTAACCACTTCCGCCACATACTGACGTCTGATATGGCTAACCTCCCCCAAACATGGCGTTTCCCGCGTGCTCATCTGCAAGGGGATATTCCGACGGTACTTCGGTTTTCGAATGGCCAGCGCATCGGAGCCAACCTGCAGGTGATTTCTCTCACCGGTGGTCTGCTTTCGCTCTCCCAGCCAGTCGTCCAGGGATCGCAGGTCAAGTTGATGTTCCTGACGGGCGCCGGCTCTGTGCTCGGAGGAGCAGAGATGCTATCTCCCGTCGCTAGCGGTTTGCAGCCCTTCCGCTTCGTTTCGCTCGCTGCCGACGATCACCGCCGCCTCGGCGCGCTGATCCAGCAGCGCTCCGGTCAGGAAGAATCCGAGCTGGCCTGGATGGAGAAACTGCGCGCTGCCTCGGCGCAGCATAGCCAGCCACGGCGTTGGCCGCGCACGGTGGCAGGAGTGGTTGGCGCGTGCATGATCGGTCTTGCTACGGCCGCATACCTCTTGCATTTTGGCTTGCTCAAGTGAATTGCGCTGACGGTAACCACCTCGAAATGCACGCGACCGGCACTCGACGATACGTCCGTTACTATATGCACACACCGGTCTACATTGCGGTCCCGGGTGCTACGAGCATATTTGTGCCCGGATTGGTCACTAAATTGAGCCGCACGGGCATGGAGCTCCACGCTGGGGTCAACCTGCAGCCGGGCGAACTGATGGAAGTCGAGTTCCGAGCAACGGACAGGACGATCCGCATTGCCGGTACGGTTCGCAATCGCTCGGGTTTCTGTTTTGGACTCGAATTCTCCGCTTTGCGGGTCGAACTGGAAAAGACTGCCCGCTCCTTGCCGATCTGACCTTGCCGTTTTTGAAAACAACTCGGAACCGCGCGCGAATCCAGCGGCCGTGATCCAGCCCAATCCGCGAATGCGGGTGCAGGAAATGAGCATTAAGCACGTTGGTTGAGCATCTCAAACCGACTCCGCTCACCAATCGCCGCCACCATCAGCGCGAGAATAGAATCCACCTTTCAGCTGTCTGCCAGTCCCCTCCACGCCATGCGGTGAAACAGGGCGTCCATGTCCTTGGGATCCGCCTTCATACCTCTATCGACCCACCGGTCCAGCAGCGAGAACAGACTCCCCGCCAGAGCGTGGGCTTGGGCGGAGCGCCGCAGCGGCTCGATGTCCAGGCCCGCCGTCTGTAGCCTCTCCTCGATGGAACGCGCAAAGAACCCCCTCGCCAGCGCCTGCACATCATGGATCTTTCCAGATCTCACCAATGCCGCGTAGAACTCTCGCGCTTCTCGGATGTGCGTGAAAAACTCCTCCACCGGCAGCAACCGCCGGGTGCTCGCGTCTTGCCGTTTGAGCACGCTCGAAACCCACCCAAGAAATTCCTCCACGTCGCTCAGAAACAGATCGTCTTTGTCTCGATAATGTACGTAAAATGTCGATCGACCCACGCCCGCTCTGTCCAGCACATCCTGCACGGTAATCTCATCGAAGTTCTTCTCCTGCATCAGCGCAACGAGCGCATCACCCAACATGTTGCGCGTTCGCAAAATACGGCGATCTATTTTCGGATGATTTACCGTCTTGTTCGTTGCTTTCTTGGCCTTCACAATCCCTGATTTCTGAACATATCCGGCGTGTTTGTTCGGTATCGCGGCACCTTCGCAAATAACACTTTCACAGGCAAGCGATTTGTGTCTAGCCCGCATTATTCGTGAGAAGTGGAGTGACAGGCGATTTTTAGTCTGAGCGATACATGATTGCGACGAGGCTGGAATTTGTTTCGATCGCATTACTGATTCCAGAGCAGTTAGTCGAT
>JBEKPJ010000002.1:0-256788 GCA_049520935.1 Terriglobales bacterium | reverse complement strand
CCAGATACTGTTGGCATGCTTCTTCGGTAGCAAACTTCGATTGAAACTCCTGAAGGTTTTTGGGAAATCCCGGCCGAGGCACTCGCTCATCCTACCTGTTGTGGCTTGCTGAAACAACCGGACAAGCAGAAGCTAGCTAGCAGGAGTAACAATCATGGGTAGAGTGGCGAGCGTGCTTCAATGGCCCCGCCGTAAGACATAAACTACGTTCAGAGACCGCGGTAGACGTATACCCGCCCTTACCCTCTGTGATTCTCCGCTCGAAATCGACGGTTTCGATGGCAGAGTCCATTCTGTGACGCCGGTCACGGCATTTCGTTATTGTGGCCGCTACTATCGTTTCCGCACGTGCAGCCATTGATGGAGGTTCTCTGGTGTCGGTTAATGCTCCCACCGCGATTGCCGGCCGCAAGTTTCAATCATTAGATGGACTGCGCGCAATGGCAATTATCCTCGTTTTCTTCTGTCACATGCAGAGCCACATTCCCGCCGTTAACCTCGCCACCACACGCGTAAATCAATACCTTGGCATCGGCTGGATCGGAGTAGACCTCTTCTTCGTGCTTTCCGGATTCCTCATCACCGGCATTCTGCTGGACACGCGCGAAGCGAGCAACTACTTCACAGGTTTCTATACGAGGCGCATTCTACGGATATTTCCGCTCTACTACCTGGTCCTCACAGCCGTCATCGTTGCGGAAATTCAACTCGACAACTCCGAGGTCACGGCCGCGCTTCCTTTGCCTGAGGACCGCTGGCTCTACTTCAGCTACTTGACCAACTGGATTGTTCTGTGGAAAGACCACTGGGGACCGCACTATACCAACTATCTAGCGCACTTCTGGTCACTTGCTGTTGAGGAGCAGTTCTACCTTGTCTGGCCTTTCATCGTCTGGCTGGTTCGACCACGAACCTTGCCCTGGATCGCCGGTGCTCTGGCTGCGCTGGCTGCGATAATTCGTTTGGCCTGGGTCGCGCACAGCGGCGGCCAGGTGGCCATCGCACTTGCCACAATCAGCAGACTAGACGCGCTCTTCATCGGAGCGCTCTGCGCATTTCTCTTCCGCGACACCGGACGTTTGCTAAGAGTTCGTAAGTACCTTCCATGGATCGCGAGCGTGGGAATTGGTTCATTCCTGCTCGCCTTCTCCGGCATACTGTTTTTCCCGCAGGCGGCTGCGCTAGTGCTCTATAACTCGTTTCCCGGCGCCCACACGCTGGATGAAGCAATCACGCTGTTCGCAGAATGTGGTGGATATACTCTGCTCGCGCTGGGATTTGGTGCACTGGTACTTCTTGCCGCACACACGGAAGCCGAGAGCACATGGATGCAGAAATTTCTTAAATCACGATTGCTTGCGCCGATCGGCACCTACAGTTATGGGATCTATGTATTTCACGTCCCGATTATCGGGGCAGCATCGATCTTCGTCTATCCCAAGATCGTTAGGGGAATCAACTCTGCTGGAGAAGCCCTGTTCAATGAGGGTGCATACATTGTCGTGCTCGCTGCGGTCACTTTCTCCATTTCGGCATTGAGCTATGAGTTCTTTGAAAAAAAGATTCTACGCTTTAAGCGCCATTTTGAGGCGAAGTATGCTCCTGCATACTACGCGGCAATTCCGAGCGAGCACGTCGTCGCACAGGAGACATCGGCTTCATAGAAGGAGCCTGCAGACAGTGCCCGATGAATCAATCATAGCTGAGGTGGATATCAAGCTAAGGCGAAAACTGGAGGTCTATTTCTCCCCGATGCATCAGGTGATAACAGCAGGGCACTCAGGAACCAACGGTTCGACTACGATTTCACATTGAGTGGATGATGGCAAGCCAGCACGAATAGGGGCTCTTCAAGCGCAGGAAGGCCTTTCGAGCAGGGCAGGAAAGAAATCCTGCCGGGAAACTCTGTATGCTCTTGATATTCCACAACCATCAATCTGTGGCTGTCTCATTCCCGTAGGCCAAGGCGGCGGCACAAGCCCGGCGTCAAGACGACGAGATGCATGTTCTGCTGGACCTATAATAAGAGCCCGAGAGCCCGTGTCGCTCGTTGGGAGTTCATGGCTGGCGCCTGAAGGAATTTTTCACCTGTGGTCCTTTTCCTTGTTTTCTTGATTAAGGCGCGAGCTTGAAGACCGTACCGTATCCGTGGACTCCGCCATAGGCGGTCGTGCCGTATAGGTTGCCCTTGGTGTCGCGCACCAAGCCTGCCATCGGAGTGTTGCCGTCACCGCCGTTTCCGGCGAAGCTGTAGAGCACACTGAAGATCCCAGTGGCATTGACCTCGAACACCGTGCCATAACCATAGGTGCCTCCATAGGCAGTTGTGCCATAGAGGTTTCCGTCTGCGTCCAGGACCAAATTTTCGTTCCACGGTTCGTCACCGTCTACTCCTCCGGTGAAACCATAAAGTACCGTCTCTTGGCCGGTCTCAGAAATCCTGAAAACAACTCCTCCCCCGGCGGAATACCGAGTCGTGCCGAAGAGGTTGCCCGCCGTGTCGCGTACCACGCCACCGGAGGGATTTGCGCCGTCACCCTCTGTTCCAGTGAAAGTATGCAGCAGAGTTTCTGCCCCGGTAGTTTCCAGCTTGAAGACCACTCCGCAGCCTACAGTGTATCCGCCGCTGCAGCTGTCCAGGCCGCCCTCATAGGCTGTGCCGTAAAGGTTGCCAGCTGCATCCCGCACTACAGCTGCATAAGGATTTGCACCGTCCACGCCAGTCCCCGGAAAGTTATGCAACACGGTCTCCTTGCCGGTTGGGCTCACCTCGAACACAGTCCCGTAGCCGAAGGCGCCACCCTCAAACGTTGTTCCATAAAGGTTGCCCTTCGTGTCTCGCACTAAACCTGCACAAGGATAGGCGCCGTCCCCACCCCCGGTGAAACTGTAGAGAACAGTTTTGTTTCCCGCGGCATCGATTTGGAACACCACCCCGAAGTTGTGGAGGCCGCCATAGATCGTTGTGCCATACAAGGTTCCTTTTGCGTCCCGTAGCAGGCTGGCGTAGGGATAGGCGCCATCCCCAGCAGTATCGGTAAAACTGTAGAGCACGGTTTCGATGCCGGCAGACTCGAGTTCGAACACAGTTCCGTAGTTGTGGGCGCCCCCTTGACTGGTCGTTCCATACAAGTTGCCTTTTGCATCTAGGGCTAATCCGGCCACTGGATAGCTGCCGTCATCCCCGCCGGCAAACGAATGCAGCACGCTATATTTCTGGGCGTTTGCCGGACCGCTGACAACGATCGAAAATACAAGCCAGAGCGCCCCAGCAAATGCAGCACTTAGGGCTTGCCTGTGTAGTCCACAGCTCGAGCGACTCGACTGCCTCCGCTTATCAATGCGCCTATGCCCGTTCACGAGGTTCTCCATATGTCTCGGCCGCTCTATTCGTTGATTTCCCAGACGCTATGCTCGCTCGGGCGGGAGGTGGCTCGGACGCGCCGTCTTTGCCCGCAGCCGCCCCCTAACGTTCGGCCAGTCGCGCAAGATAGCGTAAGCGATGAAGTCGCGACAAACTGTGATCAGGGTCACCAGCCAATGTGTGGTTGTGCCAGAGTAGCAATTCGAAGATCTTCTCATGGCTCTCCCGCTACCATTGTCGAACGGAAGGCGGCAGGGAAGAGCCGCTATCGGATTGCGTCCGCACCGGAAGATCTATCCAACTGGCGCGGAGTAAACTCCAAGACCACAATTCCGTCAAAGGTGCCTAACACACGTTCGTTGTGGGTTCTTGAAGCGATGGACTCGATAAAATGCAGTGTTTCGTAGGAAGCCACAAATCCCATCGCCAGAAAGCGTTGCTGACGACGCGCCGGAGCTTGCAAGAAGGTCGAAACAATGCCCATAGCGTCCCCATTGAGCGCCCGCGGTAGCCCCACAACTGGCACGCTCAATCCGTAATACGTAAGGGGTGCAAAAAGCCCGCTGTCTTTCACCGCCGCACCAACTGGAATGGGCTCTACATCGGCCTCCGGGAAATCGCTGCAGATGAGCACGGGAGCGCTGTCGACAGAAGCGCTCTTCTCAGCGGATTCCAGTGCGTACTTCCATGTATAGCCGTGAAGCCTGGCCACCGGAGAGTTGAAATACGGGTAGGCAACGCTCGCTACGACTACAACACAGAACAGCGATCGTAGAGCACGGGAATCAATCCGGTTGACGAGCCAAGCCCAGCAGAGCGCGGTTCCCGGAACCGCGACTAGTCGGTAGCGAGGCACGAAAACGTGGATCGACGTTTCTACGCTTACGCCATAGAGGATCAGAATTGGGATGAAGGCTGATAAGGCGCAAAGCAACGTACACCAGCCGTCGAAACGCTTTTGCAGATCAAGTCGACGCGTAGCCGCGGCGACAAGAACGGTGCCTACGAAGATGTAGGCCAGCCACTCTGGCGCCAGAGTCCACCACAGATCGGCCCACTTCGGAGCATCGTCGAAGACGTGGGTGCCACGAGTGTGGAACATCGCCTGCAAAACGGGAATGACCGGTAGGAATACTAGAGTGAAGGCCGCAAGCGCAATACTACCCTGCCGCCATAGAGCTTTGCGGTCGCCATTCTTGACAGCGACGAAGCAAATGGCGAGGGCCGGCAGGATGACCGTGAACAGGAACTGGAGGTGACCGATGCCTGCAGCTAAGACACCGAACAGGGCCGCCAGCCAATTCGAATTGTTGTGCCGCAAGTGAACCAGGACAAGAATCGACGCGTTGATAGCCAAGGCAGCAAAGGCGTAGGGCCGAACGTCAATGGCTGCAAAAATGACAATGGGGTGAAGACAGAAGACGACGGTAGCGATGACAGCAATATCTCGATCGAACAACTCGTGCGCGGCACGATACAGCAGACACACCGCACCCAGCATGGCAAGTATGGAAGGAATTCTGAGCGCGATCTCACTTGTTCCCAGGGCTTTACTCCCGAGCCAGAGAATGTATGGATAAACAGGCACGATGGGCCAAGCCATGCGAGAATATATTTTTGAGAAGCCCGCTTTGATCACGAAAAACGAGTGTGTCTCATCCAGCCATAAGGGTGCGCGGATGGCAACGAACCAGACAGAAACGGACACAGCAACTGCTAAGGCGTAGATCGCAAAAAGCATGCGGCCCACGACCGAAGCGAGCCTCGAAGGCGACGCCTCGTTTCTCGGGAGTCCTTCGATTTGAGCATCTGCAACAGTGTCGGACATTTCGATCGGCATGGGGTAGGAATGCAAGCGAAGTTCCATCTGCCGAACCGCACAAGACCATTTCGATTCAAGCTACTAAGTGCTAGTCCGGATGCGTTTCCGGCCCGCGTTTGCGCGATTTCGCCACTAGCAACGGGTCAATGCACGCGCATCTTGATCGCCGCTGCAGGTTAAGCGCTGCAATCCAACTCATGGCGAAATTTCCGGAATCGAGCAAATTGTCTGCTCCTTCGCGAATACAACCTAGGCAGAAGGAAATGCCGCAGTGCCAATGCTTTCCGGCGGCAAACCCAACGATCGCAGAGCACGCCCTCACTCGGCGTCGAGGCACTCTCACACCCGGCCTCAAAAGGATTATCTCGGTTCTTTGGATAATGGTAACTGAAATGCGAGGGATCCATTCAACTCGCAGCGCAATACTCGACCGAGATTGTGCCGATCCTGAGGACGCTATTCTGCTGGGCATAAAATTCTGAGTATGGAATTTTCCGACACGAAGGCCTATCCGCTTGTCCGGGCGACGTTTATTCTGTTGGTATTGCTTAGCGCTTTGTTTGCCGGATTGCACACGGTCGCCGACGCCGACATGGGTTGGCAGTTGGCAACCGGACGCTACGTAGTTCAGCACCACGCGATTCCCCGCACGGACGTTCTGTCGTTGACTTCGGCTGGAAAACCTTGGATGTATCCGCCCTTTGCAGGGGTAATGCTTTATCTCACATACGGTATGTTCGGCTATGCCGGGTTGAGTTGGTTTTGCGCGCTGGCGTGTCTGGCGGTTGTGGCTTACCTGATGCGGCGCGGAGACATGGGCAGTGCGCTGCTAGCGATGCTGGCGGCGCAATCGATTGCCGCGCGGACCGCTCCCCGGGCGGATCTGTTCAGTACCGTCTTCTTTGCGCTCTTTCTTGGCGAACTCTGGTCTTACCACCTGGGACGGCGGGCGCGTCCGTGGCTGCTGCCCATAGTGATGCTGTTGTGGGTGAATTTGCATCCTGGGTTTATCGCGGGACTGGGAGCAATTGGCGCGTACTTGTTGGTCGAGGTCGCAGATTTGCTGTTTGCTTCGCGGCGACAGGCGATACTTCCGCGGTTGCGGCGGGTTTGGCCGTGGCTGGCGGCTTGCGCGGCGGCCACCTTGGTGAATCCCTGGGGCGCGCGAATTTATGTGGCCTCGGTGACCCTGTCGGGGTTGGGGACTCCGACGCGGGGGAAACTCAACAGCAACACGTTTATCGACGAGTATCAGAGGGTGCCGATTTCACGCTCTTTGCTCTACCAACTGATTGATGTCCGGCACATGGAGAATGGTTTTACCTGGTTGTTGCTGGTGGCGGTGATCATCGTCGGTCTCTTCCTGTGGAAACGGCAGGTGGGGAGTGCGGTGATCGCCCTGGTTGCGCTTGATTTGGGAGTGACGCACGCGCGCTATATAGGGCTGTTTGTGATAACAATCGCTACGATTGGTGGCCCCCTGCTCAGTGAAAGCTTCGCCCGGAATGGCAGCGATAGCTCCGGGCGCGGGAAAGATACAACATTGTTTCGCGTGCCTGAAGCCGCCGCCATTCTGCTAACGGTTGCTTGCTGTGGGGTCGCTTTGCTGCATGTCGCCGACTTTGTTTCCAGTCGCACTTACGTGGTTTTCAATTCCGACTGGAGGTTTGGCGCGGGAGAATCGTCGTGGTTTCCGGAGCGGGCTACAGCTTTCATCCGCGACGAAGCGTTGCCAGGAAATGTTTTTGAAGAGTACGCGCTGGGCGGGTATGCGGCGTGGACGTTGGGACCACAGTACCCCGACTTCATTGATGGACGCGGAGACCGACTCAGCCCCGATCTTGTGGTGGAGCAGCGCTCACTCTATCGGGAGAGCCCGGATTCGAAGTTGTGGCAAGCGGAAGCGGACCGGTGGAATCTGAATGTACTGCTGGTCGCTACTTCTGGATTCCGCGGGTTACAGAAGATGGATCCATTCGTGTTTTGTAGGAGTGCAAACTGGCGTCTGGTATACATGGATGATGTATCGCTGGTGTTTCTGCGCAACACGCCACCGAACCGTCCCTGGATTGACCGCTTGCAGATCGACTGCCGAACACAGCCTCTTTCGCCACCAGGTCAGGCCTCGCGTCCGCGGCTTTACGATTTCTATTTGAATTCGGGCGCGCTGTTTTTCGAATTGCGACGCGATCGAGAGTCGGAAGGCTCGCTGCGCCGCGCTTCCACGCTATATCCGGAAGATCCGAATACTCATTTGCTGCTCGCGTCGTTGTATCAGCGGCAGCAGCGTTACAGAGACGCGGAGCAAGAATATCGGGCTTCGCTAGCGCGCAATGAGAACAGCGGGGCCTTGTTCTCTTTAGGATTGCTCTATGCGGGTGAGGGTCGCAACCAAGAGGCGAGCGAGGTTATCGAACGCGCTGCCGGGCAATCCACCGAGCCGCTCGATATGTATATAGCTCTGGGAAGAATTCAGCTTGCACAGAATCATCCCGAACAGGGGCTGGCTGCCTTCGCCGAGGCCGAGAAGCACAGTCCGTTTCGCAACGGCGGCGAATCATTGGCTCCAGAACTTTACGCCGAGATTGCGGAAGGAAACTCGGAAGCGCATCGTCTACTTGGACAGTGGCCGGAAGCGATTGCTTTTCAGCAGGATGCGGCACGCCGAACCCCCATGGTTGCGAGCCGCTGGAACCGGCTCGCCGATCTTTACGAAGCAACCGGACAGATGCGGCTGGCTGGCGAGGCGCGACAAAGGGGGATCGGGTTGCAGGCGCATGATTCGGGGACTTATTGAAGCGGGAGTGAGAGAGGACGGAGACGTTGCGCGAAGTCGGCGAGATTCCACTAGTAGCAAGTTTGCGCCAGAGGCCCATTTTGCTAGGCTCGTTGCTGGTCCTGGGTACTTTGCTGCTTTACGGGCGAGTCGCGCACGATCAGTTTCTTGTCTTTGACGACAACCCATATGTGGTCAAGAACGTTCACGTCAGCACCGGCTTGGATTTTGGCAATGTGGTGTGGGCTTTCACCAATTTTTGGGAGGCGAACTGGCATCCGCTGACGTGGATCTCGCACATGGCGGATTGTCAAGTGTTCGGATTGAATTCCGGACCTCATCACCTGGTCAATCTTGCACTGCATGCGATTAACATCCTCGTTTTGTTTTGGCTATTGCGTAAGGCGACCGGCGCGGTGTGGCGCAGCTGTTTCGTGGCAGCGCTGTTTGCCGTACACCCTCTAAATGTCGAAACCGTTGCCTGGGTGGCGCAACGAAAAAGCCTGCTAAGTACTCTTTTTTCTCTACTCGCGATTGGCGCATATGGATGGTACAGCCGGCGGCCTAACTGGAAGCGGTACCTGGTCGTGGCGGCGATCTTTGCGTTGGCGCTGCTCTCGAAACCGATGGCGGTCAGCCTGCCCTTTGTCTTGCTCCTTCTAGACTACTGGCCGTTGGAACGATATGCGGATATCTCATTTCGGCTTCGCTGGATGCGATTGTCGCTGGAGAAGATTCCACTGCTATTGATGAGCGTGGCTAGTTCCATAGTAACCGTAGTTGCGCAGCGTTCTGGAGGCGCGCTTGCGGACTCATCGGCATTACCGCTCTCCCTCCGCACGGGGAATGCCCTCGTATCGTACCTAACGTACATCGGCAAGACTGTCTGGCCGGTGAAACTGTCCGTTTTTTATCCGCACCCGGAGCGGTCCCTGGCATGGTCGGACGTCGCCGCGGCTGCGCTTCTACTGGTTGCGATCACTGGCCTGACCCTGTATTTTCGGTGGGCTCGCTACCTTGCCGCGGGATGGCTTATCTTTGTTGTAACGTTGATTCCGGTCATCGGAATCGTCCAGGTCGGGCGCCAAGCCATGGCGGACCGTTATGCTTATGTTCCGTGTATCGGGCTTTTCATCATCGTTGCTTGGGTCTTATGCGACTTTGCTTATGCTGCAGGCATTCCTCGGGCTGTAGCGGCGCTGATTGCGCTAGGCATGGTTATGGCATTGGCGGGGGCAACGGCGCGCTATCTACCGTATTGGGAAAATGGCGTGAAATTGCTTCAACATGCCGCGCTAGTCGCCGGCCGGCCGGACCCTGGGATTGAAGAGGCGCTTGCGGATGCGCTGGTTTCGGCGGGCAGGTACGACGAGGCGTATCGGCACTACGGAGAAACCTGCGTATTACTTCCCGGAGACGCATTTTGTCATTACAATATGGCGGAGATTTTATTCAACCGGCATCAGCTTCGCGACGCACTGGAACAGTATCAGCTGGCGTTGAGCCTCACCGACAGACCAGACATAGAGCTGTCGTGCTTGATTAATTCTGCCGAGATACTGCTGGATCTCGGCGATTACCAAACCGCGCAGATGCGATTGTCGGCGGCCTTGCGGATGGACCCCAACAATAGAGCGGCGCTGCAACTCCGCGAGCGGGCGTTTAGGCGGCAATAGCGGCAAGGATTAGCGAGCCCCTGGCTATGCCCTCATATTCAACAGCATGGGTATCCGCAATGCCATCATGTGACCTGCGTCACGCTTCCGAGTGACGTAGACCGCTGCCCGCATTGCGGGTCACATTTAAGGTGAATACGAAAAGTCGGCGTGCGCAGAACCAGCTCACTCCGCGAAAAGACTATCGCCGCCTTGATGTCGGGCAGAGATCCTTGGCGCGGCAAAAATACGAGGGAATAGGCATGGAGAAGGAACCCACAGCGCAACCAGTTCCGGTATCGGAAGCTTCAGGACCGGCAGCTTCGGGACCGGCAAACGCGGGGTCGGCCTGGCAGGCAAAGCAAGTCTACGTAATGGCGGTAATCAGCCTCGCGGTAGGATTGGCAATTGGATACCTGTTTCGCGGGTCACAGTCCGCCGCGACGCCTGTACCGCCGGGGCCCGCCGCTCAATCTTCTCCCTCCGCCGGTGACATGGGCGGGCAGATGCCGAGTCTGGACCAGATGAGAGCGATGGCCGAGAAGAAGGCGGAGCCGCTGCTGGAGAAGCTGAAGAGCGATCCCACCAATAAAGACCTTCTGGTTCAGGTGGGCAATATTTATGAAGCCACGCACCGTTTCAAGGATGCGGCAGGCTACTACGACCGGGCATTGCAAGTCGATCCGAAGAATGTTCCGCTGCGCACGCGTATGGCTTCGTGCCTCTACTACGACGGCGATGTGGATGGTGCGATCAGCCAATTGCAACAGTCGCTGAAGGATAGTCCCAAGGATGCCAACTCGTTGTTTAACCTGGGCATGATCAAGTGGCAGGGCAAACAGGATGGCAAGGGAGCCGTGGCGACGTGGCAACAGTTGCTCAAGTCGAATCCGCAATTGAGCGCAGACCGCAAGGCGCAGGTGCAGAAATTGATGGCGGACGCGCAGATGCAGGGCAAGAGCTAGGTCGCCAATACTGGAACAGGTTTCATGAACTGGGGACGGGCGACTCGCCCAGCTAGCCAGCAGGACCGGATCTTTGAGGAGCAAACAGCAAATGACGGATACAAATCGAGCAACTTCTATCGAGCAATGGACGAGCGTACAGGCATACGTATTGGCGGTCATTTGCCTGCTGGTGGGCATCGCCGGCGGCTGGTTCATTCGCGGGTCGCAGAGTCCCGCGACGGCTGCGACCGAAACAGCAAGCGCACCCGCTCAGTCTGCCGCGATGGGAACACAAGCGCAGGGCGCGCCAACGCCAACTCCGGCAGAGCTGCAGAAAATGGCCGACACCCAGGCTGGGCCGATGATCGAAAAGCTCAAGGCAGACCCCAACAACCTGGAGCTTCTGCAAGGCATCGGGAACGTCTATTACGACGCCCAGCAGTTCCCGACGGCCATCGAGTACTATCAGCGCGCACTCAAGGTGCAGCCGTCCAACACCGGAGTTCGCACTGACATGGCCACCGCCTACTGGTACACGGGTGATGCCGACACGGCGATCACGCAATTCCAGAAATCGCTCTCGTACGAACCGAATAAGGCGAATACGTTGTTCAATCTGGGCATCGTCGAGTGGCAGGGCAAGATGGAGATCGACAAAGCGACGGCCACGTGGCAGAAACTGCTAGACACCAATCCAAACTACGAAGGTAAAGACAAGGTTCTGCAATTGATGGCTCAGGCGAAGAAGCACTCGGGCGTGAAACCTGGGACGCCGGCAAAACCTCTGTAGCTGGCAAGTCCGCGCGAACGGATCGGTAAGGCTCCAACAGGTTTTGGCTGAATCTCGGGAAGCAGTGTCCCGCAGTTTCCTCTCGCGGTAACCGATTGTAAATACCCTAGCAAACCGCTAACAGGTTCAAGCGCGGTGAGCACAATTTCTTGCCAACCGATGACGAGACAGGGCCGGATCGGATCTGATTTCGTGGGCCTAACCGCGTCCTCAAACCCGTTGTGATCCAGCCCTGTTTTGTCCCCGAGGCAAGACGTTGGCACTCACTGATGAGCACAACGTCAGACCTCGGAAAGTGAAAATCCGCACGCGCAGCACACGTTTTCGCTGGATTCGATCGTGCTCGAGTTCGACCCTAGCCAAGGGCAGGTTCTCCTACTTCGTTCGGTTTCTGCCTTCCCCTCTTCGCGCACGATGTCTCCCGGGCGGTTACCTTAAAGAGCAATGCAAGGCGCGGAAAGCTACACGACGGCCAGCCTACGCCGAAGTGCATCGGAGTTGCCAAACATCGAGGTCCCATGCGGCCCCTGCCTGCAGCACTGATTTCAGTTGGTTATGCGCTGGAAGCAAGCGGCTTTCTCGGTGGAAGGCGGCTACGGATCGAGTGTTTCCCCGCACCGAGGGCGTGTTTTGCCCCTTCCTCAACTTTGAGTCGATCGCCCGACTCATTGCCCAACATCTTGCGAATCTGGTATTTAGTCGGCTATGTTGATGCTGGCAACGGGATTGCCGCCAAGCGGCCCGGGAGCGGGGGTGACTTCAGCTTTTCGCCCGCATCGAGGTCTGTCTCGAAGGCGAGCAAGAGGGAAGAGAAGTTTTCGAATTTTTCCCGGTATACTTCGGGCTAGCACGCTGGGATTAAGACAGCATGGAAAGAGCGATCTTCAAGGCCGTCATTGTGGGCGCCGGACCGGCGGGGCTGACCGCCGCTTACGAACTGTCGA
Source organism: Terriglobales bacterium (assembly GCA_049520935.1). GTDB lineage: Bacteria > Acidobacteriota > Terriglobia > Terriglobales > Acidobacteriaceae > Acidiflorens. The sequence goes on along the minus strand of JBEKPJ010000002.1, from coordinate 244,490 downwards.
AGCAGCGGGCCGCGGTGGTTGTGCTGGAGAGTGACCCAGCATATGTAGGCGGAATCTCTCGCACCGTCAACTATAAGGGCTTTCGTTTTGATATTGGGGGGCACCGCTTCTTCTCCAAGTCGCGAGCGGTCGAAGATTTTTGGACCGAGGTGGACGGAGAAAACATGCGGGACCGTCCGCGATCGTCACGGATTTACTACCGCGGCCAGTTTTACACCTATCCTCTAAAACCGTTTGAGGCGTTGTCAAAGCTGGGATTGGGCGAGTCGCTGCTGTGCATCCTGTCGTTCCTGACTGCGCGGGTTCGGCCGGTTCGCAATCCGCAGACTTTCGAAGAGTGGGTCTCGAACCAGTTTGGCAAGCGGCTTTTCCGAATCTTCTTCAAGACCTATACCGAGAAGGTGTGGGGGATGAGCTGCGACGAGATTTCCGCAGATTGGGCGGCGCAACGGATCAAGGGGTTGTCGCTTGGATCGGCGATCAAACATGCGGTTTTTGGCGCCAAGACGAAGAATCGGACGCAGGTGGTAAAGACGCTGATCGATACCTTTCGGTATCCCCGGCTGGGGCCGGGAATGATGTGGGAAGCGTGCGCGGAAAAAGTACGCAAGCTGGGAGGGATAGTAGAACTGGGGCGCAAGGTTACGGGCTGCCGGTTCGACGCCGCCAGCAATCTTTGGGTGGTGACCGCGCGCATGGCCAATGGCGAGTCGGAAGAATATCGTGGCGAACATGTTGTTTCGTCGATGCCGATCCGGGAACTGGTAGCGCAAATCGAACCCCGGCTCCCGGAATCTGCGCTTCAGGCAGCTCGCTCTTTGCGGTATCGCGACTTCCTCACCGTCGGATTGATCGTGCACGACCGCGGTCGCTTTACCGACAATTGGATTTACATTCATGATCCGAGTGTGCAGGTGGGGCGAGTACAAAATTACAAATCATGGTCGCCCGAGATGGTTCCCGACTCCGACTATTGCTCATACGGTCTCGAATATTTTTGCTTCGAGGGCGATGGACTTTGGGCCTCGAGCGACAGTGCGCTGATCGAGCTGGCCAAGCAGGAAATTCAGAAGGTAAATCTCGCTGCGGGCGCCGATGTGGTGGATGGCTGCGTGATACGACAACCCAAGGCTTATCCGGTTTATGACGACGCTTATCAGCAACATGTGGGTGCGATTCGGAAAGCGCTCGATGCAGCCTGTCCTACACTTCATCTGGTTGGTCGCAATGGCATGCACAAGTACAACAATCAGGACCACGCCATGATGACCGCCATGCTTACCGCCAAGAATATCCTGGCAGGCGGGCGGAAGTATGATGTCTGGGCGGTGAATCAGGACGCCGAATACCACGAGGCGGGTGCCGCGGGCGAGCAAGCAGGGAACGTAGAGACCCGCGTTCCGATTCGGAATGCAACCAGCCCCGCCTGACAATCACTTTCGAAAGAGGAGTGTGCAGCCTTGAGTACTGTGCAGGAGTTGCAGGCCCTTCTGCGAATCCGGTGGCTGCAGTTGTGTGCCTTGGTCGCGTTTTTGACCTTGGTGGGAGTGATCGCGTTCCAGCTGAAGCTCTGTGTGCTCGATCTCGATATCTGGTGGCACCTCAAGGTCGGGGACTGGATTGTGGAGCATTTTGCGGTGCCTCATACCGGCATCCTGTCGCGCACGGCAGCGACTCGCCCGTGGATCGCCTACAGTTGGGGCTACGAGGTCTTGCTTTCGCGCGCCTACGCGTGGTTCGGTCTCGTCGGGATTGGCCTCTTCGGAACGCTGCTCACCCTGACTGTCGCTTGCGCAGTCTACTGGATGCTTTTCCGCCTCTCAGGCCGCTTCTGGCTGGCTTACGGATTGACCGCGATAGTTTGTACGGCATTCCTGTTCAACACCATGCCGCGGCCTTTCTTTTTTTCCATGGCACTGTTCGCAGTGACGCTAACTCTCCTGCTGGAAGCGAATCGCAGCGGCCGGATGCAACCTCTGTACTGGCTGCCCTTGCTGTTTCTGGTCTGGGCGAACCTCCACGTCCAGTTCATTTACGGCTTATTCCTGATCGGCCTGCTCGCCGGCGTGTTGCTCACCCAGCAACTGGCGAACCGGATCGGGATTGCCCCTGGTTTCTTGATTGTTTCCCGGCTCCCCGCCGCGCAGCTGGTGGTTTTGTTCGCCGCCTGCGCCCTCGCTACGGTCGTGGGACCGAACTTCTACCATCCGTATCAGGCTGTGTACGAATATTCGAAAGCGAAGTTTACCTACTCCGTCATCATCGAATTGCTGCCGCTCACTTTCCGCAGCTATAGCCACTATGCGGAGCTTCTGCTTGCCGCGTCCGGATTCTTTGCCGTGGGATGGCAAAGAAAGCTCGATCCGTTCAAGCTTGCTCTGCTGACGATTGCGAGCGCAGTTGCTTTTCGCACCATGCGCGATGCCTGGTTCATCTGCATTCCAGCTGCGGCCTGCCTTGCAGACTTTCCCACGCCCGCAGGGCAGCGCGACCGTCCCGGGAGCTGGATTGAGAAAACAGGAGTGGGGGGAGCCGTTGCAGTGCTGCTGCTGCTATTCTCGCGCGGCGCCGACTTTAATGAGCGCGCACTGGACCGGGCCATCAGCGCTCAATATCCGGTGAACGCGATCAACTTCCTGCGGCGAAACCCTGTGCCTGGGCCACTTTATAACAATCTCAACTGGGGCGGCTTCCTGATGTGGTACATGCCAGAGTATCCGGTGGCAATCGATGGCCGCAACGATCTTTACGGCGACGAGATGGACAAGATCTTCTTTGATTGCCAGAATGCCGCTACCTCATACACCACCGATCCCTATCTTAACGAGGCCGGAGTCGTGCTGTTGGACTCGCAGCTTCCGCTGGCCAAGATCTTGACCATCGACTCGCGCTTCCGGCTTGTCTACCGCGATGGGACAGCGACCGTATACGCAAGGCGACAGTAACAATCCATATCCTGGGGCGACCGATGTGCGTGTCCGGTCTGCAGGACAGTTGTGGGAGCCTAACCGAGAGACACCTCGGGCCCTGGACTGACGAGGTTTGGAATGGTCGATAAGTCGATCCGTGTTGAAGACGAAATACTGGCCGGTCCGCCCGCTCCCATCTCCACGCTTAACGTCTGGTGGCGAGTTGGGGATTTCGGCGTGCTGGGTCTTTGGATCGTGGTTGTCAGTTTTGCGATTCATTATCACGAAAAGTGGGCAGACGAAGGACAAGCATGGCTGATAGCGCGGGACCTCGATCTGCGCGCGATCTGGTTCCATGAACTGCGGTACGAAGGATCGCCCGGCCTGTGGCACACGATTCTGTGGGTGGCGCAGCACGTGTTACACGCGAGATATGATGCTCTCTCCTTTTTGGCTGTCTTCTTCGCATTCTCGGGCATAGTAGTGTTGCTGTTGGTTTCTCCCTTTCCGCGTCCGATCCGCTGGCTGATGGCGTTTACCTATTTTTTTGTTTATCAGTATGCCGTGATCGCCCGTCCTTACGTGCTATTTCCGCTGTTCTGTTTGGTTGCGGCCAGGCAATTCCAGGATCTGAGACGTCCCCAACTTTTCGCGCTCGCGCTGGTTCCGCTGGCCAATCTGACCACCCACGGCAGTCTAGTGGCCTTCGGACTGGCGTTGGCCTATGCCGGTCGATTCCTGAAGCACTGGTCTAATCATGACGACAAGACGCGAAAATGGTTTGCCATTTCAGCGGTCGGTATCGCATTAATGTACCTATTTCTTTTTTTCGTTCTCCGACCGCCCGTAGACGTCGAGGCGCTGTATCAACCGGACCGAACCATAACCGTAATTGCGCAACGATCACTATCTTCTGTCGTCGGCGCGCTCGTCGACAACACCTGGTTATCGCTGGCAGTGTTTCTAATCTTCGGCGTGTGGTGTTATCTTCGCGGCGCGTTGGCCTCTTTTCTTCTGCCGGTAGCACTTTTGGTGGCATTGTACGGCTACGCCAATGGGGCGGTCTATCATCAGGGCACGATCTTCATCTCCATGATGATCGGCCTGATGATTGCGTGGCCCAGCGAAGCAGAGCGCCGTAGTCTCAATCGGTCCGGCTTGTGGAGCTATAGGATCGTCGTCGCAACCCTTGCAACGACGCTCTGCTACCAGGTCGCCAGTGCCGCGGCCGCGATCCGCAACGAAATACGGTTGCCCTACTCTGGAGCCGAGGACATGGCAAAATACCTTGCACCCTTGGTGAAGCGAGGCAAAGTCATCTATGGCAATCAGTATGGAATGGTCGCAATCAACGCTTACTTCGACCACAATATCTTTGGCAACTGGCACACGGCCTACTATCATCACTCAGTGACTGAATACAATCCCGATCAGCTCGTGGATCAGCTGCGCGCAGCACAAGCAGACTACATCGTCGCGCAATATTTTGATCCCTTCGACGAGAACTTGTTTAGGAAGGAAATGGTGGTGATGTCGAGCTGGGGCTACCCGCTCGATCACTTTTCCGATGGCTACTTGCTGACAAAAATAGGCCCCTGTCATTGTGATCTTTATATGGCTTTTCGGAAGGAATTTCGCTAGGAGGTTGCTATGCCGGAATTCGGAATCTGATCAGGAAGCGAGAAGATAATTGCCACTGCGGACCGATCATGGTATTGCTAAGATCGAAGAGTGTATCGGAGAGTCTTATGTGCCGGTTGAGCGCTACAAGCCATGCGAATGGGCTGCCGTTGTTTCGCGCGGGTGCCTTCAGCAAATCAGCGGGTACGTTGGTTCTGTTTGTTTTCTTCGTTCTCGCTCTGGTACTTACAGCGCATCCATACGGTCTTGCGCAATGTGACGACTGTGCGGCTGCATCTCCGGCGAGTATCTTGGGAGAGCATCGCGTCGGTGGCCGCGAATGCGCGAGTTGTCATGCCCCGCACAACGGCTCTGTGGTCACTGTGCCGGGAGTTGCGGTGGCGGCGGGGAGTACGGCATTGTGGGGTACGGACGCGACTCCGTCCTATGGTCCCTTGGTGCCGCTCGGCGATCCCGGAAGCTATGTCATGGCTGTTCCTGCCCGTGCTGCCAGCTCCAACGAGGAAGTGGTTGGCATTCTCCTTTGCTTGAGTTGCCACGACGGAAACCTCACGCCGCAAACGATGATGGCCAGTGAGTCGTACGCGCACAAAATGGGTTTTCCCAACAGAGCCGGGCGGCAGCCGATTCCTACGCTACTCGGCGGCGACGGAGCGCTCGCCAGCGGTTACTCCATCGACCACCCCTTAGGAACCGATGCCACCATCACATTGAGCGACGGCCTTGGATTTGCCAACGGAATATTCTCGGTCATTCCGGGCAGTCCCTACGCGCGGTTCATGGCGAACTACGGTTTGCCCGTGTTGATGCCAGGAAAACGACTGGTACCTTACGGTGTGGATCTAGAAGGCAAGCCTTATGTGCTCTGCACCACCTGCCACAACCAACACCTTGGGGCGGGCTATTCCTCGACAGCCACAAGCCCCATCGTCGGCGACGGCGGCGGCCGAGTCTATAGCACATTCTTTTTTGCTAACGGTCCGTACAATCCGAAGTTCGATACCGCGCCCAGTGGTCGAGCTCCATCAACCGCTCAGTTCTGCCGCCAGTGCCACATTGACATGGCGAATGAAGGCAATAACAGCTTCGACATCAAGACCGTTTTCTACTGAGAATCGCACGGTTCTCAGATTGCTATCTCTTGGTTGAGTGTGGGCCCATGATTGCCGCGATTCGGGACCGGTTCTCGGCGGCGTACGCGGTGCAGATGACCATCACGCCGAGATGAGGAATGCTGTATTCCTTGTTGTATCCCGACAGACAGCACATCGTGATGAATGTCCCGACCGTGGCGAAGGCTAGCGCGGTCACGATTCTGTCTGCCAGCAGGTATGCGTCGTTCTTCCGCAAGAAGAACAGGGGAGCGAAAACGACAAAACTAAAGGTGACGGCGTACATCGCTGTCAGAAGGGGAGCATACACATGGATCGCCGTCGGCAACAGACGCGCAATCGGTTTGTTCCTCACGTAATTGCGGCCATCAACGGCGGCGAGTCGGCTGTCCTCCGATGCAGGTTCTGAATCCAAATACCGAAAATCAAATGTTTCCACGAAGTTGCCGGTCACATTTGCCAGATAGGCGCCCGGATATGACTTGATCAGCTTCCATGACACTTTGCCCACATAGTCGCCGATGTCGATTTCTCTCCGGAGAAGGTCAGTGCACAATTGATCGGAGACCTCGCACGGTATCCGCGCTTTCATTCCCAACACATCTTCGAAGACGCGGTCCAGTCCAATGTGAAAGCGGGACGGGGTGGCGGTCGGATCCACCAGAGGCAAGACTGCGTATTGCTCCCAAAGACTGTCTTTAAGGGCCTGCCAGGCATGGTCCCGAACGGTTTTGCCATCACGGTTTCGGCGCAAGTAGGAAGCAACGAGCGCCTCTCCCAGCACGCGATCCTCCGCGCCGACCCGATCGAACATGTTATAGACCGTTTTGCTCCGATTCCATCCGGTGAGAGTGGTAACTCGAAATTCACCGATGCCCACGTAATTCCAGGTCATCCATGCCAGGATCGGCGGAGCTGCCGACAGAATGATGAAGAACACCGCCGCCGGAACCCTCTTTCCATAAGCCATCGCGTCGCCGCGAAGTTTCGGTATCGCCCAGCTTCCGAGAAACACGGTCGTGAGGATGGTGCAAAAGACCAAATTCTCCGGCCGGAGTAACACGGCACAAGCAAAAATCAATCCACACAGCAACGATGTGCCGATAAAGCGAGAGCCATCGATAACCCTCTTCGTCAAGGCGGAAAATGCCCACGCGCACATCGCGAGTACTGTATAGGAGAGCGAGAGCGTTAGAATATTGATGTCCAGCAGACTGAGCGCGGGAACCGTGGCAACGAATACGGCGGAAAGAAGCGCGATATTCCGGCGGACATTCAGCTTTACCATTGTGAAGTACAAAATACCGGCGGCGGCGATATCCAAGGCAGATTGCAATCCAACCGCGAGATAGGCGGCGCTAACCGGGAGCGCCGATTGCAAAGAAATCGTCTGATAACTGGCCGAAACAGGAAGAGTGGTGTTCACAGGACGATTGGCCAGCCACTGCGCGAATCCCAGAAACAGCGGGTAAACAGGCGTGCGTGCCCCCAGGAAGAACCTGTGATTTCTCCAAAGAAAATAGGGGATCACATACCCGGGACTATCCGCCGACCAGGTCGGCCGGAAGGCGAGATAGAAGGGGATCCTCGCCACGATGCCGGCGAACCAGATGAGCGCCAAGGGAACATATTTGTGCTCGGAGACGCTGGCAGGTTCTCGCGGCCGGACGGCGTTGCCGAGCGTGTTCTCTCGAACTGGGGAGGTCGACATAACGACTATGGTTTGGTCAGTACCACCGCCACGCTGTCACTGTATTCGACTCGAAACGCAGGCATGGTTTTGAGGGCTTCACCCATCAGCGAGGTTTGCGGCAATAGGATGGTGTTGGCGTTGGCCATTGCACCGTAGGACTTGTAGGACACCTCGGCGTTCATCGCCTTGAAATATTCGAGAACAAACTCGTTCTCGTACAGGCCGGTGCGTCCGTCGATGGCTACAGGATACTCCGGCAAATACCAGGTCAGGAATCCGCCCCATTCATAGGAAGTGAAGAGCGGTTGCGGCAGGCGATGCTCGCGAATGTAATTGCACGCGGCAACGGGGTACGTTGGCGAAGCCTTCGCCAACAGTGCCTGGTCGCTGCGGGGAATTTCTAGCGCAGCGGCGAGCACTACCATTGCCAGCGAAACAATGCCCACCATCAGCACGCGGCGCTTCCAGGAGCGTTGACAGTCTATATCGGCCGTTCCACTGGTATCCCGTGCCGCCCCGGCGATTACCAGTATTGCTGCCAGCACAGCCAGCCACCCAGTGCGTTGTGCGTAGAACGAGAGAATCATGCAAGCCGTCAGTAGTGCGATCTGGAAAACGTCCCGGGAATGGCGTAGACCGAGCGCCAGAAACGCCGCCATTGTCAGCAGCATCAGCGCGTAGTCCTGCGGCTGTCGGAATCCCATGGCGGCGAAATCCGACAAATAATGGCTGGCCGGGCTGGTGCCGCTAGCGAAAAAGACCGCGTAGAGATGATAGGAATACGGGGTTGAGCATGTTGCGATTACGCAAAGTGCGGTTATGATCGCCACCTCTGTTAGCGAAACGACAGTCCGCTTCTGCTCGAGCTGACATTCTCCCTCGACGGGTCTCCAAAATGGGAGGAACGATATGCCCATGAACAGCGCAAGAAGCGCGATCCCGTATACAAACTGAATGTCCAGATTGGCCCACACCAGGAAAAGCGGCGGTAACCAGAATAGAATTCGAAGACTACCGGTGGCGCGGGATTGGTTGAGCAGGAGCAGCGCGAGGGCAAACCAAATGATCGAAACGTAGGTCGGACCGGGCTGAACGCTGCCGAGAATATACTGTGCGAATGCCGACAGCACCACCGCCACCCAGAATCTTCTGCGCAAGCCACCGGCCAGAAGGAACGTCACGCACGCCAGCGCAAACCGGGAGACCATAAGCAAGGCTGGAATGGATCGAAGCCCCAGCGTGCGGAAGGCGAAGGCAACCAGCACATCGTAGCCCCAGTTCGAAGCAGTCCAGCAAAGATCGGGCGACTGCGAGAAGAGCCCGTGGTGTGGGACGGCGTGATTTTGGAGAATCCACAGACCGGAACGCAAGTGCCACCAGATGTCGCTATTCGAGAGCGCGGAAAGGGAACTGAGGTTCTTCGCCTCCCACAGGGCGGCGGCAGCGAACAGGAGCCCCATGGTAGTGGTTCGCAGGGTTGTGTAAGAAAACCGGCCCTGTCGCGAGTCAGACTGAGTAGGGCCGCGACCGGCCGCGCTCACATGTTCCATTTGTTGGGGACTCGGGTTCATCGTTCTCAGACACTGCCTTGCAACTCTTTAATTCTAGGCTGGGAAGACTCCCGAAACCCGGTTAGAGAACATTGCACCGGGATTGCCAAAGCTTAGGGGGTATTTTCGGCGGAGTTCGACCGCGTGGGGTTGTCGATTGCAGCTCTGGTTTTAGCAAGTTACGAGTTGAATAGGAACCGGCGTTAGCCGCGAAGATCGTTCCCGAATCGGGGCTTTCTCCCCACCGGGGGCGCCATTTGCCGCTTCGAGGTCGCGGGGTCCGATTTCAGATAACGGCGTAACCTATTGTATCAACAACAACTTGCGTATTGAATTAGGCTGGCATGTCGATTGCGGTTCCCCAGGAAAGCTCAGGGTATGAAGCCGTGCTCCCAGCACCGCTTTTAATCACAAATGGAGCGGGGATCGGCCAGTGAGGACGCCCGGGAAGGTAGGTTCGTATGAGTTGTCGCATTCTTCAGATTTGCAAATCGTGGCTGAGGTTCGCGGTGGCGATTCTATTCGCGGCATCGTTTACATTCGCCAGCAATGGTCCTTTGGTCACCGGGTCGTATCAAGTTGTAAAGGATACGAAAGTCGGTTCTGAGGCGCAAATTCAGATCCACATTCACTTGGTAAACCACGGGGCGTCGAATCTTTTCGTTCAGAAAATGACTCTGAGGGACCTTTCACACCCGGGCAAGGGCGTGACCCGAGCATGCGCAGTCGCGCTTCGGGCGCATGGGTCGGCTGACACGACACAAGCATTGACCATCCCACAATCGGAGTATCAGTTGTGGCAAAAAGGAGTGCGCCCTCGATTCGTGTTGCGCATGGCTAGTCCTGGGAACCCGCCGGGCCGAACCAACATTAGCGCCGTGGTCCGATTGGACCGCAGTTCTGGCCAGGAGGCGAGGTAATCATGCGATCCCCCAGGCGGTTTGCAGTTGTTTTCGTCTCGGTTGCTCTAATTCTGTCCGTGTCCCCGGTGGCGCTGGCTCAGTATGACATCAGCACGGTTGCCGGAGGTGGCCCGAATGGTCTGGCGGCACTGAGCGCCAGCATCGGATATCCCGGCAGTGTCGCAATCGATTCCGCAGGCAACACCTATATCGCGGACTCTTATTCGAGCGACGTTCTCAAAGTGGACGCGAGCGGGAATGTGACCGTTGTGGCCGGAAACGGAACTTTCGGCTACTCCGGCGACGGCGGACCTGCCACCAGCGCGGTGCTGAGCGGGCCCGAAGCTGTGTTTGTGGACGGCTCGGGAAATATCTTTATTGCCGACACGAATAATTCGGTGATTCGCGAGATCGCAGCGGCGACCGGCAACATCAGCACCGTGGCCGGTAACGGTACCGGGGGGTACAACGGCGATGGCATTTCCGCGACCAGTGCCGAGCTTTACGATCCGAATGGCGTGTTTGTCGATGGCTCGGGAAATATCTTTATAGCCGACACAGACAACTGCCTGGTGCGGAAGGTAAGCGGTGGCAACATCTCCACCGTCGCGGGCAATTACGCCTTGGGCTGCGGTTATGGGGGAGACGGTGCGACAGCCAGCGGTGCACAACTGGATCAACCGGAAGGCGTTTCCGTCGATAGTACCGGCAACATTTTTATCGCGGATACCTATAACTCGGTAATCCGCGAAGTCACGGTTGCCGACAACAATATTCACACCGTGGCCGGCGTCTACTACGACTTTGAAACGAATCAGGACACTTGCACCTATTCCGGGGATGGTGCCGCGGCGGTCAATGCTTATCTCTGCTTACCGGCTGGAGTGTTCGTGGACGGCTCAGAGAATATCTTCATTGCGGATACGAGCAATTTTGTGATTCGCGAGTTCGTGACTGGCGGGAACATTGCGACGGTAGCGGGAGACAATGCCTTGGGTGCGGGCTACTCGGGAGATGGCGGGGCGGCCATCAGTGCCCAACTGAACAATCCCAACGGAATATTCGTGGATGGCACAGGCGACATCTTTATTGCGGACAATGGTAACTATGTAATTCGCGAAGTGACGTCGAATGACAATATTGGGACCGTCATCGGAAATAATTTTCTAGCTTATGGGGGTGACGGCGCGTCCGCGGTGGATGCGCAGCTGAACGGACCAGGAGCGGTGTTCGTTGACGCCCTTGATGATATCTTCATCGCCGATGCGGGAAACTCAGTCATTCGCGAAGTGGTGGCGGCCACGGGTGATATTCAAACCGTGGCGGGAAATGGTGTGGCTTGTGCCAATCCCGCGGCTGTGTCCGGAGCATGCGGTGATGGCGGATCAGCGACCGGGACGACCGGTGCACAACTGAACAGCCCTTACGGAGTATTCTTGAATGCCGTCGGAGATATCTTCATCGCCGATAGTGAAGACCATCGCATTCGCGTGGTAAACACGGGGGCAACGGCGATTACGGTCGCGACGATCGTAATCCCGGCAAATGATATTGCGACTGTCGCCGGAAATGGAACCCCTGGCTACTCGGGTGATACCGGCGCCGCGACGAGCGCGGAACTCTTCGAGCCCTGGGCTGTTTTCGCAGACCTTGCGGGAAACATTTTCATTGCCGATACTGCCAATAATGTGATTCGCGAGGTCGCGGCAGCAACGGGACTGATTACCACCGTCGCTGGCACGGGCGTTGAATGTGCGGCCCCCACTGCGACATGCGGTGATGGCGGAGTGGCTACGAGTGCACAACTGAGTTCTCCTAAGGGCATATTTATCGACCCTTCCGACAACATTTACATTGCGGACAGCGGAGACAATCGTGTGCGTGTAGTTAATACGAGCGCGCAGTCGGTCACCATTGCTGGAATATCGATTCAGCCGGGTGATATTGCGACAGTAGCTGGAACCGGGACGGAGGGCTACACGTTCTCCCAGGACGGCGGCCCCGCTACCAGTGCGACTCTGTCTGATCCCTCCGGTGTGTTCGTCGATACCAATGGAGACATCTTCATCGGTGACACCGCCAACTTTCTGATTCGCGAGGTTGCGGGCACAACGGGGATAATTGCCTCGATTGCGGGGAACAACACGCAGGGATTCTCAGGCGATGGCGGCGTCGCAACTAGTGGCGAACTTAACCAGTCCATAGGCTTGTATGGCGATATTAATGGCAATCTGTTTATTGCAGACACGGGCAATTCCCGCATTCGCGGACTGGTTGCAACCCTCGCCGCATCGAAACCTTCTCCACAAACCGTATCTCCTGGAGGGACCGCGACGTACTCTATTCAGATAACTGGAAATCCCAAGTATTCCGTCACGCTTTCCTGTTTGCAGACTTCGTTGCCGACTAATGCTACCTGCAGCTTTTCTCCTTCCACAATTACGCCTGGGCCTAAGGCGGTCACGCTCGCGCTGACCATCACCGTGCCATCCGCTGCCGCGTCTTTGCGGGAGTCGGTTTTGCGGACAGGTCCGCTTTTTTACTCCTTCTCCTTGATACCTCTGGCGGGCATTTTGATTGCCGGGCTCGGAGTCGGGGACAAGCGGCGCCACTGGCTGTTACTGGTGGGGTTGGGCGTATTTCTACTTCTGCTGAGCGCTTGCGGCGGTGGTGGAAGCTCGGGCACGGCACCCGGTGGAACGACTTACAATGTTCAGGTGCAAGCAACAACGGCGGCGCAAGCCAATCCGGTAACCATCACTACGGCGGTTTTGACGGTGCAATGATGTTGTCGAGACTGGGAGCGGTACCCGAGTTTCTGGACGCTCAGCCACAACTCGAGTGTGGTGGCGATAGCCAAGGACGCTGTGTTGAAACAGGTTGCCGAAATCGGAATGAAGCGAGCGCGTTAGCTGTCGCGGCGCAACGGAAAGAATCAACATATTTATGGAGAACTCCGCTACCGGGCTGGAAAGCCCTGCCAGCACCGCGTCATCATCAAAACGGCAAATCTCCGCGCGGTCGACAAGGACTGAACTGTTCGAGATCGATTGCACCGGTTGCACCAGTTCTGGGCTAACCAGTTCCGTGTCCTGCTAACAGCAGCTCACGTTTTGCGCCTGTGGGGCCACCGGCCCCGCTTGCGCCCGCACCGAAGTTGGGATAACTGCGCGAACTAGTGCTAAGCGTTTAGCTCGGGGGTTGGTTTTGTATGACGGGTGGTCGTCCACCCTGGGATTACTCACTCGACATAAAGATCTCCTATTACCAACCCGTCCACGGCACCTTTGGTCTCTGCCCGTCTCTCCGCTCTGCCCTGAAATGTCAGGAGCGCGGAAGGGAAACCACTGCCACCGAATCCATTCTTTTCGGTGGCAGTGGGTGTTGATGATGCCGGCCCGGTTAATAGCATCGATAGGTCACAACCTCGGAGCCCCCTCAAATCTGCCGCGAGAAGACGGCGTGCCCCGCGGGCGGTACCCATCCGACAGGATAAGGATTAGTGGATCAACGGCAACGGCGCTTGTCTTTGTTCGCCATGGAGCTCACAAGGATCTCCATCCAAGAGCGAAACCAGTGTGGGGTCCGCCATGTTGCTTGAACTTCTAACGAGTCGCATCTCTCACTGGAAATGCGGTCGATGCTTCCAATCCACACCTGTCGATCAACGAGACCCGAGGACTCCGGGACACAGTCGCGATTAATTGAGCAGCAGTCGACGCAGCTCGGCCGCCGCCTCTTACCGCCTCACCGGGGGTATGCCTATCAGCGACCGGCCTCCGGCACCTGAGACGGTGCCATTCAAGTTGTGCGCGGCTTCGTGGCATACGAGCGCGCAGGTATTACTGCCGCGGCGATAGGAGATCGGCGCGGCCCCGTTCTGGCCAACCACGTGGATATCAAAATTCACTAGGCGCTCACCGCTGACGTTGGGAGAAGCTGCGCCCATGCCATGCGCGGTGTGGCATATCGAACACGTAAAGCCGTATTGCGAAATGTGTAGGCTGTGGTATGGGAAGCTTGTGTTGGAGAGAATCTGGGTGAGATTGTGACACTTTGCGCACATGGAATACGGGCCGGCCACTGAAAGATCCGGGTTGGGGAACAGGTTCGTGACCACTCCGCCGGGCTCGGCGGCCTGACTGAATTGGTAGTTGCGCTCAAGGATGTGTGAGTTGACTGATCCGTGCGGGCCGTTCGGGCCAGGACCACCGAATTCGCGGTTGTCATCGCTGTTATGGCAATCGGTGCAGAAGATGGATGTTCCGGCCGCCAGCGAACGCGCCGAGGCCGTGCCGTTCAGATTGAGCATGTTCAGCAACAGGCTGGGCTGCGGCAGGGGACTCGTTCGAGCATGGGTCACGGGATGACTTGAGGTTGCCGTAGACGCGAATTGTGGAATGATGTTCAGCGGATCAGGCGCGGACACTTCCCGCGCCGGTGCGTAACCATAGACGATCTGCCGCTGCTTACCGATGGAGGTACCGTGACAACGCAGACAATTTTCATACTGGTTCACGGCGGGAGTCAGGATCGTCACGCCATCTGTGGCGCTAATGCCACTAACGCCCGCCTGCGACGGGCGCAACAATGGTGGTGCCGTAAATATGAGGGTCTGATTCGAAGCGTGAGGGTTGTGGCAATCGACGCAGGTCGCGTGTCGGTTGTGGTTCAGAAGCACAGGCTCAGCAGCGTCATGAAAATTAACGCCTGCGGGCAGGGGATGGCTCGTCTTCGCAACCTCGGCCATTATGTTCGCGGGTGCAGGCGAGACGTATATACCGCCGTTGTGACAGGTCATGCAAGCCTGGGTGACCGCATCGGTTCCCGGCGATGAGGGCGTGGCTGGACGCAGCAGTCGGGCGGGCGCGACAGAGTCGTGATTCATGTGACAAGAAGTGCAGGCGTTCACGCCAACGGTGGGATAAGAGCCGATGTGGCCATCGCCAGAGACCTGATTGGTCGCGGTCTGGTGAATACTTCCTGTGTAGCCCGCCAGAGGGTTGACTTGTCCTTGAATTACGCGGTTCGGATTGTGACAGGCGAGACACATTTGGCCATTGGAACTGTCGCGGACGAGAAAATTCTGCGCGATCTTATCGATATCTTGCACGTGAGGCGAGTGGCAACTGATGCACTCAATGTTCCCGTTAATAAGCTTTACAGCGCCCGTCGGATCGGCGGTCTGACCCTTCGACACGAGCGATGCCACCAGGTTGGGCGCATCTTTCATGGGAAGCACGAGACTGAAAGGGTGCGAACCAGTCAAGGTCGTACCGAAGGAATCGATGCTATTCATGGAACCACTCGTGGGAATCGTGCCGTACACATACGACGATCCCACACCCACCGTTCCGTCGTGACAACTGAGGCAGAGACTGCTGGTGACGCCCAGCGTGGGCTGGGTCTTGCCCTGCTCGATATAGGTCGTGCTCGTGTAGGGTGTGTAGGTCGCGTTCGACAATTTCTGGTTCCAAAGGGGCGAGACAACTCCCAATCCGCTGTGAGGAGCGTGACAGAAAGTGCAACCGAGGCCGCCCGAGGTGCTTATTCCCGACCCACTCGCCGCCGTGAGGTTGTGCATCCCCAAAACATCGGCGTTCACCTGAGCAGAGGCGACGTTGGCTTCGAAGACCATCAGCATCGCCGTAATCGTAAGAGCCACTGACAGGAGCTTCTTCACTGCTTCCTCCCGTCACCAAGTTTTGCGATGCCATAATAATGGAATACCTGAACGCGGCGGTTAAACGAGTCCACGACATAGATACGATCCTGGCTGTCGATCTGCAGTCCGGCGGGTAACTGAAATTCGCCCGGGCCAGTTCCGCGCTGGCCGAAATAGTAGAGCAGCCGACCTTCCTCGTCGAACACCTGAACCATACCCCATTGCCCGTCCACTACATAAAGGTGACCTTCGGAATCAAAGCCAATTCCTTTAGGACGGAAAATCCAGCCGGCGCCGTCTCCGACTTTACCAATGGCATAGCGGAACGTGCCCGAGCGATCGAGAACCTGCACGCGGAAGTTCATGGCGTCGACGACGACCAGGTCTGGACCGTTCAGCCGCAACTCGGTCGGAAAATTGAACTCGCCGTCGCCGATTCCGGGCTTCCCGATGGTTTGGAGGACGCTGCCTTGCATATCCATCATGAAGATCCGGTTGCGCAGCGTATCGGTTACGTAGATATGTTGCGCGACGGAATCGATCGCAATTCCGGTGGGGCGTTTGAAATATCCTTCGCCACCTTTCAGGCTGCCGACGGCGCGTTTGTATTTGCCGTTGGCGTCGAATACGAAAATCTTGCCGGCCTGGGAATCGGTTACGTAAATATTGTCTTGGGCATCGACGGCCACGCACTGTGGCGTAAGCATCGGGTCTTTTCCGGCGTCGCGGCGGGTAATGAATTTATATTTCTGCTGGGCGAAATCGAAGATGTGAACCCCACCGGCGCCTGAGTCCGTAACGAGGATACGTCCGTGCGAATCGGTAACAACGCTGTAGGGACTGACCAGATAATGGAAGTCGGGTTGGCCCGCGACTGCATCAACTACTTTGGTCCAGAAACTGCGCTTGGGCTTGACTTCGCGCTCGAGGCTGAAGGTGCGTTCAAAGGAAAGTTTACGGCCGCCGTCGAGCAACAGATCCGGAATCTCGGTTGGGGTGACCATTTCCTTAGAACGCTTGGAAGCCTCGGCCGGCCCGGCCAGCAGCAAGCTCAATCCGGCAAAGACAACGATTAGCGCCGCGCAACGGCTTGCTCTATGCGTGGACGACTTGCTCATCGTCACTCTGCGTGCCATTGCATTGCGCTGCATCGGTTTGGCTTGCCATACCTCGCTCCGAATCCTCAGAAGAAGTTGAACCATCTGGTCGCCCCGACGAAAAACGACGTGGTATTGACCGGCGCGCCGATTGCGCTGATGCCCTGGGTAAAGCGCAAATATCCGGCTTGCAACCCGATACTTCTCAGATGGTACTGCATCTGCGCGTTAAAGACTTCGGTGTCGTTGTGCGAAAGCGTAGCGGCGACGGTGTTGCTGATCGAACGGCTAAAGCTCCCCGCAATCGAGAACCGCTTGAATGGTGTCATCGCGATTCCGCCACCGTAATTAGAACTGTTGAACAACATGATGTTTGTCAGGCCGGGCGTCGGCACCGGTGTGATTACACCGCCAGCTCCGAGGACGGAAATTCCCGTCCCCTGAGCAAACGTGCCTTGCACGGAAAACTTCCGCATGGTGAGGCCCGTGCTGTAACTTTCGCTGTGAGTGCTGTCTCCGGGACTGTTTGACAAGCCGCTGTGAGCTCCGCTGAAGCCCGCCGTCCACCGGACATGCTCCGCCAAACGGCGCGACACGTTGCCACTGTAGCTGTAGTAGGAAGTTGTATAGGTTATCAGCAAGGTCTGCACGTTCTGCGCATAGCTGAACTGGGCTGAGGTTGTCCAGTTTCCGAAGCGGCGAAAATAGTTCGCATATCCGGCGAATCCCACGGTGTTATTGCCCAAACCACTCGAACTGTCGATGACCGAAGCCGAGAAGGTGAACATGTCGAGGAGTCTCTTGTTGTAGTTCACCGTGCCGCTCAAGTACTCTCCGTTATAGCTCTGCCCGAAGTAGAACTGATCGTAGTATGTGGCCTGCGCCGACCCGACTAGGTAGGGTGCGAAGGTATAGCTGGCTCCGGCGCCTGCCGTGAGCGAACGGGAACCTGCTCCCAAATTTACTGCCACCGGAGCAGCTCCGCCATTACTCAGATTCTGCGCTAAGTAGCCGCTCAAATCGCCGGTGTAGGTCTGGGTGACATTCCAGGTCAGCTTGGTTGAGGGATGGAAACTAGCGCTAGCTGTTTCCGTGCTGTCGGTATAGCTTGAGTTGTTCGACGCGCTCCCACTCTGGACCTGGCTCGACTGGTAGTCGGTGCTGAGCGACGCTCGGTTGTAGTTGACGCTGAGCGCCCCGTTCATCGGAAGCCGGTGCTGTGCCCCGAAACCGAAATCGTGTCCGGTGGAACTATCCACCTCATTTTCCCCGCTCGCCAGAAAATCCGGGAAATCCGAGCTCAAACTCTGGTGGGTAAAGTAGCCGTTGACAAGCCATCCGGAAATACCGTATGTCGAGCGCAGATTGAACATCCGCTGGCTGGAATCAGACTGTTGGTCCGTGCCATAAATACTGCCGTGGCCATCGCCCTGAGAGTATCCCACCGCAAGTGTCGGGAGGCCGGGAAGAAAGGCGGCCCAGTTGATACCAAAGCCCTGACCCTTGCCGTACGTCGTGAAGTTCGGCTGTCCGGGCAAGCCCAAAGTGCCGGTACTGTTGTCGTCGTAGTGATAGCTCACCGACCCGGGAAAATGGCTGCCGGAAAAGAAATTGGCCGAGCCATCGATCCCGCTGGCACCGGTGATAGATTGATAATCGGAGTCAGCTCGCGACTGGTTGTAGTAAGGGGTCGCGCTAAAGGAGAGAAAACTGGGGCTGTAATAGTAACCGTTGACAGTACCGTTAAATCCGAGGTTTAGACCATGGTCGGAAGGGATCGCGTCGCCATAGTCTCCAGAGTATCCGAAGGAAGCCAGGCCACCTGCGCTCAGTTTGGTGTTTTCACCAACACCCAGTTGCGCCTGGGCGAACCGCGCCGTCATCGGTAGCAGAGCCAGAAACATCAGCCCCAAGACCGCCAGCCCGCCGATGTGATTCGCGACCTTCATGCAACCGCCACCTTCCCCACAGCGAAGATCAAAAATCAGGGTCAAAGTTAGACTCTAAAATGCACAATCATTGCCAAAGGTCACGCTTTTAAGATGGCAAACTCCACTGAAAACAAACGAGTTACGTCGATTTGCATGAGTTATAAGCGATTCCACTTACGATATTGCGCAATATCACCCGACAAGCGAGTTGAAAGACTCAATAGGGGGTCGAAAGTGGGGTGCACTGAGGAGGGGGGGTGGCGCGGATGTGGAACTATCCGTCCGCCTCGCGGCGAGAGAGCCGGGGCTCCCGGCTCTCTCGCCGGTGGGACTCTACTAGCCTACCTCTTCGACCTTAGCCTTGGCGCGGAGTTGCTTGGCAAGGCCAGAACGCAGTTTCTCGTATTTCAACTTCTGCAACTCGACCTTGAGATCGGCTTTTACCTCTTCCAGACTCACTTTCCTGGCCGTATTATGCGCGTTGAGCCTGATGATCGTGTATGCAGATTCAACCTGGATGAGTCCGGTAATTTGCCCCGGTTGGAGAGCGAGTAGGGTTTTGACAACTGCCGGTGGCAACTTTTCACGCGGCACGATCTTGTGATCGCCCATGTTCACGCGGAAATCGTCCTCGGAGATCTTTTCGGCGAGCATGCCGAAGTCATCGTAGCTCCGGGTAGCCTGGGCTTGGCGAAGAGCATCCTCGGCTTTTTTCTGAGCGTCTTTGGCCTGCGCGGCGGTCGGTTTGATCGGCGGCAGGATAGAAATACTCTGGAAGCTGAACGATTCCGGCAGTTGGAACCGCGCCGGGTTCTTGTCGTAATAGGCCTTTACTTCAGCCGGTGAGACCGTTGACTTGGTTTCAACATCGCTCTTCAGGAGTTGCTCAATCAGCAGCGAACGTTTGATCAGTTTAGCGACTTGCTGCTCCGAGCCCTGCATTTCCGTCTGCAAGTATTGCTGGTACTCGTCGGGGCTGTGAAACTGCTTGTGAAATTCGGCTTCTGCAGTCTTGAGCTTCTGCGGCGGAATGGTCAGCTTTCGCCGCTCCGCCTCCTGGTAGACGAGTTCCTCGAAAATGATCATTTCGAGCGCGCCCTGACGGATCGAGGCCTCCTCCGCCTTGGGGAATCCGTTGTGCTGGCGGGCATAGGGGAAGATGGCGAACATTTCACGCAGCAGGTCACGATCAGTGAGTACGGCTCCGTTCACCCGCGCTACAGGTTTATCGTTCACTTGAAGGGGCGCTGACTGGGTTGAGGACGGGTTCGGAGCGGCTTTTGCGACGGCCACCGTCGTCGGAGCATGAGAGGCGACCTGGGCCGAAGCGGCCGAGATTGCGGCCAGAAGCACTGCGTAGATGGGGAGTTGGTACTTCATAATTCCTCGCTTGTCGACTTTGTCTAAATGCCGAAGGTGAAAAAAAAAGGGAGAGAATTTCTCTCCCCCTTTTGTACCACGGCCATTCCTATTGGAAAGTCGTGGTGATGTTGAAGGTGTTGTTCGACTCGTTCGCCTCGCCAAAGTGGCACTGACGGCAGAACTGAGTGGTCGAGGGCGCGGTCGCGCCGGTGAGCACGCGGTTGATGTTCGGGTTGTACGGAGCATTGATAAAGAACATCGTCGCATAGTATCCGCTGCCGTTGCCGGCGATCGGGCTGGCAGTGCTGGCGGTGTAGACGGTCATTACGTGCTGGTTGTGACAGGTCGTGCAAGCCACGAAGGGCAGGCCAGCGGGGGTGACGCCGAAGGGGGATCCGTGCGCGCCAGGAGCCAGTTCCGGATAGCCGTAGTTGGCTACAAACTGGGCATAGGGCGAGCCAGGGGTCAGGGTGAACTTGTTGCTCGCCCAAACCAAGCCGTTGGCGGTAGTGCTGATGGTGGCATTCAAGCCCACCGGGTGATCGTTGTTGTAGTTCCCGGCCGTGGTGCCGTCATTGCCGAGCAGGGTCGGAATATGGGAGCTGCCGTACGCCGTGTTCGTGAGGTAGCCGATTCTTTGTTCATACGACCAGTTTGCCATCATGTTGTTCTGTGTGACGTTGCCGTCGTGGCAGCTCAGACAGAGCATAATGCCGCTGACTTCTGTGCCGCCGGCGGTGAGGCTGGCAGGCAGAACTTCAACGTACCTTCCGCTGTCGCCGAAGGCAAGGGTGTAGCCATACAGTGGGCTTGCGTCCTGGCCCCACAACGCATAGTTACCGGTATCGTTTCCCTTTGTCTGCGCGTGACCGGAACCCCACGAGCCGCTATGCGGAGAGTGGCAACCGGCGCAACCGCGGCCATTGTTGTTGTGGGCACCCAGGACGTCAATTGGCGACGACCAATTCTGCGCCACCATCAACCCTGTCACCGCGAGAACGAACATCAAGACCAACATCGCTTTCTTCATATAAGTTAAAACCTCCATAATTTGTGCAGCGCGTTCCAAATTCTCAGAGGCTTAGGCCTTGGGCTGCGCGGTGTGCCTGGGCACTCGTTGCAGCCGCCCCTCGGTGTTCGTCAATGCAACTGGCTATCCGAAATGGGAGGCGGCTGTTTATTCTCCGTTTTTCGATATAGGTCATTGAAAACAGAGGATAATAAACTCGATGGTTGCGCGGCAGAGCGAATATGCGATGGTACGGAAGTGGGGGAAAACAACCAATTCGGATCGTGGATTGGTCAAATTCCACAGTAATTATGGTTACCGCAGGTTGCCGCGCAACTGTTGCGAAACACAGCAGTTGTGCAGAAAGCTGCAACGCGGCATTGGTTTCGGGCATTGGAATCGGGCCGGGCGGGTAGCGCCCGGCTCGTGGGTTTTACTCTAGCGACTTGGCGGGACCGTACTCGCTGCCGACGGCGAGTCCGGGGGTACGCCGTCTTTCCTTGGGGAGGCCCCCGCTTTCTTTAGGCGTTCCTCCTCGCGTTCTTTTTTCAATTTGTCGGCCTCGTCGTCAGTGACATAGCGGAACTGCTGTGCGCGCCCCGGGTAGATCTCGGTGGTAAAGACGCGATTGTTCTTGTCGATTGCGACGTTCACCAATCCCTGGAACTGCCCAGGGAGTAGACCATGGCCGCCAAAGGCTATCAGCAACTGGTGCTCTTGGTTGAAGACCTGGACGCGATCGGTCATTCCGTCGGCAACCCAGATATGACCGTCGCTGTCGATTGCTACGCCCTTCGGACGCGCAAAGTATCCTGGACCGTCACCGTTTTTTCCGAAGGCGCTGACGAACTTGCCGTCGGCGTCGAAAACCTCGATGCGGTCGTTGAGAGTGTCACAGACGTAGAGATTGCCTTCCTGATCGACCGCCAGCCCGGTTGGCCTGGAGAAATCGCCGGGGCTTGTGAGTTCATGATGGTGTCCGGTAGTGCCAATCTTGCGCAGCAGCTTTAACGAGTCGGCGTCATAGACCAGTACCTGGTCGAGTTCGATATCGGATACATAGAGCAGGCGATTCTCGCGATCGATGGCTAGCGAGCCGGGTGTGGCCATTCCGTCGGTAATCACGTCTTCGGCCTTGTGGCTTGCGTCAAAGACGACAACGTGACGCAGGCCGGGATCGGAGACGAAGAGACGATCACCGTCGTCCATCGCTAACCCGATGATGCGCACGAAGTGGGCGTGAATCTTGTTGCTGATCATGGAAAGCTCTCGCGTCTCGGTGTTAAAAATGAAGACGGCGCCTACCTTGGAGTCGGCTACGTACAAGTTGTCTTTGGAGTCGACGGCGATGCCATACGGTTCATCGAGCTGGTAGAGGACCTTTGTGCTTTCAGCCTCGGGCTGGGTTCCGGCAAGGCGGTCCATCCATTTCATTTTCTTGGTATTGTTTTCAGCCTTGACCTGATCGAGTTTCTCGGCGGAAAAAAAGGCCTGATATTTGATACGCGCAATCGCGGGTGGATTAGGCCAGACGATATGCGAGTAATCGGGGGCGCCGACAGTCTTGGCGGGCGGGGCATCCGGGTCCTTCTTTTTCTTCTTGTCGGCGAATGCGGAAACGGGCGCAAGAAGCGCGAGCATGAGCATAAGGCAAAAAACGAACCAAGCCTCGCGCTGACGATTGTGAGTGGAATTTGCGATTACTTTGACCATGGTGTTCATACTCCTCGGCGACAAACTGCTCAATTCTTCTTTGTCAGGTCCTTATGACATGTGGCGCAAAACTCGCCATTGTTGACTTGGTCTTTAGCCAGCAGATCGGTGTGTGCCGATGCGTGCGGCTGATGACAGGACAGACAACTGAGTTGCGCCTTCACCTTGGTGATGTCGGACGGGTCGATCACGTTACCCACGGGGTGACCGTCCACCGGATGTCCGAGTCCGAACTTCAGCGGCAACACAATCGTCTTATTTTTTGTGAAGTAGTCTTCGGGAAGTTTCACGCTGCCGTTAAAGATTGTGATCAGGTGTTCGGCCTCAAGCTTCTTGGGCGTCGCAGAGTCAGGGCCGTGGCATTCGAGGCACAGATCATCGACCTTCTTGGAGCGCAACAGGTGCTCATTGTCGCCGCCGTGCGGCTCGTGACAGATGGCACAAGACTGTCCGAATGCCGGTTGATGAAGATGCGCTTTCTTGAACTGTTCGGCTTGGTCGCTATGGCAAGCCAGACAGGCCTTGACCGGATCCGGTTGCAGGAAGCCGGGGGTCTTGCCGGCGTGTGGGTTGTGACAAGCAATACATTCTCCAGCCGCCCCGGGATGGGGCACTTTGGCCTTGTCGATCTTCTCCACTTGATCGCTGTGACATGTGGCGCACAGCGCCCTGTTGTCGGTGTTGGTCAGGACCACCTTGCCATCCTTTGCGGGCGAGTGGCAGGTGTCGCAGCTCTTTTCAGCAAACGGCGGATGCGTGAATTTCGCCATCAGCTTCGGCAGAGCAGACTGGTGAGGATCGTGGCACTGCGTACAACTGGCCGTGGCAAATGGCTGTCCCTGATGGCTCTTGATGAGAGCCGCGTCCTTCACGTCGTGACAGCCGATGCAGAGCTCGGGGATGGCCTTCGTCAGGTGATAATCGAACTCCTGTTTCCCCTTTTCGCCAACCTTGTGAGTGGTGTGACAAGTATCGCAACCCATATCGAGCGCGGCGTGGCGGCTGCCTTTTTCCGGAACGTTTAGGCCTTGGTTGTGGCAAGTGAGACAAAGATTGTCCTTCTTGTCGCCTGAGGTCGCTTTCAGCAGTTGGAACTTGTTGTCGGAGGTATGCGGGTCGTGACATTTGATGCAGTCGCGAACGGCCGGCGGATGGACGGTTCCTTTTAAGGTCGCTGCGTCTTTGTCGCCATGGCAGGTGAGGCACATAGCCTGCGGAGTTGAGGTGATCAACTTTATGCGGGTAATGTCTTTGTTGACCCGGACTTCATGGCAGCTCAAACAACCCGTCGCGATCGCGGAATGAACGAACTTGCCCTTGGATTTGTCTTCGTGGCATTCGAGACACTTAGCGGCGTCGACGTTCTTATCCAAAGGAACCGGGTGCACTGCGGCAGTGCCGCGCGAAACGAGTGCAGCAGTCAAGATCAGGAAAAAGAAGATATTAAAACGAATGCGGCGGCCACCACGATCACCGACCTTGTCGCGGAACCGCATGAAACGGGGGAGTAACTTCACGGCACAGCCTCCAAAACGTGCGTGTGCACGAACGTCGCCGTATCGGGAAAAAGCTGTTTAAAATCGCAATACGCTTCTAACATATAGGATCAAAGCATGTTGGAAGACGCATTTGGTCGATTTGCCTAGAGTTCTTCTACAGGTTTTTCCGTTTCGTATGGGCCTTCTGCCACAGCATCGTCGGTGAAATGCCCCAAATGGGAAAGAGGGGGACTTGCGCCTCCACGTCCCAGTCGCCGGCCCCCGTCCTAGCTCAGCCTCTGTTCGCAGCACAGCCCACTCGCATCAACTCGCGAGTGGCGGCGGGAGCCGCATAATCACTGGGGCATGTGATGTTTGTCACTAGATAAGTGGAGTCCGAGCCAGCCACTCGCCAAAGGACCATCACTCCTTCTTGTGAGGAGCGTCACGAGTCGCTTGTGATGTGTCAAATCGCCGTGGAGCGTCTTTGGAGTGCGCGATTTAGCCCAAACTGGCCGTCGCGACCGACCTCTTCTCGCAAGTAAGTCATTCCATATCTATTGCTTACCAACGATCACCTGTCTGGCGTGGAACTTGCATTTCAAGCTTGGGAACAGAGAAAGGGTAAAGGGCCGTGGATTTCCGCAAAATTGCCCACAAAGCGTGGCGCACCATTGCTTCCATTCAGACTGGCGTGGTTCTGTTGATCCTGGTCGTGATTTTCGCTGCAGTCGGAACCATCATCCTGCAGCGGCCAGTGACCGACCCCGACGAGATGCAAGCGGCCTACTCCCCGCAGGCCCTCAGGATCCTGGATGCCGTTGGCTTAACCGATGTGTTTCATTCCTGGTGGTTTCTCGGTCTGGTGCTGCTCGTCAGCCTCTGCATCGTCGCGGCTTCGATCGATCGTTTTCCAAACTCCTGGCGTTACTTCTCGCGTCCCTACAAATATCCCGACGAAAGTTTTCGCCGCGCTTTACATCCGCAAAAATCGGTGGCCATCGAGGACGAAGAATCAGGCTTGGTAGCGGCCGAGCGAGCGCTGCACTCGATGGGTTTCAAACCTGAGCGCGTGGTTCGCGAAGACCATTTCGGGATTTTCGCGGAGCGGCATCGCACCTCGGAACTCGCGGTTTACATCGTGCACGCCAGCTTGCTGCTGATTTTCTTTGGCACCGTTGTTGACGGTCTCTGGGGTTGGCGCGGAACACTCAATTTAAATGAGGGCCAGACCTCGAATGTTGTTGAATTGCACGACGGGAGCACACGCACGCTGCCGTTCTCCATCCGTTGCGACTCCGCTGGCCAGGATAATTACGCTGACGGCAGCCCGAAGAAGTGGTGGTCGAAGCTCGCGGTGGTCGAATCTGGAAAAGATGTGCAGAAAAAAGAGATTGTTGTAAACGATCCGCTACTCTACAACGGCGTTCGCTTCTACCAGTCGAGCTATGGACCGAACGGCAAAGTTGACAAACTCATGCTGGCCGCAACCCCCAAAAGCGGTTCTGGCGAAAAAAAGGAATTTGGCCTGGCGGTTAATGAAACGGTTCCGCTCGATGCCACTACCAGCGTGCGTTTCGCCGAATTCTTTCCCGACTACGCCGTACTGGACGGACAGGTATACCGGAAATCAAACGATTTGGACAACCCGGCGGCGCACTTGGTTGTGACCTCAGCCGGCCAAGATTTCAACGTCTGGTTCCCGGCGATCGAGGGAGTCTCCGACAACTCCAAGTCGCCCTGGGAGTTTCAAGCCACCGACCTCAAAATGGGTCATTTCACCGGCTTGCAGGTTTCGCATGAACCCGGGCAATGGGGAGTGTGGTCCGGTGTCGTGCTCATGGGGATTGGCTTGGCCTTTGTGTTCTACGTAGTTCACATGCGGTTCTGGCTGGTACCGGTTCGCGATCCCAAAACTGGAAAACTTTCGCTGTGGATCGGGGGAACAGCAAATCGCAATCGCGATGCCTTTGACGGCCGCTTCAGCGATCTGGTCGCGTCCGTGGAAGAAGAACTGAAATCGGCTCCCAGAAATGCGCAGGATCAGCTCGCTTCGAGCGTTGGGAAGTGAACAGAAGGAACTCAACCCGGGAACGGATCCGGCTCATCGGAGGAAGTGAATGGCACGCGCAAAAGTAGAACAGCAGCAACCCGCAACCGGCATGACCCTGATCGTACTGGTCGGGTTGGCCATCGCGTTCCTGCTGTTCATGGCATTTTTGAACGTGGTGAAAAGCGGCAACATCCTGAATGAAACGAATCTGCTCTTCGCCGCCCTGATTTTCTATGCCGGCGCAGGCGCACTGTACCTGGGCTTCGGAGTCACCGGCACCGAATCCTACGTAAAGTTTGCATCCTTTGCTACCTGGCTCGGACTGGCCGCCAATACCGCAGCCATCGCTCATCGCTGGTACGAAGCTGGACACGCGCCATTTTCGAGCGTCTACGAGATGCTGCTCAGCTTCGTATGGACGCTCGCCGTGCTCACCCTGGTGGCGGAAAAGAAATATGGAGTGAAGGTTATTGGCACCGTCACCATGCCTGTGGCAATCGTCGGCGTCGTATTGATGCAGT
The DNA here is from genome assembly GCA_049520935.1 of Terriglobales bacterium. Taxonomy (GTDB): domain Bacteria; phylum Acidobacteriota; class Terriglobia; order Terriglobales; family Acidobacteriaceae; genus Acidiflorens. Next base: position 217,854 of record JBEKPJ010000002.1, on the reverse strand, counting down.
TGCTGCGAACCGAAGTTCATCCGCTCGTACCGGCATTGCAATCGACCTGGTTGCACGTGCACGTCACTTTGGCCATGCTCGCCTACGCCGCCTGTGCTCTCAGCTTCGCACTCGCTTCAATGTTCCTCATCCAGGACAACATGAAGACCGAGACCTTCCTCGCCGTAACCAGTGCCAGCACATTGGCGATTTACGCGAGCGTAGTTTTCACACGCTTTGAAAAATGGGGCGGCCTGGGTCTAGTGGCATGGAATCCGGAGCAGAAGTCGGAGGTCTTTATTTCGAGGGGAGTACGTTTATTTGTCGATGTCCCGGATCTGGGCTGGCTGATGGTGCTCACGCTCCTGGTTGTCGCCTCGCCACTGGTGATCTACTTCCTTGCACGCTGGAAGAAAAACGACGGACTATTGACGCTCGCCAACCGCGCTGTGTTTCTCAGTATTCTTCTGCAAGCCATGACTTTGATCATGTTTCTGTTGCGCGCCCGCGACGGACGTTATCCATCGCTCGACGCCGACGGATTGTTCCCGACAAGCCTCGCCGCTTCCCCTTTCATACTGTCGGGCCTGGTGGGCGGCGTCTTCATTTCTCTTCTCTATCTCTTGCTGCTGTGGCGACGAGCGGATCTGGTACGGTTACTGCCCTCGACCGACAACCTTGATCGCATCACCTACAAAACCATCTGCCTGGCCTTCCCGCTGCTGACGCTGATGATTGCTTCGGGAGCGTACTGGGCAAACCAGACCTGGGGTTCGTACTGGAGCTGGGATCCAAAAGAGACATGGGCGGCAATTACCTGGCTGGTATACGCCCTTTACCTGCATATGCGCATCACAAGGGGCTGGCGCGGACGTCGCGCCGCGTACTTTGCCATCGGCGGCTTTGCAGTGGTGATGTTCACGTTCTTTGGCGTCACCTATCTGTTGCCAGGACTCCATGCCTACGCTTGATCAAACTGGCAGAGTGGGGACCTGGTCGCGGACGGAGACGTTCCGGAGCGCAGCGGTAGCCGTGGATTTTCCGGGGGGCGCAGAAAACAGCCAGCACGCAGTATCCGCAGGGTCGCGGGAAACGGGGTTTGAATTGAGTTCAGTTCGCGTCAATTGGCAGATCAAAGCGCTTTTGCCGGTGGTGTTCGTGCTGCTGACCGGACTGCTGCTCTTCATTGTCGCGACCGTTTCGTTTCGCGACCCGGAACGCCACGCCGTGCTGATGGTCGCTGGAGCAGGAGCGATTGCCATCTGCGGAGTGTCGATTGGCGCGCTCGCCTACTTCATTCAACGGCCCATGGTCGAGTTGCAGGAGAAGATCGCCCAGGTCACAGACGGCAACCTGAACGTAGCGGTCGACTTCGCCCGGCGCAATGACGAGATCGGAGACCTCGGCCGCAATTTCAACCACATGCTGCAGCAGTTGAGAGACAGCCGCGAGGAAATCGAGCTTCTGCATCGCACTCAAATGTCTCGCGCTGAGCACATGGCGACCTTGGGCGAGATGGCCGCAGGCCTCGCCCACGAGATCCGCAACCCACTTGCCGGAATCGCTGGCGTCATTGAAATCATCTCCCGTGATCTGCCCTCGACCAGTCCGGCGCGGGCAGTGGTAAAAGACGTTCGCCAGGAAATTGCCCAGATCAACCGCATCCTGACTGATTTACTCGAAACGGCGCGACCCCACCCGCCCCAGGTCTGTGTGAGCAATCTCAACACCACCGTGGAACACGCCGTAATGCTTGCGCGTCAGCAGGTGCTTTCGAAGCCCATCAAAATTGAGCTGCAGCAATCGCCCGATCTGCCCGAGGTCGAGCACGACAGCGATCAGATCCATCAAGTGCTTCTGAATCTGCTGCTCAATGCCGTACAGGCGGTCGACGGCGCGGGCACCGTACGTGTGGAGATCGGAACGCTTGAGAATTGCGCCAGCGTGGCGGTAAAAGACAACGGTCGCGGCATCCCGGCCGAACATCTTTCTCACATTTTCCGGCCTTTCTACACCACCAAGGGCAACGGCACCGGTCTTGGGCTTTCTCTAGCTCGCCGTATCGTGGAAGAACATCATGGGCGCATCGAAGTAAGTAGCGCGGTCGGGAAGGGAAGCAAGTTCGAGGTCGTTCTGCCGTTTCGCATGCCTGGCGCCAAACCCTCGATCCCCGCGACTTCCTAGCCATCGCGGGGTGTCCATCTCAGCCGGGCTCGATAACCCTATCGCTCCTCAGATGACATGGATGACATGCGCGTTGACCCATCGACCAGCCCCCTTTGGCCGCTGTCGTCGTCCGGACATTGCCCGGTCCAACTCCAGCAGGAGAAGTGCCATTGCCGCGGACAACGAAAGTGGCGTACCCGCCGTGTGCGCCTTTGACGCAACCGGCAAGATCATGCTCTCCATGATCCTGATGGTGCGATCTTTCACCGAGGGCCCGATTCCCAGATGCCCAGCGGTATGCAGATATGCTTTGGCGACTACTTTGCAATTGGGCCCTTGTTTCCAGCTTTGTGGCCAAAGTCGAGACCGAAATGAGGGTCTGACTTGGTACCATGAATCTCAATCGGGACTTCGGTTCCGGCGCCGTTCTTGCTGAAAAACGGGTCGACAGGTTTCAACAGTATCGACTTCCAGCCCGTGACCATATGCGACAGTTTGGCGTCCATGCGCGCCTTGCCATGGTAGTCGAATTGGTTGCCATCCAAACTGTAGTTCCCGGTCAGGTCCACTTGCACGCCGGGAGCCTTGAATTGCAATTGGGAAAAGGAAATAAGCCCATTGCTGAGACTTAACGTGCCCTGAATGTCGGAGTCTACAATCTCGGCTTTATTGTCCTCGGCCTCGCTCGCCTTGCCCTGACTTCGCATGCTGAAGGCGTCGATTTTTCCCTGGATCTTTTCGCTGCTAAAGTGAGCCCCGGAGACTTGAAAGTTTCCCTTCAGCCGCAAGCGGTTGACGATGTCGTCCCCACCCGGGGCCAGGTCGAATTTTGTCAGCAAATGAACGAAGCCGGTCATGACCGGCGGGTCAGTTCGGATGGCTGTCTTCAACAGGTCTTCGATCCTGCCCTTTTCGATCGATACATCCAGTTCCACATGATGCCCATTGGGGTTTTTCGTCCGTACGACCGACCCGTTTGCCACGAGCGATGAGTTGAGAATCTTTGCCTTGACGGGCCGGAGATAGGTATCGCCGGTCGTACCGTCGACGATGGCGTGAAAGTCGGTGTGCAGGGGAACGGCCCGCCCGCTGATCGAAATCCTGAAATCCGGGGTGTCGGTTGCGCCATCGACCGTAATTTTGTCCAAGGTGCCGGCATAATGGCCGGTCGACGATAGCGTTCCGCCGATCCCCTTGATGGTGCTCAAATCCGCCTGGTCAAACGAATAGGTTCCGCTCACCGCGGTGTCGCGCGGGCTATCGGGCTGCCAGGGGCCAAACGAACCGCTCGAAACGACCAGGCCAACCGGCTTGGGGTTGGTCAGGGTGGCATCGAAGTGCAGCGGGGAATCCGGCCCGATTCTCGTCATTTTCAGGCTTTCGATGTCAAATTCCAGGGGCAACTTCCCCGGCCGCAGGGTGTTGACGATCAACTGGGCCTGGACGCACAGGAATCGGTCCACCACAATTTTGATTTTCCCTTTCCCGGGCCCCATCTTATTGATCTCGCTGCGATGTTCCTTGGGCGGCAGGTTCAGCTGCAATCCTTTTACAAACACGGTGTTGACGTGCAAGGGAGAGCGGAACAGCCCCCGGATGCCCATGCGAAAGCGGAATTCCCCGACACTAATAATCGGCTGAAATCCAGGTTCAAAATTGTTCGGGTCAGTTTCTCCAAAGATTCTGAGCCCGGACCCCGAAACCTGCAGCCCCTTGACGAGCGACACATGGAAGGCGTCAAGCTCCACCCTGCTCTTGAACCTGGTTGACAAAGTCTCGATCACGGCCGAGCGCAGGGTAGGCTCGGCACGGTGGACCACGATCGCGACGACGATCAGGGCAACTGCGAACAACAGAGCGATTGCCGAGAGCCAGCGCCAACGCCCACTCCAAGACCAATGACCGGCGGACTTCGTCGTCCGGCGCAAGTTCTGTTCAGGTTCTGCCATGGTCGATCTTGGCTCTCCCAGCCGATTGTAGAGCACCCAGCTGCCTCTGTTGCTCAGGTCTTCTAGCGAGACCTGCCCGCGATCGGCATTTCTCTTCTACCCTGTCGGCCGACCCCGCCGAAGCAATCTCCGAAAGCGCTTGGCTTCATTTTCGTAGTAAATTAAACAGGGCATGCCGGCACAGAAAATTATGATTGTGGACGACGAGCGCCTGGTGCGCTGGTCGCTCCGCCAGAAGTGCGAAGAGTGGGGATATCACGTCATTGAGGCCGATTCCGGGGAACCAGGCCTGAGGCTCGCCCAGCGGGAATCGCCCGACCTGGTCCTGCTGGATGTCCGCATGCCCGACCTGAGCGGTATCGAAGTGCTCGATCAGCTCAAGAAAAATGGCGACGCCCGCGCCGTCATCATGATCACCGCTGACCCCCAACTGGACGATGTCAAGGCCGCGCTCAAGCTGGGAGCCTACGACTTTGTCGGCAAGCCCGTCGATTTTGACGAACTTCACATCACCATCAAGAACGCGCTTGAGGCCACCAGCCTGCGCACCGAAGTCCAGCAACTGCGCGGCGAGGTGCGACGCGTAGGTGGCTATCACGATGTGGTGAGCGTGTCGGCCAAAATGACCGAGCTCATGAACTTCGTGAAGAAAGTCGCGGCCAGCGAAGCCACCACCATTCTGATTCAGGGCGAAAGCGGCACCGGCAAGGACCTTATCGCCAAAGCCATCCACTACGAAAGCTCACGTCAGGAAAAACCCTTCGTCGCCATCAACTGCTCGGCCATCCCCGAGACCCTGATGGAAGCCGAGCTTTTCGGCCACGAAAAGGGCGCCTTCACCGATGCCAAGCAGATGAAAAAGGGACTGTTCGAGGCGGCCGACGGCGGCACATTGTTTCTCGACGAGATCGGCGAGCTTTCTCCCTTGCTACAAGCCAAATTGCTGCGCGTGCTGGAAGACCAGGTCATCCGCCGGGTGGGCGGTATCCGCGACATGCAGGTGGACGTTCGGGTGATCGCCGCCTCCAATCGCGACCTGGAAAAGGCAGTCCGCGATGGCCAGTTCCGGCAGGATCTCTATTACCGTCTGGCCATCATTGCTATCTTTATCCCGCCGTTGCGGGACCGCAAGGAAGACATTCTGCCGCTGGTCGACTTTTTCATCGATCGCTACAACCGCAGATTCAAGAAGTCGATTCGTGGCATTACCGACGACACCCGCCGCCTGATTCTCAGTCATAACTGGCCGGGCAACGTGCGCGAACTGAAAAACACCATCGAGCGCGGCATGATCCTCGAGGACGAACCCTTTCTGCGGCCGGTGTATCTCCCGTTTTCCGTAGGCGAGTCGGGCGGACGCACGCTATTTGAGCGAACTTCGCCTGCCGATGGCGGACAAACCTTGCCGAACGGCCGCACGCTCCCGCGGCTATATATTCCCGAGGGTGGAACCTCGCTCGAGGAAGTGGAGCACGCAATGGTCGAGCTGGCAATGCGCCAGGCCAACGGCAACCAGACCCACGCCGCCAAACTCCTCGACATCAGCCGCGACGCTCTGCGCTACAAGCTGAAGAAATTCGGCCTGATCCGCGGCGATGAAGAAGGCGCGCAGACCAGCGTGGCTGAGGAACAATGATTCCCGTCTGAAGCCTAGTCCAACTGGCAATCCTCTGGCATTATTGACGGTATGCCGTCCGGCTTTCTCCCAACACCCAACCTAACATTATTGTTGTCAATAATTTACCCCGCATCTCCGATGGCATTCGGCGTGCGGAAACTGCGTAAGGTGGAGTGTGCCTCGGCCGGCCAGAATTCTTAGTCTTGCTCACGAAGTCGTGCTTGCGCACGACTTCCACGGCATCGTGTCGCTGTGGAGCCAGGCTGCCGAACGGCTGTACGGTTGGAATGCTCGAGAAATCGTCGGCCGCCCGGTCCATGAACTGCTCGAAACCCGCTTTCCGGTCTCACTCGACGATGCTCTAGAAACGGTCCAGCGCTCCGGGCAGTGGCGCGGAGAACTGGTTCAGACCACCCGTGGTGGCCAGCAGATTTCTGTCGACAGCCACTGGTCCCTCCAGTTTGACGAGGACGGAAGCCCGATCGGCGTTTCTCGCCTTGACCAAGACCTCGCCCTCGTCCGACTATCGAAGCCAGACGAAGAACCGAGCGAAGTCAATTTCCGCATGCTGGTCGATCATTCTCCGCTTGGAATCTTTGTGGCCAACGCCGACGGGCGCTACATCGATGTCAATCCCGCCGCCGAGAAGATGCTCGGCTACACGAAAGCGGAAATCCTCGAGCTCAGCATCGCCGACATCGTGGTGCCGGCCGACAGACCGAAAATTGCTCCCGAGGTGGCGCGTTTTGCTGACAGAGGTGTGGTCCGCAGCGACTGGACGTTCCGCCGGAAAGACGGTTCCGTGTTCCCGGGTGAGGTCGTGGGCTGCCAGCTGCCGGACGGGCGTTTACAGGCGATCGTCAGCGACCTGACCGAACACCAGCAGCGGGAGGAATCGTTGCGGCAAAAAAGCGAACAACTCCGCGCCTTGCTCGAGATCAGCCAGAAGTTGACCTCCAAGCTCGATTTGCAAGCGCTGCTCGCTGCCGCCTCCTCTTGCCTGCGCGGCAGCGTGGCCTATGACTCTGCCGCCCTGGTGCTGCCCGAAACGGGCGGCATGATGCGCATATGCCCTCTCGACTCTGAGGTGTTACGCGGGTTGATCGACGAGGAAATCGTCGTGCCCTGGGACCCGTCGCTCGCCGAGCAGGTTCCGCGGGACGGGAGCGTTCGCTTGCTGTCCTCGGATGAATTCCGCTTCGCGTCCTCATTTTTTTTGAGCCGCCTGGCTCGTGCCGGCGTCCGTTCGATGTGCTGCACCATGCTGTGCCTGGGTTCGGATTCGACGGGTTCGGTGTGGCTCGGGCGCAACAGTGAAAATGCTTTCTCCGCCTCGGACCTCGACTGGATTCGCCAGGTAGCCGTACTTCTGAGCATCGCGCTTGAAAACTCCCGCGCCTACCTGCAGATTGCCGAGCTCAAGAACAAGCTCGCGGCGGGAAAGAAAATCCTCGAACAGGACACCCAGTCAGAATTCAACATCGACGAGATCGTCGGCACCAGTTCCGCCCTCAAGCACGCGCTCGACCAGGCGCACATGGTCGCCGATACCGATGCCACGGTGCTAATAACCGGCGAGACCGGCACCGGCAAGGAACTGATCGCGCGCATCATTCACCGCGCGAGCCCACGCGGTGCTCACAGTTTTGTCAAAATGAACTGCGCCGCGATTCCTGCCGGTCTGCTCGAAAGTGAACTTTTCGGCTACGAAAAAGGCGCCTTCACCCACGCCGTCGCCCGAAAGCAGGGGCGGATCGAACTCGCCGATCAGGGCACCCTTTTTCTCGATGAGATCGGCGAGATGCCGCTCGAGGTGCAACCCAAAATGCTGCGTGTTCTGCAGGACCAGGAATTCGAGCGCCTGGGCAGCACCCACACCCTGCGCGTCAGTGCGCGCCTGATCGCGGCTACCAACCGCGACTTGTTCTCGAGCGTCGCGCAGAAAGAATTCCGCAGCGACCTGTTCTACCGGCTGAACGTCTTTCCTATCCACCTTCCTCCGCTCCGCGAGCGCCGCGAGGATATTCCGGGACTGGTCAGACATTTCGTCAACAAACACGCCCGCCGCCTGAAACGCCCGATTACCCGCATCCCCGAACGCGCGCTCGAGGTTCTGACGCGCTGGGAGTGGCCGGGCAACATCCGCGAACTCGAAAACTTCATCGAGCGCGCGGTCATTCTCAGTCCGTACGGAGTGTTGAACGCTCCGCTGGCAGAACTGGTGGCGATGGAGGAACTGATGGAGGGGGATGACCTCGAACAGCTGCAGCGCAGCACCATCATCGAAGCTCTGCGCAAGAGCAACGGCGTGATCGCCGGGCGCACGGGTGCCGCCGCCAGGTTAGGTGTGAAACGAACCACTCTCCAGTCGAAGCTCCTCCGTATGCGTATCAATGCCAGCGAATATCAGCGGAACAAGGACGCAAACTGATTTCCGCCCTACCTCGGTCTGCGAGCGACTTGGCGGGATGTTCTGGGCGCCGGCCTTAGTGCAGGTCAGGGGCCGGGAGCGCTCGGAACGCGCTTAACCGCCCAATCCCAAGGGATGCTACGAGGGTAATGCTCGGACCCGTAAAAAGTGCCCGATCGCATCTCGGTTTTGCTATATGTTCCTAATGTATGAGGTCGCATGGCGGAACGGCTCGGCTTCTGCTGTCCCAGCTCGTCCTACTCGCAATGTCAGTCGCCCTCAGGCTCCCCGCTGCCGGGGCAGAGCCGCCGCAAACTTCTCTCGAGACCGAGCTTCAGAGCCACCTTTCTGCCTTCGTATCTGCTTCCGCGAAACCCGAGAACTCCATCACCACGCGTGATCTTACCAATGCCGCTCTGGCGAACCTTCTTACCCGCGGAGACCCCGCGCGTTCCGAAGCATGGATTGAGCGCGCCTACGCCACCCAGGACATGGAGCGCCACAGCAAGACTTTTGGCGAACTCAAGTGGCACACCGACGACCAGACGATCACCGACACGAATGCCATCGAATTCGGAACTCAGGCCATGGGACCGCTCTACCTCGCCTTCGGGGACAAACTGTCGAACGGATTCAAGGCGCGCATGGCGCCGCATTTGATCGCCGCCCTGGCTGGACTGCGCGCCCACAAGGTCCCGGTCTCCTACACCAATATTTTTCTTATGAATCTGGTGAGCAGAATGCTGATCGGGCAGGCGACGGGCGACGGGACCGCGGTCATCGAGGCAGAACAGCAGTTGGACGCCTGGCTCGATGCCACACGGCACAACGGAGTGCACGAATTTGACAGTCCCACCTATTACTCGGCTGACCTCGACTCGCTGGTCGAAGGCTTCCGTTACGCGGCCAGGGCAGAAGATCGGGACAAGTTCGCGCGCATCCTGGACTACTTTTGGACCGACATTGCGGCCAGCTTTCTGCCCGCCTCCGGGCGCATGGTGGGCGCATATAGCCGTGACTATGACTTCCTGCGGGGACGCGGTGGCATGGATGTCTGGTTGGGCGATGCTGGATGGGCCACGATCCCAAAGAAGTCGGTCGATTTCGAAAAAGTGTTCGTGCTCGACAACCAGCGCGCCGGTGGTTATCGTCCGAGGCACGATTCCACGTCCCTCGCGACCGAGTTGCCGCGCGAAGTCGTCTCCACGCGGGACGAGGATCCGCATCACTTGCGCTATCTGTGGATCAACAGCAAGGTCTCGCTCGGCTGCACCAGCGGAGACTATGGCCCGCAAGACAAGCTATTCAATGCAACCTTCGCGGGCGCCATCGATCTGCCGCAGATCAGCATTGTGCCTGACGTGTTTGATGCGCCCTACGGACTGATCAAGAGTCTTGATGGATCAGGCCACGGAAAACCCACGCATCTGCCTCTGCACGCCGCGTGCGTCGAGCAGGGAGGAATCGCACTGATCACGCTCGATCTCGACCCCTCTGCGATCCCACCCGACGCTCGTGGTCTGGCCACCAATGTCCTGCTGCCGTCTGACGCCGCGATCGCCGTCGATGCGAAGCCCGCCAGCTGTACGTCGCCGGGCTCGACCTCGGTTAACCCCGGATCTGTGATCTCGGCAACCATCGGGGGCTCGACGGTCGCCGTACGCCTGTTGCAGGTTGACCCTTTGCCCGAGCAGAAACCGGAACTGTCGCTCGCCGCCGATCGGGACGGCCTGGCCCACAAAATTGTACGGCTCAAGCTGACGCACCTGCGGGCCGGGCAGCAAACCAGCTCGAAACATCTGACGGTGGCGTTTCTCATCATCGCCCGCCAGGGTGTTGCGGCCGATGAGGTGGTGCGGGAGATGCAGCAAGCCAGGATCTCGAGCGACGTGAAGGAGAAAATCTGGAGCGTGACGGCCGAAGTCGAGAAATCGAGGCTCGAAGTGGCGCGCTCGACCGACGATCGTAAAGCCATCATCCGCCAACTGGCGAACCGAGAAAGTATCCGGGCGTCCATCCTGTCGGTGAACGGCAAAGACCTAGCGAGCTCCGTTCTCCACTGACGGGATACGGAGAGAGCGGAACCATAAGCACGCGGGCGGAATCGAAAAACAGCCGGCGCAGTTCTGGTCGAGAAAGATAGGACGGGCTCTCGCTTCGCGAGGTCTCCTCTATGCCGGTCTACTGCCGATTCCCGCCTGGTCGGCGGTCTGCAGGTGGAACAACCGCCGCAAGGCGGTCGTCATTTGCTCCTGGTCCACTTTTTCAGGAAGCCCTTTCAGTTCGCGGGCCAGCGACCCGGCGATGCGCTGCGTCATCCGCAACATCATGGCATGCAACATTTCGTCCAGGTCCTTCGAGAAAGGCCCGCTCTCTTCGCGGAACGAATCGAGCTCCTGCCGGCAAATCTCATCCAGTCGCAGGCGCAATGCCACGATGGTCGGTATCGTCCGTTCCGCCATCAGCTTGCCGCGAAAGCCATGCGCTTCGGCCAACAAAATCTTTTGTGCGTCGGCGATGGCGTCTTCGCGCTCATGGGCGTTGTGGTCAGCCACGTTTTCCAGATCGTCCAGATCATAGAGATATACGCCGGGAACGTCGCGGACTGCGGAATCGACATCACGAGGCATGGCGAGATCGACGATCACCAGGGGCCTGCCCTCGCGTCCGCGAACGATGGCCTCGGCTTCCTCGCGGCTCAAAATTTTGTGCGGGCAGGATGTCGAACTGATGAGGATGTCGGCCTCGGCCAGTTTTTGCCAGCGCTCTTCAAACGGAAACGCGGACCCGCCAAGTTTGGCCGCAAGCTCGCTTGCGCCCTCGAGCGTACGATTGATGACGCTCACCTGGGCCGCACGTGCCCCATGTTTGAGCAATTCGAGCGCTGACATTTCACTGATTTGTCCGGCGCCTAACAGCAGCACTTTCTTGTTTTCGAGCACACCGAAAATTTGTTTTGTGAGTTCCACGGCGGCGTACGGAATCGAAACCGCGGCGTTGCCGATCGAGGTTTCACCGCGCACACGATCGGAAACCGCAAACGCCTTCTGCAAGACGGCATCGAGGAATCGTCCCGTTACCCCGAGCTTCTGTGCCTTTTGCCACGCGTCCTTTACCTGCACGACAACCTGAGGCTCGCCAACCACCATGGAATCGAGGCTCGCTGCCACCCGGAAGATATGGAGCAGGGCGGATTCATCGAGCAAGCGGTAGAAGTGTTTCCACTCGCACAGCATCAGCCCGTATTCGGAGCCGAGCAGCCGCATCACAGAATTCGCCGCCAGGGTGATGTCGTCAGCCCACAGCCAGAACTCGGTCCGGTTGCAGGTGGCCATGACGATGACCTCTTCGATGCCTTCGGCTCTTGACAACTGCACCAGAGCTTCGCAGCGTCGGTTTTCGTTGATCCAGAACCGCTCGCGCACGGCCACCGGGGCGGTACGGTAGTTCAGGCCAACGACCATTAGAGCCGGTTCCACTCGCTCACCTCCTTGTGGACTACCCTTGGGAATGCACTCCGGGTGCCAACCCCCAAGGAGCGACCTATTCACTCTTATTTTCAGAGGGTTAAGTCGGTAATGGTGAGCAGGAAGTAGGGTCTTGCGGGCTAGCTTGCGGGATATAACACTTGCACTCGTGTCTTTTGGCCCGTGACCAATGTTGCAAAACAACGTGATCTCGATCACGGTCCCGCACTCTCGCGGGGCAGCGATAGATGCCAAACGATGATCTTGCTGGAGTTCCCGGATCGCGGGTGACGACTAGCCGACGACAGCCGCCGGCGCGTCCTTTTCCTTCTTCAGTCCTTTTGCCTGCGGCTGGTAAACGCAGAACGGTTCCTCGTCGAGGTAATTGCCGGTGGCGGCGTACGCCCGGGCGCGGCAGCCCATGCAAATATTGCGAAACTCGCAGCAGCCGCATTTTCCCTCAAGATTGTTGGTATCGCGCAGCTCATTGAACACGACCGAGTTTTCCCAGATTTCGGCAAAGGGCTGCTTTCGCAAATCGCCCGCCAGAGCCGGCAAATACCCACAGGGATAGACTTCGCCCTGGTGCGAGATGAAACACACGGCGGTTCCCGCAAGACAGCCCTTGGTCATGGCGTTCATGTCGGAGGGATGCGATCCCGGGTGCCCGACCGGCTGCAGGTGTCCGTGGGGTTTCAGTTCGATGCCGGTCGACCCAGGCATCATCATTTCCGTCGGTCCGATATTTGCCGCGGCCGCGTTCGGCGAACCCACGTTCGGCAGATGCGGTGCGGTCTGCGCCGCCTGCGCTGCCGCAATCTCGGAGCGGTGCTCGGCCGCTCGCCGCTGTCGAACCACCCGGAAGTAGTGCGGCGCGCAAGTGGCCTTCATTTCGATGCCACCTTCGAGCGAGCGATCGTAAAACCAGTTCAGCATCTTTTCATATTCTTCGGGAGGAACCATCTGTTCGTTGGCGATATCCACACCGCAGCCGACCGGTACCAACAGGAACGTGTGCAGGGCGTCGGCTCCGAGCGACTTCGCGAGCTCCAGTACCGCCGGAAGTTGATGCGCATTGTGGCGGGCAATGGTGGTGTTGATCTGTACCGACATGCCCAGATTTTTCAAATTGCGGAAACCGGCGACGGCGGCGTCGAACGATCCCGGAATGCCGCGAAAAGTATCGTGGGTAAGCCCGTCGGCGCCATCGAGGCTGATGGCCACACGCTGGACTCCGCTATCGACGATCATGCGTGCCACATGCTTGGTTACGAGCGTGCCGTTGGTCGCCAGTGCCACACGCAAACCTTTGTCGGTGCCGTAACGCGCGAGCTGGAAAATATCCGAACGGAACAACGGCTCACCACCGCTCAGCACCAGAATGGGCGTGGAGACAGCCGCAATCTGATCGATGATATCGCGTGCTTCCAGGGTCGAAAGATCGGAGGGAGCGCTCAGTTCCGTAGCCGTAGCCCGGCAGTGGATGCAGCGGAGATTACAGCCCTTGGTCAACTCCCAAAAAATCAAGCGCGGCTTGTTCTTGCTGAGCGAATTGGAATGATCTCCGTTGCCGTTTGTGCCAGCCATGTGCAGTATCCCTCCCTATTCGAACCGGGGGCCTACCCCCACCCAACGGCAACGATAGTAGAGAGCACGCCCGCGAGCGGTGACACTCATCACCAGAAATTGTGATGTACGTCACGCAGGCGAAATCGATTGGAATCTTAGAGATCGGTGAACTCGTGCGGCTTGCGCGTGAGCCGGATGGATCGTGCCGCCTTTTCGCGATTAGCCTACCCGATCGCTGCTCCTCGCCGCATCGAGACCTCCGGGTTGGCAGCATTTCGAGCGAACGATCTCGCACCTTGCATGCAGCCTACCCGAGGAAGTTAGATGCTCGGTGAGATCTGAGATCTAATGAGATCTGGGATCCATGAGGGCGTTGTCAGCCGCCTGCCAGATCGACACTGACATCCAAGCCTGCAGCAATACGGCAGCTCTTGAATAATGGCTCAGCTGGAGTTTTGCGAACCAAAGGGAATGCGCCACCGGAAAGAGGTCGAAGCGGAAATCATCTACCGGTGTCGTCAACCAATGTCGTCGCATGAACGAATCGCGGGAACGCCCGAAGCGAGCAGCCGCTCACCCGGGAACAGCCGTGCCGTGAACACCGGCAGTTCGGCAACTCCCCGAGTTCAGATCGCATTGCTAGTTCAGTTGTGGTTTGCCAGATCGCGCAATGCGGTTGCGTTGCGAATCACCAGCGTCGAGCCTTTCGATTGCACGATCTGCCGCTTCTTCATCTCGGCAAATAGCCGGGTTACGGTCTCGCGCGACGTCCCGATCATCTGCGCGATTTCTTCGTGGGTAAGTCGAAGCTTCAATCGAGGTTCCACTTTCGAGGCCTCTCCGTTCTTGGAGCTCCACTCCAAGAGCAACTTGGCCAGCTTCTCGGCGGCCGAGTGAGAGAGGCCGAGCGAACCCGCCTCTTTACAGGCGCTATGATACTTCTCGCTCAGCTGCTCGGCTACCTTGAAGCACGCCTCGACGTCATCTTTCAGGAAATGGAGAAAGTCCTCGCGCTTCACAAAATTGACTTGGCACGGATCAATCGTCTCCGCTGTCACCTCGTACGGTTTGCCGGAGATGGTCGCGCTCAATCCCAGCACCTCGCCCGGTTCGGCCAGTTTCACGATCACGGTTCTCCCGCTGGGGGAGTTAATCGAGAGCTTGACGCTGCCTTTACACAAGACGAAGATGCCCCGCGGCATCTGCCCTTCGACAAACAGCACCGCTCCTTGCGGGTAGGCGGTGGCGTATTTGATGGCTTCAAAAGCCTGCAATGCGTGTTCGGGCAGATCGCAAAAAATACGATCCGTGCGGAGCTTGCACGTAATGCAACTTTCGACAATCTCCATTCCGTATGGCGAGAGCATGAACCAGCCTCCTGGATCAAACCTCGGGGCCGCCTCGCTGGTGTCGGTTGCATCTTGCGCAATCCCACAAACTCAGACTGAGCAGACCTCGTCTGAGGTCAGTTTCCGTCGGGACGGAACGTTTGGCTGTGCTGTCAGACACATCCAAATGTGACGCGCCTCACACCCCCCTGGCCTCGGGGAAACGGAACCGAAACGGGGCCTCGCGTGTCGTCCGGGCCGGACGGGAATTCCGACCGATGGGGCTTTCCGGCTCGAGCGCCAAGGCAAGCGCGGGGAAATCCGACGCGGTTCTGCCGTCAAAACTCGAGGGATGGTTTGGGTATAATCGCTTCCGGCTTCCGGAGATTTTCAAATGGCCGTGTTCCGCGCATCTCTCTGTTTATGCCTTGTCGTGCTGATGCCGGCGCCGCTTCTTGCCTGGGGTTCGATTGGCCACATGACGGTCGCCTATGTCGCCTACCAGCATCTCACCCCAGCCGCCAAGGCACGGGTCCGCGATCTCCTCGTACTGAATCCCGACCTCGCGAGCTGGGAAAAACAGGTTCCTGCCGGCACCTCCGCCGAAGATCACGACCGGATCATGTTCATGATTGCCGCCACCTGGGCCGACGATATCAAAGGAGATTCCCGATATTCCGACGAGGGAAGCGATCCCAATACGGCCGATGGCGTCACCTCTTCGCAAAATATCGGTTATGCGGACCTGTTCCGCCACCGCTACTGGCACTTCATTGACACGCCGTTTTCCCCGGACCACACGATGCTCCCCGCCATTGCCGCACCGAATGCGGAAACCGAAATTGCGGCCTTCCGCGCGGTTTTGGCCTCGACCGAGCCCGATGAACTCAAGTCGTATGACTTGGTATGGCTGCTGCATCTGATCGGCGATATTCACCAGCCGCTCCATGCCACAACGCGCGTCACCTCGGCCGACAGGAAAGGGGATGCGGGCGGAAATAAGGTCCAGCTTTTGGGCGACGCATCGGCCAATCTCCATGCCTATTGGGACGACCTGCCCGGCCTTGACTGTAGCTTCTGCAGCAAGAAGATCCGCTGTGTCGAGCGCGCCGCCACTTTGGCGAAAACGCTGAAACCGGCAAACCCCGCCTCCGCTCGCAATTTGAGCGTCGCCATTTGGATTCAGGAGAGCTTTCAGGCGGCGCGCACCGTCGTCTATCGTGCCCCGATCGGTGGCGCCGACGGGCCCTATACGATCGCGCCGTCTTCGTTCTATGAAACGGCCGCCCTGCACCTGGCCAAGGCACGCCTTGCTCTTGCCGGAGCGCGCCTCGCCGAGGTTTTGAATCACGAAATGAAGTGAAGCCACCTGAATCTGAGGCTCGTGCGAAGATAGAGGGCTAGACCGGGGGCAATCGAAGCGCACGCCAGGCATGGGAACCGCAACCTTTCGCAGGGTATTCAAAGCATTTCACTATCGGGATTTCCGCCTGATGTGGGTGGGTGCATGCACGTCCAGCATCGGCACCTGGATGCAGATCGTGGCGCAGGGCTGGCTCATCTATCGTCTGAGCCATTCCGCACGCCTTCTGGCCCTCGACCAATTCCTCGGCGGCATTCCGATTTTCCTGTTTTCGCTGCTGGGCGGGGTGGTCGCCGACCGTATTGAGCGACGCAAGATCCTCGTCGTCTCCCAGTACATCCAGATGGCGAGTGCGGCAACGCTCACGCTGCTGGTGGCGACTGGACACGTCCACGTCTGGCACATTCTCTGTCTCTCCTTCGTCTCCGGCTTCGCCCAGGCGTTTGGCGGACCTGCCTACCAGGCGCTGATTCCGACCCTGGTCGACCGCGAGGATATGCCGAATGCGATCGCGCTCAATTCCATCCAGTTCAACATGGCTGTTACCATTGGGCCCGCACTGGCCGGTCAGGCGCTGGCTAAGTTGGGAGAGAGGTGGTGTTTCGGCTTGAACGCGGTTTCCTTTCTCGCGCCCATCCTTTCGCTCTCGCTCATTTCCACCCGTTTTCTGCCGCTGATGACAACCGAGTCGATCTTCGGCAGCCTGAAGCAGGGCATCAAGTTCGTTCGCAAGCAGAATTCCATGGAGGCACTGGTCGTGCTCGCTTTTTGCATGACCGCTTTGAGCATGCCCATGCGGACCTACATTCCTGTGTTCGTCAAAGACATCTTTCACCGCGGTCCGGAAACCTACGGCAACTTGCTTTCACTGATGGGAATCGGTTCTATCTGCGGCTCGCTCGCCGTCGCTACCATGGGCAACATGCGCAACAAGGGACGCTTCGCCCTCACCGTGCTGATTTCGCTGGGCGCTGCCATCGCCGGCTTTTCGCTTTCCCGCTCTCTGCCCTTGAGCTACGCCGTACTGGCGCTGGTGGGCGCATCCATGATGGCGGTTTTTGCCACGGTGACGTCGCTCGTGCAGCTCATCACGACCAACGAGATGCGCGGACGCGTAATGAGCGTGTATAACTGCGCCTTCCGCGGCGGCATGCCCATGGGAAACCTGGTGTCGGGGTGGTTGGTCCCCATCTTCACCGCACCCAGGGTGCTGGCGGTGAATGGATTGCTATTGATTTTAGTGGCCCTTTATTTCCTGCTGATCCAGCGGCGCATGGCAACGCTCTGACCGACTGGGACCCGCTTGCCATCGTGTGCCTGTACCGAGAAATCTGGAATGCGCCCAAACCTTAGCCGCCATCCCCAAAGGGACTCGAATTTATCGGGTTGAAAGCCACGACTTCCCGGGTTCGAGAAAAGCGAAGATGATCGTGGATGTAACGTAGCGCTCTCCGGGAACGTTGGTGATTAAATGAGTATTCCACAAGTTGCTGCACTGCGAACAGGAAGCGCTCGCCGAGCAAAACCAGGCTCGCGTAGCCCCTCAACCGTGATAATAACTACAGCTTTGCTCTGGCCGCGGACGACAATATGCCGACTGGCCCATGCCACGTTCTCTCCGCTGAGCCGCTGACCAAGAACAAGTTCTTCTACCGTGGCCGAATTTGGGTCGATGCAGAAGACTTTGCTGAGGTGGGCATTGCGTGGGTGCCCATGCAAAACCCTTGATTCTGGACAAAAGCGCAGGACCGAACAAATCTATGCCAAGCTGGGTGATTTCTGGCTTCGCCTTTCCAAGCAAAGCACCAGCAGGATTCGACCGGGAGGCCATGGCGATTTCACCATTGCCTACCGGGACTACAAGATCACGGCTGCCACCACCCCGAACACGCTCGACAAAATAGCTGGGTACCGGTAGCAGATTCTCACTTGAAGATTGAGAATCAAAGCAAATTGCACCGTGCGCATAATATGCGATTGTATCGAATATTATGCACATGTGGATTACCCGTGCGGTTGAACCCCGCCTGCAACGGTCGGCAAAGACGCGGCCCATGGTGGTGCTGACCGGAGCCAGACAAACTGGTAAAACCTCCACCGTTCTGCGCTTGTTCCCGAGACATGCGTTTGTCTCCCTCGACCTCCCCGCGGAAGCCGAGCAGGCGGAAAAAGACCCGGGCACTTTTCTTCAGCGTCATCCGCCGCCCCTGCTCATCGATGAGGTTCAATATGCGCCCGGCTTGTTCCGCCACCTGAAAGTGGCCGTAGATGCTCACCGTGCGCGCAACGGGCAATTCCTGCTCACTGGGTCACAGAAGTTCACCCGAATGAAAAACGTTTCCGAGTCGCTGGCAGGCAGGGCCGACATTGTGCAACTTGAGACCCTGTCCTTTGCTGAAATTCAAGCGGATCTGCCGCAAATCGAAATCGAAACCGCCGTCGTGCGCGGTGGCTTTCCAGAGCTGTACGCCAACCGAGACATTGACTCTGCAGCTTTTTACAATTCCTATCTGGCTACATATCTCGAACGCGATGTCCGCTCCTTAACCAATGTGGGCAGCCTGCGGGACTTCGAAAGATTCCTGCGCGCCTGCGCACTCCGTTCTGCAAACCTATTGAATAAAGCAGACTTGGCGCGCGATGTGGGCATTGCCCCATCGACGGCGAACCAGTGGCTGTCGATGCTGGAGGCTTCGGGTCAAATCGTGTTGCTTGAGCCGTGGTTCTCGAATCGAACCAAGTCCATCGTCAAGCGCCCAAAACTCTATCTCACTGACACTGGCCTGCTTTGCGCTCTGCTGAATATTCGATCCGTGGACGCTCTTCGGCAATCCCCGGCATTGGGCGCCGTCTGGGAGACGTTTGTCTTCGCCCAGCTGCGCGCGCGCGAAAGCCGCGAAGGGCGTACCGGCAGCCTCTTCTTTTGGCGTGACCGAACCCGCGAAGTGGACTTTTTGGTGGATACGGGCGGACGGCTGGAACTGTTTGAAGCGAAATGGGCGGAATTGCCAGATATCGGCGATACAGTGAATCTCGACTTCGTGCGCAACGTGGTAGGCAAATCACGGGTAGCCGCAGGTGCGGTCGTCTGCCGCACACCAAACGGATTTCCGCTCCCGAATGGATTTCGGGCGCTACCTGTGACTGAACTCAGATGAATGAACTGCGTCGAGCATGGCAAGCTCGAAGAAAGGGTGCTTACGGTCTTTGAGCTTTGCCATCTTCATGTCCGCACCCCGGAGCTGCGAGAAGGGCCGCCAGGCTCCCACCCCCTCATTTGCCGCGGGTCGCCGACGGGCAATACACGCTACGAATCCCTGCGACAAAAAAACAAGGGCACAAGCCAGCGCTCGTGCCCTGATTGAGATCCGATGGGGTCGGATCGCGATCTTTGATTACTTCTCTTGTAGCGACTCGATGTACTTGGTAAGGTTCGCCACGCGCTGCTGCACCTCACCCTCGTGTCCGCCGCTCATGTTCCAGAACAACGTTCCCCACACCGGCATATCCTTCGAACCGTGCGCGGGAAGGTCCGAATCGCCGTGAATGGAGGACGTAACTTTCAGGGACGGATACTTCCCCCCATTCTTCTTGCTGAGCAGGGTAAGGTCGGTGGGAGTTGCCTTCAAGGCGCTGGCTGCCGGGCCTTGGCCTTTTCCGTCCGTCCCATGGCAAACCGCGCAGTAGGCGGTATACATTTCCTTGCCGGACACGGGCGACGTCGCCCTGACCGGCACATGCTTGATGGTTTTATCCGCTGGCGCCGGCGCCGACTCCTGCGCTCGGACGATGCCCAAGCATACGAGAACGACACTGAGCCCGAGAATCACTTTCTTAACGCACATCGCATTCTCTCCTTTGAACCAATCTCGCTTCGGTGAGCTTCGACGAGCGCCCACCACCGCAAACCCACGACGCTGCTACCATACACTTGGTCGCGGGCTACCGCGTAGCGATTTTCCAATCCTTGCCGGTTCGCATCAGAGCCATGGTGGATCTTGTCGGATCGCCGTGATAAAAATCCACCGCATACTTGTTGATCAGGGTTTGACGCTCCCAGGTATTGAAGCTTTTCACCTGCGGTCCACTGGCGTCAAACAGGTCGCCCAATTGATTGGGCACCCATTTCCAGCTGTACTGCACGTTGGCCGTGTTGGCTGCGATCATGTCGACGTGATTGACTACCAGGAACAGCCGGTCCGCCACCGGGGCCTTGTACAGGTAGGTACCATCGTCTTGCTTCACTTTGGTCACTCCCGGAAGCGCGCTCAACAGCTTCTCTCCATCCGGTGTGATCGTAACCTGCAGATTGCCCTGACCGGCTTTCCCGAGTTTCACAATCCCGGCCTTTTCGAGGAGCCGATAGTTGGGATCTTCGGGCTTAACGTCGCCACCCGGCTTCAACAGGCCCGTATGAAAGTGGGTAGTAGCCGGCCCCGCCGCTTGCAGTGTGGCGGCCACGATCGGCGTCGCCTGCTGCGCGCTCAAAGGCGTGCGCTCACGCATTTGCATAAACACGTACATCACGGTGCCTACGATCACCGCGAGCAGGCACATCATGAGTAACAACGGCAGGATGGACGAACGTCGTTCCATCTCAACTTCGGCTTCAAACATGGCAGCCCCCTTAGTTCAGCAGTCAAAATGTCAGCTAACTTTTTATTCTCGGTCCGCTGCTTCCCAATTGCTGTGATCAAAGGCACTCCCGGCTGTGCCAGATGTCACCCCGGAGGTCGCGTCCGAGCGCAATCTTGACAAAACGGGACCGAGGTTTTTCTCGAGCGGGTGGCTTCTCACATGCCGGCGCCGCGTCCTGCCGAAGCCATGTGCGCAGCCTCACAAATATCGGTGACCCCTGTCACAACGAAGCCCAAGCACCCATAGCATAATGAGCGCCAGTTTTCGTGGTCCCGTTTTGAACCACCCTGAGCGTGGAGTTCTCATGGCAAAAGGACGTGTATCGATCGTCGTTGAGCGCTGCAAAGCCTGCGGCTTCTGTGTGGAGTTTTGCCCCTCCCACGTGCTGGCGCTCTCCTCCGCATTTAATTCCAAGGGCTACCACCCGCCCCACGTCGTGCATCCGGAAAAGTGCAGTGGCTGCGACCTGTGCGGCATGTATTGTCCCGACTTTGCCATCTGTGCCAGCAAAGTTGACGCCAAGGCGGTCACGGGCGGACAAGCAGCCAAGAAGGCGGACGCTCCGAAAAAGGAAGGTACAAAATGAAAGCTGACCCTCGCGGTGTCCTCACCGGCATCCACTTCATGGACGGTGACCACGCCTGCTGCGAAGGCGCGCTGGCCGCCGGTAGTCGGTTTGCCGCCGGTTATCCCATCACGCCTTCGACCGAAGTGGTTGAGCGTTTCGCCGCGCGCGTGCCGAAAGTTGGCGGGGCATTCATCCAGATGGAAGACGAACTCGCCGCCTCCATCGCCCTGCAGGGCGGAGTATGGGCGGGCGCCAAGGCCTTTACCGTGACCTCCGGTCCCGGCTTCTCTCTGATGATGGAGCACATCGGCTACGCGGCCATGACGG
Source organism: Terriglobales bacterium (assembly GCA_049520935.1). Classification (GTDB taxonomy): domain Bacteria; phylum Acidobacteriota; class Terriglobia; order Terriglobales; family Acidobacteriaceae; genus Acidiflorens. The sequence goes on along the minus strand of JBEKPJ010000002.1, from coordinate 196,472 downwards.
AAACGCCTTGCGTCTTCGTCGATGTGCAGCGTGGCGGCCCGTCGACCGGCCTGCCCACGCTCCCCGCACAAGCCGATATGATGCAGGCGAAATGGGGTTCCCATGGCGACTACGAGATCATTGCCCTCTGCCCTAATTCTCCGCAGGAGTGCTTTGACCTCACCATCAAGGCCTTCAACCTGGCCGAAGAGTTCCGCGTCCCGGTCATGTTCATGATGGACGAAGTCGTCGGCCACATGACCGAGAAGGTCGTCATCCCTCCCGCCGACCAGATCGAGGTCGTACCCCGCAAGCTTACGAAGAAATCGGTGGAGGACTATCTCCCCTACGGCACCAACGGCGATATGGTCCCTGAAATGTCGCGCGCCGGCGATGGCTACAACTTTCACGTCACCGGCCTTACCCACGACGAACGCGGCTATCCGAACATGACCTTGCCGACGCAAGACAAACTCGTTCGCCGCCTGCAAAACAAGATTTTGAGTGCCGTCGACCGCATCACCATGACCGAAGAAGAACAAATCGAGGGTGCCGATGTCGTGGTCATTTCCTACGGCATCACCTCCCGAGTCGCGCAACGCGCCATCGAAGCGGCTCGCGAAAAGGGCCTGAAAGTCGGAAAGCTGCGCCTGATCACCGCCTGGCCCTTCCCGGAAAAGAAAATCAAGGATTTGGCCTCCAAAGTGAAAGCCTTTGTAGTTCCCGAACTCAACCTCGGCCAGATGGTACGCGAAGTGGAGCGAGCCGCCGGTGGTAAGGCGAAGACCTTCCTCGTATCGCACGCGGGTGGCGGAGTTCACAACCCAACCGACATCCTCAAAGTAATCGTGGAGGCCAGCCGATGACCGACAGCCTGAATAACGATCTCGTCAACATTGATTCCAGTACCGCTGACGCCTGCGGCAGCGATGATTGCGGCGGCACCTGCAACGACGATGTCGTCAACCCCGTCGAGCAATTCCTGCGCAGCGATCGCGTGCCGCATATCTGGTGCCCCGGATGCGGCATCGGCACTACCGTGAACTCATTCGCGCGGGCTCTGATCGAGTCGAAAATCGATTTGGGATCACTGGCGCTGGTTTCTGGCATCGGCTGCACCGGCCGCGTGGCCGGCTATGTCAAACTCGATAGCTTCCACACCACGCACGGTCGCGCCATCCCCTTCGCCACCGGCCTGAAGCTCGCGAATCCCAATCTCAACGTGGTCGTCTACTCGGGAGACGGAGACCTCTCGGCCATCGGCGGCAATCATCTGATTCACGCCGCCCGGCGCAACATCGACCTCAAAGTTATCTGCGTAAACAACCTGATCTACGCCATGACCGGGGGCCAGACCGCGCCCACCACACCGGATCACTCGACCACTTCGACCAATCCCTATGGCGTGTTCGAACCGTCGTTCAACCTGCCACATCTGGTCGAGGCCGCGGGCGCAGTCTACGTCGCCCGCTGGACAACTTTCCACGTGCGCCAGCTGTCGCGCTCCATCAGCGAGGCGTTCAAGAAAAAAGGCTTCTCTTTTATCGAGGTCATTTCACCCTGCCCCACGCTTTATCAGCGCCGCAACAAAATGGGAGACGGTCTGGAAGCGATGAAGTTCTACAAAGAGAAGAGCAAGGTCCGGAACGGCGCGCCCACCAGCGAAGTCGGCATGACCATGACCGGAGACATCATCGTCGGCAAATTCGTCGACCGCGAACGCCCCGATTACCAAACCATGATGCGCGCCCAATACCACGAGTCGTTGGGAGACAGCTACGTGGAACCCACCCCACAAGAGGAGCCGGTATGCAGCTAACGGAACTTCGTCTCGCAGGCTTCGGTGGCCAGGGAGTCATCCTCTCCGCCATCGTCCTGGGCAAAGCAGCCTCCATCTATCAAGGCGCCTATGCCACCATGACGCAAAATTTCGGCCCAGAAGCGCGTGGCGGCGCCTGCAGCGCGCAACTGGTGCTCTCCGAGTCGCCCATCCTTTACCCTTACGTGACCGAGCCCGACATCATGGTCATCCTCTCGCAGGAAGCCTATGTCCGCTTCGGCCACGAGATCAAAACCAACGGGATCCTCATCGTCGAGCAGGATCTGGTAAGGGTCACGGACCTCAAGAAAGAAATCCAGGTCTACAGCATTCCCGCCACGCGCATCGCCGAAGAATTAGGTAAGCGCATGGTTTTGAACTCGGTCATGGTGGGATTTTTCACCGCCGTAACTCGCCTGCTCGAGCCCGACGCCGTACGCAAAGCCGTAGCCGATTCCGTGCCCAAGAACTTCCGCGACCTCAACCTTAAAGCCTTCGAAAAAGGCTATGAGTATGGAGTCACCGCCCTCACCGCAACCGCCAGCCCCTCCGACGCCGTATTGCAAGCGCAATACGCACCGGAGTAGAGGCAATCGGTTTTCGGGAAGCGCAACCGCTCGATAACGTCGGGAAGGACACGGTTGGAGACCGAGCGTGCTCTCGCTCCTGCGCCCCCGGAAACCGTTCCTTGCCGGTCGCCCCCTTGCGGAGGAATCCAGCAAGGAATGAGCGCGCCTGCCCAGGGCGCGGTTTCGCGATATCCTTCAAAACCTGGTTTCAGGACCTCGAGCGCCGAGCGCGACCTCACCCGATAACGTTGCTCGGGATCTTCTTGCTAATTCGCGGGATATCCCGTTTGTTCCGGGCCTTGCTGCGAGGAGCAAGGCCGTCCTCGCGAGCAAGACCGTTTTCCTTCTCGTCCTCGGTTCCGGCCAAAGGCGTGCCGGCGCGGAGAACGGCGCAGTTTTTCTCGAACCTTCCGGGGTAGGGTTGTGCGACAATCAATCCCCGACAATCAATCCCCACGGAGGCGATCGATGAAATTGAGATTCTTTCTGCTGTTCCTCGCGTTGCTGCCAGCATCCTTGCCCGCCCAGTCCGCACCCGAGGCCGGCAAGCCTTTCGTCGTCGAGTACTACTACAAGACCAAGTGGGGACATGCGGACGAGTTCTTGCAGCTCTTTAAGAAAAACCACTATCCGTTGCTGAAAAAGGAAGTGGAGATGGGACGCATGCTCAAGGTCTGGATGGACCAGCCGCGTTATCACACCACCGAGGACGGGCGGTGGGATTATCGCGTGACCATTGTCTTCAAGAATTCCTCAGCTGCAAACGAGCCGTTCGAGGAAGACTCCTTGAAAAAGCAGCTTTGGCCAGATCAGGCAACCTACGCGAAGGAAGAGCAGCGGCGGTTTGAGATCCTTGACGCCCATTGGGACTTGCCGGTGAACCACTTGGAGTTGGATCCAAAGTAAACGATGAGGCGGCCGCGCTTGGGACTTGAGAGTGGCCGCCCGCGAAGCACACAACGACTCGCCGCCCCCGGGTGTTCGAAAACGGAACACGACGGAGCCACGCCGCCCAAAATATTTCAACAAAACAATTGCAAAACAACCTATGTACGGTAAGATTCGTGACTGCTAGTCGCATCTGTTGCGGATTCAAACGGCCCCGTTGTGAAGTCTCGATAATCAACACAAAAATAGAGGATACGAGGATCAATTATGAGAAAGAACAGTTGCCCTTTACCCGCACTGGCTGCCTTGCTCTCGGTAGCCGTGTTCTCGTTTCTTACCATTCCAGCACAAGCCCAGCAACGACTCCATAATCACGTGCGCCCGGCGGTCGCGAGCGGCCAGGCTGAGCCGGTCGGTTTCGTTCCCTCGACCGAGCGCCTGAACCTCGCCATCATGCTGCCGCTGCGCAACCAGGCCGAACTTACCGGTTTGTTAAACCGACTCGGTGATCCGACCAGCCCTGACTACGGCCATTTTCTTACGGTCGCGCAATTCACCGAACAGTTCGGACCTACGGCCGCGGATTACCAGGCAGTGATCAATTTTGCAAAGAGTAACGGCTTTACCGTGACCAATACGGCTGCCAATCGTTTGCTGGTGGATATCAACGGTACGGTCGCGCAAATTAACCAGGCCTTCCACGTCGTTATGACCGAATATAGCCATCCCACGGAAAATCGTACATTCTATTCTCCGGATCGCGAGCCCTCGCTCGATCTCAGCGTGCCGGTGAAGCGCATTGCCGGCCTGAATAATTTTTCGATACCCCACCCCATGCTCAAAAGACGTCCCACGGGACTGGCCGTCCACGGCAATGCCACCGGATCGGGGCCGCAGGGATCCTACCGTCCCTCGGACATGCGGGCCGCCTACTACGGCTCCGGGTCGCTCACCGGTACCGGCCAATCCGTGGGCCTGCTGGAATTCGACGGTTATGAGGTTTCCGACGTCACGTCGGATGAAGGCGGTGTCACCTACAGCGTTCCCATCACCAACGTGCTGGTCGACGGCGGCTCGGCTGGTTCTGACGGCGACGACGGCGAACAGGCGCTGGATATTGCGCAGGCGATTGGCATGGCTCCGGGGCTCACTTCGGTGCGCGTCTATATTGCGCCGGGCACGTCATCGATCGGAGTGGGCGACGTCGACATCTTTAATCAGATGGCGACCGATAATATTTCAAAAGAGCTGAGCTGCTCCTGGGGCTGGGCTCCGGACGACCCTTCCGACGACGATCCGATCTTCCAGGAATTTGCGGCCCAGGGGCAGAATCTTTTCGTCGCTTCGGGCGATGCCGGAAAGTACACGGGAAATAACAATACCGACGAGAGTTATCCGGCGGAGAGCGATTACGTGGTGGCAGTCGGCGGAACCGACCTCTCGACCAATGGCGCCGGCGGCCCATGGGAATCGGAGACGGCGTGGTCGGACAGCAGCGGCGGTCCGGCGGACAACGGCTTCGCCATTCCGAGCTGGCAGGTGGGCGTAGCCAATTCCTCCAATGAGGCTTCTTCGACTATCCGTGATCTTCCGGACGTGGCGGCGGAAGCCAATTTCGACAACATCCTGTGCGATGACGGAACCTGTTACTACAACGAATACGGCGGTACCAGCTACGCGGCGCCGCGCTGGGCGGGCTATCTTGCCCTCGCCAATCAGCAGAACGTGACCAATCACGGCACGACTCTCGGCTTTTTGAACCCCTTGATCTATCCCATCGCCTTCGGTTCGAGCTACGACAGCAACTTCCACGACATCACCAGCGGCAGTAACGGCTACCCGGCGGTTACCGGTTACGACATGGTAACGGGGTGGGGAAGCCCGAACGGACCGACCCTGCTCAACACCCTGACCGGGTCGACGACCCCCAGTTTCACGCTGTCCGATTCGCCGAGCAGCCTGACCATTACCCAAGGCAGCAGCGGTACCAGCACGATCACCGTGACCGACCTCGGCGGATTCACCGGCAGCGTAACGCTGGCCGCGTCTGGTTTGCCGAGTGGGGTGACGGCCGCGTTCAGCCCGAACCCAACTTCCACGACCAGCACGCTGACGCTGACGGCAACGAGTTCGGCCACCGTCGGCGGGGCCACGGTGACCATTACCGGAACCTCCGGCAGCCTGGTCGAAACGACAACCCTGGCGCTCACCGTCGATGCCACGGCTTCGCCGAATTTCACGGTCAGTGCTTCGCCTGCGTCGCTGACAGTGGCCGAAGGCAGCAACGGAACCAGCACCATCACGGTCACCAGCAGCGGTGGCTTCAGCTCGGCCACCACGCTCACCGCAACCGGCTTGCCGAGCGGCGTGACGGCGACGTTCTCCGTGAATCCGGTGACTCCGCCGGCGAACGGAACCGCGACGTCGGTACTCACCCTCACCGCTTCGGCTACGGCAACCCTGGGAACGGCGACGGTGACGGTAACCGGAACATCCGGATCACTCACCCACAGCGCGAACCTGGCGTTGACGGTGAGTTCATCCGCGGGTGCGCAAACCGCAACTTATAATTCCGCACTCAAGGCTCCGGAATGCGGCACCGTCGGAAGTTCCTGCGACTCGGGTCCATCGCTGTTGCTCGGACGGGATCACATCTCGGGCGGCGCGGAACCGAATCAACCGAACACCATCAACAACTCCTGCGCCGATGGCACGGCCGGGACGTTCCACTCCGACGAATCGAACGATCGTATTGTCGTCACCTCGAGCAGCGGCGCGCTGACCCATGGCACCACGGCAACGGTGACGGCGACGGTCTGGGCTTGGACGGGCTATACGTCTGACGCTCTCGATCTTTACTATGCCGCTAACGCGAACAGTCCCTCGTGGGTTTTCATCAAAACCATCGTTCCCACCAAGGCTGGAGCACAGAGCTTGTCGGCCACGTTCACGCTTCCGACCGGCAGCCTGCAGGCGGTTCGGGCGCAATTCCGCTATGAGGGAAGGGCGTCATCGTGCACGACTGGCTCTTACAATGACCACGATGATTTGATCTTTGCCGTGCAGTAGCCGATTCTGGGCGAGCGGATCTTTCATCGCACCATGCGAGCCGGCTCAGGTACCGAGCCGGCTCGAGTTTTTTTGGGGAAGGGGCGAGCAGCCGAGTGATGCTGAAACTCCGGAAAGGATGTAAAGAAATCATTAAAAACGGTGATGAAATCCTTGATCGCAGTCATCAAAATTTGGAATTAGACACCGTTCGGCGGCCCCGGTACCTTAGATCCATGCCTACCCTGGTCGGAATTGAAGATTCCCACGTCGACTTATTCCATGAGATTGGTGGCCAACTGGCGACTGCCGAGGGTTTTCACGAGGTGCTCGGCCGGGTGGTGGAGTTTGCCTCGGGGCTGGTGAAGTGTGATTCCTGCCTCATCTACGTGCTGGACGGAGAACAACTGGTTCTCCGGGCTTCGAAGAATGCGCACCCCGACATTGTGGACCGTCTGAAACTGCGGGTGGGGCAGGGAATTACCGGCTGGGTGGCGGCCCACCACGAACCAGTCATGATTTCAGAAAAAGCGGGGCAAGACCCGCGCTTCCAGTTCTTCCATGAATTGCCGGAGGACAGTTACGAGGCGTTCCTCTCGGTGCCGCTCATGTGCCGCGGGCGGGTGGTGGGAGTCATCAATTTGCAGCACCGCCGGCCGCACGTACACAAGCCGAAAGAAATCCGCTTGATCTCGGCGATCGGGTTGCTGGTGGGAGCGGAGATTGAAATGGCGAGGATGGAAGAAATCAATTCCCATCTCACCGAGCAGTTGCAGACACGCAAAGTGGTGGAACGTGCCAAAGGAATCTTGCAACGCTCGTTGGGATTGAACGAAGAGCAAGCCTATCTTGCTCTACAGCAGCAGAGCCGGCAGAAACGCAAGGCCATGAAAGAGATTGCCGAGGCGATCATCCTAAGCGAAGAAGTGCGCTCGAATAGCCGGCCCTCCTAGTGTCCTTGATCGGCGACCGCCGATTCGATCCGAGCGTGAGTCCTTCCGCCGTCTGACGCCCGCCACTCATCTCCCGCGTCCGACGTTCGATGACCCCCACCGAGCATGGATGACCCCAAAAACAACGCCGGGAGCAGATTGCAAGTTGCCTCTGCTCCCGGCTAGCAGTCACCATCCGGTTTTGGGGCCGAAGGTGGCTGAACGGCGGTCTATTTGGCGGGGCTTGCAGAGGGAACGGCAAAGCGCAAGCTCATGTCATACTCCAGCAGGTCCATAGCGCTCACGAAACTCTGCCCGTCTCTTGATACCAGAACGAGTTTGCTGACTTCGGTCGTGGTCGACGATTCGATGTCCATAACCGTCAACATCGCTTCCGCACCCGTTCCATTCCTTCCGCGTACGAGCAATAGCGGTTGCGGCCCGTTGGTCCGAATGGAAAAGGCGTAGTCTCCCGGACGCAGAATGCAATTCTGCCAATGTACTTCGTGAGAGAGCGTGAAGACGCCGCGGGCGTCCTCGGCGGAGGCCAGAGCGGGTTGCATGCTGAACATACTCAAGCCCAAAACAGCGGCATATGCGAATGTGCGAATCGATCTCATACCATCTCCTGTTCTTTGTCTAAGGAGCGAACGACACCCGTAAGCCTGGGTAGCGCGAGCCTAGATGAAGTGGGAGAACAACGAGGTCAGCAGATTTGCAACGCAGCGTACAGGGCTGAACGCAAACAGCAGGTTCGAGAAGAACCGCCGCTGGGCGGGACTCGAACTCATTACCACTATGACGGAGATCGCGCACCAAGTCCAACCAATAAATTCGATCCGTGGAATCAGGAAACGGTCGGTGCGGGCGGCGCTTCGACAGGCGATCACAACCGGTTCCGAACAATTCCCCCATATTCCACCCAATGTGTTGTAGACGCCATTAAAGTGGTTTTCCTGTGGATTCGGGCGCGTGCGTTTGCAAAAAGCCCTTCCCCTACGAGAACATACTTGGTTTGCATTCATCCCACAGTTCCCACAAGGAAGCAGCCCCGGCTATGGCGAAGCAGAAAACGTTCCCCAAGAAGGCAGTGAAAACGACATTGCATCCATCGACAGTTGAGGTGCGGGATTCCCGCCACGAAAGTCGGGGCTCGGAATCCGACGGCGGAATCGCGCCTGCGAAGGGCAAACTCGGCGTGCTGATTCCCGGAATGGGCGCGGTGGCCACGACGTTTGTAGCCGGGGTTGAAGCGGTGCGGAAGCAGATTGCCCACCCCATCGGATCGCTCACGCAGATGGGAACGGTTCGCCTGGGCAAGCGCACCGATGGCCGGTCGCCGAAGATCAAGGATTTCGTTCCGCTCGCCGGACTGGACGATCTGGTCTTCACCGGCTGGGACATTTTTGAGGACAACATGTACGCGGCCGCCCGCAAGGCTGGAGTGCTGGAGCGGGATCTGCTCGACAAGGTGAAAAAGCGGCTGAGTGCCATCACGCCGATGAAGGCCGTTTTCGATCACAACTACGTCAAGAAGATCGACGGTCCGAACGTGAAGAAGGGCAAGAACAAGCTGGACCTGGCCGAGCAGCTTCGCCAGGACATTCGCGATTTCAAGAAGTCGAGCCGCGCCAGCCGACTGATCACCATCTGGTGCGCTTCCACCGAAAGCTTCATTCGACCCTCGGCCATTCACCAGAGCGTAAAGTCGCTCGAGCGGGCAATGCAACAAAATGACAAGAACATACCCCCCTCCATGGTCTATGCCTACGCGTCGCTGATGGAGGGCGTGCCGTTTGCCAATGGCGCACCGAACCTTACCGTCGACATACCGGCGATGCACGAACTCGCGCATGAGCGCGAAATCCCCATCTGTGGCAAAGACTTCAAGACGGGACAGACCTTGATGAAGACCGTGCTCGCACCCGCTTTCAAGGCGCGCCTGCTCGGGCTGAGCGGATGGTATTCGACGAACATCCTGGGCAACCGGGACGGCGAAGTGCTCGACGATCCGGGGTCGTTCAAGACCAAGGAAGAATCGAAGCTGGGCGCGCTCGAGCACATTCTGCAGCCCGCCTTGTATCCGGAACTCTACGGCAACATCTTCCACAAGGTTCGCATCAACTATTACCCGCCGCGCGGTGACAACAAAGAGGGATGGGACAATATTGATATCTTTGGATGGCTCGGCTATCCGATGCAAATCAAGGTGGATTTCCTCTGTCGCGATTCGATTCTGGCGGCACCAATCGTGCTCGACCTGGTGCTGTTCCTCGACCTCGCGCAGCGCAGCCCGCAGCTACGCCGCCTGGGCATCCAGGAGTGGCTGAGTTTCTACTTCAAATCGCCGATGACTGCGCCGGGGCTCTATCCGGAGCATGATCTGTTTATTCAGCTGATGAAGCTGAAGAATACGTTACGGCATTTGAAGGGTGAAGAACTGATTACGCATCTAGGGCTGGAATATTACGACTGATTTCAAGCAGGGCTCGCGATCGTGGCCGCCCCAACCCGGCCGCCAGATCGTGACGTATGGCAAGGATTCGCCGGAGAATGGGCCACCGAATCGTAAGTCCCTGTGCCTATTGATCAACTCTTCACAGTTCGTCTCGGGTGTTCATAATCGATTGAAACCATTCAGCCGTAGTTGTTGAATGGGGCGCAATTCCCTGCGAATCGTTGCCATACCGCCTTTCGCAACTCCGGGCGCGAGCGCGGTTCATCCGCAGCAATCCGCGGCAACTCCGCGATTGGCAATCTTTGCCAATCATCTTAATCGTGGGCTCGAATCCCACTCTCTCCGCCAGTTCTTCTAAGCCATAAAGACTAAAGGGCTTATCGAGAGACGGAAAAGAGCTACAACAAAAATCCCGCCGCTACGAACCCAATTATGCTGCACCGACCGAGGGCGGAACTGAGCAAAACCGACCACTCACCAGTTCAGTGGCGCAAAGTTGATTTGCGTGGGTGCAACGGCAGCAACAGGGCGCAGCATCCTCAGGAGGAGTTGGGTCTACAAAGAGTCACCGTCTATGTCCGAAGCAAAGACTCGCGGTATTGCCGCGGAGACGAGGGTCGCGGTCTGTCCCGATATAAGGTTCGACAAAATCGAGGAATGCCTTTAGGCCGTAATCCTGAAACGTGACCCTCGTCCTCTGCGAGGGAGATCACCCCTGGATGGGGGTGATCTTTCTCGCGGGCCACAGCAATCGATGTTAGCGGATTGAGAGTTCGAGACCGTCATCCAACGGAAGCTGGCACGATACGTAACCATTTGTCGCGTCGCGCACGTACGCGAGATATGGCGCGAGCTTTTCCGACAGGCTGATTACGTCGTCAGCGATGATGAGGCAGCCCGGAGAAAGTGCCGGCTCCAATTGCTTTAGGAGCGGGAGATAAAGTGGTTTCCATCCGTCGAGCAGCAACAAGTCGATCCCCATCACCGAAGTGAGTGTCTTAAAAGCATCTCCCTGCCGGATTTCTACCAGGTCCGACAAACCGGCCTGCTCAATATGTGTGGCCGCACGAGAGGCCTTGGTTGCGCTTTGTTCTGTCGTAATCAACCGGCCGATGCTGTTGTCGCGAACCGCCGAAGCGATGTGGAGCGCAGAAAGTCCGAACGACGTACCAAATTCCACAACGAGCGCGGGCCGGCGACTGCGCACGAGCAGATAGATCAACCTGCCAACTTCGGGGGCGACGGCCATGAAGGTTCGATCGTTGATCGACTGAAGGGTCTGATCAGCAATGATGCCTCCTCCGGCCGCCAGGAGAACTTGCTCTTCGGCTTGAACTCTGGAATCGTTCGCTTGAGCCTCGGCGTAGAGCCGAGACAATACTCCCTGAACTTGAGTTTGATTGAGAGTTGTCCCGTTCATTGCGCACCGCCTGTGGGGAAAGACGGCCTTGCAATGAGAGTTTTCAGGACTGACAAGACAGGAAATGGAATGGGAGAATTCGTCTTCATAAACGCACCTTTCTGCTGGCGAGCGCAGGGCTTCGCTAGGATTTGGATCAAGGTGCGTTGATTGACGGAAACGCTTACGGCGACAAACTTTGCCATTGTCGCATTCTCAGTGTGCCCGGGTTCGGAACGAATTGTCAAATCTAGGACCATACAATCGTCGCTCGGATGCCGTTCCTCAATGTTTCGTACATCCTTTGCTCTTACTGCAACTGAATCCATTCTGCACTCCTTTTCTAGCTTTCGTATTTATTCCCACCAACAGAAAGTCCCGTAATCCACGATTCCTCATGGCCGAAACGAATAGGTGTACTTGACTACGAATCGGTTCTGATAAAACTGTGCCGGAGTAACTGCAGCCAGGCTGGCGAACTGCTGGCCCGCGGTGTAAATCACGTACAGGTCGCTGTCGGGACGATAGTTCCATCGCAGGCGGATATTGGCGCTCGCGCCTTGCGCGTTGGCGGTGTCGACTTGAAGAATCGTCGAGAGAGAGAGAAACCGGGAGAACGCATAGTCGGTCTCCAGGGCTCCCACCACAACTGAGAAGTTGCGTTCCGGAGCCGGCAGCCGAAAACGACTCCACTGCGGACTCAGACTGAAGGACAGCCGTTGGTTCGCGCGATACGCGGCCTGCACCGAGAGTTCATTCAATCTGCCGTTGTAATAGCTTCCGAAGCGTTCGATGAACTGTGCAGTTAAACGGCGATCTTGAGGAGTGGCATACATGAGTTGGTGCCGCATCCAGTTATAGACGCCCACCGGAATGTTGACATTCTTGTAGATGTTGAAGGGCGTCGTGAGCCGCTGCGTAAATACGTCGACGATGTCATCGTCGGTGAAGGATCCATTGTGAAACTCAATCCGAAACGTGTTCAGCCACTCTTGCGTCTCGACCGCGTGGTGAGTATCGGGAGCATGATTGAGGAAGCCCTCGAATTGCACCTCCCGCACACCAGCCCATTTCGGCCGTGTCTTGAATTCGGCGTCCACATAGTCGCAAATGCAATCGGCCCGCTCAAGAAAGCCGGCAGACGGGTCGAAGTTTGGACCGACCTTTCGATGTTCGGCCTGCAAATTGAACCAGTTGGATTGAAAGCTAAGGTTCGCCCCAAGGTTGGATTGACCGCCTGAAAGGCCTGGCGTCCGTGTTTGGGCTGCGAAGCCGCCGAGAACGAGGTTCTTGAACAAGACGAACCTGCCGTCCGCGCCGAACGTATCATTGAAGTCGGAGTCTACCTCTCCGGAACGCTTGTCGATGCCCATGATTCCGATATACGAACCGCTTTCGCCCAGCGACTTCTTCACGCGCAAGATCGCGTAGTTTGCCCAGGGGTTCGGTCCGGAAGACCGTGTGTCCACATCCATCGCCCCTAACTCGAATCCATCGAGCGAGCCTGTAACTTTGGCTCCTCCGCTGATAGGAACCTGCTGCCCTGTGCTCGCATCAATTCCAATTTGGCGGCTGAAAAAGAGCTGATCCCCACTGGTCAGGCCCATGGGAAAGGAGAAGACGCCCGCGTTCTCCAGAAAGAACGGTCTCTTCTCGGGATAGTAGAGCTTGTAAGGAGTGAAATTGAACTGCTGCACGTCCACATCGCTGTCGGCGAAGTCCGTGTTGGCCGTGAGATTCGCCACAAGGTTAGAGCGCAGTCCGATCTTGATATCGACGCCGCCTGTGTATACGCCGGTTGTTCCCGGAGTTAGACCGCTTGCCGTGGCATCGGCCGGCAGATGGTTGAATCCGCCAAGAGCATACGGCTTGACAATGAACAGTCGTCCGCTGCCGATGTCATGGATGCCATGCAACTCACCCGCCTGACTAATCTTGTTGACGCCGAACCTTCTACGCCAACCGCTCCAGAGGTCTTCCTCATTCTTGCGGCGAATGAACCGTTTGAAATTCAGTCCCCATGCCACGTCGCGAGAGTGCATGAAGTTCAGCGTCGAAAACGGAATAGCAACGGTGGCCGTCCAGCCATCTCTTGTGATGCGAGCTTCCGATGTCCAGACGCCATCCCAGCCGGTATCGCCGTCCTGGTTTTGGCCAGCCTCAGGGTCGCCAGCCTGTTCATCTGTGATCAGAGCATCTCGTTGCGTGCCAAGCGGATTGATCTGGAAGACATAAGCGTTGCGGCGGTCATGACGGGCGTCGATCACGATTTCAAAATAGTCGTCCAACTCCTGCGTCACGTCGCGGCGGAGTTGAGTAGCGAGGGGGCGCCCGGAATCGTGACACGTGATGCCGAAATAGATCTCATTGTTCGAGTACAGCACCCTGACCTCAGTTTTTTCTGTTGCGGGTTGTCCTTCGTACGGTTCTCTCTGCTTGAAATCGGTAATCGGAGCCGCCTGTTGCCAGAGTGGATCGTCGATCGTACCGTCCAGACGCGGGCGTTGATCGATTCGGACCGATTCGGCGACGGGTTGTCCTTCCGCGCTCCTCAGCGCAGTTTGCCGCTGTTGCCCTGCCTTGGCACTTCCGGTGTCCTGAGGAGTGCCTGTGAGCGTTCCGGGAGTTTGCCCTTTCGCAATCGGCACACTCAGAAATAGGAACAACAAGCTCGCTCTAAGGAACTGCCTCATCTCGCCCTCGTAAACCGCAATCTGAAACTACTTGGACTCGCTGAAGATTTGCTGAATGGTCGAGCAGGTCTTGGATGTGAACTCGCGGGAGCTGCAGAAGTGACACGTCTCATTCCTGCGGAAGAATCAATCGAGGCACGACCAGAAACAATCGCGCGCGCGGGTCGCATTCATTGTTGCAACCGGATGAGTGCTTGCGACTAGGGGATCTTCGAAGTCAGACCCCTCTCGTTTTATTAATACAATTCTTGCCTATCGAAGTTCCGGGTATCCTACAAGCGAAGTTTTTGCCCTCGGAGATACGACCAGCCCACGCGACCTGCGTTAGAGGTGGCTCGCTCAACCCAATCCCCTGCAATCCTGCCCCACTCCGTTCTTTTTGCAAGCCAGTACCACAGGGCGTACACGGCGTGGAAACCGCATAGCCACTCCAAAGTGTTCGAAATGAATGCGTGTGCATCAATCGTAGCGTTCAAAGCTGGGCTGCTGGTGGTAAACCGTCTGACCTGTGGGATGAGCTCGGCGCCTGGTCGAAGATATGCGATCATAAGCCCCGAAACGACGGAGCCCCCCACACCGAGATAGATTCCCCAATCGGTTATCCCTCGGATTTTGGACTGCGGCATTCGAACCGACGACCCGACCCATCGCCCGCCGCCTGAGCGCCTGCTTTGCACCCAGATAAATCGGACAAGGAAAATGAGGCCGACGACGACGCCCAATTTCACTTCTCCTCTCATGGCGACAGCGTTTCTCAACGCGCCCGTGGTTTCGCCATTGATGAGGAATGCGTAAACCAGCACGACCGCGCTGATCCAGTGAACGCTTCCATTCAACCATCGCAGAGAACTGAACGATCGCGCTGGCCGGATGGGTCTTTCAGAGTGAGCAGCAGTGGAAATCGAATTCCCAGTTTTCGTAGTCATAATGCACCTTTTTCACCAGATGGCCCATCAGGCGTTGTGAAGCGATCTTCTGCTACTCACTTCTTCGAGACAATTACCTCGCTGCGCTGACAATTTGCTGAATAGCGACGGGAGCAGCCCAGGCCATTCCATCGACACTGTCGCCCGCATCGATCAGACTCTTTACCGACCAGTCGGAAAGGTCTATAGCCGCAACCCTTTTGCTCCGAATGCAGGAAACGTATGCCGTTTTGTCGTCAAACGAAATCACGATCTCGTGTGGCACTTTCGGCATGGGGATCGTGCGAACCACTCGCAGCGTCCTCAGATCGACAACGCTCACCTGTGATGGGCCGGGCACGCAGACCAACAGCCATCGCCCGTCGAGAGTACTCGCAGTGCCGTACCCCGGAGCAGCAATCGAGATCCAGGTCTTCAGTTTGTTCGTGGCAGTATCGATCACAGCTAACTGCGGTTTGGCTTGATCAGCTGTGAAGACCCACTTGTCATCGGCGGAAATCGAAATCCTTTGCACCTTCGTCGAGACAGGTATGACAGATAGCAACTTGCGTGCCGGAATATCCAGCACCGACACGGTGCCCGCCGAGACATTCGCTGTGTAACCAAACCGTCCATCATGAGAAATGACGAGCATGTGGGATTGTTCTTGGCCCGTTGGGATCACTCCCACGACTTGCAATGTTTTGGGATCGATGATCGTAACCGTCTGGTCGAGTTCCGTCGTTACGTACAGCATCCCGTCTTTCGGGTTCATCACCGCGCAGTGCGGACGTACGCCGTGTCCGAAATCAAGATGGCCGACGACTTTGCGAGACGCAATGTCAATTGCGACCAGGTCTCTGCCATCCGTTCCAGCCTCCCCCACACTGGAATCGCCGTAAATCGGGACATACGCAGTTTTGCCGTCTAGGGAAACCGCCACCTCATGACCAGTGGTGTCGCCTTCCACAATCCTTGCCACTTGTTGGGCGCTGTGCGGGTCGACAATACCTAGATCGGCGTCGCCCTGGTTCACGACCAGCAAGACTCCACTGGCAGGCGCGTCGGAGGCACCAAACTCCAAGGTGGTCGTCTTACCTTGGAACTGGAGACTTGTGAGAGTATTCGCTAGCCCTGGGTTTTTCTGTTCGATTGCTTCATTTCTTTCGGCTGGCGCCTTAAGTTCCACCAAGCGCGCCGTCACCTTAGCTTTCAAATGCGTTCCCTGAAGAATGCTGGAGCTCAACGTTTGGACCGTTACCGTCCCATTTCACTGTGTAGTCTCCGGGTTTTAAGGCTGTACCGTTGACGTTGACGGGATTGCCAATCTGAAAGCTGTTTGTTGTGGCTGCAAAAGCGCTCGATGCTAAAAGCAACGAAACGCTTAATAGGATGCTCTTGCAAAAGGTTGCGGACTTCATGATGTTTTCTCCTCTTAGTGACTTGCAAATGAAACAAATCTGCGGTTCTGCCATTTATTGGGTTGGCTGTTGTTGGCCCGAGTTATCAGGCGTCGCACGACTGCGACGCTGTGTCCTCTGTTCACGCCGGGTCTGCATCTCATCCCACTGTTTCTGCTGATTAGGGTCGAGCACACCCTGGATCTGAGAATCAGTCGCCGTCCGGATTTCTCTCATTTTGGAGTGGCAATCTTCCCGCGAAATAGAGGTGTCCTGAAGCACGCTCTGCATCTGCGAGCTTTCAGATTGAAGAGTGTTCAGCACCTTGGTCTGCTGATCGGGCGTGAGGTTGAGCCGGGCAGTCAGTTCAGCAGAGCGGCGTGCCGGATCGGACGAGCCATTGTGATGGCGGCAGCCGTGCTCATGCGCGGGATTGGCGGTCTGACTCGTTTGATCGTTGCTTCGCCCGCCCGCCTGATCGTTAGACTGGCTCTCCTTCGCCGCGGCAAAAGCAGCCGCTATCGTGAGTGCGCCCGCGGTGGTGAGAATGAGCAAACATTTCTTAAACATGGATTCTCCTTGTTGAAGCGATTGTCTGTGACCCGCTTCTTCAACCAAGCTACGTGGGCTCGCTGAAGATTTGCTGAAGAGCCAAAAGACGATTTTCGTTTCGAACTTTGAAGAGTGAATTAGTCTTTTATTCGAGGCGGTGTTGCGTGCATGTGCTAATCGTGGAAGACAAGAAGAGCTTGGCTCTGATGCTCCAGAAAGGATTGCAGGAGACGAATGATTCGGCCGTCATTGCGTTCGATGGCCTCACCGGTCTAATGCACGCAGAGAGCGAGCAATTTGACGCGATCGTTCTCGACCTGATGCTCCCTGGGATGGATGGATTCGAAATTGTCCGGAGGTTGAGAACCTCAAAGAACCGCGTACCGGTGCTGGTTCTCACGGCGCGCGACACTGTCCATGACATCGTCAGCACTCTGGACCTCGGGGTCGACGACTACCTCACCAAGCCGTTCGCGATGGCTGAGTTCAGGGCGCGTTTGCGCGCCGTAGTGCGTCGAGGTCCCGCAATACAAGGTGTACGCCTGGAAGTGGCAGATCTCGTTCTCGACCCCGCGAGCGGTGAAGTAACGCGTGGAGGAACCCTGATCGCGCTGACTCGCACAGATACTCGGTTGACAGCAACGTCCTTCTTCGTTGGGTCAAGCCGGATGATCGCGATTATCCCATCGTGGTTTCCGCGATTGATGATACTCTCCAGCGCGGTGCTGACAGTTCTGCTACACATCACAGAAGGTTGCTGAATTCTGGAGCACTTGTACTCGTCCACTTGACCGCAATGGATACGGTCTTTCTCCCCAGGAAGCCGATCGTCGGGCGCGGCTGTTTGAAGGCAAGTTGCGGCTGCTGCCGGACAGTTTGGCTGTACATCAAGAATGGCGCAAACTGCTTGTCGTGAGCAATGTCTCCGGAGTTCAGGTGCACGATGCGCGATTGGTAGCCGCAATGCGAGTATACGGCGGCGGCAGGATTTTGACCTTTAACGAGAAGGACTTCGCTCGTTACACAGATATCGAAGCCGTTAATCCTCGAGCCATTTCAGCAAAGCAGTGACGGCTGCGGCAGCACCCAGAGCAATAACTGTCTCTGAAGGCCTTCTCCGGCGCAAGGCCGTCGACCAAGCGGTTGCAGACCTTCGTCTGGAAGGCCTCGGGCCGCCTGCTGATGCGCGGCTGCTTTCTGAAAAGTTTGTCCAGGGCGAATTGACCGAAGAACAGTTGGTCGATGCCGTCCTCGCTCGATGAGCGATCCTTACGTCAATCCGGAATTCTGTGGAACAGATTCTGTTGTTCGGCAAGATTCCCTCCTGGTGTCCGTCAAGCGGAGGTAAAGTTCTTGCGGCATGCTTCCGTACGGCAAGCGACGGCGCGCGGTCGGGCTAGTGCTGAGGCCGTCGAAATCTGCATTCACTTTGCAATCACTTAACAGGAACTACCGGGTACTTTCACGTCCTTATAGCGCCGTCCGCGCTCTGTAGTCCTTGTATTGACGTTTTCAGGTGGATTCGAATTCCATTCATCGAAAGGGCCCACACCATGCCTACCCGAAACGTTAATCTAACCGTTGAGCTTGACCGTTTCGTTGCCAAGAAGAGCAAGAGGGGGCGTTACGAAAACGCCAGTGAAGTCGGGCGCGCCGGACTGCGAACACTTGAGCGTGAAGAACAACAGTAGGATGAACGAGAAGACTTCGATCACACTCTCGCGCGAAACCCTTGCCGGAATAGACCGCATGGCCGGACCGGGGTGCTCACGTTCCGCCTTTGTCGGCGAGTTTTGCGGCGCTATTTGCGGGAACAAATACGGCCCCATTCGCGCAAGCTGTAATCGGCGATGGATCGAAGGTCGCCTTCCAGGCGGCGCGAAAATCGGAACTTGGCCACGGTTAGCGGGACGCGGGAAGCTTGAGGGACTTACGGACGCGGCCGAAGACGTTGCCTTCGGCGACACTGCTGCCGTCGCCTTCATCGATAGCCGCTCGAAGCGCGGCCAGCTTGGCTTCGCAGTGTTATATTACCCAAGCACCTACTCGTCCGTGATGGATGTTTCGGACGCTTTCTTCGAGCGCCGCTTCAACTCGTCGTCGATATCCGCTTTTGACTTGCTTTCAATCCTCAGCGTAATGCGGCCTTTACTGTTCCTGGCTTCCGCAATCGATTCAGGGTTCGGGGTGTGCGGGCACCTCGAGGGCGAATCCTCCGCGTACAGCAGATCGCGCGAATCATCGATCGATTCGAGTCTCCGTCAAGGGCCCGATCTGTGCGAGGATTCGGATTCCGTACCATCGAGAACCTTGAACCACCGGGTGCAACGGGAGTGCGTGGACACACCTGGGACTTGGTCGACCTTCGCTGGCCCGGGATGGTTCGCCGACCTTGTTTCGACGCTCGCTCGCGATAAAATCTTTCGATGGCGGCGAAGAAGACCCAGGCTGGACACGACACGCGTTACCTCCAACTGCAAAAGAATTACTGCTTTGCCTGCGGCAAGAACAATCCGGATGGCATGCGGCTGCGCTTCACCTTGGACGAGGAGCGCGACTGCTTTGTGTGCCGGTTCCGGCTGGGCAAGCGTTACACGGGTCCACCGGGACACTGCCATGGCGGAATCATTGCGACGATTCTCGATGAGGCGATGGGCAAGGTGAACAAGCTGCGGCACGTGGTGGCGCTCACTTCCGAGATAACAGTGAACTACCTGAAGCCGGTGCCCCTACGGCAGCCGCTGCGCGTGGAATCGCGCGAGGTCGAGGTGAAAGGTCGACGCCACATCAATAGGGCCGAGATTTTGAATGAAAAAGGGGAAGTACTGGCACGCGGCCGCGGAGTGTTCATCGCCATTGATGCACAACGAATGTTTCGCCGGTTTGTGGAGCGCTGAGTGCCTGGCGGCTCAGCGCGAGCGGCCACGCGCATCTCGCGATGCGAGATCGCGCTTCAGATGATGATCGATCCAGGCATAAGCGGTCTGCCTGACATGAGGAGGAAAATCATGATTGCCGCCTGCTTCGTCGAAATACACGACGCACAAGTTTTCGGAGGCTTCGAGACGGGCGTAGTGTCTGGCCGCCTGGGCCTGCATGTCCCGCGTCTCCTGGACATGTTCCTTGCTGTGACGAGCATCTTCGCCGTCGCTGCCCCACTCCCATAGTCCTCGGGTCAACATAATCGGGCGAGCAGCGAGGAAGGCCAGATAATCCGCCGAATCGCCGACTTTGGCCAGTCCAGGCAGGGCCGTTGCAGCCATCCGTTTTTTCGGCGCGTCCTGGCGAAAGAACCTGAGCATATCGAAGAGCCCGCAGGAAGAAACCCCAACTTTGATGCGGGGATCGGCGAACATGAAGTAAACCAGAGCATTGCCGCCGGCGGAGTGTCCGATCGCGCCCATCCGGTCCCGGTCGACATAGGGCAGCGAACCGAGGACATCGGTTGCGACCATGAGGTCATAAACTTCCT
The DNA here is from genome assembly GCA_049520935.1 of Terriglobales bacterium. Taxonomy (GTDB): domain Bacteria; phylum Acidobacteriota; class Terriglobia; order Terriglobales; family Acidobacteriaceae; genus Acidiflorens. Next base: position 176,358 of record JBEKPJ010000002.1, on the reverse strand, counting down.
TGCCCAGCATGTTTCGCCCGCCGAGCAGCAGCTGGCCTACCCAGTGATTGAACAACTCGTCGTCTCGCTCGGCGTCGATTGAAGTGATGTCATTCGGGGAGGTCCTGCGTCGTTCTGCGTGTTGGAAACGATCCGGACAGAGGACCACGTATCCGCGTTGAAACAACTCCAAGCCGTAGAAAAGATTCCTGTCCCCGGCGAGACCTGCCGGTTCCGACTTGCCGATGTTCGATTGCGGGCCGTCCTGGTGAATCGCGATGATTGCCGGCTGGCGTTGGCCATGGTCGCGGTCGGGAACGAACAGATAAGCGCGAATCCTGTCAACCGGCGTGGCGAACAGGGCGCTCGCGGGCTCGGAGAGAAACTCGACTTTGTCACGACGTCCGCCTTCGAGTTTCGTCGATTCCAGAACCTGAACGGCGGGTTGCGGCCTCGCCGGCATCTCTCCGAGAAGACCAAGGAGCGCGTCGCGCCGGCCATCGTTGGTTGCGGGACGGGCGGATTCAGGCTTTTCGGATTCTTTCGCTGGCTGAGCCATCGTTCCCTGGCCATGGGCAAGAGGCGAGAGACTTGCCGCCGCCAAGCGCAACAGAATCTCGCGTCGTGTCGGGTGAATCATAGGTATTAGATTACGCCGCACATTTGCTGCCGGTTCCACCGGACAGCCCGCAAGTCCCGCCGGGTGGGGCCGCGATTGGGATACCGCGAATCGTCCACGGGCTGTAAAATAGTGCCGAGGAGCGGGCAGAGCTTGAGTTGCCGCAGTGCTCCCGCTCGGGCGACGCTACGGCTTGCCCGCGATCATCGTTCGCGAGAAAAGAGTAGACCCTATGTCACAGAATAATGGACACAACACCAGCCTTCGTTTGAAGACCGGGCTCGCCGAGATGCTCAAGGGCGGCGTGATTATGGACGTCACCGACGCCAAGCAGGCGGAGATTGCCGAGCGGGCGGGAGCGGTCGCGGTCATGGCTCTCGAACGCGTTCCGGCGCAGATTCGCGCCGAAGGTGGAGTAGCGCGCATGGCCTCGCCCAAAAAAATACGCGAGATCATGGCAGTGGTCGACATTCCTGTGATGGCGAAGTGCCGGATCGGCCATTTTGCGGAGGCGCAGATTTTGCAGGAGCTGGGCGTCGATTACATTGACGAGTCTGAGGTTCTGACGCCGGCGGACGAAGTGCATCATGTGGATAAGCACGCATTCAGCGTGCCCTTTGTATGCGGCGCTCGCAACCTGGGCGAAGCTTTGCGGCGCATTGCCGAAGGCGCAGCCATGATTCGGACCAAGGGCGAGGCGGGCACCGGAGATGTCGTCCATGCCGTCCGCCACATTCGCCAGATCGTGCAGGAGATGCGGATTCTGACGGTGCTCGGCGAAGAAGAGCTCTATGCCAAGGCGAAGGAACACGGAGCGCCCTATGAGCTGGTGAAGATGGTCGCGCGCGACGGGAAGCTGCCAGTGCCGAATTTCTCGGCCGGCGGAATTGCCACTCCGGCCGACGCCGCGCTGGTGCTTCAACTGGGAGCCGAGGCGGTGTTTGTCGGCTCGGGCATCTTCATGAAGAATTCCACCGAATTCGCCGATCCGGTGGAGGCCGAGAAGCGGGCGAAGGCCATCGTGCAAGCGACCACGCACTACCAAGACCCTAAAGTTTTACTTGAAGTGAGTGAGAACCTGACGGGAGCCATGAAGGGGCTGGCCGTCTCTACGCTCGATGAGGCGCACCTGCTGCAGACTCGTGGCTGGTAATCAAAAACCCTTAACCGAACAAGGGGCACAGAGGTTCACAGGGGGAAAGGTTCCTTTCTCTGTGTTCGGCTGTGCCCTCTGCGGCTTTATGGGGTCGAGCACTTGGTCCAGAGGATAAGGATGAAGATTGGGGTTTTGGCGCTGCAGGGCGATTTCGACGCACATCGGCGGCGCCTCGAAGAGTTGGGGGCCGAAGTTGTTTTGGTGAAAAAGCCGGAGCAATTGGCCGCGATCGACGGGCTCGTGATCCCGGGCGGCGAATCGGGGACATTTCTCAAGTTGCTGGGCGAGGACGGGTTCCGGAAACTGAAGGACTTTGTGCGTGCGCAGCCGACTTTTGGTACTTGCGCCGGGTGCATCCTGCTGGCTGCGGAGGTGGAAAATCCGAAACAGGCTGGCCTCGGGGCGCTGGACATCACGGTGCGGCGCAACGCCTATGGACGCCAGATCGACAGCTCCATTCGCGAAGGGCGATTTCTTGGCTCTCCGATTGAGATGGTTTTTATCCGCGCTCCCAAGATTGAACGCGTGGGCGCCGGTGTCGAAGTGATCGCAACCGAAGGCAACGACGCCGTACTGGTATGCAAGGGCAAGACGCTCGCCGCGACGTTCCATCCCGAGTTAAGCGAGGATCGTCGCATTCATCAATATTTTCTCGACGTCATCGCAAACGGAAAACCATCGCCAACCCGCCGAGAACACTAAGATGCTTGTGCTGGGGATGCGAGCGCGGCAAAATCAACGACAGCGATGTGTTTCAACAACTTGACGCCGGCGACAGGCCGGTCTTGTAATCAACATCCGGGCAGCCCTGGGCGCTAGGCAATGTGGTTCTGTTCGCAGATGTTGCGCCATCAACGGCAATTTTTTCCGCGACACTTGGTGTGGGCGACACGGCAGCTGACCGCCTCTCCAACTTGAGCGCGAACGGTGGGAGCGTCCACCATTACTGTGAGCCCCGAACGCTGGAAACCGGGAAGAGGTGCGTCGTAGGAATGACATTCTCGCCCCCACGGTAGGGATAAGCACGGCCACGCTAAACATCCCCCGCAGCACTCCGGGCCCGACGCTGCAAGTTCCATGAACTGGCACGGCCATTAGCCAAAAACAAAAAACACTCCAATTCCCCGGCCATGCGCATACGAGGGCGGACACGCTCTGGCGTAGCGAAATTACAAGGCGCCTGCTCAACAGCGACTCAGCACCCGGCCTGTCACCGGGTGATTAGCTCTTTCCCGTCCATTGGTGCGAGTTTGCTAGCCAGCGTGCAAGCGGCCGTCTCTCGCTTCATTCCCCACCGTTTGCCAGCTTGCAGGCGGACTCAACAAGACCGCCTTCCGCCGTTGCGTGCAAGCCTTGGGCCGCGCAGGCAGTAGCTAGGGCGGTCCGAGCATCACCGGACCGAAGCGCCTGGCGGGCCTGCTGGCGCAAGACATAGGCGTGTGACGCCAGAAGCATCGGTGCAGTAAGATCGGCACCGCAGCGCGAACATTCGGCAGCGCCGCGAAACCGAGCCTTGCAGACGGGGCAGCCGAGTCCGCCATCACCACTCATGCGCGGCCTTCTACGAAGAACAGCAACTCCCGCAAATCGTTGGCCGCTTGCCTCAATGCGGCTTCATCGTTGCTGTCGATGGCAGATTCGATCTGCGCGTTCAACTCGATCGCTTCTTCGCGATCCTCTTCATGCAGCTCCGCCAGCAATTGGCGACTCCGTTCGATCAGTTGCTTTCCCTCGCCGATGGCCACACTCCAGTCGTTTTTCTCCGCGCGACTGTCCAAGGACAGGGGGAGCGGTTCTAGCAAATCCTCGTTGACCATATCTTCCAAACCTTCGCCCTCTTCTTCCACATCCTCTAAGTCGCTCTGACCGACGGAATAGAGGGCCTCCAGGCGTTGCCGGGCGGCAGCAATTTCGGCTTGGCTCTTGCTCTCGAGGGCACGGGCAATGGTGATGTGCTTGGACAGGCCGGAGCGTTTTTCGATGGCGGTGACGTGCAGAATTCCGTCCAGGTCCAGGCTCATGCGGCAGAGCACTTCGTTCTGTTCTCGGACCGGAGTGAGGCCCTTCACCTGGAAGTCACCGACCAGAATATCACGCAGGGCATCTTCGTCCTCCCCCTCATATACACAAATGTTCACTTCTTCCTGGTAGGGGTGGCTGGTATAGAAGCGCTCGGTTCGAGTGATGGGCAAAGGGCTGTTGCGCCGGAGAATCGGTTTGTAGCAGTGGGGATAAACAATACCGCCGCGTTCTCCCAAATAGGAAACTCCGAACGAATACGGCGAAACGTCGACCAGCACGCGCTCGACGTCGTGGCCCCCCAGTCGCGACGCCAGCACGCCGGCGCCCAGAGCGACGCACAGGTCGGGATGAATGTCTTCCCGGGGAGTTATCCCGGTGCGCTCCCTGAGCATTTCGGCGATCAGCGGGGTGCGAGTCGAACCCCCGACCAACAGTATGGCATCCAAGTCCGAAGGGCTCTTACGGGCATCGGCCAGCGCTTTCGATACGCTTTCAAAGGTCTGTTCGAGTAGCGGGCGAATCATGCTTTCATAGCGTTCGCGGGTGATCTCCAATTCGAGATGCAGCGGCTTGCCGTCGACTGTGACCAGCGCCTCTTCGCGCACCGTCGTCTCAGGCTCGAAACTCAACCGACGCTTCGCATCTTCGGCCGCCCACCAGAGGCGGGCTCGGGCGACGTGATGTTCGCTGCGCAGATCGATGCCATGGTTGCGTTGAAAAGTCGAGAGCAAATGCTCGGCCAACAGATCATTGAAGTCGTCGCCGCCCAGTCGATTGTTCCCGTGACTGGCAAGCACTTCGGTGATATCGCCTTCGAGAGCCACAATGGAGACGTCGAAGGTCCCGCCGCCAAGGTCGTAAACCAAGGCGTTGTGCCGGCTACCTTCTCCATACGCCAAACTCGCCGCGGTCGGCTCGTTCAGGATGCGCACCGCCTCGAGGCCCGCCAGTTGGGCCGCTTCCCGCGTGGCCTGCCGTTGCGCGTCGGAAAAGTACGCGGGCACTGTGATGACCGCCTTTTCGACGGTTTGCTGGAGTTGGCGTCCGGCCCAGGTTGCGAGTTCGCGCAAGATCAGCGCCGAGATCTCCTGCGGCGCAAACTGCCGCTCTCCGAGCGAGACCGTCTCGCTGCTGCCCATCTTGCGCTTGATGCTGCGGACGGTGCGTTCGGGATACAAGACCAGCTGGTTGCGGGCCGCTTCCCCCACCAGCAACTCGCCGGACGGAGACAGTCCAACCACGGAAGGCAGGAGTTTACTCTTGCCTGCATTGAGCACCTGAACTTTGCCATCGCTGAAAGCCGCCACCTCGGAGTTGGTGGTCCCCAAGTCAATGCCCACGATTGGATCGCTCATTGTCAGTTCCTACCGGTCCTTTCCTTTCTGATCAGTTCCTGGTTTGCGGTCGCGCCACTTTGACCTGAGCCGGACGATAGACTTCGCCTTCCCAGTCATAGCCATCGCGGTAGACTTCGACAACCGTTCCTTCGGGCACGGTGTCGGTGTGCTCGATGGCAATGGCCGTCATGCGCTGCGGATCGAATTTTTGTCCCTCGCATAGGATGGCGCCGACGTGGAGATCGAGCAGCGCCTGATCGAGACGATCCAGGGTAAGGCTGTAGCCCTCGTAGAGTGCAGCGAGGATGTCCCGGGCATGTCGCACACGTCTTCCGCCAGCTCCCAGCCAGCGCGCCCAGAATGGCCGACGTGACGGAGCTAGCTGTTCGGCGGCGTTCTGCGCCGCCGAGCGTCCGCGTTCCACGCGATCCCGCAGATCGAGCAGGACGTCGATCTCCCGCCTTTGCGTTGGCGTGCTGCGCGAGGTTCCGCATGACGACTCTCCGGCCGCCTCCGCGTTCCCATTCCGCCGCTCGGCGTCGGATGGTTCCCGGCTCTCGACCAGGGTATCTTTCAACTGCCTGAACATTCGCCCTTGCAGTCTGACTTCCTGGGTAAGCGTGGTCATGGCCGACCACAGAGAATAGAGATCGCAACTACCCTCGATGGGTGGAAGCGGATCACCGGTGGCAAGCGCGGAGAGTAACTCGGCAGTTAGCCCCGACGGCGGTGCCTCATCTGCCAGCGCGTTATCCAGCCAATTCTCGAAGCTCCGCACCAGGCGCTCGCGTTGTTCGGGAGAGGGCTTGCCGGAGGGGGCATGCGTATCTGTTTCCATTGGTGTTTACTTTTTTTCCTTCATTACCGCCAGCCATGGTTCGGACCCGGTGTACTTCCTCTCGTCGTCAGTGCCTTCCAGCAGGGATTCCAAAGGTGCCTCCGGGTCGCACGCGAACAGAGTGTGCTGCGAGCGCCGGCGCCGGTCGCGCAGCAGATCATAGGCATCGCGCACGCTCTCGAACTCGGCGGGACAGCGGTCCGGGGGATACTCCTTGAGCTTGCGCAGATAAGCGGCACGAATCTGTTCGTCACCGGCTCCCGGCCCAACGCCAAGCACGGCGTGCGGATCGGAGGCGCGGCGGTGTGTTCCTCGGTTCATGGCTTCACTCTAAAACAGATTGCCCTGCAGCGACGACGGAAGACTCTCCGTTCGTTTCTTTGCCTTTCCGCCCGGCGGAGATGACCGCATCTCGGGGCGAGAGTTTCCGAAAACTCTCCGCATTACCACTTCGGGCGGGTCTCCTCGGGCAATGGCTTCTTCCACTTCCCGTGCAATCCGAGGGGGAAGTGTGTCGAGCAACTGTTCGAGCTCGTCTAAGGCTTGTGAAGAAGTCCCGGGCGATTCTTCGGGGAAGTCGGTGTCGTTCTCATCAGCCCCGTCGTCTTCACCCCAGCCGCTCGGGGTTTCCCCGCGTTCTGCACGACAAGCGTGGCAGTCGCAAAGAGCGGGTCCAAGCTTCGAGCCATACTTCGGAGGGCGGCTGCGTCCAAGGACGGGAAACTTCGTTTCCGCCCGCTCTTCCTCCAGGATCTCCTGCACCAACTCCGCCGGCACCGGACCTTTGCCGCTAGCCGAATCGTCCAGAAAATCAGCTCCCCAATAGCGATCCTCGTTCTCGAGCATTTGATCGAGGATCTTCCCCGCCAGTTCAAGATTGCGCTCGCGGCGGGCGAGTTCGAGCGCTGCCCGGAAACACCCCTCCTGCCGCTGGGGTTGCCAGGGAGGCAGCACCCGACCGCGAAGAAACAGAAACCTGGCATCGCTGCCGCCCTGGGCCAGACCCGCTGCCGATGCGGCATACGCCAGCATCGTAGCCCCACTGCTCAAGGCCCCTTCTCCAAGCACCAGCATTTGCGTGGGGTCGATGGGGCAGTTGGGCTGATCTAAGGCGGAGAGCAGAGGTTTTTCCCAACCCGCAGGCAGCGGCAACGCAAGACCCGCCCCATCGCCCAGGGCAACCGCACGCGTGGTTCCCGTGAGCATCTCCCTGGCAGAAAACCGGGAAAGCTCGAGCCGCGGCAGTTCAGAGTTGCCATTTAGATTCGCGGCTTGCGCCAGCCCCTGAGTCAAGACAAAAGCGGACACGGAGCTGCCGAGCAAGGCCTGGAGCTCATCGTGCCGGTGTGGTATTGCGATCCTATCCCCGTCGATTACGGCACAGAGGAGGCGTAGTGCAACGGCCAACGAGGCAACCTCTCCCTCGCTGACATCTGGCAAAGCCTCGATGCGCTCGATCTCCGCCGTGATTGCCAAGTGGGTTTTGCCTTGTCGCAGGTGGCGTATGGCCGCGGAAAGCAGCAGCCGCAGTTTCGCGCGGCGCACTTCGGGATTGAGCCGGTCGAGTTCTTCCGCGCTTTCCAGATGTTCGAGCGACTTCCGGTAGGCCCCACGCTTCTCGGCCGATTCCATCAGATAGAGCAGAGGCTTTGTGTCTCCAGGCCGGGCTTGCCGCCAAAGCTCCGCCACCTGATCGGCAGCCTTCCAACTCCGATGTCTATTCGCCCAATGGAGCCACGCCTGAAAGGCGTCCGGATGAGGATCTGCCCGGCACGCGCGCTCGTACAACATCTCGGGAGAACGCAGATCCTCGCCTCCTAGTCCTCCTAGGCTGCGGTCTCGGCGGAGAGGCCATGGAGGTTCCAATTCGTAGAAAGGGTCAGGAGACAAACGCTCGGCAAGCTTCGCCATATGCAAGGAGAGGACGCCATCCTCCAGGTCCCCGGGAGCGAACCATCTTTCCCGGATGGCTTCGCGCCGGAAGAATTCCCAGTGAAAAAGCGCTTCCGCTAAGCTGTCCGAATCCGGATCGTGCTCGAAGGTTCGCGCCAGCAATCTCCAAAAGTAGGCATCTTGCTGCGGGGTACCGCCAATCGCCGTACAAATCTCGTGACGCGAGACGCCTTGCACCAGAGAGCGAGTCACGATGTGCTGGCGCAGACGCTCACGAATTTTGGGACAGCATTGGCCGCAGATTGCGACTGCGACCCGCACCGCTTTGAGCAAGGGTTGGCGCTTTTTTGCCGCCAACGCTTGTTCGAGCGTCTCCAGGGCAGGGCGCAGAGCCCAGCTGCCGCCTCCGACTGCGCTCACCAGCCGCTGCTCGGCGGCACTGAACCCCGATGTAACCGCGGTCCCCAGCATCGCCGTCAGCGGCCGAATCAGGCTGGCGGGAGCGGAATCCTCCGGCACTAGCTGCAGCCATTGCTTGCAGGCGTCGTCCTCTCGCCGGTAGAAGCTGGCGATAGCTCGAATCAGGGCCTTCCACGGAGCCAGCGCACTGCGCCGGGACACCTGGGAGAGAGACACAACATCATCGTCCACCGGCCCGCTGGTTACAGCCTGAAACGCTGCGACGAGTGCCGCCGCACCCTGGCGCAAAGGATGCTCCGGACGTAAGGACGACACCGCGGCCAGAGCGGGCAAATCGTACACTCGATCTCGGACGAAAGTCTCGATGCGTTCGCGAACTTCTAGCGAGAGATCGTCGGCCGCGAGCGGCGCCACGATCTCGTCAAGCCTGCCGTCGGAGGCGGCAATTTCCCGCTGTAAATCCACCATTCGCGAGCGCGAAGAGGGAAACCGTCCGCCAACCATTTGCAATAGCATCTTGGCCTCGACGGCCATCCCTAGCCTCAGCATGTCCTCAATACGACATTGATACGCGTCGAGGAGTAAGGCTTCGGTTTCCGCCGTGCCCAAGCGCTTGTGCAGACTCTTGGCCATTTCCACCGCAGCCTTGGAATGCCGGCTGGCTATCAGCTCGCGAATCTGGGCGGGCTCGCTGTTCGCCATCTTCCCGTCACTTGCCCCAGTGACGGCCTTCGCTCGGTTCCCGTTTTCGAGTTTTCTTGACATAAGATGATGCCGGGTTGCGGATATTCTAACCGTTATCGTTCCGCATCGGCCAACTTTTGAATTCTCTTGCCCGTCCCCCTTTGATCCGCAAGCGGAACACGACCTCATCGATCTCACGACTGACTCAGGTTGTGTGCAAATCTGTGCTTTTCTTCCGATCGAATCCCCGCTTCAGAGACAACCGGCTAGGCGGTAACCTCGTCAATTGGCTTTTCGACTGCCGGCTCGAACATCGCAACGATGCCCGAGCAACACGCGCTTGGATCGTACCGGGAAGCCTGGAGCGAATGCAAAAAGCACCGGAGCGAGCATTGCCCACGGCATGGAAGGACATCGACAGCGGTTCGCTCGTTGGCTTCTTGCCGGCGGAACCGACCTGGACGCAGCGGCTCGAGCGCTTTTAAGGCGGTTGAGAAGAATCGCTCGGTGTTCGCCGTTGAGGACAAGTATCCAGGACTCCCGGCCGTTTGCTCGTGATCGCTCAGCCACACACGCCGTTGGTTTTCGATGAGCGAGGATGAGAGGCTCGGTGCCGATCAGTTACTGCGCGTTCTTCACCCAAGAATCAAGGCTGACGACAAGAAGGTGGCGGGCTCGATGGGCTCCAACTGCGGCGATGTCGCGGGCAGACGGTCGGTCATGCTCACATTCATCTTCTGCCCGACCACGGGCGACATTCCTGACCCTAGAGGCGGAGTGATAGGGGTGTTGTGGGAGAAGCGTATATATATATTTTTCTTTGAGTAGCGACCTTTCTGCGGGATCTGCGGTGCCCAGCGATCACTGTCTGGAGAACCGTACGTTGGTGACCAAGCGCGACGACCTCCTGCAAGGGCGGCACGGGATCGAAAACTGGACGCTGCCAAAGCGAAAAGGGCGATGAAAACCGAGCTCGTCGTGATCGCACCAGGATCTCACCAACACTCCGAACCCCTAGCATTTTCAGATTCGAGAGGAGTTCGGCCACAGCTGGCACGAGAGAGTCATCAGTCGCCGAGATGACGGCGAATCAAGGTCGCCAAACCGACCAGACCGCCCCCAAGCAGGGCGAGCAGGCCAGGTTCCGGGAACACAGAGGATTTTGCCGCGACCGGAGCTGCCAGAGAATCTGTCGCCAGCATCAGGACGAGCACAACGACGGGGGCGAACCTTCGCAAGGGTGAAACTCCTTTCCTATCAATTGGTGGCATGCCGCCCTCCAACCGGTTGAGATTCACGAACAATTCAAAGAATCGTTTTTGGCGGCAAACCTCGCTCCCCACCATACTCCATCCCAAAGTTATGCAGAGCCAGCTCGGTCAGTGTGCAAAGCTTTGCAGAATTGTGCCACCGGGTTCCCACTTTTTTCGTACTTCCGGCTTGAGATGCGCGCTTTGGACCGATCCAGTATGCTTTGAAATTCCGATCCTTGCCCCCGCATGGAACAAGCTCTCGAAGTCTCAGCTCGCCCGGTATCGTTTGCTTCTTACGCGCGACTATTGTACGGCAACCGAAATTTTCGGCGTCTGTGGGGCGCGCAAGTTGTTAGCGAAATCGGCGATTGGTTCTACACCCTGGCGATTTACAACCTGTTGTTGCAGTTCACGGGACGGGCCGGGTCGGTGGCCCTGGCGCTGGTGTTGCAGGTGCTGCCGCAGACCCTGATCGGTCCGACGGCAGGAGTAATGAATGACCGACTGCGGCGCAAGCACGTCATGATCGCGTCAGACGTCGGGCGCATGCTGATCGTGCTCTGCATGCTGCTGATTCGCTCGAAACAGCAAGTGTGGCTGGTCTATCCGCTACTGATGTCGGAAACCCTGCTGGTCGCCTTCTTTGAGCCGGCACGCAATGCCGTGATTCCGAACATTGTGGAGCGGGAAGACGTGGTGGTGGCGAACACACTCGCTTCGACCACCTGGTCGGTGAATCTGATGCTGGGCGCGACGCTCGGAGGCGTAGTGGCGGCCTTGCTGGGGCGCGATGCGGTGTTCCTGCTCAACGCGCTGTCGTTTGCTGCTTCCGCCGCATTGATTGGAGGCATGCGCTTTGCCGAGCCACACGCCGAGGGCGGGCACCGGTTTCGAGCACGAGAGTTGGTGGATTTTTCGCCCATCGTTGCCGGCGTCCGTTATGTGCGGGCACATGTTCGTTTGCGGTCGACGGTATTTTTGAAATTTGGAAACCTGATCGTTGGACCGGGTTGGGTCTTGTTTACGGTCATGGGACAAAATGAATTCGCCATCCGCTGGCGCGGCATGGCGCCCGAACGCGGAGCGTTTTTGGGCATGAGCCTGCTGCTCGGGGCACGTGGACTGGGCGCGCTGCTGGGGCCGCTACTGACCGCCTCGTGGGCCGGGCACTGGAGGCATCGACTGGAGGTTGCGATCTTCTGGGGATATCTGGCCGCGGCGGCGGGCTATGCGCTGCTGGGGATTTCCGGCCATCTGTGGCAGGCGTGCCTGTGCGTGGCGCTCGCGCACTCTGGCAGTTCGATCGTTTGGGTATTCTCGACAACCCTGTTACAGATGCAGAGCGACGACAAGTTTCGCGGCCGCGTGTTTGCTGCCGACATGGGCCTGTGCATGTTCACCATTGCCGCCGGGGCGTATCTGGCAGGCCGTTTCGTGGATTGGGGATTTGCGGCGCGCAACGTGGCTAGCGTTGCCGGCATGTTGATGCTGATTCCGGCGGGATTGTGGGGGATGTCGGTGCGGAGCAGGGCGGCAGAATCCCGGTGAAAGTCGTCCTTCGGGTCGCTGCGGAGAGAATCAAGAACGAGGCTGTGTGCGCAGTCGGATGAAGCGGCTTTCTGGGGTTGCAGGCTGTGGTTGCAGGGGTTTCTCCGCAAGATGGCAAACTCCCCTGAGATTTCCCCTTTTCAGAAACTCGGTTCAGCCAGTCGCCCAAACCGGGGCGAACTGGAATGGCATGGGATGCGATGGACAGTGGCGGCATGTTGGGCGCTTTTCCTGATTGAGCGTCTTCCTCAACTGGACTTTTCCTCCCGAAGTCGGTAACCGCTCTGTTGCGTCTTCATCATCAACGCCGCCAGATCTAGAATCCGTTGCGCAGCAGACTCGGTGCTCACACCGCGAGCGTGAATATTCGAGATGAGGTTCCGGTTGGCGTCAGTGTCTAACGCTTTCGGCCGGTAGGCCATATACGCCGACAGACTTTCACAAGTAGCCAACCCGGGACGTTCTCCGATCAGGAGGACCGCCACCCGGGGCTTGAGCAACTCGCCGATTTGGTTGAGAATGCCTACTCGGCAGTGACGAATCACAAGTATCGAACCGACGCTCCAGTGCCGGGCGTGGGCTCCTTCCGACAGGAGCGGCAGCAGTCGAGGAATTTGCACCACAACGGCGGTCACGGAAAGTCCGTCGCCAATCAGAAGTTGCAAATCCTGTTCTATGGTGCAGCACCGGGTCAATTCCTCGCGGGACCCATCGATCAGGTGACGGCCCAAATCCGGGCGCAAGAGATACTGCTCCTTACTCGCGGCTTGGGAACAGACTTCCAGCAGATTCCACCTGCGCACGAAGTCCTCGCCGAGATCGGACAGAAGATCTAACTCCGTGCGCACCGCATCGCGAGCAGCGGCATGCGCCTGGCGCAGGTCCAAGTGAGTGCTGGTTCGGTAGGCTGCCCCGGTCCGGCCCGCCAGCAGGCGCGCGGGAGTCTGCGCGCGCACCTTCTTCAGGATCTCCGACAAGTCATGCTCGGGCTGGTCGCGTGGCCGAGCGAGCTGGTCTTCGTTCTCTTCTTCTCCCGGTCTGTCGAATCGGCGAGCCATTCAGATCGTCCCCTCCAGGGACAACTCCAGGCTGCGCATCAGTTGCCGACGCACGGATGAATCGAGCGAGGCCGGTTCGATGCCTTGATAAATCCCCATGCGCTGAAGCCACACAAGAAACTCCGGCGCCGGGCGTAGCTGGAAGAGTCGACGGGCGGCCAGTGCGTCGTGATAACTGGTGGACTGGTAATGCAGCATCACGTCGTCGGAACACGGTACGCCCATGAAATAGTTGCAGCCCGCCGCTGTCAAAAGCAACAGCAGGTTGTCGGCAGAGTTCTGGTCGGCGGCAGCGTGATTGGTGTAGCAGACGTCGCAACCCATCGGCAAGCCAAGCAACTTGCCCATGAAATGGTCCTCCAGTCCGGCACGAATGATTTGCCGCTCGTCATATAAATATTCGGGTCCGATAAAGCCGACAACGCTATTGACGAGAAAGGGCTGAAAGGCTCGCGCCACGCCGTAAGCCCGGGCTTCGAGCGTCAACTGATCAACTCCGTGATGCGCTTCCGCGGACAAGGCGCTACCCTGGCCGGTTTCGAAGTACATCACCTGATCCCCGACCCAGCGAATGTCGCGATGACGATGATGTTCAAGAACCCGCTCGCGGCCTTCGCGCAGCCTCTCTGGGGAGACTCCGAAGCTGCGGTTGGCGGCTTCGGTACCGGCAATGGACTGGAAAAGAAGATCGATCGGAGCCCCGCGCTTTAACGCTTCCAGTTGGGTGGTGATGTGCGCCAGGCAACAGGTCTGCGTCGGGATTTCGTAGGCATCCACCAGACGATTTAAAGCCACCAGAATCGAAGCGACGGTCGCGACCGAATCGGTGGCGGGATTAACGCCAATGACTGCGTCTCCACAGCCATACAGCAGTCCTTCAAACGCCGCCAGCAGGATACCGCCGATGTCGTCGGCGGGGTGATTGGGTTGCAGGCGGATGCCCAACACTCCGCGTTCTCCCATCGTGTTGCGGCAGCGTGTGACGTTACGAATCCTGGCGGAGGCGAGCACCAGATCCTTGTTGCTCATCAATTTGGCCGCCGCGGCGGCGATTTCGGGGATGATGGCCTTCTGAAGCTGCCTTAGCTCGGTGTCTGTGGTTAGGTCGTCCAAGAGGAACTCGCGAAACTCGCCGACCGTCATGCTCGCGAGCGGCCGGAAAGCTTCCTGGTCGAAGCCTTCCAGAATAAGGCGCGTAACGTCGTCCTCGGAAGGATCGATCAGGGGACGCCGAACAATCTCCCCGAGCGTCAAGTCTGCAAGTTTTCGCTTCGCGGCGACTCGCTCTCGTTCCGATCGTGCGGCAATCCCGGCCAACTGGTCGCCAGACTTTTCTTCGTTGGCCTTGGCAAACAACTCGCGCAGGTCATCGAAGTCGAAGCGTTCAATCATAAGATTATTTCAGCGGAAGAACATTATAGATTCGCACGCGCCGCAGCATTTGGCGAACGTGGAGGGTTAAAAGCGGTTAAAAGCTGAAAAAACGACAACGTGGGAGGGGAGGCGGGCGATCGTCCCCTATTGCTCCCAAACTCTGTGCTTGGGTCACTCGATGCGATTCCAATACGACAAGCAAAAGAACGAATACAACCTCGCGAGAAACGGCGTTGATTTCCCAACCGGTTGATCTCGACCCGAGCCGCAACCAGCAGGGAAAGGAAATCCTATGAAGAAGCTCACAAAAGAGCAGCAGCGGCAGGCCGCCGTCATCGCCGCCAAACCTGACGCCGACGCTGATTTCTCAGACGCTCGGGAAGTGGTGGACTGGAGGGGCGCGGAAATCGGAAAATTCTACCGGCCCCCGAAAAAACCACTAACGATGCGCCTAGACACCGACATCATCCAATGGCTAAAGGGCTACGGGCGCGGGTATCAGACAAGGGTGAATGCTCGGCTGCGGCACGCCATGAACTCACGCTGGGGCGCGCGCCACGATGACGGGGCCCTTCAAGATGAAAACGATGGGCTTCACGCGAAACGCGCAAGCGGCAGCATAAAACGAATATATGCTGCCAAACTCCGCGCAAGAACGAAAGGGGATAGCAGCACTTCGGCACGCGTGCGTCTACGGTGAAGCCGCCGAAGAATATCGGGTGCTAGGCTCTAGCCCCGGACCGGTGCAAAGGCTAGTCCTCAGTCCTGGCACCGGAGCTTCAGATTCCAGTGATGGTGGACATGCACCGCTACCTCGGGGAAAAAGGGGCCATTCATGTCCCTGACCAACATCTCCTCAAACGGGACCACGCAGCTGGAACATAGGTCCGACGAGCCCTTCGCGGGCAGGCTCGGCAGGGTGAAGGTTGTGGCGGCGAGCCTTAAAGTGGAAGCTCAGATACAGAATGGGGTCAGACGGGAATGGCCCGTCAAGACAATTCGTCAATCTTCGCGGCCAGAATGAAATCGGATTCTGTCAGTCCGTCTGCCGCGTGCGTCCAGAGCGTGATCTCAACCTTGCCCCAGCCGAACAGAATGTCGGGATGATGGCCCTGCTCCTCGGCCAAGGCACCCACTCGATTCACGAACGCCAGTGCGGACTTGAAATCGGGAAACTTGTGGTTGCGCACGAGGTGATGCTGTTCGACGATATTCCAGCGCCCAGGCTCCACCAATTGACGATGAAGGTCGGCAAGATCTTTCCCTTTTAGTGGCGGCACACCGCCGCGGCAGGGAACGCAGGTTCGATTGGCAAGGGCAATATTGGTCATGCGATTTCAGATGCGGAACAGGTCGAAGCGATTCAGCATGAAATCTGCGAGTCCAGGTCAAAGCGAGGTAGCAATGCTTCCTTCCATCATCGTCGAAGCAACTTGGGGCAAATCGAGCCCACGCGGGCGAGAGAGGGTGGATTCGAATCCGCTTTAGGACAAATGTACCCAGGGCAGGTCAGTTCCGCGCGCCGTGTCCATGCCCGTTCCAGATTCGCGCGGCCGCCGGCGTCACCGACGGCCGGTAAAGAACAGTCCATGGACACAGCAAGAAAGAGCCAACGTCAAAAGGGGATGTCTTCGTCCGTGATCGAGGAGCCGCCAGCCGGCGCGTGCTCGGATTCGGGAGGTGCGCTCTGGTCGAAATTGTTGCCCGCCGAGGACACTGCGCGCGAACCTCCCGCGTAGTCGCCGCCGCCCTCGCCGCGTCCGCCGAGCAGGACCAGGTCGCTCGCCACCACTTCGGTCATGTATTTCTTCTGGCCGGTCTGCTTGTCGTCCCAGGAGCGCGTCTGCAGGCGACCTTCGATGTAGACCTTGCCACCCTTTTTCAAATACTCGCCGGCAATTTCCGCCAGCCGCTGCCAAAGCACCACATTGTGCCACTCGGTGCGGTCCTGCCACTGCCCGTCTTTGCCCTTGAAGCGCTCGTTGGTGGCGAGAGTGATCTTCGCAACCGGCGTACCCTGCGGGGTGTGCTTCACTTCGGGATCCTTGCCCAGGTTTCCAATCAGAATGACTTTGTTCACGCTTTTCATGAGTGCAGGCTCCTTCGAGAACACGCTTTTTCGAGACGCTCACTATAGCAGAATTAGAGGGTTCGGAGCGGACGTCGCTGGCGCCAGAAGTCCGGGACCGATCTTCAGTCTACGCCGATATCTGAAACAGCATCAGATAGACGATCACGCCTGTCACCGACACGTAAAGCCAGATGGGAAACGTCCAGCGGGCGATGGCCCGGTGACGGTCAAACTGCTCGCGCAGTCCCCGCGTGAGCGTTACGAGTACCAGCGGAACCACGACAATTGCCAGGATTGTGTGCGAGATCAAAATCGTGAAGTAGAGGATGCGCACCCAGCCCGCGCCCTGAAAATAGATGATGCCACCGTGACCGGGCCAGTGGTAATAAAGGTACGAGACGAGAAACAGGGACGAGGTGATAAAGGCCGCGATCATCACCGCACGGTGGGCCGCCATTCTGCCGCGTGCGATCAGGGTGCGCCCGATCACCAGAAGCACGGCGCTCGTTCCGTTCAGGGTCGCGTTGATTTTGGGGAACAGGGAATAGTCGGTCATGGGTCTGCTTTCGTTTGTACGCGGAATGCCTCTCCTTTGGCAACCCTTGGGGTGCACGATTCGCACACCACCTCCGGCCCGGACGCATGCGTTGCCCGCCTGGATTGAGCGCTCGCCCGCCACCAATGTTCTGACGACCGCTCAGCTTTTCGATAGAATACAAACACGATGCCTGAAGTGGGGACGGCTCCGCCTGTAACGCACGCGCCGGCCAAACAATCGCGCGAGCACTCGCTGCCAGTGGTGGCAGTGTGGGCGCGCGATCTGTTCGTCTCGCTCGTTATTTCCGCGTTTATCATCATCTTCCTCTACCAGCCGGTCAAGGTGGAAGGCACCAGCATGATGCCCGGTCTCGAAGACCAGGAGCGCATTTTCGTCAACAAGTTTGTCTATCGCTGGGAGCCGATTGAGCGCGGTGACATCGTGGTTTTCCGCTATCCGCGCGACACTTCGAAGAGCTACATCAAGCGCGTCATCGGAATTGCCGGCGATCGCATCCGCATCGAAAGCGGACAGGTCTATGTGAACGGCGGTGCCCTCGACGAAGACTACGTGCCCAGCGATTACGCCGACGAACGCTCGTATGGTGAAATCGTGGTTCCGGCAAACAGTTTTTTTGTCCTCGGCGATCATCGCACCATGTCGAACGACAGTCGCGACTTCGGCACGGTCAACGAGCGCTTCATCTACGGTAAGGCCGTGTTTGGTTATTGGCCGATGGAAAAACTGGGAAGACTGCGGTGAAACCGTTTGCGGCGGCGGCTTGCCGACGCTGCCTGCGGGGCCTTGGTCGCCTGCTTCGCGCTTCTGATTTTCTCGCCCGCCTCTCGCCGCCGTGTCGAGAGCGTTTCTTTCCCACCTTCTCTGCTGACACCATCTCGCTCTGCTGTTAGAATTCCTTCAATCCACTCCCAGGAGATCCAATGCAAGCGATCCTTGCACTCGAAGACGGCAGAGTCTTCCGAGGCAAAGGCTACGGCGCTAAAGGCGAATGCTCCGGCGAAGTCGTTTTCAATACTTCCATTACCGGCTACCAGGAAATCTTCACCGATCCCTCCTATGCGGGTCAGATCGTCGTCCTCACCAACCCTGAGATCGGAAACTACGGCACCAATCCCGAGGACAACGAAGCGGTTCGTCCTTATATCGAGGGTTTGATTGTGCGCGAGTTCTCGAAGGTCAGCTCGAACTGGCGCTCGCAGCAGGTCACCGACGAGTTCATGGAGCAGTTCCGGATTCCGGTGCTCGCCGACATCGACACGCGAGCCCTGGTGCGCCACCTGCGTACCTATGGGGTGATGCGAGGCGTGATCTCGACGCTCGAACCCGACACCGACAAGCTCGTCGCCAAGGCGCGAGCCATCCCGAAAATGGATGGCCAGGATCTCGCCAAAGTGGTCTCGACCAACCACACCTACGTGTGGGAGACGGGCTCGCGCTCGCACTTGCCGGACGAAATTGTCGGAGTAAAAGATGAACCCGCACGCTTCCACGTCGTCGCCTATGACTTCGGCATCAAGCAGAACATTCTGCGCAAGCTCCGCGGGGAGGGCTGCAAAGTCACAGTGGTTCCGGCCCAGACGACGGCAGAGGACGTGCTGACGCTGAAGCCTGACGGAGTGTTTCTCTCGAATGGTCCGGGCGATCCCGAGCCCTGCACCTACGCCGTCGACAATATTCGGCGGCTGATGGGCCGGCAACCGATTTTTGGAATCTGTCTGGGACACCAGCTCACCGGAATCGCGCTCGGAGGCAAGACCTTCAAGCTCAAATTTGGCCACCATGGCGGAAATCATCCGGTCAAGCAACTGGCCAGCGGCAAGATTGAGATCACGGCCCATAATCATAACTTCGCCGTCGATCCTGATTCGCTGCCGCCGAGCGAGGTTGAATTGACGCACATCGATCTCAACGACTCGACGCTCGAAGGCATGCGGCACAGGAATCTGCCGCTGTTTACCGTGCAGTACCATCCGGAAGCCGCGCCCGGGCCGCATGATTCGCACTATCTGTTCAAGGATTTTGTGAAGATGATGGAGGAGTGCAAGAGATAGGTGTCCGCCAACTGGACAATCCTAAGTAGGAAGAGGAGGCCTCAAGCGGCCCGCCCCTTCCCGGCAAGGCCAGAACCAGAGAATGCCAAAACGAACTGACATCGCAAAGATCCTGATCCTCGGCTCCGGACCGATCGTGATCGGCCAGTCGGCCGAGTTTGACTACTCCGGCACGCAAGCCTGCAAGGCGCTCAAGTCCGAGGGTTTTGAAGTCGTGCTCGCGAACTCCAACCCGGCCACCATCATGACCGACCCCGAGTCGGCGGACCGTACCTACATCGAACCGCTCACCCGCGAATACCTGGAAGAGATTATTCGCGTCGAGCGTGAACTGTCGCCCGCTGCCGGGTTTGCCATTTTGCCCACCGTCGGCGGGCAAACCGCGCTCAATCTGGCCATTGAACTCTCCGACGGGGGCGTGCTCGAAAAATACAACGTGCACCTGATCGGGGCCCAGATCAGCGCCATCAAGAAAGCCGAAGACCGTCTGTTTTTCAAAGACGCCATGCAGCGCATCGGGCTCGATGTTCCGAAATCGGCGCTGGTCAACAACCTGAAAGACGGCATCGAATTTGCCGGCAAGATCGGATTTCCGGTCATCATTCGACCCTCGTTCACCCTCGGCGGCACCGGGGGAGGCATCGCCTACAACCGGGAAGAACTGATGGAAGTGCTGGCCCGCGGCCTCGACCTCTCCCCGGTGCACGAGTGTCTGATCGAAGAATCCGTGCTCGGCTGGAAAGAGTTCGAACTGGAGGTGATGCGCGACACCAAGGACAACGTCATCATCATTTGTTCGATTGAGAATTTCGATCCCATGGGCGTGCATACCGGGGACTCGATCACCGTCGCCCCGGCGCAGACGCTGACCGACCGCGAGTACCAGGTGATGCGCGATGCTTCGATTGCCGTGATTCGCGAGATTGGCGTGGAGACGGGGGGATCGAATATTCAATTTGGCGTGAATCCTTCGACCGGGCGCATGGTGGTTATCGAAATGAACCCGCGCGTGTCGCGGTCGTCAGCTCTGGCATCGAAGGCGACGGGATTCCCGATTGCGAAAATTGCGGCCAAGCTGGCCGTCGGCTACACGCTGGACGAGATTCCGAACGACATCACTCGCAAGACTCCCGCCTGTTTTGAGCCCACGCTGGACTATGTGGTGGTCAAGATTCCGAAGTGGCAGTTCGAAAAATTCCCCGGCGCCGATGAATCGCTGGGGCCACAGATGAAATCGGTCGGCGAAGTCATGGCCATCGGACGCACGTTCAAGGAGGCGCTGCAGAAGGGAATCCGGGCCCTTGATACCGGCAAGCGGGTCGGTTCGGAGAAAATCGAACCGAAGATCCTCACCCAGCGACTGGTGACCCCGCACCCCGAGCGTCTCTCCTACGTGCGCTATGCCATTCGCCAGGGACACACCATCAAGCAGATCGCAAAAATGACCTCCATCGATCCCTGGTTCCTCTACCAGCTGAAAGAAATCAATGACATGCAGCTGGAACTGGAGAAGCATCCGATGGAATCGATTCCTACCGAAGTGCTGCACGAAGCCAAGCGCATGGGATTTTCCGACGGACGCCTGGCCGGAATCTGGCGCCTGGATGGCAAAGGCGGACAGGAGAAAGTTCGCCACTTCCGCAAAAAGCATGGCCTCAAGCCGGTGTATAAGCGGGTGGACACCTGCGCCGCGGAGTTTGAGAGCTTCACCCCCTATCTTTACTCCACCTACGAGGAAGAAGATGAGGCAGCTCCCACTTCGACCAAGAAGGTCGTCATTCTCGGTTCCGGTCCCAATCGCATCGGGCAGGGCATTGAGTTCGATTATTGCTGTTGCCACGCCAGCTACGCTTTGCGCGAGGACGGCTACGAAACCATCATGATCAACTGCAATCCGGAGACGGTCTCGACCGACTACGACACCAGCGACCGTCTCTACTTCGAACCGCTTACCCTCGAAGACGTATTCGCCGTCTGCGAACATGAAGCCTCGGGCGGGGCGCCGGTCGGCGTGATTGTGCAGTTTGGCGGGCAGACCCCGCTGAATCTTTCCTTGCCGCTGAAGGCGGCGGGTGTGAACATCATCGGCACCACACCCGAATCGATCGATCTCGCCGAGGACCGCAAACGCTTTGGCAAACTGCTCGAGGAACTCAACATCCCGCAAGCGCCCGGAGCCATGGTTGCCAGTGTGGAAGAGGCGGTCGAAGCCGCAAACCGAATCGGATTCCCGGTGCTGGTTCGTCCTTCGTATGTGCTCGGAGGCCGCGCCATGGTCATCGCTTACGACGAAGACACCATCCAGCAGTACATGAAACAGGCGGTCGAGTATTCGCAGGACCGACCTGTACTTATCGACAAATTTCTGGAGGATGCGATCGAAGTGGACGTGGATGCGCTCTCGGACGGCGAAGACGTGGTGATCGGCGGCATCATGCAGCACATCGAGGAAGCAGGCATACACTCCGGCGACTCTTCCTGCGTGCTGCCCGCGGTGGATATTTCCGAGCCCCTGCTGCAGCGCATGCGGCAATACACCTTCCAGCTGGCGCGCGCGCTCAAGGTGATCGGTCTGATGAACGTGCAGTTTGCCATTCCGCGTCGCGCCGGTTCGAAGGGCGGCGGGGACGAGGAAACAACGGTTTACGTGCTCGAAGTGAACCCGCGCGCTTCGCGCACCGTACCCTTTGTTTCGAAAGCTACCGGCGTACCGCTGGCCAAGATCGCCTCGCGCCTTATGACCGGCCGGAAATTGCGCGAGTTTCTTCCGGAATCGGTCGAGCGCGGCACCGACCTCGATACCGGACGCTGCTTCTTCGTGAAGTCGCCGGTCTTTCCCTGGTCGAAATTTCCTGGCGTCGACACCGTACTTGGCCCCGAGATGCGCTCCACCGGAGAAGTCATGGGCGTTGCCGATAATTTCGGGGAAGCGTTCGCCAAGGCGCAGATCGCCGCCGGGCAGAGACTGCCGACCAAGGGCACGGTTTTCATCAGCGTCACCGATCATGACAAGCCCGCGGTGGTCGAAGTCGCACACAGCTTCGTCGACATGGGATTCAAACTCGTGGCCACCCACGGCACGGCGGACATTCTCGAAGATGCGGGCTTGGCGGTGGACCGCGTTTACAAGGTGAAAGAGGGCCGCCCCAACGCGGTCGATCTGATCAAGGCCGATCGCATCCAGTTGATCGTCAACACGCCGCACGGGCCCGATCCGTACTTCGATGAGAAGGCGATTCGCCGGGCTGCGGTTACCGGACGCATCACCACCATAACGACGCTTTCGGCGGCCCGGGCTGCCGCGCAGGGCATCGCCGCACTGCAACGCGGAGAAGTGAGGGTGCAGGCGCTGCAGACCTTGCATGCCGAGAGGGTGGGCACGAAGTAACGTTTCGCATGCGCAAGGATTTTGTGCTCGTAGCCATCCTCGGCCTGCCCATTTTTATCGCCGCCCTGCTGTTCGGTCCTGCCGCTTTTGACATCGTGTTTCATCGACGACCACCGGAGCGTTTTCTGATTCCTGCTGGATACCGCGGTTGGGTGCGCGTCGATTTTCGTCAGAAAACGGCGCCCGCGTTACCCATCGAAAATGGCCGCATTCTACTGAAACTGGATGAGCACGGATCGCTCCAAACTTCATCCGATCCGCAGGTCGGTCATGGTCACGACGATTATTTTTATTATGCCGGCGAGCAGCGCACGTCACTTTCCAATGCCGGGGTTTGCAAAGGTGGAATGGTTTGGCAAACTGAAACCATGGTGGATGAGCGCACGTCGACGCCGTTTGTCCGCTTTTTCGTGGGCACCGAAGCCGAGTACCGTCAGGCCGTCGACCCCGCGGGCAAAGATTCGTCGGCCTGCGAGTGAGCGAGAGTCCGTGCTTGGCGCCCGCCCGGCGGAAAGGCTGCACGGTGATCAACCGGAGAGATCCCGGAGAGATCGATGATAGCGGTCATTGCCTTTCACATCCTGATACTGCTTCTGGGCCTGGGAGTTGCAACCCGTGCGATCGACGCGGCACGCGTCAGCAACGCCCTGGGTTATTTGCACAATATCATCGGGATCACGACCCCTCCTCCGGAAAAGGTGCGGACGATCGCGCTCGTCTGGATCGGAACGACCGTGGTCATCGTCGACGGATGTCTGGTCATGCTGGTATTCATGACCAAATTGCTGAGTTAGCGATGCCCAAGCGGGCCGGGAAGCCCGATATAATCGGATGGCTACGGTACCGATAAGCGAGTGCCGCCGATCCACTGGAGTTGCTATGCTTTTATCCGGAATCTTCCCCCCCATCACGACGCCGTTTTATCCCGACGGCGAGGTTTATTACAAGAAGGTTGAGTCGAACGTCGAGCGCTACTCGCGCACGCCGGTCGCCGGCATCGTGGTCCAGGGATCGACCGGGGAGGCCATCCTGCTCTCCGATCAGGAACGCCGCGAGGTGCTCAAAACCGCGCTCGCGGCCGCCGCGCCCAACAAAATCATGGTCGCCGGCACCGGCATCGAGTCGGCGCGGGAGACGCTGCGGCTGAGCGAATACGCGGCCACGCTCGGTTACGACGCGGTCATGGTCCGTACCCCGCACTACTACAAGAAACAGATGTTGGCGCCCAATCTGCTGGCCTTCTATCGCACGGTCGCCGACCGCTCCCCGCTGCCCGTGATTATTTACAACTTTCCGCAAGCGACCGGATATGACATTGCCGCCGAAGTCGTCATCGAGCTCGCCGGCCACCCCAATATCGTCGCCATCAAGGAGTCGAGCGGCAATCTCGACAAGGTCAAAGCGATGGTCGAAGGAACCCGTCAGATCAGGCGGCAGGCGACCGTGACCGAGACGTTCGAGGCCGTGACTCCGCGCATGCTGAAGGCGGCGGGAGCGGAGAGCGAAAAACAGAGCGGCGAACTGGTGAGCGTCTCCGCGCTGGCGGCTACTGCGGATCGAGGGGAGCGAGAAACGGGCCCACCGGTTGCGGCGACCAGCAGTACGAAACCGTCATCTTCTGCCGTGACGGTCGTGGGCAAACTGAAGACGCGGCAGAAGGAAGTCGGCTTCCAGGTCATGGTGGGAGCCGCTCACCAGCTTGAACCTTCGCTGGCGCGGGGAGCGGTCGGAGCCATTCTGGCGTTTGCCTGTCCGGCGCCCATGGCGTGTTACGAAATTCTCGCTGCTCTCAAAGACGGCGATCATGATCTGGCACGAGAGAAACAGGAGCGCGTGAAGGCGGCGGCCGAGCGCGTGGTCGGTCAACTGGGCGTCCCCGGCGTGAAGTACGCGATGGACCTCAACGGCTATTTTGGCGGCCCCTCGCGCCTGCCTTTTCTGCCCCTTTCCGGCGAGCAAAAAGCCGAGATTGAGACGCTGATGGCGGGAATCCGCAGCTAGACGCGGGTTCTCGACTCCCACGATGAAACTTCTGGAGCGAGCCTGGCCGGGAGATCACAACGCCTTGTGATGGGCGTCACCTTGCCCTATAATTGGAACGAACGTTCGAACTATGGCAATTCTGTCCCCAAGCCGCGACGTCCGCAAGCGGGGCCAAACCTCTGGTCGTCCGCCGGAAACCCGTTTTGACCGCCGGCTCGGGCATATTCTCGATCACGCGACGGATGTGTTCTGCCGCAAGGGATACGAGGGCGCCTCCATGCGCGACCTCGCGCGCGCGACCGGCATGTCGCTGGCTGGGCTTTATTACTACTTCGAGTCCAAGGAGCGGCTGCTGTACCTGATTCAGAAGCACACCTTCACGACGATTCTCGAAACCCTCAAGGCACGACTCGCGGATACGCCCGACCCCGAGGCCCGGATCCGCATCTTCATTCAGAACCATCTCGAATACTTTGTGGGCAATCAGCAGGCACTGAAGGTGCTCTCGCACGAAGACGAGTCTCTGAAGAACGGCCTGAGTTCGGAGATTTCCGGCATCAAACGCGAGTACTATCGCATCTGCCTGGAGTTGATGGAAAACCTGCGGCGTGAGCGCGCGGTGGATTTCAACGCGCGTACCGCGGTCATGAGCCTGTTTGGCATGATCAACGGGATTTATACCTGGTACAACCCGCGCGTTGACGGCGACGCCCGAGCGCTCGCGGAACAGATGGGCGACATTGTTCTCCACGGAATCGTCGGCAGCCCCAAGCCGCGCAAGAAAAACGAACGCAAAGATCAAGCAAACGAGGTCAACGCGTAAGCGAGGAGCAATTCATGGCAACCATAACGACAACCCAGCCGGAGCCCGGCGAAACCACCAAGCAGCTCATCAATTACCGCACCGACGCCGGTGTAGCGGTGATCGAAATGAACGATCCACCGGCCAACACCTACACCTACGAGATGAACCGGCAACTGGACGAGGCGATCCTCAGAGCGCGCATGGATACGCAGGTGTACGTCATCGTGCTCACCGGCGTGGGCGACAAGTTTTTCTCCGCCGGTGCGAATATCAAGATGCTGGCCTCGGTCGATCCCACGTTCAAGTATTACTTCTGCCTGCATGCCAATGAGACGCTTCTGCGGCTCGAGCACACGCCGAAGCTCGTCATTGCCGCAATCAATGGCCATTGCGTTGGCGGAGGGCTCGAGATCGCAATGGCTGCCGACCTGCGGATCGCCCGCAAGGACGCGGGAAAGATCGGCCTGCCCGAAGTGAACCTCGGCGTGCTTCCCGGCACGGGCGGAACACAGCGCCTGTCTCGTTTGGTGGGAAAAAGCAAAGCGATCGAACTGATGATCACGGGCAACACCTTCTCGTTCGAAGAAGCGCTCGAGTTGGGGATGGTGAACGACATTTTCGAGCGTGAGGGCTTCATGGAGAACATCCTGGAATATGCCCGCCAATTCACGCCGCCGAACAAGGCCGCCAAGGCCGTGGGACGCATCAAGCGCGCTGTGCAGACGGGTTGGGAAATTCCCATGGAATCGGCGCTGGCGGTCGAACGGGAGAATCAGCAGATCCTGTTCCAGAGTGACGATGCGAAAGAAGGACTGGCCGCCTATGTTGAGAAGCGTCCGGCGGTGTTCACGGCAAAGTAGGAACCGGCCCTAGGCGGAAGTTTGCGGGAGACCATCAAGATGGCGGAATATCAAATTGCCCAGGTCAATATTGGCCGCATTCGGGGTCCGCTCGAGGGCCCCGTCATGGCGGGATTTGTGAACCGGCTGGAGGAAATCAACGCCCTTGCCGACTCGAGCCCGGGATTCGTGTGGCGGCTGCAGACCTCGGAAGGCAACGCCACCTATCTTCGGCCCTATGCAGATGATCGACTGCTGCTCAATATGTCGGTCTGGGAAACCGTGGAAGCACTCAAGCGCTACGTCTACCGAACCGCTCATGCGGAACTGCTCCGGCAGCGGCACCAATGGTTCGAGAAGATGTCCAGGGTGTATGCCGCCCTGTGGTGGGTGCCGAGAAATCATATTCCCGGCATTGACGAGGCCAAGAAGCGCCTGGCCCATCTTGATGCCCACGGTCCAACCCAGTTTGCATTCACCTTCCAGGAGACGTTTCCTTTCGATCAGGAATTTCAGCAGAGTATCGATTGGTCATCCTTCGAACCCTGCCCGGCAACCTAGTGGGACGGTAGTGAACCCGTAGTTGAGAGTGCCGAGCAGCAGCCATTGCGGAAACAGGATCAGACATATGCCAGGCAAAGTAGCAAAAATCGGGAACTTCAGCGACTGGGTGGGACTTTTTAACGAGTGGCGCAAGGAAGTTGGCGTCGACACGGGCGATGTCGAATCGTTCCATTTCGATACGCTCTACGGTGCCATCGAAACCGGCGAGATCCAGTTCGGCGCCTATCAAGGGCGCTCGAAGTGGGAGAACCTGCGCCAGGTACCCACCCAACAGATGCGGGACGCGCTGATGAACATGATCATCTATCAGGGCGACACCGAATTTGCCAGCGTGGAGCAGCAGCGCAACCTGTTTCGAACCGCGCCCACCGAGTGGGATCGTCGTGCCCTTACCCGCGTCATGATCGAGGAAATGCGTCACGGCTGGCAGATGTGCGCTCTGCTCATCGACTTTTTCGGGTCGTCGGGCAGGGTCGAAGCCCAGAAAATGCTGGAGCGGCGGGCATTTGAGAACAAACGATTGCTGGGGACCTTTAACGTGGACGTCGATAACTGGCTCGATTTTTTCACCTACACAGATTTCGTGGATCGCGACGGCAAATTTCAGTTGCAGATGCTGAAGTATTCTTCCTTTGCGCCGCTCGGGCGCTCGACTTCCTACATGCTGCGTGAAGAGGCTTTCCATATGGGCACGGGCAACGATGGCCTGCGCCGCGTGGTCGAGGCCGGAGTAATTCCGCAGTGGCTCATGCAGAAATACCTGAACAAATGGATTTCGAGTTCGTTCGACCTTTTCGGCACCGATCATTCTTCGTCGGCGCACTGGGCCTACGTCTGGGGAATCAAAGGGCGGTACGACGAACTGCAGAACGACAAGGCTGCCGATCTCGACGATCTCAACGACTACAGCCGCCATCTTTATCGTCAGGAAGTTGGCGGATTGGTCGAGCGGCTCAATACTTTCCTGCCAGCAGGGGGCAGGAAGTTCTACACTCCCGACATTCGCTTCAACCGCAACATCGGACGGTGGGCCGGTCAGAAGTACCACTCGGAGACCGGGGAACCCATGGACGATCGCGGCTACGAACAGCACTGTCATGAGCATCTGCCGGGTGCGAAAGACAAGGAACTGCTGCTCGACATCATCCGCAACGAGAAAAAATGGATCAAGCAAAAAGACGGGGCGCGCGATCCGTTGTCGACCATCGGCGAGCCGCGGAAGTCGGCCATCAACATCTAGTTACAGCCTCGTTCGCGGTCCGGCCGAACGCAGCTCAAAAGAAGTGGTTGACAACATTGGCGACCCCTCCCACAACCCGAATCGAAGTCCATTGTGCCGCAAAGATCGCGCGCATCCAGCTCGTCCACCCTCCAGTCAACGTCATCGACCTGCAGATGGCGCGCGAACTTCAAGCCGCGCTCACCGAAATTGAATCCCGGACCGATGTCTCGGCCGTGGTCTTCGCAGGTCACGCTCGCGCTTTCTCGGCCGGCGTGGAGATCAAAGCGCATCTGCCCGAACATATCGACGAAATGCTACCCGCATTTCACGGGGTGATTCGCGCCATCGTCGCGTCCCGGAAAGTCACGATCGCCGTCGTCGACGGCGCTTGTCTTGGCGGCGGCGCAGAACTTGCCTCCGTCTGCGATCTGGTTTACACCGCGGACAACGCCAGCTGGGGGTTTCCTGAAATCAAACTTGGCTGCTACCCTCCCGTGGCGGCCGTGGCGCTGGCCATGCTTGTGGGACAGAAGCGCGCCAGCGAACTGATTCTCACCGGAGCCCTGTTTTCCGGATTGGAGGCCGCCTCGATGGGCCTGGCCACTCGATCGGTAGCCTCCGAGAAACTGGAATCGCTCGTGGACAGAACCCTCTCCGACCTTGTCGAGCGCAGCCCGGTTGCCCTGGCGCATGCCAAAAAGGCGCTCTATGCCTGGGACGCAATGCACTTCGATAAGGGCCTGATGCGAGCTGAGAAAATCTATCTTGAGGAACTCATCTCGACGCAAGACGCGCGCGAGGGTATCATGGCCTTCCTCGATAAACGACCACCAAAATGGACAGGCAAATAGATAACTTGACAGTTCAACCGGGCGGCGGTCGAAAGTCATCCTATAATTCCGGCCACCTCATGTGCCGCACCCCACTCTGGGGTGTGGCGGGGTTTCTCGGATGTGCGTATTTTGCCTGGGTTTCGTTCAGCCACGTCATTCGCAACGAGTATGAGTGGCCGCATGATGGCTGGACCGTGGCGACCTACATCGTGTGGATCCTGTTGCTTACCGGTCTTGCCTACGATACACGGTGCCTGCGCGAGCGCATGTTTTTCGGCGTGCTGGTGATCAATTTTCTGGCCGGCTGTGGCTTGACCCTCTGGCACACGATTGCCGTGGCCGAGGTGCGTAGCGCTCGCATGGCAACGGGTGCGCTCTGGGCGGTCGCCGGACTGCTGAGTCTCACCACGCTGCGGGGGGACTCCGAGTCGCGCGGCAGCCACTGAGGATATCGGCTTGAGGACCATGAACGATCTGTGCATTTCGCTGCCGCGAAATCTATGGTTGGTGACAAAATCGATTCTTACGAAGATGCCCTATGGACTTTGAAATCTCTCCCGGCCAAGTCAAGACGCTCGAGGGCAGCGGGCAGGACTTTACACTGCTCGATGTTCGCGAGCCTTGGGAATACGACACCGCGCACATCGCTGGTACAAAGCATATTCCGATGGGTGATATTCCGACCCGCGCCCCTCAGGAACTCGATCCCGACGATCACATCATCGTCATCTGCCATCACGGGGTGCGCTCCTTGACGGTCACCAACTGGCTCCGCCAGCAGGGATACGAAAAAGTGCAATCCATGCGCGGCGGCATCGATGGCTGGGCGCGAACGGTGGATCCGAAAGTGCCTCTGTATTAGAACCGGCACCATGCCCCTCCGAAGGGGGGCCGCTCGGGTTGTCGCCCGGAGAAGCGCTGCGGAAAACATGCTCCAAAACAACTCGAACCACTGCTCATGATCACCGACTGCCACATTCACATCGAGCCGATGGGACTGATGAAGCCGGCTGCCCTGGCGCTGATCAAGGCGAACCGGGCCAATTTTGATGAGATCGCCGGCTATTCCAGCTCACCCCGGGAGTTCTTGAAATATCTGGACCGTTGCGGTGTGGACCGCGCTGTCCTCATCAACTATGTTGCGCCGGAAGTGATCGGCTTGACCTTCGAGGTCAACCAGTTTGTCGCCGACTATGTGAAGCACGATCCGAAGCGCCTGATTTCCTGTGGCGGCTTACATCCCCGTCACAGCACCAACATCATGGCCGACGTCGAGCACATCCTGCGTCTCGGCCTGCGCATGATCAAGATCCATCCGCCGCATCAATTGCTGTTCCCGAACGACTATCTGCATGGCGTGAAAGAACTCGAAATCATCTACCGGGCGGCCGAAGCGAACGGCATTCCTGTCATGTTCCACACCGGAACGTCGGTGTTCCCCAACGCCCGCAACAAATATGGAGACCCGATTCACCTGGATGATGTCGCCGTCGATTTTCCCAGGCTTAAAATCATCCTGGCGCATGGCGGCCGTCCGCTGTGGATGGACACGGCGTTTTTCCTGCTCCGGCGCCACCCCAATGTCTATCTGGAAATTAGCGGCATTCCCCCGAAAAGCCTGCTCACCTATTTCCCGCGGCTGGCGGAGATCGCGTACAAGACCATGTTTGGTACCGACTGGCCAAGCCCCGGCGTAGTCGACATCAAGCGCAATCTGGAGGAGTTCAACGCCCTGCCGATTGACTCCGAGGTGCGCCAGCGGATTCTTGGCCAGACAGCCGCTGCGCTCTGGCCCGAATAACCTCTCCGGATAAGAATACGGAATCCACATTTACGCGAACGCTGCCATTTTCGCGTGGGACGACACTCGGATTCAGGCGGGAACAACCGGGTTGGGATAGCATCCAGGAGCGCGAACTGATCGAAGGGCTACTTGTTTCCGACAATTCCCGTCATAGCGACGATTTCCCGCCGGCTTGGCGCAAGACTATTCCGGATGCGTCAGTTCCGGATCGCCTTCGCCTCGACGCCACCACTCGGAGCGAATCTCCTGGCCCTGAACGACCTCAGACGGGGTGCCGGGTTCGGGTGACCAGAGATTAAGAGACTTGACGGCGAACACGTTCTCGATCGGCTGACTCCAGTGGTGGAGCGCGAGATCAAAGAGCCCCCAGTGGATGGGCATGAGCAAGCCGTGACCTCCTAAGGCTCGAAAGCTGCGCACGGCTCCTTCCGGGCCCATGTGAATGTCGGCCCAGAGAGGATCTGAAGCACCGATTTCGAGCATGGTGAGATCGAATGGCCCAAAACTCCTGCCGATATCCTCGAATCCATACCATTCCCCGGAATCGGCTCCGTAATAAACGCGGTGACTCATGCCGGCGAGAGCGAAGGATGCCCACAGCGTCTCAAAACGACTGAAGAGGCTTCGCCCGGAGAAGTGGCGGGCCGGCAACGCGCTTACCGTCAGCGATCCGACCTTCACATTCTCTGTCCAGTTGAGTTCCGTGCAGCGGCTGGAATCAACCCCGAGGCTTTCCAAAATAGCGCCAACCCCAAGCGCGGTGATCCAACGCGCCCTCCGCAGCATGTCCATTCGAGCAAGACGCTTTACCGTGCCCGCTCCCAGATGATCGTAATGATCGTGCGAAATCAGTACGGCGTCTATCGCAGGCAAATCGTCAAGCGCGAGAGGTGATGGGAAGAAACGCTTTGGACCGGCCCACGGTACAGGAGCCGCGCGTTCATCCCAGACCGGATCAATGAGAACGCGCATGCCGTCAATTTCAACCAGGGAGGAGGAGTGACCGAGCCAGGTAATGCGCAGCCCGGCTTGCGGGCGCGTTGCATAAACTCGTGGATCGGTGCGAAACGGTCCCGGCGCATGCCGGGGCGACCGCGCCGCTGCTCCGAAATAGAAACGTGGGCCCAACTTGAACATCAGCGAGAGCCCGCCAACTTTGGTTGGCACCGGGTTGATATACCGGTGACCATCGCGCTCGGCTGGAACAAGAGCCATTGTCATCAGATGGTGGATCGCACATCGAAGATTCCCGGAACCAACGACCTTGCCGAAGAAGCCGCCATCGAGTTTTGTCGAAGATGGAAGATGGAAGATGGAAGATGAAAGATGAAAGATGACGGATTCGTGACTGTGAACAGAAAAGAGGGGCTCCCGCGGGTTGTGAAGTGTCTTAGAGTGACCATTCCCGGGCGCGCAAATGAACGGTAGCGACAAGTGGGCCTTCTGGGAACCGATCCCATCCACTCCTCGGTCACGGGCAATTTTCCCCTAATCCTGCAAGGGCCGGTTCTAGAGACCAACCGCTAGCAACTAGCTACGACTGCCGCCTTCCCTCAAGGGAATGGCAGTTGCCGGTATCGTCGGCCTGAGGCCGAGCCTGTGAAGGTCGTTTCACCGGTTCCGCTGTCGAATCCATAGCCGGCTGCCGCGAAAGCAGGTTGTTTCTCCCGGTTTCAGACAGTCAAGGCTCTGGGCTCGGAGGCGATGGCCGGGGAAAATCCCGGGCCTACTTGGCCGCCGCTTTGGGTCCGGTCAGTTCATTGGCCAGGGCTTCGGCTCCGTAAATATTGCGCAGCGCCTCGAGAACGGCTCGTGAATCGACGCTCACGGCGCGAGCCTGGCGGTCGTCATAGTAGAAGTCGAGAGCCAGGGACTGGATGTTTCCGTCGAAGATAATTCCCACCACCTCAGCGTCTTTGTTGACCGTCGGGCTGCCGGAATTGCCGCCGATGATGTCGGCGGTCGAAACATAGTCGAGCGGCACCGCCAGATCGAGCTTGGACTTCATCTTGAGCCAACTGGGGGCCAGATTGTACGGGGGCTTGTTCGCGTGTTCTTCCGCACGTTGGAACGCGCCGGCAAAAGTGGTGAAGGGCGGGATTTTTTTACCGTTCTGCTCATAGCCTTTCACCGTGCCGTAACTCAGGCGAAGCGTGAAGGTCGCATCGGGAGGCTGGGTGAAACCGGTCTGGGCAAAGCGCGCGCGCGCGACGGTTGCGCCGGCGCGCCGCACGACCGCGTCCACCTCATCGTCAAAACGCTTGCGAACCGCCCGCGACTCGGGATCAATGTCGCGCATCAGCGCGATCATGGGGTCGGTGCTGGCATCGATCGCTGCCTTGCCGCCCTCATAGAGCTGTTTGCGAACCGCCGGGTCGTCCAGTTTGGTACCGGAGATCAGGGCCCTGGCTGCCTCTTCCGGGGAACGGCCGCGAAGGGCCGTCTTCACCGCGTCGTCGTCGGCTCCCAAGGCATCGCGCATTTCGCCCAGGCTGATGCCGAGAACCACCGTCTCGAGATTCCTGTAAACGGGGGCGGTGCTGAACAGGTGCTGCTCCGGCGAGGGCAAGGCGGAATCACGAAATTCGCGGAGACGCATCCCGTTCGGCTTCGGCCTTTCCGTCGATGCACGGACCAGGTCGCGGGCGAAGGTTGCCAGCTGCGAGTTGAATCCGCGCATGCGTTCGAGATCGGTGAGCGAATTGTAAATTTCGCGGTTCACCTTGACGGCGTTCGAAATCTCATCCCAGGGATCGGGTTCTCCTTTGTGTTTGTCCATGTAGGCCTTTTCCCGCTCGCGCTCGGCGGTATTCATTTGCGCCAGAATGTTCATATCCTCTAAGCCTTCGACGCGGCCGCGAATTGCCTTCTGGGCATTCTGTAAGTGAAAAATATCCTCCTGGGCGATGCGAGCGTCCTCCGCCGACCGGGCACTGAATTTCTCTAGCGCTGCGATTCTCTCCCCGTAGCTGGCCAGGCGAGAGGGATAGTCCACACTCTTGAGAAATTGCAATTCGGCCACGGTCTTCAGGCGATCCGTGCCTCCCGGGTGTCCGGAAACAAAGATCAAATCGCCCTCTTCAACCCCGGCTTTCGACCACGCCAGGTAGTGGTCGACATGAATCGGCTTGTCGTTCTCGTAGACACGGAAGAACGTGATATCGAAATCGTAGCGCGGGAAGGTGAAGTTGTCGGGATCGCCGCCGAAAAACGCCGCCGCAAATTCTGGAGCAAACACCAGGCGCACATCCGTGTATTTCCGGTATCTGTAGAGGTTGTAGACCTCTCCCGAATAAAGCGAGACGACGTCGCAGCGGAGGCCGGCGGCGGTCGCACAATCCTTCTCAATGGCGCTCATGGCCGAACGCTGAGCTTGGGCAGCGTCGGCGGTTGACATCCCGGCTGTCGAGGCGGCTTTGACCTTGGCCGTAACATCGTCAATCTCCAGCAATACGTTCAGTTCGAGGTCAGGACACTTGGCTTCTTCCGCCTGCGACCGGGCATAGAAACCGGTTTTCATGTAATCGGCGCCAGCGCTCGCCAGTTTTTCGATGCAGTCAGCACCCAC
This sequence comes from Terriglobales bacterium, assembly GCA_049520935.1. Taxonomy (GTDB): domain Bacteria; phylum Acidobacteriota; class Terriglobia; order Terriglobales; family Acidobacteriaceae; genus Acidiflorens. The sequence goes on along the minus strand of JBEKPJ010000002.1, from coordinate 142,490 downwards.
GTGATGATTGGTAAGCGCCAGGCCGTCGGCCGATACGAATGAACCGGAGCCTCCATTGTTGAACCTCACCGACGACAGGCGGAGGTGATCCAGCCACTCCTGCGTCGGCAGAAACCCGTATTGCGTCTGAACCCGGTCTTTCGGGAAAGCGTTGTACAACCACATGCCCTCGTCGGCGAGCACCAAGGGTGTCGCCAGTGTCAGGATGAAAGCGAAAATAAACAGTCTTGTCTTCATGAATTTCTCCACCCAGTATTGAAAAATCGGCCGGGAAGGCCACATTTTCTCCGGTCGCGGCAAACTTTATATACTACGCTCGGCTGCGATCGCGGGCCAGGTGCGGCTTGGAAAGCGCAGCCGTTTGGCGTATAAAAGTGGGTTGCCGTGCGTTGGTTGGAGGCGTCCGCGCATCCAACCTACAGAGTCAACTGCCAGCGAGGAACCATGTCTACTACCAGCCTACACGCCCCCAAAGGACTCGAAGGGATTGTCGCCACCACGTCCGGCATCTGCTACATCGATGGTGAACAGGGAGTGCTCGCCTATCGCGGCTACGACATCCACGATCTCGCCGACCACTCCACATTTGAGGAAGTCTGTTATCTGCTCTGGTTCGGCCGGTTGCCCAATGGCGAAGAACTCAAGCACCTGAAATGGCGGATGGCGGAGGAGCGCAAGCTGGACGCGTCGATTTTCTACCGGCTGCAACTGGTGCCCCGGCATGTTCCTCCCATGGATATGCTGCGGACCATCGTGTCCGCGCTTTCGTATTATGATCCCGAGTACAACAAGAACGACCACGACGCCAACATCAATAAGGCGATCCGTCTGACGTCGCAGATTTCGATGCTGGTCGCCGACTACGATCGCATCCGCAAGGGCAAACCGGTGGTGGACCCGGATCGGTCGCTCTCTCACGCCGCCAATTTCCTGCTCATGTTGAACGGCACCGCCCCCACGCAGACCGCGGAGCGCGCCTTTGATATCGCGCTCATCCTGCACGCCGACCATGAACTGAACGCCTCCACTTTCGCGGCCCGGGTGACGGCGGCGACCCTTTCCGACATGCACTCGGCAGTGACTTCGGCCATCGGCACGCTCAAGGGCCCGCTGCACGGCGGGGCCAATGAAGCGGTCTTCAAGATTCTGAAGGAAATCGATGCCAATGGTGCCGACCCGGTCGAATACGTGAAAGGCCTGCTGGCGCAGAAAAAGAAAATCCCGGGTTTTGGACACCGCGTCTATCACACCGAAGATCCGCGGGCCACGCATCTGCGGCAGATGTCGCGCGATCTTGGCCATTCCAGCGGCGACCCCAAGTGGTTCGAATACTCGCAAAGAATCGAAGAGTTCGTGAAGGCGGATAAGCAGCTGAACGCCAACGTGGACTTCTATTCCGCTTCCACCTACCACACGCTGGGCATCGATGTGGACCTGTTTACGCCTATCTTCGCCGTCTCGCGTGTGGGCGGCTGGACCGCACACGTCATCGAGCAGCTTGACGACAATCGGTTGATCCGCCCGCGCGCCGACTATGTGGGGCCCGTCTATCCGCAAAGCTATGTGGCGATCGAGAAACGCTGAAAGGCTCCGCCCGGTTCAGCCATAGTCGACGAGCTGGTGCTGCCAGGGGTGTGCCTGCGCAATTTCAACCGCATCGAACTTGCCCTTATCGCTGCCCCGATTCCCATCCCCGATGGTCTCTGTCCTCCCGTTATTTGCCGGTCGTTTTGCTTATGTCCTATGGTCGTAGGCAAGCAGCGCGGTTCGTGGGGAACCGCCAACGTCGACAATAGTCTGGGAGCGTGCCGCCCTGAAGGGCGGCGTATCCCACCTGACCGTGGAGGGGCTCGGCCGGCCGGAGTCACCCTCTTCAAGGCGGTGCGTCATGAAGTACCTGCTAAGCCTGTTCACGCTGTTCATTGTTTCCATTCCACCTGTGTCAGCCGAACAATCCGCCTATGTGGTCGTCTCCGTCGAGAACGGCGGAACCATTCGAGGAACGGTAAAGTGGCAGGGGTCATTGCCCCACCTGGTGGCATCTGAGATCGACAAGGATCCGCTGGTCTGCGACCCGCAGAACGAGAAACGCCGCGACCTGGAACGGCTGTTGGTGAGTCCGGGCGGGGGCGTCGCCAACACGGTTGTATTTCTGCGAACCATCACGCGCGGAAAGGCGATGGACCTGCCGGTCGCGCGGCGATTCCTCGACCAGAAGACCTGCCGCTACGAACCGCACGTTCTGCTGGTGCCGGTTGATGCCATGTTAACCGTCCGGGACAGTGATCCCTTGTTGCATACCGTACAGATGTCGGGCAGTGCCGATTACAACTTTCCCTTTGTTCGCGAGGGGCAGGAGATTATGCGGCCCATGACCCGCGAAGGTTCGGTCAGCCTGCGCTGTAACGCCGGCCACGTCTGGATGAACGCAGAAATGATCGTGGCCCGCCACCCTTACTACGCCGTCACAGATACGCAAGGCAATTTCGAGCTCACCAATGTTCCTCCCGGCGACTACGAAATCGTTGCCTGGCACGAAGGCTGGAGAGTGGTGGGCGAGAGTGCTCTTTATGACATTGCAACCCAACAGCGGGTGAAGCGTCCGGTTTTCTCCGATCCCGTAATCTGGAGCAAATCCGTTTCCGTCCCGGCTCGCGGCACGGCCGAGGTAAACTTCACTCTCGGAGAACGAACCCCGCAGATGCCGCAAGGACGCTGAGCCGCGGTCGCGACCGAGGTTCGCTCTCCCGCCGCCTGAAACCAGATTCTTTTCCGGCGCATCAGTACAATAGAAGCAGCATGACGCGCCGGGTCTATCTCGACAACAACGCGACCACCCCCGTGCTTCCCGAGGTGTTCGAGGCCATGCGTCCCTACTTTGGCGAGCACTTCGGCAACGCGTCATCCATCCACCATCACGGACAGCAGACACGCGCCGCTGTCGAGCGCGCTCGCGAAACTGTGGCCGCACTGCTCGGCTGCCGCGCCACGGAGATCGTGTTCACCAGCGGCGGTACGGAAGCCGACAATCTGGCCATCTTCGGGTTGATGCGGGCAGGCGACCACCTCATCACCTCGACCATCGAACACCACGCCGTGCTCAATGCTTGCAAACAGGTGACGAAGGGTTACGAGGCGGCGGGCTCGGACGTCACCTACATTCCGGTGGATGGGCGCGGCCTGGTCGATCCGGCAGATGTGAAGCGAGCCCTCCGACCCAATACGAAGCTGATCACGATCATGTATGCCAATAACGAGACGGGCGTGCTCCAGCCTATCGCCGAGATTGGAAAGATTGCGGCCGAGGCGGGTGTGCACTTCCATACCGACGCGGTGCAAGCGGCGGGAAAGATTCCGATCCAGGTTCGAGAAATCGGTTGCGACCTGCTTTCGCTCTCCGGCCACAAGATTCACGGGCCGCAAGGTGTTGGCGCCCTCTACCTTCGCAAGGGAACGGCGATCAAGCCCATGCTTTATGGCGGCAACCATGAGCGCTCGCGACGTGCCGGTACCGAAAACGTCCCGGGAATCGTGGGTTTCGGCAAGGCCGCCGAGTTGGCCAGTGCCGGATTCAATGGCGAGGGCGATTCCTTGAGCAACGATCAGCAGATGGCCGCCACACGGGATCGACTGGAAAGGGAACTGCTTGCGATCGAGGCCACGGGCCTGAACGGCGAAGGTGCACCGCGAGTGCCGAATACGACCAACATTTATTTCGACGGCATCGAAGGCGAAGCTTTGATCATCGCGCTCGACTTGAAGGGACTCGCGATCTCGACCGGCGCCGCATGTTCTTCGGGCGCCATCGAACCGTCGCATGTGCTGACCGCCATGGGACTGCGTCCAGATCGCGCGAAATCCAGCATTCGCCTCAGTCTCGGCAAGCAGAATACGGCCGAGGATGTAAACTTCGCTCTGGGGGTGATTCCGGAGGCAGTCGCGCGCTTGCGGCAGCTGTCGCCGGTCTGGCCGCAGAAAGTATTCAGCCATTAAACACTTAGCTTTCGGCCGAATCGCATCCATGCCAACTTCGGAAACCATCGCCGTCGCCATGTCGGGAGGAGTCGACTCCTCGGCCGTTGCCGCTATGCTGCGCGCAGAAGGACGCCAGGTTATCGGCCTCACGATGCAGCTATGGAACCAGCGACGACTTGCCGGCCATGAGGGCATGCCGGAATCCGTGCAGGGACGGTGCTGCTCGATTGACGATGTCTACGATGCGCGCCGAGTGGCCGAGACCCTCGGTATCCCCTACTACGTGGTCAATCACGAGGAGCGCTTTGAGCGCGATGTGGTCCGGCCTTTTGTCGAGGAGTACCTGGCTGGGCGTACGCCTATCCCCTGCAGCCTCTGCAACAATCACTTGAAGTTTGATCAGCTACTGATTGTGGCAAGGCAGATTGGCGCTGACGAGATCGCGACCGGACACTATGCCCAGGTGGCTTTGGACGAGCCCAGCGGACGCTGGTTGCTGAAGCGTCCGGTGGACAGATCCAAGGACCAGACCTATTTCCTATTTGGCCTGACGCAAGAGCAATTGAGCCGCACGCGGTTTCCGCTCGGGGGCATGACCAAGCCCGAGGTGAGAGAGCTTGCGCGTAAGCATAACCTCGCGATTGCCGAGAAACCGGACTCGCAGGAGATTTGCTTTGTCCCCGGCGGGGACTACAAAAATTTTCTCGAAGCTTACCTCACCGAGCAGGGAGACGGGCTGACGCAGCGCGCGGGAAGCGAGCTCGGCGGCGAGATGGTCACCACCGACGGCAAGGTCATCGGCGAGCATGGCGGCGTTCACAACTTCACCGTCGGCCAGCGAAAGGGGCTGGGCGTAGCGACCGGGTCGCCCCTGTACGTCATTCAGATCAACAACGACACCCGGCAGGTGGTGGTCGGCCGGGACGAGGAGCTTTATTCGCGCACCTTGCGGGCCCACCGCGTGAACCTGATCTCGACGGCCGCCTTGTGCGAGCCTATGCAAGTGGCCGTGAAGATTCGGCACAAGCACCAGCCGGCGCCGGCCGTAATTGAGTCGGTAGCACCCCACCAGGTTCGCGTTACCTTTGAACAACCGCAGCGCGCCATCACTCCCGGGCAGGCCGCTGTTTTCTACGACGGAGACCTGGTGGTCGGCGGCGGCTGGATCGAAGACTCCGCGCGCTGAGTGCGAGCGCCCCAGATCCGGCCACAGGCGGTCGATTCCGCTCCCTGGTTACTCCGATCGGTTACTCACGATTACTTTTTGTACCAATTCATGGCACCTTCGTGGCCTAGACCTGCCGATGAAGCAGAGTTAGTGTGAAGTCACGACGGGACCTTCGTAGTCTCTCCCCGGTAAGGGTCCGGCGTGGGGAGCGATCTATGAAACTCTGGCATCTGGCATACGCGGCATTGGGAATTGCGGTGGCGCGCTGGGTTTTCAAGCGGCAACCAACGCCGGTGAGCGATCCCATCAACCGCTTACGTACCTCTGGCCTGCTGTAGCACGATTGGAAAAGGGAGGCATGGGCGCGCCCCGTTGCGCGTCGCTTCGATTCGAGCGCGCTCATGCCCTTTTCCCATTTCTTCGGTTCGCAAACCTCTCTGCCCGACTGGAAGTGCTAGCACCACCGTGTCCCTTCGGTAACTTCTTTTCCGTTCCATCTCGCCTAAACTTTCCCTAGGGGACCGGCTGAAGGCACGCGCGCTTCAGCACCCGAGATCATGCGAGTTCTGCTCCCCAGATGGCGAAAGGCGGCATTATGCATGCTGCTGTGCGTCCCGTTCCTGCCGCTGGCCGCGCGGGCGCAGGAACCGGAAGACGCTCCCTCGCTCGGAGACCTGGCCCGCAATCTGCGCAAAAACAAATTGGACCAGCAGACCCAGCAGCCGCAACCCGCCGCTCCCGTCATCGATAACGACAATCTTGCGCAAGCCATGGAAGACGCCCACAAGGCCAGGCCAGTCAGAAGCGACAAGACGGTGATCTCGGTCGATTCGGCCAGCAACACGCTCAGGGTCTCGGCACCTGATGTCACCTGCAGTCTCTCGTTTAACGCACGCGCCAGTTCGCTTTTGATCAGACCGGTTTTAATCGAGGACTTGCCCCTCCCCGAACTGCTGAAGATTGACGGCCCGGGCTCAATTCAGGATGAGAGCCTGCAGCTTGAGGTATTCAACGGAACCGACTGGGAGCTTCGTGAAATCACCATCGGTCTCACGCTCGAGCGGAAGCCGGGTGAGAACGCCGAAATGGCCGCGCGAGCCCGTATCATTCCAGCGGCTCAGGGCGACGCGCCAGTTGCGATCGAGCGCCGTTCCGACGTGACGCTTCTTTATCACCTGAAAGCCGAGGCCAAGCCTTTCAGCACCACCCAGTTTCACGAAAATATAGGGATCACACCCGGAGCCGATGAAGATTGGCGATGGTCGATCGTCGAAGCCAAGGGAATCCGGCCGTCGCAAGCACAGCCCGCGGCTCCATCGCCGGCCGAGCCGCTATTTTCTATGCCACCATCGCTGTTGCCGCACTCGAACTCACTGCGGCTCGCTCCCGCACCCGCAGCCGCCGCAGATCCAAACGGCCGAACGCAGGATACACCGGAGCTCGAGAGGTCTCCGAGCCCAGTCCCTACCCCGCAGCCATAGGTTAACGGCCCGCGAGGGCTAACCAACAGACCCACCATCGTTGGCGATCCGGATCGCGGCCCGAGGAGTGCGTTTTCTCTCGACGGGCGATCACCCTCAATATGACGTCACACGACATGTCTATGAGGTCATATGAGATGCTGCCCCTCACCGAACCCGTGCGCCTCATCTTGCTGAGCCTGGCCGGGAAGCCGCGACACGGCTATTCGATTATGAAGGACGTGGACCAGATGAGCCAAGGGCGCGTCAGGCTTTCGACCGGCACGCTCTATGGTACGCTTCGACGCCTGCTCGACGAGGGATGGATTGAAGGTTTCTCGGAACCTGCGAGCTCGCGCCGCCGCCGGGGCATATCGCCTACCAGACTCGCCGCGCCCGCACTAATCGTTTCTCAGGATACGGTTGGCAAGAACCGCGGCTTCCGTCGTGCCTTGGTCAACTGCTCGAACGCGTAGGCAATCTTGAGCAGCACCGGCTCGCTCCAGGCGCGTCCAAAGAAAGAAACGCCAACCGGTAAACCCCAGAGAGATCCCGCTGTCACGTTGATATTGGGATAACCGGCAACGGCCGCCGCGCTCGAACTACCTCCCGTCGCGTGATCGCCATTGACCAGGTCGGTCATCCATGCGGGACCTCCGGTGGGCGCAAAGAGCGCGTCGAGCTTGAACTTGTCCATAATAAAATCGATGCCTTCGGCCCGACTGAGGCGCTGATTGAGAGCGCGCGCGTCAAGATAATTTTTATCCGTAAGCGGTCCTTTCTGCTCCGACTTAAGAAAAAGATCCTGCCCGAAGTAAGGCATCTCCCGCGCATGATTGCGCTCGTTAAACTCGATCACATCCCTCAAACTCTTGAGGGTTGTCGCCGAAGAACCGGCGCGCCGCGCCAAATAAGAAGCCAAATCGGCCTTCAGTTCATAAAGCAAGACCACGAGCTCGCTGTCATCGAACTTGCCAATCGTTGGAATATCGGCCGGATCCACAATTTCTGCACCCGCGCCTTTCATCTCGGCGATGAGGTTATCCATCAGCGTATCGACGGCGTCGTTGAACCCAAAATACTTGCGGACCACCCCCAGGCGCGCGCCTTTTAATCCTGCCGGGTCGAGAAACTTTGTATAGTCGGGCGAGGCGTGGCCTTCGCCGTCGGCAGTAGCGGAGTCTTCCCCGTCCGAGCCAGCCATGGCGCTCAGAACAATCGCCAGATCCCGCACCGTGCGCGCCATGGGACCCGCCGTATCCTGACTGTGCGAGATGGGGATAATGCCGCGGCGACTAATCAGTCCAACCGTGGGTTTAAGCCCCGCCAAGCCATTGGCCGAAGACGGGCACACAACCGACCCATCGGTCTCCGTGCCAACGCCCGCTACGCACAGGTTCGCCGATACACCCGCTCCCGTTCCCGAGCTGGATCCGCACGGATTGCGATCGAGCGCGTAAGGATTGCGCGTCAGGCCGCCGCGCCCGCTCCATCCGCTGGTCGAATGACTGGAGCGAATATTCGCCCATTCGCTGAGATTGGTCTTACCAAGAATCACCGCTCCCGCTTTACGCAACTGCGCGGCCACGAAGGCGTCGCCTCGGGCGGAGGTTCCGGCAAGCGCCCAAGAGCCGGCCGTTGTCTGCATGCGATCCCCGGTGTCGATGTTGTCCTTGATGAGCACGGGAATGCCATGCAGCGGCCCGCGCGGCCCTCTCGACTTGCGCTCCTGATCGAGCGTATCGGCGATCTCGAGAGCATCGGGGTTCCGCTCAATCACCGCGTTGAGCATGGGGCCGCTCTGGTCGATCTCCTGAATGCGCGCCAGGTATTTCTCGGTCAGAGTGCGCGAGGAATACTGGCCCGATTGCAGACCTTTCTGGGCATCGTCAATCGTGATCTCGTCGAGTTCGAAGTCCGTCTTGAAATCGGCAACGGACGCCGCGGACGCAGGGGTTGGATCGAGAACCCGCGCCGCGCCAAGCGCCGGGTATACCGCCGTGGCCAGTGTCGCAGTCGCGCCGGCGAGGAGAAAATTGCGACGCATGTAATTTTTCGGGGCAAGGGAAGTCTCCGACATCACAGCTCCTGTTTCGGACGAATTGACTGGCATGGAAAGTGCCGAACGGAAATCTTACGAAGAGTGTGGGGGAAAGGCAAACCCTAACAAGATCAGCAGCCGACTGCGACGCCAAAACCGTTCTTTCGTAACCCAGCGCCGCGTGGTGCCAGAGAAGTGCGTTTCTCGCTGGAAATGAACATCGCCAACTGAGGTTGCGTCACCATGCGAGATGGAGTTCCATCGCCGAACCGTGGGAGATAAAGTATGGTGCGGACCCGGCGAGCTGGCGTGCCACCAGATAGAAGTTGCCAAAGTACGCTGTCGAACTTCCCATCTCTGGCGGCACGATGACCAAGAGACCTCGCTTCAAGCGCGACAGCCCGTGTTGTGCGGCCTTGTGAAGCAGGCTGCTGGTGAGGGATGGGCGCAGTTGGGTAATTCTCGCGGCATCGGAAGTGCTGAAAATGGTTTCGGCGGAGTCACGGGAATAAATCACGCGTATCGACAATCTCCGAAGCCTGATTCCAGCATGGGTCGCGGTTCGAAACCCGCCGGGTGCGCGCCGAACAGAAAATGCGCGCCCAACTGCGGTTTGCCGTTACCCGTTCAATAAGCCGAGGCCTCGGACACTCACTTCCTGAACTGTTCCGAAGCCGGCGGTTTGCCTTTGTTCAAACGCGTTCCAGGTGACGCAGCAACTTACGGCTGCGAGCCTTCATCGCGGGCGTGCCGCTCCGAGTGGCATGACGCAGAATCTCTATCACTTCGGGTCGAAGGCTTGGGGCATCCACCGTCAAGTCGGCCAGCCCCTGCAGAGCGAAGGTCCTGACAATGGAACTATGGTCCTCCAAAAAGCGACTCAACCAAGAAGTCGCGAGTTGCCTTTGCTTGGAGTCTAGCGAAAGCCTCGGAACTATGACCGCCAGATGCCACCGCAATTCTGGTTCCTTGGCCTCGCCCATCAAACCCAGCAATTCCTTTTTGTAGGGCCGAAGCAAGTGAGGAATTTTCCGCGTCAACTTCTCAGTTGCATCGGCAGCCCGCATTCGCACCAAAAGATCCTCAGACCACCAACCCTTGATCAACTCCGGAAACAGCGCGTGATCGTTAGCCACAATCGCCGCCACCTGGTCAGAGCGACCGATCGAACGGCGATCTCCTCCTTCCAGGAGAGCTAGGATGTTCTTTCGCGGCATGGAGCGAAATGATACGCCGGTCATGGGCATCGTTGGTCATTTGCACGCTCGCGTCGCACTGTTTTCCGAACCGGTTGCACCGGCGCGCGCCAGGCCTCGTAGACCAGCGAGCGGATTAGGGGACAATCGTGGAACATCTGCCGAGCGAGGAAATGTGGTGGCCCTCGACGAAACGCCGTCTCAACCCGGTGCAGCGGCCAGCCAGCATCGTAAAATGTCGCGTTCAGCGATTGACTCGAACCACCGACGCGCAGTCCTGTTGGCTGTTCCAGTGTTCGGCAATGCATGACGCAATCAACGTAGATTGGAACGTCGTCCACCACTCTTCGCACCCCTGGACGCACCGACGCCATGTTCGCCTCGCGGCGCCCGGTTTGCCTGCTCGATGGCCGCCTGAAGATATCGACGGACAAGCGGACGATTGAGGTCGTCCTCGTTGCGGATCGTGATGTGGCGAATCAACTTGCCCGTGCCGGCCAGTACTCCGTTCGGATCCGGAAGCAGGGCACCGCGGTTGAAGCCGAGGTTCACGTGGCTGCTGTAGGTTGCAATGTGGCAAAAGCCGTCCCTAATCGGCTTGCCGGTGAAAGAGAACCCAATGGAGACCGCGTAACCCTTACAAATGAACTCGATGGCTCCCGGAGCCTCTTCGAGCACAGTCTCGCGAACGGCCAAAGCCAACCTCGAGACGTGCGGGTCGTAGGATGCAAGATAACCAAGCAGAGCGCGATCCGGCGGCTTGACCATTTGCCGGAGTCTAACACCATTGGCACCCGAGCGTCGGGTACGCCGCAAGATAGTGTGGCCAAAATCTATGGCATCGTCAGATCCAGTGCCGCTGCGCACCATTTGCGCGGTATCCTCGACCCTCGAAGAAAGAATCTACACCTGGATACTGCCGTATCGATGCGCAGGAAAGGAATCCGGCGAAATCCCGTCCTATCATTTTTCGGCAGGAATAGAATTTGAGGACCACGGGTTGACGGTAGGCCGCAAGGATGTTATTCAAGATGTAGTTACAGAGAGCCCCGCGGGAGTAGTTCAGCGGTAGAACGCCAGCTTCCCAAGCTGGATGTCACGGGTTCGATCCCCGTCTCCCGCTCCATTTATCCAGTCAGTTAGCGACGGGGCCTTCTTGTTAACGGTGTGCGGCTTTAGTTTCTTCATCTGAGCCTACGAGAGGAATACGCTTATTGTGCCAGATGCTTTTCAGAAACGCATCCTTCCGAGCGCGGCGCGACTCGAATTCCTTTGGTGTTAGAACGGTGTAGTTGATTTCGCGCCCTAGCTGCCGCTCAAGCCTCGCCACGGCCTTTGCTAAATCTTCCTCGCGCGGGGAGCCAATCACGAGCACGTCTATGTCGCTGGCAGCGTCCTGCTGGTTGCTTGCAAATGAACCGTACAAATATGCCTCGTCGATTCCCTCAATTCTCTTGAGGGATTGTGCGATCACGCCTGCGGCACCGATAGTTTTCGCAACGATCTTGCGCACTTCATCAAAAAGCGGATACGCCCGGTTTAGTTGAAAATACTTTTGGCGGCCACTCACTTCCGAACCAAATAGACCCTGGCGCTCCAGGCGTCGCAACTCTTTCGACAGGTTAGACGGATCTATGGTTAGCCGCTTCGCTAAGTCCCGCAGATGGTGACGGGCCGTCGGATTCGTGAAGTAATAGGCCAGTAGTTGCTGGCGCGCCTTGGAGCGAAGATCAAGCATGTGGTATAAACCTACCATAAATGTGGTAATCCTTGACAACGGTAAGATCCGTGAAGCAGCGCGGCCATGTTCGCCGGGAGTGGATCAACTGCGGGTGGCCGACATCACCTACATTCGACTGAAAACCGAGTTCGTCTACTTGGCGGTGATCCTCGACCGATTTTCCCGCAAGGTGGTGGGTTGGTCGCTGGAGCGGACCCTGGCCAGTTGCTGGGCCGTGGGCGCATTGCAAGAGGCGATCGCAAAGCGAAAACCTCCGCCCGGACTCGTCCATCATTCCGATCGGGGTGTGCAATATGCCAGCGAGGAATATGTGGCAGTTCTGGAAAAGCAGGGGATGATTGCAAGTATGAGCCGTCCGGCAAATCCGTACGACAATGCAAGTTGCGAAAGCTTTATGAAGACTTTGAAACGGGAGGAAATTTATGCAAACCAGTACCGCGACTTAGAACACCTGCGCACCCATATCGAAGAATTCATCGAAAACTACTACAATCGGCAGCGCTTGCACTCTGCGTTGGGCTACCGTTCTCCAGAAGAATTTGAACAGCAAGCGCAGCATGCAGATTCCATGACACAGTTGTGCAGTCCGAGGCTGGAATTTTTCCCAGGAGGCGAAGAGAAGACTTCTACGAGGATGCTGGAGCAGGGGACTCGAACGCCGTCCCCTGCTCCAGACCTCATCCCCGGCTAAGCTATGAACAACCCAAACCCAATTCAATGGCACGTGTGTCATTCAAAACTGTCTCACGTTGTGGGTTCACCCCAGGGGTCTTAGCGGCTCAGATGTGGCTTCTCTGTGTCATCGCTGTCGTTCGCAACATTCGCACCCCGGCTGAGATGGGCAAGCGCATTCCCCTGCGAGCCGCATCGTCGCGACGGTCATTCTCAATTATTTCAATCTCTCTTTGCCGGCAAGATTGCAACCGTGCTCGTGTCGGTAATCGATCCACCCGTAGTAATCGCAGCCGTCAAGACGTTAAAACCGAAGATCGAGATCGTGCTCTGATACCACGCATACACAACCGAACCATCGGGGCTGAACCACAGGATATTTGATTGGTTGTTGGCGTTCGTCGGAGTGGAGAACGAGGTGCCAGTGGAAACGATCTGCTTCGAACTCAGGTCTAGCGCGTCGACCTCCGTGGTGCTGTCCTGCGGATTGGTATAAAACACGTACTTGCCCGAGGTATATGCCACACCAATGTCCGAGCCGCACGCCGCTAGCATCGTAGATGTACAAGTGATCAGCGGCTTAGCATCCTGGCCCGTCGTGACCGGGTAGACCTGCAATTCATTGTACGGTTGGTAGGGGATCGGATATTCAAACGCAAACACCAGGCCCTTCACGATTTGGACAGAATCCGGAAGTGGAAACGAGTCGACACTATAGGCGAAAATCTGCTGAAGCGCACCCAGCCCTCCGGTCTGCGGATTCACCGCAATTTCGTTGTAATAACCATTCGTTCCCTCGCGCGTCCCGCAAAACTCATAGTCATACATCTCGGTGCCCTTGGCGTTCATCCCAAGGATTGACAAGCTGCAGTCGTTCAATCCCGCCTGATCCGGCAATCGATAAGTTCCTGCATTCACCAGTTGAGATAACTCTCCGTTCGTTGCGTTGATCTCATACCGGTAAATGGACCACGGCAGGTTCTGGTTCCGATTGGCTCGCTTCCCATAATGCACGACATACAAAAAGTTACCGGTGGGATCGACAACCATCGAAGACCCGTAGGCAGGGGCGACGAAGGCCGTGCCCTCGTCGTTGGTCGCTGCAATCGATTGCACCGGCATTCCTGGGACACCGTATCCATTTGTGTCATAGACATATACGCGATTGTCGCTTGCCGGATAGGGATCGGAAGCCATCACATAGAGGAAGCTGCCATCGGAAGAGACCGCCAATCCGTTCAGTTGAGCCTTCGGCAATGGGATGGTGCCCATCAGGCTTGGCTGGTAGGTCTGCGGGTCGATGTCATAGGTATACAGATTCGTAGCGTCCGCGACATAGAGCACTTGCTTCAACGTGCCGGGGGCCGCACTTACTTTTGAGGTTGAGTTTTGAGTGTAGGCAACACAGGAAAGGACGAACCACAGGGCTATCGCGTACCGCATCACTGCCTCCGAGCCGTGCGCCGCTTGGGTGCCACCCCAGGATGAAAGGTTGTAGAAGAAAGCGCAGCGGCCATCTCAAGCATTGTGAAGCCAAGGCAAACGACGATTCCGGGCCATTCTAGGGTCTACTTGTCTGACTGCTGCCTTCGGTGAGCTTGACTTCGGCAATGCCCCTGGCGCAACGAACGCCTTCCACTCGATGACTATTACGAAATTTCCGACTTTCTCGATCGCCTGGTAACGACGCTGACCCAATCGTCAATCCATGAGCATGCATTGCGAACCCGGAGCGACCCTCAATAAACCGCTTCATGACGATATCGGTAGTTGATCGTGCGTGCGCCGCAACTGTTGAAATATTGCCTCTCGGACGTGGTTCCCGGACCGTCGGCCGTGGAAGCTCCGAATGCCCACCCGGAACAAGATCCTCAGATGAATCAGCCTGAGGAGGTCTGTAGAGATTTGTCAAAATGAGAACTTTTTCGCCTCAGTCTTGTTCTTACAAGGGAGGTGATTTATGGCGAAGATCATTGAATTCTTCGTTCCTAGCAGCTTCAGAAAAAAGGCAACGAAGTGGATACCGCTGGAGGAATATGGGAAGGTGATCCCGTTCGGCTTGCCGCAAAAGAAGTCGGCTTGACACGAATTCTCTCGATCCTCGGCATCCCGGGGAAGCCGAACGAACCAGGGTGCGGATCTTGCCACCGGAGTTGTGGAATTCGTCGTCCTTTTGACGAGCAGGTTGGCCAGTTTCCGCCACCATTCGGGAATCACCACCTAACCAATCCTTTGTTTACGGCGATTGCGGTGGAGCATGATTACGGGAGATGGGCATCGACATTTCATATTCGAAGACAGCCGGGTCATTGGGATAGGGTTCGACTCTTCCAGTTCTGGTAAATCCCAATCGCTCGTAGAACTGGATCGCGGGCTCGTTATTGCTCGTGACCATCAACAGCAGGGTACGCGCATTGCGTAGATGAGCCCAGTTGAGAATTTCGCTTATCAGCAGGCGACCTACGCCTTGCAGACGGTGTGTGGGGGCCGTCCACATGGAGACAAGCTGCGCGCGTGTCGCGTCACCCTGGTTAAGAAAGGAGCCGGCAATGCCGCATGCAGTTTCGCCGTCGATCGCCAAAAATCCGACACCTCTGTTGCCATTCATCCGTTCTATGCGTGCCAGCCACTCAGCGTCGGCAAACCGCGACTCCTCGGCGAAGGTCGAACTGAACGCATGCGGGGCATCTTGCAACGCACGAAGGCGAACAGCCTTAAAGACAGAAGCATTCTGCGGCGTGATTCGACTGATCGCGATCAAGCGGGTCATCTCCCGTTCTCAAAACTGCCGCGCGCGAAGCATATGCCCGAGTCTATGATATCGGCTCCTGTCCTCTTGCGTGAGCGCCTGAGGGAATCCCGCCAAGAACGCGCTGCAGCCGGTGGGGCGTTCAATGTGCCGGGATCCGACTGCTGCGTTCCGGGGCAACTGGAACAATACTGTTAAACCGAAACGTTCCGTTGGCGTACAGGCAATACCGGTTCTCTCTGCACCGTATTGCTCACGCTATAATTACCCGCACCCATGCCCCTGGCCGCAGGAACAAAGCTTGGTCCCTATGAAATTGTCTCGCCGCTCGGTGCAGGCGGCATGGGCGAAGTTTACCGTGCCCGTGACCCGCGGCTGGACCGCGATGTCGCCCTGAAAATCCTGCATTCTGACGTAGCCAGCGATCCCGATCGCCGCGCGCGTTTCGAGCGTGAGGCGCGAACCGTGGCCGCCCTGAGTCATGCCAACATCGTGGCGCTCTACGAAGTGGGCAATGCCGATGGCGTCATCTACACGGTCAGTGAATTGGTCGTTGGCGAGTCGCTGCGGGCGCAAATGAAGCAGGGTGCCATGCCAGTGCGTCATGTGGTTGAGCTGGCAACGCAGTTAGCCGATGGCATGGCGGCGGCGCATGCGGCAGGCATCGTCCATCGCGATCTGAAGCCAGAGAACGTGATGGTAACCCGCGACGGGCGGGTGAAGATCCTCGACTTTGGCCTGGCGCGTGCGATGCCGGCGTCTGCCGGCGCATCCGGAAAAGGCTCCAACGTCGATACCATCGCTTTATCGGCGACCCTGGACTACAGAACGGTGCCCGGCATGGTGTTAGGGACGGCGGCGTACATGAGTCCCGAGCAAGCCCGGGGACAGGAAGCAGACTATCGCTCGGACCAGTTTTCGTTTGGCCTGATTGCATACGAGATGCTCGGCGGCAAGCAGGCGTTCACGCGTGACTCCGCGGTGGAAACCATGGCCGCGATTGTGAGGGATGAACCCGAGCCGCTCGATGCCAAGACTCCGGTACCTCTCAAGTGGTTGGTGGAACGCTGCCTGGAGAAGGACCCCTTGCGGCGGTACGATTCGTCACGGGATTTGTACCAGCAGCTGCGCACCCTGCGCGACCATTTTTCCGAGGTGTTTACCAGCAGCAGTGTGCAGCCTGTGTCACCAGAGGTGGCACGCGCGGCGCAAGCTGGCGCGAGGCGGCGGGGATTGAGCATAGGCGTCACGATCGGGCTGGTGGCGCTCGCGGCAATGCTGGCGGGCGAACTTGCGTGGTGGCTGCATCCGGCCGGCGTGCAGCTTGCAGACTACCGGTACACGCCGTTTGCGGTGAATGCTTCAACTCCCCTTTGGTCCCCCGACGGAAAAATGGCTGCCTACACCGGATATATGGGCGACGATCGAGGGCTTTTTCTGCGCCGGCTGGATTCGCCAACGCCACAGCAGTTGACCCGCTCTCACGGCAGCGCGTGGCCCCTCGGCTGGTCACCGGACTCCTCGCACATCCTCTACCTCCAGAGGGTACCGGCGGACGACTCAGACAAGGTGCTTTCAATCGGCTCAGTGGGAGGAGATCCGGATGTTCTCTGGATCCTGCCGAACAGCTACCATACGCTAGCGCTGACTCCGGATGGCAAGGCAGGAGTCACGCTCTACCAAGGCGAAGACCATATTGTGGACCTGTACATTTCTGACCCCATCGGGTCGCCGCTGCGCCGCTACCCGTCCTCGCAAGTGTCTTCGCACGCCGTCTTCAATAATCCGCAGTTGGGATTTTCACCAGACGGCCGTCAACTGCTGTTCATTCGTGCGGGTGATTCCGGAACCGAAGAGTCGTGGTTGCTGCCATGGCCAGAGGGTTCAGGAACTCCTCATCAGGTGATGGGCACATTGCCGCACGGCGCGGGTACACCCACCTTCGCGTGGATGCCCGATAGCCGGCACATTATTGCTGCGACCACGAGCGGCGTCGGAGCAACCCATCTGTTTCTGGCCGACACTGGATCCGACAAATTGCGGCAGATCACACAGGGAACAGACGACGAGGTTACGCCGTCGGTTTCTGCCGACGGCCGTGCCATTCTGTTTTCCGAGGTCAATGTTGACTACGATATTCTGTCCATGTCGCTCGCGGACGGAACGACGCAGGGACTGATTGTGACAGCGCGATCGGAGGCCATGCCCGCGTGGGCGTCGAGAGCTGACGCGTTGGTGTATGTTTCCAATCGGATGGGCACCGAAGATCTCTGGCTGCACTCCAAGGAAGGTCCCGATCGCCCGCTGGTAACCCGTGCCAGTTTCGCAGCGAATCCGCCGAAGTGGATGTTTGCTCCGACACTTTCGCCGGATGGAACGCGGGTCATTTTTGTCACCGTTGAGAACAATGGTGACAGCCTGTTATGGGAGGCTTCGGTCGCGGGCGGCGCCCCAGTCCGTCTGCTGGATGCTACTGAGGCATGCAAGAAACAGTGGACCGGCGATTGGTCGCCCGATGGCACGCAATTCGCGTTTACGGCCGTAGAGCCGGACGGCAAGACCAGCTTGAAAATTGTGCGGACTTCCGGTGGCTCAATCGCCCAGAAACTGTCGGAGGGTGGGTACGGCGTGGTGTCCTGGTCACCCGACGGCAAGTGGATCGCTTATCCCGACAATAATTCGGCGTGGCATCTGATCTCTCCGGATGGGAGAGAGCACCGCGAGCTTGGGACGATCAAGACTGCGAACCTCGGATTCTCCAAAGACAGTCGGACGATGTACGGCATACGCAATGAAGCCGGCAGGCCGTGGTTGTTCTCGGTCGACATGGAGACCTCGAAGCTGCGCGACATCAAGGCATTGGATAACAGCTTGCAGCCGCGTTCGTTCCTGAACCCGGCCATTCGCTTCTCGCTATCGCCGGACGGCAACAGTTTTGCCTACTCGATCGCCAAACCGCAAAGCAGTGTCTGGATGCTGCAGGGTTTTGCCGGCAAGTAATCTCCGTTCCAGCCCACCCAACTCCCCGATTCCACAGTGGCGGGCGACGGAGATTCGAAAGCTAAAGTCGCAGCAGGGATTGCCGGCTATCCGGAACTTTACTGGCCGCTACGGGCGTGTGTCGATCGTGATCCTTGTCCCGGGTTGACCCAGGTTGCCGAGCAGCATCCCACCCGCCAGACCCGCCAGCACCTTAGGTGCGCGTGCCAGAATGATGTCAAAAACCTTCCGTTACGCTCTGCACGCCGCGTACTCTTGCGTCTGCAAACTGGAGCTTTCCGGAGGGCAAGCGGAAGCCATGCTTGACTGGCACCGATTGTTTATGTGCCAGGGCAAACTTCAGGCTCTTAGCGAGCCACGGAACGCCCTCCCGGCATAGTAAGATTCCGCACCGTTGTGATACACGAAAACCGTATCGAAACGGCGATCACAAAACAGAGCGCCGCCGAGTTTTCTGATATCGGAAGGTGTTTTCACCCAGCTCGAAGTTTTCGTATCGAAATCTCCAAGCTTCTGCAGCTCCCGATATTGTTCTTCCGTCAGAAGCTCAATGCCCATGGCTGCTGCCATATCGATAGCGTTAGCTTTTGGTTTATGTTCTTTCCTGGACTCCAGCGCTTCACGGTCGTAGCAAACACTTCTGCGGCCTTTAGGACTTTCGGCTGAACAATCATAAAAAATGTACTCGGCTGTCTTTTTATCGTAGCCAACAACATCCGGTTCGCCGCCAGTTCTTTCCATTTCATTGAGGGACCGCAGTCTTTCAGCATTAGCTTCCAACTTGGCATGTACCTCAGCCCAGTCAAGACCTTTATGGTGGTTCATGTTTTTCTCAAAACGGGCTTTCAATGCTCTTAGCAGTTCTTGACGTTGTTCTGGTGACAAGGCTTTTTTATTGCTATCCATGTTCCGCGTTCCTGTTGCTCTCATTGTCGTCGCCTCCGGTGTTTTTAGTACTCCGCCGCGCTCCGCCCCAGGGGTTTCTTTCGGCTTGTCTTAGTGTTCTTGTCGATGCGCAGTTTCCACGCCGTTCGGAGTGCGCCCCTCAGTACACGCTCGCTCGCCGCCGCCACCCGAATATGCGTGTGTCCTATCTTTCCCCAGCCGCCAGGAATCGGCAGGAAAATCTCGGGCGCCTCTTCGACAAATGCCGCCTGCTGCTCCAGCGTAAGCATCAGGTTTCCACACCCCTTTGCTTGCGAGGCCAGCGAAGCAAATTTCCTGCCTCCTACACGAAAAGCCGGTAATCCCGCGTGGGAGTACTCTTCCACCCCCCTCCAAGCTCAGTGCAATCCTGCGAAAGTCTGCTGCGGTCATCGGGTGACTCCACGGAATACGCAGTATCTGACCATCATCGGACGGCATATGTCTACTGCTCCGGGCAGCACCATGGGCAGACCTTCGGCTAAGGCCTTGAGGAGGCGCCTTCGGGAAGAGTTGGCAACCGTCCGCCAGACAAGCAGCGGTTCACCGGGGACCATCGCCGATCGTAGACCGGACGCGAGGCGCCATGGAGCGTGAGTGCCGCGAGGTCGGCTTAGGTTTGCCGACGACCCAGGATTTGGCCGTTCGTCGGGTTTGTCTGCCAGCAGCCGAGTCGATCACAGCGAGAACGGGATGCCGCGACCGAAGAAGGTACAAATAAAAGGGAAGTGGCCACGGCGAGAAGAATCACAAGGCTGCGCCGGAGAGGACTGATCGCTACAAGGTTCTTATCTGAATGCAATGGGGAAAGAGATGGCACAGCGAAGAACCCTACCCTGGATGCGATGCTGCTGAGTGCTCCGGAGGGTCAAACATCGGGCCAGCATACGCGATCAAAGCGGCTGCGCTGCACAGAGTCATTAGCAGATGATCGACGCGGGAACGCGATAGCTGAGTATTCGCGCTCCCGACGAAATGAAGCCCAGAACTTGCCAGTGCCCCTGCCCCGCGATAGAGGACGAGGCCAATTGCGAGGGTTAGCGCTCGCCAAACCCAAGGCAGGCGTTAGTCCCTCCGCAAGCACCATTCCATCGTAAGTGTCAGAGCAAACACACGGTTGACAGATTGAACCCGCAGCTAGGCGAACTCCGGACCACTTGCGCAGCAGTCGATTATCGGTAGTCCTTGATGGTGGAACGCTCCGGCCGTTTGGGACCGACATCGGTTTTCCGTGCGATGCCGGGCTTTGTGTTTTCTCGGATCGAATTGCCGGGAAACGGTTACGCGCAACTCGTGAATCGTTCAAAATACAAGTTTAAGTGCCGCTGAATCGAGCGCGCGCCGCCAATTTGGTAAGGAGGATTGAAACCTCCATTAGCCCCGCCGGTTCCCAAGGGTGCTGGCTAGCGTCTGTGTCGACTGGCCGAAGAAGGGGTCGGTTATGTTATTGTCCGGGGCGCGTGATTCCTCAGAGAGACTATCGTCCTGAGCTCGGTGAGAGCCGCAGATCGGAGGATGCGAATGGATGGCAGAGTCGATTTCGTGTCTGGAGACACACGAATTAAGGATATGCTCCCGAGTTCGGCGCGCGCCAGAAAGATGCTCGGGATTCTCCTGGTGGCGATGGCCATAGGGGCTTGCCGCCAGGCTTCCCGGGAGCCGGTGACGCTGACATTCTTCCGCCCGGGGTGGTCGCAGCATGACCAGAAGGCGGAGCGCCTGCTGCAGCAGTTCACGCAGGAAACGGGAATTCATGTCAAGGATCTTCCGGTTCCAGAGAGCACTCTGGATGCCATGAACCTCTCGCGCAAACTCCTGCGACAGAGTGGTTCGGGCCCGGATGTCCTGGGCGTGGATGTGTTCTGGTCGGGGATCCTGGAGGAAGATCTGGTCGACCTGGGACCCTCTTCGCGAGCGGAAACCTCCCAACTGAGACCGGAGTTGATTCCCAGCTACATGGTGGGAGCGAAGATGGTGGCCATTCCTTATCGCGTTCAGATCGGGGCTCTTGAGTACCGGACCGACCTTCTTCGGGAATATGGCTATGACCATCCGCCAACGACCTGGGGCGAGCTCGAGAAGATGGCGATTCGGATCCAGGAAGGCGAGCGCGCAAAGGGAAAAAAGGACTTCTGGGGTTATGTGTGGCAGGGTGCGCCAACAGAGGGATTGACCTGCAATGCGCTCGAATGGCAATTTGCTGAGGGAGGTGGACGGATCGTTGAGAACGATCGGACCATCAACGTGAACAATCCAGCGACGATTCGGGCATGGCGACGGGCCAAGCGCTGGATCGGCTGGATATCGCCGCCCAGCGTCCTAGCGTATCGGGAAACGGATTCGATGAACGTGTTTGATTCAGGAGGGGCCGCTTTTAACCGCGCCTGGGCAGAAACCACCATTACGCCCACCCGACAACCCCGGCTCCTCCGATGGCGGGACTCGCTGGCAGTTAACCGGACCGGATACACAAGCATTCCTGGCGGCCCCGGAGGGCGGGCGGGAACGCTGGGAGGTTCAGGGCTGGCAGTCTCGCGGCATTCGGCCCATCCTCAGGAGGGCATCGAACTTGTGCGGTTTATGACGCGAGCGCAAGTCCAATCCATTACGCAAACGGACAACG
Organism: Terriglobales bacterium; assembly: GCA_049520935.1. Lineage (GTDB taxonomy): Bacteria > Acidobacteriota > Terriglobia > Terriglobales > Acidobacteriaceae > Acidiflorens. The sequence goes on along the minus strand of JBEKPJ010000002.1, from coordinate 120,941 downwards.
ACCCCGCCACGCGGCCCAGGCAGCCCGAAGTCTACGATCTGCCCTCGATCCCGGATCCGCCGGAGCAGGCGAAAGCAGGGCAGCACAGGAGCGGCGTCATTAGCCGGCCCTCCAACGTGACCGGGCGCGCTTACGAGCAACTCACCGCAGCCTATTTCGCCGCTGTGCACTCGGTACTGACCGGGGAAAAGGACGCGCCGGAAGCGGCGGCAGCGCTCGAAAAGCTGTTGGTTGAAATCACGGGTTTCCATGCAGGCTCGGCCAAGCCAGCGAGGTGATTCGCGCGGCAAAAAATCGATTACCCGCGTCCGATTGGTTTATCCTTGAGGACCTGAGCGCGGTTGGAAGTGGCCGAAGCGAATGAACTCTGAAGACTTCAACGAACTCGAGATCGGACCGCGACTGAAGCTCACTTTCGCTCTGTTAATCGCGCTGATTCTGGGTGGTAATGGTCTCCTCCTCTGGCAATTTCGTCTCGCTCGCATGCAAACTGAGCACCTTAAAGATATCAGTCAGGAAATGATCGGGGTGTTGCGACTTCAGGTAAGTCTTCTGTCAGTTCATCAGCGGCTGGATGGGCTGGCGCAGTCCAGGGACGCGGGCGGCCTGGCGAACGAATCCGAGCCACTGCGCAGAACGCTCCTGGAAGAAACAGAAGGCGAGATAAGGACGCTCACCCGTTTGCCTTATGAGACCCATGTAGAACCCGAGTTTCAGCCTACTTTGCAAGCGATCGAGATCACATTGCCGACGCAGTTGGAGGCGATCAATGGATTGGCTGCGTCAGGCGACTGGAAGGCTCTTCGCCTTCGCCTGGACAATGAACTGAAGCCGGTGGAGTCTCTTTGCGCTTCCCTCGTCGCCGGAACCGACCAGGAAGTCAGAGCAGAGCTGGCGCTCGCCGTTGTGGACATGAGAAGGGCGCAGCTCAGAATTTTTGTTCTCGTGCCGGCAACGGCGATCTCCACGTTTTTCGTAGCGGCCGTTCTTGGCGGGGCTATTACAAGGCGCATCGTTACAGTTCGCGTGCATGAGAGGGTCGGGGAGCGCACACGGATCGCGCGCGAACTACACGATACCCTGCTGCAAAGCCTTCAGGGCCTGATGCTCCATTTTCAGACCGGTATCGACCTGCTCCCAGGGCATCCGGTCGAAGCGCGTAAAACTCTTGAGCTCGCGGTTGATCGGGCGGATCAAGCGATCAATGAGGGCCGGGATGCGGTACAGGGCTTGCGCGCCTCCGCGGTCGAAACCAACGACCTTGTCTCAGCGGTACGGATTCTCGGAGAAGAACTTGGGGCCGCTGACACAAACCAGAATTCTGTGGTCTTTGAGGTGGAAGTGGAAGGCGTGCCGCGGAATCTCCACTCGATCCTCCGGGACGAAGTCTACCGGATTGCAGCCGAGGCTTTGCGCAATGCCTTCCGGCACGCACATGCGCAGCGAATCGAAGTGGAAATCCTGTATGGCGAACGGTGGCTTCGGTTGCGGGTCCGGGATGACGGAAAGGGCATTGACCCGAAGTTCCTTGGTGCAGATGGGCGCGCGAAACACTACGGCTTGCATGGCATGCGCGAACGCGCCCAACTTGTGGGCGGTAAGCTGGCTGTCTGGAGCAAGCTCGATTCTGGTACGGAGGTGGATCTGAGTATTCCTGCCTCCACCGCTTACGCAACTTCCTATCACCGTCGTTCCTGGTTGTCTCGAAAGTTTTCTGGGAGAGGGACGAACGGGGAAAAGACCGACGTAAAAGAGACAAAAATGAAGTCATGAGCGCCGAGGACAGTTCAATTCGGATTCTGGCGGTCGACGATCACCCCCTCATTCGCGAAGGGATCGCAACCTTTCTCGCTAGTCAATCGGACATGAGATTGGTCGGCGAAGCCGCAAATGGGCGCGAAGCTATCCACCAGTTCCGGGAACATCGTCCCGACGTCACCCTGATGGACCTGCAGATGCCAGAAATGAACGGCCTCGATGCCATGATCGCGATTCGCAACGAATTTCAAGAGGCGCGAATCATCGTCTTGACGACCTACAAGGGGGACGTCCAAGTTCTACGCGCTCTGAAAGCCGGTGCGCGAGCCTATTTACTAAAGGGCCTTTTGCGGAAGGAACTCCTGGAGACCATCCGCGCCGTCCATGCTGGGGAAAAGCGCATCCCCCCTGAGATCGCTTCTCAGCTCGCCGAACACGCCGCCGATGACGCGCTGACCTTGCGAGAAATCGACGTCCTGCGCTTGCTTGCCGGCGGGAATGCAAACAAACTGATCGCCGATCAACTCTCGATTACCGAGGAGACAGTTAAGTTCCACGTCAGAAACATTCTCTCTAAGCTGGGCGCAAGCGACCGAACGCACGCCGTCACGATCGCGTTGAAGCGCGGCATCATTGAATTGTAACCTCCCCAAAAGAGTAGTAGCCGGCCCCCCGGTTTTGGTGTCTCAAATCTTTCTAGGCGTGTTTATTATTTTGTGTTCAAAACAGGGGGTTTCCTGCAACGTCTATTTTCCATGTTCCCAAACGGCTGGCCTGGGCGAGGGCTCCTCTTGCTGCGGATAGTTGCCGGAAGTCTGTTGATTCACGACGGCATCGCCGGACTGATGGGACCGCCTCAGCGTGAATCGGTTACGCTCGAAGTAATCGCGGCCTGCGCGGGAATCCTTCTACTCTTTGGGTTGTGGACGCCGATCTCTGGCGCACTTGTGGCAGTCGTTGAGCTGTGGATCGCTCTCTCTGGTACCAGCCACCTGCACGAGACCATCATGTTGGCGACGACGGGTGCCGTCATGGCAGCCTTAGGACCCGGTGCTCGGTCGATCGATGCTCTCGTTTTTGGCAGGAGGCGTCTCGATATTTGAGGGCCTGGAGTTGTCTTCAACGAGTTGTTTTCAACCCACTCTAAAGTTGAGTCGCCACACATCTCTATAGGCCGGGTCGGGAACTCCTCCATCTAGGGTTGTTCCACAGGCAGAACTCGCTCTATAGTCAGTGCCATCGATCCGAGGGATAACAAACAATAGAGCGTTTAAGGAGCGAGTTATGAATTTAGCCATGAGTTCAGCGACCCGGCCCGGAACACAACTTGAAATCGACACTTTGGCCAGGCGCACCGCGGTTGGCCAGGAATTAAAGCTGCTGCCCGTGACGCAGATTGCTCCCGTCGTCTTGGTTGTCGACGACGACATTTCGGTGCGCGAATCGGTGGAACTGTTGATTCGCTGCGAAGGCTGGCGGGCGGAGACGTTCGCTTCCGCCAAAGAATTCCTCGACCGCCCGCGAAGCCTGGGTCCAAGCTGCCTCGTCCTTGACTATTCTCTTCCGGACCTCAACGGTCTTGAACTGCAGAAGCGCGTCGCGATCGAACGCCCCGATATGCCGATCATCTTCATCACGGGCCACCGCAATGTGCCGATGACAGTGCAGGCTATGAAGGCGGGCGCTCTCGAATTTCTGACGAAGCCTTTCAGCGATGACCTTTTGGTAAAGGCGATCCGCGACGGCCTTAACCGTAGCTGCGCCACCCTTCGTCACGAGGCGGACATGCAGCAACTCCGGGACCGTCACGCATCCCTTTCCTGTCGCGAACGTCAGGTTATGGCGTTGGTCGTCTCTGGCCTGTTGAATAAACAAGTTGGTGGGGAACTCGGCATCAGCGAGATCACAGTGAAGGCCCACCGCGGCAAAGTTATGCAAAAGATGCAGGCCGACTCCCTTGCCGACCTGGTGAGAATGGCCGCGTTGCTCCGGCCCTCGCGTCAGGCAATTCACCTGGCGTGACGGCTGCGTCGGTGTGTCTGGGTTCGCGCGATCGATCCTTGGCCAAGCGCCTACGGCCAACCTAGGCCGGCTGTTTCGGGGCACGTGTGGCCGCGAAGTCAAAATAGAAAGGCCGTCAGACAATCCGATTCAGGAGACGAGAATGGCGGTCACCACAGAAATCGCGCCGACTATGTGAACGACTTCATTGGCAGATGTCACGCGCCCTAACCGACGGCGGGACCTTTGCGACGGGGAAGTACCGCTTTCGCTAGCGCCGGATTCGCCAGCTGGCGCACGGCTGGGATGCTGACGTGCTCTTTTGAAGCCGCTCGGCGAATCAAGCGTTGAGCGAGAAAGCAGACACCAGCCAAAATCAAATTTTCCGCAGGTCCGCCAAGATCGAAGATTCTCCAGTTTGGGCTGGGCAGGTGAGATTTAGAAACCAGCCGGGTTGTGGTCAATATTGCCGACCTGCCATCGGCGACGAGCAACCCAATCCCGTGTCCCACCACCTCATTGCAATATCAGTCGTGATCAACGCCAGGATCCCGATGGCGGCAACGCTGGGGAAATCGTGTCCCGGTGTGGCCGAACGCGGTACGACAGGGGCAAGTTCTGGTGAGGTCCATGACGTCATTCTGTATTGATCAGTATAGGTTGTCGAGTGACGGGCTCACTGAAGTGATCCCAAGGGAAGGGTTGCCGACGATCCCCAAATCGGCTCTTGAATCGCCACCAGGGGGTTTTCTCGGTGCGAATCTCGAACGTAAGCGCCCGCTTGATCGGAGGTCTTGCCAAATAACCTTGGCGAAGAGCCTCCCCGGGGGGAGTCGGCGCATCGCCGATTCGCATCCTACGAACGGTGCGAGCGGCTTACGTAGCGCACGATTTGACTTGAACCTGAACCGCGCCACCGGAAGCATGGCATGGGATTCGGGGAAGGCGAACGCATGGAGAAGGGGACGGTCATCTGCAATCGAGAGACTGGCGAAACAATCACCGTGCTCGTCAGCGAAGATGAAACTCATGGCGCGCTTCAGCTATACCGTGTTCGATTACCACCGCATCGCGCAGGGCCGCCTCTGCACTATCATGTCGCCTTAAGGGAAACCTTCACTGTAATTGAAGGGACGCTGAACACATATATACCGATTACCAGCAGGCATCGTCTCAAAATCGCATGTCCTACTCCCGGTGGTTCGTGCGTGCCGTCCAGGATGGCGAGCTCCGCGGAACGAATCTGCAGAAGACCGTTCAATCCTTCTTTTCTGCCACTGATTGCCATTAGCCTGGGGGCATTCGCGCTTATGATTACGCTCTTGGCACTCTGCGATCGATCCCGAATGACGGGCAAACGGTCTCTATTTTTGTAAGGGATGTAAGAGATGCTCGGCCGACCACCGAAATTGGCGGCTACTTCAGGTGCTGGTTCAGCCAACCTAGTCCTCGACGGTACACCTCTGGAAGTCAATAGCTGGACCGGAAAGGCAGCCCAGGGCGCGTTTCAGGTCGGGTATCGGTCCAGCTTCGCAAGAAAAATACCTACTCTTCTCCGTACAACGCTATATTGAGGGGGAAAACGTTCTCCGGAAGAGCACGCGAGCTCACGCTCGGCACCGACATGCACACAATTCTTCTCGCCACATTTCTTGAGACCTCTCGCATGGCAGTTTCGATGTGCGGTGCCGGCATCCTACTTTTCCTTATTGGGTTGTGGGCTGCGAAGACCGATGTCGCAGCGGCCCGGGGCCTGGACAAAATCGTAGGGTTGAGTAACTTGTGTTTCGCCATCCCGTTAGCGGTGTTCGGGGCGGAGCACCTCTCGGGCGCAAGGTCTATCATGCTCGGCGTACCCTCGTACATGCCGTGGCGTTTGTTTTGGGCCTATTTCGTGGGCTTTGCGCTGATGGCCGCGTCCTTGAGCATTGCCACAAAAATTCAGGTGCGCTGGTCGGGCCTGCTGTTCGGGATCATGATGTTTACTTTTGTGGCGATGTTACATTTCCCCCGAGCTCTTGCCAACCCCAGAGACAGGATTGCATGGGTGATTGTCTTCCGCGAAATGTCGTTCGCCGGCGGAGGGTGGATTCTTGCGGGACATGCGATGCGCGGGCAGGGCGAAAGCAAACTGGTAACCGTGGGCCGCGTGCTGATCGCGATCGCCGCCATATTTTTCGGCGCCGAGCATTTTCTGCACCCGGCGGGATGCCCCGGAGTTCCGCTCGAAAAACTGACGCCTGGGTGGATTCCGGGGCGCTTGCTCATAGGCTATCTGACAGGCGCAATTCTCCTGGTTGCCGGGACCAGCATTCTGCTGGCTAAGAAGACACGAATGGCGGCAACTTACCTCGGTACCTGGATCGTGCTGCTGGTCCTGTTCATTTATGGCCCGATCCTGATTGTGCAGATGTCCGACCCGAGCACAGCGGCCCAGGTGGAAGGGATTAACTACTTTGCGGATACGCTCTTGTTTGCGGGAGCCATTCTCGCGCTTGCCAGCGCCAAGGCGCGCACGGATTAAAATGCCTCAACGGCAACCCTGTCGGTCGGCGAACCCGATCTGTGCCGGCGCTCGAAATCTGATCTCTGACCTACGTTGAGTCTTCATTATTTACCGGGAGGCCGGTTGGGTCGGCGCTTCTGCCCTTGCTCTTCCGGCTGTTTGTCTCGCCTCGTCTGCACTTCGCCGGCGAGTACGGTGGAGGCGTGCGTGTCGCCGAGCTTCGTTACTGCGGGAGCAGGTGTGCGCTGGGACGGACGATCGCTCGAGGGATGAGTCTGCGGATGCGGATGCCCAGGCGGGTAGGTTCGGTACGATCGGCCGGCTGGTTGCTTTCCTGGCGCCGACGATGTTCAAGGCACCGCCGCTCGGTGGCCAGGCGGCAACGATGCGCGCGTAAACCAACTGGGTGGCGAGGCAGTTGGAGACCGTCATCGCAAAAATGATTCGCCGTCTGCTCCAGTAGCCCGCTGACCCTTCCGGGGAGGAAGGTGGGTGAGAAATTGTGTACTGGACCCGCCGACAGTGCCACCGATGCGGGAGGCAAAAACCTACTTGGAAGCGCTGCTGGCCGACGAGGACATGGCCTTCAACTGCAGCAGGCCGATTCCCAAGCCACCCACGGCGCCAGCGAGCAGTCCCAGCAACACCAGTACTGGAATACTCTCCAGAAGTGACTTCTTCTTCCCTGACTTCGCCATTCGATTTTTCTCCACTCGCGATTTGCCGTCTCCGATTATTTTAGCATTCACGCTGCCATCGCCATCCCGGGCAGAGACCGCAACATCTTGAGATCGCTAGGGATGGCGGGATCGTGTCGGCGGACAGAGGCTGATTGTGAAGAAGTTTTCACCTATTGGGAACTCATTGCGGGACGAGGATCGGAACTCCGTACTCGGACCAATATTCCCTATGCGCCCGGTCGATGAGCCGATCGATAGGCCAGAGACCCCTCGCAGATCCCGCGACCGACGAGCTACTCCAATAGCAGCGCAAAGCAGCCCGTGCTGTTAAGATGCCCTGAGATTTCGATTGGACTCACGCGCTCCCAAGCCCAGAAGCCCGGGAACCAGCTCTTTTGAACGATCTTGCGCTCCTGCGTTCTACCCTTGCGGAGATCGCCGCCGAGACCAACAAAGCGCAACAAGCTTCCCAAGGTTCGGGAACGGTTGGGTCGAAAAGCCGTCCGCAGCCTACCCGTTCCGACCGTTCCGACCCTTACCTCGACGAAACAGCTCGGGCCCCCTATGATAAAAAAGGAGAACACTCGGAGGAGATACATGACAGAACCAAGTTACGAGGAACTGAAAGCCCGCCTGGCCGACCTTGAGAAGCAGGTGGAAACGAAAAAGAAAACTGGCGCCATGGAATTCCGCGTAAGCGAAAAGGGCGGCGTAAGCGTTTATGGGCTGGGACGTTTTCCCGTAACCCTTTACTACGAGCAGTGGACAAAATTGCTCAACGCCGTTCCCGACCTTAAGGCTTTTATTGAGGAGAACAAGAGCAAGCTGAAGCTTAAAGAGAGCTAACGGGACGCGCAAATCGCGCATCCCGAGATGAAGTTCCGAGCCGAACCGTCGGCCGGAAGGGCATCGGTTTTGGTGGGACGCCGTTCGTCGAGCCCGCACTCAACCCGGGGGCTCGCCCTTTTAGCAACAATCCCTAACGCGACTGGGAGAGGAATCAGGAAGTATGGTGCGCCCGGAGAGAATCGAACTCCCAACCTCATGGTTCGTAGCCATGCACTCTATCCAATTGAGCTACGGGCGCATCGTGGCAGAAATGGTGCCTGAATTATAACGGAAACGAAATCAATCCTGCCAGACTTCAGCGCGTTACCTACAGCGAACACCCGATGCCGTCCTCGATTCCCCTCATGGTCACGCAGATGCCGCGCCAGTCGCGGCAAATGCGCAGAGTAAAAGTTTCCGGCCGAGCGCAAAACCTACCCGCCCCCGCGTTCTAACCACTCATGTTGGCAATACCTTAGCGATGGCACCCGACATGCTTCTCCTAAGATCAGACGAAGTGGCGCGCAACGGGGCATTTGGGAAAATACTTCGGCCAGAGGTCTTTCCGAATGCCCCTTGCATTTTTCGACAGCTGTAAGGGTGCAGCTCCGCCCCGCTTCCCGGCGGCCCTCCCCCGAGAGTCCCGTCCTGAGTCTCAGGATCAGCAGGGAAGCGGGACGAAGTTGCACCCACTCCCTCCTATCCCTGTTTCAAGCGACAATTCTGTTGGAAATCGTGGCAGACAATTCAGGCAAGAACCAACTGGTCGAGCACGTCGATGCCGGCTTGGCGCAGCATCTTGGCCACCGCGTCCCCCTTCATGCGCGAGGCATCGTAGAGTACGCGCACGGTCCGTTCCACCTCGTTAAACTTTATGCGCTGGATGCCATAAACCTCGCGCACGCTGTCAATGGCCCTCAACTCGGCTTCTCCCGGCGGAGTCTTGTAACGATAAACGGCTTCCAGATAAGTCATCTCATCTCTCCACGACACTGGGCTTCAAATACAATGAGTTTAAACCGTACCCACCGTACCCATTGAGTATCTAATAACGGGCCGAGTTCCGCCAAGCGTCATCCGGCGAGTACACTTCTTGCAGCACAACATGGAGCGTCCAGAACCTTTGTTGACACCGAGCGCCACACCCCTTTCCACCCAGCCAAGAGATCCGGTCTGCGGCATGGACGTAAATCCCGCAACCGCGAAGCATACAACTGACTACAAGGGAAAACCGTATTTTTTTTGTAGCGCTGGTTGCCTGTCAAAATTTAAGGCAAGTCCGGAGCAAATTCTTTCTTCGCCGCCCGATCCGGCGAGCATGGCGAAGGCAGGCGGGTTGGTTTCTCTGGGGGGCCCGACCTTGGTAATGCCCACGGCCGCCAAGTTGGCCGCAGTTGCCGACCGTCCCACATCGGCGCCGTCCACGGATTCCACACAGAACGCTTCCACCGGGAGTTACGTTTGCCCCATGTGTCCTAGGGTACGACAGTTGGGTCCCGGTCCCTGTCCCAAATGTGGCATGGCGCTTGAGTCCGAGTCACCGGCTTTGCCGACAACCAAGACCGACTACACCTGCCCGATGCATCCCGAGGTGGTGCGGGCGCAACCGGGAACTTGCCCGGTTTGCGGCATGGCGCTCGAACCGCGCACGGTAACGGTCGCGGAGCGCAATCCCGAACTCCGCGACATGACGCGGCGCTTCTGGATCAGTCTCGCTCTCACGGCGCCTTTGCTGGCGATTGCCATGGGGAGCATGTTGCGGCCGCAGGCCTTCCTGCGCGCAGTCACGCTGGACGGGATGACCTTGTACCGAGCAGGATGGCTGCCCTTCATCGAACTGGTTTTGGCTACCCCCGTTGTCCTCTGGTGCGGCTGGCCCTTTTTCGCGCGCGGATGGGCCTCGCTTGTCCATCGCAGTACCAACATGTTTACGCTGATTGCCATGGGTACCGGCGTCGCCTACCTGTTCAGCGTAACGGCAACCCTATTCCCGCAGATATTCCCCACCTCGTTCCGCAGCATGGGGGATACTCCGAACGTCTATTTTGAAGCCGCGGCGGCGATCGTTACGCTCGTCTTGCTCGGGCAGGTGCTCGAACTTCTCGCCCGCAGCCGCACCTCAAGCGCCATCCGCGGCCTGCTCGATCTCAGCCCCAAGATGGCACGTCTTCTGAGTGCGACGGGCGATGACGGTTCCGACCGCGACATCCCGCTCGAACAGGTCAAGCCGGGAGACCGGCTGCGCGTCCGCCCGGGAGAAAAAATTCCTGTCGACGGCATCATCCTCGAGGGGGCAAGTGTCGTCGACGAATCCATGATCACGGGCGAATCGGTTCCCGTCGAAAAAAACACGGCCTCACGGGTCATCGGCGCCACTCTCAATGGCAACGGAGGGTTCATCATGCGGGCCGAGCGGGTCGGCAGCGAAACCATGCTGGCACAGATCGTGCAAATGGTCAGCCAGGCGCAGCGCACCCGCGCGCCCATTCAGAGAATCGCCGATAAGGTTGCCGGCTGGTTTGTTCCGGCAGTGATCGCAATCGCGGTCGTGACCTTCTTCGCCTGGATAGGGTTCGGACCGCAACCGCGTTTTTCTAACGCCATCGTGAATGCCGTGGCTGTACTGATCATTGCCTGCCCCTGCGCGCTCGGTCTGGCGACGCCGATGGCGATCATGGTTGGCACCGGTCGCGGCGCGCATGCCGGCGTGCTCATCAGGAATGCCGAAGCGCTCGAAACGCTCGAGAAGGTCGACACCATCGTCTTCGACAAGACCGGCACCTTAACCGAGGGCAAACCGAAAGTCGTGGCCTTCTCCTCTACCGAAACTGTACCCGGTGTACGGGGCAACGAACTGCTGCGCCTGGCAGCCAGTCTGGAGCGCGCGAGCGAACATCCCTTGGGAGCGGCGATTGTCCGCCGGGCGATGGAAGAGAAGCTAATTCTGAGCGAGCCACTCAATTTCCGGTCCGAACCTGCGCAGGGAGTGCGCGGAGAAGTCGAAGGCAAGCAGATCGCCATCGGGAACCGCGCTCTGATGCACGCTGTCGGCGCGTTCGAAAGCAATACCGCCATCTCGGTCCTTAAATATCTGGGCTCGAGCGTTATCTATGTAGCGGTTGACGGTCACTACGCCGGATACCTAGCCATCGCCGACCCGGTGAAGGCATCGACGCCAAGCGCACTTCGCGAACTGGAGGCGCAGGGCATTCATTTGCTGATGTTGACCGGCGACAACCCCTTCACCGCGCAGGAGATTGCCCGTAGCCTGGCCATCGCCGACTTCAAAGCCGAGGTTCTCCCTGCCCAAAAGGCTGAAGTGATCCGCCGTTTGCAGAATGAAGGCCGCGTCGTGGCGATGGCCGGCGACGGCATCAACGACGCCCCTGCCCTCGCACAGGCCGATGTCGGAATCGCCATGGCCACAGGAACCGACATCGCGATGGAAAGCGGCGGCATAACCCTGCTTAAGGGAGACCTTCAGGGAATTCTGCGCGCCCGCAAGTTGAGCCACGCCACCATGCGCAACATCCGCCAGAACCTGTTCTTTGCCTTCCTCTACAACTCGATCGGAGTACCCATTGCCGCGGGCCTGTTGTATCCATGGTTCGGATTGCTGCTCAACCCCGTTCTGGCCGCGGCCGCCATGAGCTTCAGTTCGGTTTCGGTAATCACAAATTCGCTGCGCTTGCGGGGGCTAAAGCTGTAGCACGGGCGAACATGCCTTGATTCGATGCGCCTTCGGGCATCACCGGGCGTAAGCCGCAAGCGGTCGCGCCCATCAGCACGGCCGGTCAGGCGATACGAGCGCTGGCCCTGGTCCCGGCAGAGACCGGTTGAGCTCGCCCGGACGCAAAACGCTTGCGGGCATTCTCTCGAGAGAGCGGGGGGCAGACCGTGGAGACCGGTGGCGCTCACAGTTTGCTCAAATAATCGGTCACTTCCGGACTGGTCCAATCCACCGGGCCAATGAACTTGCGCCGGATCACGCCATTGCGGTCGATGATGTAGCTTTCCGGCCAACCAAAGGTGCCATAGAGCGTAGCCGCTTTCTTCGCCTCGTCCCGCACCGTGACCATGTTGACGCTGTAGTCTTTCAGGAACTTGTGGTAGGCCGCGTCGTCGGCGTCAATGCTGACGGCGACGACCACCACCCCTTTGTCTTTGAGGCGCGTCTGCATCTGCACCATCGAGGGTGTTTCGTCGATGCAAGGCGGACACCACGTCGCCCAGAAATTCAGTACGACCACCTGCCCGCGAAACTGACTGAGCGTGATTTTGTGGTCGGAATCGGTGATCGAAAAATCCGGAGCATTCGACCCGATGCGCGCCGGATGCCCCCCGCCGTAGCACGCGATCAAGGCAGACAGCAATCCAACCGCGAGGAGGGCGACAAGGGGCGGGGCAGCGAGCGTTGGTCTCACACCGCTATAATAGCGAAAAACTGATGGATAGTTCATTTCCAACCCCGCCGTCCCGATTCTCGCTGCCCGAGGTCTCTCTGATCGTTCCTGCGCGCAACGAAGAGTCGAGCCTCGGAGCATGTCTCGAATCGTTGACGGCACAGTCCGGCGTGGCCTTTGAGATTATTGTGGTCGACGATGCTTCTAGCGACCGCACCCGCGAGATCGCCCAGAGTTTTCCGGGGGTACGCGTGATTTCCGCCGATTCGCCGCCTCCGGATCGCCCGGCAAAGACCTGGACCGGCAAGAACAACGCGCTCGTCGCCGGAACCCGCGAAGCGCGTGCTCCGTGGCTGCTGTTCACCGACGCCGACACCATCCATCAGACGGGATCGCTAGCACGCGCACTAGACGAAGCCAAGCGAGAGCAGGCTGACTTGCTCTCCTACTCGCCCGACCAGGTCGCAGTCACCTTCGCCGAGCGGGCGGTCATGCCCGTAGTCTTCGCAGAATTAGCCGCGCGCTACCCGCTCAACCCGGTGCGCGATCGCTCCTGTGAAAGTGCGGCTGCGAACGGCCAGTACATTCTCGTGCGCCGCACCGCCTACGACGCGGCCGGCGGCCATGCCGCGGTAGGCGCGGAGATACTGGAAGATGTAGCCCTGGCTCGCCGGTTCTGCCAGGCCGCCAGGCGCGTCCGCTTTCGTTACGGAGGCGACGCGGTTCGCACTCGCATGTACCGCAATTGGGCGGAACTCCGCGAAGGTTGGACGAAAAATCTGGCACTGCTGTTCCCGCGGTCAGGGATTCTGGCGATTCAGAGTTTCGCGCTGTGGCTGGCGGTGTGGTCGTCGCTTGCCATCGCCCTGGCGGGCGCACTCACGCAGCACGTCCTCTGGATTTTGTCGGCCGCTCTATCTCTGCTGGCCTACCGGAGAATCCGTGCCGCACATTTTCGCGCGAGCGACAACTGGATGGCCCTCGGCTTCGGTCTCCCCCTGTTCGCCTATCTGCTGTTGCGCTCGAAACAGGCGCACCGGAACGGCCGCGTATTATGGAAAGGCCGCGCCTACCATGTCGGCGTCGAAAGCGACGGTGCGCAGCCCGAAAAGAAGGCGGCGTGATCATCCGGAAACATGGATCGGACCCGTCGACGGTCGAGAGCCGAGGGCTGTCTTTATGGTTTATTTGACCCGCAAAGCCGAATTTTCCGCGTCCCACTACTATCACAACCCGGAGTTCAGTCCGGAACAGAACCTGCGCACTTTTGGCAAGTGCAACAATCCGAACGGACACGGGCACAACTACACGCTTGAAGTTACGGTAAAAGGCGCGGTAGATCCAAAATCCGGATTCGTAATCGACCTCAAGCAACTGAAAGAGGTGATGAACAGAGAAGTGCTCGACGCGCTCGACCACCGCTTCCTCAACCAGGAAGTACCCGAGTTCTTCACCAAAATACCGACCACCGAAAATCTGGCCATCGCCATCTGGCAGCGCCTCCTGCCCAAGCTCAACGCCGCAAGCCTGCATCGCGTTCGGGTCTACGAGACTCCCGACCTGTTCGTCGACGTCTACGGCGAAGATGCCCAGGGAGCTGCATGAAGGCGCACCTGACCCGTTGTTACATTTTTTCTGCCTCACATCGCTTGCACAGCGATGAAATGTCTGCCGAGCAGAACCGCGCAACCTACGGTAAGTGCAACAATCCCTACGGACACGGGCACAACTACCGGGTCGAAGTCACGGTCAGCGGGCCGGTCGACCCCGAGACCGGTATGGTCTGCAATCTGGTCGATCTCGATGGCTTGGTGCACCGGGAAATCCTCGAACGCTACGATCATCAGAACCTTAACCTGCTCCCGGAATTTCGCCAGCGCGTCCCCACCACGGAAAACCTGTGCATCACCATCTACGAAATTGTGAAGCGTGGCTTCTGCAAGGCTCATCTAGAAAAGATACGCATTGAAGAGACGATGATGAATTCCTTCGAGTATTCGGGAGAAAACGACTGACAAGCTATGAAATCAGCCGCTGAACCATCCACCCTCACCAGCGCCAGCTACGAGGAACTGGTCCGAGAAATGATTGTCCGCCTCGGCGAAAACCCCGATCGCGAAGGGCTGGTGCGCACGCCCGCGCGTGTCGAAAAGGCCATGCGCTTCCTCGTCAAAGGCTACAAGGACGATCCTGAGGCGCTGTTGCGCAAGGCGCTGTTCACGGTCAGCTACGACGAGATGGTGATCGTCAAGGATGTCGAAATGTTCAGCCTGTGCGAGCACCATATGCTGCCATTCTTCGGCAAGGTCCATGTCGCCTACATCCCCAACGGAAAGGTCATCGGCCTGAGCAAGATTCCGCGCCTCATCGAGGCCTTCTCGCGCCGCTTGCAGATCCAGGAGCGGCTCACCACGCAAATTGCTGAAGCCATCCAGAACGCCATCGAACCCCAGGGCGTCGGCGTGGTCATCGAAGCCCGCCATCTTTGCATGATGATGCGGGGAGTCGAGAAACAGCATTCCTCGGCGGTAACTTCCTCCATGCTCGGTTGCTTCCGCGACACCCAGGAAACACGCACCGAATTCCTCTCGCTCATCCGCCAGAAAACAAATGGCGCGTGAGGCCGGCTAGCAGGGACAGCCCGCACGACTGGAAGACTCCCGCTTCGCAGAATCCGACACGAGGCGATCTGCGGATGTGATTCCGGAACCGGAATCGCGACTTGCGGTTCGACTCGCTTGCTGTCGCTGCGCTTCCCTCCGCCGGCGATGCTAACCAACTCGGCCAAACTCCGGCCAAAAGAAGACGGATCTTCGTCCAAAAGGCCCCGGTGATGACCTGTATCAAAAAAGCCAGCCGGGGCGCGATTCCAGATCCTTCTCGCTGTTGTCGATCTATTGCCGAACTATGAACTCCCCCGTCGAAACATGGCGGCGGTTGGAATAAGCTGAGAGACCGCATGGCGAAACCAAAGCGCAGTGTTCGCGAAACCATCCCTCGGAAGCCCGCGCTCACCGGCCGACTGGCGCTGATTACCGGTTCGAGTCGCGGGATCGGCCTCGCCATCGCTCGCGTCCTGGCGCGCGAAGGGTGCAACCTGGTTATCACCGGCCGCGACGAGCCCGCTCTGGCCAGGGCACGCCGGGAACTCGAGCAGCTGAAGGTTCGCGTGCTGGCCCAAACCTGCGACGTGCGCTCTCCCGACTCGCTCGACTACCTCTTCACCCTGGTCCGCGGACTGCGCCAGCCGCTCGATATCCTTGTCAACAATGCGGGCATCGGACATCCCAGTCGCACCGTGCGTGACTTGCCCTACCCTACCTGGATGGAGGTTATCGACACCAACCTCAACGGCCTGTTCCTTACCACCCAAGCCGCGCTCGCTGTGATGAAACGCGGGAGTTCGATTGTAAACAATCTCTCCATCGCCGCCGAGCGCGTATTCCCCGGCTCCGCCGCCTACACGGCGTCGAAGCACGGCGCCTTGGGTTTTACCGACACCTTGCGGGAAGAGCTGAGGCCGAGGGGGATCCGCGTCATCGCCCTCATGCCGGGCGCTACCGATACCGCCATCTGGGACGCGCTATGGCCGAACGCTCCCCGGCGTAAAATGATGTCGGCGGAAACCGTAGCCCGTACCGTGCTGAACACCGTGCTTTTGCCCCCCGACACGATGGTCGAGAAGATTGTACTCATGCCCTCGACCGGCACTCTCTAGCCGGGCAGGGAAGGGGCGTCGGTGGCGTCGGATTGAGCATCTAAGCAGTTGTGGGCTGCTGGACGGTACCGTCGGTCGCCAGCTTTTGGATCGATTGTTGCCGACCTGCCAATGGCCCGCGACCACTGACGACCATCGACGGCCGACCGAGAAAACACTATGTCATTGCTGGAAACCTGGAAAGACCACTTCTACTCCCTGACCAAGCCCGAACATCGCGCGGCCTGGGCCATCGCCATCGCGGCCGACGCTCTCCAGATTTTCGCCTTCCCGCTTTTTGCCGAGGGTGCCATCTCTCCCGCCGACTCGGTGCTGGATGTGATTGTGGGCTTCCTGATGATTCGCCTGCTCGGATGGCACTGGGCATTCCTGCCGACCGCAGCCGCAAAACTCATCCCGGGAGTCGATCTTTTTCCCACCTGGACCACCGCCGTCTGGTTCGTCACCCGGCAGCAATCGACGTTATCCGCTTCCGATTCCCACCCCGATTACAGCTCCCATTCCGCTTCTGAGGAGCCGGAGATCCTGCCTCCCGGTCCCGCTCCCGCCCGGCGACACTGAGAGTTCGAGGCCGGTTACGGGCGCTGGCCTCTCACCACGTCCCGTAGCGGTAGCGTTGCGGTCGTTCCCGAAAGACGTTAATCATGATCACGCCCGCGACAAAGCCACCCACATGTGCCCAGAAAGCGATCCCACCCGATGACTGGCTGGTTTCCGCGATCGTAGTCGCCGTGCCGCTGAGGAAGTTTCCCACAAACCAATATCCCAGCATCAGCCAGGCCGGAATATGAAAGAAAAATATCGGGGGAAACCATATCAGAACCCGTGCCCGGGGATACAGGATGAAGTATGCCCCCATTACGCCCGCGATGGCGCCGCTGGCGCCGACGCTCGGCACGCGCGAGCCCTGATTCAGCAGAATATGGGTAAGAGCAGCCGCCACCCCGCTCATCAGGTAGAACACCAGATAGGTGAAGTGTCCCAGGTAGTCTTCAATGTTGTCACCGAAGATCCACAAGAACAACATGTTCCCGCCGACGTGTAAGAATGAAGCGTGCAAGAACATCGAAGTGAACATTGGCAGAATGGCCGTGGCCACCGCATCCCGCGAATGTCCGGTGAAAACGGCGAGGGTATGGTGCGGAACCACGCCAAAGGCCATCATGAACGAATTCAGCGCGCGATGCCCGACCGAAAGCTCCCAGAAGAAGACGATCACATTCAGGACAATCAAAAAATAGTTGACAAATGGTGTCGAGAACGTGGGCTGGTCGTCGCGTAGTGGAATCATTTAATTGGTGATCGGCAATCGGCGATTTTGGAAGCAAGATCCGAGGCTCGAATCGGCAACCGGCTGGGTTCCAATTACCCATTACAAGTTATCAGATTGCAAATCCTTATGAACGGCGTCCTCATCCTCGATAAGCCCGCTCGGCTGACCTCGCACGACGTCGTGAACCGCGTGCGTCGAATTCTCGGGCAGCGTTCGGTCGGTCATCTCGGAACCCTTGATCCTGCGGCCACCGGAGTCCTTCCCGTCGTCTTCGGCAACCTGACCCGTCTGGCGCAGTTCTACTCGCACTCCGAGAAGACCTACGAAGGCGCGATTCGCTTCGGCTTCGCCACCGACACCTATGACGCCGACGGCGAACCCACAACCCCGCCGCCCGAGGAGAACAAACTCGTGCCCATCGATGTCTGCGAATTGCGGGCGCTCGCCCTGCAGTTTCAGGGGATAATCCGACAAATGCCGCCGCCGTTTTCGGCGAAAAAAATTGGCGGCGTCCCGGCCTACAAACTCGCCCGCAAGAAGCAGGAAGTCGTGCTCCAGCCCGTGCTGGTGGAAATCAAGGAATTCGAGATTCTCTCGGCCGCCGGTGATCAGGCCACCTTTCGCGCCCGCGTGGCCTCGGGCACTTACATCCGCTCGGTGGCTCACGACATGGGCCAAAGGCTGGGATGCGGCGCGCATCTCGCCAGCCTGCGCCGCACCGCGGTAGCCGAATTCGCCATCGGCGACGCGCACACGCTGGCGGAGCTTGAAGCGGCGATGCAGCAGGGAACCGTCGATGCGCTTTTTGTCCACCCCAGAAAGCTGGTTCCCCAGCTGCCGTCGGTAACTGCCAGCGAAGAAAGCGCGGCTTTAATCCGCAGCGGCCGCGCCACGAACCTGCCCGAAATGTCGAAGGCTCCCCAGATCAAGGTCTTCTACGGCCAACGCGACCTGATCGCCATCGCGACCCGAGTCGCGGGAACACTGTTCCATCCGAGAGTTGTGTTCACCGGCTCCGCGGACTGACCAAGGGGAATGCGGAGGGGCTTAGAAGGTCGGACGACGGCGCGTCACGATCCGGTCAATCCTTGGTCATAGTCGTAGGATGAGCGGGCGCGGGGGTGACCAAGCTGCCTGATGGCCTGCTCCGCCCAGTCGGTGTGTTCCTGCTCGAACCGCACCAGTTCCTGGTAGAGGGCCTTCAGTTCCTGATCAGTTGTAACTTCCGAGAGGCGGACGTAGTAGTCGACGGCGTTGCGCTCGGTCTCGAGTGCCATCTCAAATGCCAGCCGTTTCGCCAAGGACAGATCACCGGCCTCGGCGGCATCCAGGATGTCTCCCACGCGCAGGCGCGGCACTTCGATGAGGTTGCGAACGTCGTCCTCGTTGATGCTGGCGGGAACTTCCCCGAAACGCTCGCGGTAGCGCGAAGTTAGGAGGATTCCGTGCTGCCGTTCCGTGTTTTCCAGGTCGCAGAACGCAGACGCGATCGGTGGTGCGTCCGGGCAGAATTTCGAGAACATTTCACCCAAGCGGTGATAAAGCTGCGTGTTCCGTTCCTCGATGACAATGGCGAAAAGCAGCGCTTCTTGGGGGCTGAGCAGGGCAAAATCTCGTTTCACGGCTTCCTCGTGCAAGCGGGAGTGTGCTCGTCCGCGGGGTCTAACTTCGTTGAGCCAAGGCTTCGGTCTTGCCGGCCACGCGCGCGGAGTCGTTCTCCGGAATGGAGTGGTCCGTTGTCTCGCGGCTGGGCGTCGGGATGGGAGCGGCCAGCAACTCTTGCAGGCGTCTGCTAATCCGAGCCCCTTCTTCTAACGATTGCTGAGCCAAGCGACGACGGCGCTCGGTTCTCACGGCGAACAATTCGGCGATTGACATTGGGGGGAGGGCCTTTCTTGTTTGATCTGCGTCGCAGATTCGCTGCCCTAGCTATTAGGCTGACACGAGCCGCCCCCCGCTTCTGTGATGACCATCACTGCCGACCGTGATGCCAGTCGCAAACGGGGAAAAAACTCGCATCGGACCCACCCGGGGGGTATCGATCGGCAACTGCCTTTCGCTTACAACGCTTGGGCGAAATGTTCACGGAAGTGCCGGTGGTTTGTCGCAAGAAAAGCGCCCCAGACTCATTGAGTCATGGGACGCTCTCCGACGGCTCGCGACGTCCGTCATCAATTTGCCGTGATCAGAATGTTGACTGCGCGGGGAACGTTAGCGATCCCAACTGTGCTCAGTCTCCCACCGGTGATCCTTCCCGTTCCACCACTGATGATACGCGTCCCAGCAACGTTGTCGTTCGGCATTCAAGTCTCGCCGGCGATCCTCTGCCTCACGGCTGTGTTCCCCCTTATCATGGATGGCTTTGTCCAATCTGGCTTCCGCCTTTTCGATGGCATGCTGACATTTACCGCGATCATCGGCGTGCAGGCGGGGTGTCGACACAAAGAAAAAGAGAGCCGCTGCAAGCACGGCACCCACCATGGTCCTTCCGAGTCGTCGCTTCAAGATTTTCTCCTCTCTGGTTTACGATGCGGGCAAAAAATCCCTAGAAGTCTAGGAAATTCCATGCCGGTGTTGCAATACCGTGAATCCTGTATCTCGGGAGCGGACCCCCACCAGGGCCAGCACAAGCGACCGCGGCAAAATATCCTCGCCGCCCGCGGGAGCCGCCTTCCGAAACCCGGCAGACTCTCTTGAGCGATAACAGGAAGCAGATGGCCTCCATCGATGCTGACGGCGATTTTCCGGATTCTGTCTGTGTTCGTGGTGTTGTCGCATGCGCGGCGCCGTGCTGTGTTCCATGTGACCGCACGACCCGGCCAGAACTGGACGATGCAGTAGATCCGGGAGGCCGTAGTCTCTTCGTCTTGCGAACCAACGCAGGCCGTTCGCGAGCCGAAGCCAAATTTCCTCCCGGATCCGAACCCCACGCGGCCCCCCTACGGCGGATGAATCCCCTTACACCGTTACAGGGGCGCTATGAAAGGTCGAGGTGACGGCTTCAAACGTTTGAGCCATGGGCGTTCCATCAATCACTTTTGTAAATGTTCGCAACACTTCCGGGTAAAGATTAGTGTTTTCTGTCGGATCGCGGTCAGCCCGTTTCAAAGCTGGGTGTAAAACGGATAGTCTTTTGGGAGAACCAAGCCAGAGCCGATGCTTACAGCACGGATCGAAATCTCATCCCTGCTGCCATCGACGCACCTCGGCTCCACACTCAGGATGTCGCGTACTTGCTGACGACGGATTGGCCTACCTTGGGTGCGAGCACAGCCGAATAGTTTCAGACGACTGTGCCGCTTCAGATTCGTGCCGTAAACATAGCGATCCATTGGGCGAAGAATGGATCCTCGAAACGCATCCTGCTATCACCGCTGCTTTCTTCCTCCCGCAGGATGCCACGATCCATCAACGCTCCCAATGACCTCCGAATCGTTGAAGGCCCTTTGCCCAGAGCGCGAACCACCCTCATCGATTGCAGACAGCGTCCCCCTTCCATGATGACCAGAATCAGTATCTTCTGCTGGATCGCAGTCATGCCGTTCCAAAGCTGGGTGTAAAAAGGATCGTATTGTCTGACTAAGCGCTCCAGTGCTCGTTGCACGACACTGGGATTCAGAACTGGTTGCTCGCTCTTTGCCTTTGCCCGAAGGTTCTCCCAACACGCATGGGCCAGCATTTGCACGTTGTAGGGTACGTCTTCGGCGAGATCCAGAATCAGGCTGAGCACGCCGGGATCCTCGACGCCGAAACGGCTGCCGACAAACTTCTTGTGCAAGAAGCTGGTGAAGTCGGTGCGCGGCACGGGTCCAATAAACCGCGACGCACCCAGGCGATAAAAGGGTCGGGCCGCGTCGGTCGTCAGGGAAGTCAGGAGCCGGGTTTTGGATCCGGCGAAGACATATCCCGTGCGCTTGTGGCGCTGGATGGCTGCCCGAATATGAGCTTCCGCCGATTGCCCGCCGACCTCGATAATGTTTTGGAATTCGTCGATAACAAGCCCTACCGCCCTATCATTGGGCTGCGCCTTCGCCAGTTGCTCCAGGCCGTCGAGCGCTTCCACCAAAAGTGTCACGTGATGCTCGGGAGCATCGGTGGCGCTGACCCCCACTTTCGCGGTCCACTCTCGTTCCGTCACGCTGAAGTTCAGTTCCGGACGCAAGCGTGAGAAGAACCTACGGATCTGTTCACCTGTGCGCTCTACGCCTCCCTTTAAATGCCGAGCAGCGCCCGCCACCAGGCTGTTAACCAGCAGATCGAGTGAGGGGTAGCTTTCGGCATCGAAGCGAAGTACGACGGCTCCAACGGTTCTTAGTCGGTCTTCTGCCGCTTTGAGAATTGAGGTCCTACCGTACCTGCGCGGCCCGATGACGAACAGCTTTCCACCTTGTTCGATGGTCCCCACCACCCTCGGCACGCCGAAAAAAGTCGGGCGGCCGCGGAGGCCGCCCGACCCAATTTAGCAGTCTTTCACTGTTAGAGTTCTTCAGTTCAGCGAGTTAGTTGCTCTGCGGCGGTTGCGCCACCAGGCCGGCATAAAACCCAATCGAACCTGGGTTGTTCGGTTCTTCGAGCAGCAGACCGCGTGTGATCAAAGGCACCGGCGTGGAGTCGCCGGAGAGTGCGCTGAGGCCGTTCAAATTAAAGAACAGCGTATCGTTGCCGGTGAAAACCGTCACCGGCCCATTGGCAGCGTAACCGATCAATCCGCCGTTTGAAAGTTGAAAGCTCCCGCCGCTGTCGCCGCTGGTCACGGTTCCCGGCACGAGCATGCCATAGACGCCCTGGCGCCGCAGCGAAACCATCTGCGGTGTAAACGTGGGGTTCACGTAAGTGCCGCCGATGAAGATTCTCTGGCCGACTTCAAGTGATGTGCTGTTGAACAGTGCGTTCGCGAGCGGGCCATCGAGGAAGCAGATGGCATACTCGCTCACGGCACCGATGTTGATGGTCTGGATCGTATCCACATCGCTCACCATGTCGGCGCCCGTTTCGCCCACCCACATGGTTACCGATAGCGACTGACCGGAACCGGTGATCTGTAGAATGCGCCCGGACAGAAACGACTGGGCGGTGGTGATGACTTCGACTCCGCTCGCCAACAAGCTGCCATCCGCCTGGAATTGGCCCTCGACCCCGACAATCGCCGGCGCCGCAAGATCGGTCATGCTCCAGCCGCTGTTGAATAGCGTGGCGTTATTGACATACACCGTCAACTGATGCCCATAGGGGCCTTGCACGATGAAGGAGTTTGTCGCCTCGCTCACCGAAACCAGACCGCCCGTAAGGTCGGTGATCTGGGCGTCGGGGTCGCTCGCCTTGGTGCCTTTAATGTAGATAACAGGGTTCACGGCTCCCGTGACTTGTCCGTTACTGACGACAAGCGATTGCCGGATATCGAATTCCATCTTGAGACCGGCCAGACCATTGCTTCCCACTACCATGGGAGTGGGAAAATTGACCGTCACGGTGTAAGGAGACTGCGGCAGCGTACCGTTGAGGGTATTTAGGGCCGGCGGATTTTGGGTCATATCCACGTAGGAGATGACCGGGCTCGCCAGGACGAAAGTCGCTGAGGTGTAAGTATCGGCAGGAATGGAATTGAAAGCAAGTGGGGACCGCAAGCCTAAAAGACGCGCGAAGTCCACGGTAGTCGGGGTCGACAGTGCCTGCGGCGAATGGCTCTGGCCAGTCAGGGTAATGGAGTTGATGGTGAGGGCAAGGCCCACGACCGAGGCCAGAGGTGCATCTTCGCCGGTCACAAACACGCTTCCGGGCTGCGCGGGTGGCGGTGTGGAGTTCGAAGTGGAAGAGTTAGACCCGCAACCGGTGAGCACCAGGGTCGCGAACAGGACGAAAGGGAACAAGCGAAAATATCTTTTCATGCCACGCTCCGAAGGAAGAAATCCTGGGGGGAGCAAAACGCGATTGTCATGCGAATATGGAAACACGCTCCGCTCCGGAATGTCGCGTGACCTAAGGTGTGTTACCTTCGCTGATTTGACCGGCGGATTGGCTTACTTTCAGCAAGTTAGAAAGATGGTCGATAAAAAACGGACAACTCGGACATGTACCACCGAGTTTCCCGAGTCGCCGTACCTGAGAAGCGGAAAATCGATTCCGCGGTTCGATCGACAGGCGGCAGGGAACCCGCCCCACCGCCCCACAGACGCCTAAGACCGCCCTGCACTATACTTTGGGCGCGGGACCTTTGGGCGCGGCCCCCCCAGAGTAAAGCATCCCCTAACAGTAAGAGATAAGAGAAAGGAACGTCCCATTTGACCTTTCGCAACTGCTATGAAGACGGCACCCGCGCCGAGGCCTATGCGACGCTGGAGTTCAAGAACACTTACCATCTGGCCTACCGTGACCTCCCTGCCATCCTGGCCGCTCATGTTCAGGGCCGCAATGCCCTCGACTTCGGTTGCGGCGCCGGACGATCGACGCGCTTGCTGACCGAACTCGGCTTCGAGGTTACGGGAGTCGACATTGCCGAGGATATGATCCGTAAGGCCCGCGAGTTCGATCCCGCCGGTGATTACCGCCTCATTCCCGGCGACGACTTAAGCCCGTTTGCATCCACGAGGTTCGATCTGGTCCTTGCCGCCTTTACCTTCGACAACATCAGCAACAACCTGAACAAGGTCCGCATCCTGGGCGACCTAGGCCGCCTGCTGAGAGGTCCGGGCAAGCTGGTGTTGATCGTCTCGCGGCCCGAGATCTACATCCATGAATGGGCTTCGTTTTCGACCCGGGACTTTCCCGAGAACCGCCAGGCGAAGTCGGGCGACACGGTGCGGATCATCGTGACCGATCATGCCGACTCGCGGCCTGTCGAAGACATTCTGTGCACGGACGCGACCTATCGCCAGCTCTTCGACCAAGCGCAGCTGCGAGTTGCGGGCAAGTTCGAGCCGCTGGCGAGGGAAGACGAGCCCTACCGCTGGGTGAGTGAGCTGCGGATCGCCCCGTGGGCGGTCTACGTGCTTCAAAACTAGCCGCGATAACCGTAGTATCGCCAGAAGGTCATGCAGCTTTGATAAATATGCAATGTCCGATAATTGGTATTATGTAAACTACGATTGGCCCAGGCTGGCCGACGCGCTAACGGCTACGCAGTCGATGGGATTCTAGTGTGCGTTGAAGTGGCGCGAGTCTCTGATCGATATTCATTGCGCTGGCTTTGGGATCTTCTGCTTGGCACGACGCGCGTTGGCCTTGGAGGTTTTTAGCAATTCCTTTGTGCCCTCCGTGATCTCGGCGACCAGCATCTTCTGTTTCGCCCAGCGTGCTTGCGCGGCGCGGCTCGCCGATTCTTTACGCTCCGCAACGGTCTGACTTGCGGCGCGGGCTTTGCCTCCGCGTCTGCCGAGCTCAACCGCTGCTTCATTCTTGTGGGCCACGATCCATTCTTACCATGCCGTTCCACAATGTTGTGCGAAGCGGTTCGCAAGTCCTAGAAAGTACGACGACTAATGCTTCTTGACATGCGAAGCGCTTCGCATCTATAGTCGCTCTATGAACATCGACGACAGATTGGAGAAGCTAACCGAGCGCACCGACGCACTGACCCAGAGCATGGAATTGCTGGTTTCGATGCGCAAAGACACCGAAAAGCGGCTGGATCGCCACAAGGAAGAAATTCTGGGGGGAGCGCCCGCACCCAAATTTGCATCACAGTTGCTGAGCTAATACACGCCCAGATCCTGCGCCGAAACCCAATTCCCCGAATACTCCTTCCGAATCTGCTCCACCAGATCTGCCTCCGGCAATTTTTCCAAAGACTGGTGATACACCACGAGCAACTTGGGATGAGCCCGCCGTGCAATCCCCCCTAACTCTGCCGGGGAAGTATGAAAACTGGAGAAATATTCCTTCCAGTGCCGCTCCTTCAACTCCTCTCCATGCGGATTAAAAACTTCATGCAGCAACACATCGCACCCATCGCAGGCCTTCACTACCTCATCCGTAGGCGATGTATCGCCGGAAACCACGATCTTCCGGTCGCGAGTTGAGAAAGTGTACCCGTAAGCCTCTTTCCAAATCCCATGCTTCACCGGAAAGGCCGTTACTGTTACGTTCTCGTCGCGATACACCACTCCCGGCCGAATCTCATGCACGTTGACTTTGTATCCCGTAGCGTTCGCCTGCTCGAGTCCCCGCCGCCGAATCTGCACATCTTCGGTCCAGGCCTTCTCGATGTGCGACGTCATAGTCTTTAACCCGTGCGGACCGTAAGCCTCCAGCGGCTCTTTTCGCCCCAGCACCCAAGGCGAGAAAATCAGATCCGGGTAGCCAAGGGTGTGATCCGAATGGAGATGCGTAATGAAAACGATCTTCAATTCTTTCGCCTTCAGAGCTCCGATTCCGCTCTTCTCTGCCGCTGCCGCACGCCGCACTACTCCCGACCCGCAGTCAATCAGATAGGCCCTGTGATTCACCACCACCGCGACCGCCGGTCCCCAACGATCCGGATCCGCGCTTGGATTCCCCGTACCCAGCACGACCACGCGAGTAGCCGGCACGACCAGATCGTCCAAGAAACGGTTCTCTGCCAACCCACAGGCGCAAGCGGCACCTGCGACGAACGCTATCAGTATGAGAAGGTATTTATTCAGTCGAAATCTCCAGGCTTCGATCTCGGTCTGGACTTCGGTCTGGCATTAACGCCCGTTGAATTCCGCCCACCGCTCTACCTGCGTGAAGAAACTGAATTCTTTAAGGCCTTCAACCGGGAATCGGCCCCCCTCGTAACATTGCCGCCAGATCCTGTTTGAACCTCCGCACCGCCTCCAACCGCTCGGCGGTCGCCTCCACCACGTCGCTTTTCGCCTGAAAAACCTGCCGGCCTTCCTTTTCGGTAAGCACGCCCATCACCTCGCCCATCCGCCAGCCGGGTGTCCCGAGAATCTGCAGGCCCTCCACGCCCGGCACCAGCAGCGCCACGCACTGATCGCGAATCACGCCAATGCATTTCGGAAAGCGTTCAAATGTCTGGAGTTCGAAACCCGCCAGGTAAAGCCGCTGCAGCTGTTCTGCGGGATCAGGCATAGTGTCGGTGCGCGCTCTGCAATCCATTCACAACCGGCAAACCTTCCTCATTGCGCCTCCGCCCGAACCACTTCCAGTTCGTTGTTCTCGCCGAGCTTCAGAAAGGTAAAGACGCCTTCATTGGCCTCGAAACAGGCGAACGATGTCCCCACCCCGGTGGCATCGGTGTAACTCCGAATCTTCCGACCGGTCTGTGCATCGACGACCACCACCGCCTGTCTCTCCCCGTCTTCTTTCCAGAACGAAATCGCCAGCTGATTTCGAGAAACGTGAAAGCCGCCAGGCACGGCATCGAGCATGGGAGCGCGGATTTCGAGGGTCTTCACAATCTCGCCGCTCGGCGCAATCACATAAACCTGCGCCGGTGAAGACGCCCGCATGACATAAAGATTGCCATCCTCGCCCGCCTCCGCCTCCGCCAGGTCGAGCAGCGGCGAAGGCTTGCTTTCCTCATTCTGCATTTTCGCCTTGCCTCCAGCCTTCCCGCTTCCCTTCGGGCCCGCAAACGACAGGGGCGCCAGTTCCCTTCCGTCCGCGGAAAAAACTGCCGTGAGGTTTTGGCCGCGATCGTTCTTGTTCTCGACATCGCGTCTCACGCCCGACACCAGAATGCGTCCATCGGCAAATGCCGCGAAGGTGTATACCTCGAAATCCGCGTCCAGAAGCACCGACGACGCGGGTGACCCATCGGGGGAAAAGTGCAGCACGTAGGTGCGCGGCTTCACGACACCGCTTTCGGCAACCTGGTAGACGCCACCCTCCGGATCGGGCACAAAAGCGTCGGCGCGATCGAGCGTCAAATGCGAAAACGCGGCCGGATCAAACAGCGCCGTGCGCTTGAGCTCCGCATCGATCTTCACCACCGGTCCCAGCAGCGGACGGTCGGCGGCGAACTTGCGGATGTAAAGATTTCCCTCTCCATCACACTTCGAGCCGTGCATGAACGCCCCCCCCATCTCGGAGGGCACGTTCGTGGTGGAGGACACCTGGAGCGCAAGCGTCGACCCTGAACCGGTTGCGCGCGAAATCGTAGCCTTGACAGGGGAATTCCCGACCGAAGAATTGGTTTGGCTGAATCCATTTTGCGCCGAGAAGGCGGCGCACAAGGCAAACCCTGCCACGGCGGCCCAAAGACGGGCTGCGGGCGCATCGCGGAGAGACGAGCGCTCCTCTCTACATTTTATATTTGCCAAGATCGTCATCGTTGAGGTCTTCCAGGTATTTGCGAAGTTCGTCGCTCGACACCGCAGGAACCGAATTCGCCGCCTGCTTGGAGGTCTTCAGCACCTCGTCCTCAACAAAAATCGGGCAATCGACTCGCAGCGCCAGCGCCAGCGCATCCGACGGACGCGAGTCTATGCTCACCACGTGCCCTTCCCTTTCCAGCCAGATCACGGCGTAGAAAGTGTCGTCTTTCAATTCCGTCACCACCACTTTGTGCACCATCGCGTCGAGTCCCGTGAGCACGTTCTTGATCAAGTCGTGGGTCATGGGCCGCGGCGTGTTAACTTTCTCGATTTCAAACGCAATCGCATTGGCTTCGTACACACCGACCCATATCGGGAGCACGGCGTCGCTGCCGACATCCTTGAGCAGCACAATCGGCATGTTCGAAACCGGATCCATGACCAGTCCGCGAATTTTCATCTCAACTTCCATAAAAACCTCGGAAACCAAAACACTTCAAAAGGTGCTCGCGCTGCCTCGGTCAGACGACGCGGCCGGTGGAAATCAGACTCTCGTCATTTCCCCCACCAGGCTGTTCGGAAAACTTCCCGTCACCCGCACGCTTACATAGCTCCCCGTGGCCAGCTCCACGCCCTTCGGCACGGTAAAGTTCATCACCTTAATCTGCGACGTCCGGCCCACCCACTGCCCTCGCGCCGCGTTCTTCCCTTCCACCATCACCTCCAGCACCTGCCCCACATGCCGTCGGTTGCGTCGCGCTCCGATCACCTTTTGCTTGTCATTCACCACCGCCAGGCGCCGCGCTTTCTCCGCATCCGGAATCGCATCTTGCAGAGCCAACGCCGGAGTGTTGGGCCGCGCTGAGTACTTGAAGGTGAATACCGAGTCGTATTCGACCTGGTCCATCAACGACAGCGTCTCCTCAAACTCCCGCTCCGTCTCGCCCGGAAACCCGACAATCAAGTCGCTGGTCAGGGAAATATCCCGCCGCGCCGCCTGCACCCACGAAATCCGCTCCAGATACTGGTCCCGACTATAGAGCCGCTGCATGGCTTCGAGCACCCTGCTCGACCCGCTCTGCACCGGCAGATGGACATGATCGCAAAGGGCCGGTACTTCATCCATCACTTGAACAATGTCCCGGCCAAAGTCCCGCGGATGCGAAGTCGTAAACCGCACCCGCCGCATTCCCTCGACCGATGCCACGGCAGCCAGCAACTCGGCAAATGTCTTTTTTCCTGAAGGATCGCGGTAAGAGTTAACGTTTTGCCCAAGCAACTGGATCTCCGTATATCCAAGATCTGCCAGCTGCCGCGCTTCGTCGAGAACCGATGCCGATGTGCGGCTGCGTTCCTTTCCCCGGGTATAGGGCACTACGCAGTAGGCGCAGAACTTGTCGCAACCCTCAATAATGGTGATGTAGCCGCGATGAGGGTTGGTCCGCGAAGTGTACTCGGTCTCAAAGCACTTGTCGGTTTCGCGATCATCCAGCCCGGTAACGCGCGACTGGCCGGTTTCGAGCTGCACCAGCATTTGCGGAAGATTGCGGTACGAAGCCGACCCGCACACCAGCGACACATAAGGAGCCCGCTCAAAAATCTTTTCCCCCTCCTGCTGCGCCACGCACCCGAGAACACCAAACTGCTTTCCCTGCGCGCGGTACTTCTTGTAGTCCGCCAGGCGGTTAAACACTTTCTGCTCCGCCTTGTCGCGAATTGAGCAGGTGTTGTAAAGCACCAGAGCCGCCTCTTCCACGCTCGGCACCTGCCGGTAGCCCTGCTGCAGCAGCGTCCCCACTACCTTCTCGGAGTCGTGCGCATTCATCTGGCAGCCGAAGGTCTCAAGGTAAAACGTTTTGTCCCCACTCCCCGACATTGGTCCAGTATAAACCCAATGTCGCAGCTGAAAAGAGCGCGTCGAGCGCCGGACGGTATCGGGACGCTGCGAGGAAGAACTAAACTTGGGCGGTCGAGAGACCGGGAAGGAGTCAGGCTTTTGGAATCCATGGCCGCTGCGGCAGAGAAATTTCGCTCGGTGATCGCGAACCGCCTTTTCGTCTTTGATATGGATGGCACTTTGCTCTCGAACACCACAGCCTGTATTGAGATTGCAAGAGCGACCGGAACGCTTGATCAGGTCACCGTTCTCGAACAGCAGTTCGCGGCCGGCGAGATCGACGCCTTTCGCTTCGCCCAACAGATCGCAGCACTTTGGGGCCTCGTTGACCGTCAAATCGTGAGAACCGCATTCAAAGCGACCCCGAAGCTTAGGAATATAGAGGCGGTTACGGCCCGGATCCGAAACGGAGGCGGGATCTCTTGTCTGATCACCATGTCTCCCGATTTCTACGCACATTTGTTCTACGATTACGGTTTCGACTTCATAGAAGCATCCGAGTTTCCGAGGAGTCTCGGGGAGGAGCTGTTGCCTGCGAAGATCCTGAATCCCGAAGACAAGGCCGTTATCGTTCGGAAATTGTGCCAGGACCGGGGGCTGGAGATGAATCGATGCGTCGCTTTTGGCGACTCCATGTCGGACTATCTGCTCTTCCGGGAGCTGCAGCACACGGTATCGGTCAATGGCGACCCGACCTTACAGGCGTTCGCTCGCTATCGCTACGACGGCCTCGATCTGCAGGATGCGTTCCTCGCCATCTGTAACCAGCTTTTGAACGATCACCCCGCGACCGAGCGCCCGGACACTGCCGAGCGCTGAGCTGTGATGCGCGTGCTTGTTAGAGTTCGAGCAGTTTGCTATTGTCGCTGCATGGGGCGCACCCCGGCTTTTTGCGGCATCATTCTGGCGGCGGGTGAATCGACTCGTATGGGACGCGACAAGGCGCTGCTGCCCTGGCCTCCGACAGAGTTCGGTTCAGCCGCCGGAAACACCGACACCTTCCTTTCGGCTGCCATACGCCTGTTTTTCTCGCACGTGGACGAGGTATTGGTAGTCGCCGGCGCGAATCAGGCCGCCTTAGCCCCCATCGTCTACGCCAATGGCGCATCGCTCGTCGTCAATCCCGACCCCGCCCGCGGACAGTTCAGCTCCCTGCAAGTTGGGCTGCAGGAGGTTCTGAACCGCGGTCGCGACGCGGCCATGCTCACCTTGGTCGACCGCCCTCCGGTGCGCACCGAGACCGTCGAGATCCTGGAACTGGCATTCGAGCGTGCCACATCCCACCGCAAGTGGGCGGTGATCCCGGAATACCACGGGCAACATGGCCATCCCATCCTGCTGGCCCGAGAGATGATCAGCGAGTTTCTCAAGGCTCCCGACACTTCCACTGCGCGCGAGATCGAGCACGCGCACCAGGCGGAAATCGAGTATGTCGAAGTCGACGACCCGGCTCTTTCACTCAACATTGACACGCCGGAGCAATATGCTTCTCTGAATCTGAACTTGTCGCCCCAAGTTCAGCCCCGGAGTTAGCCTCGGTCCAGGCCGCCATCGTTCATGACACCTTTAATCTCTACCCACAAGGAATTCATCGAAGCCGTACTCACCCTGCAGCCGCAAGTCTCGACCTTCGATTGTGACGGCACTCTCTGGTCCGGAGATGCCGGGGAAGGCTTCTTCTCCTGGGAACTCGAGCAGGGATTGGTGTCGCAGGAAATCGCCAATTGGGCCCGTCAACGCTATGTCGAGTACAAATCCGGACAGGTGCCCGAAGAAGTCATGTGCGGAGAAATGGTCGCCATGCACCGCGGACTCCGCGAAGAGTTCATGCAGCAGGCGGCGGACACCTACTTTTCCCCGGCCATCGCTCCCAACATCTTTCCCGAAATGCGCGAGCTCGTCGATCGCCTGCAAGCTTCCGGTTGTGAAGTCTGGGTCGTATCCTCCTCCAATCAATGGGTGATACGCTCCGGCATGCGGCTGTTTGATATCCCGCAAAGTCGCATCCTGGCGGTCGAAGCCGCTGTCGAAAATGGCGTGATCACCGACCGCCTGTTGCGGGTTCCGAGCGGCCCCGGCAAGGTTGAAGCCATCCGTTCAGCCCTCCCGTCGGCACCCGATTGTGCCTTCGGCAATTCGATCTGGGACCGTGAGATGCTCGCTTTCTCACACCATCCCTTTGCCATCAATGCCAACCCGAACCTCAAAGAGATCGCAGTCACCCATGGCTGGACCTTCTACCAGCCGGTGATGACTCCTTCGGCCCGTTAGGTGTACCCAGGCAAACTGGATGACCGCCCGTTGCTGAACGGGAATGTGCCGCCGAACCTCTAGCCTGGCAAGCTAGGGAAAAACTCGCATTTGAATCGCGCGAGCCCGCCGAACCACGCAAACTAATGAACTGGGTAAATCAGCTTGCCGCCCCGGATCACCTGGTGAACTTTAGAAAAGGCGATCACATCCTTTGCGGGATCGCCATCGAGAACAACCAGATCGGCGTCCATTCCCTTCGCGATGCACCCGCTGTGGCTCGAATATCCAAAGCGCGTCGCCGGATTGATGGTCAATGAAGCCAGAATCTGCTGAAAATTCATCCCGGCGCGCGACATGAGCGTGAACTCTTCCGCGGTATCGAACTGATCAATGTAACCTACGTCGGTACCGAACAGGACTTGGCCGCCTGCCTCTGAGTAAGCCTCCAACTCCTGAACTGCCTGTTTGATCCACATCTCATTCTCCTCGGCGGAGACCTTGGCTTTTTTGGCCTCGACATCAAACAGCGTGAGCGTTGGAACAAGGGCCATGCGAGCGGCCTTCAACCTCTCCGCGAAAGCTGGAGTCCAGTCGCCGCTCATGGGAGCAGTGTGGGCAAGTACATCGACCCCGCTCTCCATGGCCACTTCGATTCCTTCAGCATTTGAGGGGTGTGCAATAACCGGTTTACCGGCACGATGGGCTTCGGCAACGATGGCTTTGGCTAGGTCCGTGGGCATCGGCAGTACCCCGGCAGCGGTGATGGCTCCCGCGAAAATCTTAATCCCGTCAGCACCATTGGCGATCTGCTGGCGCACTCGTTCGAGAGCTTGTGGGGTGGATTGGACCTCCGCTGAAGGGATATGATTTTCTTCAAGAAATTTTTTGACGTAGACCGGAGTTCCGCCCTTTGGGTAAAACGGTTCCCCGACCGTGAAAATTCGAGGTCCGTGCACTTTTCCCTTTTCGATTCGCCGCCGGATGTTATTCGTGTTGTCCAGAACGGAAGCAAGGTCGAACACGGTCGTAAAACCCCACCGGGTCAGCATTTGTTCCAGTTGCGAGGAAATCTCTTCGGACGACCGCCTCTCCGCATGAAGCAAACCGGGAGTAAAGATGTGAACGTGGCTGTTCCAAAACCCGGCGGTTACGATGAGACCTCGGCACTGAACGACGGTCACCGCCCTGGCGAATTTTGGCACTTTGATCTTTGCGCTCGGCCCGATGGCGCGTATCTGGCCGTTGTGCACGAGGATCGTGCCATCCTCGATGGGTGGGTCGACCGGCGAGGGATAAATTTTTGCGTGAACCAGAGCGAGATCCGAGCCGAGACTGGAGACGCTCGAAGCAAGTATCCAGATAAGAAGGATGGCGAGAAGACTGCGAATTCGCATGCCCGCAATATACGGTAAGGGGCACTATATTGTTCCTTGAGATTGTTCCTTGAGACCTGAGGCCCACGATTTCTCGAACGACGCACGCCCCGGCTCCAAAAAGCTCTCTCTTGTTTCCACAACGCAACCTAGCCCGGGCGGTGGAGGGGAGAATGCTAATCGTTCGCGCCGCAAAGCTTTCCTAGCAACAGAGCCAGCGTATCCATCGCCAGGTGACCGGCATGGCCCGACGCCGCAGGCAGGCCGCCCACTTTTTGCACCAGCACCTCGCGACGGATCTCGCGAGCTTCGTCAATGGTCTTGCCGCGGACCATTTCCGTGATGGCCGAGCCGCAGGCCATCGCCGGAACGCATCCTTTGGCGCGGAATCCGATGTTCGCGATCTTTCTTCCTGCCAGCTTGGCCGTCAGCTTCAAAACGTCGCCGCAGGCCGGGTTTTCCAGCTGCGCGAATGCGTCGGGAGCCTCGACATCGCCCGCGTTGCGTGGGTTCTCGAAATGATCGAGCAGTTCGGCGGAATACACTGTCGTGATTGTAATGTGGCGTCTTCGGATTTTGGTCCCCGAATTTTCACCCCTTTCGCTTTCCCCTACAATGGGCCAGTGGCCGAATCACGACATCCTCGGCGGATTGCCTGCCTGCAGCCGAGCGCGACCGTAATTCTCGCTCGCCTGGGCGAACTGGAGCGCGTCATCGCTTGCACCAAGTACTGCGCCGACGTCGTGCCCGAAGTGCGGCAGGGATTCGAACGCGGCGACCGACGAATCATCGCCGACTCCTGGACTTCGCAGGCCGGCGAAATCCTTGCCGCTGCCCCGGATCTGGTAATTGCCGCCGTTCCCTATCAGCCCGCCGCAGTGGCGGAAATACTCAAAGCGGGAATCCGCTTCCTCGGCCTGGCGCCGCGCACCTTGGACGACATCTACACCGACATCGCGTTGATCTCGGCCACCGTCGGCGCCGGCCGAAGGGGGGCGGAAGTCATCTCTGAAATGCAAGCCGCAATCGAAGATCTGCGCCGACAGTGCGCAACCTTGCCGAGAAAGCGCGTGTTCTGCGAGGAGTGGGGTAAGCCCATCATTGCCTCGCAACCTTGGGTTTCGGAGCTCGCCCGTAGCCTCGGTGGCGAGTTTCTCGGCACCCCCGGCAAGCAGTGCTCCGCCGCAGAAATTGCGCAACAGGACCCGGAGGTCGTCGTCGTCGCCTGGTGCGGCTCCGGAGATCGCGTCCCGCTCGCCAGGATCGCTCAAGAAAGGGGCTGGGCCGACACGACCGCCGTGCGGAATCGGCAGCTCTATTGCGTCTCCGACGAACTTCTGAACACGCCTGCACCCACGCTGGTAGAGGGACTGCGGGCGCTGGCGGGTGCCATCCATCCGAATGTCTTTGGCCCGCAGCCAGGGCTTCGCTCGGTTACCGAAGGACCCCCAAACGAGCGCCATCTTCGACCCTGAACGGCGGCAGCTTGGTTTAGGATGGATCATGCCCGTGACCGCCGATCTCCGCAAACTCGCTGAAGTCCGCCAGGCAGCAGACGGCGTAAATGCCGAAGCAACAACGGCCGACAAACTGATGGAAGGCATCACCGTTCTTCTGAACCAGAAGATGTTGAGGTACAACTGGGTGGGCTTTTATATGCTCGAACCCGCGGCGAGTCCCCCGGCGCTGGTCCTGGGGCACTATCAGGGCGCGATGACTCCGCACATCCGCATTCCTCTCAACCAGGGTATTTGCGGGGCGGCGGCATCGTCGGGAAAAACTGTGGTGGTCGACGACGTGACCACCGATTCGCGCTATCTGGCCTGCTCGCTCGAAACCAAATCGGAAATCGTTGTTCCCGTTTTTGTGCGGGGTCAGGTGGTCGGAGAACTCGACATTGACAGCCACTTCCCTGCCGCGTTCGGCATCGAGGACCGCGAACTGGTGGAATATTGCGCCCAGCTGGTTGGCAAGCGGCTGGAGCGAGAGTGAAGACCAAGAAACAGAGCTTGGCCGCCGCCCGAGGCGGCTTTCATTCATGAAACGAGTCGTAGCCGCGCTGATCCTGAAAGACGACCTCATCCTCGCCTGCCAGAGGACCCGACACCAGCCCATGCCCCTCAAATGGGAATTTCCCGGCGGCAAGATCGAGGAGGGCGAACAGCCGCGCGATGCTATGCGCCGCGAGCTCGAAGAGGAACTGGGAATCGAAGCCGAGATCGGCATCGAAGTGGTTCGCCTCATCCATCAATACCCGAACCGGGGGTCCGTCGAACTGCGGTTCTTCGAGGTTCGCAACTATCGGGGGGAAATCGAGAATCGAATTTTTCGCGAGATCCGGTGGGTGACGCGGCAACAGCTTCTGGAACTGGATTTTCTCGAAGCGGACCTGGGGCTGGTGAAGGATCTGGCGGCGGGGAAGATTCTGTAGTCGGGGCGGAGAATCTTGCGCTATCCGGAGCTCCCGCGCAGTTGACCGTAGACCAGCAGCGCCGTCAACACCACCATGACCGCGGTGGTCGCCCAGGCGATGAGGTTAAAGGTAGGTTTATTAACGAATTCGCCCATCAAGTCTCGCTTGTTGATCAGCAGCAGCATGAAGATCAGCACAAAGGGCAACACGGCGCCGTTGACCACCTGCGAAAATACCGCGATCTTGATCAGCGGAAGGCCGGGGATCAGCACCACCGCTGCTCCGGCCACGATCAGCGCCGTATAGAGCCAGTAAAACGCGGGAGCTTCGGAAAACTTGCGCTCCACACCCGACTCAAAACCCAAACCTTCGCAAACGGTGAAGGCGGTAGAAAGCGGAAGAATCGAAGCCGCAAACAGCGAGGCATTGAAAAGTCCGAGAGCAAAAAGTATGTACGCCCAGTCGCCGGCCAACGGACGGAGCGCCTGCGCCGCGTCGGCCGCGTCGCGAATGTCACGTACATTATGCAGATAAAGTGTGGCCGCGCAGGCAACAATGATGAACCAGGCCACGATGTCGGTGAAGATACAGCCCACAACCACGTCCAGCCGCGACGCTTTATACTGCCGCCGCGTAACTCCCTTTTCCACCACCGACGCCTGCAGGTAGAACTGCATCCAAGGCGCGATCGTGGTTCCCACAACGCCAATCACCATGTAGAGATACGAACTCTGCCGGAAGGCCGCCATTCCCGGAGGCTTCACCGTGGCCCGGATCGCCTCGATCCAGGCCGGTTTGGCTAGCGCTCCCGCAAATATGTAAGTGATGTAGAAGAACGACGCTGCCAGGAAAACCTTTTCCACGCTTTTGTACTGACCCTTGACCGCGATCAGCCAGACAATGACGCCGCAGATGGGCACAGAGACGTAGCGCGAGATGCCGAAAAGTTCCATACTTCCTGCAATGCCAATGAATTCGGTGATGACATTGCCGAAGTTTGTGATCAGAATTCCAAGCATCATGAGGAAGGTAATGCGCAGGCCGTATTCCTCGCGAATCAAGTCGCTCAGGCCCTTGCCCGTAACCGCTCCCATGCGAGCGCACATCTCCTGCACCACGATCAGCGCGATGGTGATCGGGATCATGGTCCACAGAAGCGTGTAGCCGAACTGCGCCCCGGCCTGGGAATAGGTAAGGATTCCACCGGAATCGTTGTCGACATTTGCGGTGATGAAGCCCGGCCCTACGACAGCGAAGAACAACAGCAGCCGGAGCTTCCAAGTTCTCAGAAATCTCATGCGCCAAGGTCACAGGAACGTTTGAATTGGCAAAACAGAACGAACAGAATAAACGCTCGAAGCGTCCCGTGGATAGGCGAATCTGCAAAATCGGGGGGATTTTTCGCAGCCGCCCGGCTCGAGGCGTCCGCCGAACGGAACTTCCTTACAGTTTCGCGCGCAGCATCGCGATCACGTCGTCGGGCGTGATGACGCCGGTGAGACGACTCTGCCCGTCAATGACCGGCAAGGTAAGCAGGTTGTACTTGTCAAACAGTTCGGCGAACTCCTTCTCCTTCGCGTCTTCGTGGCACGAAATCAGCGGCTCCTGTCCGAGAGCGAGCAGCGGAGTCGAGGGCGGGGCAAGAACGATCTTCACCAGCGGCACGGCACCCGCCAGCGTGCCGCGAGAATCGGTCATATAGATGGTGCTCATGTTCTCCATGTGACCCTCAAAATTGCGCATGGCTTCGATCGCGTCGGCGGCCGTGGCCGTCACCGGCAGCGCGATGTATTCCGTGGTCATCCGGCCGGCCGCCGAATTCTCCTTGAATTCGAGAAGTTCGGTGACCTCCTGGCGCTCCTCGGGCTGCATTTGTACCAGAATTTCTTCGGTTCGCTCATCCGACAAGTCACCCAAAAGATCGGCCGCAGCATCGGGCTCCATTTCCTCGACAATATCCGCCGCCCGGTCGGAATCGAGCGATTCAAGGACCGCTTTCTGCACCTTGGGCGCAAGTTCTTCCAGGGCGCCAGCGGCGATGCCCTCGTCCAGTGTCTCGAAAACCGCTTCCCGTTCGTCGGGAGCCAGTTCCTCAACGATGTCGGCGATGTCGGCGGGATGCAGCTTGCCGAGCCGCTCATGCGAAATCTTCAGCTTGACGCGTCGCGCCGGGTCGGTCTCAATCAGATCGACAAAATCCCAGGGGATATCGCGAGGCGGCACCCGCAGCAGCAAAGCCCTGAGTGCAGCCGCCGGGACCATGCCTTTGAGCAGACGTCGCACGGCGCCGCGCGCACCTACGTCGACACCTCCCACGCGCAACACCGAACGGTTCTGCGCGCTGTCGTGGTGAAAGTCGACGTCGTTGACCCGTACCACCTTGCGTCCGTGGACATCAATGACCTGCTGGTCGAGCAGATCCCGGCTCAGCAACAACAGCCCTTCGGAGCCGTTCGCGGAAGACCAATCGGCAGCCGAGGTGGAAGCCCGGACGCCACCATTGATCGCGGACACGGCCGTGAGCGGCAGCAGGCGGTTTCCGGCCGGCGTTTTGACGATGAGCAACGCGACGCGTGAGCGGTCTTCCTGCGGTGCAAGGGCCACCTCGCGCACCCGGCCGCTGACGGCGCCCGAGGCGTCATAGACGGTCGAGCCCAAAAGTTCGCTCAGGGAGACGGTGGCCACGTCAAGAGAATACTCAATCGCTCGCACAGATGCCAGACGAATGCGCTCCTGCTCTGCACACTTGTAACCGGGGGACGCTTCGCCGATCGCCCGAACCCACCACCTTTGGCGGATTGACATGCCCTCGGCCGGCTGTCTACACTCGCCCTTCCTCGCCAAAGGCCGGCGGCCGCTTGGACGTTCCGGTGGTGAGGAGAAAACTTATGACCCAACGTCCTCGCATCGCGGTAGTGGGTAGCGCCAATGTCGATTTGACCACGTTCGCAGCCCAGTTCCCCAAGCCGGGGGAAACGATCTTTGGTCAGAAATTCGACCTGGGGTTCGGCGGCAAAGGTGCAAACCAAGCCGTCGCCGCCCGCCTCTGCGGCGCCGACGTTTTCATGGTGGCACGAGTGGGCGATGATCTGTTTGGCCCGTCAACCATCAAGAACTTCGAGCAACTTGCCATCGACGCCACCCACGTGCGCCAGGTGAGTGGGGTTTCGAGCGGAGTCGCCCCCATCTTCGTCGACCCCTCCGGACAAAACCGGATCATCGTTGTCAAAGGCGCCAATGACGAGTTGAAACCCGCCGACGTCGATGACGCCTCGGATATGCTCAAGCGCGCCGACTGCATCGTTCTGCAGTTCGAAATTCCGCTCGAAACCGTCTACTACACCATCCAGTTCGCGCGCAGCCATGGCATCCGCTGCATCCTGAACCCGGCACCGGCGCAGCCGATCGATCTCGACTCGGTCGGCGAGCTCGATTACTTTGTTCCCAACGAAAGCGAGGCGGAGACCATTACCGGCATGCCGGTACGAAATCTCGACGATGCCAGGCGCGCGGCGGGCAAGCTTATTGGGAGCGGCGTGCGGCGGGTGATCATCACGCTCGGCGTGAATGGGTCGCTGCTGGCGGGAGCCGAGAGCATGGAACACGTGCCGGCCTTCAGCGTCAAAAGCGTGGATAGCACCGGAGCAGGCGACGCTTTTATCGGCAGCTTCGCGACCTTTCTCGGCGAAGGTCTGCCGGAGCAGGAAGCGGTCCAACGCGCCAATCTGTACGCCGCGCTTTCCACCACCGGAGTGGGGACGCAGAAATCGTTTTATGATCGAGCGCGCTTCGACCAGGAGTGGAGAGCAAGAAGCAAAGGCTAAACCGATACGCGCGCGCCGCGGCCTGGCGACTTCGGGGGGCGCTCGCGAGAGACCCGTTCCTTCGAACCCCGGCGTCACCGCTCCATCAGCAGCACCTTTTCCACATTGTCGATCTCGGTCAACTTCACTTCGATGACTTCGCTGTCGGTGGTCTGCACGGTTCGTCCGGTGAACGTGGCCTCGACAGGCAATTCGCGATGGCCGCGATCGATCAGCACCAGCAATTGCACCAGGCTGGGGCGTCCATGGGAAAACAGGGCATCGAGCGCAGCCCGGGTGGTGCGGCCCGTATAGAGTACGTCATCGACCAGCACGATCTTCTTGCCCTCGATGGAAAAGCCGATCTCGGTCTCCTGCACGACGGGCTTGGGGCCGAGAGTGGAAAGATCATCGCGGTAGAACGTGATATCGAGCGTGCCCACGGGCACTTTCTTTTTTTCGACTTGCTGAATCATTTTTCCCAGGCGCTCGGCAATGGGGACTCCCCGCCGGCGGATTCCGACCAGTCCCAAGCCCTCTACGCCACCATTCTTTTCGAGAATTTCGTGAGCCAGGCGTACCAGCGTGCGCTCAATTTCAGAACCCGACATTAGTTGCGCTTTTTGACGAAGCGCCGTCTTGCGCACCGTATTCTTTTTTATCGTCATGCTAGGAGTCCCTCTTGAAGAACAAATTTGAATGCGGAACTAGATTGAGGATCAGACCGATTCCGACTTCCGGCTATTGAATGTATTGGAGTCTTCTCTTGAACGTCAAGGACATGTTGACCGGCAAATCTGGAATCGGGCGCGGGCCTGCGGATCAAGCGATGCGATCGCCCAGGGATAGCGAGGGGTTCCTGATGGCCTCGACCAGGGCGCCGAGAAAGTTGGCGGCCCGCGCGCCGTCGACGACCCGGTGATCGCAGGAAAGCGTCAAGGTCATCATGGGACGAACGCCGGGATGAGCCTCCGCTCCGGTGCCGACCGGCACCACCCGCGGCGCGATCGCTCCCACGGCAAGAATCCCCGCCTGGGGAGCGATGATGATAGCGGTGAAAGCGTCGACCCCAAACATGCCGAGATTGCTGATGGTGAACGTGCCGCCGGCAAGATCGCTCGGCCGCAGCTTGCCAGCGCGCGCGCGCTCGGCCAAATCGCGCCGCTCGACTGCAATCTCGGCCAGTCCGATGCGGTCGGCATGACGAATGACCGGCGCGACCACTCCATCTTCGACGGCCATCGCCACTCCGATGTTGCATTCGGGGTTCGGGCGAACGCCCTCCCGGGTCCAGCTGGCATTCATGCGCGCGTGTTTCTGGAGAACACGAGCC
Organism: Terriglobales bacterium; assembly: GCA_049520935.1. Classification (GTDB taxonomy): domain Bacteria; phylum Acidobacteriota; class Terriglobia; order Terriglobales; family Acidobacteriaceae; genus Acidiflorens. The sequence goes on along the minus strand of JBEKPJ010000002.1, from coordinate 80,464 downwards.
ACCAGTGCCAGCAGCAGATCGGTGTGCGTAAGTTTCAAATCGCGCGCTTTTTCCGTGGGCAATTGTTTCAGCATGGGCGCGAACTGCCGCCGAGCTTCGTCAAGAGCGCCCGCATCCACTTCGCGGGAAACAAAAAAATGGGGCACCGTCGTCCAGCTTTGTGCGGTGCGCTCTGCCATCAGGCGCGAAATTGCACTGCCAGCATCGCTTGCGGCAGAAGCTGGATTTGCCCTGGTTTCGGCGGCAGCGACGATGTCGGCAGCAAGGATCTCGCCACCGGGTCCGGACCCGCGGATCCGGCTCGGATCGACGCCGCGCTCGTTCGCCAGACGGCGCGCCTTGGGGGAAATCTTCACCGATTGGGTGGTCGACGGGCTCTCCGATGGCGCCGCCCCCTCGGGTGGATCCGCTGACGCCGCCGCAAGCGTGGTAGATTTTCTTCCCGAGGTGGCGGCAACCTCATCCGCGGGGACCGTCTCACCGGGACGGACGATCCAGGCGATGGTTGCGCCCACCGGGACCTCGGCTCCTGCCTGCACTTTGACGCCGGCCAGGATGCCGGCGCCGGGCGACTCGATCTCCATTACTGCCTTGTCGGTTTCGACCTCGAGCAAGGGCTCGCCTTTCGCCACCGGCTCGCCCTCTCTTTTCAGCCAGGAAATGAGCTTGCCCGTTTCCTGGGCCATTTCAAGCGCGGGCATAACGACACTGATCGCCATAGTGTTTGGGTTCGCCGGTGGTGCAGCAACGCTTTGGGCCGGGACGAGCCTTCCGGAGTCGCCGATTGCCCGGAAACCGTCCGCCCTCCGGGCCCGGTAGGCTGTCCCTGGCCTTGGACGCTGCACGTTCTCCCGACGAATCTTCTCTAGTCGCCTACGCCTACCCGTTCCTGCTTAGAACTTTGCTCGATCATCTCGCGCACGCGTGGGCTCGGACTCGATTCGGTCTCCCGGATGGCGGGAAGCGGCCCGTCCACGGTGAAGTAGTGCCGGCCTGCGACCAGAAGTTCCTCGGCCGGAAAACGCGTGATGACTTCGTGCCCAGTTTCAGTAACAACGATTTCTTCCTCGATGCGAGCCGCACTCCAGCCGTCGGTTGAGGGCCAGAAAGTTTCAAGCGCAAACACCATGCCGGGTTTGATTGCGCAGGGATGCTCCAGGGAAACGAGCCGGCTGATGACCGGCTTCTCCCAGATGGCCAGGCCGATTCCGTGGCCATACTGCAGTGCGAAGGCGGCCTCTTCGCTCGAGAATCCGAACTCTTGCGCTCTCGGCCACACGGCAGCAATCTCGGCCGTGGTGCGGCCGGGGCGAACCAGTTCGATTGCCGCATCGAGGTATTCCCGGCACCGCTTGTAGGCATCGTTCATGGCGTGCGAGGCGTAGCCCACGGTGAAGCACCGGTAGTAGCACGTGCGGTAGCCCATGTAGGAGTGAAGGATGTCGTAGTACACGGGATCTCCCGGTCGCAGCACGCGGTCCGAGAAAACGTGCGGATGCGGATTGCAGCGCTCGCCCGAGATGGCGTTCACGGCTTCTACATATTCCGAACCGAGATCGTAGAGCACCTTGCTGACCAGTCCGACCGCCTGGTTCTCGCTCAGGCCCGGCTTCATGGCGCGATAGAGTTCGTCATAGGCGGCGTCGACCATCATGGCCGAGGTGTTCAGCAGCGCGATCTCGTCTCGCGTTTTTATGAGCCGCGCTTCCGACATGAGGGCCTGTCCGTCGACGACTCGGATGCCTTCTTTCTGCAAGGCAAACAGCACGGGCAATTCGATGATGTCGATGCCTACCGGTTCCTTGTGGAGGCCGCGCATTTCGAGTTCGATGCGAATTTTCTTGGCCACATCCTCGGCGCGGCCCATTTCCGGGGTCATGGCCCCCCGGAGCATGGAGATTCCCGCCCGCGACCGTTCGCCCAGCCACGGACAATGCAACTGGTGGTGCTTCGCCGCCGACCCGAAGTCCCACAGGATCGGCTCGTCGTTTTGCGGCAGGAGCGTGAAGCGGTTCGCCTTGTCCTGTGCCCAGGTGCCGATGTGGGTCGCGGTCAGGTAGCGGACATTGTTCATGTCGAAGCACAACAACGAACCCATCTCCGACTTGTGGAGAAGATCTTTCGCGCGCGCCAAGCGTTCGCGGCGCAGACGATCGAAGTCAACCCGGTTTTCCCAATCGACTGCCATCGTTCCGTAGGTTGGTAGAGCCATAAGATTCTCCTTGGACCGCTTGCCGATGGAGCGTGTCGTCAGGACCGGCCGCAGAGCGCGCGGGCGGCCTCGAATACGGTGTGCTCGGTCGGCACGGTTACGTCTTCGAGCGGCGGCGAAAACGGAATGGGAACCTGCATCGCGCCCATGCGCTTGACCGGAGCATCCAGATCGTAAAACGCGCCGCTCGCAATCACCGAGGCGAGTTCAGCGGTGACGCCATAGCGTTCGTAGCCCTCGTCGAGAATAATCGCTCGCGAGGTTTTCTTGGCCGAGTCGACGATCGTCTTTTCGTCGAGCGGCCACAAGGTGCGTGGGTCGACGACTTCGGCGCTGATGCCGATTTCCTCGAGCATGGTCGCCGCCCCCAGCGCCACCTGCACCATGCTGCTGGTGGCGACCAGGGTGATGTCCTCGCCCACCCGTTTGATATCTGCCACCCCTAAGGGCACGAGGTATTCGGCCTCGGGCACCGCGCCCTTGAGCTTGTACATCATTTTGTCTTCGAAAAAGACCACCGGATTTTCGTCGCGAATCGCCGCCTTCAGCAGTCCTTTGGCGTCGTAGGGTGTCGAGGGCAAGATCACTTTCAACCCGGGAACATGGCAATACCAGGCGTGCAGCGACTGCGAATGTTGCGCGGCCGAGCGGCGCGTCGCACCCATGGTGGTGCGCATCACCATCGGCACCCGCCACGCTCCGCCCGACATGTAATGGACTTTCGCCGCCTGGTTGACCATCTGATCCATGGTCAAGGTGATGAAGTCACCGAACATGATGTCGACGACCGGACGCATTCCGGCCATGGCCGCGCCCACCGCCAGGCCGGTAAAACCGGCTTCGGAAATCGGCGTGTCCACCACGCGCTCCCGGCCAAACTCATCCAGCAATCCGGAAAGCACCTTGAAGGGAGTCCCGGCCTCGGCCACATCCTCGCCCAGAATGCAGACCGTCGGATCGCGGCGCATCTCTTCGGCCAGAGCCTCGCGGATCGCCTGCGCGAGTGTCAGTTCCCGACCGACGGCCTCAGGCATACACGTCCTCACTGACTTCGCCAACCGTCGGGTAAGGCGCCGCCACCGCGAAGTCAACCGCCTTTTTCATCTGCGTTTCGATCTCGTTCTTGATGGCGTCGAGGGCTGCCTGATCGCTGAATTTCTGTTCAATCAGTGTCTTGGCGAAATTAACAATCGGGTCGCGTTCCGTTTTCCAGACCTGCTCCTCCTGTTTCGAACGGTAGTATTCGCGATTGATGTCCCCTACGTGATGGCCGTGGTAGCGATAGGTATTACAGAGCAGAAATCCGGGGCCGTCGCCGCGACGCGCCCGCTCGACCAGCAACTGGGCGAATCCGTTTACGGCGCGCACACTTTGTCCATCCACGGTGGCCGTTTCGATATCGAAAGCCGACGCTCGCCCGAGGATTTCTCCGGCCGTGGTTTCCGAATAATGCGTGTATTCGTTATAAAGATTGTTCTCGCAGACGTAGACGACTGGCAACTTGAACAACTGGGCCAGGTTCATGACCTCGTAAAGCAGGCCCTGCCCGAGGGCGCCTTCCCCGAAGAAGCAGACGCAAACCCGGCCGTTGCCGAGACGCTGTGCGGCGAACGCCGCTCCGGTCGCGATGCCCGCGCTGCCGCCGACGATCGCGTTCGCGCCCAGATTGCCGGTGGCCGGGTCGGCAATGTGCATGGAACCGCCTTTACCCTTGCAATAGCCCGCCTTCTTGCCCAGCAGTTCGGCAAACATGCGGTCAGGGGAGGCGCCCTTGGCCAGACAATGCCCGTGGCCGCGATGCGTGCTGGTGATGTAATCGGTTTCGCGAAGCGCTTCGCACACGCCTACGGCGACCGCTTCCTCCCCGATGTAGAGATGCGCCAGCCCGGGCATGAGAGCCCGCGTATAAAGATCATTGACCTGCGTTTCGAATTCGCGGATGGCCACCATTTGCCGGTACATCCGCAACCACAGAGCGATGTCTTCCGAAGCCTGTCTCGGCTGTGTGGCCGTGGTCATTTTTCGACTCCCGCCATGCGTGCCAGCACGTCGAACACGACGGCAAAATCCAGTTTTTCCCAGCCCATGGCGCGCGCCGAGGTGAGGAACTCGTTCGTCACGGCGGTGGTGGGAACGGGAACATTCAGCTTGCGGCCCAGGTCCATGGCCAGCAGCATGTCCTTCTGCATCATGTTGCAGTCAAACCACGCCTCGGCCGGCGGCTCGAGAACGAACGGACCGCGATAGACAATCATGGGCGAGGCGATCGCGCTGTGAATCATCACGTCGACGGCGACTTCGCGCGCAATCCCGCTCTTTTCCGCCAGCAGCACACCTTCGGAAAAGGCCAGCATCTGCACCGCCAATTGCAGATTGACGGCAATCTTCATCGACAGCGCCACACCGTTGTCTCCGACGTAGGTCACCTTCGGACCCACATCGAGAAGCAGCGGCTTCAGGCGCTCAAAGGTCTCTTTTCTGCCGCCGACCATCACCGAAAGTTTGCCTTGTTGCAAGGTGATCACACTGCCCGAGACCGGAGCATCGATCATGTCCGCGCCCTTCTCCCTGACTTTCGCTGCCAGGGCACGACTGACCTCGGGGCTCACGGTGCTCATGTCGATGTGAAACTTGCCGGAAGCGATCCCCGCCAGCAATCCGAGCGGGCCGTCGGTTACGGAGGCGAGCGCGTGGGCGTTGGTGACCATGCTGAAGGTTACTTCCGAGGATTCCGCCACCGCCTTCGGGGAATCGGCGAACTGCATGCCCTTGTCGATCAGCCATTGCGCCTTGGATCGCGTCCGGTTGTATCCGGTGACGGTGTGCCCTTTTTCGAGCAGGCGGGCCACCATGTTACCCCCCATCACGCCGAGACCGATGAAACCAAGTTTGGCCATAGAAATTGATTCCCTTCGCAATCGGCGCTTATGAATTCAACTTGGGGTGACGCCGGGAGTGCGACCCGCGTTTTGTCGAGGCCGTCGAATCCGCCAGCACCTGTTGAAGATGTGCGCGCATGGTCTCGCGCGCCGAGTCCGGATCGCGCTCCTCGATGGCCGCCAGAATTCGCTTGTGGTGGAACTGACCGCGCTCGGGTCCTCCATGGACATCGAAAATACGGCTGCGCTGCTCGCGCAAAAGGCCGACGATCGAGTCGAGCAGCGACAGAATCAGAGGATTGCCGGCGGCTTCAGCCAGCGCCAAATGGAAATCGAGATCCGCTTCCACGTAGGCATCGGGGTCTTCGAGGCTGCGATCCATCACCGCCACCGCCTCGCGCATGGTGGCAAGGAGTTGCTCCTCAATGCGCGACGCAGCCAGGCCGGCAATCTCCGGTTCGAGCACGAGCCGCAATTCGGCCAGATTCGCGGACCCTTCCTGCTGATTGATGCGGATCATAAGGTCGAGCGATTGCCGGATCGCCTGCGAGGTGCCGTTGGTCACGAAGGTGCCGCGCCCGGAATAGGCTTCGACCAGTCCTTTCTCGCGAAGCGTTTTCACCGCCTCGCGCACGGCGGTGCGGCTGACTCCGAAGCGCTGCGCCAGATCGCGCTCGGCGGGCAACTGGTCTCCGGGCTTCAACTGGCCTTTCAGGATGGAATCCTCCACTTGCTGCACGATCTGCTCGTACAGGCGGGAGGTTCGTACCGTCCGGTACACCGGCGCGGTCGCTATGGAATCAGCAACTCCATTTGGCATAAAGGCCCTCCGTCAGGGCTCCCCGATTGTCCGCAGTATAGCGGTCATACCACTATACCGCAACCGCCAATCCGCTCCCCGGTTCCGCTACTCCATCCACACCGTCTTGATATTCATAAATTCGCGAATGCCATTCGCCGCCAGTTCGCGACCATGGCCGGAATACTTGACGCCCCCGAAGGGCAGGCGGGGATCGGAGGCCACCATTTTATTGAGGAAAACCATGCCCGCTTCCAGTTCATTGATAAAGCGTTCGGCTTCGCCGGCGTTCCTGGTCCAGGCGCTCGCCCCCAGGCCGAAGCGGCTGTCGTTGGCAATCTGGATCGCCTCATCCACATCCTTCACCCGGAACAGCGACGCCACCGGGCCAAAGAACTCTTCCTTATAGGCCGGTGAGTCCTTTGGAATATCGGTGAGCACGGTGGGCGCATAAAAATTTCCGGGAAGCGGTAGGGGATGGCCACCGGTGAGGACCCGCGCCCCGGCAGCCACCGTTTTCTGAACGTCGGCGTCGAGCGAACTCACCGCGTCGGCACTGGCTAATGGTCCGAGCTGCGTGCGCTCGTCAAAGGGATCGCCCACGCGCAACTCCTGCATACGCTTTACGAACTTGCGCTCGAATTCGTCGGCTATTTTTTCCGCCACGATGAAGCGCTTGGCCGCGATGCAGGACTGACCGTTGTTTTGGATTCGCGCATCCACCGCGGTCGCCACCGCCGCTTCCACGTCGGCGCTCGGCATCACGATGAACGGATCGCTGCCACCCAGTTCCAGCACGACTTTTTTGACGCGTTTGGCGGCCGAGATTCCAACCTGAATGCCCGCCTGCTCGCTGCCCGTCAAAGTCGCAGCCACGACCCGCCGGTCATTGAGGATGCCATCGACGGGCCCGGAACCGATCAGCAAAGTCTGGAACACACCCTCGGCAAAGCCGGCGCGGCGAACAATGTCTTCAATCTTCAGCGCACACTGGGGAACGTTCGAAGCATGCTTCAGCAGGCCCACGTTGCCCGCCATCAGCGCGGGCGCAACGAAGCGGAACACCTGCCAGAAGGGGAAATTCCACGGCATGATGGCCAGGATCGGACCAATCGGAAGATAACGAATGAAGGTGCGCTTGCCCGAGATCGCGACCTCTTCGTCGCCCAGAAACTTTTCGGCATTTTCCGCGTAGTAGCGGCATCCGCTGGCACACTTCAAGGCCTCGGCCAGCGCCGCCTTCAAGGGCTTGCCCATTTCGAGGGTCATCAGGCGAGCGCATTCGTCTTTCTCTGCTTCCAGAATTTCGGCCGCCCGCATCATCTTGCTCGCGCGATCGGCAAACGTGGTTCGGCGATGGAGGCGGAAGGCCGAGGAGGCCAACTGCAGCTTCCCCTCGATTTCAGTGGCGCTCAGCGGCTCGAAGGTTTTGACGACTTCGCCCGTGGCCGGGTTGACGGTGGCGATGGCCATGCCTGAATGATTCCTTCTGCTTTTGATTTCCGACCCTTCGCGCTGCGTCCGGCAGAGCCGGGAGTCGGCAGCTGTCTTGTGGTCGAACCACGATACTACTTGACTGGTAGGCCACGTCAAGGCTATACCTTCAACTCGTCGGTTTTGTTGTTTTCAGATTCAACACCGGTCGCGGCAGCTTTGCGACCGACAATTCTTCCATCCTCTAGGTAGAGGATTCGGAGGTCGTGAATGCGTACCCCGTTGCATGGCATTCGGCTGCTCGGCATAGCCTGCCTCCTGTTTTCCGCTGCTATCCCCGTGTTTGCCCAAACCACCACCGGACGCATCCTGGGGACCATCAGCGATCAATCCGGCGCCGCCGTAGCCGGAGCCGCAGTCGTCATCACCGATATTCAGCGGGGCAGCGTTCGGGCCGTTGCCACCAATGCATCCGGAGATTATGCCGCGCCCGAGCTGCAACCGGGAGCTTACAAAGTTCGTGCCGAAGCCAAGGGTTTCAAGACCGTCGAGCGCGTCAACATCGTTCTGGAAGTTGCCGAGGACGCGCGGGTCGACATCACCCTTCCCCCCGGGCAGGTATCGGAGACGGTGGTGGTTACCGACGAAGTGGCGCTGATCAACACCACTTCCGCCACGCTCGGTGGCACGCTCAGCAATGCGGAGATTAACGATCTGCCTTTGAATGGCCGCAACTACGAAAACCTGCTGCAGCTTCGTCCCGGCGTGGAGCGTTATCCGGGTGGCGGTTTTTCGACGACGAGCAGCAACGGGCTAAGGGCCGAAGACAACGCCTACTTTATTGAGGGCCTGTTTAACAGTGAACCCTACTCCGGCCAAGCCATCATCAACGGCGCCGGCATCGCCGGCGACTCGGCCACCATTTTGCCGATTGACTCGATTCAGGAGTTCAACATTCAGCAGAATCCGCCGGCCGAATATGGCTGGAAGCCGGGATCGGTGGTCAACGTCGGCCTCAAGTCCGGAACCAACAGCGTGCACGGAACCGCCTTTGCTTTCGGTCGTGATGGCGACGTCTTCGACGCCCGGAACTTCTTCAACACCGTTCCCAACACCAAGCTGCCCCGCACCCTCGAGCAATACGGCGGGAGCGTAGGCGGACCGATCATCAAAAACAAAGCTTTCTTCTTTGGCGCCTACGAGGGCCAGATGTATGACGTAGGCAATTCCTTCGGAGGAATCACCAGCCCTTTCATGATCGCCTCGCCGACCAGCGCCGGCAACTGCCTTTCCCCCTCGGTCATGGGAGATTGCGCCGGCAGCATTGTCGATGCCATTCACGACCTCCAGGCGCAGGGCGTAACCATCAGTCCCGCCAGCCTGCAGGTTGCGGGCTGCACGGTCACCGGTTCCGGGATCACTTCGACCATTGCCTGCAATGGCAAAGGCTTTCCCACGAACAACAATCCGACCATCAACATTGCCAACGGATTCAACAACGATGTGGGCGTAAAGAACTTCGTCGGCAAGGGTGATTTCAAGATCAACGAACACCAAAACCTCAGCGCCATGTATTTTTTTGGAAACAATTCGGGAACGGTGGAAGACTTCCCGGAGTTGCAGCCGCAGTGGCTTTCGAGCATCCATACGCGGGCGCAGGTAGCGGGCGGCAGCTGGATCTGGGCCCCCAACGTTCGCTGGATCAATGAGACGCGGTTTGGCTACAGCCGTCTGTATCAGCCAACCTTGCCCGGCGACCTGAACACACCAGCCACGGGATATGGTCTGGACACAGGCGTCAGCGGGCCCTTTACCGGAGGCTTGCCCCGCATCGGGTTTGGCGGTTACTTCTTCCCCGGACTCGGCGGTTTCAAATGGCCCAAGTTCCAAGGGCCGGACGATGTCATTCAGGTGAACAACCACATTTCCTATACCAGCGGACAGCATACGCTCAAGTTCGGCGGGGAGTTCCATCGCAATAATGTCACCAACGCCGCCTACGGCAATTCTCGCGGCAGCATTACCTTCCTCGGGGCCAACACCCCCGATCCCAGCAATCCGGCGAACTTCCTGAATACCACCCAACTGGAAGACTTCTTTTCCGGCGCGCCCTTCAAGGCCTCGGTGGAAGTGGGAAATCCGACGCTGAAGCTGCACAACTGGGCCTATGCATTGTTTTTCCAGGACGACTGGCGGGCCTCGCGGAACGTAACCGTCAACCTTGGCCTGCGCTACGAATTCAGCTCGGTTCCGGGAGAAGATCAGAACCACCTGGGCAACTTCGATCCGACGCTCGGATTGGTGCAGGTCAACACCGGCAGCAATTCGATTCCCAGTCTCTACAATCCCGATCACAAAAACTTCAGTCCGCATTTTGGCGTGGCGTGGGATACGCTCGGCAACGGCAAGACGGTGCTGCGCGGCGGCTTGGGACTCACCTACGAGACGGTGAACTGGCAATCGTTTATTGCCTTCAATAACGCCTTTGGACCGGGCAGCGTTCCGACCGGGGGCATTATTGATGCCGCCGGCGACACCGCCGGCGGCAACATCACGACCGGAAACATTACGGTGTTCCCGAACTTCCCCTGGGATAACGGTCCAATCTACGGCAACACGACCAGCATCAACTGCTTCAATAGTCCCTGCCCGATCATGAGCGTGGACCGCAACCTGACCACTCCCTATGTGTGGAACTGGACGTTCAGCATGCAACACGCATTTACCCCCAACCTTACGCTCGAAATGGCCTATGTCGGCAATCACGGCGGGAACCTGATCGGCATTCGCGACATCAATCAGCCGCCGGTCGGATCGGGCTGGCCGGCTGCCAACATCGCTACCTGCAACGCCAATCTCATCCCCAATTCGGTTGCCGGTCAGCCGCCCGTGTACGACATCAACAACACGCTCAACAACGGTGCCCCCTGCCAGGTCGACGGCGGCGCCGAACAGGCAGCCGAACCATTCGCCGGGAAGTTTCCCTACCTGAGCAATATCTTCCAGATGGCGAATGTCTACCGCTCGAATTACAACGGCCTGCAAGTGACCTTGAACTCCAGAAATTTCCATGGTCTAAGCATGGTGGCCGGTTATACCTGGTCGCACGCGCTCGACGACGTGGGCGCGAACTGGGATTTCGGTTACGGATCCGGACTGCCGCAGAACGCCCACAACCCGGGCGCCGAATACGCAAACAGCGATTTCGATGTCCGTCAGCGCCTCACCCTCTCTCTGACCTATGCCATTCCTGGCAGGAAAGGTTATGGTCAGGCGCTTGAGGGCTGGGAACTGAATTCGATCATCACCCTGCAGACTCCGCAATACTGGGGGGCGATGGATGAAGGAACCGATGCCGCCGGTATCGGTCCTCTGCCGGTCAGTCCGCCCGCAAATAGTCCCATCCGATGGAATTTCTATGGAAATCCCGGCGACTTCAAGTCGACGTCCTCGGGCATCCCCTTCTTTGCCGGCAGCAATGAGCCTTCGAGTCCGACCAGCAACGCTGCCTGCAATGCCAAGGCTCTTGCTCTCGATGGCGGAAGCCCGGGTGCAGCCACTGAATCGTTGGCTTTCCACGGCTGCTATGCGCAAGGCAGTTCCATCATGATTCCTCCGCCGCTTGGCACCTTCGGCACCATGGGCCGCAACATCTTCCCCGATTCCGGTTTCCGCAACGTGGATTTCTCGGTGGCCAAGAACTGGCATTTCAGCGAACGTTTCCACGCTCAATTCCGGGCCGAGTTCTTCAACATTTTCAACCATCCGAATCTCGCCAATCCCTACGGCGGACAGAATGGGTTCGGTCTCAACGATCCTTCCGCCGGCAGCTTCGGTTGCGGTTGTGCTACCCCGGACGTGGCCGCCGCCAACCCGGTCGTCGGCTCGGGCGGCAGTCGCGCCGTTCAACTGGGTCTGAAACTGATTTTTTAGCGAGCCGCCCTTCCCCGCGGCGGGGCCGTGCATCAAGCGGCCCCATCTTTCTTTAGAGTGGAAAGGAATTTATCCCGTGGCAGATCTGACCCGTACTGGTCTTCCCTTTCGTCGACCGAACCTTTGCTCGCTCCTGGGCCTCGCGCTCCTGTTCGCGCTCAGCCATCCCGGCTTCGCCGAGCAGCGCGCCGAGCGGACAATCGATGAGATCAAGATCGAAGCCGTCCGTCGCGCCGAAGTCGGACAGTATCCGCTGATCGGGCTCAATCCGGACGACGTGCGGGAAGCGTTCCAGTCGGTCCACACCCGTGACCCGGACGAGTGGGCGGCGGCTTTCATGGGCGTGGCCGACCGCTACATGAGCGAAGGCCAATCGCTCGAGAAAACTGACCCGACCAAGGCGAACGCCGACTACATTCGCGCCTGGCGGTTGTACTCCTTCGGACGTTGGCCCATCCCGGCCTCGGCCGGCAAGCAGCGCTCGTATGAGAAGGCGATTGCGGCATTCCTGGCGCACGCCCGCTTTTGGGATCCGCCGCTTGAGATCGTGAGAATTCCCTTCGAGGGCAAGGAAATCATCGGCTACCTGCGCTTGCCGAAGAACGCGAATGGTCAGCTGCCGCTTGTCCTCGCCGTCAACGGACTGGACAGCCGCAAAGAAGATCTCGCCGAGAGCTTCGGCGCGATCCTGCCGTTTGGCGTCGGCTACCTGGCCGTCGATGGACCGGGTACCGGGCAGAATCCGATCAAGGTCAGTGTCCATGCCGAACGCATGCTCTCTCGCGTACTCGACTACATCGCCACTCGTCCGGAAATCGACAAGAACCGAGTTGCCATGCATGGCGTAAGCTGGGGCGCCTATTGGGCGACAAAGATGGCCATTGTCGAGCGCGCCCGTTTGAAGGGAGCAAGCGCCCAGTCTCCGCCGACCGATCGCTTCTTTCAGAAGGAATTCCTGCTTCATGATCTGATCGGCAACCGGGAGTATCTTTTCGACCAGGTTCCGGCGCTGATGGCGATCTTCGACCATGTAACCACGGTGGAAGAAATGGCGGAAGTGTTGCCGCAGATGTCGCTGGTGACCCAGGGACTGCTGGGCAAGCCGATGGCGCCAATGCTTGTCCTCGCCGGGGTCAAGGACACGCAAGTGCCGATCGACGACATCTATCTGCTGCTCAACCAGGGGGACGTACCCAAAACGGCATGGGTGAATCCGCAGGGCGGACACCTCGGCCGCCAGGTTGGAGTATGGCCCGATCCTCGCATCTTCAAGGAAGTCATCATTCCGTGGTTGGTGCGCACGCTGGCGCCAGATGCGGCCCGACCGGACCACTAGAGCCGGGTTTAGCCGACGAACTGATCTCCTCTGCCGAGATCACCCACTTGCTGCCGAGGACGAGTACAGACCAACCAGCGATCCGTAGGGACGGGCAACTCACCATGGCAAGCGTTTCATCCCCACAGGCCAGTTCGATCGATGTCTCTCCTCGATCCGGCAAGAAGCCCTTCTACCGCCACCTCTGGATACAGGTTCTGGTGTGCATAGCCCTGGCGATCGCGTTCGGCTGCCTGGACCCGGTGCGCGCCATGGCCATGAAGCCGCTGGGCGACGCATTCATCCGCGCCATTTCGATGATCATCACCCTGATCATCTTCTGCACCGTGGTTAGCGGCATCGCCGGGATGGAAAACTTGAAAAAGGTCGGGCGGGTTGGCGGTGTGGCGCTCCTCTATTTCGAAATCGTTTCCACCCTGGCCCTGCTGATCGGCATGCTGGTGGGAAACCTGGTGCACCCCGGCAGCGGGTTCAACGTCAACGTCGCCCACCTCGATGCCCGGGCTGTCGCCGACTACGCCGGTCAGGCAAAAGCGCAAACCGTCTCCGACTTTCTGCTGCACATCATCCCCACCACCGTGGTGGACGCTTTCGCCAAGGGCGATATTCTCGAGGTCGTCTTCGTGGCTTTGCTTTTCGGCTTTGCGCTCTCGGCCGCAGGGCCCAGGGCCAAGCCGCTGGTTGAAATCATCGAGTCGCTCACCCATGTCGTATTCCGAGTGGTCAACATTCTGATGAAGTTTGCGCCGGTTGGGGCTTTCGGCGCCATGGCCTACACGGTCGGCAAGTTCGGCCTGGCATCGCTCGGTCCGCTTGCCAAATTGATCGGAACCTTCTGGCTTACCTCGGTGCTGTTTGTCGTCGTCGTGCTCGGCGCCATCGCGCGAGCCGCTGGCTTCAACATCTTCCGCTTCCTCGCCTACATCAAGGAGGAGATTCTGCTGGTTCTGGCGGTAAGTTCGTCCGAAATCGCCATTCCGACTCTGATGGCCAAACTCGAGAGACTCGGTTGTTCGAAGTCTCTGGTCGGGCTGGTGCTGCCAACCGGCTTCACCTTCAACACCGACGGCACCAGTTTGTATATGACCATGGCCGCTCTTTTCGTGGCCCAGGCAACCAACACGCAGCTGACACTCGCCCAGCAGCTCACCATTGTTGCCGTAGCAGTGCTTACCTCCAAGGGTGCCAGTGGCGTGCAAGGCGCGTCCTTCGTCGCGCTCGTCGCTACCCTTTCCGTGATCCCAACCATTCCCGTGGCGGGCATGGCCCTAATTCTCGGAATTGACCGCTTCCTCAGCATGTTTCGGGCTCTGGTCAACACCATCGGCAACGGGGTGGCGACGCTGGTCCTGGCGCGCTGGGAGGGAGAGTTGGAGGGCGAACATCTGCGTCAAGGTTTAGCCAATGCAGGATGATATTCGGCTCAAACCCAGCCACCGACGAGCCCTCTCGCTGCACTTCCGAGTTTTCCCGATCCCTTCGCTCGCTCGGCCTGCGGTAGAATGGAGGCAATCGTTCCCTTCGTCCCCGAAATCCGATCCCAAAACCCGAGGTCTATCATGAGACGAGTTTTTCGCGCCCGCGTCGGTGTCCTGTCGGTTGCCATCCTTGTTTTCTCGCTCCTGGCCGTGCTCGCCCTGCGGCGTGACATGTTGGTCGGAGCGGCGCCCGCCTTTAAGGGCGTTCTTACCTACCACAATGACAACCTGCGAAGCGGAAGGAATTCGATCGAGACCTCTCTCACCCTAAAAAACGTGAACTCTGCTGAGTTTGGAAAATTGTTTGTCATCCCCGCCGACGGACTGGTGGATGCACAGCCCCTCTATGCCCCCAATCTCGCCATCCCGGGAGCGGGCACGCACAACGCGTTGTTCGTGGCCACGGAAAATGACACCGTGTACGGCTTTGATGCAGACAACGGAGCCCTGCTTTGGCAGGTCACCATGCTCGCCTCCGGCGAGACCCCTTCGGACGATCGCGGCTGCTCCCAGGTTACGCCCCAGATCGGTGTTACCTCGACTCCGGTGATTGATCTTGCCGCCGGGCCGCATGGCACCATCTACGTCGTCGCCATGAGCAAGGATGCAAGTTCCAACTATCATCAGCGATTGCATGCGCTCGATATAACGAGCGGTGCGGAACAGTTCTCGGGCCCGGTCGAAGTTGCCGCCCAATATCCGGGAACCGGTGACAACAGTCAGGGTGGAAATGTCATTTTTGATCCCCAGCAATATAAAGAGCGAGCCGGACTCCTGCTCGTCGATCACGTGATCTACACATCGTGGGCTTCGCATTGCGACGACCGCCCGTACACGGGGTGGATCATCAGCTACAACGAAACCACTCTCAAGCAGCAATCGGTGCTCAATGTGACCCCCAATGGCAGCGAGGGCGCCATCTGGGCGGCGGGAGCGGGACCAGCGGCCGACACAGCCGGGAATATCTACTTTCTCGACGCCAACGGAACCTTCGACACCACCCTGAACGGCAAGGGGTTTCCCTCGAACGGCGATTATGGGAACGCCATCATGAAGCTCACGACCAAGAAGGGAGAGCTGGCGGTGGCGGACTACTTCAATATGTACAACACGGTGAGCGAATCCGATGCCGACCAGGACCTGGGCTCGGGCGGCGCCATGGTGGTCCCGAATTTCAAGGATGCAAACGGTGTCTTGCATGAGCTGGTTGTCGGTGCCGGCAAGGACGCGAATATTTATCTGGCGAATCGGACGAACATGGGAAAGTTCAACTCCAGCAACAACAATCAGATTTACCAGGAGCTCAGTGGCGCGCTCGGCGGGCAGGTGTTTTCCGCGCCCGCGTTTGCCGACAACGCAATCTACTATGGGGCAGTCGGCGATTCGATCCGGGAGTTCTCGTTCAACGCGAGCGGGATGCTGAATTCCACCCCGGCATCGCTGACGAAGAAAATCTTCTCCTACCCCGGGGCTACGCCCAGCATCTCGGGAAATGCGGCTAGCGATCTGATTCTCTGGGCCACGGAAAATACGTCGCCCGCGGTATTGCACGCCTACAACGCCAAGAATCTTGCCGTCGAGTTGTATGACTCAAACCAGGCACCGAACGGCCGCGATCAGTTTGGCGATGGCAACAAGTTTATTACGCCGACCATCGCGAATGGGAAGGTGTATGTCGGAACGACCACGGGAGTGGGTGTTTTGGGGCTCCTACCCTAGCTCAGCCCGTCTTGAGGAACTGGCCACGTTGCAGTTCGTCGAATGCCTCACGCAACTGCTCTTGCGTATTCATCACGATCGGTCCGTACCAGGCCACCGGCTCTTCCAAAGGCTGGCCGGAGACGAAAAGAAACCGGACGCCTTCCTCTCCCGCTTGCACCGTCACCTCGTCGCCGCGATCAAACAGCACGAGCGAGCGGTTGTCGGCTTCGGCCGGCGGGTGGACGTCGGCCCACTCGACCGCTTCGGTCGGCACCGCCAGCGGGCCCGAAGCATTCGAGAACTTCCCCGATCCGGCAAAAACGTAGGCAAATGCGTGGCGCGTGGTTTCGACCGGAAGTGTCTTCCTGCGGCCTGGAGCTACCGATACGTCGATATAGATCGGGTCCGCCGCAATGCCATCGACCGGACCCGCCTTGCCCCAGAAACTTCCGCAGACGATGCGCACGTCGGTGCCGTCGTCGTCTTTCACTTCGGGTATATCGAGCGACTTCACTTCCTGATAGCGCGGTCGAGTCATCTTGAGCGACGCCGGGAGATTCGCCCACAGCTGAAAGCCGTGCATTTGGCCCACCGCGTTGCCTTTCGGCATTTCCTGATGGATGATCCCGCTGCCTGCCGTCATCCATTGCACATCGCCGGCAGCGATGGCGCCGTGATTGCCCATGCTGTCACCGTGCTCGACGGTGCCCGCCAGCACGTAGGTGACGGTCTCGATTCCGCGATGGGGATGCCACGGGAAACCGGCAAGATAATCTTCCGGGACGTCATTGCGAAAATCGTCGAGCAAGAGGAAGGGATCGAACTCCGAGGTATTTCCGAAGCCGAAAGCCCGCCGCAGACGAACTCCGGCGCCTTCGGTTGTCGGTTTCGATTTGATGAGTCGCTTGATCGGTCGTATGGACACGAGTCGCCTCCCGCCTAGAAAACCTTCCGTCCGGCACTGGTCCGCTCCCGGCCTGACCGGGAAACGCAAGCCCGCAGCGGGACAACGTTGTTGCCGTTTTAGATGGCCTGGCAGGTTCGAAAGTCGCCAACTATGTTCGGCGTTCGCCGCCCGACGTGCGCCCCCATGGGCGCCCTCGAATCAGCACACCGGAACCACCGGCCCTGCCGATTCCAACCGGCGCTTCGTGTGTAGAATCAGGGAAATCAGGTATTGATCCTTTCGGAGGCTGGAATGAAACTGTTGCTGGCTGTTGTTTGCTCCTTGTTCGCGATGGCATCGCTTACCCACTCCGCAACCACTCCGCAGAAGTTTTCGACCTCGGCCGGGGAGGTCAGCATCACGCCTCTCTATCACGCCAGCACCTTGATTGAAGCTGGTGGCAAAATTATCTACCTCGACCCCGCCAAACCCGCCAGGCTGGAGGGATTGCCCAAAGCCGACCTGATTCTGATCACCGACATTCACCCTGACCACATGGATCCGGCGTCGATCGGCGAGATCAGCAAGGCGGGAACCGAAATTCTGGCAGCGCCCGCCGTGACCGAAACGGTCACGACCGCCAAGCCCATTGCCAATGGGGAAACGAAAAAGTGGGAAGCCTGGACGATTGCGGCAATTCCGGCCTATAACCTGACGCGCGGCCCGGCCCCGGGCAAGCTGTTTCACGACCGGGGGCGGGGCAACGGATACGTCCTTACCTACGGCGCGATGCGCTTCTACTTTTCCGGCGACACCGAAGGCGTTCCGGAAATGCGCGCGCTCAAGAACATCGACGTGGCCTTCATCTGCATGAATCTGCCCTACACCATGCCTCCCGAAGAGGCCGCCGACGCGGTGAAGGCGTTTCACCCCAAGATCGTGATTCCCTATCATTACCGCGGTTCCGATCTTGCGGTCTTCCAGAAAGGACTGGAGGGAACCGGCATCGAGGTCCGGTTGCTCGACTGGTACCCGCAGTAAGACGTCCGCGTCGGGCCCGCTTGCGGCGCCAGGCGACTGCATCAGAGCCGCACGCCCGCCGGGCGCCCCGCCAAGCTCCCGCGTTTCCCGCCGTTTTTGGCCGGCGTGTGATTTCAGTCTCATCGAGAGGTGATGCTTGTCACAGCCGCGAGCCCGCAGCTACCGCAGAATGTGCTGTCAGTTAAGCGACGCACACTCATGTTCAAAATCCTGTACGCGGAATTCCTGGCGCCGGGCATCAAGCGGTTCGTCATTGAGGCGCCACGCATTGCACATAAGTACCAACCGGGACAGTTCGTGATCCTGCGGCTCCACGAGCAGGGCGAACGCATCCCGCTCACCATTGAACAGGCCGACCCCGACTGTGGCACGATTCGCCTGGTGGTGCAGTCGATCGGCAAAACCACCAACCTGCTCAACTCTCTGAATGCCGGCGATTCCATTCTCAATGTGGTCGGACCGCTCGGCAAACCGTCGGAGATCGAGAACTTCGGCACCGTGGTGGTGATGGGCGGCGGCGTGGGTACGGCGATGGCGTATCCGACGGCGGTGGCGCTGAAGCAGGCCGGCAATCGCGTGATTTCAATCGTCGGGGCGCGCAACAAAGAGCTCGTCATCCTGGAGCCTGAGCTGCGCGAAGTCAGCGACTCGCTCATGATCACCACCGATGACGGCAGTTACGCCGACAAGGGCTTCGTTACCGACAAACTCAAGCAGTTGATCGATAACGGCACGCGCATCGATCTGGTGCTGGCGGTCGGGCCGGTTGCGATGATGCGGGCGGTGGCGGAGATGACGCGCAAAGAGCACATCCGCACCATCGTCAGCCTGAACCCGATCATGATCGACGGCACCGGCATGTGCGGCGGCTGCCGCGTGCTGATTGATGGCAAAAGCGAGTTCGCATGCGTTGACGGTCCGGAGTTCGATGCCCACAGCATCGACTTCGCGGTGCTCGTGCAGCGCAATTCCACCTACCGGGACGCGGAACAGAAGTCGTTGCAGGAATTCCAGCATGATCCCCAGGCGCAGATCGCAGCCGTTCGTGCCGGGCAATCCGGTTGCTGCAAGGCCGAAGGAGGCACGCTGTGACCGAACCCACGAAGACTCCGTTGCTGAATGTTCTCTCCCTGAAGGAACGGATGAAAGTGCCGCGGCAGCACATGATCGAGCAGCCACCGCTTGAACGGAACAAGACCTTTACGGAAGTCAATCTCGGCTATTCCGAAGAACTGGCGCGTCGTGAAGCGGCGCGCTGTTTGGAGTGCGCCAAGCCCGCTTGTACGCATGACTGCCCGGTGGGCGTCAAGGTGAAGGACTTCGTACAGCTGATCGTTGCCGGCGATTTTTTGGCTGCGGCGGCCAAGATCCGCGAGGATAACGTGCTGCCGGCCATTACCGGCCGGGTGTGTCCGCAGGAAGATCACTGCGAAGGCGGCTGCCTGATGGGCAAGAAAGTTGAGCCACTCGGAATTGGCTATCTGGAGCGCTTTGTCGCCGACTACGAGCAGCGTCACATGGATCTCCGCGACGTGAAGCAGGCGTCCCCGAGCGGGAAAAAAGTGGCCATTGTTGGCAGCGGTCCCTCCGGCTTGACGGCGGCGGGTGATCTGATCCAGAAAGGACATAAGGTTCACGTCTTCGAGGCGCTGCACGAAATCGGCGGGGTGCTCGTCTACGGCATCCCCGAATTCCGGCTGCCGAAACAGATCATCCGTCAGCAGGTCGATTACATGCGCGCCATGGGCGTGGAATTTGAAACCGACGTCGTCGTTGGGCGCACGGTCACCATCGATGAACTGCTCGAAGAGGAAGGATACGACGCGGTGTTTATCGGTACCGGGGCCGGATTGCCGCAGTTTATGGGTATTCCGGGGGAGCATTTTAACGGCGTCTATTCCGCCAACGAATTTCTGACCCGCATCAACCTGATGCACGCCTATGAGTTCCCGAGATACGACGAGCCTATCGTGGACTTCCGGGGAAAGAATGTGGCCGTCGTCGGCGGTGGCAATACGGCGCTCGACGCCATCCGCTCGGCGCTGCGACTCGGGGCCGGAAAGGCGTTCATTCTTTACCGCCGCAGCGAGGCTGAGATGCCGGCGCGCATCGAGGAAGTCAAGCACGCCAAGCAGGAAGGCATCGAATTCCAGGTGCTCACCGCGCCGCTCGAATTTCTCGATGATGGCAAGGGTTGGCTGAAAAGCGCACGTTGCCAGAAGATGGAACTCGGCGAGCCGGATGCTTCGGGAAGGCGGCGACCGGTTCCGATTGCAGGTTCGGAGTACGAGATTCCACTCGCCGTGGCCGTGATTGCCATCGGAACCACTGCGAATCCGATCGTGCAATCCACCACGCCTGGGCTGGCGACCACCAAGAAGGGTTATATCCAGGCCGATGACGCCACGCAGAAAACATCGCGCAAAGGCGTCTTTGCAGGCGGCGACATTGTTACCGGTGGCGCGACGGTCATTCTGGCGATGGGTGCCGGGCGCCGGGCAGCCAAGTCAATTGACGAGTATTTGAGCAACCCGGAACTCTGGTAAGGGGCGATTCCTAACGCGCCTCCGGTTTCGCGCCTCCGGACTTCTAGCGCTGGTCGTAGTATCCGGTGCGCGCGCGGGCCGTCATTCCCGGCTTATCGACTGTCACCCGCAGCGCGTGATATTCGTCGGCGTGATCGGCGGGAAGGCTATCGAACGAGAGCACGTAAAAGACGCCGGCATCGGCCACACAATCTGCGATGGCGGCGGTGAGATCATTGGACGAAGTGAACACTCGCCCCCCGCTCTGCACCGACAGTACCTGCAAGCCCAGATTACCGGGGACCACCCGCGACGCAGAAGACACCCCTTTCAAAAACTGCTCATAGTACCGGCTCCTCAGAAAGTCCGTCAGGCCGAGCGGGTCCACCGTATAGAGCGTGACATCGGCTTGCCGCATTGCCGTCGAGACCGCTACGACCGATTGAAACAGCTGCTGCAACTCTTTCTGCGAAAGCTGGATATTCGGTCCCGACAGCAGCGGCCATCCCCCGCTGAGCCATATGACCAGCTTTCGGCCCGGTCGGGTTTTCTCGTTGCTCACGAGCCAGTTAATGGCGTTGAGCGACATCGAAAAACGATCTTCGGCGCCGTAAATGCCCTGCGAGCGAGTGACCGACCGCAGTCCGGTTTCGTATCGGTCGTAGAGCGCCGCCAGGGCATTTCCGTCACGGGAAGAATCGTTCTGAACATTCGTCCCCTGGTCGGAAAAGACGACGAGCGACACCGGCCATGCGAGCTTGCCGCCATTCTGGAGGAGAAACTTCCTGATCTGTTCCCGTTCTCGCGAGACGGTTTGGAAGCCGGTGTTGACGCCATCGACGACCAGAACCACCTCCACCGGAGGATCGGAAGTGGTCGGCGCGGCGGCGTCCACGGCCTGAAACGACACGATTTTCTGCGGCTGTTTATCATCCAAGATGCTGAAATCCGCCGCCTGCAGTCCGCGGACGGGCGTACCCGACTTGTCGGTCACCTGCACGTCCAGAGCAATGCGCCGGTCGAGGCCGCCCGACGCGGGAACAGCCGGGGTTCGCACCGACACGGATGGCTCGGGTGGAGGAGTCGCAGGGTTTTGCCCCGGCGCAGCCAGGCGTAGCAGAACCAGCAAAACAGGAAACAGCCGCAAGCAACCACCGGCGACGCGATGACCCATACCTTACCTCGGACCGCTTCTTAACCGACTTTCGTCGGGTGACTTTCATCGGAAAGCGGAAATCAGCACCCGACTCTCCTGGCGGGGTGGGTCGCGATGTGACACGCCTCACAAGAGGCCGTGCCCACAATCACCGCCCCGGGGACAGAGGAGGATTCTAATCGACAGTGGCGGGGTGGGCAACGCGGCCTCGAAGAAAAGCAGGAGGTTGCGGGCGGCGCTCTCCGCCTGAGAGCCCGAGAAGACGATAGCAAAACGACGAGGTACATCATGACGGCCCAGGCGCGCGGTAAAGTCACGGTCGATGCCGAAGAATGCAAAGGATGCGGGCTTTGCGTCGAATCCTGTCCGCCAAAGTGTCTCGAACTGGGGACGGACCTGAATGAATACGGGGCCCATTTCGCGCACTATACCGGGGAAAACTGCACGGGCTGTGGAATCTGCTTCTATTGCTGCCCCGAGCCGGGCGCTATAACCGTTTATCGAGTGCAGGCGAAAGCCAAGGCGGCTCCGGCGACGGCGCAGGAGGTGGAACATGCGCCAGCTCTGTAAAGGTAACGTGGCCGTGATCAAGGGTGCGATCCTCGCCGGCTGTCGCGGCTACTACGGTTATCCCATTACTCCCGCCAGCGAAATCGCCGAAGCCGCGGCTCTCTACTTCCCGCAGGTCGGCGGAACCTTTCTGCAAGCGGAGAGCGAAACCGCTGCCATTAACATGGTTTACGGAGCTGCGGCTGCCGGGGTGCGCGCCATGAGTGGATCCTCCGGCCCTGGCCTCAGCCTGATGCAGGAGGGCATGTCTTACCTCGCCGGCTCGGAGTTGCCCTGCGTCATCGTCGATGTCATGCGAGGCGGCCCCGGCCTCGGCAACATCGCACCTGAACAGAGCGACTACTTCGCCATGGTGAAGGGCGGCGGCCATGGCAACTACCGCAATCTCGTGCTCGCACCGGCGTCGGTGCAGGAGATGGCCGATCTCACCATGCTGGCCTTCGAACTGGCGGATCGATATCGCAATCCGGCGGTCATTCTGACGGACGGATTTGTCGGGCAGATGATGGAACCGCTCGACCTCGAAGACGTTGAGATACCACAGCCCGACAAGCCATGGGCCGTCAAGGGCACGCGAGAAACGCGCGCCAACCTGGTCAGTTCCATCTATCTCGAGAGTGATGAGCTTGAAAACCACCAGCGCAAGATGGAAGCCAAGTACATTCGTGCGCAAGAGGCCGAACAGCGTGCCGAACTCTGCTACACCGACGATGCCGAGGTTCTGCTGGTTGGCTATGGAATTGTGTCGCGCGTACTGCTCTCCACCGTCGAAGCGCTGCGCCGAGACGGGGTGAAAGCGGGACTGTTCCGCCCCATCACGCTCTGGCCTTATCCCTCGAAAGCGCTGCTCGAAGCGGCATCCCGTGTGCAGAAGGTTTTGGTCGTCGAATTGAGCAACGGACAGATGGTGGAAGATGTGCGCCTGACGCTGAACGGCAAAGTGCCGGTCGAATTCTACGGGCGGGTGGGAGGCAACGTACCCGCCGTCAGCGAATTGCAGGAACAAGTGTTGTCACGCATGGCCGTGGCCGTCTGAGACCAGTTCCGGTCGAGCCGGTCGCAAGAGGACAACTGGAATGGCAAACGATAGTACGATCAGCGTAAATGATCGAGAAGCCGCGCTTCAGCCAGAAATTGAGGTAAAAACCGCGTCGAATCCCGACGCCCGAGCCGAAACCGTTCGCCCGCTTGCCGACGGATACGAGCTGCTCCACTCCAAGTCGCCGCTGTTCTATGACAAGTATGAGCGCAAGAGCGAGCTCAAGGGTCAAACCCACTATTGCCCCGGTTGCGGGCACGGAGTGGTGCATAAGCTGATCGCCGAGGCGTTGCAGGAATTGGGGTTACAGGACAGGACCATCTTTGTCAGTCCGGTCGGGTGCTCGGTATTTGCCTACTACTACTTCAATGTCGGCAACGTACAGGTGGCGCATGGCCGCGCACCGGCATCGGCCACGGCCATCAAACGATCGTGCCCGGGAAAAATTGTCATCTCCTATCAGGGAGACGGGGACCTGGCGGCGATTGGCACCGCGGAGATTGTGCACGCTGCCAATCGTGGCGAAAAGATCAGCGTCTTTTTTGTGAACAACGGAATCTACGGCATGACGGGCGGACAGATGGCGCCTACCACCATGGTCGGCCAGACAAGCACGACTTCGCCCTGGGGCCGTCGGCCCTCGAACGAGGGCTACCCGCTGCACATGGCCGAATTGCTCTCCACCCTCGAAGCTCCCGTCTATGTTGAGCGGGTGGCGCTGTCGGACAACAAGAACATCATGAAAGCGCGGCGCGCGGTGCGCAAGGCGCTCGAACTGCAGCGCGACGGCGCCGGTTTCACCTTCGTCGAAATCCTCTCCCCCTGCCCGACAATCTGGGGCAAAGACCCGGTGGAAGCACGGCGATGGATCGCCGACAAGATGATCCCGGCGTTTCCGCTGAACACCTTCCGCGACCACCGTCCGGCCCCCCTCGCGGTCGAGGAAAATACTCCCCCGCGCCGCTCGGTGGCAGAAGTTCTGGGTCTGGTTCCGAAAGCAGGAGCGCCGATTACCTCGAAAGCGAAACCCACTCACCACCAGGGTGCAAAGATCAAGATTGCGGGCTTTGGCGGACAAGGTGTGCTTCTGTTGGGGCAATTGCTCATCGAAATGGGCATGCGCGAGGGCCTGGAAGTGAGCTGGTTGCCATCGTATGGTCCGGAGATGCGTTCGGGCAGCGCACACTGCCATGTCTGTCTGTCCCGGGAGCGGATCGGGACTCCTCTGATCTCGCATCCCGACGTACTGGTGGCCATGAATGAGTTCTCTTTGCGCAAATTCGCTCACGAAGTGGTGAGCGGGGGCGTCATTCTCTACAACGGCGCAACCGTTCCCCCCGACTTCAATGTGCCGGATGTGCAAATGGTCGCCATTCCAGCGGCGGAAATCGCCGACAAACTCGGTTCGACCAAAGCCACCAACATTGTGATGATGGGCGCCTTGCTCGAAGAAACAGAGTGTCTTTCTCCTGGAACCGCGTTAAGTGTGCTCGAAGACAAGGTCAAGAAACTGAACCTGCTCGAAATTGACCGCAAGGCATTCGCCGCCGGCCGGCTGTTTATCGACGAACAGGCGCACGTCGGAGCCGTCAGCCAACCGGACGGCTTCGCCTAGCGTCCGGCTGCCAGGCGAGCCCTAGGCTACTGGCTCATTCCCGCGGACTCGAGCCCGGCAGGGCAGGAAAACATCGCCCTATCCCGGGTCTCGAGGGAGGCATCAAAGTAAGACGCCGTTGCTCGAAACGGATGGGCTTGGGGGAGGGCAACCATGTCGACCGCTTGGACTTCTCGATACGCGCTGCGCACCAAGGGGATCACCAGTTCTCAAATCCGCGAGTTGTTGAAGGTGACCCAGCGGCCGGGAATGATCTCGTTCGGCGGCGGATTGCCCGCTCCCGATGTTTTCCCCGTCCAGCGCTTTGAGCAAGCCTGTCACAAGGTCCTCAGCGAGCAGGCATCTCTCGCCTTGCAGTACGGGGAGACCGAAGGTTACGCACCGCTGCGCGAACTGATCGCCAGCAACATGGCGCGCTACGGAATCAAAGCCAAGCTGGAGAACGTACTGATCGCATCGGGCTCGCAGCAGGCACTCGACCTGATCGGCAAGCTGTTCATCAATCGCGGCGACCGCGTGCTGGTCGAAGCTCCCACGTATCTCGGCGCGCTGCAGGCTTTCAACGTCTACGGCGCGGAATACGAGTCGGTACCAATCGACGACAATGGCCTGCGCACCGACTTGCTCGAGAAGCCTCTGCGTTCCGGGCCCAAGTTCATGTACGTGCTGCCCAATTTCCAGAATCCCGCCGGAACCACGCTGTCCGAAGAGCGTCGTCACGAACTGGTGTTGCTGGCCGATCGCTACGGGATTCCCATTGTCGAAGACGATCCCTACGGCCAGCTGCGCTATGAGGGCGAGCATCTTCGCTCGCTCGTCGTGCTCGACCGCGAAAACCTGCGGCGCGACAATGGGTATTCCATTGGCAACGTCATTTACCTCAGCACGTTCTCGAAGACCCTGGCGCCGGGGCTGCGTCTGGGTTGGATTGTGGCTCCTCCGGAGGTGATCGGCAAACTGGCGCAGCTGAAGCAGGGCGCCGATCTGCACACCTCGACCTTCACGCAGTTTGTCGCCTATGAGGTCGCGCGCGATGGATTCCTCGACCAGCACGTGAAGCTGATTCGCCAGATCTATCGCCAGCGCCGCGATGTAATGCTGCAGGCGCTCCAGGAATTCTTCCCCCCCGAGGTGACCTGGACGCATCCACAGGGCGGATTATTTCTCTGGGTAACGCTGCCGGAGGGGCTGGACATGAAGGCTGTCTTTCAATCGGCGCTGGAGCAGAATGTGGCCTTTGTCCCGGGCGACTCCTTCTATGCCCATGATGGTCGGCTCGACCGCGGGCACGAAGGCTCGCGGCATATGCGGTTGAATTTTTCGAACGCCGCTCCCGAACAGATTCGCGAAGGCGTACGACGGCTGGCGGCGGCCGTCACCAGCCAGCTGCGGGGCGCAAGGCTCGGATCGGAACTGCCGCTCGGGGTGTAAGCTCACGCGCTCGCTGGTGGCTCTTGGCCCGAAGGGGATCGTCGCCGTCGACCATCCCCTCGCTGAAATTCTTCCTTGCCCTACTCCAGCACGAAAATATTCTTTCCCGCGCACATCTGCTTCAGTATCTTTGGCCACACGGTTACGCTGACCTCTCCCAAATGAGCTTTGCGGAGCAACAGCATCAGGGCGCGGGACTGGCCGATTCCTCCTCCGATCGACAGCGGGATCTGATTGTTCAGGATGGCCCGGTGATAGGGCAGTTCGAGAAAGTCCAGCTGCCGGGCGATGGTGAGCTGCTGTTTCAGGGTTTCGGCTGTGACCCGGATGCCCATCGACGTCAGCTCGTGACGGCGCTTGGTGACCGGATTCCAGACCAGGATGTCGCCGTTCAGGCCGTGTGTTTCCTTGCCGGTCTGGGCCAGGGTGTTGGTGATCCAGTCGTCGTAATCGGCGGCTCGCATCTCGTGCGGGTAGCCGTCCTTTAACGGCCAGCCGATGCCAATGATGAAGATCGCGGGATACTTCTGCAGCACCGCGGTTTCGCGCTGCTTGCGCGGCAGATCGGGATACATGTCAAGAAGTTCTTCGGCATGCAGGAAGGTCAGCGTCTCGGGCAGATTGGGGTAGCGCGAGTCTTCTAACTGCGGAAACAGGGATTGCGCGAATTTCTCCGCCCCAACCATGACTTTCCAGATCTTGCTGACGATGGCGCGCAGAAAGTCAACGTTACGCTGCTCGGCGGTGATGACCCGTTCCCAATCCCATTGATCAACATACGCGGAGTGGTCGTGATCCAGAAAGTAGTCTTTGCGAACGGCCCGCATATCGGTGCAGATGCCCTCGCCCACTTGGCAGTCGAATTGCCTCAGCGCCGCCCGTTTCCATTTGGTCGCGGCTTGCACGACCTGGGCATCCAGGGGGTGCACATTGCGGTCGTTCGCAATATGAAATTGAACCGGCGTGCGCGATCCGTCGCGATCGAGCATGTCGTTGACGCCACTTTC
The DNA here is from genome assembly GCA_049520935.1 of Terriglobales bacterium. Lineage (GTDB taxonomy): Bacteria > Acidobacteriota > Terriglobia > Terriglobales > Acidobacteriaceae > Acidiflorens. The sequence goes on along the minus strand of JBEKPJ010000002.1, from coordinate 53,422 downwards.
CACATCCACGATGAGCGGCACCTCGACCATCATCAGGTTGAGTTCCTGGCAGAGGTGATCGGCGACGTAGCGTTTCACCTGATAGATGGCTTGCTGCGTCTCTTTCGGAGTGAGCAAGGAACGATATCCTTGCGGCAGAACCTTTTCGAGTTCTGTGTAGTCGCCGATCCCCGGGCCAGCCAAGTCGGCTTTCTTATTCTTGTCGAGTAGGAACGTGCTCATTTCGAATTTCTCCTTTGCAGACGGACGCCTCGGTCGGCCGCGCCATCGTTCCGCGGGCTCGATCGAGACGCGGTTCAAACCTTGGGATGAAGAGCCGGGGCAACGCCGGAAGTCACAGGCGCGGCGCCTTCTTCGGAGTGATCGGACTGGGATGAGGCAGAATGTTTGCGCTTGGAGTGCTCCAGAAACATGGCGGCAGACAACAGGATTCCGATGAGCCCAAACAGCAAAAACGCGAGCAAACCGATCATGAGTATCGGCATAGTAACACCTCGCTGCTAGCCGATTGTCTCGCCAGAAGGGGGTTCGGGCTGTGACGGCAGTCACCGGGGGGGGTGAGCCAAGGCTCTGCCGATCATTCGTTTACCGCCCCCTCTGTCTTCCCCATAGTCACGATCGAGAGTGACGTGGGTCACTGCGGTCATTCTCCTCGATGTTGAAACTCTCAATAGCACGCATGGACGCACTCATTCGCTTGCTGAATTTTGTTACACGGTTTTTGGCTGACCTGTATCGGTAGGTACTTTCGCAACCCTTGCAACGACTGCGGACGGTACCGCTAACTTATGGAGTTGCAAAACCTTACAAGGAGAAGGAACGAAACCATGAAGACGACGAAGCTGGTTCTGTTGGTTATGACGATCGCGGTAGCCCTGTTCATCCTGATTCCCAATCTATCCTGGGCCGAAGACGGTGCCGCAATCTTCAAAGGGAAATGCGCCATGTGCCACGGTGCCGATGCGGCTGGCAAGCCGGCAATGAAAGCTCCGAGCCTCATTTCCGATGAAGCGAAAAAGAAGTCCGACGCCGATCTGGCTACGGCCATCACCGGAACGGCGAAACACACGCCTGCGGTGAAGAGCCTGGGCGCGGACGATGTGAAGTCTGTGGTCGCCTACATCCGCAGTTTGCAAAAGTAGTGATTGGTAGGCTGTATGGCTGTTCTTCGTTGCGCATTGTTGCTGTCACGTAACCGCGGACAGCGAACGGGAGGGCGTTCAAGTGAATACGGGAGTGCCCGGCTCAATTCGGTGGACGGATTGGAGACCCAGCAGATCCGCACTTGACCGGAAAGCTTCTGCCCCGAACGCTTTGCTCCAGAGGACAGTCCCCCCGGGCCCGGAGCGAAACACCTCCGGACCCGGTTCTGTTTTGCGAAGGGTTTCGTCCACGCTGATCGGTATTATTGCCCAAGTTCGTTCCTGCCCAGAGCCCTCATCCCCTCCCCCGAGTTCTCCTGGAACGGAAGTCCCGCTTGGGAGCCATGAGGAGCAATTTCCATGAGTAAGGCCCTGCTCTATGATGCGACCCTGTGCATCGGTTGCAAGCAGTGTGAAGGTGCCTGCGCGCAGCAAAACAAGCTGCCCTACGATGACAACGTGGCCGCCGAGACTGTGCAATCGGCCCACAAATACACCGTCGTTCTGACCAAGGACGATAAATTCATGCGCCGCCTCTGCATGCACTGCGAGGAGCCCGCCTGCGCGTCGGTTTGTCCCGTCGGGGCGCTGCATAAAACCAGCGAAGGCCCGGTCGTCTACGACGTCTGGAAGTGCATTGGCTGCCGCTATTGCATGGTCGCCTGCGCCTTCTCGCAGCCGAAATACGAGTGGGGAGCGCTGAATCCGCGAGTCCGCAAATGCATTATGTGCCCCGACCGCGTGGTCGCGGGCAAACCGACCGCGTGCGCGGAAATCTGCCCGACCGGCGCGACCAAATTTGGCGATCGCGACGACCTGATCCGCGAGGCGCAGGAGCGCATCCGCCAGAATCCCTCGAACTACGTGAATCGAATCTACGGAATGAAGGAGGTTGGGGGCACCAGCGTGCTCCTTCTTTCGAGCGTCAAGGTCGAAGAGTATGGCTTTCCCGCGTCGGCCAGAATCGGCGACACGCCCATGCCGGAATATACCGGGCGAGTGATGGAGAGGATCCCGGACTTTATCCCGGTGTGGACCCTGGTGCTGGGCGGCATTTATTGGGTGTCGCATCGCCGCGAAGAAGTAGCGGAGGCCGAAGCCGAGGAAAAAAACGGGAGCGCACGATGAAATTCAAACTGACTTTTTGGAAAATCGTCTTCCTCATCATCATGGTGCTGGGCCTGTACTCCACTTTTGTTCGCTATTTTTACGGCCTGGGTGCGGTCTCCAACATGACCGACCAGTTTCCCTGGGGGCTCTGGATCGGCTTCGACTGTCTCTGCGGGGTCATGCTGGCGGCGGGCGGCTTCTGTATGGTGGGCGCGGTTTACCTGTTCAACGTTGAAAGCCTGCATAGCGTGGTGCGGCCGGCGGTATTGACCGCATTTTTGGGCTATGTTCTTTTCATCGTGGGGTTGTTGTTCGATCTCGGTCGTCCCTGGTTCATCTGGCATCAGCTGATCTACCGGAATCCGCATTCGGTCATGTTCGAGGTGGGCATGTGCGTGATGACCTATACCACCGTGCTGTTTTTCGAATTCCTTCCCAACGTTTTCGAACGCTTCAACCTGAAGACGCCCATCAAGTGGATCCAGAAGGTCTATCCCATCCTCATCGTTTTGGGCATCTTGCTCTCCACCCTGCATCAGAGTTCGCTCGGATCGCTCTACCTGATCATGCCGAGCAAACTGCATCCTTTCTGGTACACGCCGGCGTTGCCTTTCTTTTTCTTCGGATCCGCGGTTGCGGTCGGCCTGGCGATGACGATCTTCGAGTCGACGCAGAGCGCCCGGGCCTTCGGCCGTCAGCTGGAGCTTCCCGTTCTGGTCACCCTGGGCGGGGCCCTGCTGGTGGCGCTCTGGGTCAATCTCTTGCTGCGCTTCGAGGACTACTACCATCGCGGCATGCTGGCACAGATCTTCAAGCCGAGTTATGAAGCGTACTTTCTCTGGCTCGAACTGACGCTGACCTTCGTGATTCCCATTGGCCTGCTCAGCTTCAAAAAGGTCAGGCTGTCGCCCAACGGCCTGTATCTGGCGTCGGTCTGTACCGTGCTGGGGTTCATCACCAACCGCCTCAATATTGCTCTGATCGGCTTCGAGACCTACGTCGGACATCACTACATGCCGAAATGGACGGAGTTCTCGATCACGCTCATGATCATCGCCATGGGCTTTGCCCTGTTCGGGGTGGCCGCAAAGTACCTGCCCATCTTCCCCGAAGCCCATCATGCCGTGAAGGCGCGTCTCCGAACCGAACCCGGGCCCGTGGTTTCAACACCGGTATTAGGCCATGCAGGAGATTGAACCAACTCGCGACCCGTGGAACTGGAAGCGGCTGTCTCACAGCATCAGTGCGAAGCTGATCGCTTCCCTGCTCGGGGCGATGCTGGTCATCTTTGCGCTGCTCGGATATCTGAACGTGCGCCTGCATCGCCAGGACCTGGAAGCATCGACGCTGGCGAGCGCCGAGCGGGTCAGCGACGTGATCAGCCGCAGCACGACCTATTACATGATGCGCAATGATCGGGAGGGGCTTTACCACTCGATTCGCGACATCGCCAACGATCCCAACATGGTCAAAGTGCGCATTCTCGACCAGGAGGGCCGCGTCAGTTACTCGACCGATGCCGCCGAAGTCAGCCATGTTCTCGATAAGACGGCCGAGGCCTGCTACGGCTGCCACAATCAGTCGCAGCCGCTGGCGCGGCTGAATCGCCCCGATCGCTTTCGCATCTATCGCAACGGCGGCGGGCATCGGGTGCTCGGAATCATCACCCCCATCGAAAATCAGCCGAGTTGCTCGAACGCCGAATGCCATGCCCATTCCGCCGAGCAACAGGTTCTGGGCGTGCTCGATACCAATATCTCGCTGGCGCAAGCGGACCGACAGCTCGCCGTCAGTAGCACGCGCATGTTGCTGTACACGGCTGGCGGGATGCTGATTGTCGCAGTGCTCAGCTGGCTGTTTGTCTGGCGCGAGGTCGCCCAGCCGCTCAAGGCGCTCAAGAATGGTACCGAACACCTTTCCGAAGGGGAACTCGGCTACCAGATCGCGGTGCAATCGCAGGATGAAGTGGGCGAACTGGCCGATTCCTTCAATGGCATGAGTTTGCAGTTGCGGGCGGCGAACCAGGAAATCGTGACCTGGGCCAAGACCCTCGAAGAGCGCGTCGATCAGAAGACGAAGGAGTTGCAGCGTGCGCACGACCATGTGCTGCACGTGGAAAAGATGGCCTCCATCGGCAAGATGGCGGCCGTGGTGGCGCACGAGGTGAACAACCCCCTTTCCGGGATCCTCACCTACGCGAAGTTGCTGCGAAAGTGGGTCGGCGCCGGCACCATCGGCCAGGAAAAACGGGAAGAGGCCGTGCAATGTCTGGACCTGATCGCCACCGAAAGCCGGCGCTGCGGCGACCTGATCAAGAACCTGCTCTCGCTTTCCCGGACTTCGCCCATAAACGTGCAGTCCACCGACTTGAATGCGGTCATCGATCGTTCGCTGATGCTGGTGCGGCCGCAGTTGGCCATGCACGGCGTCGAATTGCAACTCGGGCTGGCGAAAGATCTGCCGCGCGTGCCTTGCGATGCGGCGCAGGTTGAACAGGTGCTCATCGCTTTGATCATGAATGCCATCGATGCCATGCCGCGTGGCGGCAATCTCTGGCTGGAGACGCGGCTGAGCAGCGACGAGACCGAAATCAGGATTCAGGTTCGCGACGACGGGGCCGGGATTGCTCCCGACGTCCTGCCGCATATCTTCGAACCCTTTCTTACCACCAAGGAAACTGGACACGGCGTCGGGCTGGGCCTGGCGATTGCTCGCGGCATCGTGGAACGACATAACGGACGCATTGAAGTCGATTCGGAACTGGGCCGCGGCACGACTTTCACAATAACTCTTCCCGCGCAAGCCACGGTCGTTGCGCGGGCGGCCGCCGGCGCCGAGAACCCTGCAACAACGGTGAGGTGATTGAAGTGAGTACACATGGAAAACTGCTGATCGTGGACGACGAACTGAGCGTGCGGGACTCGCTCGGCAAATGGTTCCGCGAAGAGGGCTACGAAGTAACAATGGTGGAAAGCGCCAACGATGCGCTCACCCAACTGGCCGAACAGAAATGGGATGTAGCCCTGGTCGACATCAAAATGCACGGCACCGACGGCATCGAGCTGCAACGCCGCATGCACGAAATCGATCCCGAACTGATCGTGATCATGATGACCGGCTATGCTTCGGTCGAAACCGCGGTCGCCGCCCTCAAGAATGGCGCCTATGACTACGTGACCAAGCCGCTCGACCCCGACGAGATTGCGCACCTGGTGAAAAAAGCGTTAACCCATAAGCGGACCGAGCAAGAGAACGTGCTCTTGCGCGAGACGGTGGCCGAAGTCGCGCGTCCCGAGGATATGGTCGGGCAGAGCGGACCCATGCGCAAGGTCTTTGACGCCATTGAAACCGTCGGGCCCACCGACGCAACCGTACTGGTCACCGGCGAAAGCGGCACCGGCAAAGAGCTGGTGGCTCGCGGAATTCATCAGGCGAGCCCGCGACGGTTCCATCCGCTGGTCGCCATTCATTGCGGAGCTTTGACGGAAACACTTCTCGAAAGCGAACTCTTCGGACACGAGAAGGGTGCCTTCACCGGCGCCCAATATCGCAAGAAAGGCAAATTTGAAATCGCCGAGGGTGGAACCGTCTTCCTCGATGAAATCGGCGATATTACCCTGAAGACGCAGACCGATCTGCTGCGTGTCCTGCAGGAGCGCGAAATCACCCGCGTCGGCGGCAATCAGACCATCAAGGTGGATTTCCGCTGCATCGCGGCCACCAACAAGAACCTGGAAAAACTGATCGAGGAGGGCAAGTTCCGCCCCGACCTGTTTTACCGCCTGAATGTGTTCCGAATTGAGCTTCCGCCGCTGCGCGAACGGCGGGACGATATCCCGGTGCTGGTGAACCATTTCGTGCAGAAGTTCTCGCAGGCGATGAACAAGCGCATCACCCGCGTCTCCCCGGCGGCGATGAACCAATTACAGCAGCAGCCCTGGATGGGCAATGTCCGTGAACTGGAAAACGCCGTCGAGCGCGCCATGGTCGTCGGCCAGGAGCCAGAGCTGAACGAACAGGATTTCATCTTCAAGCAAGCCAGCAACTCGGGCGCGGGCGGCGCCGGCAAGAAACTGGAGGAGATGGAACGCGCCCACATTCTGCGCGTGGTTGAAGAGTGTGGCGGCAATCAGAGCCACGCCGCCGAGATCCTCGACATCGACCGCGTGACCCTCTATCACAAGCTCAAGAAATATGGCTGGACGAGAACGCCGGTCGAAACGCACTGAATTGCAGTCTCCCGGCGCTTCGGTTCCCAGCCAGATCTGGGTTCCTTGCGGGCACTGGGAGCTGGGAACTGAGAACTGCCCTGATGAAGGTGGTACACCTGTTGCCGATCGGGAACGTGGATGACGAGCTGCTTTGGAATTTGCGGCCGGCCATCGAAGACACTTTTCACGTCTCGTGCAAGGTGTTTTCGTCCCGCCTCGATCCCGAGTTCGCCTTCCATGGCGAGCGGCAGCAGTATCATTCGTCGGAAATCCTGTTCCGCATGCAGAGTCTCGTGACCGGCGACTCCTGGCGGGTCCTGGGAGTGACCGCGGTTGACCTCTACATTCCGATTCTGACTTTCGTGTTCGGCGAAGCGCAGATGGGCGGCCCTTGCGCCGTCGTTTCCTCCCACCGCCTGCGGCAGGAATTCTATGGTCTGCCGCCGGATACGGATGTATTTCGCCATCGCGTGATCAAGGAAGCGGTCCACGAACTCGGACACACGGTAAGTTTGACGCACTGCGACGACTACCGTTGTGCCATGGCCCCTTCGCACGCGGTGGAGTGGATCGACCTGAAAGAAAGCACGCTTTGCACCGGCTGCCAAGCGACCGTTACGCCGGCGGCCAAGGCTTCTTGGGTGCCCTTTTTCTGAGTTCTTCAGATGGCCGCGAGGAGCTACGGCTTCAGCTGTTTTTCGATCGCCGCAATCACTTCCTTCGAATCGGGCGTTACCGCCGGTTCAAAACGCTGCACCACATTGCCGTCGCGGTCCACCAGAAACTTGGTGAAGTTCCACTTGATGTCGCCGCGGATGCTTGGCCCGGTCTGCTCGGTGAGATAGTTGTAAAGTGGGGCCTGATCGGGGCCCTTGACTGAAATCTTGGCGTAGATCGGGAAGGTGACGCTGTATTTTCGGGTGCAGAAGGTCTTGATCTCTTCGTTGGTTCCCGGTTCCTGGGCGCCGAAATTATTGGCCGGGAAACCGAGGACGACAAAACCCTGATCCCTGTACTTCTCAAAAATCGACTCCAGCGCACTGTACTGCGGGGTATAGCCGCACTGGCTGGCCACATTCACCACCAGAACCACTTTGCCCTTGTAGTCGGCAAGCGGCAGCGGTTTGCCATCGATCGAGTTGAGCACAAAGTTGTAGATGCTGGCGGCCGCAAATACCGAACCGACAGTAAGCAGCACGGCTCCGGCGATGAGAAAAGCACGAATGCCAAGGCGCGACGAAAGGTACGAGGGTTTCATGGAACACTCCTGAACGCGTTTTCCCAGCCCTCCGGCGTCCGTTGAGCGGGAAATGCCGGCAGCAGTGGAATTGAGGATTGGGATTGAGGATAATGAGCGCAAGCGCGCGATGCAACCCGGCAATTGTAAATTTTCTGTCTCTCTCGAGATCCCGCGAAGGCGGGGTCTGGTTGCCTAACCCTGGCCGGAAAAAGCAGCGGCCGCCCGGGCTGAGTTCGGGCGGCCGCTTGAGGTTTGGAGCGAGGTGGTTCGGTCCTCGCCTGACTTATGACAGACCGACGTACGGGTTAGGAGAGGAAGAACTCTTTGGCGACGGGCAGCCAATCCTGACCGGAGATCTGGCTGGAGACGTCTGTGATCGCTTCGCCACCGTCCTGCGCCAGCGCTCCGGCGAATGCCAGGTTCGGCATTTTGCGCTGCAGGCGGCTTGCGGACTCTTCTGTCCACCAGCGAGCCAGCGCTCCGCCAAGCAGATTGCGGAAGCTGGTCTTGGCGTCGGGGGCTTGCGCGGTTATCAGCCAGCCTTCTCCGTAGGGATCGCTTAGCGCCAGCTTCGGATTTTTGATCACGGCTTCGTTAATGTCGGACACGGTGCCTTCGATCGGCGAAACCATATCAACGGCAGCGCCATCACGATAAATCGTGGCCATCTTCTGGCCCTGGCGAATCCATTGGCCGCGCTGCGGCAGCGTGATGCGCTCGAGTTTGCCGGTCAGCTTGGCGGCGAAATCATCCATGCCTACCCGCACCAGGCTGGGGCTCTCGCTCAATGCCCAGGTGTGTCCGGGGTGATAGCGGAAATTCTCCGGAACTTTGAAGCCGCCAACCAGAGCTGGCTGCAAACGGGGGGTGACCTCGGCCGCCGGCTTCGCGATTGCCGGAGCTACCTGCAATGCTGGTTGTACGGCGTTGCGGGTGCGGAAGTGGTCGATCACCAGGAAGGTCGTGAAGAAGAACAGAACCAGTAGAACCGTCATAAGTCACCTCGTCGGAGGGCCTTGCAGTTTCTAGCCTCTCTCACTTTTGTTAAGGCAATCGCGGTGCCAAGATGCCAGGTTCTCGGAAAAAGGTTGCTGGCGACATCAATGTCGCCTGCAATGAATGAAGTACAGGGAAAGATCATTCGCCGGTGCCAATGGTGGTGGTGAAAGTTTCCGCTCCGGGTTGATGATTATCGCAACGGTCGAAAGCCAGTGTTTTCAATATTTGCCTGAATTGCTGTTGCCCATCAGCAAGTTACGGCGAAAGGGTGGCAGCTGAATTTTGCAACAGCGAAGATTGAGCAACGCAACAGTCAACAGGCCGCGAGGCCGGGCTTCATGAACCTGGCCGGAACGGTATAGAGGAAAACCAGCATAAGCTGGCATCGCCCGGCCGACACCAGGAACTTGTCGGCACGCCACCAGACATGCCGAGGGTCACCTCGATCGCGTATCCAGCCCAATCCCCTTCCTCCACCTCCAGGGTGCGTCGGTTTTCGCGGACGGCCCGGCGACGTACGGGGACCGATCGCAGGGCTCGAGACCGGTTGCTAGGTTCGAGCGGCTTGCTCGAACGCCTCGAGTCCCACACTATCAAGAGTAAAGATAGGAACGACTCTCCAGGCGGCTGCGGCCGGAAGTTCAAAGACGGCTGAACACCGGATTTTCACGGGACTTGAAACTCCGACTTTGGCGACCCTTTCAGCTCATGAACCAGCCCCCGTTGACATTGATCGTCTGTCCGTTCATGTAGCCGTTCCTGGCAAGTAGCACAGCCACTTGCGCGACCTCTTCCGGCGATCCATATCGACCGATCGGAATCTGGTCCGGCCGTGCATTGGGATTGGAGGCGACCATCTCGGTTTCGACCAGCGCCGGCGCGATGGCATTGACGGTGATGCCTTCTTTCGCCAGTCGTTGGGCGTAAAAGTGGGTCAAGCCGAGAATGCCGGCTTTCGAGGCAGCGTAGTGCGGTCCCACAACGCCACCGAGCTGTGCAGCCACCGAGGATAGATTCACGATGCGGCCCCACTTGCGAGCCCGCATCCCGGGCAGGGCGGCTTGCGTCACCAGGAAGCAGGACTTCAGGTTGGCCGCGATCACCTCATCCCAATCCTGCTCGCGAATCGATTCGATCGCCTGGGGACGGGAAATGCCGGCGTTATTGACCAGGATGTCGACGGGCCCCAACCGATTCTCAGCCTCGCGGATGAGCCCTTCGGCGCCACCGGACAATGACACGTCCGCCTGGATACTGACTGCTCGTCGCTGCATCTGGCGGATTTCGCCTTCCACGGCCTCTGCTTCGGTGAACCGGTGAAGAAAATTGATCACAACATCTGCCCCGGTTTGAGCCAGCGCCAACGCAATGGAACGACCGATACCGCGACTCGAACCGGTCACTACCGCGACCCGCCCTTTGAGATCGTCCATAATAATTCAGGATACACACTCCCGACCGCAGGGCCCTCGCCGGAACAGGCAGAGCCGGCCCCCAGCCGCGAACTCCGCTCCAGCGCCGGTAGGATCGTCACTGCACACGAATTGAACCCGCTAAGCAGCCGTAAACGGAACGACCCTTTGGCGTTGCTCGCCGAGTCCCTCAATGCCAAGCGTCAGGATGTTGCCTTCGCGCAGATAAACCGGAGGCTTCTGCCCGAGGCCCACTCCAGGGGGAGTGCCGGTCGAGATGATGTCGCCAGGCTGTAGGCTCATGAAACGGCTGAGATAGCTGACCAGATAAGCGACACCGAAGATCATGGTACTGGTGGAGCCGTTTTGATATCGGTGTCCGTCGACTTCGAGCCAGAGACGAAGGTTCTGTGGGCTGGGAACCTCGTCGGCGGTGACCAGCCATGGGCCAATCGGACCAAACGTATCGGCGCTTTTACCTTTGACCCACTGGCCGCTGCCTTCGAGCTGAAATGCGCGCTCGGAAAGGTCGTTAACCACGCAATACCCTGCGACGTGCGAAGGGGCCTGTTCTCGACTGACGTACTTCGCTTCCTTGCCAATGACGACTCCCAATTCCACCTCCCAGTCGGTCTTTTCGGCATGGAGCGGAATCACCACGTCGTCGTTGGGACCGCAGATCGCAGAGGTTGCCTTCATGAAAATGACGGGTTCAGCCGGAACGGCCATTCCCGACTCTCGGGCGTGGTCAGAGTAGTTAAGACCGATGCATATGAATTTGCCCACCGAACCTACGCAAGCGCCTAGCCTCGGCGAGCCGGAAACAATCGGCAGCGTCGCCGGATCAAGCTGACGCAACCTGGCGAGGGACGAAGGATGGAGCGACGCGCCTGCGATGTCGTCGACGATGCTCGAGAGATCGTGCAGTCTTTCCTCGGAATCAAGTACGCCGGGTTTTTCCGCGCCGGGACTTCCAAAACGTAGCAGTTTCATTTTTCTTGTTCCTCTTCGACAGAGTCGGAAGCAAGCCGATTTCAGTCGATCGCCGCGCCGCCCTGATGGCGAGACGGTTCGTGGATTCCTCAGGCCCGGCCCTCGCGAAAAATGCCCTGCGGATGTCGCAGCGGTACACGGCTTTTCCGGTCGTTGCCCGAGCGGATTGTTGCCCGTTCCGAAACCCTATTCTGTCATACCGGGCTCGGATCGCTTGTCCATCCTGGCGCGGTAAAGTTCCAATGCGACATGAAGGACTATCATAGCAATCCATGTTCCTCCTGGAGGCAACGGGGGCGGCAATAGAGAAAGGGGGATCCGGTGAGCGCAATGACGGGGAGGCTAGCCGGGAAGTCGGCGCTGATCACGGCGGCTGGCCAGGGAATCGGGCGCGCAACTGCGCTTCGTTTTGCCGCCGCAGGAGCGCAGGTTTCGGCGACCGATATTAACCGGGCTGCACTCGACACACTGGCCGCCGAGCATCCCAGCATTACGCCGCATTTGCTTGACGTGCGAAGTACGGCTGCCATTCAGGCATTGGCCGAAGAAGTCGGACCGCTTGACGTTCTTTTCAATTGTGCCGGCTACGTGCACCAGGGCGATATTATGGCCTGCTCTCCCGAAGACTGGGAGGTATCGATCGAGCTCAACCTCACCTCGATGTATCGCACCTGCCGGGCCTTCCTTCCGGCCATGGTTGCCAGGGGTAGAGGGAGCATCATCAACATGTCCTCGATTGTGTCGAGCCTCAAGGGAGCACGCAACCGATTCGTCTACGGCACGACCAAGGCTGCCGTGATTGGACTGACCAAAGCCATCGCGGCGGACTTCGTGGGGAAAGGGATTCGGTGCAATGCGATTTGTCCCGGGACAACCGATACTCCGTCGCTCCTCGACAGGATCAACGCTCAGGGAGACGTCGTGAAAGCCCGGGCCGATTTTCTCGCACGTCAACCGATGGGTCGGTTCGGCACGCCGCTCGAGATCGCCGAGCTCGCGGTTTATCTGGCATCGGACGAATCGGCCTTTACCACCGGTCAAGCGCACGTCATCGACGGAGGATGGAGCATTTAGAAATCTTGATCCGTCATCGGCACCTGCGTATCTCGCGAAAAGAACTCTAGATGGTGAAGTCCTGGCATCGTGCACTCTGCGAGCGGGCGGTGTTTATTTACCGGACATCGATTTCGGACTTGAGACGTTTGAGTTCCATTTGCAGATGCCGGATCGGTTCGACGCTCCTCGAAGAGGCGCCCAAGCGACGGTTGCGCGCGAGCCTCCAGGCCGAACACGACGTGGCTTCGACTTGGCCCGAGAGAGCAGAATTGCTCCGGCAGAGGCGAAAACCGCGCTACCCGAGCCCTCCTTGAGGATGTCCGTGTCCCAAAGCTGCCGAAGAACCCAGACCGCGGAACTCATGGATGACGTCACGAGCAAGATAGAAATGAGCCCGCCCACCTGCCCGGCCCAACACCGGCCCTGCGGTTCGAATGCTAAAATTGCTTGTGCCCGCCGATTCGCTTCGCCTCATCGCCATCGACATTGACGGCACCCTGCTCAACCCGGAATTCCGCATTTCTCGAACCGATCTCGCCACCTTGCGGCAAGCGCACGCCGAGGGCGTCGAGATCACCCTCGTCACCGGACGCCGCCACACCTTCGCCCTGCCCATCGCCCAGCAACTGGGGTTCGATCTCTGGCTGATCAGTTCGAACGGGGCCATTACCCGCTCCCTCTCGGGAGAGACCTTCCACCGCGACCTGTTCCCGGAACCAACCTGCCGCCAATTGGTTCAGATGATGCAAGAATTCCGCGGCCAGACCGTTCTGACCTTTGACAGTAATGCCGAAGACGGCCAAGCTTCAGGCACGATCGTAATCGAGCGCCTGAACGAGCTGGAAACCAGCATCCAGCGCTGGCTGGAAAAGAATATGCAGCACATCCAGTTCGTGGTTCCGATCGAAGACGCACTGACAACCGACCCCGTGCAGGCTATGTTCTGCGGGCCAGTCGCGCTGATGCGGCGGGCCTTAGAGAGACTCGCGACCTGCGGCCTGCCCATCACGGTCCTGCGCACCGAATACCCCGGCCGCGATCTTTCGATCGTCGATGTGCTCAATGCCGGCTGCTCCAAGGGACAGGCCCTCCTGCGCTGGACCGCTTACCGCCAGATCACGCGCGAGCAGGTCATGGCCATCGGTGACAACTACAACGATATTGAGATGCTCGCTTTCGCTGGCCATCCGTTTATCATGGGGAATGCATCGGAGGAATTGCGCAACCGGGGCTGGACGCTGACCCGCTCGAATGCCGACAGCGGAGTGGCGGCGGCGGTCGAGTTTATGCTGCATGGAAAGTCAATCGCTGCAGGCGCCGCCGAGCAGGTTTTGGGTCCGACAGCTGTGAGCAGCTTGTGATGATTTGTGTACTGTGTACAATGATCGGCCATGCAACGACCGGGTTTTTCGCCCGTTCTGCCCCATCGCCCAGGGAATCTGTGCGGATAAAATGAGGTACTTTGGCAAAATTCGTGCGGCCAGAAGGACAGAGAAATTCTTTGCATCCCTGGCCGTCCTCGCCATCGCTCTGCTGGCGCGTCCCGCATGCGGCGCCGAATTGGCTCTTCTCAGCAACGGCTTCAGCATCCGCCATGATCACCATCAGGTGATGGGCGAGACCACCCGCCTGTTCCTGTCGACCGACGATTCCAGTTTCACCGACGTGCCGACGGCCACGATCACTGGATACGAACCTGCCCCGGCCCCCGCAACCGTTTCGGCGTCCGCTCCGGCGCCCGCTCCGGTCCCCGCGCCAACTGGCGTGACGAAGTTGGCGCCTCTCCCGCTGAATCAGGTTGTAGATTCCGCCAGCGCCGTCTTCCATCTCGATCCCGACCTGGTAAACAGCGTCATTCATGCCGAAAGCGGATTCAACTCCCATGCCATTTCGCCCAAAGGCGCCCGCGGTCTCATGCAGCTGATGCCGGGCACCGCCAGCCAGTTGGGGGTGAACGATGTCTTTGATCCGGAAGCGAACGTCACCGGGGGAAGCCTGTATCTGCGCCAATTGCTCGAGCGCTACAACTTCGATCTGGTCAAGGCTCTCGCCGCCTACAATGCCGGTCCGCAGCGGGTCGATCAATATCAGGGTGTCCCTCCCTTTCGCGAGACTCGAGCCTACGTAGCCCGCATCGTAAAGGAATACAACCGCAAGAAGGTAGCTCAGGAAAAAGCGGCCGCGAAACCGAAACCCACTTCTCCTAAGACCGCCGGCCCCGCTCACCCGGCAGCGAAACCCGCGGCCAACGCCACGGTCGCGGAGACTTCGCGTTGACCCTTGCGGGATCCTCATTTACCTTCAAGTGGGGCAGTGCTCACCACAGGTGCGCCTCTCTGCAAACCTAGCACCACATGATCAATAAAAAATACGCAGTGTCCTCGATCGTCTTCCTGGTCCTGGCGGTTCTCGTGTACCTCCAATTCCGGACCTACAAGAACTTCGACTGGGCCCGGTTGTTTCAATACGGATTGAATTGGCGTCACATTTTCCACGGCATCCTGCTGATTTACCTGGCGTATATTTTGCGGGCGGTGCGCTGGAAGATTTTTCTTCGCCCGGTCCGCGCAGATGCCTCCATCCTCGGTCTTCTCCCACCCACCATGATCGGATTCACTGCCCTCGCTCTGCTCGGCCGTGCCGGTGAATTGATTCGTCCTTACCTGATCGCCCGCCGCCAGAACCTGCCCTTCGCCTCGCAAGTGGCGGTGTGGGCGGTGGAGCGCATTTTTGACGTCGGCGGATTCACCGTTCTCATGGTGGCGGCAATCTTTCTCCCCTCGAAGCTGCGTACCTTCACCCGGGCCGCCCCTCCCGACGTCAGGCACTGGATTCATCTCACCGGATATGCTCTGATCGCCCTCGTGCTCGGTCTGCTCACCGGAGCGGTGCTGACTTCCTACCGGGGAAATCGCATCGCGCAGTGGGTCGAAGATCGTTTTTCCCATCTCGCCGAGAATCTCGGCCATCGCATCGCGCAAAAGATCCGGGAGTTCACCACCGGACTCAATACCATTCATGGTCCCTGGGCATTTTGCCAGCTGTCGGCCGTCTCGGTGGTGATGTGGTGGGTGATCGCGCTGGCCTACAAAGAAGTCACGCATGCCTATGGCCTGCCCATGGACGCCATGAGCACCACCAAGGTGCTGCTTCTCATGGGTTCCAGCATGATCGGCTCCATGGTGCAGTTGCCGGGCGTAGGCGGAGGGTCCCAACTGGCGACGATCAGCGCGCTCGACCACGTCTTTCATGTCGTGCCCAAGGAACTCACCGTCAGTTGCGGCATCATGCTCTGGCTGGTCACCTTTGTGGCCGTCGTGCCCGTGGGACTGTTGCTCTCCCATCATGAACGCCTGTCGCTGCGCAAGCTCTCCGAGGAAGCAGAACACGCCGAAGACGTGTAGCCAGCACAAAACAGGCAAACCGCTGGCGACTGATTGCGGGGCGCGTAACCTGGCGCTGCACCCGACCTCCAGGCAAATGGGTGTCCTTGCCTGGCATTACGATGGAAGAGCCCCTCGACGGAATCACCGCCGCCGTCTCGACCGTTGCTTGCCGCCTCCCCTGCTACAATCATCCTTAACCCCGAACCGTAGCCAAGCGCATGAAATGCCCCTTTTGCGGGTTTGAAAATGACAAGGTCGTGGATTCGCGCGAGAGCAAGGAAGCGGATTCGATTCGCCGGCGCCGTGAGTGCCTGAAATGCGAAAAGCGTTTTACCACCTACGAGCGCATCGACGAAATCCCCTACATGGTGGTGAAAAAAGACGGACGGCGCGAGCGTTTCGACCGCCAGAAGGTGCTCAACGGCCTGATGCGAGCCTGCGAGAAACGCCCGGTGCCCATCAGCAAACTCGAACAAATCGTGAATGAGGCCGAGAGCTTCGTCATCGAGTCGGCCGAGCGGGAACGCAAAACCAGCGAAATCGGCGAGCTGATCATGAATCGCCTGCGCCGCCATGACAAGGTCGCCTATGTGAGATTCGCCTCGGTCTACCTTGACTTCAAAGATGTGCAGGAATTCATGGCGGAATTGAAAGACTTATTGAAAGCGAAAGATTCGGCCGAGCCGAAAGGCAAAGTCAAATCGAGTGAGCGCATTCCCGGCTGATCGTTTCCCCCGACGTGACTTCGCTCGCGCGGACTTTTCGCCTGTCCGAGGACCCGATCACTGGATCGCCGATTTTGTGGCGGGATTTCGATTCTTTTATGACTCATAAAGTAACCCTGATCCCCGGCGACGGCATCGGCCCCGAAGTCATCCAGGCCACCGTTCGCATGGTCGAAGCCACGGGAGTGAAGTTCGAATGGGAGAGCTTTGCCGCCGGCGCAGAAGCTTTCGAGAAATATCACGAATACATCCCCAAGGAACTTTCGGAATCGATCGAGCGCACCCGCGTCGGCTTGAAAGGGCCGGTCACCACTCCCATCGGCGGCGGCTTTCCAAGCATCAACGTCGAACTGCGCCGACAATTCGAGCTCTTCGCCAACTTCCGCCCCATCCGCAATCTGCCGCACATTCCCACTCGCTATCCCGGCATCGATCTGATCGTGGTGCGGGAAAACACCGAGGGCTTGTATTCCGGCATCGAGCACGAAGTGGTTCCGGGAGTTGTCGAAAGCCTCAAGATCATCACCGAAAAGGCTTCCACCCGCGTCTCGCGTTTCGCCTTCGAGTATGCTCGCAAGAACAAACGCAAAAAAATTCATTCAATTCACAAAGCCAACATCATGAAGCTGTCGGATGGCTTGTTCCTGCGCTGTTCACGCGCCGTCTCCAAGGACTATCCTGAGATCACCTACGGCGAGCACATCGTCGACAACACCTGCATGCAACTGGTGATGAATCCTTACCAGTACGATATCTTGCTGATGGAGAATCTCTATGGCGACATTCTGTCCGATCTGTGCGCGGGACTGGTCGGCGGCCTCGGCCTGGTCCCCGGCGCCAACTTCGGCCACGAGTGCGCCATCTTCGAAGCCGTCCACGGCTCGGCGCCCGACATTGCCGGGAAGAACATCGCCAATCCCACGGCCGTATTGCGATCGTCGTTGCTGATGCTACGCCATCTGGGCGAGGCCGACGCAGCCTGGAAGATCCGCAACGCCATCGACGACGTCTACCGCGATCGCAGCAAGCTCACGCGCGACGTGGGCGGCACTGCCGGCACCTCCGAATTCGCCGATGCCATCATCCAGGCAATCGAATCGCCCAAGCCGACGGCCGAGCCCCGGCCGTTAACCTAGCGACCCAGCTTGCCGCTCCCCGAGACGGGCGACAATCCGCACCTCTGGATCCCGCCTGCAGCCACGCCCGCCGCTGCGCGAAGTGCTTTCGGGGAACCGTGTCGGTCAGTCCGGCGAAATCGGCGGACTGCAGGTCTGATTTTGGCGAGTACGCACGCGGCTGCATGCAAAGGCATAAGCTAGACTAACTGTATTTATTACAATCGCTTGCATCAGGCTTGACGACGTGGGATATTTTTCTCGGAGATTGCATACATCCTCCCGCCATTTTATCCGCTTCAGTCAGCTTGGCAAATTGCGAGTCGCATACATCGCATACAAGGGAAGCACGAAGTTAACAGCTAGCAAACCGCGTTCCTCATATTTACCCACTTTTCATCCTGTTTGTGGGTCGTTCTTCGGTCTTAAGTCCCCAACCCCTTTTCCGCCTCCTCTGCTAAACTATTGCGTCAAGAAGCAAAGCTGGAACGCCGTACCGCCGGGTTCCATTGGGGGCTATCCTGAAAGGCATCGAAGTTCCATACCATCGCGGCTTGCACCGTTTTGCCACCTTCACCGCCTGCGCCACTCTGCTCCTGATCGTTGCCGGAGCTCTCGTCACCAGCAATGACGCCGGTCTGTCGGTCCCCGACTGGCCGACGAGTTTTGGTTCCTTTTACAAAATCCCGCAAATGGTTGGAGGCATCAAGTACGAACATACTCATCGCATGGCGGCAGAATTGATCGGCCTGCTCACCATTATTCTCGCCATCTGGACCTGGCGAGTGGAACGGCGCCGCTGGCTGCGCCTCCTCGCGCTGGCCGCGCTCGCAACCGTCATCATCCAGGGCATCCTCGGCGGGCTGACCGTCTTGTTTTTCTTGCCCGCCGCCATCTCCAGCGCGCACGCCGCCGTGGCCCAGACATTTTTCTGCATCGCCGTCTCGATCGCCGTCTTCACCGGACGCCGCTGGGTGGAGGAACAGCCGCGGGCAGAGTTCGACCCGCGTCGCCCGGCGCTGTTTACCCTTACGTTGCTGGCGATTTTTGTCCTGTACGTGCAGCTGATTCTTGGCGCCATGTTCCGCCACCATGGCCTCAGCTGGTGGCCGCACGTGGTGAACGCGGCTATCGTTGCCATCGTGCTCTCCTGGACCGCGGTTCGCGCCATCTCCGTGTATCCGCACGTCGATGCCGTCCGCCGTCCGGCAATCTGCATGCTGAGCCTCATGGTCGCGCAACTCTGCCTCGGCTTTCTCGCCTTCATCACCCGCGTCATGTGGGGACAAGACGCCGCCCAGCCCGAACTGCCCATGGTGGTTTCGACCGTCGTCCATGTCGCCGTGGGAGCGCTGCTTCTGGCGACCACCGTGGTTCTGGCGATCCAGGTGTGGCGCCACGTTCCGGTAGCGTTCGAGGAGCGCATTCCCGGTCGCGACCGGAATCCGGTAGCGGCATAGGCGTAGAATACCCTGTGGCCCCGAACTCAACTGCTGTCGACATCGCCCCTCCCGCCCAGCCTGCCCCGCCCGTAGGTCAGCCGATCATTGCGGTTCGAGATCTCGTGCACCGTTACCAGGACCGCACGGCGCTGAATGGCGTCTCGTTCGAGGTCCGCCCGGCGGAGCTGTTCGGCCTGCTCGGTCCGAACGGCAGCGGCAAGACCACTCTGTTCCGAATTCTTTCGACTCTCATGGTTCCGACTTCGGGCAGCGCCACGGTTGCCGGGCTCGACGCGGTTCGCCAGTCGGGCGCCCTGCGCCGTCACATCGGAGTCGTCTTTCAGGCGCAAAGCGTCGATCCCAAACTCACCGCCTACGAAAATCTCTGGCATCAGGGACACCTCTACGGCCTTCGTGGCTCCGAACTCAAGGACCGGATCCACGAAATCCTGGCCCGCGTAGGCCTGCTCGATCGCTCTCGCGATTACGTGGAAACCTTCTCCGGAGGCATGCAACGCCGTATCGAGCTCGCCAAAGGGCTGCTCCATCATCCCGAGGTTCTGCTTCTCGACGAGCCCACCACCGGCCTCGATCCGGGCGCCCGGCGCGATCTTTGGCAGTATCTGGGAATCCTGCGCGATCAGGAGCGCGTCTCCGTGATCGTGACCACCCACCTGATGGAAGAGGCCGAGCGCTGCGACCGCCTGGCCATCCTGAACGAAGGCAACCTGGTCGCGCTCGGCACTCCCGAGGCTCTGACCCGCGAGATTGGCGGGGATGTCATCCTGCTCGAAGCGCGCGAGCCGCAGTCGCTCGCCGACCGCATCCGCCACAAGTTTCAGGTCGATGCCACCGTCATGGACCGTCATGTCCGCCTCGAAATCGAAAACGGACATCGCTTCGTCCCCGACGTGGTCGAAGCCTTCCCGGGAGAGATCCAGTCGCTCAGCGTAAGCAAGCCTACGCTCGAAGACGTCTTCATTCATCGCACCGGGCATCGCTTCTGGAACGACGATGCCGAATCAGCCCCGGAAAAGGGCAAAAAGAAAACCAAAAAGCGCTCCTAAGGCTCCGAGCAGTCCGGGCCGTCAGCCCGCCCGATCCCCGGTTGCGCCAGGTCGATGGGCTCAACGCCTGCGCGGTCGGCTCACCCTACCGGGACCGATACCTGTCCTCGCAGGCCTCCAAAGCCCAACCGGCGCCCCCGGCCAAAAAGCGGAGTAAAATGCTTTCGGCTCTGCAGAAGCCGAGGAGGTCCAGAATGGAAATCCGAATTGGCGGTTTCATGAAACTGTTGCTGTCGCTTTCGCTGGCTGGCGCCACAGCGCATGCTAGTAGTACCCCGGCTGCCACCGCGGGTTCGTTTCAGCTCACGAGCACCACTTTCACAAACGGCGCAACGCTGCCGCTCAGTATGATCAACAACATTGTCGTGAACGGTTCGAATTCCTGCTCGATCGATGGAAGTCCCGGAGGAAATCAATCTCCCGCGCTCGCCTGGGGCAATCCTCCTCGCGGCACGGCCAGTTTCGTCGTGACCTTGTACGACACCACGGCGGCGTTCACTCACTGGGGGATGTATAACATCGCTTCCATCGCCACCGGGCTTCCCGAAGACGCCGGTATTGCCGGGAGCACGTACGGAGACCAGATCCTCAACGATTTTCTTGCGGGTGCAGAATATGACGGCCCCTGCCCGCCCGCCAACGTGAAACCTTATGCTCACCACTACGTGTTCACGGTCTATGCGCTCGATGTCGTTCTTCACCTGCCCGCCTCGCGAAATTTCCCCGCAACCGGGGAGACCCTGTACCAGGCATTGATTCGCGCGGGCAAAAACGGCCACATTCTCGCAAGCTCGAGCGATGCCGGCTTCTACTCGACGACCCCGTCGCCCAAATAGATGAGGCGCTCACGTTGCCCAATTTCGATCCGGATTGCCGAGGACTCGACGTCCGAAGCCGGGGCCCACGGAGCTGGTGGCTGCTAAACTAAAGTCAATGGCAACCCAAACCGCAAACTTCCCCGCCACCGCGTCCGCTCCCGCATCCGCCGGAGTCCTGCTTCCCGCCTTCACCCTCTGGTGGCGCGAAATCGTGCGCTTCTATCGGCAGCGCGCCCGCGTGGTTGGCGTGATCCTGTCTCCGCTGCTGTTCTGGATCGTTCTCGGATCCGGCTTCGGAACCTCCTTTCATTCCGGACAAGGCGCAGGCCAGCAGCACTATCTGGATTATTTTTATCCCGGCACGCTGGTGATGATCGTTCTGTTCACCGCCATTTTCACCATGATGTCGGTCATCGAAGACCGCAACGAAGGGTTCCTGCTTTCCGTGTTGGTGGCGCCGGTCCCGCGCGCCGCCATTGTTCTGGGAAAAGTGTTGGGTGGAACCACTCTCGCCGCTGGCCAAGGACTGATTTTTCTGGTTTTTTCGCCGCTCGTCGGCATCCACATGACGCTGGCCTCGTTTGGGCTGATCGTTCTTACCGTGTTCCTGGTCTCGTTCGCCCTCACGGCTCTCGGTTTCGCTATTGCCTGGCCCATGGATTCGACGGCTGCTTTTCACGCCATCATCAATCTGTTTCTGATTCCTCTGTGGCTGCTTTCGGGCGCCCTGTTTCCTCTGTCCAAGGCTTCGCTGTGGATTCGCTGGATCATGTATGCCAATCCACTCACCTACGGCGTCGAGGCGTTGCGGGTGCTGATGTATCCGCAGGCGCCGAGCGCGTTCTCGTTTCCCTTCTCGTTGTCCGCGTCGATTCTGACGCTCGTACTGTTTGCGCTCTTCATGTTCGGCCTGGCCTTCGCGCTGGCGAATCGCCGCACCACCGCACCCGCAGGGTAAGAGAATGGTACAAATTCTGCGGCTTGTAATCTGGTATTTTAGAAACGGAAGTTGGGCTGGTTTCACAATTCCAAAGCACAGATTGCCCTTTCCCAATGGCTGTCGACATTCTCGCCCTGGCCGCACATCGCGATGACGTAGAACAAACCTGCGCCGGAACTCTGCTCAAGATGGCCGAACGTGGATACCGCACGGGCATTGTCGACCTCACCCAGGGGGAGATGGGAACGCGGGGCACGGCCGAAGAGCGAGCAAGCGAGGCGGCGGAGGCGGCGCGCATTCTGAAAGTTTCCTGGCGCCACGCTCTCGATATTCCCGACGGACGCGTCGAAAACACTTGGGAGAATCGCCTCAAGGTCGTCGGCGTCCTCCGCGAGCAGCGTCCGCGGGTGCTGATCCTCCCCTACTGGGAGGGACGCCACCCCGATCACTACACGGCTTCGACTCTCGGCTACGAAGCGGCGTTTCTATCGGGACTCACCAAGCTCGCAGTCAGTTCTCCGCTCTCCGCTGACAGCCAGCTCTCTGCGGGTTCGGCATCGCCCCATCGTCCTTTCAAGATCCTCTACGCTAGCCTCTACCGCGATGTGCGCCCAAGCTTTGTCGTCGACATCAGCGCCCAGTTCGAAACCCGCTTCGCCGCACTGATGGCCTACAAATCGCAGTTCACCGACCAGCAGGCGGGCAGCGAAATCTTTCCCGCACAAAAAGAGATTCGGGCGCGAGTGGAGTCCATGGCCCGCTATTACGGCATGCTCGGAGGCGTCACCTATGCCGAACCGTTCGTGCAGAAGGAAGTCGGCCTGGTCGAGGACGTGATGGCGATTCCGGTAAAGTCCATTTAGCCCGACTTGGGTCAAGGGTGAAAACACGTTTCCTCCGAGTCGCGAGCCGATGGCGAACCCGCCTAGAAAAACGGGCGGCGCCCCAGCCATCCGAGCGCTCGCCACATCCGGGTTGCGTCATCCCTGGATGGCTTTTGCCTGGCGTGGATGGCAGATGGAGCCGACGGGGTCGCCAGTCGGGTCGTCGCCCTGACCCGTCGCCCTCCGAACCTGCGATGGGCTTTCGACTTCGGCCCGCCGTATAATAAGCGGTTCCTCATACCGCCGACGACCCTCGCTGCTCCCGCTGCGGTCCGACGCACAGGAGATTTCATCATGGCTACTGTTACTGATCGTGAACCTGCGCTCCACAACCCGTCGCCCTCAAGCGTAGGGACCCGCACCGAATCTGACAGCATGGGGAAGATCGAAGTCCCGGTAAATGTCTACTGGGGAGCGCAGACGCAGCGCTCGCTGCTGCACTTCAACATTGGGCGTGACACCATGCCTCCGGAGCTGATTCGCGCCTTCGGCACACTCAAGAAGGCCTGCGCGCTGGTCAATCAGGACCTGAACAAACTCGCGCCCGAAAAAGCCCGGCTCATCGTCGAGGCTGCCGACGAAGTCATTGCCGGCAAACTGAATGACCAGTTCCCGCTGCGCATTTGGCAAACGGGCAGTGGCACGCAGACCAACATGAATGTGAACGAGGTCCTCTCGAATCGCGCCATTGCAATTTCGGGCGGCGAGTTGGGATCCAAGAAGCCGGTGCATCCGAACGATCACGTCAACATGTCGCAGTCCTCGAACGACACCTTTCCGGCGGCCATGCACATTGCGGCAGCGGAACGGGTCACGAACGCGCTCATTCCGGCGATCAAGACCGTGCGCGATGCGATCGCGGCCAAGGCCCGTGAATTTGAAGGCGTGGTAAAGATCGGGCGCACCCACTTGCAGGATGCCGTGCCGCTGACCGTTGGCCAGGAATTTGGCGGCTGGGCGAGTCTGCTCGATCGCGATCTAAAGCGGCTGGAACAGGTGCTCGATGGACTTTACGATCTGGCGATCGGCGGCACAGCGGTGGGCACGGGATTGAACACCCATCCCGAGTTTGCCGAGCGGGCGGCCCACAAGATTGCCGAACTGACCGGACTTCCCTTCCGCTCCCATCCCAACAAGTTCGCGGCGCTTTCGGCGCACGATGAGATCGTGTTCGCGCAAGGCGCGGTCCAGACGCTGGCCGTGTCGCTGATGAAGATCTCCAACGACATTCGCTGGCTGGCCAGCGGTCCGCGCTGCGGCCTCGGCGAACTCGTCATTCCGGAGAATGAGCCGGGATCGTCCATCATGCCGGGCAAAGTGAATCCCACGCAATGCGAAGCCATGACCATGGTCTGCGCCCAGGTTCACGGAGCGACGGCTGCGGTGGGATTCGCCGGATCACAGGGCAACTTCGAGCTCAACGTGTTCAAGCCGGTGATCATCTACAATTTTCTGCACTCGGTTACGTTACTTACCGACGCCTGCCACGGCTATGTGGAGTACATGGTCAACGGCATTGCCGTCGACCGGGCCAAGGTGGACTGGTACGTGAACAACTCGCTCATGCTGGTCACCGCACTCGCCCCGAAAGTGGGGTATGACAAGGCGGCACAGATCGCCCATACCGCGCACGTTGATCATTCCAGCCTGCGCCAGGCGGCGTTGAAGCTGGGATATCTGACCGGTGAGGAATTTGATCAGCTGGTTAAGCCCGAGAACATGACGCATCCCTAGAGCGCAACCGGGATTGAGTGTGACTTGCAGTCCTACTTACAAAAGTAACCGGAAGTTGCTGATTTAACATTACTGAGGGACGTAGGCCCAGCCTATCATTTTGCCTGGGGCCTATGCACTTAGCGAGCTTTCATCTCCGATGGCTTGGGTTGATGTGCCTGGTTTGGCCATCGTCGCCTGCCCCGGCCGCCAACCCGCCCGTTGCCGCGCGGCCTCCGGTTGTCGAAGACCCCGGCGGCAACGTAACCTGCCGCTACCGCCTCGAAGGGCTGCAAACCAATTTCACGGAAAGCAATTCCGCAGAAGCGCACTATTCCCGGCTGCCGGCGGGCGATTACACGGTTCAGGTGACCTGCGACTCCCCGCAAGAGCAGGAGGCTAAGTCGGCGGCGTATTCGTTTACCGTTTCTGCTCCCTGGTGGCAGAGATGGTTGCCGGAGATTGCGGGCACGGGCGGTCTGGTGCTGCTGGTTTGGGGCATCCTGTGGAGCAGGTATCGTGATCGGCGTGAGAACGAGCGTCTGGAGCGGGCCGTGGCCGAGCGCAGCGCGGAACTGGCTCAGGCCAACCGCGAGCTTCAGGAAGCTTCGCTCTCGGATCCTCTGACCGGCACGCGCAACCGGCGCTTTTTTAATAGCATGATCACAGCCGATGCCAGCCAGGCGGTGCGCGCCTACCGTGGATCGGAGGTCTACGGGCGCGACCACCGCGATCTGCTTTTTTTCATGGTCGATATCGACCACTTCAAGGATGTCAACGACCTGTATGGGCACGATGCGGGAGATCGGGTGCTGGTGCAGATTGCCGAGCGCCTCAATCGCGTTGTGCGCGAATCGGACTTTCTGATTCGCTGGGGTGGAGAGGAATTTCTGGTGGTGTTTCGCGCCGCCGAGCGCAACGATGGCGCGCTTCTGGCATCGCGCATTCTGAAAGCGGTCAACAGCGTGCAGTTTGATCTCGGCAATGACCGACGGCTGGGGCGCTCCTGTTCGATCGGGTGGGCGGCATTTCCCTGGCTCCCTCCGGCCTGCTCAGACTTGCCGGTGGATGAAGTGCTCCGCCTGGCCGACCGCGGGCTCTATCTCGCCAAGCAACAAGGCCGCAATCAGGCGGTCGGCGTGATTCCTGCGAATTTCGCGCCGACCATCACGACTCCCGCCGCCAACTCCACGAGCGGTAATCTGCTGGCCCGACCGGCCAAGTACTCGACGCTCGAGCAACTCGTCGAAGACAACCTGCTGCGCGAGGTGAGCACACTGGGCGATCCAGCCGCTGCGGCTGCGGCCGCGGGGTAAACGGGCTCGCCTCCGGACGGCGGACGCCTGTCGCCCGCCCTCATTTCTTGTTCAGGAATCGCCGCCGGTTGAGATGGGTCGATGCGGTCGGCTGGATGTCGTCGTATTTCAACACGCTGATCGAACCGTCGACCTCAAGCACCGCCAGCGCCGCCTACCGGCAGGTGGGGACGCCGTGCTCGCGCAAGGCGCGTTCGAGCTCATCCAAGCTGACGTGTTCTTTGGCCATATGCGATGGGATGACTTCGCCGTCTTGAACCAGCAGGCTGGGTTCGCCTTGAAGATATTTCCGGAAGCGGCGATTCGCGCCCGACACTTCGGCAATGAGATAGTTCAAAACCAGCAGCGGGGCAGCGGCCACCGCGCCTCCGGCGAGCGACGTGTCGGGGCCGGTCATGGCATTGTGCACAGAATTCGAAAGCAACAGCAGCAGGGTGAGGTCAAACGGAGTCATCTGGCCGACTTCCCTCTTGCCGCTGAGGCGGATGCCGATCAGCACCAGGCAATAGATAACTCCGGTGCGCAGTGCAATCGGCAGCAGTGTGAGCAGGTTCGCGGGCAGCATTGCGGTTGCGTCTGCCGCTACTGCGGTGTCGCCGTAATCGGCACCGGCGCATTCTTCGGCGTGCTCAGGTAGCCGGTGATCTTGTTCTTGTCCACCGTCCACACCACGAGCTCGTAAAGCATGTGATCGCGTCCGGTATAGAATTGCACCGGCTCGCTCTGGTTCTTGTCTCGCTTTTCGATGGTTTTGTCATCGGCCGTAACGTTGAGCGTGTACTTGCCGTGTTTGGCGTCGGTTTTCTTGAGTTGCAGCGCCACGGTCGAGAACGCCTGCGGTTTCGCCCCCTTCAACAAGCTGAACTCATAGTACTGCCGGTCGCCTTTGTGTTTGAGGGCCTCGAGATCGCTGCGAGTATTGGCGATCAAGCCGCTCTGCACGCCGAGATCGCCGATGGTGCCCTGCAGTTTTGCAATGGTCGCATCGAGCGACGCTTTGGTGGCAGCCACGTCGGTTTTCACCCCGCCGACGTCGGTCTTCACGTTTCCAACTTCCCCGGCAACCGCACCGACATCCTTTTTCTCTTCCGCG
The DNA here is from genome assembly GCA_049520935.1 of Terriglobales bacterium. Lineage (GTDB taxonomy): Bacteria > Acidobacteriota > Terriglobia > Terriglobales > Acidobacteriaceae > Acidiflorens. The sequence continues at coordinate 26,760 of JBEKPJ010000002.1, read as the reverse complement.
GCCTGTTCGGCGATCTTCGCCGCCGCGGCCTGCTGCTGACGCTGCAAAGCGTCGGCCCGCGAGGCCATCTCTTTTTTGGTCATGCCGATCTTTTCGCCCAGCGTTTCCGCATCGGCCTCGGCCGACTGCATGCGCTTGGTCAAATCGTCAATCTGCTTTTGACTGGCGGCTTCGGCTTGCGTCGTCTTGTCGAGCTTGCCGTGTTGGTCGTAAATGAAAAACGACGACGCACCAGCGTAGGCAACCGCCAGAACGATGAGGATCCACTTGCCGATGTTGCTCTGCGGCTCGGGGTGGTAAACGGTCGGTTGTTCGCCTTCAGACATAAGAGATTGTCTCCGGTTGAGGTGGACTGTATGCCTATTGTTTGTGAGATGGGAGTCGCTGTCAATTGCGTTTCAGGTACTTGGCCAAAGGTAACTATCGCCTCGAAGTCGGCTTCGGCAGAGGCAAATGCCTTAAGGAAGTGAAAGTGCAAGCGGGCCCAGGTAACGTGACTTGGCTCCCATTCTGAGTCGTGGAATGGGCTCCCTGAACCGGCTTCGGTCGCCTCGCGCAACCCTGGCTAAAGGGTTTCGATTGCCTGTCGAAGATCGGTGATTTCGGTCACGCCGATCGCGCGCGCGAGGTGAGTCGCCAAGCGATAGGCCGAGCCACCGACCACAATTCTGGGCGCGCTTTCTCCCAACTTGGCTTGCACCATGCGAACCAGTTCCTCGACCGAAGGCAGGTTTGCGACCAGGGTGGTTGAAATGCACAGCGTATCGGCCGAACTCTCCTCGATGGCGGCAAGCACCGAGGAATGCGGCAGATTGCGGCCGAGAAACCGCACCTTCCAGCCGCTCGCTTCCATGGAATCGGCGACGAGATTGCCTCCGATTTGATGCAATTCTCCTGAAACTCCGGTCACGACTGGACTGCCGCGATGAGAGCAGAGGGGAAGCATTAGCGGGAAGATGGCCGCAATCGAATACTGCGTGATCGATGTGGCCATGTGCTCCTGGGCAACGGTGATCTTGTTCCGCTCCCAGAGCGTGCCGATGCGGCATTTCTGGGCAAACTCGCGCATCATCGCCGACAAATCGCACTCGTCAACTTGAGCGTTTCCACCTGGAAGTGCGCGTCGTATCGATCGCTCTGGCGTTCCCAGCCAAAGTATCGCACCCGGGCAGGGGCCAACCCAACTTCAAACGTAACCGGATTCTGCTGCGCGTCCGTCATACTGAGAAGCAGGCTGCCCTCCGCCCGCGCTCCCGGATCGGACATCCGTTGCCGCAGATCCTCGGCGCCCGAAACCAGATAGTCCCAAATCGTGGAACCGAAGTTCTTCTCCGGCTGGGGAGGAAAGAACCGATTGCCGGCACGATGGCGTGCACGAATGGCGCCGTCGGGCGCCAGCAGTAAGGCAACCATGCCGTCGAAATCCATCAGCCATTCCGCGAGCGCCGCCGTCTGCCCCTCCAGGGCATCGCCCAGATTCTGGGCGCCGGCAGAGTCCAGGATGCGGTTTCCGACCGTGATCGAGGCAAAATACGGATCGAGGAGCAAACCCCGGGGCATGAAGCCATGCGAATGGTGATGCGCTTCGCTACGCTGCCACGCACGAAAGGATTCTTCATTCGCCCGGCGCGTAAGCAGAAGAAACACTGAGGGATCTGAGGCGTCGGTCATGACGTCGAGACCGCAGAAACCAGGCGCATTTTCGACCAGCCGGGGCCGGTTCAGGAAGGCCCGGCGGACGTCGTCCTCGAGTCCGTTGCGCACCCGAAACCGCGAGATTACCGTCACCATTCTGAGGCTATCAGCCGAAGCCTCGAACCGCTTCAGTCGAGCTTTAGTTCACGACCCTCCGACTTTGGCGAGCGCAAACTAGAATAGAAATCGTGAACCATTGGGACGCCATCGTAATCGGGGCCGGCATTATCGGGCTGTCGCTGGCTATTGAATTACGAAAGCAGGGCCTGCGCGTTCTGGTGGTCGAAAAAGGCGAACCGGGACGCGAAGCATCCTGGGCCGCCGGGGGCATGTTGTCGGACTGCCCGCTCGAAACCTCGCCCGGGCTGCAGGAATTGGCGACCGCAAGTGCCGGCATGTATCCGGAGTTCGTCGGTGAACTGGAGAGCGAATCCGGTTTGACGATCGATCTGCGGTCGGTGGGAACGCTGGTTTTCGTCGACCGGCGAACCGAGCCTGGTCCCGGGTGGGCGGGACCGAACTCCCCGACCGGGCAAGGGTATGCTCTTCCCGGTCCACTCGCCGAATTGGAACCAGTGCTGCGCACCGACGACGGCTCGACCGCACTTTATGTGCCGGAACGCTGCGTCGATCCCCGGCAGTTGACCGCGGCCGCCCTCGCCGCCGCCAGGCATCGCGGTGTCGAACTTTCCTGCGGCGAAGGGGTTCTCGGCGTGGAAGTCGAGAATGAAAGGGCCTGCGGCGTCCGGACCCGTAAAACGCGATTCACCGCCGACACGGTGGTCAATTGCGCCGGGGCCTGGGCGCAACAGATCGCGCCCTCCAGGCCTCCGACGCGGCCCGTAAAAGGGCAGATGCTCGCGATCGTCATGCCGGAAAAAGAAATGGTGCGCCATGTGGTGCGCACCCCCGACGTTTACCTGATTCCGCGCAGCGATGGGCGAATGGTGATTGGCGCAACCGCCGAGGAAGCCGGTTTCGATAAGCAGACGGTGCCGGAAACAATCGAGCGGTTGCGGCGGGCGGCGATCGATCGGGTACCGAGCCTGGCCGATGCGCGCATCCAGGAAGCGTGGGCCGGTCTGCGTCCGGGAACTCCCGACGCATTGCCCATTCTGGGCCCGACCACAACTCGAGGATACTTCGTCGCCACCGGACACTTCCGCGACGGAATCCTGCTGGCGCCCGTGACCGCAAAGATTATGGCGCAGATCATCACCGGCTCAGCACCCGAGCTGGATGTGACCCGGTTCTCCGCCCAGCGTTTTTCCCCATGAGCCGCACCGTTTTCGCGCGCCCGCGCCTGGCAAGAATTCAGGTATATACTGAACCGTTTTCGGCAATGATTTTCAAGCACGCGCTCCGAGCGCGCCAGAAAGGCACAGACCATGGCTTCCCCGGCAGTCGATTTTGCCCGTAACAATCAGCCGCGATTCCTCGACGAGCTGAAGACTCTCCTCCGCATTCCCAGCATCAGCACGCTCGACGAGCACAAAGGTGACGTCGTGAAGGCGGCGGAATTTGTTGCCGCCGAGCTACGCCGCATCGGGATGGAGCATGTCGAAATCGTCCCCACCCAGGGTCATCCCCTGCTTTACGCCGACTGGCTGCACGCCGAGGGCAAGCCGACGGTGTTGATGTATGCGCATTATGATGTCCAGCCCCCCGACCCCGTCGACGAATGGCATACCCCCCCGTTTGAGCCGACCGAACGCAATAACAATATTTACGCGCGCGGCGCGGTTGATGACAAAGGCCAGCTCTGGATGGAAGTCAAAGCGCTCGAATCGTTGCTCGAGTCGCATGGCGGCAAGCTGCCGATCAACGTCAAAATCATTTTTGAGGGCGAAGAAGAAGTGGGCGGCGAATCGATCGCCGAGTACGTCCGCAAGCAGAAAGCGAAATTGAAAGCCGATTTTGCGCTGGTCTGCGACACCGAACTGTTCGCGCCGAATCTCCCCACTCTCTGCGTCGGCCTGCGCGGTCTGGTCTATACCGAGATTGAAGCGGTCGGGGCGAAGACCGATCTGCACTCCGGCATCTATGGAGGGGCGGCGCCGAATCCGCTGTTCGCGCTCGTCGAAATCATCAGCCAGCTCAAAGATGCCAAGGGCAAGGTACTCATCCCCGGCTTCTACAGCAAGGTCAAAGCCCCCAGCCAGGATGAGCTGAAGGCATGGAAGCGGCTGCCCTTCAACGAAGAGCATTATCGCAAGACCGAAGTCGGCTCCAAGGTGTTGACCGGCGAACCAGGATTTTCGGTGCTCTACCGGACCTGGGCGCGGCCCACCCTCGAAGTGCACGGCATGCCCGGGGGATTTGTGGCTCCGGGAGCGAAGACGGTGATTCCGGCCAAGGCCTCGGCCAAGGTTTCGATGCGCCTGGTGCCGAGTCAGGATCCCGACGACATTCTCAAGCGCTACACGGCGTTCGTCAAAAAACACACACCCAAGGGCATCGACACCAAAATCAAGGTATGGAGCAAGGGCCCGGCCGCCGTCGTCGGCACCGACAACCGCTTCATCAAAGCCGCGACCGAGGCGCTGCACGATACCTTCAAGAAGGAGACGGTATTCATTCGCTCCGGCGGATCAATTCCCATCGTCACCGACTTCCAGGACGTGCTGAAAATCCCATCGGTGATGATGGGCTTCGGTCTTCCCGACGACAACCTTCATGCTCCCAACGAGAAGTTCCACATTCCGAATTTCCATCGCGGGATTGAAACTATTTGTTTGTTTTTCGAGAAGCTAGGGTGAAGTTCAGGTGAGGGACGGGTTTTCCCAAATTGTCTTCCCGGACGCGGCGCGGGCACCCGAAACTCCCTAAAAGGGGGCGTCGGGCACAGGTTCCCCCGTGCGCCCGGGATCGAGCGTCGAGGAAGGTAGCTTGAGCCGCGACCAAGGGGAACCCGCCCCGGAACTCGCCAATCGCGCGCCTTCAGGTAAAATGATGAGTTTGAGGGAAACTGGCATGCGTCCACGGGTTCTCGCGTCGATGGTATTGTTCCTGGCAGTGACCATGGTGTCGGCACCATGGCTGCAATCGCAATCCGATCAGGAAGTACCGCATTTCAATGCCTCGGCTCCGGCTGCCGGCGAAGAGCTTCCGCCGATTCTGACCCGGGACCAGCTTTGGGGCGGCCATGCGCAATTTCCCTATCAGACGCACGCCTACGAACTGGCGGCGAAGATTCCCCAGGTTCTCTACCAGCAGCCGTGTTATTGCCACTGCGACCGCAGCATGGGCCACAACAGTCTGCACAGTTGTTTCTCGGGCACACACGGCGCCGAGTGCGGAACTTGTCTCAAAGAGCTTTACTACACTTACACCATGAACAAGCAGCACAAGACGGCGCAGGAAATTCGCGCTGGCATTATCAAGGGCGACTGGAAGACGGTCGATCTCGCAAAGGCCGCCAGTATCAACTGAAAGCGTCCGCGAACGAATTGGTTGAATCCGAGCTTTTCGTTTTCAATTCCGAACCAGAAGGCGGTTTGATGGCACTGAAGGTTACTCCGAAGCAAAAAGTGGTTGAAGATCCACGGCACACCCAAGCGGTTCAAAGCTACGAGTCCGGGCTCCGCGCCTTGCAGGAACACAAGTTCGAAAAAGCCAAAGGCCACCTGCAGAAGGTCCTGGCTGGCCCGGATAAGGCTTTGGTCGATCGAGCGCAGGTTCACATCCTCACCTGCGACAAGCACATGGATGCACCCGCATTGCAGTTCAAGACCACCGAAGAGCACTACGACTTTGCGGTCTCGCTGATCAACGCGGGCGACTACGTAACCGCGCGCGAACATCTCGACAGGCTCTTGAAGCAGAATCCGAAGTCCGAGTATGTTCTCTATGGGTTGGCGGCATTGCATTGTCTGACCGGCCACGTCGAAGAATCGCTCAAGACACTTGACGAGGCGATTCAGGCCAAGCCAGCGTTGCGCTTCCAGGCGCGGAACGACACCGATTTCCAGAATCTGGCCGAGGACCCGCGCTTCACCGAACTCTTGTATCCGGATCCAGGCGCGGGAGAATCCGAGCCCGAAGAAGAGGCGAACCGGTACTAGCTGTCATTCGCTCCTGACTTCCGCAACTACCGGCCGCCAGCTGGCGGCGGCATCGAGGCGGTATGCTTCCCCCTGTGCGCACGGACTCCTTTGAAAGCGGCCAGGCTGGCCCTGACCTGCGCGTGGTGGCGATCGGCGGCGGCACGGGCCTCTCGACCCTGCTGAAGGGGCTGAAGCGCTACGTCATGACGCCGGCTCTGGCCACCTCCGGTCAGCCGACCATCCGCGAGCTGTGCGGCGTGGTGACGGTCAGCGACGACGGCGGATCGAGCGGCCGCCTGCGCAAAGAGCTGAATATGCTTCCACCGGGCGATGTGCGCAACTGCATCGTTGCGCTCTCGGAAGACGAAGCCCTGCTCTCGCGCCTGTTCCAGCATCGCTTTCAGAAGGGTTCGGGTCTCGAGGGCCACAGCTTCGGAAATCTGTTTCTGGCTGCCCTCACTTCGATTACCGGAGATTTTGCCGAGGCAATCCGGCTGTCTTCTGAAATCTTGCTCACGCGCGGGCACATCTATCCGGCAACCATGTCGAGCGTCGAACTGGAAGCCTCGTTCGAAGACGGAACCAAGGTCCGCGGCGAAACGCAGATCACGGCGAGCAAAGGCAAAGGCAAGATTCGAGAACTGGTGCTGGTGCCGCATGACGTCGAACCGCTTCCCCAGACCCTCGAGGCCATCGCCAACGCCGACCTGATCACCATCGGACCCGGTTCCCTGTTCACCAGCCTGATTCCCAATCTTCTGGTGCGGCGAATTCCCCAGGCGATCAAGGACTCTCCTGCGATCAAGGTATTTATCTGCAATCTGATGACGCAAGTTAATGAAAGTTTAAGTTTAACTGCTGCGGAGCACATCCGCGCACTCAACAAACACGCCGGGGCGCAGTTATTTGACTATGCCATGATCAATCGCAAGGCGGCGTCCCCGGAAATGAAATCCAAGTACGCGAGCGAAGGAGCCTCGCAAATCGTGGTCGATCTCGATGCCATCGAGAAACTTGGCGTATGTCCCGTGCTCGGCGATTACCTGGAAGAGGGCGAAGTGGCCCGGCACGCCACCGACCGCGTCGCGCACGACCTGATGGCCATGATGGCACAAGCGCCCGGCCGGCAGACAATCCGCGGCTAGGTTTGCGGGGCTTTGATTTCCGTGGAGAGACCGCGCCTTCTGCGCGGTGAGCTCTGCCGAGCGACGAACGGAATCGCGGCGACGAGCGGCCTCGCGATCAACGTTCGAGTATATTGACTGAGTATGCGAAAAGTAACCGCAACCGAGCCCAAGACGAAGTCTTTCGCAGCCACTCCGCCCGCTCCACGCATCGCCGTGGTCGTCATGGCGGCCGGCAAAGGCACCCGCCTCAAGTCCAATCATCCCAAGGTTCTGCATGAAATTGGCGGCAAGCCGATCCTTGCCCATGTGATTCGGACGGCGGCGAAGGTCGTCGCCGCCGAGGACATTTTCGTTATCATCGGCCACGAAGCCGAGCGCGTGCGCGCTGCGGTTTGCTCGAGCAAGGTGAACTTCGTGCTGCAAGAAGCGCAGCGCGGCACCGGTCACGCGCTTATGGTGGCGCGCGAGGCGCTCTCCGGCGGAGGTAATCGTCCTAAGTATGACCAGATCCTTGTGCTCTCCGGAGACGCTCCGCTGATTACTCCGGAAACAATCAAACGATTGAGTGCCTTTCACGCCGCCGAGGGGGCGGCCATGACTTTGCTCAGCACCGAGATCCCGAATCCTTACGGATATGGGCGAGTGATTCTGAAACGCGCGCCGCGGCGGGCGGGCGGCGAAGCCGCGGCAGGCACCGAAGTCGAGGCCATTGTCGAGGAGAAGTCGGCCAGCGCGCAGCAGAAAAAGATCCGCGAAATCAATTCCGGGTTTTACGCCTTTGATGGACCGGCTTTGTATGAGCATATTGACCGTCTATCGACCAACAACGCCCACGGCGAGTACTACCTTACGGACATGGCTGCGGTGTTTCACCGGGCGCACAAAAAAGTCGTAGCCATCAGGACCCCGAACTCCAGCGAAGTACTCGGCAGCAACACGCGTGCGGAAATGATGATGCTCGATGCCCAGATCCGCCTGGCAAAGTGCCGCGAACTGCTGGAGGCGGGCGTGACGATTTTCTATCCGCACACGGCGGTGATCGATAGCGACGTGGAAGTGGGCGTCGACACCGTGATCGAGCCCTGCGTCCAATTGTTGGGTACAACAAAAATTGGCGCCGACTGCCGCATCCGCTCCTACAGCGTGATTGACAACTCTCTGCTTGGCGACCGCGTCACCGTGAAGCCGGGGACAATCGTGGAAGACTCCCGCGTCGGCGCCGGAGCCGTGCTCGGCCCCTACTCGCATCTGCGTCCGGGAAGCGAGATCGGCGAGAGCGCGCACGTTGGCAACTTCGTCGAAACCAAAAAAATCAAGTTGGGCAAAGGATCGAAGGCGAATCATCTCAGCTACCTGGGCGACGCCGAAATCGGGAACGGTGTGAACGTGGGCGCCGGAACCATCACCTGCAACTACGACGGGGTCAACAAGAACCGGACCGTCATCGAAGACGAAGCATTCATCGGCAGCGATTCAACCCTGGTTGCCCCGGTCCGGATCGGACGCGGCGCTTACGTTGCGGCCGCCAGTTGCATTACCGAAGACGTGCCCGCCGATGCCCTGGCGCTCGGGCGTGCACGACAGAGCGTGAAACCAGGCTGGGCCCGCGCCAAGCGCGAAGCGCAGAAGCCCTGATTTCGCTGCCGGGGACGCCAGACGTTCTCCGCCCGGCCAGCAGCCGCTTCGCCGGAAAAAACCAGGGGACGGTCGTCCCTCCGCTTCAGAATTTGGAATACACTAGACCCCGAGTGCAACCATGACCCCGACCCACCCCGCTCAGGAAGCCTTGGTCCGCTACGATGTTTCCCTGCTGACCGCCGAAGATTTCTATCTGTTCAACGAAGGCAGTCACTATCGCATTTACGAGAAGATGGGAGCGCACCCTGCCGAATCCGACGGCACCCACGGCACGGTGTTCAGCGTCTGGGCTCCCAACGCACGCCAGGTCTCTGTCATCGGAGACTTCAACGGATGGAACGCGGAGTCCCATCCGCTCCAGCCCCGCGGCTCGTCGGGCATCTGGGAAGGCTTTATCCCCGGCCTTGGCAAGGGCACACTCTACAAGTTCCATATCGATTCCACCCAGCTCGGGTACCAGATCGAAAAGACCGATCCGGTGGGACTGTACGCCGAGAAGCCTCCCCACACGGCGTCGGTCGTCTGGGACCTCAACTACGCCTGGAACGACGGCGCCTTTCTCGAAGGGCGCGCCGGCCTCAATTCGCTGCATGCCCCCATGTCGATCTACGAGGTTCATCTCGGCTCGTGGATGCGCATTCCGGAAGAGCAAAATCGTTCGCTGACCTATCGCGAGATCGCGCCCCGCCTGGCCGAGCACGCGAATAAACTGGGATTCACCCACGTCGAGCTTCTTCCCATCATGGAGCATCCGTTCTACGGTTCCTGGGGTTACCAGACGACCGGCTACTTCTCTCCCACAGCGCGCTATGGCACGCCGCAGGATTTCATGTATTTCGTGGATTATCTGCACCAGCGCGGCATCGCCGTGATTCTCGATTGGGTTCCATCGCACTTCCCTTCCGACGGCCACGGCCTGGCATTTTTCGACGGCACCCATTTGTTCGAGCACTCCGATTCCCGACAGGGCTTCCATCCCGATTGGAAGACGTTCATCTTCAATTACGGCCGCAGCGAAGTGCGCAGCTTCCTGATGTCGAGCGCCATGTTCTGGCTGGACAAATATCACATCGATGGCCTGCGCGTGGACGCCGTCGCTTCCATGCTCTATCTCGACTACTCGCGCAAAGAGGGCGAGTGGATTCCCAACCAGTTCGGCGGACGCGAGAACCTGGAGGCCATCGATTTTCTGCGCCGCTTCAACCTTGAAGCCTACAAAGAGCATCCTGACATTCAGACCTACGCCGAGGAGTCGACCTCGTATCCCATGGTTTCGCGGCCCACACATCTGGGCGGTCTGGGGTTCGGGCTGAAGTGGGACATGGGCTGGATGCACGATACGCTTCAGTACTTCAGCCAGGATCCGATTCATCGTCAGTATCACCACAACAAGCTAACCTTTCGCATGCTCTATTCCTTTCACGAGAACTTCGTCTTGCCCCTGAGCCATGACGAGGTCGTGCACGGAAAAGGATCGCTGATCGGCAAGATGCCCGGCGACGAGTGGCAGAGGTTTGCCAATCTGCGTCTGCTTTTTGCCTATATGTTCGCCCAGCCCGGCAAAAAGCTGCTTTTTATGGGCTGCGAGTTCGGACAGGTGAGCGAGTGGTCGCACGATCGCAGCCTCGACTGGAACGTGCTGCAATACCCGGTGCACAGCGGTCTGATGAACTGGGTCGAGCAACTCAACCGCGTCTATCGCAGCGAATCTTCCCTGCATTGGTTCGATAATGATCCCAAGGGCTTTGAATGGGTCGATTGCAACGATGCGCCGATGAGCGTCGTCTCGCTGTTGCGCAAGGGGAAAGAGGGCGACAGTCCGATGCTTATCGCGTGTAATTTCACGCCCGTCCCGAGACTGGGATACATGGTTGGCGTGCCCGCGGGCGGCTACTGGAAGGAAATCCTGAATAGCGACGGGCGGGAATACGGGGGCAGCGGCATGGGCAATATGGGGGGCACCGAAGCACTTCCCCATTCGACTCATGGACGCCCCTATTCGTTGCGTCTCACCTTGCCGCCGCTGGGCGCGCTTTTTCTGCGGCAGGCATAGCCGGGGTCGCCGGGTTATAAGTCCGAAATCGGTGTTTCCACGGGGGTGGTATCGAACCCTGGCTCGAAGGATTTCGGCCACCGCTGCCGGCTCCGAATCGGACGCGTGAACGAGTTCGCGCCTCCAATGGCCGCCGACCGCGAGGATCGCGAAACGAGGGTTGCTGTCCCCCTCCTCCTCCCGCACAAAACCGAGATCGATCTTATCCCCAACCTGATCCTCCGCATGGCGATGGCTGATACCTCACGGGGACAACCAGCGAGCGGCGATCGCAGATCGGGGAGAATGGTTTATCCCGCACGTTCGCGACGCGGCTGGCCCAGGTCCTAACTTGATGCCAGAAAAGTACCGGGCCCTTCTCCTTTCCTGCTCTCATGCTAGACTCGCAACTGGGTCCACCAGCTTTGCGGATGCGCATCCTCACCCGCTACATTCTGGGAGAAGTCGTCTCCCACGCCTTGATCGGCGCGGCGGTATTTACTTTCGTCCTGTTCACAAAAGCGCTCGGTTCGATTCTCGAATTGATGGTGCGCAACAGCGCTCCACTGCCCAGTGTGGCCGAGATCTTCTTCTTCACCGTCCCGGGCGCGCTCACCTACACCATACCGATGGGCGTGCTCGTTGGCATCCTCATCGGACTCAGTCGCCTGGCCGCCGACAGCGAAGTGACCGCCATGCGCGCCAGCGGACTGGGAGTCTGGACCTTCCTGCGCGTGATCTCACTTTTTGTCGTGGTGGCTTGGCTTCTTGCTCTCGTCAACAGTGTCTACCTGGCGCCCCTCTCGCTTGCCGCTCTCGGGCGATTGGAGGATAACCTCAAGTCTTCCCAGGCCTCTTTCGAAGTCCAGCCCCGCGTGTTTTATGAGGGATTCCCCAAGATCATTCTCTATGTGCAGGATGTCAAAGCCATGTCCGGTGGCGCTTTGTGGAAGGGCGTGTTCCTTGCCGATTTGAGCGACCCCGCCGCTCCTCGCGTCAGTCTGGCACGCGAGGGCCTGCTGGTCAGCCAGGGGCCCGACACCTTGGACCTGCATCTCAAGGACGGTTCCACCCACGAAATGCCCGACCCCAAAAATCCCGACCAGTACCAGATCGATACCTTCCAGACCACCGACCTCCCCATCCAGATTCCGGCTTCGCAGAGCACGCAGGAACATGAACCCACATCGTTGCATGCCATGAGCGTGGCCGATCTCCTCCGGGTCGCGCGCACCGTCGACCCGGTCCACCGCCGCGCATACCTGATCGAATACCACAGTCGACTGGCGTTGCCCACCGCCTGCATCGTGCTCGCCCTGGTTGGCATTCCACTCGGCCTTTCCTCAAAAAAAGGCGGCAAGTCGAGCGGATTTGTCCTCACCATCCTGCTCGTCTTTCTCTACTATTCGATCTCCTTGGTCGGAGTGTCTTTTGCGCGGCAGGGGCACATTCCTCCCGCCGCCGGCGTCTGGCTGGCGGACTTCGTGTTTCTTGTCGGAGGCGTCTTTCTGCTTTGGCAATCGGAACGTCGCCCCATCGAGTTGGCCGGGTTTCGCGCCTGGTGGAAAACCTCAACTGAGCCAATTTCGTCGTCGAAAACTCCGATCGGCACAACGCCCGGCCTGCCCGTGGCCCGACCCGCAAACGGCGGCCTGAACCCCCGCCGCGCCCTGACCATGCCCCGGCGCTTGTTCAATCTGCGATTCCCCACCATCCTCGACGATTACGTGCTGCGCGGCTTTGCCCTCTACCTGGCCCTCATCGTGGCCACTTTCCTGGTGCTGCTGCTGGTCTTCACGTTGTTTGAGCTGCTGGGCGACATCCTGCGAAATCAAGTCTCCCCTCTTACCGTCGGCGAATACCTGCTGAACGTCGTACCCTATTTTCTCTACAACACCACGCCTCTCAGCATGCTGCTCGCGGTGCTGGTCACCTTCGGACTGCTGCAGCGTTCGAACGAAATCACCGCCATCAAGGCCACCGGCATCAGCCTGTACCGCATCGTCGTTCCCGTCCTGATCGCCTCGACCGCGGTCGCCGGTGTGCTCTTCGCTTCCGACCAGCTCTATCTTCCCTACACCAACAAGCGGCAGGACGCGCTGCGCAACGAAATCAAGGGCAAGCCGCCACAAACCTATCTTCGCCCCGACCGCAAGTGGATTTTCGGCCAGCACTCTGACATTTATTACTATCAATTTTTCGATCCCGACCGCGATGTCTTCGGAGGAGTTTCCGTCTTCCAATTCGATCCCCACACCTTTCAGATCACGCACCGCATCACCGCCGACCGCGCCCATTGGTCGAGCCCCATGGGCCGCTGGGTGTACGAGCAGGGATGGGAGCGCAGCCTCAACGGCTCCGCCCATGAGAGCTACCGCAAGTTCGATGTCGCCACCTATCCCGAACTGTCGGAACCGCCTGCCTACTTCAAGAAGGAAATCAAACAGTCTTCCGAGATGAGTTACGACGAACTGCGCCGCTATATTTACGATCTCGAGCAAAGCGGCTTTGACGTGGTTCGCTTGCGCGTGCAGTTGCAGAAAAAGATTGCCTATCCGCTGATTACGCTCGTGATGGCGATCCTGGCGATCCCGTTCGCGCTGTCTGCCGGCAAGCGCTCCGCCGTTGCCGGAGTAGCAACCGCCATCGGCATCGGCGTTTTCTATTGGATGATTTCGGGCCTGTTCGAGGCGATGGGTAACCTGAGCCAGCTTCCACCCGCCGTCGCCGCCTGGTCTCCGGACCTGGTCTTCGGCTTTATCGGCGGCTACCTGATTCTGCGAATGCCAACCTGAAGCCTCGGGGAGCCTCCCCGAGGCAGATGGGTATGCAGGCGACGGAGGCGACGAGGACCTTTGCCGGCCGGTCCGCCGCTGACTGCGGGCTTTTAGTGCACCGCGACCCCGCTCGGCGTCGCCGGGGTGATGACGGTGGGCAGAGCGCTCATCGAGCCGGTGGTCGTGTTCAGCGTATACGGTGTAACGTTGTTCGAGTTACTGTTCGAGACAAAGAGGAACTGCCCGGTATTATTCACGCTCGGATGCAGCGCCAGAGAAACCGGTGCTGATCCGGTCTGCTGGCTGGCTGGGCTCAGCGCCGTCAACTTGCCGGTCGAGGACGCAACGCTGTAACCGTAGACCGCATTCTGGCCTGCGCTGAGTACATAGAGAAAATTGTTCGTCGGGTCCACCGCCATCTGAATCGGGCTCTGCCCCGGCGAGACACTGCAAGAAGCCTGCGGAGGGCAGGTCACGGGGAAAAACAGATTGTTCTGCACCTCCAGCGTCGTGCACCCGCCGATCTGAACGCTGGTACAGACCTGGAAAGGATTCAGGTGGCCGCCATTCGGATCCTCACTCCCCACGTACACGAACACGCCGCCGGAATTGTTTCCCGCCGTGGGGGAGTACGTGTTGACGGCCATCACCGAGATCGGATCGGCCTCGGCAATGGCATAGGGCGAACTTGTCGTCTCGGTCAGGACGCCCGATGAACTCACGCTATAAACGCTGACCGTATTGTCGCTGTGTTGCGGCAGCACACAGCTGGCCGTGCACAGGTCTAAATTGTTGGTGACAAATAAGAGTTCCTCGGCTGTCCCGTTCACCGGCGTGAAGGCAAGCGCCGACAGCGCGGTGGGAATCTTGCTCAAATAGAAAGGACTGCCGCTGGCCAAGCTAAGCGTCCCATTGTTCATGGTAAACACCGAAATCGAAGGACACACGTCGGCCGCATTCTGTGGGTTGTGCGGGCAACTCGGATTGGTCGGTGAGGGAGTCGGATATCCCGGATACGGATACGACCCCTGATCGATTACGAACAGGAATTGCCCCGCCGCATCTCGCGTCATGGCGACCGCGGTGTCGGGATAACCGTTGGCGGTCCAGGTCACGGCCGTGCCCGGTGCCGACAGGCTTCCATCGGAGTTCACGGTGAATGGATAAATCGATGGCAAAATCGTCGCCGGGCTATTCGGTTCACAGATACCATTCTGCAGCACACAAGGCGTACCCTGATTCAAGACGAAAGCGTTCGAGCCCGCCGGATCGAGCAAAATGTCCAGCGGAAGGCCGCACGGCTCCGGATTTTGCTGCGAGGCCGCCGTCGGACAGGTGCTGGCATTCGAATTGATGTAGGACAGCCCTCCCGTATTCAGATCCACGGAAAAAGAACTCACGTTGTCTCCGTAGCCATTGCTGCCCTCGGTCAGCACATACAAGGCTCCCGAGGGCCGGGAGGAGGTACTGCCGCAACTGATCAGAAATACGCTCAGGGCGCAAATCGCCGCCAACACAAACCCTGCGACCGAATTCTTTGACATCTATTCTCCCTAGGGGGTAGTTTGCCGCTTGCTGTGCGGCCGACAGTGTCCAGCCAGGCGTCACCGCAGCCTGAAGCGCGTGGCTGAAATATATCTGTGTAACAGGAATGAGCGGGAAGAGCAAACCCCTAAACCGGGGCAACCGCCGGAATCCGGATTTCCATCTCTAAGCCGCCCTCTTTCCGGTTGGATGCATGAAGTTGCCCGCCGTGCAGCCTGATGGCCCGGTCGGCAATCGACAAACCGAGGCCGGCGCCGCCGGTCTGCCGGTTGCGGGCATCGTCCAGCCGGTAAAAGGGCTCAAAGATCTTCTGCAACGCTTCGCTCGGAACACCCGGCCCGGAATCGAGGACGCGAATGACAATCTCGTCCCCTTGTCCGTTTCCTGACCGCTGCCGCTCCAGCCGCACCTCCACGGTAGTGCCTTCGGCAGTATAACGCGTAGCGTTTCTTACTGCATTCTCGACGGCGCTGCGCAGCAGTTCGGGGTCGGCCTCCACCAGAAAATCATCGTCCGCATCCGCCACCACCCGACATCTCCGCCCGTGATTTTCGTACTCGGCGTCGTGGGCCACCTGCTCGACCAGTTCCCGCAGCGACAGCATAGCCTTATTCAACCCGTCGGCCCCCGATTCCAGCCGCGAGATGGTCAGCAGCCGCCCGATAAGCTGATTCAGGCGGTCGGCCTCCAGTTCGATCCGGTTGAGAGATCCTTCGGCCTCACGGGTCGATTTCTGCCGCGCCAGGCCCAGCGCCACGCTCAGCCGCGCCAAGGGAGACCGCAGCTCGTGCGAAACATCCTTCAACAGACGCGCCTGCGAGTCGACCAGCCCCTCGATCCGTTCCGCCATGCGGTCAAAATCGCGCATCAACTCGGTCAATTCGTCGTGCCGTCCACTGGCCGGCGCGCCCGCGCGCGCGCTCAGGTCGCCGGCCGCCAGGCTCTGGGTCGCTGCACGCAAACGCGCCACCGGACTGGTGATCGACCAGGCCAGCAGATAACACATCAGTCCCGACGTAAGGATTGCGATCGTGATGCCCAGCCCGGGAATGTCATGCGGTCCGAAAAATACGCGCGGACCCGGCGGCAACTCCAGCACCAGCGTGTACCGCCTTCCGTCAAGCGTCAACGCTTGCCGCATGACGCGGTCGGGCATCAGGTTGTCCATCCATCCACGGCGACGCGGCGGGCCACTGCGCGGCGGACCACTTTGCGCCGTCGTGCCTTCGCGCACGTCTTCGATCCAGGGTGGAACCGAGCGCCCGGAGAGCTCATGACCGGACGGATCAAAAACGAACGCCCGCACCTGCTGCGTGTGCCAAAGTTGCTCCAGATACTCGTGTGCGGCGTGCTCGCCGCCGGTTTGATACGCGTTCACCACCTCCGCCAAAATCTGCGGACCCTGGCTCTCGATTCCCCGCCGCGGACTCAAGGCGATTGTCACCAGAATCGCCAGCACTAGGAATAGTGCCTGGGCCGCCCAGAACGAGAGGAAAATCTTGAGGAACAGACTTTTCATGGCTTCGCCTTACTTCTTCGCCTTCGCCGCCGGGCGCGCAAACATATATCCGACGCCGCGAATCGTCTTGATATGGTCGCCGTCTTCTTCCGAGTCGCCCAACTTGCGCCGCACTTTGCTGACATGCATGTCGATGCTGCGATCAAAGGGCATGAACTTCCGGCTGAGTACGGCGTTCACCAGTCGCTCCCGCGTCACCACCCGACCGGCTTCTCGCAGCAGCACTTCCAGCAAATTGAACTCCACCGAGGTGAGATCGACCGGCTGCCCCGCCCGTTGCACGCTGCGCGTCGCCGGATCCAGCTCCACGTCGCCGATGCTCAGCACCTCGGGCACGGCGTCGGCCGCCTTGACGGGCTTGGTACGGCGCAGGACCGCCCGAATTCGGGCCACCAGTTCCCGCGGATTAAACGGTTTTGGCAGGTAATCATCGGCCCCGATCTCGAGCCCCACGATGCGGTCGACGTCTTCCCCGCGAGCGGTCAGCAACAGCACCGGAATCTTCGAAACGCTGCGAATCCGCCGCAGCACCTCGAAGCCATTGATCCCCGGCAACATTACGTCAAGCACGACCAGCGAATATTCGTTCGTCAGCGCCTGTTGCAGGCCCTGTTCGCCGTCATGCACCGCCTTCAGGCTGAACCCCTCGGCCGTCAGATACTCCTGCACCAGACCGCACAATTCCACATCGTCATCGACTACCAGTACGTGATCCATTCTCTTGATCATTCAACACCCTCGCATGGCTGCGCGCGGTAAAGATTTGTGATTGTTCAAACCCTAGCGGCTTTCCCAATTTGGCCTGTTAGCGATCCGGGTTCTCCGGTTCCTCCCTAGCCCCTGGTCCGGCCTCTCCTTTACAAAACTTTACCGCGCTTGACCGACTCTTTACCCCATATTTTCAGGAATAGTGTTCTTATCGGCATATACATTCGGGTCCGGCCCGATCCACGAAATCAAAAGTAAGGCAAAAGAAAGGGAAAAAGGAGTCCTCCATGAAACTCACACGAATTCGCATTCTGTCGATGGCCGCCGCGGTGGTGCTGGCGGTGACGGCCGCGGTGGCGCAAGGCCCGCACGGTTTTGGCGGCCCGGATGGCGATTTTCACCACCTGCTCAGGCAGTTGAATCTGACCACTGAACAGAAGAGCCAGGTCAAGGCGATCTGGGAAAAGGAAAAGCCCACCCTGCAGCCGCTCATGGAGCAAATGCACCAAAGTCGTGCTGCCATGGCTGCTCTTGAGGCCGCCGGCCCGTTCGACGAAGCGAAGACAACC
Organism: Terriglobales bacterium; assembly: GCA_049520935.1. Taxonomy (GTDB): domain Bacteria; phylum Acidobacteriota; class Terriglobia; order Terriglobales; family Acidobacteriaceae; genus Acidiflorens. The sequence continues at coordinate 9,104 of JBEKPJ010000002.1, read as the reverse complement.
GCGCTCGCCACGCAGAACTCCCAGACCATGATCCAGCTGCAGGTCGAACACGAGCGCATGAAGTCGGAGATCATGCAAATTCTCACCGCCGATCAGAAAACCAGACTGGCGCAGCTTGAGGCCAATCACGAGGCGCACATGAGCAAGCACGCGCCGCCTCCGCCTGCCGATTAAATTTCTCCTGGAGTCTCTCTCCTTCCGGGCGGAAACGGAAACTCCAATCTCCGTCTTCGCCCGGCTTTTTTGAGACCCAAGTTTCCCGCAGGAGAGGTATATGGAACACGCCGACCTACTTTATTCCGGGTTGATGTTCGCTGCCGGCATGTTGTCGGTCTGGGCTCTGGTGCTGCTGACGGCAACCTTTGTCGTTCTTGCACCGTCAGCGCGAAAATCGGGACCCTCCGCTGCTACAATCTCGTCTAGCAAGCCTCAGGTTCTCGCCGGTCATGGTGCCGAAAAAGTTACGCCCTCTCGTTCCGTATCTCAAGCGCTACCGCCGCGGACTGTGGTGGGGCGGTCTTTGCGTCCTGTTCAATAACGGCATCTGGGTCCTGTTCCCGCAAGTCCTCCGCCGCGCCATCAACGACCTCAATTCCGGCGTCACCCGCCACAAGCTTCTCACTTATTCCCTGATCATCATCGCCATCGCCCTGGTCAGAGGCTTGTTTCAGTTTCTGACGCGCTGGGTGGTCATCGGAATCTCGCGCGATATCGAATTCGATCTGCGCAACGATCTTTTCGCCCACCTCGAACGCCTCTCCTGCTCCTACTACCAGCGCAATCGCACCGGCGACATCATGGCCCGCGCCACCAACGACCTCAATGCCGTCCGCATGCTCCTCGGCCCGGCGATCATGTACTCGGCCAACACCGTCGTCTTCACCGCCGCCGCGCTCGCCTTCATGCTCGCCATCAGTCCCCGGCTTACGGTCTTCGCCTTTTTGCCGCTGCCCATTGCCAGCATCGTCATCCAGTACTTCGGACGCCGCATCCACGAGCGCTTCGAGCGCATTCAGGCCATGTTCTCCGACATCTCCGCCCGTGCCCAGGAGAATTTCTCCGGCGCCCGTGTTATCCGCGCCTACGTGCAGGAACAAGCCGAAATCGCCGCCTTCGAAAGCGCCAACCGAGAGTACATCCGCCGCAGCCTGGGCCTGGTCCGCCTCATGGGAATGCTCTGGCCCACGCTCGAATTCATGCTGGGCGCCGCCGTAGTCATCGTCCTCTGGCTGGGTGGCCGGCAAGTCCTTCTCGGCAAGATGAACGTAGGCGATTTCGTAGCCTTCAATACCTACATGATGCAACTGACCTGGCCGGTGATCGCCCTGGGATGGGTGATCAACATCTTCCAGCGCGGAACCGCCTCCATGGTACGGATCAACGAAATCCTCCAGCAGCAACCGGAAATCGCCGACCAACCTGGTGTGTGGACTCCAGTTGCACCCGCGCCCTCGGGCGCAGACCGGCTCTTCGCGAATGCTCTCCCCGCCGCCAACATCCAGGGCGAAATCGAGTTCCGCAACCTCAACTTCGCCTACGACGGGGTTGCCGTCCTCAAAGACATCAACCTCCGCATTCCCGCCGGCTCGAGCCTGGCCCTGGTGGGCCCGACCGGCTCCGGCAAAACCACGCTCGTCAATCTGATCCCCCGCATCTACGACGCCGCGCCCGGCTCGGTCTTCATCGATGGACAGCCCATCCGCCAATTCCCTCTCGACTCCCTCCGCCGCAACATCGGCTTCGTGCCGCAGGAAACCTTCCTGTTCAGCGACACCATCCGCGAAAACATCGCCTACGGCGTCGCGCGCGAAGACGGCGAAGCCGCCTTCGAAGACATCCAGGCAGCCGCCGAAGCCGCCAACATCGCCCAAGACATCGAGAGTTTCCCCGAGAGGTATAACACTACGGTAGGGGAGCGCGGCATCACTCTGTCGGGTGGGCAAAAACAGCGTACCGCCATCGCCCGCGCCCTTCTGCGCAGCCCGCGCATCCTTATCCTCGACGATGCCCTTTCGAGCGTCGATACCCACACCGAGGACAAAATTCTCAACCACCTGCGCGAAATCATGCGCGGACGCACCACCATCTTCATCTCCCACCGCGTCTCGACCGTCCGCAATGCCGACTGCATTGCCGTCCTCCATCATGGCCGCATTGTCGAACAGGGCACCCACGATCAGCTGATCGCCCACAACGGGTATTACACCGACCTCTACAACAAACAGCTGCTGGAAGAAGAACTGGCCGAAGTCTGAGTCCCTACGGTCCCAAGTCCCAAAGAAGATCCCTGAGAGCAACCGCTTTCGGTCGCAGCCGGCGCTCGAGAAGGGATACCCCGGTCCGCCCAACCGGACAGTCGATATGTGACTTTAGTCACAAATGGGAATTAATAGTGCATAGTCATACAACCCCAAAGCGGAATATCTTGCTCTGACAGGGAGAAAGCATAGATAATGCTTTCCAGCCCCTCACAATTCTGCTGTGCCACGGAGTATCCATGCGACGTCTGCCTTCGTCCTTGCTGTGCCTGTCCAGCTCTTCGACCCTGATTGTCTCGATCCTGATCCTCTCCACCCTGGGCTTTGCGGCTGCGCCCGACCGCATCCAAGGTACGATCGATGCACGCCAGACGGTTCCCTTGGCTAAGAGCCTTCATCCCAAAGCACAGCCGCAGTTTGATCTCGGGCTCGTTGACCCGCTGCAGCCGCTGAGCTATATCACGATCTTCACCTCTCCGTCGCCAGCCCAGCAGAAGGCTCTCAATCAACTTCTGGCGCAGCAGCAGGACAAAACGTCGCCCAATTATCACAAGTGGCTTACCACTCAGCAGTATGCCGACCGTTTTGGGCTCAGTCCGAACGATCTGAACAAAATCACCCTGTGGCTCGCGTCGAATGGCCTGCAGGTACATAGCATCGGGAGCGGCCACAGCACGATCGTCTTCAGCGGCACCGTTGCCCAGGTGCAGCACGCTTTCGGAACAGAGATCCACAGATATCAGGTCGATGGCGATGACCATTTCGCGAACGCAACGCCGGTCGCAATTCCCGCCGCGCTGAACGGCATCGTCACTGCCGTCATAGGTCTCCATGATTTCCGTGCGTTGCCGGCCAACCGCGGAAGCCGGGGTGGGCAAAAGCTTCGTCCCCAGTATTATGACTCGGGTTTCATATTTCCGAATTTCCTCGCCCCTGACGATGTCGCCACAATCTACGACATCAGCCCGCTCTACAATGCGGCGACTCCCATTAACGGTGCCAACCAGACGCTTGCCGTCGTCGGCCAAACCGACATTTATCTTGACGATATCAACGACTTCCGAACCGGTTTCAATCTTTCGTCAATTCCCTCTTCCGGGACACCTACGGCCGGCTCTTGCACCGTCAACGCGAACGGCATCGTCATCTCTCCGTGCACTACTACCAACTTTGCCTATGTGCTTTTGGGCACGGATCCGCTCGTTCCCTCCGCCGGCGACCTTAGCGAATCCGACCTGGACCTTGAATGGTCGGGAGCGGTCGCCCGTGACGCGCAAATCCTTTTTGTCAACGGCGAGACTTCGGGAGGCGTCTACGACGCTCTTACCTGGGTCATCAGTCCTGGGGGCGGTACAACACCCCTCGCTACCGTCGTGAGCATGAGCTATGGATACTGTGAAATCGGCGCTCCCGACTTGGAATCGCTCCTTCAGCAAGGCAACTCCGAGGGCGTCACGATCGTGAACTCCTCCGGAGACGTCGGCTCTGCCGCCTGCGACTACGTTCCGCCGGGCACAACGCAAACACCGCCGTTCAGTGCCGCTCAGTACGGGCTAGCCGTAAGCTATCCCGCCAGCAGCCCGGAGGTCACCGGGGTAGGCGGCACCTCAATCTCGCTGGCCAACGATTCCTATCCCAACCCATCGAGTTACTGGAGCACCACCCTCGGCCCAAACGGTGGCACAGCGGTCAGCTACATCCCGGAAACCGCCTGGAACGACGATGAGGAACTTGCCCTGTATTGTCATTCCCCAGCTACTGGCGACACTTTCTGTAGTACGGGTGGAGGAACCACTGGGTGGGTGCCTCTCACCACTTCGGCCACTGCCGCGCAGGTGCAAAGCGACATCTGGATTTCGACCGGGGGCGGGGGAGCCAGCAACTGCTGGTACGCGAATAACAGCGGCATCTGCTTGGGCGCGGGCGCAGGCCCGAGCGGTGGCGGCTTTGCCCAACCGCTCTATCAGCAAGGACTGTCGATTCCCAGCGCGCCGGCGGGCGTGCGTTACGTTCCCGACGTGTCGATACTAGCCTCGCCCGACTTTCCAGGCTACATCTTCTGCACTGCCCAATCAGAGTTGGTCAGCGGGGGCAGCTCGACTAGCAGTTGTGCAGGCGGCATCGCCAGCGCCATTAATAGTTACGTTTCCCTCGTCGGCGGCACATCCGTTTCGGCTCCCGTTTTCGCGGGCATTGTGACCCTATTAAACCAGGCGGTCGTGCTGAGCGGACTTCAAAGCTCTCCCGGGTTGGGGAACATTAACGGGAACCTGTACTATCTCGCAGCCCACACTCCGACCGCCTTCCACCAGGTAAACGTTGGCGACAATATGGTTTATTGTCAGCCCACTCTGCCAACCGGCTTTCCGAGCAACGTGGTGTGCCCCGCAGCAGGCGTTTTCGGCTACCTGGCTTCCAATAAGGACACAGCAGAAGGCACCGGCTATAACCTGGTCACCGGCCTCGGATCCGTCGATGCCAACAACTTCGTCACTGCATGGGCCGACCTCGTGGCAAGCTCCATTAGCATATTGGCGACGCCGAGCACGGTGATCGCCGGTCAGACGGTGACCCTCACGGGAACGGTGACGCCTGCAACCGCCACCGGTCAGGTGACGTTTACCACTACCGTCAGCGGATCTACCACTACGGTTGGGACTGCGAGCCTGAGCAGCGGCGTGGCGACCCTCTCCGCCACGAACCTGCCCGTCGGTGCCAACAGCCTCAACGCGAGCTATGCTGGCGATTCCAGCGACCTTCCCTCGTCAACTACCGCGGCGGCGACGGTGACGGTCACGGCCCCGACCTTTAACGTGTCTAATCCCACAACTCCTTCGCCGGCACCCGCCGGAACATCCACCACATCCACCTTTACGGTGACGCCTACGGGGGCGGCGACGGTATCCGCCATCACGTTCGCCTGCAACGGCCTTCCGGATGCGACCATCACCTGCGCCTTCAACCCAACGCAGATCCCGATCGGCGCCTCAAGCGCCGTGCCCGTCACGCTCACCATCACCACCAGTGGCCCGAACCCAAGCGGAGCGGTTAACAATGGCCGCCGCCGGGCCGACAATCGTTCCCCGTGGCTCCCCCTGACATTGCCACTCGCCGGTATCGTCATATTCGGCTTCGCGGGACGGAAATTGTCCAGGTGTTCCGTCATCCTAGGCCTCTCGTTTTCGCTGGTGCTCCTTGGGTTACTGGTCGCCTGCGGTGGCGGCAGCAGCGCGCCAGCAGTAGGAATTAGCGTAAGTCCTACGGCAGCAACCGTGTTTGCGAATGGCCCGAGCGGCAGCACCTGGCCGCCCCAAACGGCGTCGTTTACTGCAACGGTCACCAATAGCACGAACATGGGCGTAACCTGGTCGATCAGCCCGACTGCGGCGGGATCGATCTCCTCGGGGGGCGTCTACACCGCTCCCACAGTGGCGGAAGGCCTGCCTAAGACCGCGACGGTCACAGCCACGTCCCAAGCCGACTCGACCAAGACCGCTTCAGCCACCGTGACCATCACTCCTACATCGGTCCCGGGTCCCTATTCCATCACGGTGACAGCCACGGAGGGCCCGACTCAGAACACCACAGCACCGTTTACTCTCACCGTACAGTAGGAAACGCTTGATTTTGATCCAGGGGCGCGGATAACTTCCGCGCCCTTTTTCCGAGCCCAGACAGGCGGTCCCGTTCGATGCCGGATTCATCCGCCATTGTGCTCTGCCAGTGTTTTGAGATTGAGTCTGATTGAGGAGTGCGCTCGTCCGGGTCTTCCTGAGCATTGGCCAGAAAACCCGCCACAGACTGCGTACAATACGATTAGTTTCAACTCACCGGACTGTCGGGCCCTGCCGGGCATTCATCTGGCATCGCGAAACTGGCATCGCGCAGTTGGTAAAATCTAACGGTTGGATGTTACGATTTTTCGCAGCCACAGGATTCTCAATTAAATCATGTACAAATCGCCGTTGCTTGCATTGTTCATAGTCGTCCTTTCGCTTGGAATCGGTCATTCGCAATCCCTTAATGATTCGTCCTCTCAGGGCGCCCAGTCTCAGGGCACGCAGGTGGATTGTTCCGATCCGACGCAGGCGGGAAGCGCCGAATGCAATGCTGCTCAAACTCAAAGGCCCGCCGGCGGTCAAGGCCGCGACTATTCGTCGCCTTCTGAGCGCACGCCGCAGCTTAGAACGGGGCCCAACGCCAACCCGAGCCAGAACAATCCCCGCACGTTTCCGCTCAATCCGTCGGAGATCCAGCGCCTCAAGCTCCCGCCTCGACCGGAAACCGAGTTCGAGCAAATGGTCGCCGACTCGGCCGGTCGGGCCTTGCCCTTGTTCGGGCAGTCGCTGTTTCTCCAGCCCCCAAGCACCTTTGCTCCCATCGACTTGATGCAGGTTCCGAGCGATTACATCATCGGCCCCGGCGACGAACTGCAGATCAAGATCTGGGGTCAGGTTGAGGCCGACTTGCGGGTGATCGTGGACCGCTCTGGCCAGGTCTATATCCCGCAGGTGGGACAAGTATCGGTCGCCGGTATCCACTACGGAGATCTGGAACAGCACCTGAAGAGTGCGGTTTCGAAGATATTCCGGAACTTCAGTCTGACGGTTAACGTCGGCCGCCTGCGCTCGATCCAGGTCGTCGTTGTCGGCAATGCCCGCTATCCCGGAACCTATACCATCAGCTCGCTGAGCACGCTAGTGAATGCGATTTTTGCTTCTGGCGGTCCCGCACCGCAGGGATCGTTGCGGCATATCCAGGTCCGACGCGATGGCGCAACCATCACTGACTTCGATTTCTACGACCTGCTAATCAAGGGCGACAAATCGAAGGACGTCCGCCTGTTGCCGGGCGACGTTCTCTACTACCCCCACGTTGGTCCGCTGGTTGCGATTTCGGGCTCTGTAAATACGCCGGCCATCTATGAAATCAAAGACAACTCCACCTTGAGCGATTTGATTGAAATTGCCGGCGACCTCAGCACGGTTGCCGACACTAGCAAGATCACCATTGATCGCTTCGTGGAACACCGCGCGCGGAAGACACTCGAGTTTCCCTACGACGAGCAATCGCGCGCCCTTGCGCTCAAGGATGGCGACATCGTTCGCGTGTTTTCGATCATTTCCCGTTTCGAGGACACTGTGACCTTGCGCGGCAACGTCGCGAATCCGGGGCGCTATCCCTGGAAGGCTGGCATGCGGGTGCGCGACTTGATCCCGGATGCGCAGGCCTTGCTTACCCGGCGCTACTGGCTTGATCGTGCCGCCATTACCAATGGCCGTGCTACGGAGTATCCGGTTCGCACGCCGCCGGCGCCAAACTTCCGCTGTGGCGTCAGTCGGCAATCTGCCAACGGTATCCCTCTCAACGGCAACACTCAGACCGGCAACACGCCCCCCGGCGGCCTATCGAATGGCACGACAGCACCTGATTTACTGGACTCGACCGGAAACTACAACTGCCCGGAGAATTTGCCCGGCGCCGTGAACTCCGCGAATTCGCCGGATTCAGAGTATGCACAGAATGAGCAAAACTCGTTGGACAATGATTCGCTGAGAAGCAGCGATCGCGCACCGCTCGACAACCAGCAGAACTCGCAGATGTCTGGAGACACTTCTGTTAGCCCCAATCGTGTCAGGAATGTTGCCGAAGATTTGCGGCGCTATGCTCCGGAAATCAACTGGGACTATGCCATCATCCAGCGGGTTAATCCGGAAGACCTTTCCTCCAAGCTTCTTTGGCTGAGCCCACGGAAGGCAATCCTCGAACGCGACGAACAAAGCAATCTCGAACTCCAACCCGGCGATATCGTCACCATTTTTTCTCAGCGAGATATCAGCGTGCCGCAGACCGAGCGCTCCCAGTACGTGATCGTCGAGGGCGAAGTGGTGCGCCCCGGCGTCTACAAACTCGCAACCAATGAGACTCTCCACTCCGTTCTGCAACGGGCGGGTGGTCTCACTCCCAACGCGTACATCTACGGTTCGCAAATGACCCGCGAATCGGCGCGGGAAGAGCAGCAAAAAAGCCTGGATGAACTGGTACGCAACATGGAGGTGCAAATCCGGCAATCCGCCATGTCGATGGCGTCTTCGGTTCAGGCCGCCGATGCGGCGCAGTTGGCGCAACTGCAGGCGGCACAGGAAGGGATCATTTCTCAGCTTCGTGGCACCCGGGCCAGTGGACGCATTGCGCTTCCTGTCCGCCCCAACGACAAGAGACTCACAGATTTCCCCAACATGGTGCTCGAAGACAGCGACCGACTGGTCATTCCCCACACGCCTTCCACCGTCTCAGTCGTGGGAAATGTCTACAATCCAGGGTCCTTCATTTTCGACCCTCATAACACCAGCGGGTCCTATCTCGAAATGGCCGGCAAGGGAAAACCCCAGTCCGATCTGCACCACGCCTTCGTACTGCGCGCCAACGGGGTCGTCGTCGCCGCCAATAACGTCAATGGGCTTTTTACGGGATCAAAATTCGATCGCCTCCGCTTGTACCCCGGCGATCAGATCGTGGTGCCCTATAAGCTCTCGAGCGGAGCTTTTGTCCGCGGCTTGCGCGACTGGACCCAGATTTCTTCGCAACTGGCTTTAACCGGCGCAGCCCTGGCAGTCATTCAGTAGTACACGGCGCTTAGCCCAGATCGCGTTGATCATCGGCGGCGGCAAAATGAGCCGCAATCTTTACGACTTTATGTCGAAGCGCGCGCTGGTACGTTCCGTCTAACCGAAGTTCGTCACGGCACTGGCGGATTCTGCGATTTTTGACGACGCAAGCGAGACAAGCCTTGCCCTTGCAATCGCGGGGTCGGAAAAAGCGATGTAGTGCAGACCTACCCTCTTG
>JBEKPJ010000001.1:0-327676 GCA_049520935.1 Terriglobales bacterium | reverse complement strand
CAACGTGAGCCTGGTGATTGAACTGATCACGCCGGTGGCGATGGAAAAGGGGTTGCGATTCGCGATCCGTGAAGGCGGCCACACGGTGGGCGCGGGCACGATCGCGGAAATTATTCAGTAGCGTGTTTGTGGGGTGACGGGCTCTGGTCCGGCGCCGCCACCACGCGGGAAACTAATTCGCGGCTTGCGGCTCGCCGCCAGATCTTTTCTCCCGGATTTAGCCGGGAGGGGTGGAAGAGAGAAAAACAGTGACTGGAAAAGAAAGAATTCGCATCCGGTTGAAAGCCTACGACTACCGCATTCTGGATCAGTCGACGGGCGAGATCGTCGAGACAGCCAAACGCACCGGCGCGCAGATTGCGGGCCCGATTCCGCTGCCCACGATGAAGAACAAGTACTGCGTGCTGCGTTCTCCGCACGTGGACAAGAAGTCGCGCGAACAGTTTGAAATCCGCACCCACAAGCGCCTGCTCGATATTCTCGAGCCGACGCAGCAGACCGTCGATGCGCTGATGAAGCTCGATCTGCCGGCCGGCGTGGATGTGGAGATTAAGGCGTTCGGGAAAGAGCATAAGTAGCTGTCTGGCTTCAGAGGTCAGCAAAGTCGGGGGCCGGAAAGCTTGAGCAATGCCAGCCAATAGCCGTCGCAAATCGACGAGCCAAGCTGGGAACGGAGAAGGAAATGGCGCGAGTCGCAGGGATTCTGGGGAAAAAGGTTGGCATGACGCAACTCTTCGACTCGAAGGGTGATGTGCGGCCGGCGACGGTATTGCAGGCGGGCCCGTGCGTGATTACCCAGCACAAGACGCAAACCAAAGACGGCTATGAGTCGGCGCAGATTGGCCTGGTCGAGTTTGTGAAAGAAAAGAAGCTGACCAAGGCCATGCGCGGGCACTTTGCCAAGCACAATCTTCCGCCCGTGAAGTTCTTGCGCGAAGTGAATGTGGAACTCGACGCTCCCGGCGAGACGACCGAGGGTGTGATCAAGGTTGGCGACCGCGTGCTGGTGGATATTTTCGAAAGTGAACGTTTTGTCGACGTCGTCGGAGTGAGCAAAGGCCACGGCTTTCAGGGGGTGGTGAAGCGGCATCACTTTGCTGGCGGAGCGAAGTCCCACGGGTCGATGTTTCAGATCACGGGTTCGATTGGTTCGTCCGCCTTTCCGTCGCGGGTGTTTAAGGGGATGCGAATGTCGGGCCACATGGGTGATGCCCGGGTCACGGCGCGCAACTTGCGGATCCTCGGTGTCGACAAGGAAGAAAATCTTCTGGTGGTCGAAGGCAGTGTTCCGGGTGCGAACGGCGGTTACGTCCAGATCAACAAGGCGAAGAAGCCGCCACGAGAGCGCCGAGGATTTGCCGGCGCGGCGACGGTCGATCCCTTGAAGGCGGCCAAGCGCGCGGCGAAGAAGGGCTAAGGGCGGTTGCGGGTGGTTCGTCGTCCGGCGAAAACCGGTGGACGTGAAACGAAGACGAGAGAGCTATGGCAACTATCGATATTTACACTCTGAACGGAGCCAAGGCCGGGACGATGGAACTAGCCGAGGAAGTGTTCGGCGCGGTCAACGAAGACCTGCTCTGGGAAGCGATCACGCATTATCGCGCCGCCGGGCGTGCGGGTACGCATGCCACCAAAAACCGGTGGCAGGTTTCCGGTTCCGGCAAGAAGCTGTGGAAACAAAAGGGTACGGGGCGGGCGCGCATCGGCTCGATTCGTTCGCCCCTGTGGCGTCATGGCGGCACCGTGCACGGGCCCCAGCCGCGCTCGTACGACTATGCCTTTCCCAAGAAAAAGCTTCTGGGCGCGTTGCGCTCTGCGCTGGCTTCGAAGTTTGCCGACGGGAAACTGGTGGTCGTGAATTCGTTCGACCTCAAAGAGCCCAAGACGAAGATGTTTCGAGAGGCGCTCGACAAGCTGAAGGTGGAAGGCACAGCGCTGTTGGTGGATCTTTCGACGGTGGAAAACAAGAATCTGGTGCTCGGTTCCCGCAACCTCGACGGGATTGAACTGGTCAAGGCCAACGAAGTGCATCCTTACCATCTGATGCGCTACTCGCAGGTCGTGTTCTCGCAGCCGGCACTCGAAAAGCTGCAGGATTCGCTGAAGAGATCGGCCGTGCGGCGTGCGCACGAGGGGGAACCGGCCGCGGAAAAGAAAAAGCCGACGCGGCGGTCGCGTAAGGCGCAGCCGGAGGTGGCCTGATGAAATCCGCCTATCAGATTATTCGCAAGCCGGTGATCACGGAAAAGGGCTTGGGCATTAAAGAGACCCAGAACACCCTGGTGTTTCAGGTGGCGCCCAAGGCGACGAAGACCGAGATCAAGGAAGCGGTGCAATCGATCTTCAAAGTCAAAGTATCGTCAGTGCGCACGGCGAATTATCCCGGGAAAGAACGGCGGCGCGGCAAGTTCACCGGCTACCGTCCCGATTGGAAGAAAGCGTATGTGCGGCTGAAAAGCGGGGAAAAGATGCCGGAGTACGCGCAAAATCTATAGACCTTGGTCGCTCGTCGTTGGTCGTTAGCAACGGCACCCGGGACGAGACGGGAAGAGCGAACCACGGATGACCAACGACGGACCTCCAAAGGCAGTGAGTTGAGACATGGCAATCAAAACCTACAGACCGACAACACAGACGCTGCGTTATCGCACGACGCTCGTAACCGACGACATTACCTCGTCCAAGCCGCACAAGCCCCTGGTCGAGGGCAAGATCCGGTCGGGCGGACGACGCAATTCCGGCGATACGACCATGCGATTCCGAGGCGGAGGCAACAAGCGCAAGCTGCGCACGATTGACTTCAAGCGCGACAAGCACGGCATACCGGCGACGGTGGTGACGATCGAATACGACCCCGGCCGCTCGGCGCGGATTGCCCTGCTGAGCTATGCCGACGGCGAGAAGCGTTACATCGTGCAGCCCGACGGGCTGAAGGTCGGAGCGCGCATTCTGAGCGGTCCGGAAGCCGACATCCTGGTTGGCAACGCCTTGCCGCTGCGCAATATTCCGCCCGGCACGACGATTCACAACATCGAGCTGCGTCCGGGCAAAGGGGCGCAGATGGTCCGCTCGGCGGGCGGTTCGGCTCAGTTGATCGCCAAAGAAGGCGACTATGGACTGGTGAAGCTGCCGTCGGGCGAGACCCGCAAAGTGGCGCTGGACTGTTTGGCGACGATTGGGCAGGTGGGGAATACGGATCACGAGAACGTTACCTGGGGCAAGGCAGGACGCACGCGCTGGGTCGGAAAACGTCCGCATAACCGCGGCGTCTCGATGAACCCGGTCGACCATCCGCATGGCGGTGGCGAAGGCAAGACCTCGGGCGGAAGGCACCCCGTAACCCCGTGGGGCCAGCCGACGCGCGGCTACAAGACACGGAACAACAAGCGGACCGATACGTTTATCGTGAACCGCCGCAAGAAAGGTTAACCGTTTTCCAGAGATGCGGCCAGCCGCGTCTCTACACAAAGGACTTTATGGCTCGTTCAACCAAAAAAGGACCGTTCGTGGACGCGCACCTGGCGACGAAAGTCGAAGGCATGAATGCGCGTAACGAGAAGAAGGTATTGCGGACGTGGTCGCGGCGCTCGACGATTATTCCCGAGATGGTCGGACACACGATTGCCGTGCACAACGGAAGGAAGTTCATTCCGGTGTATGTGACCGAAAACATGGTGGGACACAAGCTGGGCGAATTCAGCTTTACCCGTCAGTTCAAAGGGCACTCGATGAAAGCGGCGACCGAGGTCGCGGCGAAGCCGGCGGGCGTGCCCGGCGGTCCGGGAGCCATTGCGCCGCCGGCGCCAAAGGCGTAACCAGGGGAGCACTAGCGGTTGGCTCCTGCCCGGGGCTGCTGGCTAGAGGCTGGAAGCTGAGAGACAGGAAATGGAATTTCGAGCGGAAGCTAAATATATGCGCGTCTCGCCGCAGAAGGCGCGACTGGTGCTGAACTTGATTAAGGGTCGGCGCGTCGAAGAGGCGCGGAACACGCTGGCTTTCACCAAGAAGCGCGTGGCGTTGACGGTCGGGAAACTGTTGCAGTCGGCCATTGACAATGCCAACCACCTGAGCGGCGAAAAAGGGTTGGATGTCGATCTCGATAACCTGTACGTGAAGCACGCCGTGGCCAACGACGGCCCGCGCATGAAGCGGATTCGTCCTGCGCCGATGGGCCGCGCGTATCACTATGTGCGGCGCATTGCGCATCTGGAAATCGTGCTGGCGGAGAAGAACCGAGACCATGCGCCGGCAGGCGCTTCGGCGGCGGCCGCGACGCAGGCAAAGTCCGCTCCGCCGAAGGCGAAAACCAAGGCCAAGGCGCCGGCCAAGAAGAAGGCGGTTGGCAAGAAGGCGACGGCAAAGAAATAGCGGCCAGTCGCTGGCTGGTCGTCAGGAGCGGATCGGGAAATTCGGGTTTGCTGGCGACCAACGCCAGTCGAACCAGAGAAGTTTAGGAGTTATCAACATGGGACAAAAGGTTCATCCGTACGGATTTCGGCTCGGCTACACCAAGCCCTGGAAGTCGCGCTGGTTTGTCGAGAAGGATTACGACAAACTGCTGCTCGAAGACCACAAGCTCAAGGCCGAACTGAAGGAGAAGCTCAAGTCGGCGGGGGTGAGCGCGGTCGAGATTGAGCGCCCGGGCAACAAGCTGCGGATCATCATCAAGACGGCGCGGCCGGGCATTATCATCGGCCGCAAGGGCGCGGAAATCGACAAGCTGAAGCAGGATTTGCAGAAAAAAACGACGCGCGAGGTGCATGTCGACATTCAGGAAGTGCACAAGCCGGAGCTTGATGCTCAGCTGGTCTCGGAATCGATTGCGCTGCAACTGGAAAAGCGCGTCGGCTTCCGGCGGGCCATGCGCAAGTCGGTGGATTCGGCGCTGCGTTTCGGCTGCAAAGGCATCAAAGTGCGGGTCAGCGGCCGTCTGAATGGCAACGAAATCGCGCGGTCGGAATGGTACCTGCAGGGGCGTTTGCCGCTGCACACGTTGCGTGCCGATATCGATTACGGGTTCACCGAAGCGCGCACGACCTACGGCGTGATTGGCGTAAAGTGCTGGGTTTACAAGGGCGAGATTCTGCCGGCAAAAAAGCGCGAAGCGACGCCCGCACGCGAAGTGAGCACCACGGGAGCGTTCTGAGAGTCCGCGTCCCGGAATCAGGTTTGCCGGATGGGGACGGACGCACAAAGCAAGGCTCGCAGGGCAGCTGCGGGCTGAGACTGAGAGCCGAGAGCTGATTTTATGTTGATGCCGAAGAAAGTTAAGTACCGCAAGCAGCAGCGCGGGCGCATGACCGGTAAGGCCTGGCGCGGGGGCACGCTGGCGTTCGGGCAGTTTGGCCTGAAAGTGCTCGAACCGGGCTGGATCACCGACCGGCAGATCGAAGCCAGCCGCGTGGCGATGACGCGATTCGTAAAGCGCGGCGGCAAAATCTGGATCCGGCTGTTTCCCGACAAGCCGGTGACGAAAAAGCCGGCCGAAACCCGCATGGGCAAGGGCAAAGGCGCTCCCGATCACTGGGTCGCGGTGGTGAAGCCGGGAAAGATTCTGTTTGAGATGGAAGGCGTGACCATTACGGACGCACGCGAGGCGATGCGCCTGGCGTCTCACAAGCTTCCGCTGCGAACTACGTTCGTGAAGCGAGAAGTGCTGTAACCATTGCCGAGGCACGAAGCGGGCTGGGAGTGCGAGACTTCCCCCGCGAACTGAGAACTGGGAACCGATTCTATGAAGGCAGACAAAATTCGCAACTTAACCGACGCCGAGCTCAAGCACCAGGAGCGGGACTTGGCCGATCAGCTCTTCAAGCTGAAGTTCCAGATGAACATGGGGCAGACGGAGAGCCTGAAAAAGATTCGCGGGCTGCGCCGGGATATCGCGCGCGTTCAGACCGTCCTGCGCGAGCAGGAGCTGGCGGCGCACAAGACGGAGAGAAAATAATGGCGGAAATCACAGGCTCCGAAACAGTTAAGGCCGGGAAGCAGTCGCACCGCAAGGTCCTGATCGGCACCGTCGTTTCGAACAAGATGCAGAAGACGATTGTGGTCGAGGTGACCCGCAAGAAGGCGCATCCGATGTACAAGCGCGTGATCTCGATCCGGAAGAAGTTCTATGCGCACGACGAGAAAAACGAAACCCACCCGGGCGACGTGGTCAAAATCGAAGAATCGCGGCCGCTGTCGAAACTGAAGCGCTGGACACTGAAAGAAGTCGTGCGGAAAGCGGCGCTGGTGCCGGAAGTTGACATCGACGCCGGGACCGGTGTTGCCGCCAAGAGCTAAGAGGCGGGGAGAAGGAGACGAACATGGCCGTAATGATGAGATCCATGCTCGAGGTCGCCGATAATTCCGGCGCGCGCAAGCTGCAGATGATCCTGCCGCTCGGCGGTTCGACCGGCCTGCGCGCGGGTCTCGGCGACGTGATCACGGCGAGCGTGAAGGAAGCTGCCCCGGACGGTCAGGTGCAGAAGGGCAAAGTTGTGAAAGCGGTGATCGTGCGGACGCGGAAAGAGCATCGGCGGCGGGATGGAACCTACATCCGGTTCGATCAGAACGCGGCTGTGCTAATTAACGAGACCGGCGAACCGGTGGGCACGCGCGTTTTCGGGCCGGTGGCACGGGAGCTGCGCGAGAAAAAATTCCTGAAGATTGTGTCGCTGGCGCCGGAAGTACTCTGAGCCAGGTCTCCGGTCCAGGCGAGCGCGGGCCGAGACGAGGAATGAAGGACTCTTATGGGAACTGCAACTACGAAGGAACACAGCCGCGTTGATATTCGCCGGAATGACACCGTGAAGGTGATGACCGGAAAGGACCGAGGGAAGGAACACCGCGTTTTGCGCGTGTTTCCCGACGAGGGCAAGGTATTGGTGGAGCACGTGATGATGGTCAAGAAGCATGTGCGTCCGAATCCGCAGAAAAACATCAAGGGGGGAATCGCGGAGCAGGAGCGCGCGATTCGGCTGTCGAACGTGGCTTTGGTGTGTGCCACCTGCGGTCCGGTGCGGATCGGGCATGAAGTGCGCGGGGACCGCAAGGTAAGGGTTTGCAAGAAATGTGGAACGACGCTCGACAAGTAGAGTTTTCAATCGGTGATTTGGACTGCTCCTTGCAGGCGGCGGTTGCATCTGCCGGGCAAGCGGAAAAGACAAACCACCCAGCGCCTCACGAACCGGGAAAGACTCCGAAACCGTGATGGAGAAGGCAGCAACGACGATGGCAGACGGGCAGAAAAAAGACGAGCAGCAGAAGAAGGCGAAGGCGCCCAAGGGCGGCGACAAGGGGCATGCTCCAGTCGAAGAAAAGGCTGGGAAGGAGGCTCCCCGGCACGCCGCAAAAGAGCGGCCGCGGCTGCGGGTGCAGTTTGAGAAGGAAGTCGCTGTCACCTTGATGAAGGAACTCGATCTCAAGAACCCGATGGCGGTGCCTCGACTGAATAAGATCGTCGTGAACATGGGTGTGGGCGAAGCGACACAGAACGCAAAACTGATTGACCCGGCGGTCAACGAACTGGGCCAGATCAGCGGGCAGAAGCCGGTAGTTACGCGGGCCAAGAAGTCCATCGCCGCCTTCAAGGTGCGTGAAGGCATGCCCATTGGCGCGATGGTGACGCTGCGCGGCGACCGCATGTACGAATTTCTCGATCGGCTGGTGACGATCGTTCTGCCGCGAGTGCGCGATTTTCGCGGCGTCTCGACCAAGTCGTTCGACGGGCGCGGGAATTACACTCTCGGCCTGCACGATCAGCTGATCTTTCCGGAGATCGATTACGCCAAGGTCGACAAGCTAAAGGGCATGAACGTGACCATTGTGACGACCGCCCGGTCTGACGACCAGGCGCGGTCGCTACTGAAACATTTGGGCATGCCGTTCCGGGCCTAATGCGATCGGGCCGTCGGATGGCCGAGAGTTGACATCTGAGTTGAGGAGCGAAATTGGCCACTACAGCAAAACGAGTGAAGGACGCGAAGAAGCCGAAGTTTTCGTCGCGCAAGCACAACCGCTGCAAGATCTGTGGACGTCCGCGGGCCTATTTGCGGAAGTTCGGGATTTGCCGGCTGTGTTTCCGGCAATTGGCGCTGCGGGGCGAGATCCCGGGAGTTTCGAAGTCCTCCTGGTAGGAATCTGTCGTCGGTTGCGCGTTCGCTGGTCGTTTGCCAACGGCCGGCGACGGACGGCCAACGACTCAGCCGGAACCAAACCGTGGTTCCGGGCAAGACACTAGCTGCTGACAGGTTCTCCGCTTAGTGCGGAGCGAACGGGCGGCTCGAGGAGAAGCAAACGATGAGGTTGACCGATCCGGTCGCAGACATGCTGGCGCGCATCCGCAACGCGATCCGCGCACGGCACCAAAAAGTGGATATACCAGCTTCCAAGCTGAAGACGGAAATTGCCCGCATTCTTAAGGAAGAGGGCTATATCGCGAACTTTAAGCCGGCGGAAGAAGAGGGCCACAAGGTCCTGCGCGTGTATTTGAAGTACGGCAACAACAACGAGGCGGTGATAACGAACCTGGCGCGCGTGTCGCGCCCGGGCTGTCGCGTCTATGTGCGCCGCACCGAGATTCCGAGGGTGCTGGGCGGAATGGGGATCAACATCCTGACCACGCCGAAGGGTGTGATGACGGGACGCCAGGCGCGTCGCGAAGGTCTGGGCGGCGAATTGCTGTGCGAGATTTGGTAGTAACAATGCTTTCCGCTATCGACCGCCAGCTTTGCGTGGCGGCGGTTCAGTGGAACTGAGAGCCGAGAGCTGATATGTCACGAATTGGAAAAAAACCGATCGCGATCCCGAAGGGCGTGACGGTGAAGTTTGAAGGCAACACGGTGTTGGTCCAGGGACCGAAGGGCAAACTGGATACGACGCTTCCGTCCGGCATCACGATGGAGCAAAAGGACGGCAACCTGGTGGCGATCCGCGAGAGCGATTCGCAGGCTGCGGTGCATGGACTGGCGCGAGCGCTGGTCAACAACGCTGTCGATGGTGTGACCAAGGGGTGGACGAGGGAGCTGGACATTGTCGGCATCGGCTATCGTGCGGAGATGAAGGGCAAGGGGACCGTGGTGTTCAGTCTGGGATATTCGCACCCGATCGAATATCCGCTGCCGAGTGGCGTGGATTGCACGGTCGACGCCAAGCTTACGCATCTGACCCTGAACGGTATTGATCGCCAGAAAGTGGGTCAGGTGGCGGCCGAAATGCGATCGTTGCGCCCGCCCGATCCCTATAAGAACAAGGGCGTGCGCTACCTGGGCGAGCGCTTGAAAAAGAAGGTTGGCAAGACGGGAGCCAAGTAATCGCGTGGGCGGGCATCGGAGCCCGCCGCGATCAATGGCCAACGGACACAGGGATGGAAGTCGTGAGTCGGATATGGTTTTGGAATTCCAGCCGACTGGCGACCAACGCGAATGAGGACCTTAACATGCTAAGAATCGCTTCCAAGAACCAGACCCGGCAGCGGGTTCACGATCGCATCCGAAAGAAAGTATTGGGCACGCCGGAGCGCCCGCGGCTGAATGTGTACCGCTCGCTGAACCACATTTACGTGCAATTGATCGACGACCTGAAGGGGGTTACGCTGGCGGCGGCTTCGACGGCGGACGACCGCAAGGATTCGCGCGTGACTGGCGGCAACGTGGCCTCGGCGAAGATGGTGGGAAAAAAGATCGCCGAACTGGCCAAGGAAAAGGGTTTCACGAAAGTGGTATTCGATCGCGGGGGCTACATCTACCATGGCCGGGTTAAGGCGGTGGCGGATGCGGCGCGCGAGGCGGGACTCCAGTTTTGAAAATTGGGAATGGGTGATTTGTCAATTTGTCATTGTCGAAGCCAAACGGTTTGGCAGTTGCAGATTACAGATTAGAAACGGAATCTCAGAATGGCTAGAGTTACCAAGAAGCTCGATGCAGGTTCGTTCCAGTTAAAGGACCAGGTGGTCTCGATTAACCGGGTGACGAAAGTGGTTAAGGGCGGCAAGAACATGTCGTTCGCGGCGCTCGTCGTGGTTGGCGATCCTTCGGCGGCGGTGGTCGGTTTCGGCTCCGGCAAAGCCAAGGAAGTTCCGCAGGCCATCCGCAAAGGGATCGAATCGGCGAAAAAGAATCTCATTCGCATTAACCTGACCCAGACCTCGGTACCGCATACGGTGCTCGGACGATTCGGCTCGGGCATGGTGCTGCTGAAGCCGGCTCCGGAAGGTACGGGCGTGATTGCGGGCGGAGCGGTGCGGGCGGTAATGACTTCGGCGGGCGTACAGAATGTGCTGACGAAATCGATCGGTACGAACAATCCGCACAACGTGATCAAGGCGACGTTCGAGGCCTTGAAGAAACTCAAGAATCGCGAAGACGTGGCGGCGTTGCGGGGCAAGACGGTGGAGGAGTTGTAAATGACGACCAAGACATCGAAATCGACGCCAAGCGGCAAGATTCAGTTGAAGTGGGTACGTTCGGCGATCTGCACTCCGGAAAAGTACCGGAGAGTAGTCAAAGGGCTGGGTTTTACCCGGCTGAACCAGGTGATTGAGCGGCCGGACACGGCGGCGATCCGCGGCATGGTCAAGAAGATCCCGCATCTGGTGCAAGTGGTGGGGGTCGAGTAGAAACCGCGTCTTGACAAGAGAGACAGTTATGAATTTATCGACAATACGGGCACCGAAGAAATCGACGGAAAAGAAGAAGCGAGTCGGGCGCGGCATGGGTTCCGGCATGGGCAAGACATCGACGCGCGGCCACAAAGGGCAGTGGTCCCGATCGGGTGCACGGCTGATCCGCGGTTTTGAGGGCGGACAGATGCCACTGCACCGGCGCATGCCAAAGCGGGGCTTCACGAACATTTTCCGCGAGGAATACGATGTGGTGAACCTGGACCGCCTGGCCACGCTGGGGGAGACGGAAATCAACCCCGAAGTGCTGAAAAAGGCGGGTGTGGTGGATGGCAGAGCGCCGGTCAAGGTCCTGGGCAACGGCGAGCTGACGAGGGCGATTACGGTACACGCGCACAAATTCTCGAAGTCGGCGCAGGAGAAAATCACCAAGGCTGGCGGCAAGTTTGAGGTCTTGCAGTAATGCTCGAAAAGCTGTCGAACATCTTCCGGGTTCCCGACCTTCGCAAGCGCGTGCTGTTTACGCTCGGCCTGCTGGCGGTGTATCGCATCGGCGGCCATATCCCGACGCCTGGAATCAACGCCGACCGGCTGGCACAATTCTTCGAGCAGAACAAGGGCTCGGTGCTCGGTTTTGTCGACCTGTTCAGTGGCGGCAACCTGCGTCGTCTCACGATTTTCGCGCTCGGCATCATGCCCTACATCACGGCGTCCATCATTTTGCAGTTGCTGACGGTGGTCTATGAGCCGCTGGCCAAGCTGCAAAAAGAAGGCGAGATGGGGCGGAAGAAAATCACGCAGTGGACGCGTTATCTCACCGTGGTCTTGAGCGCCGTGCAATCGTTCGGTATTGCCGTCAGTTTGCAAAGGGCTGGCGATTTTGTCAACGAGCCGGGCTGGAAGTTCATCCCGATGACCATGCTCACCCTGACCACGGGCAGCGCCTTCATCATGTGGCTGGGGGAACAGATTACCGAGCGCGGGATTGGCAACGGCATGTCGCTGCTGATCTTCGCCGGCATCGTCGTCGGCTTGCCTCGCGGCATTGCCGACCTGTATCAGAAAGTGCAAACCAACGCTTGGGGAGTCTTCACCGCTCCGGCTATTCTCATACTGCTGGCGTTGATGATTGCCGTGGTGGCGTTCATTGTGTATGTCGAGCGCAGCGAGCGGCGCATCCCGGTGCAGTACGCCAAGCGCGTGGTGGGACGCAAGGTGATGGGCGGGCAGTCCACGCACCTGCCGCTGCGCGTCAATGCCGGCGGCGTCATGCCGGTCATTTTTGCGTCTTCGATTCTGGCCTTGCCGCAAATGCTGGGTGCGGCGTTCCACAACAACCGCGTGGTCGGTCCCATCCTTGACTGGCTGAAATGGGGCGAGCCTCTTTACACCCTGCTCTATTGCCTGGGGATTGTTTTCTTCGCCTACTTCTATATCTCGATCGTGTTCAATCCGAACGAGGTGGCAGACAACATGCGGAAGTGGGGAGGGTTTATTCCCGGCATCCGGCCGGGGAAGCGGACCTCGGACTTTATCAACGACGTGCTCACCCGGATTACCCTGGTGGGTGCGCTGTACCTGATCCTGATCTCGCTGATTCCGGAGTGGATGATTGCCGGGATCAAGCTGAATCACTTGTGGCTGGTCGGTGGCATCTTCGAAAGACTGCCCACTTGGGTCACGAATGGCTTGGGCGTGAACTTCTACTTTGGCGGGACTTCGCTGTTGATCGTGGTGGGCGTGGCTATGGATACCGTGACCCAGATCGAAGCGCAGCTGATCATGCGCCACTACGACGGTTTTACGCCAAAGAGCGGTCGGCTTCGCGGACGCCGGACCTGGTGATGGCCACCCGGGATAGGAAAGCGCAGCCCCAAGGTTTTTGCGAGCGCGGAACCACGCTGTACTTCCGCGACGGGAAATACGAGTAAAAGGGGCCATTTCGATGGCCAAAGAGACGGCTGCTAACGAGACGGCCAATGAGATCGCGCGGCAGAAAAAGATTGGAGCGGTGATTCTTCTGGGGCCTCCCGGGGCCGGGAAGGGCACACAGTCCAAGAAGATCGTCGACCGCTACGCGATCCCGCAGATATCGACCGGTGATCTTTTGCGCGAGCACATCGCGCGTGGCACCGAGCTCGGCCTGGCGGCCAAAGGGATCATGGCGCGGGGCGAACTGGTGCCGGATGAGTTGATGTACGGCATCGTGGCCTCGCGGCTGCGCGATGCCGACTGTAGACGCGGTTTTGTGCTGGACGGCTTTCCCCGGACCGCCGCCCAGGCAGGATGGCTCGACGCTTTCCTGGAAGGCGAGGTCTTTGACAATTTGGAGAAGTGCCCCCCGGTTGTGATCCAGTTGCTCGTAGACTATACTCAATTATTGCTGCGGCTTACCGGGCGGCGTTCGTGTCCCACCTGTGGACGTCTCTACAACCTTCACTTCCAGCCACCTCGGGTCAATGAGTCGTGCGATGTGGACGGATCGAAGCTTGTGATTCGCGAGGATGATCGCGAAGAAGTAATTTCAGGCCGCTTGGATGCCTACGAGAAGCAAACCAAGCCAGTCGCAGCTTACTACCGGAGGCAACGAAGGCTGGTGGCGATCAATGCGGACAAAACCGTTGCCGACGTAACGGCACAGATTCTGGGAGTGATCGACAGCCATTGTCAGAATGGATGCGCGTAGCGGGGCGTTTTGATTAAAGCTATGAGTTTTGGAGAAGACCGGATCATCCGCAAGTCGCCGGAAGAGATCGAAAAGATGAGGCGGAGCGGGAAGATGGTCCGCCAGGTTCTGGACCACCTGAGAGGTTTGGTGGCGGCGGGCGTAACCACCATGGATCTGGAGAAGGCGGCCGCAAAATTGATTGCGGAGCTGGGAGCGGCGCCGGCGTTCAAGGGATATTACGGTTACCCCTGTGTGCTGTGCACCTCGATCAATGAAGAGATCGTACACGGGATCCCTTCGGACAAGCGGGCGCTGAAGACCGGCGACATCGTTTCGATCGACTGCGGCGTGGTATGCGATGGGTACTACGGAGATGCCGCCATCACCGTGCCGGTGGGCGAGTCGCTGAGCAGGGAATTGGAAAAACTGCTGGAGGTGACCGAGGCTTCGCTGTACAAGGGCATTGAGCAGGTGAAGATCGGCAACACGGTCGGACACGTCGGTGCGGCGATTCAGAAGCTGGTGGAAGCAAACGGGTTCAGCGTGGTGCGGGAGTTTGTTGGGCACGGCATTGGCACGAAGTTGCACGAAGCGCCCCAGATCCCGAATTTTGGCAAGAAGGGGCAGGGCGCGGAGTTGACCGAAGGCATGGTTCTCGCAATTGAGCCGATGGTAAACGCGGGTGGTGCCGGGAGCAAGGTTTTGAACGACAAGTGGACTGCGGTAACGGTAGACGGCAGTTACAGCGCACACTTTGAGCATTGCGTCGCCGTGACCCGGCAAGGTCCGGTGATATTGACCCAGTAAACTGCCCAATCCGCAGTCCGCCAAGGCGCGGAGATGAGCGGGGAGCAGGAAGTCGATGAATCCGGACGCGATGGCGGTTGAATCGGCGAGCGGATTTGACCGGAGCCGCCGTCCAAACCCCGAGCGAAGCCCGGGAGTTGCGGTGGCCAGGAATTCAGGAGGGGAATGAGCAAAGAAGACGCGATTGAAGTGATGGCGGTGGTGGTCGAACCCCTGCCCAATGCCATGTTCAAGGTGGAGCTCGAAAACAAACACCAGGTACTGGCGCATGTTTCCGGCAAGATGCGGAAGAACTTTATAAGAATTCTGCCCGGAGACAAGGTCGCGGTCGAACTTTCTCCTTACGATCTGAATCGCGGTCGGATCGTGTACCGCTACAAATAGCTGTTGCGGTTGGCGCTTTTTGGATTTTGTCATTCCTCGCGAAGCGAGGGATCTGCAGTTGCAGTCTAATGACAGCTGACAACTGGGAACTGAGACTGGGTTATGAAAGTAAGAGCATCGGTCAAGAAAATTTGTGACAAATGCAAGGTCATCCACCGCAAGGGTGTGGTGCGGGTGATCTGCGAGAACTCGAAACACAAGCAGCGTCAGGGCTAGCAAAAAGAAGTTGCCGTTCCTGAGAGCGGAACACAAGAGAGGGATCATGGCTCGTATCGCAGGCGTCGATCTTCCGCGCAATAAGCACGCGAATATCGCGCTCACTTATATTTACGGCATCGGCAACTCGCGCGCCGCGCGCATTCTGGACACGGCGAAAGTCGATCCGATGAAAAAGGTTTCCGACCTGGGAGAAGACGAAGTCAATCGTATTCGCCAGGTGATCGAGGCCGAAGGCTCGGTCGAAGGCGATCTGCGCAAGGACGTTTCGATGAACATCAAGCGCCTGATCGAAATCGGCTCCTATCGCGGCTTCCGTCATCGCCGGAACCTGCCGGTTCGCGGGCAACGCACCCATACCAACGCCCGCACCCGAAAAGGTCCGCGCAAAGGCACGGTCGCGCAAAAGAAGAAGACAGCAAAGGCGTAGATGCCCGTGCCCGTGGTCAGTTGCCGTTGAGACTGACCTTGGCGCAGGTGAAAGTGAACCGGCCACTGGCCACCTGGAAACTGAATTTATGGCAAAACCAGCAGCAGCAGCAGGCGGCGCCGCGTCGCCCGACAAAAAAGGTAAGAAGAAGACGTTCAAGAAGAAAGAGCGCAAACACGTTCCCCATGGGCTCGTGCACGTGCAGGCTTCTTTCAATAAC
This sequence comes from Terriglobales bacterium, assembly GCA_049520935.1. Lineage (GTDB taxonomy): Bacteria > Acidobacteriota > Terriglobia > Terriglobales > Acidobacteriaceae > Acidiflorens. The sequence goes on along the minus strand of JBEKPJ010000001.1, from coordinate 312,345 downwards.
ACCATCGTGACCATCACGGACATGAGCGGAAACGTGCTGTCGTGGAAAAGTTCGGGGTCGCTCGGCTTCCGCGGATCGCGCAAGGGAACTCCGTTTGCCGCCCAGCAGGCGGCTTCGAACGCCGCCAGCATGGCGCGCGATCACGGAGTCCGGAGCGTCGATGTGCGCGTCAGCGGTCCGGGATCAGGCCGCGAGTCGGCAGTTCGCGCGTTGGCGTCGGCAGGGATCGAAGTGCGCTCCATCAAAGACACGACGCCGATCCCGCACAACGGCTGCCGTCCTCCGAAACGGCGCCGGGTGTAAGGGCAAGGCGACAGGAAAGAAAGGGAACCGGCAGCGCGGTGGTGATGGCAACGCCGACGGGCTTGTGAACTGCCGCTGGAAACTGGTCAGCGGGCAACCGATTTCGTCCGGGATGAAGGGTGAGGCCAAACCTGTAAACCGGTCATCGAACAAAGGAGAACAACTTGGCACGTTATACCGATGCAGTATGCCGTCTTTGCCGCCGGGAAGGGATCAAACTCTTCCTCAAGGGCACGAAGTGCTTCAGCGACAAGTGCCCGATTGAGAAACGCAACTTCGCACCCGGACAACATGGGAAAGACAAAAAGACCAAAGTCGTGGGCTACGGTCTGCAGTTGCGCGAAAAACAGAAAGCCAAACGCATTTACTTCACCCAGGAAGGCCAGTTCCGGAATTATTTCGAGAACGCGGTTCGATCCAAGGGTGTGACGGGTGCGAAATTGCTCGAGCAGCTCGAACGACGTCTCGACAACGTCGTCTATCGCCTGGGCTTCGGCATTTCCCGCCGTCAGGCGCGCCAGTTGGTGCGTCACGGACACGTGCAGGTGAATGGCAAGAAGGTGAACATTCCCTCGTACGAAGTTACGGTGGGCGAAGAGGTCCAGATTCGCGAAAGCAGCCGCAAGGTTCCGATTCTCGAAGTCGCCAGAGATTTCGCCAGTCATCAGCCCGCTCCGGCGTGGTTGGAGATCGATCGCGAGAACTACAAGGGTCGCGTGCTTGCGCTGCCCAAACGCGAAGATATCCAATTGCCGGTCAACGAGCAGCTGATTGTCGAGTTGTACAGCAAGTAGTCGATGGTCTTTGCTCGCCCTCCGCTTGGCAACAACCGCCAGGCGCGGGTGACAAACGACGGTTGACTGTTTTCTGGCCTACTATTCGTGCCAGATCAGCCCGCAGCGGCGCTTGATTTGAACGTTGTTCAGAAACAGGGCCGGTTCAAAGAGCTGCCGCGGAGCCACATGGCCGACAGGAGAAACACAAAATGCTTTGGAGAGGTTTTCAAAAACCGAAACGGCTGGCGAGTGATGTCAGTTCGCTAACCGACAAATACGGAATGTTCTGGGCGCAGCCGTTTGAGCGCGGATTCGGCACCACCATTGGCAACGCTTTGCGGCGCGTGATGCTCAGTTCGATCGAAGGCGCGGCCGTTACCGCGGTCAAGATCGAAGGCGTACTGCATGAATTCCAGTCCATTCCCGGCGTAGTCGAAGACGCGACCGATATCATTCTCAACATGAAGCAGGTCCCGTTCAAGCTGGCGGGCGACGGTCCGAAGGCAATCTACCTGCGCGCCGATCAACCGGGCGTAGTCACCAGCGGCATGATCGAAGCCGACGGTGATGTGGAAGTGCTCGATAAGGAAATCTACATCGCGACGGTGAGCGAAGGCGGCAAGCTGGATATGGAAATGCGCCTGAAACGCGGCCGCGGCTACGTTTCCGCGGACAAGAACTTCGAAGACGATCTGGGTATCGGATTTATTCCCATCGATTCCGTGCACACGCCGGTACGCAAGTGCAACTATACCGTCGAGGCGGCGCGCTTGGGACAGATCACCGATTATGACAAGCTGACGGTTGAAGTCTGGACCAACGGCTCCATTACCCCCGGCGATGCACTGGGACTGTCGGCGAAGTTGATCAAGGATCACATGAATATCTTTATCAACTTCGAGGAAGAGATTGAAACCGCGTCGGCCAGCGAAGAGCGCCGGCCCGAGATCAAGAACGAGAACCTCAACCGTTCGGTCGAGGAACTGGAGCTTTCCGTTCGCAGTTATAACTGCCTGAAGAACGCGAACATTCAGTCAATCGGAGAGTTGGTGCAGAAGACCGAGGCCGAGATGCTCAAAACCAAGAATTTCGGCCGCAAATCGCTGAACGAAATCAAGGAAATCCTTTCCTCGATGGGCTTGAGCCTGGGCATGAAGATCGACGAGCACGGCAACGCCGTCCCCGGACCTACTTCGAACCAGATTCTGCCGGCTTCGGCCTACGGCGATAACGATCTGTAGAGCAGCCCTCCGGGAAGGGCACGGCTTCGACCGTGCCACCCGGAGCCACTCGCAATGCGGGCTTCGCCCCTGTGGGGCCGGGACCGCGGATTTGTAACCCACTGGCCACTGGCCACTGGCAACTGACAACTGACAACCGGGGTTCAGATATGCGTCACAAAGTTGCAGGATACAAGCTGGGACGGACCACTTCCCATCGCCGCGCCATGCTGCGCAACATGGTCACCTCGATCATCATGGAAGAGCGCATCGAGACGACCGTCATCAAGGCGAAAGCCGTGCGCCCGTCGGTCGAGAAAATGATCACCCTGGGCAAAAAGGGGGATCTGGCGGCGCGGCGGCAGGCGGCGGCCTATCTCATGACCGACGAAGCGGTCACCAAGCTGTTTGATACCGTGGCCCCGCGCTTCGGCGACCGCAAGGGCGGATATCTGCGCATCGTTCGCACCGCCTGGCGGAAAGGGGACGGAGCGGAAAAAGCGTTCATCGAACTCCTGGGCAGTGAGCAGGTAATCGACGAGAAGCGCCAGAAGCGCGCCGAAATTCGCGCCAAGAGGGCCGAAGAGAACCGCAAGGCCATGGAACATGCCGAGAGTGAAGCACAGGCGCAGAAAGACATGGCGGCAAATGAAGCGGAGGGCAAGACCGAGGGCGGCGACAAGAAAGAGTAGTTCACGGCTTTTTCGGAGGAGATCAAGCGATTGGCAGCAACCGCAGGGCGTCCGGAGACGGGCGCCCTTTTTTCGGCGCTGAATTATGGGCCGAGCGGTCCGCTCACGGTGCCAATGAAGCCGGTCTGGTTATCGAGCACGGCCAGGCGGAGTTCGGTCCCCCCGGCAGGGATCGTCAAATCAACCGGCACCATCATACCGTGATCGAGAATCTGCTGGTAGGTGGCAGCGTCGAAGGTTCTGTCCACCTTGATGCTCTGGGCCTCGAGACTCTTGTCGCCCGCACCCCACACGGTGGCGTAGAAGTTCACATTCATCTTCTTGCTGCCGCCAGAATCTTCCGCCGTCAGGGTATGTGCATCCACCAGGAAAACGACGCGGATCTTTCCCGGATCGGTGGGTTTGGACTGCGCCTTGAACGAGATCTGCGTGGAGGGGGCACCGACCGCGAGCGCGGCGACCACCTCCGGCTCGTAGTTGTGGTCTTTGCTCATTCCTGGCTCAATCGCAAAGTACCCTTTGCGGTATCGGAGCTCGCTATCGGCCCGAGCCACTTTCACCTTGAGGTTACGCATCTTTCCGTCCCACTTTTTATTCTCGGGATAGTAACCAAGTGAGTAGGAGGCGTTTTCGTCCGACGCCGCGAGCGCCACCCCCTCGCGGATCTCGTTTTCGTTAATGTATGCTTTGCCACCGGTCTGTGAGGCCACTTCTTCCATCGTGCCGTGACTCGCGACCAGGCTGTCGCCTTGTGATATGGCCCGGTTGCTGACCGCAGTGGGATCGGCGTAAACTCCACCCCCGTGAGCCGCGGAGCTTTCCATCCCGCTGACCAAACCGCGAAGGTCGACGGGATAGATGGCGATGCCTGCGCTTGCCAGCTGCGCCTCGGCCTCGCTAATCTGACGGTTATGTAAATTGCGCTGCTCGGCGGCCAGGGAGCCGGCCGCGTTGACGCCGACCAGCCGTTGCTTACCCTGTCCGGGCAGCTCTGCCAATAGCTCCGCATCGCTCACGTTGCGGTCTGCTGGAATCAGGTCAAACGGGAGGTTCGCCGTAAGCCACACCACGTTCTTGCGACCCGGCAGCCCGCCTAGCAGCCAGGACAGTGTGCGCATGGCATCGAGCGTGATCAGAGTGCGGCGTTCGAGGTTATAACCAATCTGCAGATTCGCAAAATCCTGAATGGCGCCGGCGAGATTGGAACCCAAAGACTGCCCGGAAGTTCCCCCCAACCCGCCGCTCGAAAGGTATGGGGAGGGTGACGTTCCCGGCTGGAGGATCGGTTCCTGAGGCATAAAGTTCTTGATCGCGGTAACGAGCAGCTGCGGATCGCTGGTGAATTGCTGCAGCACGCGCACCCGATCGGTGAGTGTCAATACGGCTATGGGACGTCCCTGCCCGTGGTCGACTACGTATTTCAACATCTGCGAGCGTGCGTATGCCTGACTTGAGAACGAGGAGTTGGCAGCGTCAAGGAGCAGCACCATCGGAATGCCCCCGGCAACCACATTTTCGGGGTGATTGGAGAGGATACCCGGGGTCGCGGTCGGGGCGGCGTGGCTGACCACGCCCGGCGGAACGAACACGGAGACCTTCTGTTTCTTGCCATTTTCTTCGACCGTGAAGTCTTCGGGCTTCAATCCGGTCACGGGCTGGCCTTTCTTATCGGTCACCACCACATCGACCACGACCAAACGGGTATTGGCGCGGATGGTGATGGTTGGCACGTCGCCCGACACTTGCTGGGCACTTAGTAGTGCCGGGCCGACAGCCAGCTTCACCAGCAAAACCGAAGTAAGTGCGATCCGAAACCGCAAGTTACCCAGCATAGAACCCTCCAACAGGGCACAACCCGGAGTCACTCGGAATGTATCGCTTTTTGAATGGTTTAGCAAACAACCGGATCGCTCCACGCGGTGCCAGCGGCGTACTCATGGCCAACGCACCGCATTTGCCTGATACGGGCGCGCTCCCTACAATAGGAATCTAATCCTAATTCTATGATCCATTTTCCCGTTCCCGAAGCCCTCACCTTCGACGACGTCTTGTTGTTGCCGGCGCGTTCCGAAGTGGTGCCCGCAGCCGCCAACACCCAGACCCAGCTCTCGCGCAACATCCGCCTCAACATTCCCATCATCAGCGCCGCCATGGATACGGTCACCGAGTCGCACATGGCAATTGCCTTGGCACAGCAGGGAGGGCTGGGCATCATCCATCGCAACCTGACCATCGAGCAGCAGGCCAACGAGGTCGACAAGGTGAAGCGTTCGGAGAGCGGCATGATTGTCGATCCCGTCACCATGTCGCCCGATGCCAAGGTTTCCGACGCGCTCGAGGTCATGCAAAAATACAAGATCTCCGGTGTTCCCATCACCCTCAAAGACGGAAAGCTGGTTGGCATTCTGACCAACCGTGATCTGCGCTTCGAAACCCGCTTCGACATTCCGATCAACAAGGTGATGACCCAGAAGAATCTGATCACGGTGCCGGTGGGCACCACGCTCGAGCAGGCCGAAGAGATTCTGCACGAGCACCGCGTCGAGAAACTGCTGGTCGTCGACGACAAATACAACCTGAAGGGCCTGATCACGGTCAAGGATATTCAGAAGAAGTTGAAATATCCCGGCGCCGCGAAAGATGCCCAGGGAAGGTTGCGGGTGAGCGCTGCCATTGGCGCCACGGGAGATTTTCTGGAGCGGGCGCAGGAAATGGCGAAGGCCAAGGTCGACGTGCTGGCCATCGACAGCGCGCACGGACATTCTTCGCTTGTGCTGGCGGCGGTCAAGCGGGTGAAGGCGAGTTTGCCGGAGGTGGAATTGATTGCCGGAAACGTCGCCACCTTTGACGGCGCCTGCGACCTGGTGCGCGCCGGAGTCGATGGGGTGAAAGTCGGCATCGGTCCCGGCTCCATCTGCACCACGCGCATCGTGACCGGCGTAGGCGTTCCACAAATCACGGCCATTGCGGAAGCCGCGCGGGCCACGCGTGAGGCGGGCGTTCCGGTGATCGCCGACGGAGGCATCAAGTATTCCGGCGATATCGTGAAAGCGCTCGCCGCGGGCGCTTCCGCGGTGATGGTCGGCTCCATGTTTGCGGGGACCGACGAGAGCCCCGGCGAACTGATTCTGTATCAAGGGCGGACTTTCAAATCGTATCGTGGGATGGGGTCGCTCGGAGCGATGGCGGCGGGGTCCAGCGAACGCTACTTCCAGAACTCCGATGGGGACTCGTCGGTGGCCGTACCGGCGGTGGGCGAGGACTCGAATCGACTGGGTAAGTTGGTGCCCGAAGGCATCGAGGGACGCGTGCCTTATCGCGGATCGGTGGCGATGATCGTCCATCAGATGGTGGGCGGGCTGAAATCGGGTATGGGGTATTGCGGCTGTCAGACGGTGACGGAACTGCAGCAGAAGGCGCGGTTCGTGCGCATCAGCTCCGCCGGTCTGCGCGAAAGCCACGTGCACGACGTCATGATCACGCGCGAAGCTCCGAACTACGCAGCCGAATGAGGGATACGGCGAATTTGACAACCGAATCGACTGTGTCCCGTCGCAGTCTTCTCCGCGCCTGGTGGCCGGCGTTTGTCTGGGTCGGCATCATTTCCATTGAATCGAGTGATGCATTTTCGTCCGCCAATACGGGCAGCATGCTGTATGCGCTCATGACCCGACTGTTTGGCGAAATCGATCTCTACAACTTCCTCGTCTTTCATCACTATCTGCGCAAGACGGGACACGTCGTCGGCTACGGAATGTTGTGTCTTCTTCTTCTGCGAGGCTGGCGGGCCACGCTCGATCCCGGCCGCACACAACTCGCGCGCACTGCGCTCCTCGCCTGGCTCGGTACTGTTTTCGTCGCCGCAATGGATGAATGGCACCAGAGCTTCATTCCCTCCCGCACCGGCACGGTTTGGGATGTTATGCTCGATAGCGCGGCCGGCCTGGGGTTTGTGCTGGTCGCCTATTTCTGGTTGCGGCGGTCAACCTCGCCGAGCCAACCCTTCGGATAGAACGTAGTAGCGGTCGACATGATCGATTGCCAGGACGTGGTGAAGCGATACCGTGGCTTGGTCGCCGTGGACGGCGTGTCTGTGCGCGTTGCCTCCGGTATTTGTGCCTTGCTCGGCCCAAACGGCGCGGGCAAGAGCATCCTGCTTGGCCTGCTCAGCGGTTTGATTACTCCGGATGGTGGAGAAATCACCATCGCCGGCGTCCGTCTTGCCCGTTCCTCGTTTCAGGTGAAACAGAAAATCGGAGTTCTTCCCGAGAATCTCGGCCTCTTTGATGCCCTCACCGTGAAGGAGCATCTTGAACTCGTGGGGCCGATCTACGGGCTAGGGAAGGGCGAGACCGGCCAACGTACCGACGCCCTTCTCGCACTCTTTGACCTGGAACGTTCCCGGAACACGTTCGCCGGCCAGTGTTCCCACGGAATGCGAAAGAAACTTTCCCTCGCCATGGCGTTGCTTCACAATCCACGAGTGCTGTTGCTCGATGAGCCGTTCGAGGGCATCGATCCAACGTCGGTTCAGTCGATTCAGTACCTGCTGACCAAGATTGCCCTGCGAGGTGTTACGGTTCTGCTGACCTCTCATCTCCTTCCGACCATCGAGCAGCTTACTTCGCAGATCGTGGTGCTACAGCAAGGGCGGGTCGTTTGGAGCTCGGCGAACCAGGGCAGCGGGCAGTCATTGCGAAAGCAATACTTTGACCGGGTGGAGAAGCCATTGCTAGAGGACCTGCCTTGGCTGGGACACTAGCGATCCTAGGAGCCCTTCGGCGCCTGGTCCGGCGCGATCTGACTACGATTTTTTCGATCTCATGGAATAACTTCTTTTTGTTCATTGTACCGATCGCCGCGGGAGGGCTGGTCGCGATTGCCCCGTTCGTTTTTCTTTTTGGCATTGTGCTGCTGGTTCCTTTGTGCGCCGACCCGCTGCACAAGGTGCCCCCGTCCCGACTGAACTCATGGCCTCTCGGCCCCCGGGAGCGCTGGGCGTTGCATGCCGGCAGCTTGGCGCTCAGTCCCCCTTTTTGCATTGCAACCCTGCTTCTTGTCCTCGGGGCGGGCACGATGAGCGCCCTGATCTTTCTGGTGGTCGCGGTCGCGGTTCAGGGACTTTCCGCCTTGGCTAATCATGCCGCTTTGCGCCTGCCGATGCTGAATCCAGTGCGCAGCGTCCCGCAATTGCCAGGAAAACTGGGAGGCGTCATTCGTCTCGCTGCGAGGCAGATCTTCAGCGTGCTGGATTTCTATGCGGCAGCGATTCTAAGTTTGGCTGCCACGACCTACAGGATCGTTGCGGCCCGTCCCGACCCAGAGACTTTTTCCGTTTGTGCCCTTCTCGTGGCCTTAGGACTCAGCACCTTTGCCCAACAGATGTTCGGAATGGATTCCGACGCCGGCATGGCACGTTATCGACTCATGCCTCTGTCGGGCTGGCAGCTACTACTGGGAAAAGACATCGCCTACTTCTCCGTTCTCACGGTTCTAACGGCTCCGCTCGATCTCGGTGCTGGGCTGACTTTTGCCCTGTCGGCGGTTGCCGTCGGGCGGTACTCATCCTTGCGTTTGCGTTCCACCCAGCTCCGGTGGCGGTTCGTCAAGGGCGACATACGGTTTGGCGTCTGCCAGCTCATTGCTGGTTTCGTACTGGGGATAGGCTACGAGCGGTTCGGCTGGCGTTTCTTCGCGGGCGCTGCCGCAGCCTATGGAGGTTCCCTGGCTGTGGGTGCAGCGATGTGGGACCGGCATCAGCGCCTGTGAACTGGACGCGGCCGAATACTGCTCCACCCTTGGCGAGGTCTGTACTCGGATGTCGACGCTTAGGTTTCTCTGCTCTGTGACCGGTGCGCGAGCAGCGCCACCCCGGCAACTGCCGCGATTGCCGCCGAAAAATAAAAAGGCACCGCCGGCCCGTAAACCTTCCAAAGTGCTCCCGTGATGAGGCTCGACAGCAGTGCGGTCAGGCTGGTGAGAAACGAAAAAAATCCTAGAGCACGCCCGCGGACGTCTCCTGCCACCCCTTCCACAATCAGCGCCTTAAGCACTGCGTTGGTCAGCGCGTAGAAGAGTCCGTAGAAGGCCATGGCCAGCCAAATCGCCGACTGCGATGGCGCCAGCGCGAATACGAAATAGACAATGGCAAAGACGAAATATCCCGCGGCGGCGATGGCCGAGCGCGAGAAGCGGTCGCTGAAATGCCCGGCCGGCCACGACGCCAGCGTGAAGACCATGTTGAAAGTCAGCCCCAGCAGCGGTGCGCGAGACGCCGGAATGCCGACGGTTCCGGCACGCAGGACGAGAAACATGTCGCTCGAATTTCCCAGAGAAAAAAGTGTGACCACGACCAACACGGAATAGAAGCGGAACGGCAATTTTGGCAGCCACCGGGCTTGGCTGCGGCCCTTGCCCGTGAGCTTAGGAAGCGCCGCTCCCGGCCCCCCAGCCGAGCGCAGTTCGGCCGCCACTTCCTCTTTGCTGTGCCGTCGGATCTCCCGAATCCCCACCCAAGCCACGATCACGCACAGTGCGCCCGGAATCGCGGCCGAGGCAAAAACTCCCCGCATCCCAAAGCGCCCAATCACCGCCAGTGCCAGCAGCGGTCCCGCGATGGCCCCGGCCGAATCCATGGCTTGAATCAATCCATACGCCGACCCAAGATAGGACTTGTCGACCGACTCCGCCACCATCACATCGCGAGCGGTTCCGCGAACGCCTTTCGCGAGGCGATCGGAAAACCGGATTCCCAGAATCTGCCACCACGACGTAACCACGGCCAGCAGCGGCTTCACGGCGTTGGCCATGAAGTATCCGCCGACTACGATGGGCTTGCGGTGCGCGACTCTGTCAGTCAAGAATCCGGAAAAAAACTTGGCAAACGAAGCCACGCTCTCGGCGATCCCTTCAATCATGCCCAGCTGCACGGGACCCGCGCCGAGCGACCGAAGAAAGGCGGGCAGCACCCAGTACGCGGTTTCGCTGGCGGTATCGTTGAGGAACGAAGTGAGGCCAAAAACGTAAACATTCCTGGGAGTGGAATGGGGGTCTGCCGGAGATTGTTCGTCCATCTTGATCATCGACCATACCACGGTGCCAGCCGCGTTCCGTGAGAGCGGCACCCCGAGACCCTGAACCTGAACACACCGAACCGACCGAACCGCTGAAGCTCGCACCCAAGTCGGCGCGCACTGTAGAATACAAGGTTAGAAGTCAAGCCATGGCTGACCGCACCTTTACTCTCGACGAAGCGCAGATGCTCCTGCCGATTCTGGAATCGCTCCTTCGCCAGGCGATCAACGGCAAGAAACTGATTGAAAACGTGGACACGGAATTTCAAGAGACAGCCCACCGGGTGTTTCTGAGCGGCGGTATGCTGCTGAATGTCGTGCATCTGGCACGGCGCAAGGCCGAGCGCGAGAAAGCCATCCGTCGCATCAAAGATGCCCTGGCCGAAATCGACGCCACTGGGGTCCAGGTGAAAGACATAGACATCGGATTGCTCGACTTTCCTTGCAAGGTCGAAGGCGAGATCCTGCTGCTCTGCTGGAAACTTGGGGAGTCGGCAATCACCCACTGGCACAACACAACCGAAGGCTTCGCCGGAAGAAAACCGATTGACGATCGCATCGCCAAGGCCGGAAGGAAGCGGCCGAAGTAACCCTCGCACAGCGTTTGTCATCCGTGACCGAGCGGCGAACCTGTGCATTTTCTTGCAGCGTCGGAGACCCGGTCGGCCGAAAACACCATGCAAGTTCCGCGTTGCTCGCCGTTCCTTCCAGCAAGAGCGATTCAGCCACCCCTGCCCGGGCGGGCGAAGGTGCCACCCCCGACTATGCACCATCGAGAAGCGGGCAAGGGCCGGGCGTTCTGTTAAAATCACTCTATACTGAGGCGATTATCTATGTTTACTGGGCGCAAGCTGGCGTTGACGCTGGCTTTTACAGTACTGATTGCGCTGGCCGCCGGCGTTGGCTGCCACGGGTTTTTCCAGCCTAACGTGCTCGAGTCGATTGCCATTCAACCGCCGAGCCCGGAAGTCCTTCTCGGCCAGACGCAGACGTTACAGGCATGGGGCACTTACGAGGACGGTACGCGGTCCCAGATCACCAGCGGCGTGGCCTGGACGAGCGGTACGCCTGCGACCCTGTCGATCAACACGACCAGCGGTGTGGCGGACGGAGTGGGCATAGGGACCTCGACCGTGACGGCGTCGGCGCAAGGACTGAGCGGGACCGCTTCGGCCACCGTGTACATTGATGTTACCAGTCTGACGGTTAGCCCCACCAACTGGAGCTTCACCGCCGCCGATAGTGTGGCCAGCCCGGGATTTGTCGTGACCGCGAACGGGAACACCGACGTCACCAGCAGCGCCACCTTTACACCCAATACAACCACGATCACTTGTGCCGATGGCACCGATCCCGTGATCTGCACCTCGGATGGAACCACGCCGGTAGGGACGTATTCGATTGTGGTGAGTTATACCGGAACTACCATCACCTACACCATTAGTGTGACGGCAAGTTAGACGCCAGACAAGACTGGGTTTTCGCTGGTAGAGCGCTCCGGTGTTCCGGGGCAGGTCCGTATGTTTGCCGGCAGATGGCTAGAACCCCGCCTGACAGAAGACTATCGACCAGCGCCGCTTTTGTCGTTATAATCGATTTCGCGTCATCTGGAAGCTGACCGACGACGCGTGCAGGCTCTATCCGCCCGGTTTGCGGAGGGGCACTGGAGGACATCGTGAGTCTTACCCCCATCGGCGAACCTCGCCGCAAGATCACTACTGCTACCATCCGCGAGAAAAAGCTTCACCGCGCTCCGATCACATGTCTGACGGCCTACGACTATGCCACCGCGCGACTGATCGATGAGTCCGGGATCGACATTGCTCTGGTCGGCGACTCGCTGGCCATGACCATGCTCGGCCACGAGAATACGCTCTCGGTGACCGTGGACGAGATGCTGCACCACGTCAAATCTGTCCGCCGCGGCGTCAAAGACGCGCTGCTTATCGCCGACATGCCCTACGGGTCGTATCAGGTTGACCCCAAAGACGCCATTCAGAATGCCGCCCGCTTTGTAAAGGAAGGTGGCGCCGAGGCGGTCAAGATGGAAGGCGGCGAGAAGCGCGTGGATGTGATCCGGCGTGTAATCGACGCCGAAATTCCGGTCGCCGGCCACATTGGCCTGACACCGCAATCGGTCAACATCATGGGCGGCTACAAGGTCCAGGGCAAGACACTGAACGCCATCGAGCGGCTCATGCGCGATGCCATCGCCCTCGACCGCGCCGGCGTGGCCTGCATTTATCTCGAGGGCATTCCGCGCGAAGTCGCGGCCATGATCACGGCCGAAGTCGAGACACCCACTATCGGCATCGGCGCCGGTCCGGATTGCGATGGCCAGGTGCTCGTGTTCCACGACCTCGTCAATCTGACCTTTGGCCACGCGGCGAAATTCGTTCGCCGTTACGGAGATGCTGCGGCGTTGATCACCCAAGCGGTGCTGGCTTTCAAAGCCGACGTGGTTTCGCACCAGTTCCCGAACGACGCGGAGTCCTATCACCTGCCGAAGGAAACCCAGGGTGCACTCGAAACGGTACTCCACCACAAGCAGGCCCTGCGGCGATAATGACGGCGGAGAACCGGGTTGTGACCTTGCTGAGAACGATGGTTTGGTTGCTTCTGCTGCTGGCTCTGGTTGCCTGCTCCAGGCCGCCTCAGCCGGAGACTCCGGCCGCCCGGCAGTCGACCGGGCTCGAGTCCATTCCCGAACCGGATCCGGCAAAATATCCTGGCCTGAGCGACATGAGAAGTTGGAAGAACCCGTATCTGGTGGTGCGCGAAGACGGCATCGGAATCGTCGATCTTTCCAATCGCGAAATCCGCATGCTGAAGCCGGAGGAGATCCCGGCCGAATTGGTCTCGCTCGGCGCGAGCGCGTGGCCCTATGGCCGCGTCGTGCTGGTCGCGCAAGCCGTTCCCCAGAACGCAAGCGAAACGACGAAAGCCGATCTGCGGAAGAATCGTGCCTTGCTTCTCGGAACCCTCAAGGAACTGGACGTTCAGTTTAAGGAAGCGCCTTGAGCGTTCGCTTCGCCTGCTGGTGACATGAGGGTATGCTCGACCATTCCGGAAGCACGCGCCGGCTGTCGCGAAGCGCGCACTCGTCGCCAGAGTGTCGGGCTGGTTCCAACCATGGGTGCGCTGCATGAAGGGCATCTGTCGCTGGTGCGCGCCGCCCGCACGCAGTGCGACGCCGTTGTCGTGTCCATTTTCGTGAACCCAACACAATTCGGCCCAAGCGAAGATTGGTCGAAGTATCCTCGTCACTTCGAACGCGACTGCCGATTGCTCGAGGCAGAGAGCGTGGATATGGTTTTCGCGCCGCCCGTCGAACAGATGTATCCGGCAGGCGGAGTCACCTGGGTACAGGTCGAGGGCCTGAGCGAGAGACTCGACGGGCGCTCCCGCCCTGGCCACTTCCGCGGCGTGACCACGGTCGTCGCCAAGCTCTTTCATATTCTCGAGCCCGACGCTGCTTTTTTCGGGCAGAAAGATGCGGCGCAGTTGGCCGTGATCCGGCGCATGGTCAAAGATTTGAATTTTCCGCTGGAAATTGTGGCCTGCCCCATCGTGCGCGAGCCCGACGGCCTCGCCATGAGTTCGCGCAACGCATATCTGAACCGCGAAGAGCGCGTCCGCGCGCTTGTTCTATACGATTCCCTGCAACAGGCGCAGCAGAAATTCCAAAGTGGAGAGAGAACTGCCGCTACGCTGATCGCCGCGGCGAAAAAGGTTTTATGTCGCGACCCGGAAATCCGTTTGGACTATTTCGAGATTGTCGATCCCGACACGCTCGATCCCATCGGGCACATCTCGCGCAAGGCGCTGGCGGCCGTCGCCGTGTACGTCGGCTCGACCCGTTTGATTGACAATGTGTTCATGGATGCGGACGCAAAATAGCCCGCGAGAGTCATGGTTCTTGATGGGCATCGCCCAAGGAATCACCACGGAAATTTGGGCGCCACAGCCTTTGCCCCGACACAAATCGATTGCCCTCGATCAGGAAACGCAACGGCTGCTCCGCGGCCTTGACGATCCCAATACGCGGTGTGACGATCACGCGATGCACCGAACAGCCGTCATCGACAATATGGAGGTCCGAACGCGGGCTCACCAGGCTTTTTCCATTGTCGCGCCGGCGCGTGATTTCGAGGGCCCCGCAGAGGCGTCCTGGGCCGGAGGAGATCCTTACGAGGTCGGACGTTTTCGCGGTTGCGATTCCGGATGGCCCCTGTCCCCCGGCCGCGGCACTGCGGAGGTCGTCAGAAGCGCCGAGGGTGACCGATCCTCGGCGGAGGGGCGAGAGTCGCCATCCCTGTAGGATTCCGCGCGCCGCCGCCATCTGCTCGATGCCCTTCACCGGTTCCAGCGCGCGCAACAGAACGCATCCCGGAACCCCGTCTGGCAGGCAGGAAACGTTCAGGCAATAATGGTTGCCGTAGACCAAGTACACATAGGCGTGCCCGGGAGGACCGAAGAGCACGGCGTTCCGCGCCGTCTTGCCCGCTGCTGCGTGTGCGGCCGCATCGCCCTGTCCGAGATATGCTTCGGTTTCCACAATTCGCCCCGCCAAAATCCCACCAGGCGCTTTGCGGATCAGCAATTTTCCGAGCAATGCCGGCGCCACCCGCCGCGGATCGCGATTGAAGAACTTCGCCTTCAGCAAGGCCGAGATATCAACCTCCGATCGTGCCAGGCGGAGCCAGATATCCCTGGCCCAGGAAGGGGTGGTGGAGGCGAGCAACCCCGCAGCTGTCTTCAGCCCCCGCCGACCAGCTCACGCGGCGGCTTTCAAATATGCCAGTACTTCGTCCGCATGCCCTTCGGCCTTGACGTTATTAAAAATGTGCTTGATCTTGCCATCGGGGCCAATGACGAACGTCGTCCGCGCGATGCCCTCGACTTTCTTGCCGTACATGTTTTTCTCTTTGACTACGCCAAACAGATTCGCAATCTTCTTTTCGGGGTCGGCGAGCAGCGGAAAAGGCAGACGGAACTTCTCCTGAAATTTCTTCTGCGAGGCCGATGTATCCTTCGAAATTCCGAGCAGCACCACGCCCGTTTTCTTGATCGCCGCGTAGCTGTCGCGAAAGCCGCAGGCTTCCTTGGTGCAGCCCGGCGTATCGGCCTTGGGGTAGAAATAAAGCACCACGGTCTGGCCGCGAAAATCTTTTAAAGCAACCCGTTTGCCGTTCTCGTCCGTCGTACTGAAGTCTGGGGATTTATCATTAACTTGCATATGGGATCTTCTCCTCGCCGGGCATGGTCACACCGCATGTTATATCGCAATGGCATATTCGCCGTCATCTTGGTCGCCGCAACCGGCCTCGGTGGTTCCCGGCCGGCGGCTCAAGTTCTGACGCCCCGCTACGGACGCAAGCAGGCAGTCGACAACGGACCGCGCGCTCTCGCCCTGATCCAGCTTTCACCCAAGGGCGGCAAAGGACGCCTGATTCCCGTGGCCGTCATGATGAACGGAGAGTTCTACGATGCCGGCGCCTACAAAGCCGCGCCCGTGCCCATGGCTCTCGATTTCGGAATCGTCTACGAAGGTTTTCGCGCCGGCGTGTCACAGGGTATGTTCACCATCACGCAGCCCGGACAGCTCAACCACGTCTGGATGGCCGAAGGCACCTGGCTGCCGGCGGGGGCAATTGACCCGACCAAACACAAGAAGTACGCGGCGCCCGTGATCGCCGAAGATGACAAGGACGGCCCACCCGTGCTGCATCGCCACCAGGGCAGCAGTGACGCCGACAGCGCTTCCGAGAGCAAGACCAAAGACAACAAAGGCAAGGGCGGGGCGAAGGAAGACCAGCCGAAACCTGCGCCTCCGGCGTCATCGACGCCGCCTGCAACGCCGGCGGCGAGCGCGCCTGCCGCCGACGCTGGCAAGACAACGCCCGTGCCGGAGCCCCCCAAGCCCCCGGCGCAGGCTTCCTCGGACGAAGAGAACATTGTCGATCCAAACCGCCCCAGACTGCGTCGCGGCAAGCCCGACCGAACGGTGCACCAAGAGCCGTATGCAACCTTCGACGCTGTGCCGGACGCCGTTCCAAGTTCAGGCGCGGTGCAGGCCGGCGCGGCCTCCAAGGACCCGGCCACGGCGGTTCCCCCAATCGTCACCATCGCCGCCATTTCCGATGTCGGTGGCCCCGATCCGCGTCCCTACACTTACGATGTGAAGCCGGCGGAAGAAGCCATCTACCGCAACAAGATGCTGGATCTGGCGGCGGCGCAGCTGGGCGCCCGTGCCAAGGGGGTGGCGCCCGCGGGGAAGAAGTCGGGCTCAAAATCCGCCCCCCCGCCGCCCAAACCGGCGTTTGGCGAGGTGAACTTGCGCATCTTCGACCTCTCGAATTCGAACGAGCCGGTGCTGGTGTTGTCGGCAATAACTCAGCCCCCCGCGGCCAGCGCGACCGGGCCCGTCGAAGAGCCGCAGGAGATCACGCTCATCGCCCGCACCAATCTGGAAGGCGAGTTACGCAAACTGTTTTTCCAGCGGACCGATGCACATCATCTTGACCTGATCCCGCGCATGGAACTGATCGACGCAGTTGACGCCGATGGCGACGGCCGAGGTGAATTGCTGTTTCGCCGCACCTTCGACGTTGGCACTGCGTATGCGATCTATCGTGTCGCTGCCGACCGGCTCTGGCCGCTGTTTGAAGGCAAGCCCTAGGGCATTCAAGCGATCGGGAGGTTCGCTCGCGGGTCCCGGCGTCGACCATGACGGCGGTGGAACAAACGACGGCAGAACCGGTGAAGAACCTCAAGCGAAAGATTCAACCGGAGGCCAGACATTCATTGCGAAAATCCCCAGACTAAACAAGCCACGGCATCGACCCGAGGATACGAGGCGGACTTCTCGCAAGCGCGAGGTGGACTTTCGGGCCACTCTAGTGAAACATGAGACGAGGAAGCTATACTTAGTCTTGCACGGCGTGTTGTTTTTCCGCGGGTGGGAAATTCACATCCCGCAAAACCCCTGCCGGTCAATGATTTTGCCGTTGCCTCGCTAGCAAGGTGCAATCCGCGAAAGATTGCTCGGTTCGCTTGAATCCGCGGGCGAGGAATTTCCACTTGCCAGAAGTTACTACTCTGGTTACTATGCATTGCTTCTTTTTTTTTGATTTGAGTTCATCGCGTACCTATGAATATCGGTGAGACCATCCGTAATTTTCGACTCCAGCGAAGCATGTCTCAGGGCGACATCGAAAAGCGTACTGGCCTGTTGCGCTGCTACCTGTCGCGGGTGGAGAACGGACACACCATTCCTTCGCTCGACACGCTCGCCAAAATCGCCGGGGCCATGGATTTGGCCCTGTCCCAGTTCTTCTCCGAGGGAAACAAGAACGGCCATCAGAAGGGGTTACCCCAACTTTCCGATGATGAAGTTCGCTTTCTGAGCCAGATGCGCCGCTATTCGACTAATCTCAACGACAGCGACCGCAAGCTGGTGCTGGCTATGGTGAAGAAGATGGCTTCGAACTCGAAGTGAATAGCTCCCGGCCGTTCGCTCTCCCAGGTCTGAACCAGAGAAGGTCTATCTGCTGAGGGTCGCCCAAGTCCCGTAATCCGACGACCGGTTCTTTCCGAAAAAGTGGTCGCCCTGAGTCGACCGATTTGAGCATGTCCTGAGGTTACTTTCGTAGCATCGCCGGGCTGTCCGGCCGGAACCTCGCCAACCGCTGCCTGCCAACGCTACGCTATCAGGTGGGGGATCCCTGTGACCACGGATGAAGAACTGAATCTTCTCGAGCAGCAGCTTCGCCGGCTCAAGATCGAGTACGAAGTCTTCTTCAACAATCCCAGCAAACGGCCTCCCACCGACATCGAGTGGAAAGTGGTTTCGCTAATTCGCAAGTTCAGCGACGGCGCGAGAATGAGTTTTTCGCAGCGCTTCAAGTACAACGAGATGGCGCAGCGCTATGCCATCCAAAGCGACCTCTGGCGCAAGAAAATGCGGATCCGCGAAGAAGGTTACCGACGGCCGCAGGATGCCATTCTCTCGGTGCAGGGTGTTCGCGTCGCGGAGGAGCGGGAAGCCAAGCACCACACCCCCTACGGCCTCAGCAACAAGGAGCCCAGTGCGGTCCCCGTCCCGCCGGCGGCCGACCAACGAACCGATCAGCCTTTCCGGGTCCAGTGCTCTGACGCGGCGGCCGAACTCGATAAAGTCAAATCCCTCTATCAAGCTCTGTCCGAGGCCAAAACGCAATCGGGAGAAAAGATCTCCGGCACCCTCGACTCTTTCGCCGCCTTCGTCCAGAAAAAAACCAGCGAAATTCGCAAAGAGCGAGGTTGCGACGCCGTCGAGTATTCGGTCGAGGTCGTGGACGGACAGGTGAAGCTCAAGGCCAAGCCGAAAGTGTAGCCAGTCCCCGGTTTCTCAACTTCCTTCCCTTGTCGCCATAGTTCCCGGTCACCGCCGGCGACCGCCTTGTTCGGGTTGCGAGAAGGGAGGGATTTTCGTTTGCAACGCCGGCGCCAGAGAACTTGCCAATGCTGCTAGAATTCCCCTTCACTTATCGCAGCCGAGGCCCTCATGTCAAAAATTCAGCGCGCCATTCTTAGTGTCACCGACAAATCCGGTCTGGTAGATTTTGCCCGCAAACTTGTTGCCTTCGGCGTAGAGCTGGTTTCGACCGGTGGCACGGCAAGGCTGCTGCGCGATTCCGGCATCGCCGTCAGGGACATCTCCGAGCTCACCGGATTCCCCGAAATCCTGGACGGGCGGGTCAAGACGCTGCATCCGAGGGTTCACGGAGGTATCCTCTATCGTCGCGAGGACAGCGCCCATCGCGCGGCGGTTGCCGAACATGGCATTCCGGCCATCGATATGGTGGTGGTCAATCTCTACGCCTTCGAAAAGACCGCCGCCACGCCGGGTGTGCAGTTCGAGCAACTGATTGAAAACATCGATATCGGCGGCCCGTCGATGATCCGTTCGGCGGCCAAAAACTTTCAGGATGTCGTCGTCGTCACCTCGCCCGGCGATTACAGTGCCATCGCCGAAGAGATGGCGAACTCAGGCAACACGGTGTCTCTCGAAACAAAGTGGAGGCTGGCTCAGAAAGCCTTTGCGACGACTGCGGCCTACGATTCCGCCATCGCCACCACCTTGGAACGGGTGGGCACAGAGTCCGGCTCGCCCCCCCTGGAATTGAAACCGGCGGAAGGTTTTCCCCAGACGTTGCGCTTATCGTTTCAGAAAGTCATCGACTTGCGTTATGGAGAGAACCCACACCAGAAGGCCGCGATGTATGCCGACGGTTCGGGTACAGGTGTAGCCAATGCACGGCAGGTGCAGGGCAAAGAGCTGTCGTACAACAACATTGTCGACGTGCAAGCTGCCTGGGACTTGGCGCAGGAGTTCGACGAGCCGGTCTGCGCCATTATCAAACACACAAATCCCTCGGGAACCGCGACCGGCAAGACGCTGGCCGAGGCGTACGTGCGGGCGCTCGAATGCGATCCCGTTTCGGCCTTTGGCGGCGTGATCGGCGTGAATCGTATCGTGAATGCAGCGGCGGCCAGCGAAATGGCCAAGCTTTTCCTCGAAGTCATCGCCGCGCCGGCATTCGATGAAGGCGCGAAAGCCGCGTTCGCCTCGAAGAAGAATCTGCGGCTGGTCGAAGTCGCTGCCGGAGAGCAAAACTGGGTGCTGAAGAACGTCTCCGGGGGTATGCTCGTACAAGATGCCGATCTGCATCGGCTCGGCGAAGCGGATCTCAAGGTCGTAACCAAGCGCCAGCCCACGCCGGCAGAAAAGCGCGCCCTAATGTTTGCCTGGAAGGTCTGCAAGCACGTGAAGTCGAATGCGATCCTCTATGCGCGCGACGGACAATCGGTGGGTGTAGGTGCCGGACAGATGAGCCGCGTCGACTCCTGCAAGCTGGGCGCCATGAAGGCGCAACTGCCGCTGAAGGGCACCGTTGCCGCCTCCGACGCCTTCTTCCCTTTCCCCGACGGGGTCGAGGAAATCGCCAAAACCGGCGCTACGGCTATCATACAGCCAGGAGGCTCGGTCCGCGATCAAGAGGTCATCGAGGCGGCTGACCGTCTGGGCCTGGCCATGATCTTCACAGGAGTACGGCATTTCCGGCACTAATCTCTGTTTTTTCTTTACTTATTTTGACAATCGCCGTCCAAAGCCCCTGTACTTCCGGCTTCAGACCCGGTTCGCGCTTTCTCTCCGCCGAACGCCCCGCCAAGGGTAGAATAAGGAAATCCGTATGGTTGCGGACCGGCATCCAACGGATGTGGGAGATTTAGAGTTGCAGGATTTTTCATGAAAAAACTGCTGTCGATTGCTTCTGTTGTTCTGATCGGGTCTTCGTTCCTGGCTGCGCATCCGCAGGCGCAAGATCAGCCTGCCCGACCTGCCGATTCACCTGCCGCCGCTGGCGCGATCAAGAGCAAGACACCCGACCGCGCCGCCGCCTACTACCATTTCGCTCTCGCGCACATGTATGAGGAGCAGGTGGCCAACTACGGCCACAGCGAATTGGCCAACAAGGCCATCGAGGAATACCGCGCTGCCATCGATGCCGACCCGACTTCTGCGTATCTGACTTCAGGCCTAGCCGAGCTTTACGCCAAGACAGGACGCATTCGCGACGCCGTCGTCGAGGCCCAGGACATCATCAAGAAAAATCCCAACAACCTCGAAGCTCGGCGCCTGCTCGGACGAATCTATCTGCGCTCGCTCGGCGACATGCAGGCGGGCAGTGGATCTGAGAGCATTCTGAAGCTTGCGATCGAGCAATATGAGCAGATTGTTCGCCTCGAGCCCGACAGCATGGATGACCACCTGCTGCTCGGCCGCCTGTATCGGCTGAACAATGATCTGCAAAAAGCGGAAACTGAATTCAAGACGGCAGTGACGTTGCAGCCGGACTCGGAAGAGGCCGTGACCACCCTCGCGTATCTTTACAACGAACTGGGTGATACGGCCCGCGCCACGCAAGTGCTGAGTTCAGTGCCGGGGGCGCAGCGTTCGGCCAAGCTCTATTCCGCGCTCGGTTACACCTACGAGCAGCAAAAGCAGTACAAGGAGGCGATCGATGCCTATCGGCACGCGATTGAAATGGATCGCGACAATCTGGATGCGATTCGCGGCCTCGCTGAGAACCTGCTGAACGATGGCCAGGCGGACGCCGCTCTCGAGCAATACAAGGTTATCGCCGACGCGAATCCGGAAGATCCTCAAACCTACATTCGCATCGCGGAGATCTACCGCAAGCAGGGCAAATTTGATCTCGCACTCGATCATCTGAAGAAGGCCGAATCCATGGTGCCGGACTCGTTCGAGGTGCCGTATAACATTGCCGCCATCTACCAGGCGCAGGGCCGCTACGACGAAGCAGTTCCCATTTTGCGCGAGCTGTTGAAGAAAACCGAGAAGGCGGACGGCAAATATTCGAATAGCGAGAAAAGCAACCGGGCCGTGTTTCTTGAGAGGCTAGGCTCGATCTACCGAGACCAGGGAAATAATCAGGCCGCGGTCGCCGACTTCCGGGAGATTATCGCCCTTGGGGGTGACGATGATGTCGAGCGCGGCTACCAGAACGTCATCGATACCTGGCGCGAGGCCAAGGAATGGCAGAAGGCACTTGAGACTGCCAAGGAGGCTGTGCAGAAGCTCCCCGGCAGTCGTGATCTGAAAATGGACTTGGCTACGCAAGAGGCCGACATGGGAGATCCCGACCAGGCGCTCAAAGAAGTGCGCGCCATGTTGAAGGGCAATGCCGACGATCTCCAAGTTTACCTGAATCTGGCACAAATAAACACGCGCCTGCGACGTTTCAGCGATGCCCAACAAGCGCTCGACAAAGCAGAACAGCTGGCGAGCAAGACGGAAGACAAGCAGTCGGTCTGGTTTCTCCGCGGCTCTACTTTTGAGCGCGAACGGCGCTACGCCGAGGCGGAAGAACAGTTCAAGAAAGTGTTGGCGAGCGATCCTGATCACGCCTCCACGCTGAACTATCTCGGCTACATGCTGGCCGACCAGAACATGAAGCTTGAAGAGGCCCTCGGCTACATCAAGCGCGCTGTCGACCTGGACCCCGGTAACGGCGCCTATCTCGATTCTCTCGGTTGGGCTTACTTCCGGCTGGGAAAATACGAACAGGCGGAAGATAATCTGTTGAAGGCGTCGCAAAAAATCAACACCGATCCCACCGTTCTCGATCACCTTGGCGATCTCTATCAGAAAACCGGACGCCTGAAGCTGGCTGCCTCCAACTGGGAGCGCGCCCTTACCGAGTGGAACCGCACCATCGCCTCCGAAGTCGACCCCGCCGACCCCGCCCGGGTGCAAAAGAAACTCGACTCAGCGAAAATGAAGCTGGCCAAAGAAGAAGGGGCAAAGTAAGAACCGGAACCCACCCTGTCAGGAGACGGCAAAGTCATTCCAGCGAGCGGGTTGTCTGTGGTCTGGGCGGAACGGTGGTGAACCGGACGCGCCGCCTTTCCCCGACCTGTTCCGGGCTTCGTGCGGAACCATCAGAAGGGAAAGCGGAGCTCTGGCTCTGATCTCCGCCCTCGCGCCGGACTCTGGTTCTTGTCTCGAAAACCATGGACGGGAGCGGGCGCCGGCCGGTGGCAGCAACCGCTGAAATTTCCGAGATCGCGGAACTCGTATACCAATTTGCGAAAAGCAGTTCGACCCCAGCCAATTTTTATTCCAAGCGGGCAACCAAAAACGACAATGCTAGACTCTTTTCATGCTCGCCGATTATGCGGTGCGCGTAGAAAACTCGCGGGGGCGTCGCCATCCCGAGTCGCCCCATCCCTATCGCAATGACTTTCAGCGCGATCGCGACCGCGTGGTCCATGCCCGCGCCTTCCGCCGCCTGGAAGCGAAGACGCAGGTCTTTACCCGCCGTTACTCCGATCATTTTCGCAACCGCCTGACACACACCATCGAAGTCGCACAGATTTCACGCACCATTGCGGCCCAACTTCGCCTGAACACCGATCTGGTCGAAACGCTCGCCCTGGTGCACGACCTCGGACACCCGCCTTTCGGACACTCCGGAGAAAAGGCGCTCGATGCCGCGATGCGCCAGCACGGCTTCTCGTTTGATCACAACCTGCACGCGCTGCGTCTGGTTGAAGATTTCGAAATGCACTACGCCGCCTTCCGCGGATTGAATCTGACCTTTGAAGTGCGCGAGGGCATCATCAAACACTCGCACGAATACGACGCCACCGAACATCCGGAACTCGACGAATACCTTCTCGATCAGCGGCCGCCCCTCGAAGCCCAACTCATCGACCTGACCGATGAGATTGCCTACAGCACAGCCGATCTAGACGACGGCTACGAGGCCCACCTGCTAACGGTCGAGCAGATCGCGGCTAGCATGGACCTGTTCGCCCGCCACTATCACGACGCCAGCCGCCGCTATCCTCAGGCCGCCGAGAAGCTGGTCTTTAACGAAGCGCTCAAGAATATTTTCGATGGCTTTGTCGGAGACCTGATCACGAATACGACGCAACGCGTGCAAGCGGCCGGCGTGCGAACGCTCGACGACGTCCGGTTCCACAAGGGGCGACTCACAGCCTTCAGCTCGCCCGTCGAGGCCGAGCGCCGCCGCCTGAAGGAATTCCTCTACGAAAATCTCTACTACAGTCCCGCGCTCGCGGCGGAAAAAGAAGACGCCGAGCGCATCACTGGAGAACTCTTCGCCCACTGGATGGAAGAGCCCGAAGACCTCCCACGCAATTACCGGGAAAAAGCTGCCCATGAACCTCTGCCGCGAGTGATCTGCGACTACATCGCCGGAATGACGGATCCATTTATTTACCAGCAACATGAAAATTACTGCCAGGAGTAGGCGCGAAACGAATCAAAAGCTGGTTTTTGTTCAGCCGTCTGTGTCGGCTCTGTTGGGAAGACCGGTCGACGTAACATCCTCGGCCTTGGACGAGTTTCACGCGTACAGTTCTGTATCCCGCTGCTGTGTTGCGGTTCGACGATCCATGAAATCTCGCTTCCGGCTGAGCGGCGAACCGTGTCGTTCCCGTAGACGGTGGGCTTCGAATCAGGGAGTGCAGTCACCGTGCCTTCTTGGCCTTCGCGTACCAGGTGGAACTGCCGCGGCGGAAATCATCATGCGCCGGTGTCGACAAGTGTTGGCCAGAAAGCCAGCCGCGCTTGGTTCATTTTTGGCCACCTCGGTTTTGCCAGCGGATTTCCCCCAGGGGTAGGCAACTCTCTGCACGCAGTTTTTATATCAGTTCCGCCAAAATTACCGCTACGCAGCGCCCGGGACCGGCGCGGCGTAGAGTATGATCACCATGAAAACAAAGCACTTGTATCTCGCCGCGACCTGCCTGGCATTTGGCAAGTAAACTGTTATATGGAGGGATGGGTCGAAGGTGCGACCCGGCTGTCGAGGCGGCCGCAAGCGTTGGCGATCGCCTTTCGAATTCACGGTGTCTGTTCATACAGCGACGCAATCAGATTTGCGCCCAAGGCGCATCGGAGTGGCTCCCCCACTCCCCTTTTTGGAGGAAGTTAAAATGAAAAACCGCACTATCTTCGCGTTTCTTCTGGCTGTAATTCTGGCGACGCCAGTTTTCGCGCAAGACAGTTCCAGCTCCCAGACCCAGCCTGCGGCGCCCACCGGCACCAGAGCTGATGCCGCCACCGGTAAAGACCCTTTGCAACCGGATACCCACGAAGGCTTCTGGGGCCACCTGAATCCATTTGCGCGCAAGAAATATGTTGCGCGTCAGACCCAGCCAATCCGCGACCGCATCAACGAACTCGATGAACTGACTGCCTCCAACACCAAGGCGATTAAGGACACCGACGCTCGCGCGCAAGCAGGAATCCAGCTCGCTTCGGCCAAGGCCAGCGAAGCCGATCAGCACGCCATCGACGCGGGCAACAAGGCGCAGGCCGCGCAGCAGACCGCGCAACAGGCGCATACCCGCCTAAACACCGTCGAGCAAGTGGTCACCAACATCGATCAGTACCAACCCCAAACCCAGACGGAAATCATTTTCAAGTCTGGCCAAACGGTGCTCAGCGAGAACGCGAAGGCCGCGCTCGATGAAATGGCTACTCCGCTGAAGAGCCAGCGTGGCTATGTCGTCGAGGTGCAGGGCTTCTCCTCCGGTCACGGACAGGTGGCGATCGCCAACTCGCAGAAAATGGCCGAGTCGGTCGTCCGCTATCTGGCACTCAATCACGATATTCCCATCTATCGGATTTACCTGGTCGGTATGGGCAACGCGCCGACTCCGGCTGCGGCTGGCGATGCCAAGCCGAAGCGCATCATCGGCGGACGCGTCGAAGTCAGCCTGCTGAAGAACAATCTGGAGCAACTCGCCTCCACCACGACTCCAAATACGACGCAGGATCAGCAGAAGTAAGGAAAGAAACTATCACCTTCCCCCTGAAAACCTCCCGCGAAGGCGGGAGGTTTTTTTCGTTGTGTGCCGAACATGGTTTCGACTGCGGCTACCTGGAGGTGCAGGGCCGCTTCACAAGCTGAGGCGAAGGGGTAGAGAAGCGCCCGGGGAGAAGGTGAAATCGATCCGAATTGGACCAGAGGGGTGAACAAGCGGATCGATCCCATGCAGGATTCCGGGATTAGCAAGCTCTAACCCGTGAGCATTACCAGCGTAATTGACCTCCGGTGTTTTCGCGCTCAACCGAAATTTTCGAGATGCTAGCATTGGCATCATGAGGATTAGGCGTGAGAGGGTGGACGCACTCAGATTTCCTCTCCTTTTCGCAACTTTGGCACTCTCGGCAGTCTTGGCCACCGCTCGATTTTCGCGCGGCGGTGACTTGCCGAGTCGAGCGCCAAAGGTGGTTGCCGTCACCGAGGCTACCCATGACGGAATTAGCAAGATCAATCTGCTGTCCGACGACAGCCATCTCTACGTTACCGAATCCCCGGCCGCGCCGGTAATTCTGAAAGTGTCGCTGCCGGGTTCCAATCGCTCCATTCTTGCCAGCCCGCTGGCCAATGTGCGAGCGCTCGACCTCGCGCCGGACCACACCCGACTGTTGGTTTCCGCGATCAATCGTGAATCCGGGGAAACCCAATTCTGGACCTTACCGGTCGGCACCGGGTCTCCGAATCGGGTCGGCGACCTCACCGGGCGGGATGCAGCTTGGTCGGCCGATGGACAGCATATGGTATTCAGCAAGGAGTCGATCCTTTACTCGTCGCATGCCGATGGGACGCAGGTGAGCGAGCTGTTTGCCGCCAATGGATCCGTGTTTGCGCCCCGTATTTCGCCCGACGGCAGCCGCATCCGCTTCACCGTCCGTAATGACGATGACAACGCGAGCGCTCTGTGGGAAATCGGCCGCGACGGATCGAACCCGCATCCGCTGTTCGCGAATTGGCAGTATGCTTCCACCGCTTGCTGCGGCCGCTGGACAGGCGATGGCCGCTACTACATTTTTCAGGTAACCCGCACCCTGCCGAACACCTCGACCGTGATCACATCACTATGGGCTTACCCCGACCCGGGGCGCGTCAGCGGCCTCGCGGAGTCTGTTCCGGTGCCGTTAACGGACGGTCCGATGTCATTCGGAAACGCCTGGCCGGCCCCCGACAACAAGAGCATTTGGGCAATTGGCGTTCGACCTTCGGTCGAGGTCGTGAAGTTCGACCCTGCCAAGAAGGATTTCATTCCAGTGGCCGGGGGAATCTCGGCAACGGATCTGGATTTTTCCGCGGATGGTAAGTGGGTCACCTATGTGTCGATTCCTGAAGGCACGCTGTGGCGCTGCCGGGCCGATGGCAGCGAGCGGCTGCAGTTAACCGAAGGCCCCGGGCGCGCCGCCCTGCCGCGTTGGTCGCCAGATGGAAAGCAGATCGCTTACGCAGGCATGCTGCCTGGACAATCGTGGAAGATCTCGATGATCCCATCCGGTGGCGGAGCTGCACGCGAGATTCTGGCCGACCGTGGTAGCCAGATCGATGTCAATTGGTCCCCCGACGGCACGCGAATTATGTTTGGAGATTTTGCCCACGATACTCGCGGCCTGAGCATCCGAATCTTGGACTTGCGAACCGGTACAACCGTGACCGTCCCCGGATCGGAAGGACTATTTAGCCCCCGCTGGTCGCCGAACGGGCGATACATCGCTGCGCTCTCGCCCGGCAATACACAGTTGAAGCTGTTCGACTTTGAAAGCCACAGATGGTCAGCTTGGCTGACGCAACCCGCCGGCACGGTGGAATATCCGATTTGGTCGGCGGATAGCCAGTCTATTTTTTACGACGATTTCGTCAATGACGACGAGTCGATCCGAAGAGTCAAGGTGGGGGAGAACAGTCCGGAGCGCGTGTTCCTGCTGGGAAGGCTCGACCGCTACCTGGGAGCGTTGGGTCCGTGGAGCGGACGCACTGTGGATGGCTCCTGGATGTTCGTGCGCGATCGCAGCACGCAAGAGGTTTACCAGCTAAGTGTCGAGTTGCCATAATTTTGCCCGCCAGAGGAACGTGATGCTAAAGCAAGAAGCGATCAAATGCCGGCGAGGGCTGCGGTTCTTACTGGGCCTCCTCGGCTTGCCCGCCCTGGCGATGGCTCTACTGGCCTCGCTCGCGTATGGACAAGTCGCGCACGAAAGAAAGTTGATCAGCCGGGTCGAGCCCGAGTATCCCGACACCTTGAAACGGCTTTACATCGGCGGCACGGTACGGATTGAGGCCGTGGTCGATCCCGACGGTACCGTAGAGAGCACACAGCTGATCGGGGGAAATCCGATTCTCGGGCAAACGGCCATGCGAGCGATCAAGCAATGGAAATATGTCCGCGCCAACTCCAAGGAAACGCTGGTGGTCAAGCTGCACTTCGATCCTCACCGCTGAGGCAATGGGGAATGGATTCTCGAGGTTTTCAAAGAGTCGATGCAAGCGAAGCTCGTCGGCTGCCCCGCTCCGACTGATTCTCAACGCCTGATTCTCGATCCTTAAGTATTCAGCGGAACGACCTCGAGGCGACGTGCTATTCTCCACCAACCATGGAAATTCTTTCCTGCATGCATGCATCGTCGCCCGTCGGCCCGCTTTTCCTGGCCGCGTCTGGCAGGGGATTGGTTCGGCTTGAATTCGAGTCGCGCGTGCAAAAGATGAATGCCACAGCGATTCGGCTGCAAGAGTCCGCATCCGTGCTCGCCCCGTATCTTCGCCAGCTAAACGAATACTTCGCCGGCGAACGTCGCGAGTTTTCGGTCCCGCTCGATCTGCGCGGAACCGAGTTTCAAAAAGCCTGCTGGCATGCGCTGCTCGAAATTCCCTACGGAGAGACGCGCAGCTACCGCGACATTGCCCAAGCCATCGGGAACCCGGATGCCTGTCGCGCCGTTGGCATGTCGAACAACCGGAATCCCGTCGCCATCATCGTCCCCTGCCACCGCGTAATCGCGTCGAGCGGCTCCCTCTGCGGTTACGGAGGCGGCCTCGAGCTCAAGCGCACGCTGCTCGCTCTCGAAGAGTCGAACATTCGCCCTTGTCTTCCACTGGGGATCGGCGCATAATCGCCCGCATCTGATGGGGTTTCCAATGCTGCCACGCATCGAGTATTCCGTTAGCGTCCCGGTTCCGGTGGACGCGGCATTTCGTGTCTTTCAGGATCACGATCGCCTGCTGCATCGCGGTATTTACACCGAAGTTGCTTGGATGGAAGGCGAACCCTGGCAGGTAGGCAGCCGCCTGCGTTATCGAGTGGTCTACCCGGTCGAAACCACGATTTCTGCCGTTGTGTCTTCGGTGAGTCCTCCCCGCTCCATCAGCCTGCTCAATCACGCTTTGGGAGTTACAGCTGAGCAGAACGTCTCGTTTGGCCCTGATCTGAAAGGCGGTACGCGCGTCCGTATGACCATGGATCTCATTGGCACATCGACCGAACTGTCGGAAAAGGCTCTCGAAGATGCCGTCACCTTCGTCACCCGCGACGCGCTCGATACCATGGTTTCGCTCTGTCAACGCCGCGCCGCCACCGGCTAATCTACCCGTGGGACCCCGGTTTCGTCCCTCATAGCCGACTGCAGTTCGGCCTTCAACTCCACGCCTGGCGAGAACGCCGGCGAAACTTCCTGTACACTAGCCGGCATGCTCAGCGGCGGCCCTTGCCTCGGAAGCTGAATTCATCCCGAATTCGATCGTGACCACCCCGGCCTCATCCCCGTCCTCCACCTTCCGCAAGGCCGGCCTCTTCTACTTCGTCTTCGTGATGTTCTCCTACACTACCGGAGGTCCCTTCGGACTGGAAGCCATGGTTACGACCAGCGGCCCCGGCATGACCCTGCTCTATCACTTGCTCATTCCGCTGGCCTGGTGCATCCCGGTCTCGCTTGTCTCTGCCGAGCTCACCACCGCCATGGCCGTTGAAGGCGGATTCTATCGCTGGACACGCGCCGCCTTTGGAGATTTCTGGGGGTTCCTGGCCGGATGGTGGAACTGGTCCGCCTCCTTCCTGCTAGGGGGCTCCTACGCCGTCCTGTTCACCGATTACCTGACCTTTTACTTCCCGCGCATTACGGGCGGGAAGCACTGGCTGGTTTCGGTCGCTTTGATTGCCTTTATAACCTGGGTCAACCTTCGCGGCATTCAGATGGTGGGCAAAGCCGCCACTGTTTTCGAACTGCTGATTTTTATTCCCGTCGTCACCATGGTCGTCCTCGGGCTGGCCAAATGGCATCACAATCCGTTTGCGCCGCTGGTGCCTCCGAACCGGCCCTTTTCCCAGGTCTTCGGAGTCGGACTGGCGCTGGTCATTTGGCTTTACTCCGGATACGAGCAGTGCTCCAGCGTGGCCGAAGAAGTCGACGATCCGCAGCGCACCTATCCGCGTGCGCTGGCGATTGTCATTCCTCTTTCCATCGCGACCTACTTCCTGCCCACATTCGCGGCCCTGGCCGCGCTCGGCGACTGGCAACAATGGAAAGATGGGTACTTCTCCACCGCCGCTCTGCTCATCGGCGGCCGCGGGCTCGGCAGCCTGATGACCATTGCCGCCATGCTCTGCAACGTGGCCCTCCTCAACAGCACTATCCTCACCAGCACCCGCATGCCCTTCACCCTGGCCGAAGACGGGTACCTGCCGCCATTTCTTGCCCGTCGCCATCCCCGCTACGGAACCCCGGCGATCGCGATCCTGATCTCCGCTGCAATTTACGCGTCGCTGGCCCTGCACTCTCTGGGAGAATTAATCAGCATCTACGTCTGGTTGCGCGCCGCGACCACGGTGCTGACCGTCCTCTCCGCATGGGGGCTGCGGCGCACACGCCCTGATTTGGCGAGAGCTTTCCGCATCCCCGGGGGCAATCTCGGTCTGGTCTATGTGATCGCCGCGCCCCTGGCCATGACCTACATCGTGCTCCGCTACAGTGATCCAATCGCCCTGCGATGGGGCCCATGGGCGCTCGCAGCCGGCCCGGCGGTCTATTCTGTGGTCAAATGGTTTGCCAGGCGTGCTGCGAACAAAGCCGCTGGACTCTCGCCAGGATCTTGACTTTGCCCTGCGGAGGCGCGAGCTTCAGTTGAGCCGCTGGACCACAAATAATTCCGGCTTTCGCCCCTACGGCGATCGCAAGCGAGATCTGTCGAGCGAGGAGCCTGTGCCTCTTACCATCCACGAACTGAGTCTGAAGATTCGCGACCGCGAAATCTCCCCCGTCGAACTCACTCACGACTGCCTCGCGCGCATCGAAAAACTCAACCCCGTGCTCAACGCCTACATCACCGTGACTGCCGACTGCGCTCTCCAACAGGCCCGTTACGCGGAGTGGGAGATCTATCACGGAACCTATCTCGGTCCACTTCACGGTATCCCGATCGGCCTCAAAGACATCATCGATACCGCCGGAGTCCGCACCACTGCCGGCAGTGCCCTGTTCCAGGACCGCATTCCCACCGAAGACGCCGAAGTTGTGCGCCGCCTGCGCGCCGCCGGCGCCATCATTCTGGGCAAACAGAACCTGCACGAATTTGCCTACGGTGGCAGTTCGATGATCAGTTTTTTCGGGAAGGTCCACAATCCGTGGGACACGCAGCGCATCGCCGGAGGCTCCTCGGGAGGCTCCGCTGCCAGCGTGGCCGCGGGCCTCGGTCTCGCCGCCGTAGGCACCGACACCGCGGGCTCCATACGTCTGCCCGCTGCCTACTGCGGAGTCGTAGGACTTAAGCCCACCTACGGTCGAGTAAGCACCCGCGGCGTCGTGCCCCTGTCCTCGTCCTATGATCACGTGGGCCCGATCACCACCTCGGTATACGACGCAGCCCTGATGCTGCAGGCCATGTCCGCCTACGATTCCGCGGATCCCGGCGTGAACCGATCGCGGCGCAGTCTGGTCTCTGCGTTCGACGAGTTTCCCGCGAATCTCCGTATCGGCATTCCGCGGTCCTATTTCTTCGACAATCTTGATCCCGATATTGGCGCCGCAATCGAAATAGCGATCGACATTTTTGGACAACTCCACGCCGAGATTCGCGATATCCGGATCGAAGTTCCCACCGACCGTACCCTGGCCAGCGCCGAAGCCTACGCCTATCATAAGGAGTTCGTGGATCGCACACCCGAACTCTACCAGCGGGCAACGCTCGAGCGCATCAACTCCGGAGCTAACTTCGATGCCCACAATGCTCTCCAAGCCAGCCGTGACCTCCAGGCCAGCCGTCATGCCATCCAGGAGCTATTCAACGAGGTCGACATCCTGCTCACGCCCACAGTTCCCGTGCCTCCTCCCCGGATCGCCGACCTGAACGCGGATCCCGACAACCTGCGCCCGCACGAACTGGTTATGCTCAGAAACACCCGACCCTTCAATGTTTGGGGAATTCCCGCGATTTCCGTTCCCTGCGGATTCACCAACGAGGGCCTGCCGATAGGCCTGCAATTAGCCGCTGCTCCGTGGCACGGAATTGTCCTCCTGCAAGCAGCCAACGCCTACGAACAGTCCACCCAATGGCACAACAAGAGGCCAGAATGGGCGCGAACCGTGTAGGGCCGGAGGCCTTCATTCGTCCCGCCCGGACGAAGTAGGTTGGACCGGGCAGAGAGGGTATTCGGCCGGTCTGGGTGCGGGCGAACGAGCTACGACAAACCGCTGCGCAGAGATGCAAACGAGCGGCCGTCGAACACGAAACTTACGCGCTTGATTTTCTTCCCCACCCGCACGGTTACGCTCTCCTGAGGCTGAAGGAAAACGACAGGTTCGGTCTTCACTTCTCCATTGACCTTAACTGATCTTTGTTTCAACTTTCGGACAGCATCGGTAACGGAATCAGCGAGGCCGGCGCGAGCCACCAGTTTGTCCAGCCTTATGCGACAGGGCGCTTCGGGTGCCGCTGCACCCTCGGACACTTCCTGCATGCTCGCTCCCCAAACGTCCTTGAGCTCGATCTCGACTTCCTCGATTTTCTCCGGGGTTTCATCCTGCTGAAACTGTTTCGCCCAATCCTCCTCCGCCCTTGCCGCCGCTTGCCGGGAGTGAAAGTCCGCAACCAGCGAGCGTGCCAGCTCCTTTTTTAACGCCATCGGATGCGCCTTTCCGCTAGCCGCATCCGCTTTCATCGCGGCGATCTGCTCCACCCGCACGTCGGTGAGCAGTTCGTAATACCGCCACATCATTGGGTCAGAAATCGACATGATCTTGCCGTACATCTCGAGCGGCGCTTCGTGAATTCCAATCGCGTTCGCGAGCGACTTCGACATCTTGTTCACCCCGTCGAGTCCTTCCAGAATCGGCGTCGTCAGCACCACTTGGGACTCCTGCCCGTAGGCTCGCTGCAACTCGCGCCCCACGAGCAGATTGAATTTCTGATCGGTTCCACCCAACTCAACATCCGCTTCGAGCGCGACCGAATCGTATCCCTGCGCCAGCGGATAGAGCAGTTCATGCATGGCAATGGGCTTCTCGTCGTGGAAACGCTTATGGAAGTCCTCGCGCTCCAGCATCTGCGAGACCGTGTACTTCGCCGTCAGCCGGATGAAATCCTCGGAAGAAAACCTCGAGAACCAACGGCTGTTGAAGTCCACCACCGTCTTTTCCGGGCTGAGAATCCTGAATACCTGCGCCTTGTAGGTCTCCGCATTCTCCGCGATCTGTTCCCGCGTCAGCGGAGGCCGAGTCGCCGAGCGTCCCGTAGGATCGCCGATCATCCCCGTGAAATCGCCAATCAGAAAGATGACCGTGTGTCCGAGATCCTGAAAATGTTTCAGCTTGCGCAGCAAGACCGTGTGTCCCAAATGGAGATCCGGTGCTGTCGGATCAAACCCGGCCTTCACGCGCAGCGGCTTGCTTGCAGCGAACGACCGTTCAAGTTTGGAGCGCAGCTCGGATTCCTTGACAATCTCGGCTGCGCCTTTCTTGATGTAAGCCAGTTGTTCCTCAACCGGTGCAAAGTTGGACATGTCGTAGTGATTATAGCGATCTCGCGAGGGGCGAGCCGGGCGGACGGGTTCGTCGCCCCCCGGTCGCAGTCCGGAAGCCTATTGAAGCTCGCGTAATACAGTGACAGTAAGATCAAAAAAATAGTTTGGCATGGCTAAGAAAGGAAAATAGGAGTCTGCCGGATTCGACGACGCGCTCGATGCCCCGGTGGACGGGGGTCCCTGCTTCGCGCAGGTCGACGGAGCAACGGTTGGCTAACTCTTGTCCTTTAATGTTACCCCACAGGTTTTCGACTGGATTTAACTTCGGAGAATAACCGGGCAGAGCCTCGACCGTGAGCCATCTTCGTTGTTGCCAGAGATATTCCTGCATCACGCGACTCTTGTGCGCCGGCAGGCCATCCCATACTAAGATGACTTTCCGGCCGCGTACTTCTCGGCGCAGATCTTCCAGGAAACCGATCAGCCGTTCGGTGTTGTAGCTGTCCGGACAAGTTTGAAAGAACAGACGAGCGCGGGTGCCGTCCCAACGGTAGCCGATCGCCGCCGAGAGCGACATGTTCTTCCAGTTGAGGCATGCACTAGGACGGGAGTTTCCCCTCGGGGCGCCCAGGTTCTACGGATCGAGGGTCGTTGGGAGACTCCGCTTTCGTCTTGGAAGAAGATCCAGGCTTTTTGTCGACGGGCTTTTTTTTTAGGGCCGGCCAGGTTTCCTTCAGCCAGCGGTTCACCTTCTGCCCATTGCACTCCCGCGCTTGGGTGGCCGGCTTTTGTAAGGTCCAGCGCATCGTCTTAAGAATTTTCCATACATGGCCGGGATGATAGTGGACGCCCGTGAGGCGCTCGATCACTTTCGCGATGCGGGGCAGCGTCCACAAATCGGTAGGAAAACCGTGCGCCCGCGCTCCTTCTCGCAGTGTCTGGTCGAGTTGCTCCAGTTGCTCGGGCTGGAGCCGCGGTTTCCGTCCTGCGCGGCCGGCTCCACGAAGAGCCCCGGCACCACCTCGTTTCCACTCGTCATACCAGCGACTAACACTTTGACGGCTGACATTCAGTTCTCGTGCGATCTCCGCCTGGGAGAGTTTGCCCGCCTCGAAGTAACGCCCCGCCCGTTTGCGTCGCTGTTCTAACTCCTGAAAATCACGCCGCGGCCGAACTTTCTTGTTCATAGCCACAGCATAACTCATTCTTGTCCCTCTGTCACTATATTATGCGAGCGTCAATAGGTTCGTCGATAAAAGCTCAACGCCGCGTCCCCCTGCGCGAGCGTTCGATATCGCCGCAATTGTCCGAATGCTTCTCCGGGATCGAATCTCTTGTCATGCTCGGCAATTACCACACTCCGCGCGTGCAGAACTTTCACTTGCGCCAGGGCAGCCAGGGTCTTGGCATACTCCTCTGGCATCGAGTAAGGAGGATCGAGAAACACACAATCGGCGGTCCTTCCTGCAGCGTCCAGTTGCCGCAGGGCTTTTCCGGTGTCGCCGCGCACGATCTGGAACCCACCGGCAATGCCCAACGACTTCAGGTTTGCGGCAATCAAATCCGCCGCCGCCGTGGACGATTCGACGAACGACACCATCCGCGCCCCACGGCTCAATGCTTCTATCCCCACCGCACCGGTTCCCGCATACAAGTCGACCCACACCGATTCTGCCAGCGCCGCCGGATCGCCCGCGCACAGCACATTGAACAGGGTCTCGCGCAGCCGGTCCGCTGTCGGACGGATGGCCAGCCCCGCGAGGGAGCGCAGCTTCCGGCTTCGATACTCGCCCGCAATCACTCGCATCGACTCGCCCCCGTCGGGTACTGCTCATTCTCTGCGGCTGTGGCTCACAGTCGGAACCGAATTCCAATTTACAATTCCAGCATGCGCATAGTGCTATTCGGTGCTTCCGGACTGCTGGGCCGGGCGGTCGTTGACCAGTTCAGCGGTAACGAAGCGAGCGTCGACCAATTGCAGGCGCTCAGTTCGAACGACGCGGATTTGCGAGATCGCGCTCGTGTCGGCGAGGTGGTTCAGAAATCCCGTCCCGACTGGATCATCTTGTCTGCCGCCTACACCGATGTCGATGGTTGCGAGTCCAACCGCGAGCTCGCCTTCACGGTCAATTGCGACGGCGCCGCCAACGCGGCGCAGGCCGCCCGCGAAGTCGGTTCGCGATTGCTGTTTGTCAGCACCGATTACGTCTTTGACGGCAGCAAGCGCTCGCCATACGAAATCACCGATGCCAGAAATCCCGCCAGCGTCTATGGTGCCAGCAAGGCCCGGGCCGAAGAGCGGCTTCTGGAGATTCTACCCGACGTCTGCATCGCCCGAACCTCGTGGCTGTTCGGCCACGGAGGCAAGTGCTTCCCGGCAACGATTCTGAAACTCGCCTCCACGCGTCCGGAGATCTCCGTGGTGAATGACCAGCGGGGCAGCCCGACCTTTACGCGCGACCTGGCGTCTGCCCTGGTGCAATTGTGCCGTAAGGACGCTCAAGGCATCGTGCACGTTACCAACTCCGGTAACTGCACGTGGTACGAATTCGCCATAGAAATCGTGCGCCTAGCAGAACTGCCGACCAAGGTCAAACCCGTGACTACAGCCGAATTTCCCCGTCCGGCGCAGCGGCCCGCATACTCGGTTCTCTCCCCCGATAGCCTCCGGGCGTACAACATCGGGATGCCGGATTGGCAGGACGCGCTGCGTCGTTATCAAGGGAGGGATCCGGCGAGCGTGGCCCGGTGATAAGCTCCGACCGGCTCGCTCCGTGCTTGTGCTGCGGATTGTCTTTGCTTCGTGGCCCCCTCGCCATTGCGCCACGCTGTCCAACTCGCGCTCGCGTGGTTTATCCTTACCCTCGCACTTGAGGATCAATCGTGACCAAGCACTGCCTCTGGATTTGGATTCTTCTCGCCCAGTTCTGTCTCCCGCTTTTTCCTTTTGCGCTTTGCGCCCAGCCGTATGAGCCCGCCATGTATCAGCAATTGCGCTGGCGCCTGATCGGCCCATTTCGCGGCGGCCGCACGGTAGCCATCTCCGGAGTTCCCGGGCGCCCGAACGTCTTCTACATGGCGCCGAACAACGGCGGCGTCTGGAAGACGACCGACTACGGCCGGACCTGGAATCCGATCTTTGATGATCAGCCGACGGGCTCGATCGGAGCCCTGGCCGTCGCCCCGTCCGCGCCCGACACCATTTACGTCGGCAGCGGAGAGGGTCTGCGTCGCCCCGATCTCTCGGTTGGCAACGGTCTTTACAAATCGATCGACGCCGGCCGGACCTGGCGACATCTGGGCCTGCGCGAGGCGCAGCAAATCGCATCGATCCTCGTCGATCCCAAAGATCCAAACCGCCTGTTCGTTGCCGCCCAGGGACATCCCTACGGCCCCAATGCCGAGCGTGGCATCTTCCGCTCGATCGACGGCGGTGAGAGCTGGCAGAAAGTTCTCTACAAAGACGAAAACGCCGGTGGCATGGATCTCGTCTTCGACCCGCGCAACCCGCAAGTGATCTTCGCCAGCCTGTGGTCGTCGCGCCGTCCCCCGTGGACGACCGGCGGCGGCTACGACGGCCCGGGCAGCGGGCTATACAAATCCACCGATGGTGGCGACACCTGGCGCCAGCTCACGCAGGGGCTCCCGGGCGACGCCGAAGGCATCGGCCGCATCGGTCCTGCCGTGTCTCCCAGCGATCCCGATCGCATGTATGCCTGGGTCGACGCCAAGAAAGCGAGCGGCATCTACCGTTCCGACAATGCCGGTGAAACCTGGCAACAGATCAACGACGAAGAGCGCATCTGGGGACGAGGTGACGACTTCGGCTGCGTGCGAGTCGATCCCAGAAACAAGGACATCATCTACGTAGCCAATACCTCGACGTACCGCTCGACCGACGCCGGCAGGAACTTTACCGCCATCAAAGGCGCGCCCGGAGGCGACGACTACCACACCGTCTGGATCGATCCCGACAATCCCGACATCATTGCGCTGGCTCT
The DNA here is from genome assembly GCA_049520935.1 of Terriglobales bacterium. Lineage (GTDB taxonomy): Bacteria > Acidobacteriota > Terriglobia > Terriglobales > Acidobacteriaceae > Acidiflorens. Next base: position 274,919 of record JBEKPJ010000001.1, on the reverse strand, counting down.
TGATCAGGGTGCAACCATCAGTGTAAATGGCGGCCAGACGTGGAGTTCCTGGTACAACCAACCTACCGCGCAGTTCTATCACGTCATCACCGACAACCAGTTTCCCTACTGGGTTTATGGCGGACAGCAGGAAAGCGGCTCGATCGGTACCGCCAGCCGCAGCGATTTCGGCGAGATCACGTTTCGCGACTGGACCACGGTAGGGGTAGAAGAATACGGCTATGTGGCTCCCGACCCCTTGCACCCCAATCTGATCTACGGAGGCAAGGTCACGGTCTTCGATCGCAACACCGGCCAGACACGCGACGTTTCGCCCGTGGTTCTGCGCACCGGGCAGTACCGCTTCAATCGCACCGCGCCGCTGATTTTTTCCTTAGCCGATCCCCACGTTCTTTATCTGGGATCGAACGTTCTGTTTTCAACGCGCGACGGTGGCAACAGCTGGCAGATCATGAGCCCCGACCTGACGCGCGAAGACCCCGGAGTTCCGGCGACTCTGGGCCCGTTCCTCGCCGAGGACCCGGCCAAGGGCAAACATCGCGGCGTGATCTATTCCATTGCTCCATCGCCGAAAGACGCCAACCTGATCTGGGTTGGAACCGATGATGGCCTGATTCACCTGACCCGCGACGACGGCAAAAACTGGCAAAACGTGACGCCGCCCGAGCTGACTCCGTGGAGCAAACTCGCGCAGATAGACGCCTCGCACTTCGACACCGCGACTGCATACGCGGCCGTGAACCGCTTTCGCCTCGATGACCTGCGCCCCTATATCTACCGCACCCACGACAGTGGAAAGAGCTGGCAAAAGATCGTCAATGGCCTGCCCGAGAACGAACCGGTCAACACCGTACGGGAAGATCCGGAACGCAAGGGACTTCTCTTTGCCGGCAGCGAACGCACGGTCTATGTGTCATGGGACGACGGCGATCACTGGCAGTCGCTGCAGATGAACCTTCCACCCAGCTCGATCCGCGACCTCGTCATTCATCAGGACGACGTGGTCGTCGCTACCCATGGCCGCTCGTTTTGGATCCTGGACAACATCACCCCGCTGCGCCAGTTCAGCGCGGAGATGGCCAATGCCCCAGCGCATCTTTTCTCGCCGTCGTTAACCTATCGGGTGCGCCGCGACAATAACACCGACACACCGCTCCCGCCCGAAGAGCCGGCAGGACAGAATCCCCCCGATGGGGCAATGATCGACTACTGGCTTAGCCGCACCTCGACCGGAGCGGTTACCCTGGAAATCGTCGATGCCTCTTCCGGTCGCACCGTGCGCCGCTTTTCAAATACGGACAAACCCGAGATCGCGGATGCGAAGGAGTTCAACGTTCCCATGTACTGGGTGCGGCCGGCGCGAACCCTGTCCGCGAGTCCGGGTATGCACCGTTTCGTTTGGGATTTGACCTATCCCGCTCCCGACGTGCTGACGCGCGATTATCCGATTTCTGCCATCTACCACGACACGCCGCTATATCCGCTGGGAGCGGCTGCTCTGCCTGGGCAGTACAAAGTCGTGCTCACCGTTGGCGGCAGGAGCTTTACCCAGACGCTCGATTTGAAAATGGATCCGCGGGTGAAGACCTCGCCCGAAGATCTGCGCCGTCTGTTCGAGCTCGACCAGAGGATTGCCGGAGCTCTTCATCAGGATTACGAGGCCCTGCAGCAAGTGCGCAACCTCCGTTCCCGACTGAAATCGCTCGCTGCGGGGTCGGAGGCGATCAGACGCAGGGCAGCTGAATTGGAAGCCAAAGCCGCGCCCATCGAAGGCGGAGAAGGCGGCTACGGCACCCGCTATCTCAGCACACCCGAAGGTCGCAGTTTGGCGCGTCTGAATGGCGGCTTCAGTGCCTTGCTGAGCGCCCTCGATACCGCCGATGATGCGCCGACTACCCAGCAGGTATCGATGTTCGGAGAACTCGATAAAGCGCTGCAAGAGCAGCTGTCAACCTGGGCCGAGCTCAAGGAGAAGGCAATCCCGCCTCTGAACGACCAGCTGAAAAAAGCCAGGCAGCCCGTGATTGATTTCGAGCAGCCCGTACCGGCAGCAGCCGGTGCGGCTCAGGCAACGTCGCAGGAACGAGATAAGAACGAAGAGTAAGTCAGCCTGGCGCGCATCGGGTTCCAGGTTACCTGATGCATGGAGCGCCGACGGAACGGCAAGTTATCCGCGAACTGCCTCACAACATAGACGATGCAAGTGGAACGCGTCGGGACTACAATCTCGTCGGAGGTCTTTATGTTGGAGGGCGACCGCATTTTACTTCGACTTAGTCTGATACTGCTTGTCTGGCTTTGCCTTTTGCCGATGGGCGTGCGCGCCCAAGGACACGGTACCGGTGGCGGGCACGGTACGACGCCAAGCGGGCCGGTGAACTCCGGGCCTGTCAACACAGGAACTCCGGTGACGCTTCCCGATCCCACTTTCCTGCCCAGCAACCCGACCATGAGGGCCGGAGATGAAGGCAAAGTTGAATTCAAGACCGAAACCGTACTCATCCAAGTTCCGATCGTGGTGGTAGACCAGGCCGGCAAGCACGTGCTCAATCTCAAGAAAGAGGATTTTGAACTGCGGGAGAACGGCAAAGAACAGAAAGTCACGACCTTTGAGGAGGTCACTGCCAATCAATTGCCGCTGTCGGCAGTCAAATCACGTCCTGGCGAATTCAGTAACCTTGCGGCAGCGCAAGGCGAGCAGCCCCGTTCGATTATGGTCGTGGTCTTGGATACCGTGAACACTCCTATGCTTGACCAGACCTATGCGCGAAAACAACTTCTGAAGTTTCTTGCTCAGAACCTGGATTCGAACCAGGTGTTTGGGCTGGTGATCATCACTGCCAATGGGCTTAAAATCGTGCACGGGCTGACGGGCGATTGCAAGCAAGTGATTGACGCTTTGAACAAAGTCAGCAGCGGACTGCCGGCGATGACGGGTGTGAGCCTGGATACTCAGGTAGCAGTGGTCAGCGGCACGTCGCCCTCGGGCGCGGGGTTGAGTCCGGACAGCCCGCCGCTCTCGGCGGCGATCGGGGTGATCAATGGGGACTTGCAGGGAGCGCTGCAAGATTTTGCTGCCGGCAATGATCAACCCGCGGCCTTTTTGAAGCAAGAGAACGCGATCGAGACGACCATGCAGGCATTCCTTGGGATCGCGTGGTCGCTGTCGGGCTTTCCGGGAAAGAAGTCCATTATCTGGGCGACAGGCGGAATGCCTTTTACAATAGATTCTCCTGACGCGGTGCCGGGTGGATATTTGGCGGCCCTTTACGAGCGCACCATGGCCACGCTGAACCAGTCAAACGTCGCGATTTATCCGGTGGACGTTCGCGGGGTGGTGAATGATATGCCGGCCGCAGATCCATCCCGCCAGAGGATCGCGGGTAACTCCAGAGCGAATAGCGCAATGACGCAGGTGGCTAGCCGTAGTTCGCTCAATGTGTCGAGCACGGATGCGCTGCGGGACTTTGCCGCAATGACTGGCGGAAAGGCTGGCTACAACAACAACGATATTGCCGGTTTGTTCAAGCGCGCCGCGGACGATTCCAGCTCTTACTACCTGGTGGGCTATTACTTGGATACCAAGAATACAAAGCCCGGCTGGCGGCAGCTGAAAGTGAGGTTGCGGGACAAGGGCAAGGACAATGAAGTGGAATTGCGTGCGCGAAGCGGGTTTTTCGTCACCAACGCGACCATGAATCCGGACATCGAGCGCAAGAGGGATCTTGATTTCGCGGTGCTTTCTCCCTTCGACAGCACCGGACTTCCGGTGACGGTACGCTGGCTCGGCATGTCGGTCAATGGCGCCAATAAGAAGGTTGAATTCGGTTTGCAACTACCCTCCAATGCGCTTGCCCTCGGACCGCAGAACTTGCTGAATTTTGACTATGTGGCTCGGGTCTATACCAACAAGGACGGGAAGGTGGGTAATGTCCTGGAAAGAACAATTCGCGGGAACATAGCCCAGGAGCGCGTCACCCAGCTCCAAACGCAAGGGTTAGGCTTTAAGAACGAACTGGAGCTGGCTCCGGGAGACTACACCGTGCGCTTCGTCGTGCGAGACGATATCACCGGTAGAGTCGGCAGCGTCACGGCGCCGATCACCGTGAACTAGATGGCAGTTCGAACCCAGCCCGCTGCTCAAAGCCTGGGGGGGCGAGGTTTACCAGATCCGAGGCACTACGCTCGCTGCACGCCGCCTAGCCCTTCGAGCGCCTTCATGATCCCGTCCGACCACTGCGCCACCTCGTCGTCGCGCAGCGTGCGCTCGCCCGACTGCATTTTGGCTCGCATCAGAATCGAGTACTTGCCGGCGCCGACTTTCTCGCCGCGAAAGATTTCCACTGGAACGAAACTGCGCAGCTCGGCGATGCCCAGCCGGGCAACGCTCTGGCGAATTTTCTCGAACTCGAGCGCCTCGTCAAAGGCGAAAGAGAAATCGCGCTCCACGGCAGGGAAGCGCGGTAGCGCTTCATAATGCACCGCTCGCAGAGCGTGCTCGAAAAGCCGGTTGAGATAAATCTCTGCGACCAGGACCTCCTGCCGCAGTTTGCGGGCTGCGGCCACAGCGGGATGAACCTGGCCAAACTGGGCAACCGTAGCACCATCGAGCACGGCGCGAGCAAAGCGTCCAGGATGGTAGTAATCCGCGCGCTGGTCCTTGCCTGGCTGCGCGTCGAACTCGAGCGTCCTCTGGCTGAAGGGAGCGAGCAGGCTTTCGATGTCTCCCTTCAAATCGAAAAACGTCAGCGGGCGCGCCGAAGCTCCCGGAGCGAGTCCGCGCACCAGGTCCACATCCACGACGCCGGTGGCGCCGATCGAGATGCACTTGGATTCGAGCGGCATCGCTCCCGGGCTCGATGCTGCAAATACATTTCCCGCTTCAAACAGCCGCACATTCTCGCTGCCGTGGTTCAGGTTATAAGCCAGCATGTTGAGCATGCTGGGAACCAACGTCGTGCGCATGACCGAGGCTTCGTCACTCAGGGGATTCGCGAGATCGAGTTCGGCAGCGGTCGAAAAGCGCCGCGCATCGTCTTTGGAAATGAACGTCAGAGAAATCGCTTCGTTATAACCGAGCGCCAGCAGCGAAGAACGGAGCCGCGCGTCCTTGTGCGCATCGGGCAGATCCCGAACTTCGCCGCTGTAAGCGGGCAGCGTGTTCGGGAACTTGTCGTAACCGTGCAGGCGAGCCAGTTCTTCGATGAGGTCGATCTCGCGCTCGATATCAAGACGCCAGCTCGGAATGTGTACCAGGTACTTACCTTCGCTGCCGGGAAGCATGGTGAAACCGAGACGAGTAAGAATGCGACTGATTTCCAGCGTGCTCAGTCTCTCGCCAAGAATACGTTGGACTTCGCTGAGGTCGAGCTCCACCGGTGCGAGGTCAAGCTTGCGCGCGATCACATCGATCACATCGCCAACAAGCGTGCCGCCTCCCGACGCAAGGATCAGTTCGGCAACACGGTTGGTCGAAGCGACGGTCGACTGGAAATCCGCTCCCCGCTCAAACCGGTGGGAGGCATCGGTATGCAGTCCGTGCCGCTTCGACATGCGGCGCACCGTAACCGGATCCCACCAGGCAGATTCGATCAGGATATTCCTTGTCTTCTCGGTAATCATCGTGTCGAAGCCGCCCATCACGCCGGCCAGACCTACGGGCTTTTCCGCGTCGGCAACCACCAGGTCCTCGGTCGAGAGGCGACGCTCCACCCCGTCCAGGGTCTTCAGCGTTTCCCCGGCTCTCGCCCTGCGGATAACCAGTCGCCGTCCTTCGAGCAGGTCGAGGTCGAACACATGCGTGGGCTTGCCACTCTCCCACAAAACGTAATTGGTGGCATCGACCGCATTACTGATGGGGCGCTGATCGAGCAGTTGCAAACGGCGGGCGATGTCGGCCGGCGAAGGCGTTATGGCGGCCCCGCGAATTTCGCGCGAGGTAAAGCGCGGACACAGTTCCGGCTCCTGAATCTCGATGGTGACGTCCGATTTGCCCTGGACAGCGGGCAGTTTCGGATCCAACACCCGGAGCGGCAGATCGTAAAGCGCCGAGGCCTCACGAGCCACGCCGTAATGGTTCATGGCATCGGGCCGGTTGGTGGTGATCTCCATCTCGAAGACGGTGCTGTCGCCCTCGCCGGAGACGCCTTCCACCGCCACGCCGGCAAGAGTCAGTTCGTCCGCCAGTCGAGGGTAATCGACCGGGAGATCCACAAAATCGCGCAGCCATTGCGGAGAAATTTTCATTCGAGAAAGTGCCAGTTTCGAGCCACGGTTGCCGCCAGCCTTCGCTCGAAGCCTGCAGCCCTAGCCAAACTGCTCCAGAAACCGCGCATCGCCCTGAAAAAACAACTGAATATCATCTACGCCGTACTTCAGAATTGCAATTCGCTCGACGCCCATGCCAAAGGCAAATCCCGAAACCTTGCTGGCGTCGTAATCCACAAAGCCGTAGACGTTCGGATCGACCATGCCGCATCCCAGCAGCTCAATCCATCCGCTTGCCTTGCAGTTGCGACAGGGAGCGCCGTCGCGCGAGCCCTTGCCGGCGCAGAATATGCAGCTGATCTGCACGTCGGCACTCGGCTCGGTAAACGGAAAGAACGACGGATAAAAGCGCGTCTTCACGCTCGATCCAAACATCGCTTTCATGGCGTGGTCGAGCGTGCCCTTCAGATCACAGAATGTAATGTTGGTATCGACTGCCAGGCCCTCGATCTGGTGAAAAATAGGGGAGTGCGTGGCATCGAGCGCATCGTTGCGATGAACTTTTCCCGGACATACCACGCGCACCGGCGGCTTCATCTTCTGCATGGTGCGAATCTGCACCGGCGAAGTATGCGTCCGCAGCACCAGGCGGTCGCGCAGCGCCTTCGATTCCTGTCCGGCGAGGAACAGCGTGTCCTGGGTGTCGCGCGCCGGATGGTTCGGCGGAAAATTCAGCGCTTCGAAGTTGTAAAAGTCGGTTTCAATCTCGGGGCCTTCCTCGACCGAGTAGCCCAGATTGCGGAACACGCCGATCATCTCGTTCATCGTCTTGATGACAGGATGCTCCGTGCCGATACGACGTCGAATGCCGGGGAGAGTAATATCGAGACGCTCGGATGCGAGTTTGCCCGAGCCGGCCCCGCGCTGAATGCGCGCCAACGTCGCATCCACCGCCTGCTCGACCCGGGTCTTGAGCTCATTGACGCGCTGCCCGACCTCGCGTTTGCTCGCTCCCGGGGCTGCTTTCAGCCAAAGTTCATTGAGTTGCATGAGGATGCCGCTCTTGCGCGCCATCCAGCGATCGCGAAAAACCTTCCAATCATTCTCCGAGAGAATCGCTTCCGACTCCTGCCCGAGCGCAGACAGAAGCTCGCGCATGACGCTGTCGAGCGCCGAAGTGGAGAAGTCGGTGAGTTGGGGAACGCTGTAGGGCATCCGGAAAGAATGGTCCTCCTGAGCCGACGAATCGTTCGCTTTGCTCAGGAGGACGCGGTCCATGCATTACGGAAAGCTGACGACCGAGTTCAGATCGCGGAAAACTACGCCATCGCGGCGTTGGCCTTTTTCGCCTGTTCCGCCAAGCTGCCAAATCCCGCAGGATCATTGACCGCCAAATCCGCCAGGATCTTGCGATCCAGTTCCACTCCCGCCTTCTTCAATCCGCTGATGAACTGGTTATAGTTTAATCCGTTCAGACGGGCGGCAGCTCCGATGCGTACGATCCAGATCGAGCGGTACTGCCGCTTTTTCTGCTTGCGGCCGGAGTAAGCAAACTTCAATCCGCGATCGACGGCTTCTTTCGCCGCGCGGTAAAGCTTCGATTTCGTTAGAAAATATCCGCTGGCGCGTTCCAGAAGCTTCTTGCGCTTGGCGCGGCGTTTGGTTCCGCGTTTTACACGAGGCATTGCTGTTCTCCTTTTTGTATCTCTTCCGGCGGCTGGAGGTAAGGAGGCTTCTACCCGACGGGATTTCCGAAGCCTGACCTCTTCACACGCCGCTGCAGTGCGTTTCGCTCCGCAGCCTTGCTTGTTGGGTACTCGTTAAGGACGGGCGACAAACTGCGCTGAGCAGAACCGAAGCGACGCCCGTCGCTGCATGATCCCTAGTACGGAATCATGCGCTTGACTTTCTTGAGATCCGCGTCACTGACCAGCGTGGAATCCCCCAGCTTCTTCTTCCGCTTCTTGGCCTTCGAGGTCAGGATGTGGCGGAGAAATGCCTTGTGCCGCTTCACCTTTCCCGTTCCGGTTTTCTTGAAGCGCTTGGCCGCGCCCTTGTGTGTTTTTAGTTTTGGCATAAAAATCCGTTTCCGGTCGACAGTTCCCAGCTACATTTCAGCGCACCGAGCGCAACCGTTCCAACCAAGGCAAGGCAAGGGAGGCTTACGGATCGCTGAACATTGCTCTACGCTGTCTGCGCTCCACCCTGCGACGCAGGAGGCGGCGAGGGCTTCGGAGGAGCGGGCGACTTCTCTTTCCCTCCGCCTTCCTTCTTGTTCGGCGCCAGAATCAGGTGCAGCGTATTGCCTTCCTGACGTGGGCGAAATTCGACCAAACCTCTCTGGTCCACATCCTTGATCAAACGTTCCAGAATCTGCCGGCCCAGGCTCTGCCGCGTCATTTCGCGTCCGCGGAAGAAGATGGTCGCTTTCACCTTGTCCCCTTCGTCGAGGAAGCGCAGCACATGGTTCTTCTTGGTCTCGTAGTCGTGATCGTCCACGTTGATGCGAAACTTGACTTCCTTGACCGTAATCGTTTTCTGCTTTTTTTTGGCTTCGCGCTCGCGTTTCTCGTTCTGGTACAGAAATTTCCCGTAGTCCATGATGCGGCAAACCGGCGGTTGCGCGGTTGGGGAGATTTCCACCAGATCGAGATTTCTTTCGCGAGCCAGTTTCAGCGCTTCGAAAGGAGGCATCACGCCAATCTGCTCCCCTTCGTCCCCGATCACGCGAACCTCACGCGCCCGGATGCGCTCGTTCATGCGGATAAAACGCTTGTCGATACCGTCCTCCGTCTGCTGATCTGACAGGAAAGATGCTTGAAAAAGTATAGCATGCGGGCGCCGGAAGCCCCCGACTCCTGCGCGCTTTCGGCTTGACCCAGTCTGTGACAGACCGTTAGCATTCCGGGATTGCGCGTCTGGACTCCTGGTCCGATTGGACGCCCCAGGCCCTCAGCGCTTCCCGGAGATTCTGATTATGCCGCGTTCCGCTCTCCTCACCTTGTTGTTTTGTTGCGCCGCCGCCTCCTGGGCGGAGACCTCCGCGCCCAGTCCTTCTCCGGCCCCCAGGTCCATCATCACCGGCCCGATTGACGAGTCGAGGCTGGTCACGCTTCGCGGGAACACGACGGCAGCTGCGCGGCATGCCAATAACGATCGCGGAGCGGTTGCCGATGACCTGGTTTTCGATCATCTGCTGCTCACGCTCCAGCCCCCACCGGAAAGCGAGGCGCGGCTGGAGAAACTGATTGACGAAATGCACGATCAGAAATCCGTGGAATTCCATCGCTGGCTGACAGCGCAGCAACTCGGCGACCGCTTCGGCCTCGCGCAGAAAGATCGTGAAACCATCCAGACCTGGCTGGAGTCGCACGGCTTTTCCGTGAATCGCGTCTATCACAATGGGCTGGTCATCGATTTCGCCGGAACCGCCGCGCAAATTCGCGAAGCGTTTCATACCGAGGTGCACAATCTGGTTTTGCCGAACGGTGCAAAACACATCGCCAACATGCACGATCCGCAGATCCCGGCCGCGCTCGCTCCCGCCATCGCAGGCATCGCGTCCCTTCACGATTTCTTCCCCCGTTCGCACGCCATTCGGCTCGGCCCGGTCTCCTATGACGCTGCCACCCAGCAGTGGCATCCGCACTTCAATGTCAAAACCAAGGGACAGACGTTTCACGCGGTTGGTCCCTACGACTTCGACACGATCTACAATGTTCTCCCCCTCTGGCAGCGAGGATTTACCGGCAAGGGCGTTACCATCGCCCTGGTCGAAGACTCCAATCTCGCCCATGAATCCGATTGGAACGACTTTCGTAACGTCTTCGGTCTGAAAGATTTCAAGGACGGCAACTTCCAGCAGATCTATCCCGGGTGCAAGAACCCCGGTCAGAATGGGGATGAAATCGAGGCGGCCCTCGACGTGGAGTGGGCGAGCGCGAGTGCTCCCGACGCCAGCATCGAGCTTTCCGCGTGTGCCAATTCTCGGACCGTTTCCGGGCTCGATCTCGCCATCCTGAACCTCCTCGATCTCGAACCGCCCGACATCATCTCGGACAGTTATGGTCTGTGCGAAACCATCACCGGCCAGGCCGAAATCGCGCTCGAGAATCGCGAGGCGCAGATTGCCACGGCCCTGGGCACTACTTTCTTCATCGCCCAGGGAGACACCGGCGCCGACGAATGCGCCCCCGTCGAGAGCACTCCGTACTCCACGCTCGGCATCAACAGCGGCGACAACACCGCCTCCGCGTACGCCGTCGATGTCGGAGGTACTGATTTCATGGCGCAATACAACCAGGACGTCAACGGCATTCCGGTCAGCGATTACTGGAGCCCTACTAACGATCCCAGGACTTTGGCTTCCGCCCTCTCCTACATCCCAGAGATTCCCTGGAACGACGGCTGTACCAGCCAACTCATCTACAGCGATCCCGTATTCGGCAGTTACACGCAATCCTATGGTCCGTCCGGATTCTGTAATTCAACCCTGGGCCGAAGTTATCTATTTCGGTACGCGGAGAGCGGCAGTGGCGGACCGAGTACCTGCTTCACCGGAGTGCCGTCGATTCCCGGCGTGGTCAGCGGAACCTGTCAAGGCAACCCAAAGCCTTCGTATCAAACCGGTGTTCCCGGCATTCCCCGCGATGGGTTGCGCGATCAGCCCGATCTCTCCCTGTTTTCTGCGACCGGCATTTGGGGAAGCTTCCTGGTCGAGTGCATGTCAGATGCGAAGGAATTCGGCGCTCCCTGCACCGCCAGGAACGATGCCCTGCTGGAGGGCGGCGGTGGTACATCCTTTGCCTCGCCGGCCATGGCGGGCATTCAGGCACTGATCGACCAGAAATACGGGAAGCAGGGGAATGCCAACTACGTCTACTATGCGCTGGCGGCGCGCCAATTCGACCAGCAGGGAGCGAAAGCCTGCAACGCAAGTCAAACCACCGGCAAGTTGCCGGCACCCTCCTGCATCTTTAATGACGTAACGCGCGGAGACATGGACATCCCATGCGGCCTGGATTCGAAAGGCATCTCTTACAACTGCTACGGAGAAGGCAGGAAGATCATCGGCGAACTTTCGACCTCAACTTCTGAGGGCGAGCCCGCGTATCCGGCTACAGTCGGCTACGATCTGGCCACCGGCCTCGGTTCAGTGAATGCCACCCGGCTGTTCGAGGCTTGGCCGCACGGCAGTCAGTCCGGCAAGTGACAAGGTCCAGTCAACTCGCGCGGAGCGAAAGAGCTGTGACATCGCGACCCCGGTTTCTTCTCTTGGCCACCCCCTCGAGCGGCTGCACGATCGTCTTCGTGACTCAACTCGGGGAGGTCAGCGAAAATTCTCACCTTGGATCCAAGCGACTGAAGACATCGGCTTGCCGGAGTCTCCACTCCGGCCAAGCATCCGTCTCCAGAATCAAGCCACTGCCACTTTCGAGCTTCGCAGCCGCCGATACAGCCGCAGGTAGTCGTCCACCATCCGTCGTGCCGTGAACCGTTCACGGGCCCGATTGTATGCGCGTGTACCGTAGAGTCGGGTAAGTTCCCGGTCTTCGTCGAGCTGGCTGAGCACCTCGCCGAGGCTTTCGGCGTTATTGCGCTCGAAATACAATGCCGCGTCACCCCACAGCTCGCGATACACCTCGGTGTCGTTGGCCACCAGCGCGCAGCGCGAGAACGCTGCTTCAATCGACGCCAGCCCCGTAGGTTCATAGCGCGAGGTCGCGGCAAAAATCGTGGACTTGCTGTAGAGCGAGCGCAGTTGCGATTCCGTCTGCGCACCCTTCACCGAAATCTCATGTTCGCCGGTGGAGACGCGCACGTCGGCGCGAATCGGCACCGGCGGCGACGGAATCGGATTGTCCGCCCCAACAATGCACACCGGCAGACCGTGCGAGTGCTGGGTCAAAAGAGCGACTTGCTTCCCCGTATCCCACAGCCGCCCGATCGCCAGCACCGACTCTTCTTTGGTCACGAACGGATTGAAGTAGATTGGATTGCGTCCCGGCGGAACCACATAGCCCTCGAACTCGTCGCCATAAGCCGCCCGCAACATGTCGCCCATCCAACGCGACGTCGTGACCACGCCTTCGGCACGCGTCAACCCGGCGACGATCGTCTCGCGATACCACTGGAGCCATGCCGAGGCGGCCGGTTCCTGTCCGTGAATGCTGAGCCACCAGGTAATCAGATCCCCGTGCGCCACCACCAGTCGCGGAGTGGCGACCGGCAGCGCCCCGAAACTAAGCTGATTCAAATGCAGAAAATCAGGACGCGTATCGCGAATGATGGCGCAAAGATAATCCTGCGCCGCATAAAAGTCATGCTCCCCTTCCTGCATCCAGTCGAGACGAAACGCGGTCGGATGATATTCCAACCCGTGCAGCCCATCCATCCAGACCGTCTGGTGTGGGAGCGGAATTTCTCCAAAACTGACAAGTGTGACCTGGGCCCCGTGAGTCACCAAACCCGAAACCAGTTCGCGCGCATAGGTCCAAACTCCGCTAAACGTATCAGCTGTTACCAGTACGCGCACAGAACCTCGGGGTCAAGGGCTGGGAGCTACCCTCGGGCCAATTTCCCTCCAGTTTAGGGGAGAGTCCGGCGTCAAGGAAAGAGTTTTCTTGGGTCCCTCCCTAAGCCCCTCCAGCTTTGCTGAGCCTGGATTTCACAACGGGAAGCGCTTCGGACCCGGCAATCCGGGTAGCACAGAGGACCTGGAGCGAAACGACAGGGCCCGGTCGCAATATGCATTAATATCTAGAAACGCGGAACCTCATCAGGGCCACCGACCAATGGGAATAAGACCTCTACTGCTGATCCTGGCGACCCTGGCTAGCGGTCCACTCGTTTCTGCCGCCAGCGGTCACCCGGCCTCGGCAGCCTACCTGGGCTTCGATCGCAACGACTATCCCGGAGACGCGGCCCTAAACGCCCTCCACCAGACCTTCTCTTACTCCGGCTATTGGCTGAATATTCCCCCGGGAGCGAAAACCAATTCCTGGACCGGCAAGCGTCTGACTCTCCAATCCGCCGGTTTCGGTTTTCTGGTGTTGTTCAACGGACGCACCTATGCCGAGATCAAGCAGTCCGGCGACGCCGTCAAGTTAGGCCGTTCCGATGCCTCTGTGGCAGTCCAGGCGGCGCTTAGCGAGGGCTTTCCCTGGCAAACCATCGTCTTTCTCGATCAGGAACAAGGCGGTCGCCTCCTCCCGGAGCAGCGAGCCTATCTTCACGCTTGGGTCGATGGAGTAACCGCTGCGCACTTCGCCGCCGGAGTGTATTGTTCGGGCATCGCCGCCAAAGAAAGCCCTGGCGTCTCCGTCATCACCGCCGAAGACATCCAAAGGAACGCAGGCCAGCGAAAAATCAACTATTGGATCGTCAACGACGCGTGTCCGCCTTCGCCCGGTTGTACGATTTCCCGCAAAGATCTTTCTCCCCGGGCCAGCGGAATTTCTTTTGCCGATGTCTGGCAATATTCGCAATCTCCCAAGCGCCCCGATTTCGCCCGAGGCTGCTCCGCCACCTACAATCACGACGGCAATTGCTATTCGCCCAATGCGGTTTCGTCGCACGATCCCGCCCATCGCCTGTACATCGATCTCGACATTGCTTCTTCCCGCGATCCATCGCACGGCAGAACCCAAAATTGACTATGCCGTTTCTTGAACGGGAAGCATCGATTGAAGGCCGCCCGCACACCGGCCGGATATACGAGAACGGAGAAAGGGGATCGGACAAGCCATGAACGTCCTGCTTTTTGGTGCCACCGGCATGGTCGGGCAAGGCGCGCTGCGCGAGTGTCTTTTGGCTCCAGATGTGCAACTCACCCAGACCGTCGGGCGAACCTCGACCGGCATGCCTCACCCGAAATTGCGCGAAATTGTGCACTCCGACCTATGGCAGTACGAGCCGATCGCGGCTGAACTCTCAGGTTTCGACGCCTGCTTTTTCTGTCTCGGAGGATCCGCGAGCGGTATGACCGAAGCAGAGTACAAACTCCTCACTTATGGAGCGACCATGGCCGCTGCCGACATTTTGTGCCGGCGGAACCCAACCATGACCTTCATCTATGTCTCCGGAGCCGGCACCGACAGCTCAGAGCGCGGAAAGATCATGTGGGCACGGATCAAAGGCAAGACTGAAAACGCTCTCCTGAAAATGCCCTTCGCAGCCGCCTACATGTTTCGCCCAGGCGTGATTCAACCGCTCGACGGAATTCAGTCCAAGACCAGGATGTATCGTGTTTTTTACAAGCTCGTGAAACCGGTCCTACCTTTAATGCGCACGGCGTTTCCGGATTACGTTCTGACTACCCAACAGATCGGACACGCCATGTTGAACGTCGCCCGGCGCGGTTATGCAAAACGGGTCTTGGAAAGCAAGGACATCCGCTCCGCCAGTCGCGATTAACCAGTCCCATAACGGAGCTCAGCGGCCGCGGGCGATCCTCCTAAAAGTGTGGCCGGGCGAGGTCGGTCCGCCGACAGTTCGCCCGGTCTTTGGGATTCGATTCGCCTGGGCTGTCGATGGACCGCGCGTGGACTCCGCTTCACGCCGGGCACGATCAGGGGCGGTCTTCCGATCGCTCTACTTCCGTCCCCCCGACCGCTGTTGCACTCTCTGCTGGAACTGCTGCGTCTGTTGCTGGTGTTTCTGCTGCAACTGCTGCGTCTGCTGCTGGTGTTTCTGCTCCACCTGCTGCTGTTTGGCCGGACCGGCATTTTGCTTCGCCATTTGCTGGTGTTCTTTGTCCTGTTGCTGTTGGAGTTTCTCCCGCTCCTGGTTCTGCTTCGCCATCATTTTGTCTTGCTGCTGCTGGAACTTCTGATCCAGCTTGGGATTGCCCGTTTTCGGAGTCGCGGGCTTCTCCAGCGGTGCAAGATCGTGAGGATGTACGGGTGGGCGCGCAGCATTATTGTCCGCATGACCCTCGTTTCCGCCGCGATTTGCCGGAGTATAGGCCCCCCCCGCCTCTCGCGCCGCCACTGCGCCCTCTTTGAAGTTTCCCGGCCGCGGTGTTGCCGCAACCCCCGGCCTGCCCCGGTTCACCGACGCCCGCTGTTGCGGATTGGATCGCGCCTCCTGCACGTGCTCCGTTTGCGTCGCTACCGGTGCAATGTGCCGATCATGCTCCGCCAACTCTTCTTCCGGCCTCGGCCGCACATTGATTCCACCATTGCCGCCGTTGTAACTGATGTGATTGACCGGGTAGTTGATCACTGTCGTGTTGTAGACGTTGTGAATGTTCACGATGTCGATGTTGGCCACCGAGCGGTTGTAGAAAAAATGTCCGCCGTCCCAACGCCCGCCCTCAAAACCTAGGCCGAAATATCCGAAGCCATAATTGATTCCGCCGTAGAAACCCACGTGCGGGCCCCAATAGCCTTCATGGAAAAGGAAACCGCCGCCTTCCCAACCCCACCATGCCGGGGTCCACAGGAAACCGACCTCGGGCGCCAGCACCCACGTGCCCGGCACCCAGTAGTAGTCGCTGATGTCATAGTCATAGGCCCAGTAGCCCGGCGTCCAAAGATAGCCATCGCCCGGACAAAGCGGCTGCTCGTAGACAGGCAGCGCGGGCGGCCCGATGGTAATCGCCACCCCGATTTGCGCAAACGATGCCGCCGACATGCACAGCACCGCGAGCACGAGCAAAAGCGTACGGATGGTTCGAAGGTTCATGGTCATTTCCTGTGGCCCTCGTTTACCCGGTGTTACTCAGCTTTCTGCGGGTTTCGTGGCTTGCCAGGCAAGATTTCAGCGGGCAAACTCTCCCTGGCCGGAAAAGTCGATGCCAGCTGCCATCGACAGTCAGCAAATCATACTGCATTTTCTGTTCGTTTCCAGCCGCCTTAAGGAGTCCCCCCCGACCTGCCGCCAGACAGAAACCACGAAGGCGATTTTATTCCTGCGGGAAGTTTTCCCGCCTAGGGGCAATCGGGTTCATTGCAAATCAACGGTCTGGGCCAACCGGAAAATAAGGCGTCGATCCACGCCGAATACGATATCTCTCTGAGTGACCCCAGAAGCCTTGCCCGCCGGGTTCCGCTCTTCGCGAACGCCGCCTTTTGCGAAGATGCTGGAGGTCAATATCGCGACCGGCTTGCCTCCTACGTTCAAGCTAGTCAGTACGATCCGCAAATAGCCGCTTTCGGGCGAGACGTCGCGCGCACTTTCGAATGAATGTCCAGCCGCAGGGGTGGCGGCCTTCACTTCAAGCACTCGGCCGGTGGCGGAGGTCGCGGCGGCGATCAGCGTCTGGCCGTCGATTACCACCGGTTCGTCGATGGTTGCCCTGAACGTGTCACCTGCATGCGCCGCTGCGCTCGAAAGCGCGCTTTCCAGTCGAACCGGAATCGGTGTTCCCTCCGGCAGTTTCATGGTCGACGGAATCAGCGACTGGCTGGGTGAAATCCCGGTGGTGTGCGGCTCACGATCAAAAGGCAGCCGCTGCGCGTCGGTCCCGGTCGCAGCGTTCTCCGCCGGAGGGCGGCCGCAGGAGCAGACAGGGCCGAGCGTCAGCAAGATCATAATAACGAAGACGCGATTGGCCTGGGGCATGATCTCCTTCGCGAAAACGAATTGGCCGCACGAGAACCGAGAACGACAGTAAACATGATACGGCCAGAGATAGGCCTAGGGTAGCCAAAGCTCCCCGAACCGGCGCAGAGCTCACGAAATTGAGCGAAGGAGTTCTGCCGGTAGACGGGATCAGCCAGACCGTGGACGTGCACCTTTTCACCATCACGATTCCCGGTTTGACATCAGCAGCTTCTCCCAGAACGGCAAACTGCTCCCCCTTCGACACAACCCCCGCTTCGAGTATTTCGTATCCCCTTCAACCGTTGTCTGGAATCATCACAAATTTGGTGTGACGGCTCGCACTTAGCGGCAACCGTTTCCGTACTAGACTTTTCCCTATTCAGGCTTGGCGAGGTCCATTCCTGGAATGGTTGCAAAACAGCCTTTCCCAGCTTGGTATCGGTCAGCCCTGGGGTCATACCTCGATGTTTTTCCCCCGACGGAAGACCTGAGACGGAAGGCCGGAACCAGAGACTTGAACTGGACATGAACGTCGTCACCCCATTTTCGGCGCCTTTCAATCGCGAAGCCGATCTGCGCTTTCAGGCGATGTTCGAAGCGGCCGCCATCGGCATCGCGATCTGCCGGCTCGACGGTCGCATCCTGGAAGCCAATCCGGCGCTCAGCCGAATGCTCGGTTATTCCCCACAGGAACTTGCGGCCTCGCACGCGGACGAACTGATCCCCGACCTTGACCGCGACGCCAGTCGGAACGGGTCTTCGCGAGGCGAATCATTCATGGTCGAGCTGATGCGAGGCGAGCGTGGTTCTTTCGCCAGCGAGAGACGCTACCGCCGTAAAGATGCCTCCGAGTTTTGGGGGCACCTGAGGGTTTCGCTGGCCCGCGACACGCGCTGCCAGCCCACCCTCCTCATCGCTTTGCTGACCGACGCAGGTGAACGCGAACGCGGCGAAGAACATCTCCGCGAAGCCGAAAAAAACAATATTGCCGGATGCCTCGCCGGAGGGATCGCGGAAGACCTCAATCAACTCCTGAGCGGCATCCTGCTCTACTGCGACCGGGTCAACGCCGCCTTGCAGAAGCGACCACTGGAGGAAGAAAAACTGGAGCGAACAAGGGTGGAGCAAGGAAAATTTGCAACCGGTCGGCGAATCGACGAAAGACGGGCGCTCGAAGAGCTAGCGACGGAAACAGGAGAGACCAGCGGACTCCGCGAGCGGGTCGAAGATGTGCGCCTGGTGGTCGAGCAAGGCGTCGCATTGACACAGCAACTTTTGGCCATCGCTCGCAAGCGGCCGGCCGAAACGCATCCAATCGCAATCAACCAAATTGTGATGTCCACCAAAAACCTGTTGTGCCGGCTTCTCGGCGAGCGGATTGAACTGGTCACCGCGCTCGATTCCGCCGCCGGCCTGGTGCTGGCAGATGAGGCCCAGTTGCGGCAGATCGTACTCAACCTGGTCCTGAATGCGCGCGACGCCCTACCGCAGGGCGGAAAAATCAGGGTGATCACGCGCGCGTCCGAACTACCCCGCGAAGTCGAACCAGCACGCGCGCGCCCTGCGGTCTCCCTGACCGTGACCGATAACGGTTGTGGCATGGATGCGGAAACTCGCTCCCGCATCTTCGAACCGTTCTCGAATGACAGAAAAAGACGGCGTGCCGGATTGGGTCTCGCCATGGTGCAGCGCATCGTCACTGACGCCGGGGGCACGATCATGGTCGAGAGCGAACCCGGACGTGGTACCTCGATCGAAGTATTTATCCCTTTGGCCACAGCCGCGTCCGCATACCACGCCCCGGGAAGGTTGTGACCGAATGCGCGCGCGACCCGGGTGCGGCAACGTTGGGCTTCGAGGATATCGACTTGGAACCGAGATTGCCTTGTCTCGGCACGCACACAGGCGACTGTATTTAAGCCAGAACCGGATCAGCACCGCTGTCGCGGCATCGCAATGCGGATGCCCAACGAGCAAGCACTAAGGTTTTACGCCAGGAGATCCATCATGTTCACTGCATCATCCGCCACCCTCGTCAGCCACAGCCGTCCCCCTCAGATCGAAGGAGCGAATTTTCTGAACCTCCTCATCGTCGACGAGGATCGCGCTACCCGTGAAGCCTGTCGCGACGTGGCCCAATCCCTGGGCTTCAACACCCAGCTGGCGGAGTGTGCTGAACAGGCCTATCGCTCGCTCGACGCCTACAACACCGATGTCGTGCTGCTCGAGTTGCGACACCCCGGTGCCGGCGGACTGGAAGCCCTGCGCGCCATCAAAAAGCACCGTCCGGAAGCGCTCGTGATCGTAATCACCGGCTACGGCACCGTGCGCTCGGCGGTGCAGGCCATGAAAGATGGTGCCTTTGACTATGTTACCAAACCCTTCAGCATGGAAGAGTTGCGGCTCCTGCTCGATGGTGTGGCTGGAAATCTGCGGTTGAAGACAGAGAACCGCGTGCTCGCTGAATCCATCAAATCGCGCCAAGGCTTCGGCAACATCATCGGCCGCTCCCCCGAGATGGAAAAGCTTTACCGCATCATCGCTAAAGCCGGACAAAGTTCGCATCCCGTCTTGATTCTCGGCGAGAGCGGCACCGGCAAAGAACTGGTCGCCAAATCCATTCATCTCGCAGGCGCCAACCGCAGCAAGCCATTCATTCCGGTCGATTGCGGCTCTCTGGTTCCGACGCTGATCGAAAGTGAACTTTTCGGTCACGTGCGCGGTGCCTTCACGGGTGCGACCAATCCGAAGGATGGTCTGCTCGCCATCGCCGAGGGCGGTACCGTATTTCTGGACGAAATCGGCGAGCTCCCGGTTGATCTGCAGGCCAAGCTGCTCCGCGCGATTCAGGAAAAGGAAATTCGTCCCGTCGGCAGCGTTCGCCGCGTTCCCATCAACGTGCGAATTCTCGCCGCCACCAATCGCGATCTGGAACGCGCCGTAACCGACGGCAGCTTCCGCCGTGATCTGTTCTTTCGCCTCAACGTCCTTACCCTGCGTATCCCCGCCCTGCGCGAGCGCCGCCAGGACATCCCACTGCTGGTAGCCCATTTCCTCGAACGCATCGGCCGCGATGCGGGCATTGAAAAATCGATTTCCGACGACGCCCTCAAGGCCTTGCTCCAGTATGACTGGCCCGGCAATATCCGGGAGCTGGAGAACTCGCTCGATCGTGCCTGCGCCCTCACCAGCGCAGCCCAAATCCAGGTGCGCGATCTCCCCACGCAAATTTACAGCGCGCCGGTCGACCTGATCGCCTCCAGCCACCCGAGCAACGGCATCGTGCCCATGGCACAACTCGAGAGGCAGACCATCCTCAACGCCCTGGTGCAGGTCAACGGAGATAAGATTCTAGCTGCCCGCTTGCTCGGCATCGGCAAAACCACACTCTACCGCAAGCTGAAAGAATACGAATCCCAGAGCTGACCGCATCGAATGCAGGCAGCGACCGGCCGAGCCCGGCACGAAGGTTGGTAGGCATTGCCAAGCGGCGATATTCGGAGAAGCCAACCGAAAAGGGGCGGGAAAGCGGCCTCGATCCATGCGAACCGAGTCCGAGCCAGCACCGTTTTCGACTCGCTCGTACCAGATCGGGAGTTTCAGAAAAACCCTTCCTCGCAACTTGTTTGTTTTCAGCCAAAAATGAATGGCCCGAAACTTGCCAGTAACTCGGCATGATTCTTCTTGTGACGCCAAGCGAACGCGCCTCCGAGTGCGCCGCCGCACTTCAGCAAGCTACGGGTGAGACAGTAACGGTGGCTGAAAATTCGCCTCGCGCGACCACGCTTTTGCGTGCGGAAACCTACGCGGCCGTGGTGCTCGATCAGTACCTGCTCGAGACCGAACCGAGCGAAGCCGAGATCACGCTCACTCATCTGGAGACGGCCATCCCGGTCGAAGTCAATTTCGCCATCAACGGAATGGGGCGTTTGCTGCGCCAAGTCCAAGCCGCACTCCGCCGCCGCCAGCGCGAGGAGGCGCGGGCCCGTCACGCAGCGCAAGCGAAGCTTCTAAGCGAACTCAATGGCACCGTCACCCCATTGCTGCTGTCGATTGAACTCGCCGCTGAAACTCCCGGTCTCCCGGTCGCAACCGCCGAAAAACTCCGCTCCGCCCGGGAATTGGTGAACAAACTTCGCAAGCAGTTAGAAACTGACCATTCCGCTCAGGAACGAGAGGCCGCGGCCACCAGCTAGGCAGCCGTCATCCGCGGCGCAGGCGAGAGACCAAAGAGACTCAGAAGGCTTATGCCATGCCTGGCGCGTCAGGTGCGATCCCGCCCGACCTTTACAAATCTTTGCCCAAACTAGTCGCAAGCCCAACCGGTCCCGGCGTTCTTCGAGAAAGGAACGGAGGTTTGTGATGGAGAATAGAACGACGGTGTTTTATGTGGATGACAATCCCAAATCCAGTCGATTGCTGACCAGTGTTCTGGAGGAATGCGGGTTCCGGGTGATTACGAAAAATGATCCCCTCGAAGCCTTGGAATTGTGCAAACGAACCTATTTTGACTTGGCGCTGATTGACTACGAAATGCCCGCGATTTCAGGGTCAAAACTCGCGCAGGAGATCAAGTACCTCGTGCCAGACGTTCCCGTGGTCATGATCTCTGGACGCAAAGACCTGCCCTCCACCGAACTGGCATTTGTGGACGCGCACTTCGGCTTCGGAACGTCGTTCGACGACCTGCTTTGGACCATGCGAATCTTGACCCACCCTAAGGTGTGCACGATGCATGATCACCTGGCCCCGCAAAAAGAAATGACCCGATGGGCCGATTCCACATGAGAGTTCACCAGTCGTTGCGGACCTTCAGCGCGACCTTCTGAATCCCGTGGGAATTGGTAAAACCGGATACAGGAAACAATCGGTCCGGAAGGGTGTAGGGATCGCTCCCTCACCCTTTTCCATTGATCGATGCGAATGCTCGGGGCAAGCTGCGAAGCTAGCCTTGCCGGAAAGGATTCTCGCGATCGTTCCTTGCTCCAGAGGGTTCGAGTAAATCCTCTACAACGATGGTCTCTTGGGAAGTTATCGCATCTTCCAAAAGACCGCGGGCCGAGAATCTCGCCTGCAGGCTGGCGGCGACAACGCTGCGATGGGGGGCGCCAGCCCTCGTCAGGTCCGTCGCCCAATCGGGAGCGCCCATCGAGGCGGAGATTCCCCTGCCCGGGCGAGATCGTGGCAAGGGAAAGTTCGGCGGGGACCGAATCGAGCGTTCCGGTTCGAGGCCGGTCTAGTTACGCCCGGAAAGCGATCCGTTCGTTGACCACCGGAGGATGCGATGGCACAGGGTCTGCCTCCCCTTTGGTTCATGTCCATGGAAGTCACTCAAAATAAATCAGTTCCGATGTTTGCGGGAAAGCCGCAATTCCCGGCTAATCGCAAGGACACAGGATAGGATCTCAGCGAGATAAGATGGGCCGGCTCAACCCCGTCAGGCAGTTAGCTCTTCATCATGCTCGCGCTCTGGCCGCGCCGCCACCGCCGGGAGGCGAAGACGGAAAGTTGTCCCGGCCCCTACGATGGAATCGAAGTCAACCGACCCGTAGTGCCATTGCATGATCTGGAAGGTTTGCGCCAGTCCGATGCCGCTTCCCCCCTGGTCGCTCTTGGTCGTGAAGTAGAGCTCGAAAATCTTCTCCTGAGCATCGGGAGGAATACCGCAGCCCTGGTCCATCACCTCGGCGAGAATCATTTCCCCCTCGCGGCGTGCTCTAAGCGTGAGTGTTCCCGTCTCGGCCATGGACTGCACACCGTTCAGCACCAGGTTCAAGACGGCCTGTTTCATCAGATCGGCGTCGATGTGTACCATGAGCGGCTCCCCGAGATCGCGCACCGCGGCGTCCAGAGGAGTGTCGCTGCCGACAGCCTCGTTATGAACACTCCTCTGGTGCGGCAGGAGGTTGGACAAATCCAGGACGATGTTGACGCCGTGGCGCGCCGCATCGGGCGCGGCCAGCACGGCGACGCTTTCCAGAATTTTCCGCAAATCGACGTCTTCCAGCCGTAGATCCCGAGGGCGAGTGAAGTCCACCAGGATTTGCACCACGCGGTCGAGGCGGCGGATTTCGTCGCCGATGATATCCATGTGGCGCCGCGTTTCGGGATCGTCCTGCTGCAATTTGTTCTGCAGTAACTGCAGGTGCAGGACGATGGCATTGATAGGGTTCTTCACTTCATGGGCCACGCCTCGGGTGAGGCGTCCACTGGCGGAGAGACGGCGAGAAATCTCTATTTCGTTCTCGATGCGCCGCACCGATTCGGCATCGCGCATGGTCAGCAGCGCACCAATCGGCGTGCCCTTTTCCTGGATGAAGTCGAGCGACACCTGAACCCGCCGGCCGTCGCTGGCCTCGAATTCGTATTGCACCAGCGGACGTTGCTTCTGGAACGCCGGCAGAACGACTGCGCCCAAAACGGTCCCATCGGTAAAAATCTCCTGGGCGGTTCGTCCCAGAATTTCGCGGCGCGGGCGTCCCAGGAATTTTTCCGCGGAAGCGCTTACCAGAACGACCCGCGAATCGCGCGTGAACAACATGAGGCCGTCCTGCAGCTTGGTCATGACCTGTTCGACGTTGTCTTTCAAGGCAGAAAAAATCTGGTTCGTATCGCGAATCTGGCGGCCGAGGTGGGAAATTTTCAGCGACACGAGTCCAACCTCGTCATCGGCGCTGGTCTCCTCGTCCGGCAAGATGTCTCCTGCGCTGGCGCTGTCCAGGTTGCGGGCGATGGTCTTCAACGGTCCAAGGGCGACATTCGAGACCACCGCCCCCAGCACCAATGAACAGAAAATTGCCACCACCGAGAAGAAAGCCGCCCGCTGCAGTTCGGGCGTCAGTTCATTGCGCAAAAAAACCGTGTTCACACCCACCCGAACGCTGCCGAAGGCTTTCTTGTCAAGTTCCATCCCAATGCTATCGTCGTACACGGTGCCGGGGCCATAGAGCAGGCGCAACTGATGGCGGAAACCCGCGTTCTTCAACGCGCTCAACGGGGCTCGCTCGGCCACGGGCTTGCCGTTCAGAGCTGAGTTTGTATCAAGGATGGCGAGACCGTTGGGATCAACGATGGCCACGTCGTAAATGACGGGAGAAAAACCCACCACCGTCTGCAGCATGTCGTTCAGGTTGGTGTCTTCCTGCAAGAAATTCGTGATGGCGGCGCGCATGGCCTTGGGGTCGTCGGTGTCAATCGGCGTGCTGCTTAAATCGGGGACAGCGTTCGAGGCGATGTATTCCAGGGACCGGCTGAGTTCGGCCGCGGTATCGTCAGCCGTGATCAGCCTCTGGCGCAGGAGTTGTGAAAGGTAAAGCCAGGAAAAACCGACAACCAGCGCCGTGAATAGCGTGGTGATCACAAACACGATGATGAATTTGCGGCTCATCGACGAAAAGCGCTCTCCCCCAGCAGCCGGTTGCGAGCCGAGCTTGTTCTTACTCCTCCGCGGTCAGGAGCGCATCCTGCGGGCGGCCATATTCTTTCAGCTTGTTATGCAGCGTCTTCAGACTGATGCCTAAGATTTCGGCCGCTCGTGTCTTGTTATTATTGGTCGCTTGCAGGGTTTTTAGAATCAGCAATTTCTCCGCCTCCCCGACCGTGGTACCGACACCCAGGTGCACGGCATCGGGGTCATTGACCACCGGGCGCACGCTCTGACCAAAGCCTGGCGGCAAGTGTTTGGTTTCGATCAGGCCTCCGTCGCACACGATCACCGCGCGTTCCAGTGTGTTTCGCAACTCACGCACATTGCCTGGCCAAGAGTAGGTCTGGAACATATTAAGAACGGCTTCGCTTACGTCCGCGACCTTGCGATTATGCTTCTCGTTCATGTCGGCGATCAAACTCTTCACTAACTCGCGGATGTCTTCCTTATGTTCGCGCAATGCCGGCATGTGAATATTGAAGACGTTGAGCCTGTAATAGAGGTCCTCGCGCAGTTCTCCATTGGCCACGGCGTCATCAGGGATCTTGTTGGTTGCAGCGAGCACGCGAACGTCTACCATGGTCTCGACCTTGCTGCCGAGCCGCCGCAGTTTGTGGTCTTCGAGCACGCGCAGCAGCTTGGCTTGCGTGCCCACCGGCATTTCACCAATCTCGTCGAGCAGCAGGGTGCCGCCTTCGGCCAATTCGAAACAGCCGGTACGGCGTTCTGCCGCGCCGGTGAATGCTCCCTTTTCGTGACCAAAAATCTCGCTCTCAATCAGAGTTTCCGGAATGGCCGCGCAATTAATCGGTACGAACGGCTTGTTACGTCGCGGGCTGAGATCGTGAATCGTGCGCGCCACCAATTCCTTGCCGGTGCCGCTCGCTCCCGTGATCAGGACGGAGGCGGTGCTGGGAGCAACCATTTCGATCAGGCGGAACATTTCCTGCATTTGCGGGGACGCGCCGACGAGGCCGCCCAGAGCGCCCTTGTCGCGCAGGCGGCGGCGCAAGGATTCATTCTCGGTGCGCGTGTCCAGAATTTCGCCGATGTTGGTGAGAATGGAGCGCAACCGGCGGAAGTCGATGGGCTTCTCGATGTAGTCCTGCACGCCCAGACGGCCAGCATGGAAGGCGGTGTCGGTCGCCTTTTGCGCCGTCACCATGATCACCGCGATCGACTGCGCCATGTCGGCGAGCCGCTCGACCAGTTCCATGCCTCCCATGCGCGGCATTTTCACGTCGGTAATCACGATGGAAGGAGCAAAGGCCGGGATCTTCTCCAGGGCTTCGACACCGTCGGCGGCAGTGTCGGTGCGATAGCCCCATCCCGATACGAGTTCGGCCAGCCCGGTGCGTTCGTTCTCTTCGTCCTCGACGATCAGTACCCGTTCCTGTGTCATAATTTCGATGTCGCGTTCCAAGCAAGCATTATTCAGGGAAGAGCGCCGCCCCGCAACCGGGTCGGCAACGGCCGGATATCAATTTGAGACCAATTTTCAGCTGGGCGTCGATTTTCGAGACCTAGGAGCGATCGAATTCGCTGCAAGCATCATTCCCATCAATACTTCCAGTTTTGCAAAAATGTCCGATTGCTGTAGAATTCGGTGTTTCCCAGGTACAGGCCTAAATGCACGTGCCATAAGGCTTTGCAGATTCCAGTTCTACTAAATTTGCTTTCAGTGTATTTGATTCGGAGGAACTCAATGTCACCTTGTCACCAAACTTACCGGAGACGCTCGATTCTTGGACTCGTTCTGGTTCTCGTTCTGATCGCGTTACCGGCTTTGCTGAACGCACAAACTACGCCCCCGCCTAAGGCACCCAGCGCATCGACCGATGACGTCCCCAAGGCAGAGCTGTTCTTGGGGTACCAGTGGCTGAACCCTGGAGGTAATGTTCCCGATCAGACCCCGCCGCCCGCGGGGCCATTGGCTTTCAAACTCCCCTCCATTGCGCCGGGCTTTGGTGCCGCCGTCAGCTACAATTTCACCAGCCTCTGGTCTCTCGAAGGTGATTACGGCGTCGACTGGAATCACAATGCCAATGTCAATACGCTCAGCGTCGGGCCGAAGTTGACTTTTCGCGGCGACGGTGTGAATTTCTTTGTGCACACACTGCTCGGAGGCGAGCGCCTTTCGCCAAGAGGGATCACCCGCAGTTTTGGCATCGCTCCGATTCTTGGTGGCGGCATGGATTTGAAGCTCTGGAAGCCGCTGACGCTCCGTCTTTTTGAAGCCGATTTTCAGTACGCACGCGAGAATTTTTCCTCCAATGTGTCGCCGACCGATAGCGCTTTGCGTCGCCCCACTTATGATGGCGTCCGCCTGCGCACCGGTTTCGTGTTCAATTTTGGCGGAGCTCCGGAGTTGCCGGTATCAGCCGCCTGCACGATCGATCGCAACGAAGTGATGGTCGGCGAACCCCTCCACGTAACGGTGGCGGGCAGCAACTTCAATCCGAAACACTCGCTGACCTATGCCTGGTCGAGCACAGGGGGCAAGATCGAAGGCAAGGATACAGGGGCATCCATCGACACCAATGGTGCAGCCGCGGGTAACTATACCGCGACTGCGACCGTGACGGATGCGAAGTCGAAGACCAACAACAGCGCGAGTTGCAGCGTACCCTTCACTGTCAAACCACTGAATCCGCCCCAGATTTCATGCACCGCGAATCCCACAACGGTTGAAGTCGGGACCTCCGCCACCATCAGCTGCTCCTGCACCA
The DNA here is from genome assembly GCA_049520935.1 of Terriglobales bacterium. GTDB lineage: Bacteria > Acidobacteriota > Terriglobia > Terriglobales > Acidobacteriaceae > Acidiflorens. The sequence goes on along the minus strand of JBEKPJ010000001.1, from coordinate 248,009 downwards.
GTCCCGATAATGTTCCGGTGACGGTGGGGGGCTGGAACTCGAGCGGCGGCAGCGTTTCCGGTAGCGGAAACTCGGCCACCCTTTCGACGACTGGCGCTTCGGCAGGCACGGTAACGGTGAATGCAACCTGCACTGACTCGCGTGGCTTGACGGCCTCGACCTCGAGTTCAGTGGTGGTAAACAATCCGCCGCCCCCGCCCCCGCCCCCGCCAGCTGCCAGCAAGCTGAACGAGTGCGAGTACCCCAACCTCAAGAAGCCGTGGCGCGTGGATAACACCTGCAAGGCTGAACTAGACGATGTGGCGCTCAAGTTGCAACAGGATTCCGACGCCAAGCTGGTCGTCGTCGGGAACGCCGATCCCAAGGAAAAGCGTAAAAACCTGGCGGCCGAGCGTGCCCTGAACGTCAAGGCCTATCTCTCGGGAGGCGAGGCGAAACAGAACATCGACGCCAGCCGCATTGAGGCCCGGACGGGCAATGCCGGAACCGCGACCACGGAACAGTGGATCGTGCCGGCGGGCGCGACCTTCCCCAACGCCGACAGCACGACGCCGGTGGACGAGACGAAGGTGAAGGCGGTTCCGGATCATCCGAAGCCGGTGGCCAAGAAAGCGGTGAAAAAGGCCCAATAAATGACGCAGGAACGGCACGAAAGGCCGGTGGGGAATCACCCTCACCGGCCTTCCTATTTCTGCCCTTCGGTAACCTTGCTCCGCCCGTGCTAGCCTTATCTAATGTGTAACGCAGGCGAATATCATTCGCCGGGGGTCAATCTACGCGCATGGAATTCATGGTGAAACGGCACTCTCTTCGCACAAGTTCTCTGGTTGTTGCAGTCGCTCTTTTGAGCACTGCGCTGCTGGCCTCTGGGCCATGGCAGGTGTTAGGTCCGGACGGCGGTGATGCGCGCAGCATGGCGTATGACGCACAAAACCCCGACCACATCCTGCTCGGGACCAGTACCGGTCAGATGTTTGCTTCGAACGATGCCGGACGCACATGGTCGCGCCTGGCGCGGCTTGGGGGCGACGAATATGTGCTCGATCACATATCCGTCGATCCGATGGACGCCAAACGGATTTACGTATCCGCCTGGAGTGCAGCGGGCCAGCAGTTCGGAGAAATCTTCCGCACGCGTGACGGCGGTCGCACTTGGGAGACGCTCCCCGCGATGCACGGCAAATCCATCCGCGCCCTGCACATGTTCAAAGGCGATTCCAAAATTCTGGTTGCCGGCGCTCTCGATGGCGTCTATCGGAGCAAGGACGGCGGTGATTCCTGGGAACGTCTGTCGCCCGCAAATTCCACCGAGATCAAGAATATCGAATCGATCGCGGTCGATCCCAAAGACCCCAATACTGTCTACGCTGGAACCTGGCACTTGGCCTGGAAGACTTCGGACAGCGGCGCGAACTGGCAGCACATCAACAAGGGCATGATCGACGACTCCGACGTGTTTTCGGTGATCGTCGATCACGACAATCCTGCGATCGTTTTCGCCAGCGCATGCTCGGGAATTTACAAGAGTGAGACGGCCGGCAACCTGTTTTCGAAGATTCAGGGCATCCCGTTTTCGGCGCGCCGCACCCGCGTCCTTAAGCAGGACCCGACGAACGAAAATATCGTTTATGCCGGAACCACGGAAGGCTTGTGGAAGACCGTCGATCTCGGCAAAGTGTGGAAGCGCGTGAGCGATCCGGAAGTGGTCGTCAACGATGTGATGATCGATCCGCGGGATTCGAATCATGTGTTGCTCGCCACCGATCGCAGCGGCGTGATGGCTTCGATGGACGGCGCTTCTACTTGGACGGCTTCGAACAAGGGGTACGCGCATCGCTATGTTTCGGCCGTTCTGGCCGACAAGGAGGATCGGAGCACGCTCTTCGTTGGCGTGGTCAACGATCGCGAGTACGGGGGCGTGTTTTACTCGCACGACGCCGGCCAGCATTGGCAGCAGAAAGCATCGGGCCTCGGAGGCAAAGACGTTTTCGCCCTGAAACAAGCTGCCAACGGAACCCTGGTGGCGGGAACCAATCATGGCGTGTACTCCCTGCAACACAATGGCGGCCAGTGGCAGCCGATGAACGTTGTGGTGGTTGAACACACGGTGAAAACCGCGCGAAAAGGTTCGCGAAAGGCAACCAGCACAACCACCTATCAGAAGTCGCAACTGGAATCGCGGGTCAACGATTTGGAACTCGGCTCCAGTCGCTGGTTGGCGGCAACGACCAGCGGCATCTATTCGAGTACCGACCAAGGCAAAATGTGGAAGGGCGGCGAGGTCCTGGGACAGACCGACTTTGTCTCGGTCCGAGCCGAGGGTTCCACGGTGGTCGCAGCAACCCGGTCGAGCGTGCTGGTGTCGAGCGACAGCGCCGCGACTTGGCAAAAGGCGGGTCTGCCCTCGTATGTGGTCAGTATTCGCAACGTAGCGCTCGCTTCGGATGGTCAGATCATGGTCGCTTCGCGCGAAGGTGCTTACCATAGTGGAGACCAGGGCGCGACTTGGGAGCATATCGTCAACGGGCTGCCGAGCAAGGACATCACGTCGGTAAGCTTCGATTGGACTCAGAATCGCCTGTTGGCCACCAGCGACGCGACCGGAGTGATCTTCGAGAGCCGCGACGGTGGACGCTCCTGGCAGCGCGGCCCCGACAGCGGGTTCCCGTTGCGCCGGGTCGGCGTAATTGACGGACGGTTCGTGGGTGCAACTCCGTTTGACGGTGTTGTTCTGCAACCGGAAAACGAATCGATCAGCGCTGCCGCCGAAGGCGGAAGCTCCGAGTAAAGCGAACTCAAATCGAACTACGGACCGGGGAAGCGGAGGCTTCCCCGGTTTTTTGTCCTCGTACGAGTCCGCTTGCGTTCTTTCGAACCGTGGGGAACAATCTTGTCATCTATGCGATTCTTCTTCGGACTGGCGTTGGCGTTGGCGCTGAGCCGTGTGGCGATGGCAGCGCCGCAACAGGAAACCACCGGCACCGAGGGTGCAACCGGAAGAACCCAACCCGCGTCGGTTCCCGCAGCCAACCCGCCGGCGGCGGAGCGGAAAACGGCGGAGAGTGCAGAAAAAAAGCAGGCACCGAGCGGAGCCCGAAAACGCCATAAGCACACGACGTCGCGGTCGGATGTCGGTCCGCACAAGGTCGTGGTCCGTGAAGGCGGAGCCATCGAGCCCGCGGCACAGATTGCGCCCGGCATAGACCCGGCCGAAGCAACCCGTGAGCGCCAGAACACGGAACAGTTGCTGAACTCGTCCGAGGACGAACTCAAACGGCTGGCGGCACGGACGCTGGACGCGCAACACCGGGAAACGGTGGGACAAATTCGTAACTACATGATCGGCGCGCGGACTGCATTAAAAGAAGGCGATCTGCAACGGGCGGGGACCTTAGCAGAGAAGGCACATTTACTGGCGGAAGACCTGGTGACGCATTAGGCGAGTCTCGAAGTTCTGAATTGGGCAAGAATCATGAAATCGCCGAAAACTCCGTGCCCGTCTACTTTCTTCCTGCGCGCTTCTGCGCCACCACCAACCCGCGCGGCGTCGGCAGGAACACGGCGGAGATCAGACCGTCCTGTTCGAGCCTGCGGGCGGCGTCGCGGACGATCTTCAAATGCGAACTGGCATCGTGCATCAGGATCAGCCCATAGGGATTGATCTGCGGAAGGAAGCGGCGAATTTCCTGCTCGCGGATCGGCATGTCGCTGTCACTGAACAACAGGTCAATGACGCCGTCGACTTTCGTGTCGAGGCTTGACTCATTGCGCAGTTCGATCCACGCGGCCAGCCCGGAAGCCTGGATTCGTGCCTTCGCGTTCTCGTAAATCTTGGTATCGAACTCACAGCTGATGACGCGCCCCTGTCCGTTCGCCTTCAGGCCTTCGGCGATCCAAAGGGTGCTGATGCCGCTGAAGGTGCCGGTTTCGAGGACGAGCCCGGGCTTGATGGTGGTGACGACGGTGCGCAAAAATTCCAGCACCTCGGCCTCCGCGGTCATGGAATCGAACATCCGCCAGCGATCCGGGTGCGGGCATTCCGGTGTGGGCCGATGATATTCGGGCTGCAGTTGGTCGCCCGTGCGCTCGATCTGGCGCAGGATGCGGCGCTCCTGTTTCTCTTTCTTGCCGTTCTTGAACAGGCGGCGAAGGTCTAGGGACATAGAGTAGAGAAGTGTACCGGAAGACGGCTCTCTGCGGTCAGTCCCTTCCGAGCCCTCCCGGAGAAATGCGAACCTGAGAACCGATGCCTATTCACTCGTGAAGTAATCCACAGTGATGGGATTTTCGAATAGCGAGTAATCGCGAGTGACCACGGTGATGCCGCTCTCGGTGACGAAGTACCGGTCACGGTCCGCTTCCACATCGTAGCCGATGCTGGTGCCTTCGGGGATGTGCACATCACGGTCGATGATCGCTTTGCGGATGCGGCAACTGCGACCGACATTGACATGCGAGAAAAGGATACTTTTTTCGATCTCCGAGTAGGAATTGACACGTACATCTGGCGACAACACACAATTCTGGACCAAGCCTCCGGAGACGATGCAGCCGGAAGAAACCAGCGAATCGACGGCGTGACCCATGCGTCCGGATTCGGCAAACACGAATTTCGCCGGCGGATACTGGCGCTGGTGAGTGCGAATGGGCCATGCTTCGTCATAAAGGTTGAACACGGGAGAAACCGAAACCAGATCCATGTTCGCTTCGTAGTACGCTTCGAGCGTGCCCACGTCACGCCAGTAGAGCGCTTCTTTCTTGTTTTCATCGACAAAGTTGAAAGAGAAGACACGGTAGTTCTCCAGCATTTTGGGCAGAATATTCTTGCCGAAATCGTGACTGGAGTTGGGATCCTCGGCGTCTTTGAGGAGCACCGGAATGAGCACATCGGTATTGAAGATATAGATGCCCATCGAGGCTGAGATTTTCGTGGGATCGTAGGGCGAACGGATATCGGTCTGCTTGGGTTTCTCCAGGAAGCTGGTGATGCGATGCTCACGGTCGATGTCAACCACGCCGAAATGGCGGCATTCGGCGGGGTCCGTTGTCAGGGTCGCCACGGTGACATCGGCGCCGGCATCCACATGCTGCCTGAGCATGCGCTCGTAATTCATTTTGTAAATGTGGTCGCCGGAGAGAATAATCACGTACTTAGGCTGCTCAGAGCCGATGGAATAAATGTTCTGATAGACCGCGTCGGCCGTACCCATATACCAATTCTCGCTGACTCGCTTCATGGGAGGCAGGATCTCGATGAACTCGCCGATTTCCCTGCCGAATATGTTCCACCCCTCGCGGATCTGACGATTGAGCGACAGCGCCTTGTACTGCGTGAGGATATAGACGCGCCGCAGGCCGGAGTTGACGCAATTGGAGAGCGTTATGTCAATAATGCGGTAGATGCCGCCGAAGGTCACGGCCGGTTTGGCGCGGTCGCGGGTGAGGGGATAGAGACGCTCGCCTGCACCCCCAGCCAGCAAAATTCCAAGCGTATCTTTCATGGAAACACCGCCATTGGTAGCCCACTGAGATGCAGCACCATATCCGAACGCCCGTCCATGAGGCCAACGCGAAATACTAGCACAGGGAGCAACATCTGGCTGGTGCCTAGGACACATCGTCCGATCGACCGCCAGGGCAGAAACGGGCATCGCGCTTCGGCCGGCATCGGCGGCATGGCTGTGGTTTGAGACGACCTGCCGGGATGCGCGCGAGCCTACGCCGAGCGCAACGGTCTGTCGTTAGGCGGTTGCCGGGGGGGCGAGAGCCACTCCTGTTTCGAACCGGCGCAACCTTAGCAATGCACGATTTTATCGCTCTGGATGCCGCGCGTGGCGTTTCGGGAATCCACGACCAGCGTCGCCTCGCGCACGATCTTCGGGTAGTCGTAGTCGGTGTGATCGGTGACAATCAGCACGCAGTCGTACTGGCCGAGATTCTCCAGGGACGAGCATTTCATCTGCAAGTCGTACTTACGGCCGCGACCGACGAACGGGAAATAAGGATCGTGATAGCTGACCACGGCACCTTCTTTTTGCAGTAACTCGATGATGGTGAGCGCCGGCGACTCACGCAGATCATCAATATCTTTCTTGTAGGCGACTCCGAGAACCAGAACCTTGCTTCCGTTGATCGCCTTTTTCTGCCGGTTCAGGGCGGAAATGGTGGAGCCGATCACGTGGTAGGGCATGGCCACGTTGATTTCGCCCGCCAGCTCGATGAAGCGGGTGTGGAAGTCGAATTCCTTGGCTTTCCAGGAAAGATAGAAGGGATCGACCGGGATGCAGTGTCCGCCCAGACCCGGCCCGGGATAGAACGGATGGAAGCCGAACGGTTTGGTAGCGGCGGCGTCGATGATTTCCCAGATGTTGAGGTCCATGCGCAGGCAGAGCATCTTGAGTTCGTTGACCAGTGCGATGTTGACGCAGCGGTAGATGTTTTCAAGCAACTTGGTCATCTCCGCGGCTGCGGGCGAAGAGACCGGGACGGTGCGCCGGAAGATCGAGCCGTAGAGCGCGCTGGCGATTTCACTGGCTTGCGGATCGAGTCCGCCAATGACCTTGGGAATATCGTGACGCGCCACCTGGGTGTTGCCGGGATCCTCGCGCTCGGGCGAGAAGGCGACCCAGAAATCTTGCTCCCCTGCCGCTCCCTTGCGAGACGCTTTCAGTCCGGCTTGGTTCCCTTTTTCCAGGATTGGAACCAATACTTCTTCGGTGGTGCCGGGATAGGTTGTGCTCTCGAGAATGACAATCTGTCCCGCCCGCAGGTGGGGTGCAACCGCCCGGGCGGTGTCGGTGATGAAGCTCAGATCGGGCTCGTGATATTCGTTGAGCGGCGTGGGCACGCAGATGATGATCGCGTCCATGGAACTGATGCGCGAATAGTCGGCCGTAGCTTGGAAGGCGTTTGCTTTGGCCGCCGCAATCTCCTCGGGCGTGATCCGGAAAATGTAGGTGCCCCCGCTGGCCAGCGTGTCGATTTTTCGCTGATCGATGTCAAAACCGGTGACCGGAAATTTCTGCGCGCTGTAGAGCAGGGCCAGGGGCAATCCAACATAGCCGAGGCCGATGATCCCGACCTGAGCCTGGCGGGCATCAATGCGGCGTTTGAGTTCAGTCAAGGGGGACGAGGCGGTGAGCTGAGCGGTCATCATCTACGAGTGATTCTAGCATCGGGGCCCGGCAGAAGCCGATAGAATTGGCACTGAGTATTGGGATTTTCCTGCGATGGTTGCAGGGGATTGCGATCTTGATTACCGTCGTAATCAGCTTCGCCCCCGACTGGTGATTTCCTTAGTAACATGCGGAATGCGGTGATGTGCGATCCCCATGCGCTGGTCTCGACTGCTTATTGTCCTCGTTCTGACGGTTGGTCTGTTTGCTCTGGTCCGGCAAGCGGCACGGTTTCTGGTGGTTGATGCCCCGGAAAAGTCCGATGCCATCGTGGTGCTGGCCGGAGAAACAAAAGTTCGTCCCGCCCGTGCCCTCGAACTGCTGCGGCAGGGGTTGGCGGATCACGTTTTCCTGAATGCCGAAAATCGAAATCTGATTTACGACGAGCAACTCGTCGACATTGCGCGACGATATGCCAAAAGCCTTCCCGACGCCGGGCGCGTGTCCGTGTGCCCGATCTTCGGATTTTCGACCAAGGCCGAGGCCGAGGACGTGAGCCGCTGCCTGCAATCGGTCCACGCCCATCGGGTTCTCCTCGTGACCTCGGAATTTCACACCCGCCGCTCGCGGATGATCTTTCGGCACGAACTGCCCCGGTATCACTTTAGCGTGGCGGCCGCCCGCAATGGCGATCAATTCGGAGAGGAGTGGTGGACGAACCGGGAATGGGCAAAGACCACATTCGAGGAGTGGTCGAAAATGTTGTGGTGGGAGGCGGTGGATCGTTGGCGGTAGCCGGTTCTCCGTTCGCAGCGGCCAAGCCGGTTGTGCGATAGTTGAAGTGCGGTTCATTCTTTTCGGAGGTTTCATGGCGCAAGTCACGATAACAGTACGCAAGAACGGCTCTTTGCGAGTCGACGATCCCAACGGTTTGGTCCAGATGGTCGATGGCGATGGCAATCCCTATGACCTCACGGGGAAGGCGGGAGGATTCTCCCTCTGCCGTTGCGGAGCTTCGGCCAACCGGCCTTTCTGCGACGGAAGTCACAACAAGATCGCCTTCCAGGCTCCCGATACCGCGATCAAGATCGGATGACCGGTTGTTAGTATCTAACTTGAAACCGGGGGAGGCGAAATTCTATCTTCCGCGCGTGGTCCTGATCTAGCATGATGAAGGATATGGGTTCCGAGAGTCATCACCACTGCTGCTCGAAGCAACGGTTTCAGGCCGAAGATCTTGCCTGCTAACGCTATGGGCCCTTCGGAAAAAACAGAGCACGCGATCCGGCGCAGCACACGCCTGCCGCTGGAAGTCCCGGTCCGGGTAACCAGCCTGAATGCTCCGCTGTCCTCGTCCGAGCCGTGCCAGACTACGCTGGTAAACGCGCACGGATGCGGCCTGATCTCTCCTCGCGAATTTGCGCGCGGCATCAGGGTTCGGCTGGAGATTGTTTCGGCGCAACGGCACACTACGGCGCAGGTGGCCGACGTCGTTCCCCTGGGTGGCGATCCGGAGAGCTGGCTGATCGGCCTCGAATTCGACATTCCCGGCAACTTCTGGGGAATCGAATATGCGCCCTCGGATTGGAAAATCGAGGAGGGCCCGGCGCAGATTGTTTCCCCTGCGGCGGCGCCGCCGCGGACCGATCAGCAACCCGGCAAGGCGGCGACGCCGACCCGTCCGCGGCGCTGGCGTCTGACCGACATCAGCGCCGGCGCCTGTTACCTGGAAACGACCTCGCCATTTCCGGTCGCGACCCCGGTGTTGCTGAGTATCCGTGCATTGGAGACGGAGTGTCTGCTCGAAGGGGTGGTGCGCGTCTCCCATGCCGCAACGGGAATGGGTGTCGAGTTTACCGGCGCGCCCGCGAATCTGCGGCAGGCAAAAGTGGCCGATCTCGTCGGGCGGCTCGCCGGTAATCGCGAGGTCCCGAAGATTTTCGTGGGCCGTAAAGAGCAGGCGGGAGAAGGGCAAAACACGGACGAGAAACAGATGCCCATTCGGCTGGTCGACGAGGAATCGCCCGACCCGCTTCTGGAGCTGATTCGCGAGGGGCCTTCGCTGACGTCAGAACAGTTTCTGAGCGATTTGCGGTCGCAGCGGCTGGGCAAGCGTCGCGACCCCCGAATCGACCTCGCGCTGCCCGTGCTACTGGCCGGAACCGACGTCAGCGGCCGTCCCTTGGATCAGCGAGTGATGACCGTTAACATCAGCCGCCGCGGTGCTCTGTTGGCGGGCATCCATGGAATTGTTCGCCCGGCCGACGTGATTTCTCTGGCCCGCCTCCACAAGAAGGAAAAGTTCCGTGTCGCCTGGGTGGGAGCCGACCACTCTCCGGCAGCCGGCCAGATCGGGGTCGCCGCGGTGGATCCAAATACGTCGTTTTGGAGCGAGGCCTTGGAGGCGGCGGTGCAATCCGGACCGGAGAGATCGAGCCTTCCGGGAAACGATGGCACGGCCCCTTCCTAGGCTGCACATGGGATGTGCCGTGGAGTGGGGGCGCAGCGAGGGTGGCGCAGCGGCTCCGCTCTGGTTGCCGAGGTGCGACGGACGCGCGGCCAAGACGTCCCATGACCATAAGGATGATCGCTCGGGCGTTGCCCCCACCGGCAACTTCGATAGCGCCCAGGGCAGCCGTGCCGGGCTAATGAGTTCACTGGGGTTCTCACATGTCCAAGCGGTCGGCGAATGTGAAGCGTCCGGCAAAGTCGGAGCCCAAGGCAGACCGTCCATTTGCGCCCGGTTACGGCATTGTCGACGTCAAGCAGGGTGCTGGTCTGCTTCCTTGGGCTTGGGTGGCGAAGAAAATGTCGCCCTGCCGAACGTTCTGGCTGGCGACGATTCGTGCCGGCCTTCACCCCAGTCAGACCTGTCCCCACGTCATGCCGGTGTGGGGAGTCTGGCTCGACGACGCTTTCTTCTTTTCAACCGGACGAAAATCGCGCAAAGGACGAAACCTGACTGCGAATCCCGCCTGTACGATTGCAAACGATGATGGCGAGGAAGCGGTGATCGTGCAGGGCGTCGCCGAGGAAGTCCGGGAGGAAGCGATTCTGGTGCGCGTCGCGGCAACCTATAAGAAGAAGTACAAGATGGATCCGCGGAGCATGGGCGAACCAATTTTCATCGTGCGTCCGAAAACAGTGTTTGGATTCATCGAGAGAAGCTTCGCAAAATCAGCGACCAGATGGAGTTTGTAATTTACCAGTCGAGCTATCTTCCCTCTTGCCAGTCAACGAATCACAACCAGGACGATCAAATTATGGCGAAGATGGTCCAGACGGAGCGGCCTCCGAATGCGATCTCGGTTTTGTTCCCCGGCGGTGCGCAGAATCAAACCGCTCGGCCTTTGGCAGCCTCATGGTTCCACGCTTTCGACCAACCCATCATCCCCGGTTTCCCGCCGGCAGCCCGAATCCGAATATCCGGCCATCTGTTTAGGCAAGAAGACATGGTTTTCGTCCGTTCGTATGAACGCCGTCTCGCGTTTGAGCCTTTGAATTACGGGGTGATCACCAGCGTCCTAAGGGCGTGCGATGCATCACAAATTTCGTAATGCCTTTCGTGCCGAAAGATGCGCTCCGGTCAACAGCAGCATCCCCGAAAGAAACGCCCAGAACATCAGACTGACCGAGATGGCGAACGGGCCATAGACTTCGGCGAAATTCAGTCGGGGCAGGGCAAAGATATAAACGTACTTCAGCGCTTCGGAAAGCAATCCCATGATCACGGCAGCCGGGAGAACCCCCTGCGCAGTCACTTTCCCATTCGGCAGCAGCCAGTAAACGAGGAAGAAGATGGCGATGCTCGCCATGATGGCAAAGACCTTCATGGTCACAAAATCCACAAGTTCCACGTACCAATTGCTATACCCATGCATTGCGCTCTTCACCACGGCCGCGTTTCCGGCGGTCAACCCGACCGAGAGCAGGGCGAGCGATCCGCAGGCAAACACCAGTCCGAGCGAGATCAATTGATTTCCCAGGTAGGAACGATTGTTGCGGAATCCCCAGACGCGGTTCAGCGCGACCTCAAGCGGAAGAAAAATTCCGGTGGAGGTGATCAGCAGCATGATCAGCGAGAAAACCTGCGCCCGATGATGCGCGGTGACCAACGCATTGAGATTGCGGATGACAAACTCCTGCCCCGTGGGAACATAGTCACGCAAGAGGTTCTCGACGACGCTGTACATCAATTGCGAATGAAAGACGTAGCGGATTAGGGTCATCAGCAACAGCAGAAACGGAAAGAAGGACAGAATGGAGTTGGCGGCGACCGAGAACGCAAAAGTATGCACTTCGGTACGGAGCAAATAACGAGCAGTGACGCGCGATGCCCTCGGTTGGGGCGGCGCGCAACTCCGTGGCGCCCTGCTTGTCGGAGAGTTCGATGGGTATGATCGAAGACACTGGTTTCTCAAATATTATCAAATACTTACGGCTTTTCACTGAACTTCGGTCACGCTTTCAAATGGGTCATTTGTGCAGAGGTTTTTCGGTTTGGCCCGGAGTCACATCTCGCAATCGGCGTATTTTCTGCAACTTCTCTCTTGCCAACTGGAATCTTCCTGCTATTATCTGGTGCTTCGTCAGCCGGACCCGGTTGGCGAGTGCAAAGCAGGGTTGACGTTTCTGTGTCAGCAGTTCGATATCGCGCCTTCGTGCTTACGGCTCCACAGTATTTCGTCGCGGCCAACCGCCCCACGAAATGCCGGGGAGCCGTTTCCGTTGTTGCGGCACCGCGCTCTGGCGGCGACGCCAAGCAAATTCTTACCGTCCTTTGAGGGGGTGCTCTGGCGGCGTGGCCCTGTGTCCCAGGGCAAACAGATAAGAGACGGGAGAATATTTCTTTAGAAGAGGCGAAAGGAGCTTTTTGTGAGAGAGAAGGGTACTGTGAAATGGTTCAACGGGGCGAAGGGATACGGATTCATCCAGCGCTCCACAGGCGAGGACGTATTCGTGCATTTCTCCGCCATCCAGGAGAACGGCTATCGCTCGCTGAATGAGGGCGAGACGGTTGAATTCGATCTGCTCAAAGGCCCGAAGGGCTTTCAGGCGGGCAACGTCGTGCGTGCGGCGTAGATTTTTCTCCAACCAGTTCGCACCCCCTCTCGAAAGAAATCGAGAGGGTTTTTTTATTGCCTCCTCGCGATCGGTTCTTACCTGGGTAGCAAAATAGCCGGGACCGGAATGCTACTCGCAAGGCTGCCGACTCAAGGCGGGCGACACGGGTGCAACCTCGCACACCGAAGTCATATCGATGGGGGAGCCATTTACAGAGATGCGATGGTATGGTCCCGCATTTTTGTCCGGCTTTTGCAGGTCGCAGCTTCTTACTCGCCTGCGCTGTGCCAACTCTGACCGCCTTTTTCCTTGGCAACCACCCGGTAGTTACCGTCTCGACGCCGGCAAATGGTTCGAAGCTCACTTTTCCGATTCAATTGGTGGGCCTCGGCCACTAGCCCGCAGCGCTCAAAGGGCGTTGCCGCAATTGGTATTTACACGGCACCTGCGTTTTGGCCAACCTGATCGACGGCCAGCAACTGAACACGCAAAACCGGAAGCACTAAAATCCTCGGGCTTCAGGATTGGATTGCGGTCACGCCGTGAAATTATGCAGGAGTTGCCGAGGCCATGTTGCGGCGGATAACGCTTCTTGTGGCTCCGGAGATTCCTGTCCCTTGCCAGTGCATGGGTAGGCTCTTCATTTCTCGAGCGTCCTGATGTCCAGGCTTCTCCAAAGGTACCAACACGCAACCGAGCGATAGGGCGACCACGGTTTTGCGATCTTCTCCATGATGTCGGGCTTCGGCCACTTGCGTTTCTTGTAGTGCTGCTTGATGGCGGCCTGCACGCCGTAATCGCCGACCGGCAAAACATCCGGACGCCGCAGGGTGAACATCAGAAACATGTGCGCCGTCCACACGCCGACGCCTTTCACTTGGGTGAGATGTGCGATCACTTCCTCCTCTGACAAGTCCGCCAGACGCTCGAAATCGAGCACTCCGGCTGCCGTTTTTTCGGCGAGATCACGTAGGTATGCGGTCTTCTGCCGGGACAGTCCCACTCCGCGCATTTCGGCGTCGGTCAGTTTCAGAATGCCGCGTGGGGTCAGCGGGTCGCCGGCAAGCGCGGTGAAACGATTGAAAATGGTCTCGGCGGCCTTGCCGTTTAACTGCTGATAGAGAATCGCCTCGCCCAAAGCGTGAAAGGTGGGCTCGCCAAATTGCATGCGACACGGTCCCACCCGCTCGATGATCTCCGCCATCACGGGGTCGGATTTCTTGAGATGGCTGATGGCCAGGTGGTGGACCGGTTTGCGCATGGTCGCTTCCTCCTCGCTGCCTGGGACTGAAGTTTAGCATAACAGGCGAACAAATGGAGAAGCATGAGTCGACCTGATCTCACGACGGAAAGTGGAAGTGCACGTCGTGGCGGGAGGCTACAGGTGTGCCGTCGAGCGTGGCCGGCTGGTAGTGCCAGCGGCGAAGCGTGGCCTCTATCTTCTCGTCAATACCGTGGCCGATCGCCTGCACAATCTTGGTGTCAACCACGTTGCCCCCGGAGTCGATCGTGACTTCAATGACGACATCGCCCGCCAGATCCCGTGGCAACTGGGCGCGATCAACGGGAGGGTCGGGATACACGGTCGGATACGCGACGTGGACTTCATGACCGGTGATTGGGCCGTCAATCAAGGTGCCCAGCGGAGATCCGGCGCGTGCGTTGTGGTCGCCTGAGTCTGCGTCGGCGAGCACTTGCTGAGGTTCTGCAGGGGGCTTCAGAGGCTGGGTGTGTGGATGTGGGCGCGGTTTGCTCGGCAGGCGCAGGAAAAGAAGCTTGGTTGTGTCCGGGGAGGTGACAGCGTGCGCATCGGGCGGCAAATACAGCCGGCCGTAGGTGTGGTCGCCGTCTCCGTAAGCCAGCCAGGCCGGACTTGTGTCGATCACCCGCGGTTGATGGAACACGATGACGGTCAAGACCGCCAGATGCGCAGCCACCGACACCCCTACTACGCAATAACGTCGGAGTCCCGTACCCGCGGGCTGAAGGCCAGTAAACACGCTATCCCCTAGTTTACTGGATTGACGTGCGGGAAGCGAAAATGTTTTGCGTACTATGCACCCTCGCGACCTCTCTTGTTCTGTGAACGAGACCGAGGGGGGACCGGGCTAAGCGCCGGCCTGCTGCTCGGCCATATCGCCGATTATGGGCAGCTTGAACATCTGTCCCTGGTAGGCCTTGAGCACCACGATCAGCCAGATCACAAACCCGGCGAGGCCGACCAGCGGCGACAACAGGACCGTCGCCCACCCGAGTAACGGGATGTGGCCGACGAAAGAAAGGATGATCCAGAGAATGGTCCAGGCAATCGCAAAAAAGATACATTGAAAGGCATGAAAGCGAATGAAGCGCTTCTTGTTGAACGGCTCAAGAATCAGAAACACAATTGCCGGAATAATGGTGACATACGCCAGTGCGCCAGCCACGTTGTCGGAGAGTCCGCCCGCGGGAATGGCTAAGGTTGCGCCTGGTCCAGTTCCGCCGGCACATTTCGGACAGCTCGCTCCGTCTACGATCTGCGTTCCACAATTCGAACAAAAAGCCAAATGGAGCCTCCCTAATCAAAGCCGACAGGCACGTTATCAGAACCTGTTGCCGGGCGCAATGGCTGATTGGAGCGACTCTCGATCCGCGGGATTCCCCGGCCGGCGCGGCACTACAGTGACCGCCTGCTATACATTAGAAATTTTAATCGACATGAAGTAAATTATCATTTCTTGTTAAGCCGTCTCTCTGGTATATTTCCGCAATTCTCGTAGCCGTTCCGAACCGGAGCACGGGCTCGCGCTCCGCGGGGCGAGCGAGCCATATCATCATAAATATGGGGCGCATCACAGTTCTGTTTCTCCGCCGATTGTGGCTGCCCACGCTCGTATTCGGCGCTTTCTGCCTGATGGCTATCGCCGTGTACATGAGTCTGGAGCGGCTGCCCGCCATCGATGCGTTGTTTTGGATCTTTCATCCGCATGCCATCGATTACCGCTCGGTCCATGCTGCGACCAAGCTGTTTTCGATTCTCGTCTTCGTCGGAGTGTTCGCCTTTCAAGTGTGGATCGCCGAACGGGTACTGGTTACGATCTTCAACCGGCAAGGTTTGGAGGCCTGGAAAGCCATGGTCAACGACGCCAATATTGCGAAAGTGAAAGATCATTTCATCATTTGCGGGTACGGTCAGGTAGGCCGGACGGTAGTCGACCAGCTCACCCGACTGGAGATTCCGTTTGTGCTCATCGAGACCAACGAGGGACTCTGCCGTGAGCTGTTAAATGACGGCGTGCCCATCATCCAGGGCGATGCCAAGCGGCACGACGTTTTGCTGCAGGCGGGAATCCAGCGGGCACGCGGAATCTGCATCGTCATCGATAGCGATGCCGACAATCTCTACATCACGGTTACCGCCCGTTCGCTGAACGCCAAGGCGAAGATCATCACACGCGCCGGTCAGCAGCGCTATGCCAACGCGATGCGGAGTTCGGGCGCCGACGAGGTCATCATTCCGGAATATGAGGGCGGCCTGATGACCGGACGCATGATCGAAAAATGCTATCCGGTGACGAGGAGCCTGGAGTAGCTGGACGATTGGTGCCGCCAGTCACCGCTGTGACCGGAGTCGGCGTCCGGCCGCCAAGCCCGGCCCGGTGACCAAGTTCCATTTATCATTAATTTTTGTCGGCGATGACGCCGACAGAGTGGGGCGTTGGCCTCCGCTATCGTGTCTTGAAAGGCGCTGATGATCACCATCGTTTCGGGGCTGCCCCGGTCGGGAACGTCACTGATGATGCAGATGCTTGATGCGGGCGGGCTGCCGGTGCTTTCCGACGGCGAACGCAAAGCCGACACCGATAACCCCAAGGGCTACCTCGAATGGGAGCGCATCAAGCAGCTTCCGAAACATCCAAGTTTGATTGCCGAAGCCGAAGGCAAAGTGGTGAAAGTCATTTCGCAGTTGATCCTGTCGCTGCCAGAGGGCCACGAATATCGCATCGTGTTTATGCAGCGTCCGCTGCCGGAAATCCTGAAGTCGCAGGACGAAATGCTGCGACGCCGTGGCAATGCGGATTCGCTCTCCGACCACTCCGCGATCGAAGAGGCTTTTCAGCGTCACCTGATCGAAGTGAATCAGTGGCTCGCGGGCAAGCGGAACGTCAAACTTGTGCGCATACACTATCACCGCGTGCTGCGCGAACCGAAGCCAGTCGCCGAACAAGTCGCCGGTTTCCTCGAGGTGCCTCTCGACATCGGGGCCATGGTTCGGCAAGTGGATGGCAGTCTGTATCGCAATCGCATGAAGTAGCGGTTCTGCCCGGGTCTTCGCACGGGAAACTACGTAATGCTTACTTCCGTATAGGTTCCGTAGGTCTGGCGCAAGGCTTCGCAGATTTCCCCGACTGTGGCATAGGCGCGCACCGCGTCCACGATGTAAGGCATGGTGTTGGCTTCGGAGATATTGCCGTTCGTGCCCGCGCGCGGCGTCTTGGCGGCGGCCAGCTTTAGAGCATCGAGGCGGCGCCGGACTTCGTCGTTCGAACGGCGAGAGCGCAAGGCTTTAAGTTTCTTCTCCTGCGCGCGCGCTACCGATTCCCCGATGTAAAGAATGTGCGGCGCCGGTTCTTCGATCGTAAAATCGTTCACGCCGACGGTGATCTTCTCGTTGGCCTCCACCGCGCGTTGATATTGGTAGCTGGCCTCGGCAATTTCCTTCTGCGGATACCCGCGCTCGATGGCCGCGACCATGCCGCCCATCTGGTCGAGTTTGGCAAAGTACTCGAACGCGCCGTCCTCCATGTCGAGCGTTTGTTTCTCGACGAAGTAGCTTCCCCCGAGGGGATCGACTGTTTGGGCAACGCCGGATTCGAAGGCAATGATCTGCTGGGTACGCAGCGCAATCCGCGCGGCTTCCTCGGTGGGCAGAGCGAGAGCTTCGTCATAGGCGTCGGTGTGCAGCGACTGCGTGCCGCCGAGCACGGCCGCCAAGGCCTGCAACGCAACGCGTGCGATGTTGTTTCTCGGTTGTTGCGCCGGCAGCGAAACGCCAGCGGTCTGGGTGTGGAAACGCATCAGGCGAGTGCGATCGTTTTTGGCTCCGAAGCGGTCTTTCATCAGGCGATACCAGATCTTGCGCGCAGCGCGGTACTTGGCGATCTCCTCAAAGAAGTCGTTGTGCGCGTTGAAGAAGAAGCTGAAGCGGGGCCCGAAATCATCCACCTCCAGGCCGCGGCGGCGCGCCCACTCTACGTATTCGACGCCGTCGTAGATGGTGAAGGCGAGTTCCTGCAAAGCCGTCGAGCCGGCTTCCCGAATGTGGTAGCCGCTGATGGAGATGGTGTTGAATCGCGGCGTGAACTTTGATCCGAACTCAAAGGTGTCAATGACCAGGCGCATCGAGGGTGCGGGCGGGTATATGTACTCCTTCTGCGCGATGTATTCCTTGAGAATGTCGTTCTGGAGAGTGCCGGAAATTTTCTTCCAGTCGGCACCCTGCTTCTCCGCTACCACCAGATACATGGCCCACAGCACGCTGGCCGGGGAATTGATGGTCATCGATGTGGTGACCGATTCCAGAGGGATGCCATCGAAGAGAATCTCCATATCTTCGAGCGAATCGATGGCCACTCCACACTTGCCGACCTCGCCCTCGCTGGCCGGATGATCGGAGTCGTAACCCATCAATGTGGGCAGATCAAAAGCGACGGAGAGGCCACCGCCGCCGTGTTCCAGAAGATATTTATACCGCTGGTTGGTTTCCTCGGGCGAGGCGAAGCCGGAGAACATGCGCATCGTCCATAGCTTCCCGCGATAGCCGGTGGCATGAATGCCACGCGTGTAGGGAGGTTGGCCGGGATAGCCTAGGTATTGATCGTAGTTCCAGTCAGCCGGCAGATCGGCCTGCGTGTAGAGACGGCGGATCGGGACATTGGAGATGGTGCTGAAGCGTGCCTGGCCATGCTGGTCGAGGTTTGTGCCGGTGGGAGCGCCGATGGGTCTTTCGGGAGACTTTTCGATCGTAGGCGCCAGAGTTTTCTCAGCCCAAGCTTGCTCCGACGCCGCAGGATGGCGGTCTGCAAAGACATCCGGGTTGGGACTGTCCGCGACGGTCTGACTGACTTCCGCATTCAGCTTCTTGACAGGCATTCAAGTTCCCCGTTCCGCTTTGATGATAGAGGAGGATCGCCGCGCCGCAAAACCGTGCGACCGACCGAGCGGTTGGTGGAGTCCGACCTCAACCGGTGCTTGACGCCTGTTTTGGCGGCCACCTATGCTGGTTTGTTTCGAGCGGAGGAAATTCTGAAGGCGTTCCGGCAGTTGTTGCAGCGCACTCCCGTCTATGGCGCGTATAAAGCGCTCGGCCACTACCCGGACTATTGGTATTGGATCCTGCGGGGGCGGCCGAGGCGAGCTCCCCATCTTTTGAAGCAGAAAGTCGTGCGCGAATATGGCGAGCGGTTCGGGCTGAAGACTCTGGTTGAGACCGGAACCTACTACGGCGAGATGGTCGCGGCGATGAAGGGCCGTTTCGAACGCATTTATTCCATTGAGTGCGTTCCTCAGCTGGCCGAGAGAGCGGCGCGTAAGTTTGCGCGCTCCGAAGGCATACAGATCTTCTGTGGCGACAGCCGCGTGGTCATGCCCGAGGTGCTCGCGTTGCTCAACAGCCCCGCACTGTTCTGGCTCGATGCCGGCTACTACGGTTGGGTGGGAGTTCGCTCGAATGAGCAGCGGCTTTCGGCGGAGCTGGAGATGATTCTCGGCCATCGCTATCCCCACGTAATTCTTCTCGATGACGCGCGCGGGTTGACAGGGCAGGACGGAATTCCTTCCGTCGGCGACGTGAAAGCATATGTGGAATCGAAGTTCCCGCAGCGCACGGTAAACGTGGAGTTCGACATCATGCGCATCACCCTGCGAAGCTAGCCGAGGTCCGCCGCGCCACCCCGGCAATTTGTGATCGAGTTTCCGGTTCCCCTGGCGAAAACGGGCCGCCCGAAGGCGGCCCGGCTGAAGCCGGCAGGTCAGAACACGTCACGGATTGTCCGGTTGACGAGCCCGATGGTGTTGTTGACGGTCTCACCGCTGGCATAGGAGAGGGTCACGGACTGGTCGGTGAGTGCGATTTCTACCGAGGTCAGCACGGTCGTGCTGCCGAGAGCAGTGATCTGCACCAGGTACGTGCCCGCCGGTACGGGGATCGCAGTTTGCGTGTTCGGATCGGCTGACCCGCTGAAGGTCGGCGGATTCTTGACGCCCACCGGTGTCAGAGTGGCCTCCAACGCGGGAGCATCGGCGGAATTAACCAGCACAAACCGTGCGTTCCCCGGAACTACCGGCGCCAGGTCGTCGGTAAATTGCAGCAGCGCCGGCTGCGTGCTCGTGATCGCGGCGACAGCAGATAGGCTCTCTCCCGGAGTCAGGGTCACCTGGGAAGCGGCGAGCGTCGCATTCGTGCAGGGCTGCAGCGTATTGGCCAGGCTGATTTCGACATCGTAGGTTCCCGCGGCCAGAGTAAGCGGCCCGCTGGTGTTGGCGAAGGTCAGTCCGTGCACGAGGCAAGACTTGCCGTTGATCAGAACATCGACCGGCAGGCCGGGATTCAGGTTGTCGGCAATGTCGCGACCCGGAATGGCATGCACGATGTAGAGGTAGGCGTTGCTGTCGGCCAGGGCTGATGCTCCCAGGGCGAGAAACAGGGCGGCGAGTTGCAAGACGACACGTGTGCGTTGTTTCATAAGCTTCTCCTTGATTGTGGAAAGTTCGATGCTGACTTTGACGAGTAAACCACCCAGACGCGGAGGAAGTGCGCTCGGGCGATTCACGGCTCACTGCTGCGATCCCAAACCCGGAAGCTCTATCGCTTCGATTGGATCAAACCCTCGCGGCGCATGGAAGTTGCCCGCTCGCAAAAAGAATCTCGGCCGCGTTCGGCTCGCGTGAGTTTGCTGAAAGGCGGCGAGCCGCCTGCGCTACGCCGATTCTTTCTTGCGCGTGAGTTCCCAGGCTTTCGCGTATTTCCACGAGACGTAGACAGCGTGATAAAGGTGCAGCAGCAATCCTTCGCGCCCGTCGAGAAATCCCAGGCGAAAGATGTAGGTATGAAGGAAAGTCGCGATCGGGCGCAGGACGATGTTGAAGAGACTGAAGCTGCGATGGCCTTTGGCGATTGCCATCTCGGCGCCGAGCGACGAGTAACGGTTCATGTGATCGATGTAATCGGCAAGTGTGGGGTAGGAATGGTGGAGGAGGGCGCCGACCTTCACAATGGCGGTAGAACGGTCGGTGTGAGCGTCTTCGTGGACCACGCGAGTCTCGTCGAAGCGGGCACCGTCTCGAGCAAAGAGGCGGAGTTTCCGATCAGGGTAGAAGCCGCCGTGCCTGATAAATCGGCCGAGGAAGTAATTTTTTCTCGTAATCCAGAACGCCACAGGTAACGAATCGACATCGCACCGGAGGTTTTCGAATCCCGTGGCAGACCCCGAGGTGAGGGCCCACGCGAAGGGTCGCAGGTCGACCTCGGTGGCGGCGCACTGGAGGTGCGCGGCCAGGTCCGCGCTGACTTCCTCATCGGCATCCAGACTCAGAATCCAATCGCCCTCCGCCTTGTCGATGGCTGAATTCTTCTGTGCGGCGTAGCCTTTCCAATCTTCGACGAAGACTTTCGCCCCGAAAGACTTCGCGATCTCACTAGTGCGGTCAGTCGAGCCGCAGTCGACGACAATGAGCTCTCCCCTGCCGTCGGCTACCAGCGACTGGACACTGGCCAGGGTGCGCCCGAGGTTCGACTCTTCGTTGTGAGTGATGATGACGACCGAAAGAATCACGCCGGACTCCTGGAGTTGCCCGCCAAGAGCCGGCCGGGCTTTACTTGGCATGGACGGGCGGGGGCGCCCGTTCGCAGGGGAGTTTTGGAAGTGACCAAGAGCTTCACGGAGAGAGGATACGCGACCGGCGTCCGGGGCGAAAGAGAAACGCGGAAAGCGCCGGGCACGCCCGGCGCTTCAGCGGCGAGCCTACTGCGGGGGTTGTGCGGGAGCGCTGGCCGGATTTTGCTGGTCCGCGGGCCGCGCCGCCACGTGCGGAATGTTCACCTCTCGCGTAACCTGGCCCCGCTCGGCGTCGGCAATCTCGATATTGGCGTGCTCGAGCAGCAGGCCGGTCGCGCGATCGAGTTCGACTTGGGCCTTTTCGTAATAGGCTTTGGCCGAGACCAGCGTTACCTGTGCCTGGGTCAGGGCAGTTTGGTTTTGCAGCACCAGCGTCGAGGTGGATGCTCCGAGCGCATACTTCTTTTGTTCGGCATCGAGAGATTGACGCGCCAGATCCACTGCCGCCTGGGCGGAGGCCACGCTGGCGCGATTTTCCTGCACCCCGAACTGCGCGTTGCGTACTTCGATGCGCACCTGGTTTTCGATTTGTTGAATGTGCAATTGCGCTTGGCGGTACTCGAATTCCGACCGCACCTGGGTCGCTTGCGCCGCGCGGTTGCGTATGGGGATGGTGAGCTGCAGACCAACACCCTTGTCGGGCGCGGTGGAATTGATCAGTTGGTTCAGTGTCCCACCATAGCCGATCGAAGGCACGGGGACGTAAGGCGGGGGGTTCGGGACCGGATTGCAAAACGCCACTTCCGTTTCGCAGATGTAGCCCGGATTCTGGACTCCGCCCACGCCACTTCCGGAGTAGTAGGCAAATGCGTCCAGACTGGGCAACAGAGCATTCCGGATCGCCTTGTTGCTGATATCGGTGTTCGTCAGGTTGATGCGGGCCTCCGCCAGGTCAGGACGATGGCTGAGAGCATTGTTGACCAGTTCCTCCGTCGGCCTGACGGGTTCCTCCGCCGGCACCTCCATGGTCGAGGTGGGAATTACCTCGGCGTCGGCGAGCGTGGGGTCGACGAGCGTGCGGCTGAGCGCATTCTTCATGAGCAGCTGCTGCCGCTGAAGGTTGGTTAGTGCCAGGGTCAGGGTTTGCTGATCGGAGGCGACGTTGCTCTGCGCCCGAACCACTTCGATGGGCGCGAGGGTTCCGATTTCCACTTGTTTTTTGGTGTCGGAAAGCGTCTTTTGCGCAAAGGCGAGGTTTTCCTGTTGCACTTTCACATTTTCATACGCGTACACCAGGTCCCAATACATGTTCTCGATCTGGTCGACGGTGGTGATGGTCTGCAGGCGAAAAGCGACGTCGGAAAGTTTGCGGTTGTTTTTGGCAATCTGAATGTAGCGGGTGTTGGGGGCGAATCCGAAGCCCTGCATCAGGTGCTGGCTCACCTGCGCCCGGAAACTGGAACTCAACAGCGGACTGAGTTCGTTGAACTCGTTATTGGAGCTCACCCGGCTGTTGTTGAAGGCGACCGACAGGTTCGATCCCCATTGAAATCCCTGGGTGTAAGCAAAATTGGCGGTGCTGGTGTTCTGGGTGCTGCCGCAAAACGGGCTGGTGCAATTGATTTCCTGCCGGTCGAGCTGGAGCGTGCCCGTGAGGACCGGATCGAAGCTGGTGATCACCGGGCCCAGGCCGAAGGTGGAGCCAACCAGGCCGCCGACACCGGCACCGGCGCCACCGGCTCCGACCGAGGTTCCGCCCTGTCCCGAACCGACTTGTCCCCCCAGCCCGCCTACGCTGCCACCAGGCGTGTTCTGGACGATGCCGGTGCTGATGCCGAGGATGGCGGCGCCAGCCTTGGCGCGCCAGACTTCGGTATCCGCGATATTCAGGTTGTAGCGGGCGATTGCAATATCGAGATTGTTTTCGAGCGCCAGCGCGACGGCGTCGTTCATCGAGATGTAGAGCTTGCCATCGTGCAGAAGCTGATCGATGCGTGGCGTGTTGGCCAGGTTGGGCGGCTCCGTATGGCGGGAAGTGTAGGGACCAATGGGGTCGGGAAAATGAGACCTGGGTTTTGCATATTCTTTTACATCAAATGGCTGGGATTTGGACGGCACCGCCTGTTGCGAGGGCGCGCTGGGCACGGTCGAGGCCTCCTGCGCCCATCCGGCCGGAATCATGGTAGCGGCGAGAAAAATAGCGGCAGCCCTTTGAGACACGGTCAAACCTGTAGAACGTCGCATTCGCTTCATCTCCATCAGTCAAAACCATCAATCAAAGCTATGGATCAAAACTCAAGCGCTCAAACTCGAGAGGAACGGCTTCGTGGTATGTAGTTTCCAGGCACTCTGTTAATACGTGGCACAACCGGCAAGAGTTCCTTTCAATCTCTCCCCTTGGAGAGTAATTTCTTCATTGCGTCTAAGTGAAATAGTATAGCTGACGCGCCGCAGAGCCTCGTTGACGGCGATACGCAGATGGGGACAAGGACGAGACTCGGGCAGCAAAGGATTCGGAAAAGAACGTGCGCAATTTTAGAATGGTCCTTTCTTATGACGGTGCCGACTTCGCGGGATGGCAAGTGCAGCCCGGTCGGGCCACTGTGCAAGGCACGCTAGCCTTGGCCATTGGACGGTTGACCGGGGAAAATGTACTGCCTCAGGGTTCCGGAAGGACCGATGCCGGTGTGCACGCCTTGGCGCAGGTGGCGAGTTTTGCCAGCCGATCGGTCATTCCGGCCGGGAACTGGATGAGCGCGCTGAACAACATCCTTCCAGCCGCGATCCGCGTGCTCGAAGTGGCCGAGGCCGCACCCGAGTTCCACGCTCGCAAGTCGGCGCTTGCCAAGACCTATCGTTATCGCCTGTACCGCGGGGCCGTATGTCCGCCGTTTCTGGCACGGTATGTGTGGCATTACCCCTACCCGCTCGAGGAATCAACGATGGCGGCTGCGGCCGATGTCGTTGTGGGCAAACATGATTTTACCTCGTTTGCGGCGGTGGATCCGGAGCGGGTGGAAGGACTCGCCTGCGAGCAGAGTAAGCCCTCGAACCCGGTTCGGAGGAGCAACATTCGGACGATCTACTCCTCCAGCTGGAGGCGCGAGGGCGAGGAAATGATCTACACCGTTCGGGGCAGCGGGTTTCTTCATCATATGGTCCGAAATCTGGTGGGGACGTTTCTGCTTGTGGGCAAGGGAACGGTGGATCCCGAGCAAATGCGCCACATCCTGCAAGCGCAAGAACGGGCCGCGGCCGGTCCCACGGCGCCCGCCGGCGGACTGTATCTGGTCGAAGTGGAATATTAAGGCGGTCGGGTAAGAGGCTGGCGCGGCTGTTCGGTCGCGCGTACACTTCTTCGCAGATGGCCAGCAACGTCGAACTCGCGGTCTCCCGGATTGCGTCGGTGAACCCGGCGACAGGCGAGGTTTTGGGCGAACTCGACAGCGGCGGCCCAGCCGAAGTGCGCGCTGCGGTAGCCCGGGCGCGCGGCGCTCAGCCGGATTGGAATGCCTGGGGCATTCGCAACCGTCTCCGCGTGTTGCGCAGTTTCCAGCAGGCAGTTCTCGCACGCAAGAACGACATCGCGAGGCGGATCACACAGGAAGCAGGGAAGCCGTTGGTCGAGGCGCTTCTCGCCGAAGTCTTGGTCGTGCTCGATGCCGCGCGATTCCTGACCGACAATGCATTCGCGATTCTGCGCGAAGAAAAGTTGCCGCACGGAAATCTGGCGATGAAGACCAAGTCGGGTCGAATTCTGCACCAACCCTACGGGGTGGTGGGAATCATTTCGTCGTGGAATTATCCATTTTCGATTCCGGCTACGGGAGTGATGGCGGCATTGGTTGCGGGAAATACAGTGGTGCTCAAGCCCTCCGAGCTGACGCCCCTGATCGTGCTCGATCTGCAAGCGCTGCTGCGGGAGGCCGGATTTCCCGACGACGTTTTTCTGGTGCTTCCCGGCGAAGCCGCTACCGGGGCGGCGCTGGTTGCGAGCGAGATCGACAAGCTGGTCTTTACGGGCAGCGTTGCCACCGGCCGAAGACTCGCGCAGACCGCCGCGGAACGCCTCCTCCCGGTAGTTCTGGAGCTGGGCGGAAAGGATCCCATGCTGGTGCTCGAGGATGCCGATATCGATGTCGCCTCGAGCGGAGCCGTGTGGGGAGCGTTCATGAATGCAGGGCAGACCTGCCTGTCGGTCGAGCGTTGTTTCGTGCATCGCAGTCTGTATTCCGAGTTCCTGGATGCCTGCTGCGCAAAAGCGCGTAAGCTGCGCGTCGGCAATGGCATGGACCCAGCCACCGAAATTGGTCCCATGATCCATGAGCGGCAGGTGCGGGTGGTGGAATCGCAGCTGGAGGATGCAAGGCAGCGCGGAGCGCGAGTGCTGACCGGTGGTGCACGACTGCGCGAACTCGGCCCCACATTCTTTGCTCCCACAGTGCTGGTCGAGGTGAATCACAGCATGCGCGTGATGCAAGAGGAGACTTTTGGTCCGCTGCTGCCGATTGCCCCCTTTGCTGACGACACCGAGGCCGTGCGCCTAGCCAACCATTCCGACTACGGACTTGCCGCCAGCGTTTGGACGCGGGATCGCGCTCGGGGGGAGCGACTGGCTCGGCTGATCGACGCCGGCACGGTGATGGTCAACGATGCCGTGTCCTGCTTCAGCATCAGCGAGGCTCCGCACGGCGGAGTCAAGGCCAGCGGGATTGGACGCACGCACGGGCGCTGGGGTTTGGAAGAAATGGTACGCGTGAAGTATCTCGACAGTGACCGTGTTCCGGGGGTAAAGAAAATCTGGTGGTTCGGCTACGGTGCCGGTTTCGCAGGCGAGATGGAGAGTTTCCTGGATCTGCTCTATGCACGCCCCTTGCGCGAAAGACTGAAAGCCGGAGTGCGTTCAGCGGCGGCGCTTTGGCGGAAAAAGTTGTAGAGGTGGAGTGGCTGCGAATCAAGCACGGGCTCGGTGCCAGCCCGGCAGCCGATGTCGCGAGCGCCAGGGTTCGAGGCTCCCGACCGGGCACGATTCCAGGGACAGGAAAACGGATTAACCATGACCGAATCTCGATCGCTCCTGCGCCATACCCTCGCTGTCCTCGCCTATCGCGGAGCAAAAACTCTGCGCGATGCGGGACCGGGTTTTGCCGAGTATGGGCTCGCTCAAACCACCCGCACGCCCGGGAAAATTCTCGCCCATATCGGCGACCTGATGGATTGGGCCCTCGCCATGGCCGAAGGTCGCCGCGAATGGAAGGATTCCTTGCCCCTGCTTTGGGAAAAGGAAGGCGACCGTTTCTTCACCGCGCTGACAAGATTCGACGATTACCTGGCCTCGGACAAGCCGCTCGCCGTCTCCGAAGAAAAACTGTTTCAAGGACCGATCGCCGATGCGCTTACCCACGTGGGCCAGATCGCGATGCTGCGGCGGATGGCCGGGGTCCCAATCAAGGGCGAGAACTATTTTGTTGCGGAAATCACCGTCGGACGAGTGGGCGCAGATCAAGCGCTCCCCCGCCAGCAATTTTGAGTCGGATTGCGGGACCAGGCGGTAGCAGTTCCAGAACACATTCGCCGCCGCGAAATCTCCGACGGGTGCGATCCGGATTTGGCCTTGGTGTCGTGCCGGACCTGGCGTCTTCGAAGGCCATGGGCTGTAGCTTATTGTGTTTGACCGACCATGACCGTCCGCGGATCGGCTGAATTCGGGCGCGGCGGCACCTCGGCATCACGCCCAGGCCCGAGTTTGCTCCCGGGTTGCGTTCGACTGCCGGCAACGAATAGATAAGCGCGACAAGCGCCGGCGCCCTTGGTCGGAAGACTGTCCCTGAGTAAAATAGAAAGCAGCCGCCTTCCTCGAGGCGCGCAGGAGATTCGATGGCTTCCGGCGATTCGGCGAATGTTGTCACGAGCGACGTTGCTCAGCTTTCCAACCACAAGGTCAAGATTAAGAAGGCGGGCCAGCGCGCCTGCAATGAAAAGAATGATAAGGGCAAGTTCTGCGGCGGACATCTGAAGCGCTGGTTCTATACCGTCGACGTGCTCGAACAGGAGTGCGGCTGCGTCGAGAAAGCCTGGGGTACCGACGCCGAGGTGTATCGGTGCGAGTTTTGCCAGGTGCTCTATCTGCCGAGTCCTGACGATCCGCGCGGCGGAAACGTCGCGGGACCGGGGCAGCTCTCGGTGTTTGGGTTGACGATTCCGCCCAAGGAAGAGAAAAAGGCGTAGCCGTCGGCGGGGACCACGGTTGCGGTCGGCGGAACGTCAGGCCGGAGGGGTGCCGGCTTCTGTGAATACTTCTGAACTGATTTACGACTGGAATTGTTTGTATCCAAAGTCGCTGCACCCGCCAGGGCCGGTGCAGCTGACCGATGAAACCCTGCGGGACGGCCTGCAATCGCCTTCAGTTCGCGACCCTTCGATCGATCAGAAAATTGAAATCCTGCACCTGATGGAAACGCTCGGCATTAACACGCTCGACCTTGGGCTCCCGGGAGCCGGTCCGCGGGCGGTCGAACACGTAACCGCGCTGGCCCGCGAGATTGTCGCGCACAAAATGAAGATAACCGCGTATTGCGCGGCCCGAACGCACGAGAACGACATTCGCCCGATCGCCGAGATTGTCCAGAAGACCGGCCTCCCCATCGAAGTGGCTGCGTTTCTTGGAACCAGCCCCATCCGTCGCTACGCCGAGGGCTGGAGTGGCGACTTCCTGCTTCAGACCACGGAAAATGCCGTCAAATTCGCAGTCTCGCTGGGTCTGGAAGTCATGTACGTCACCGAAGACACCACGCGCTGCGATCCGGAGACGGTGAAGCAACTGAACTCGGCGGCCATCAATTGTGGAGCCCACGCTCTGGTACTCTGCGACACGGCCGGACACGCGACCCCGATGGGCACGGTCGCGCTGGTCAAGTTCGTGCTGGAACAGGTGGTCCGGCCCTCCGGCCAGGCAGTTCGCGTTGACTGGCACGGCCATTGCGACCGCGGGCTGGCGACCGCCAATGCCATGGCGGCTTTGGTGGCGGGCGCAAATTGCGTTCATGCCACGGCGCTCGGTATCGGAGAGCGCGTGGGTAACACCCAGATGGACCAGATGCTCGTCAACCTCAAACTCATGGGTATCGCGCCCTGGGACCGGCAGGATTTGACGCAACTGAAGCGCTACTGCGAGGCTGTTTCCCGGGCTACGGGCGTTCCGATCGCGGCCAACTATCCGGTAGTCGGTGAGGACGCGTTTCGCACCGCGACCGGCGTTCATGCGGCGGCTGTGATCAAGGCATTTAGGAAAAAAGATATCGAGCTCGCGAACACGGTTTACTCCGGTGTGCCCGCGCAATACTTCGGGCTCGAACAGATCATCGACATCGGTCCAATGAGCGGAAGATCAAATGTGCTGTTCTGGCTGGAACACCGCGGCCTTCCGGTGAATGAGAAGGTTGTCAATTGCATCTACAAGTGCGCCAAGACGAGCGACCACACGCTGAGCGAAGCGGAGATCATGGAGTGTGTGCAAGCAGCGCGTTGAGCGCGCTTGCCTAGTTCTCTAGTCTGCCACCACCGCCTCTTTCTCCTTCCGTGCTCCGCCCACGACGGCCAGGCCTTTTTCCAGATCCGCGATCAGATCCTCGACGTGCTCGAGGCCTACCGACAAACGGATCAGCTGCTCGGATACCCCCATCTTTTTCCGCAGCTCGGGAGCGATCATGGCGTGCGAGGTCAGCACCGGAATGGTCACTAGAGAATCGACTCCACCGAGACTGGGCGCCAGAGTAAACAGACTCAGCCCCTCGGCCACCCGGCGCGCATCCGCGCCCGTGCCTTCCACCTCGATGCTCAGGACGCAGCCCGCGCCCGCCATTTGCTTTTTCGCGATGGCGTAGTCGGGATGCTCCTTCAGCAGCGGATAGTGGACCCGAGTCACTCTCGGGTGTCGGGCGAGGAACTCGGCAATCCGCAACGCGCTTCCGTTCTGGCGCTCGACCCGCACGGCCAGCGTCTTGATCCCACGCAACAGCAAGAAGGCCGCGTGCGGATCCATGCAACCACCAAGCGTGGTTCGGGTGTGATGGATACGCTCGATCAAATCGCGTCGGCCGGTCGCGATTCCGCAAATTATGTCGGAGTGTCCGCCAAAATACTTCGTCCCGGAATGCAGTACAAGATCAATGCCCCACTCCGCGGGCCGGCAGTTAATCGGCGTGGCAAACGTGGAATCGATGGTAGTGAACACACCGCGCCTATGCGCCAGGGCTGCAATCTTTTCCAGATCGACGACCCGCACGGTGGGATTGGTGGGCGACTCAATGTGCAAAATCTTTGTATTGGGAAGGATCGCGCGCTCGTGCTGCTCGATGTCGTTGGTGTCGACGAATGTCGTCTCGATCCCGAGCTTGGGCAGCCACTCGGAGAGAAACTTGCTAACACCGCCATAAACGTCGCGCTGCGCGACGATGTGGTCTCCCGTTCTTAGCAGCGAGAGAAATGTCGTCGTGATCGCGGCCATGCCCGAAGAAAACAGCAGCGCCGCCTCCGTGCCTTCCAGTTCGGCGATGGCATTCTCGGCGACGGTATGCGTGGGATTGCCATAGCGTGTGTAGAAGCCGTCGGTGGGAGTGACACGCACCTGCTGCTCGAGGTCGGTGACTTCGAAAGTCGAGGTCTGGTAAATCGGAGTGGCGAGCGGGCCGTTTTTCTTCGCGAGGTTGGTGCCGCTACGTACGGCTTCGGTCTCTTTCCGGAATTGGTGCCTCTTCATGCTTCTCTCCTCGCGACCGAAGGCTAGCTTCGCACCGTTCCATGCAATGCAGGCACAGGCGCCAGCCACGCCGCCGACCTTGCGTGCTTTCCGCTCACCACGTTGTCGAATTCCCGCTGCAGCGAGCGCGTCACGGGACCAGCCTTGCCGTCGCCGATAACGCGAAAGTCAATCTCCCGCAGGGCGACCACTTCCGCCGCCGTGCCACAGACGAAGACTTCATTGGCAATATAAAGCTGATCCCGTGAAATCGGCTCCTCGACAACGGAATAGCCCAGGTCGCGAGCCAGCGTGATCAGGCTGTCGCGAGTGATCCCTTCCAAAATTCCGCCCCGCGGCGGGGTGGAGACAGTGCGCGTGCCACCCTGATGACGAACGACAAACAGATTCTCCCCTGTGCACTCGGCCACATATCCGTCCGGGCCCAGCATGATGGCTTCATCAAATCCGGCGCGCTGCGACTCGGTCTTGGCCAGGATCGAGCTCACATAATTTCCCGAGACCTTGGCCTTGGTCATCATGATGTTCGGATGCAGCCGGGTGAAGGAAGCAATATTGGCGCGGATGCCACGTTCCTTTGCTTCCGCCCCCAGGAACGCCTTCCACTCCCAGACTGCGACCACGAAGCGCGGTTGCCCTGCCTCCACGGTCAGGCTCATGGCGCCATCCAGATAAATCATCGGGCGGACGTAGCAGGATAAGAATTCGTTCGCCGCAATCGTCTGGTGAATGGCACTGGTGACCTGCTCGGAGGTAACCGGCAGCTCCCGAAAGCCGACGATGTGAGCCGAATCCATCAGGCGCTCCACGTGCTCGTCCATGCGAAACACGGCCGGACCCTTGTCGGTCGAGTAGCAGCGGATCCCTTCGAACACGGCAAAGCCATACTGCACAGCGGCACTCACAAACGGCACCACGCCTTCTCCTGCGGGCCTCAAAGAATCACCAATCCATATGTAGCGGGCGGCTCCCATTTCGTCCCCAATCGAGCTGGAATGTCTTAAGATTACCTGCGTCGGCAGGACGCGGCAAGGCGCATGATTGCAGTAGGCTCGCAGTGTGTAATATTTCTCGGTGGAGCGGATCCTATGCACAGCAAAAAACGAAAAGTGACCTCAGGGAAACAATCGGCGGCGGGCCGGGCGCTGAAGGCGACGAACAGGCTGGCGCGCAAAGCCACCATCGCGAAGGGTAAGTTGCCCGAATCCGGATTGCGCCACATCGCGTGGAGCGCAATCGAAGACGAGGAATTGAATCCCCTCCTCTTCCGCCGTTTCGTCGTAGGGCAGAATGTTATGGTTGCCCGGCTGCGGTTGATGAAGGGATGCCTCGTGCCCCAACACAGCCACTACAACGAGCAGATCAGTTGCGTGCTCGAGGGCGCGCTGAAGTTCGTAATCGGCGGCAAAGAAATCGTGGTCCATGCGGGGGAAGTATTGGCCATTCCGCCGAACCTCCCGCACTCGGCCGAGGCGCTTGCCGATACCGTCGCGCATGATGTTTTCAACCCGCCCCGGGCCGATTGGATCAACAAAACCGATTCCTATTTGCGCTAACCACCTGCAGGACGCGGAATAGCTATCCTGCGCGGCGCTTGGCAGTTTTGCTGAGCCTGTGCCGCGAGCGCCAGTCGGCCAAGTTGAGAGGTCATCGCCGCAGTGCCCTCACGCCTGCCTGATTCAACTTGCGTGCATGGTTTCGCTTCCGGCGATTGCCCGGCCCAACCTCGCTCATGCTGCTTCTGGACGCTCTCCCGGCTAAGAAGTTTGTCATCCCCCGGCTTCTGGCGGCCATCACCGGCGCTGTTCGTCGGCTTTGACTTTCTCCAGCGTCATCGACAGCACGCAGTACGAGCCTCCGTGAGACGGGCACTTGTTGTGCGTGCAGTTCTGGAAATTCAGGACTGCTGAAAACCTCGCTTGCAACGGTTGTGCCGTATCATGTCTATGGGCGAGTATTGTTGCGGGTTGAGGAAACGCCGTAGGCCGATGCCGGTCCCTTGCGAGCATCGGCTACCGTAAGGTTGCGATATCGCGGAAGCGATATCTGATGCGAAGACGGAGTTTTCCCTAGCCCCATCGGGCGCCGCCCCGCGCTGGATAAGAGCCCTTGCCGACCATACAAACCGCCGAAACTGCTGCTCGACTGCGCTGCATCGCTTGCGGCGCCTCGCCCGACTCCGCCAGCCAGGACTTCCGCTGTACCGCCTGCGGCGACCTGTTGGAGTTCTTTTTCCCGGGGTGGACTTCCGGTCCTGCGGCGTTCGATCCTGCGGCGCTCAAGGCTCTGTGGTTCAAGCGCCGGACTTCACGCGAGGCCCTTGACCAAAGCGGAGTCTGGCGCTTTCGGGAGCTGCTTCCGCATATTTCCGAAGAGCATGCCATTACGCTGCGCGAAGGCAACACGCCCCTTTATAGCCTGCCACGGTGTGCGCGTGCGGCCGACAGCGAGAATCTCCATGCCAAACATCAGGGGATGAACCCGACCGCTTCGTTTAAGGACACGGGCATGACCTTCGCGGCCTCGTCGGCGCACCAGGGCAAATTCAAATGGGTAGCGTGCGCCTCTACCGGGAACACATCGGCCTCGATGGCCGCTTATGCCGCGCGCGGCAACATGCACAGTCTGGTGCTGATCCCGGAAGGCAAGATTTCCTGGGGCAAGCTTTCGCAATCTCTCGACTATGGAGCCCTGACCTGCCAACTGCGCACCGATTTCGACGGTTGCGTAGGCATCCTCAACCAGCTTGTACGCCAAAGGCCGGTCTACTTGCTGAATTCGGTCAATCCGTATCGCATCGAAGGCCAGAAAACTGCCGCCGTCGAACTCATGGAGCAACTCTCGTGGGAGCCGCCGGACCACATTATTGTTCCCGGCGGCAATCTGGGAAACAGCTCTGCGATCGGTAAGGCCCTTCTCGAAATGCACGAGCTCAAGCTGATTTCGCGCCTGCCCAAGGTTTCCATCATCCAGGCGCAAGGCGCGAATCCGTTCTATCGCAGCGTGTGCGAATTGCAGGGCAAGAAGCTCGAGCCCATGACGGCTGACACGCTCGCAACCGCCATTCAAATCGGCCATCCAGCATCGTGGAAGAAAGCCCTCCGCGTACTGCGGGCGACCGGCGGTCAGGTCGAACAGGTTACGGAAATCGAAATCGCAGTCGCGAAGGCTGAAATCGGCGCCGATGGCATCGGTTGCGAACCGGCCTCCGCCGTGACGCTTGCCGGATTGAAGAAATTGCGTCGAAGCGGATTTGTGAGCCGCCGCGAGTCGGTTGTCCTCATCTTGACCGGCCATGTTCTCAAAGATCCCGATTTCACGATCAAGTTCCATCGCGGCGATTTGTTCGCCGAGTCTGGCGCCAAAAATGAACTGGCGGACTCAAAATACGTTCAACGGGCTCCCGTTGTGCTCGATGCCAATCTTGGAGCCGTAATCGCCGCCTTGGAAGCTGCTGAGAGAAATCCAGACGAGAGAGCCTGATCAAGGTCCGTGCCCTCGGCGGGCTGATCGGCGCAGCGTGCCAGATCCGAACCTCGAACGATGAGCGTACGGTTATGGCTGTGTCAAGCGACCTGCTGTGGGCAATCGCTGCTCATTCCCCGCATGATCACGGATTGCTTGAGCCAGCTCATTGGGCTTCTGGTTCGGCAAAGTCGCGGTTTCTCAGAAATTCGTAGCAGTTCGCCGCGAATTCGTGTATAAAACTCAGTTCAATGTCCGTGCCGACTGTTGGGGATTCCGGTCAGGCCAAGTCAGGCTAAAGCTTTTCATTTCTATAGTTTCAGGTGGATATTGAGCCGCCGAGGAGTTTGCTCCCTTAACCTATGCCTTCACGTCCCACGTCGTTAGACCGCTCGTTGCGCCTGGCGCTGCCGGCGACTTCCGCCAATCTGGGCCCGGCATTCGACGCTGCCGCCCTCGCCCTGGATTTCTATCTCCGCCTGCGTGCCGAGCGAGCGCCCGATTTCTTCGTCACCGCCCAAGGCCGCGATTCCCAGATTTGCAGCCGCATGGAGAACCACCTCATCGTCACTACCTATTGCGAGGTGCTCGAGTCGGAGAACCGTAAGATCGCGCCGTTGCGGATTCATATTGAAAATGAGATTCCGATCGGCCGAGGCTGTGGATCGTCCGCCGCTGCCCGCCTGGCGGGTATTGCCCTGGCAGTACACTTCGGACATCTGCGCTGGAAGAATGACCGCATCGTCGGCGAAGCATCCATGCGCGAGCACCATCCTGACAATGCTTCTGCCTGTTGGATGGGCGCGCTTACGGTGGCTCGCATGGCGAACCAGGTGCAGGCCCAGGTCGTCGAGGTGAAACCCAAGGGGAAGTGGCCGCTGCTGTTGGCCGTGCCCGAGGCCCAGCTTTCGACCGATCAAGCTCGCCGGGCTTTGCCTTTCCAGTATTCACGGGGCGACGCCGTTACCAACATCCAGAATTCGATGCTGTTGCTCGCGGCCTTCACGCAAGACCGCCCCGACCTGCTCTCATCGGCTCTGGAAGACCGCATTCACCAGCCCTACCGGGCACCACTGTGTCCGCTGCTCCCCGCGCTCAAGGAACTTACCGGAGACGCGGGTATCCTCGGCGCTGCCTTGAGCGGGGCGGGCCCGTCGGTGCTGGTGTTTCTTGATCCGAAGGTCCCGCAAAAAAAGGCCAAGCAGAGAATCGCTACCCACCTCGTGAAACGCCGGTTAGCCGCCGAACTGATTCTCACCGAGATCGCGCTGCACGGGGGACGGGATGGAGCGGACTGGAAAAAACACCACCCGGCGACGAAAAAATAAGCGGCCCGAATTGCCCACGAACTTCTTGCCAAGCCGGGCGCTGCCTCCGGTGCTTGGTGCGTCCCTTTGCTCCCCCTTGCGTTTGTTGCCAAGTCCCTTCTCCGCAGAACGCCGATGCAGGGCTTGACGCAGAACCTGAGGGAGATTTCTGGGCAGACGGTGAGGCATCGACTGGCCCTGGTCGAAGCGGGTCAACGAAAGACCGTGGTATTGCGCCTTCTCGGCAGGCGCATCTGTTCGCTGCAGTTTTAGGCGACCGGCGGTCAGACAAGATGGTCACATCGGGCCTGCCCGTCCGCCCCTTCCTGATCCCAAGCTCGCGGGGAGAGCCTTCAGGCGGGCTGCCGCCATCAATCTCGAATGACCACCGGCGCCAGCTCGAGCTCACTTGCCGTGATGCGATGTCCACGAAGCGCGAAGACTCCCAGCCCCAATGCCAGCGCTGCCGCGCCCAGTGCGTCCGGAACGCCTAGCCGTTCTGCGAGCATCCCCCACAGCGTGGCCCCGATCGCCATACCGCCCTGCAGAACCAGCAGGTAAAAGGACAAGGCGCGTGCGCGCACATACGCCGGACACATGGTCTGAGCCGCCACATTTAGACACGCCAGGATTCCGATCCAGGCCCCACCCGACACCAGCATGATGGCGCATAACGCAGCAAAGGTCTGCACTCGGCCTGCCGCCAACGTCATGGAAGCAAAAATCAGGATGGCGGTACCCACCACTCCATCCACTGACAACTTCTGCCGCAACCGCGGCAGCGCCAGCGCTCCCAGCAATGCGCCCAATCCAAAGCAGGCCAGTAGAACACCGTATCCCTGAGCGCCATAAGGGCGGGCGATGATGGGCAGCAACGCCAGCATGGCAACGGCAGCCACGCTGAAGGTGCCCGTTCGCAGTAATACCGACCTCGCTAACCCGCTGTTGCGTACGTAGGCGAACCCGTCAACGATTGCTGGCCACACGCGCTGCGTTTTTAGCCGGGTTTCCATCGGCCGTTTCCAGCGATAAAGAAACCAGATCACTCCCAGGAATGAGAATGCGTTCAACAGGAATGTTGACCCGCACCCCACCGCCGCGACAACGACGCCACCCAAAGCCGGTCCCACCGCGCGCGCCGCGTTGAAGCCCGCCGAGTTCAGGGCGACGGCCGAAGCGTGCTGTTTCGCAGGCACCAATTCCGGCGTGATCGCCTGCCACGCCGGATCGTTCATCACCGCGCCCAGCCCCAGCAAGAAGGTAAACAACAGCAGCACCCACGGTCCAACGCAACTGGTCAACGTCATGATGCCGAGCGCCGTGGAAGCCAACACCATCCACCCCTGTGTCAGCAGCAAAAAGCGCCGCCGATCCACGATATCGGCCAGCGCGCCTGCGGGCAGAATGACCAGAAACACCGGCAGTGTCGCGGCGGCCTGTACCAGTCCGACCATGAGCGGATTCAAGGTCATCTGCGTCATCAGCCAGCCGGCGCCCACATTTTGCATCCAGGTGCCGGTGTAGGAGATGACCGAAGCAATCCACAGCGATCGAAACAGTGGCTGCCCCAGTGGCGCCCAGGGCGAGACCGAGCGCTTCGCGGCGATCGATCCCAGTACCGGCATGTTGATCATTTCGGCCATGAGGAATGCTCTTGATTCTGCGCGAGAAGACGAATAGTAAACGACGACCCCGAATCACCACCCAGAAACGACTAGCGGCCTGCGACCTCGGGCGCACCCGGAAACGGCCACTCGCGCCGCCGCCAGGCACGCACCATGTAGATCAAGATACCGATGACCAGAATCACCGCGGCATAACGGATCTCCCGTTCGAATCCCGGCCGCGAAAACAGGATGAAGGTAAAAGTCACTGCTGCCACCAGCGCCGGTAGTGGGTACAACCACATCCGGAAAGGGCGAGGCATATCCGGTCGGCGTATGCGCAAAACGATGACTCCAACGCTCTGCACCAGAAACTGCAGAATGATGCGGATCACGACCAGAGCGGAGATCAAATCCGCCAGGCGCAGAAAACAAAACAAAGCAGCAACCCCTGCCAGCGCCAACAGAGAAACATAAGGAAACTGATACACCGGGTGCACCCGCGCAAATGCCCGAAAATAATTGCCATCAACGGCCGCGGCGTAAGGCACTCGTGAATACCCCAGCATCAGCGAAAATACCGACGCGAACGCCGTCCACATCACCAGCACCGACACGACCTCTGCCGCTCCGTGCCCATAGACGCGTTGCATGAACGTCGAAATCACATACAACTTGCTGTTCGATTCCCCCGATCGCACCATGTCCCGCCAGGGCACCACGCCCAGGATGCTGATGTTCATCACTACATATAGACAGCCGACCGCGAAAATCGATAGCAACAAAGCCCGAGGAATGTTTCTGCCAGGGTCCTTGATTTCGTCGCCCAGGAAACACACGTTGTAATAGCCCCAATAGTCGTAGGCGGCGATCAGCATCGCGCTTCCCAGAGCGCGGAAAAGCCCCCGCGAGATCAGAAAGGCGTCGGTCGGGAAGTCGAACGCCTGCCGCGCGTTGAAGTGGGTGAGGCCGACAAATATGATCCAACCGACGGTGCCGATAACGCCAACCCAAAGCAGTTGCGTGAGTCGGGAGACGGCGGTGATGCGGCGGTACAGCAGAAACGCCACGAGCGCGCAGGCGCCGATGGCGACCAGCGTGGCCGGCATCGCCACCCAGGTCACTTGCAGGCTACCTAGTAGCGGCAGTTTGAGGCTGAGGGTGTGGCTCGCCCACGCGCGCTCCAGTTGAGGGTAGAAGAAGGCCGCATATTGCGATAGCCCCACACAGCCCGAAGCAATCGAAAGTGGAGCGCTGAACGAAAGTTGCCAGACAAAAAGGAATGAAACGAGCCTTCCCAGTTTCTCCGGACCATAAATCTCCTTGAGAAAACGATACGACCCGCCCGACCCTGGCATTGCCGCGCCAAGTTCCGCCCACACCAGGCCATCGCAAACGGCAAGGATTCCGCCCAGCAGCCAGCCCAGCATCGCCTGCGGACCACCCATGGCGGTCATGATCAGTGGGATCGTGATGAACGGTCCCACGCCAATCATGTCGATCATGTTGAGCGCCGTGGCGGAGGCAAGGCCAAGGCCGCGGACCAGCGGCGGCTTGGGGTCGGGTTCGCCCGCGTTGGAGATGGTCATGAGCCAAGTCGTCGGTCGTTGGTCGTTGGCGATCGGTGGTGGCCTCGCTCACAGCGGGCTGACTGTCGCTCGCTCGGGTCCCTCCGAACGAGCAACCACCGACCACTAGCGACTGCCAATCAGATTCACAAACAATCGCACCGCTCCCGGCACGCCCGCCGGCAACTGCCGGAAGAACGCATAACCGGTGTAGATGTATGTCCCCTTGCCGTATTGAGCCACCAGCAGTCCGCCTTTTTGTTCGCTCTCGCGCGGATCGTGCGATTCGAGCAGAGGAGTGAATCTCGAGTCCCACTGCGACATGAAATACAGGCCCCGCTCCTGCACCCAGCCCTCAAAATCTTTCTCGGTGATTTCGTTGGGAGAGTGAAAGATCGGGTTCGCAGGATCAAGGATCTGAACCGGTGCCTCCTCCACCGAAACCCGCGCCCGCCCCAGCTTTGCCGGATACGGGGTAAACTTGCCGCTATTAAAATCGTCCGCCGCAGCGTTGTATTGCACCACCAGCCTGCCGCCCGCTTGCACGAAATCGAGCAGCCGCTGGTTATTCGCAGTCAGCGTATCTTTCTGTGTGTCGTAGGCGCGAATCCCCAACACGATCGTCTGATATCGTCCCAGGTCTTGCGAGCTGAGCGTCTCCGCCGGAATCAGTGTCACGTCGATTCCGATCTGTTCGAGTATGGTAGGGATCTGGTCTCCCGCGCCCATGATGTAGCCGACCTTGAGATCTTTTGGAACGCTTATGTCCACGATGCTGAGGTGCTGCACGGCCGGCTGATAGTAATAGAATGTACCCAGGTCTTCACGCGTGACGACCGAATAACCTTCAGCGTAGCTTCGCTGTCCGCTCCTCAATGATGCGCGAATTTCCTTTCGCTCCTGCGTCCGATTTCCGGGAAACACCCTGAAATCGGTGCTCTGCCGCTCGCCGCGCGCGCGAAAATCAAGAGATTTCTCCCCGGGTTCGACGCGCCAACGATCTGGCACCTCGACTTGCAATGCTCCTTCATCGTTTCCCGGGTTCCCTCCCCGGTGTGCTTGTTGGACCGTATTCGAATCAAGGTTGCTCGACACGTCCACCTTCACGGTCGGTTGCGGGCCGTCCTCGGTGGGAATCACTTGCTCGCCCGGATCGAGCATGACCGAAAAAGCGGGCGCGACCGCCACCGGTCGCTCGGCAATCGTACCTGAGGAATCTTTGTATCTCACCATGCAATCGGCAGACACGATGTTGATTTCGGGCTTGCCAATCCTGCCCAGGGCCCGAACTGGAGGCCCCGGTAAGGCAAGCCCTTGATACCGAGCTTCGTCAATCGTATTCAACGCCTCAGTTTCAGGATCGTTCCTGTGCCAGTAGGGCCGCGTGAGTACGGCGGTCGCTGGAACGTACACCCTGAATCGCTCGACGAGACCGTTATCCACCGTGCGTCGCGACAACATCTTGGCGTCCCACTCAGGTGGGAGCAAGAGATCGATTGCAGGATCTATGGTTGGATGGCTTCCGACCGAGAATTTGGCGGTGACTTCAAATGTTTGTCCTGGTACGGCCATGAAAGCGTCTTCGGGCCTCGATCCGATCGGCACGTCGGCAGCCACTTCCAAAGTGGCGCCCTGCGCGAGACCGAGCGCCTTCCCAGTCTCGCTCCATTCTTCATTCAGGGAAGGCAGTACGCTGTTTTTCGCTTGCGCGGAGAGTTTCGAATCCTTGATCCGCTGGCCCAGTTTTCCCAGCAGAAGATCGGCTGCGGCCAGAGAATCCGCCGCTGCCGATGGTTCGTTCTCGGCCGCACTCGCGGCCTGCTTGATCTTCGCCTCGGCCTCGGCCAACTCGCCCCGCACCCAAGGTACTTGCTTCTCTTCGTCTCCCAGCCGGGAAGCCAATCCTGGCAAGGTTTCATCGATCCCGTCAAAGAAGCTCTGCTCATGTCCATCCTTGTCCCTTGGCGATTGCACCACCGAATCCACCAGCTTGTAGTAGGTGAAGCGGTCCCCCGGCTCGACCTTCCAGGTTCCCGACCCCTGCGAGAGCTGATGCCTAAGCCCTTGCATTGCGAATTGGACGTACGACTCCCCTAGCACCGGATCAACGGTTCCCGTATTCAGCCGCAGCGTGTAGTTCGCCGCGTCGCACGTGTTCGCCCCGAATCCGCAAACGTTGCCAATGTACAATTTTTTCGTCTGCCAGGGCTCAAGACCTTCATCGATCTGCTCCGGAAACCGCTTTGGATCGGCCGCCGCGCGAAAGGCTTCCTGCGTCAGTATCGCCGACGCTTGATGATGGCCGTGCCCATCGCGATCGGTTCCCGAAAACCTTGCCACCAGCACATCGGGACGAAAGCTCCGAATCACCCGCACCATGTCCGCCAGCGCAATATCGTGCCCCTGCCATTTCTGAAAGGTTTCGGCAGGAGTCTTCGAATATCCAAAATCCGCCACGCGTGAAAAGCGCTGCTCGACGCCATAGTACCGATCCGATGCCAGCAATTCCAAAGTTCGCAACACGCCCAGCGCATCGAACAGGTTGCTGCCCAGCTTGTTTTGTCCGCCTTCGCCGCGCGTCAGCGTCATCAGCAGCGTCGAAACTCCTTTGCCGCGTGATTCCAGCGTTAACATTCCCCCGTCTTCGTCATCGGGATGGGCGGTCGTTTGCATCAGCCGCGCTGTGGTCTGCAGGCGACGCAGTATCCACGCCAGCCCCGCCGCGCCAGTGTCCTGTGGGAGGGGTTCATAAAAGCGATCGATTTTATGACCGACAGCAGGTTGTTCCATCGTCTGCGCGACGGCAATCGGCGGGATTGCCGTCGCCAGTCCACCCAGCGGGATCGTCAGCAAAAGCGCGTTGCGCACCCATCCACTCGATTTCAGCATTTCGAACATGAACATGTGATGGATTCTTCCCAAAAAAAGGAGCAGATTATTCACCGCTTCTACTTGCTCATCCCTTCTGCCGCCCTGAATTTTTGCTGGCATTCCGCAGCCGCCTGCACGAGTTGGCGGAATTCCGCATCTGCGCGCACGCCCGCCAGGAGGGGATCGTACTGCAAGGCTTGGCGCGCGCAATAATTCTCGGCCACCGCCTTACGCAGGAAATGGTATGCAATTTGTTTTTCGCCGCAGGCCGCCAACACCGCGCCTTGGTAGTATTTCAACTCCGAATCCTGTTCGGGCAGTAATTCGTTCTCTGCCAGCTGGGCCTGACGGTGGACCTCGGTTGCCGGAGCGTTATTCAGGCAAGCCTGCAGCAGCGCCCGCATCCACAGTGGGCTTTCCGTGATCCGCTCGACCGCCTGTCGGGCTTCGGACGTCTTGCCTTGCCGCATCAGGACCGACACACGTACGCCGTTTGACCATTCCGATCCCGCATCCAAGTCCAGGTACTCGATTGCACGCGCTGCTTTTCCCTGTTCAAAGAAAGCGAACGAGCACGAACGCCAGTTATAGTTTCGCGAATCGATCGCCAACGCCTTGTCACACTCGCTTTGCGCTTCGTCCAGTCGTCCGGTGTAGCGCAACACGTAGGCTAGCGAATAATGGGCAAACGCGTTATCCGAACGCTTGGCGACGAGCGCCCTGGCGTCTTCATAAGCTTTGTCCAGGTTCCCGGTTTCGACCTCGTTGGTAGCCAGAAATCCGGCCGCGCTCACTCTTCCCGGCTCCAGCGTAAGAGCCTGCTGAAATGCTGCATTGGAGCGATCGTATCCCGCCTTTCCCCCGCCCGAATAAATCGCATCAAAGTAGCGTCTCCGTCCCAACGCTTCCCACGCCGGCGCGTAATTCGAGTCCAGTCCCACGGCCCGCTCCAGCATGGCGATCGCACTCTTGTTCGCCTCTCCATCGTGCGGCAGCGCCACGCTGCGCAAGTAAATATCGTATGCCTCGCGATTCGCTGGCGCGCTCGTGGTTTCGACCGTCCCGCTTGCGATGCCCAAGGCCGGAATCAGTTCCTGACGCACTTTCTTCGCCATCTGGTTTCTTAGCGCGATCAAATTGTCCGCCGGAGAGGTCAGGGTGCCAGTCCAGATCAGCCGGTTGTCTTTCACCTCCACCGCCTCCAGCGTGACCATCAACGTCTTGTTCTGGCGCAGAAAATGGCCCGCGACGACCGTCCCGACGCCCAGTTCACGTCCGGCCTTGGTCGGGTCCGCTTCTCCGTTGGCATACTTCTGGGTCGAAGTCGAGGGCCGGATTTCCAAGGAGTGGGCTATGGTGAGCGCGTTCGAAATCTCATCCGCGAGGGCAAAGCGGAGAAATTCGCTCTCCTCGTCATTGTTAATGTTCTGCAACGGCAGCACCGCGATCGTTCGGTTGCCCGTCTCCGGGGGCACCCTGTGTTTCAGTAACCATCCTCCCACTGATGTCGCGATCGTGAGCAGGACCGCCGCCAGTGCCGTGACGATCCAGAACAGCTTCGAGCTTGGCCTCTGGAACGTACCCGACACCAAGTGCAGTCCAGTCGCCTGACGAAGACTGCTGGCGAGCGTTGGTTCGGTTTCTTTTTTCAACCGCAGCAAGTCGGCTTTCATCTCTGTGGCATTGTTGTAGCGCTGACTGCGATCCTTCTCCATGGCCTTGCCGATGACAGCTTCGAGTTCCGGCGGGATTTTGGGATTGAT
This sequence comes from Terriglobales bacterium, assembly GCA_049520935.1. Classification (GTDB taxonomy): domain Bacteria; phylum Acidobacteriota; class Terriglobia; order Terriglobales; family Acidobacteriaceae; genus Acidiflorens. The sequence goes on along the minus strand of JBEKPJ010000001.1, from coordinate 205,678 downwards.
CGACCGCGGCGATGCCGGCTTCGAATTGATGACCGCGTGCAAGGTCGTTACCACATTCGTTCCGGTGAACGGCTTTTTACCTGTGGCCATTTCGAACAGAACGACGCCAAATGAAAATATGTCGCTGCGCACATCCAGATCTTCCGACCGCGCCTGCTCGGGTGACATATACACCGCGGTTCCGGGAATCACCCCCACCTGGGTCAGAGAATCCTCGAGCGAGGAGTCTGTGCTCGTCCCTACACTTTGATCCTTGGCCAGCTTGGCCAGCCCAAAGTCCAGGATCTTTACCTGCCCATTCGGGGTCAGAAAGATATTCGCGGGCTTGATATCGCGATGTACAATTCCTTTGGCATGCGAGGCCGCCAGTGCATCCGCCACCTGAACCGCGACGTCTAGCAAGTCGTCGAGGGCCATCGCCTGGCCATGAATCCTCTGTTTCAGGCTCTCGCCCTCCAGTTTCTCCATGACGATGAACGGATGCCCATCATTGTCTTCAATGTCGTGAATGGTGCAGATATTAGCGTGGTTGAGCTTCGACGCGGAGCGCGCCTCCCGCATGAAACGCTCGAGGGAGCGCGGGTCTTTCGCCAAATGTTCAGGGATGAATTTCAGCGCAACGTGACGGCCAAGGCGAAGATCCTCCGCCTCATAAACAATTCCCATTCCACCGCCGCCAAGCTTCGACAGCACACGGTAGTGGGACACCGTCTGGCCAACAATCTCCATAGGGGCCTTGCTCAGGGACGCTCGTCCATGAAGGCGTAATGTTAGGCGGTGAAGGAGGCTGGGTCAACCAAGATTGGGGGTATGAGCATTGAGGGCAAGTTGCGACAGCCCGGAAAGCGCACGACAGTTGGAAAAACACTGCTCATTGACCGGTGCCTAGTGAAATCGCCGCTTCGGTCTGTCCCACAAACCGGTCGAGGAACAGAAGCTCCCGACCTTGGAAGGGAATCGTACGTGGGCTTGTGATCGTTGTTCACGAGCTTCGCCTTGTAGTCGGCGAGCGCCAATAGACGGCCGATGCGCAGCTCAGGCCCTAGTGCATTTTTTCCCGTTGACGACAACATTCAGTACTTGATAGCCGCGGCCCATTTCTATCCTCGATGAACTGACGAGAACGTTGATGGGTATTCGGCCAGATTGGCGTCTCCCCCGGCCCAGGCGTGCGCCCATAGCAACAGCAGTAAGGCAAGTGGGATTTTCCCTCGCGGGCTCCTCGTATCTATGTGGGCATGGACTGTAACACGATGCTGCCTCGACAGCGGATTATGTACGGTTGTTGTACCGCCGGACTTTGCCGGTTGGCTATAATCAGCGGGCAACTCTTATGAAGCTGAATCTAAGACTCCAATGTTACTCGTTTCTCAGGGCCCGCATGGGATCAACCGCAGCCGCGCGCCGCGCCGGCAGCAGGGCAGCGAGAAACGCTGCTAGCAGCAGCAGGCCGGTACTGGCAAAGATGACGACTGGATCGCCAACTTTGGTCTGGTAGAGCAGGCTGCCAATCCACCGCGTTGCTGCAAATGCCAGCGCCAATCCAGCCAGAATGCCTGCCACGACGGGAATTGCAGCTTGTCGCATGACTAATTGGATCAACCTGGCTTTGTCCGAGCCCAGGGCAACGCGGATGCCGAATTCCTGCTCGCGCAGCGATACGGAGTATGCCAGCACCCCGTAGACACCTAGCACGGCCAGCAGCAAAGCTGCGGCACCAAAACTTGACAGAAGCATTGCCTGAAACCGCTCGGTTGCTACCGAGTCGTTTACCTGGTCGTCGAGCGATTTTATCGTCGGAATAGCAACCTGGGGATCGATGTTCCAAATCGTGCGGCGGATCGAATCCGCCAGCGCCGGGGCCGGCTGCGGGCTGCGGATGAAGAAAAACGCCCTCCACCACGGATTTTGCCAGTACGGCACGTAGACCATGCTGGCCGTCTGCTTGAGGTCATTGATGCGCGCATCCGCTACGACGCCGACGACAGTGTAAGTCGACTCATCAACCCGGAAAGTTTTTCCTACGGGATCTTCTCCGGGCCACGCGGCCCGCGCCGTCTGCTCAGAGAGGAGTACATTGGTCGGATGATTCTGGTCAGAAGCCTGAAGATCACGACCCGCGAGAAGGGGGATTTTCAGCGTGCTGAGGTAGGAGGGACTCACCCAGCGTATATTGGCGTTGAGTTCTTGTCCGGGAGCTACGGGATGGTCCGGCCGGACGATGCTGCTGACCCAGATTTCGCCGGCGATGGGCATCTCACTGGTCATAGCCACGGACTCGACTCCGGGTAGCCGGCTCAGATCATTGATTGCACGATCGATGAAATTCGCGCGTACGGCGCCCGCCTCCTCTGGTGAATTGCCGTATTGGGGAGTGCTCATGCTTACACTGGTCAGGGTGACACGGCTGGAGTCGAAGTCACGTTGCTGCAGGACCAGATTTGAAAAGCTGCGCAAAAGCAAGCCGGTAACGATGAGCAGAACCACCGTGCAGGCCACTTCTCCGGCAACCAGAAACTGACGCGTGCGCTGCCCTTCGCGAGTGTTGGCGACGCGAGTGGGATTGGATCGCATCGCCCGCTGCGGATCGACGTGGATCGACCGCAATGCCGGCACTGCACCAAACAGCAGCGCCGTCATGATCGACAAGCCCGCCGCGACCAGCAGCGCCCACCAGTTCACATGCACTTCATTCAGACGTGGGAGGTCGGAGGGAGCGGCGGCCACAAACAGTTGCACGCCAGCGAATGACAGCAGGATGCCCAGCGCGCCGCCAAGTCCGGCCAGCACCAAGCTCTCCATCAGGGCGGACCACACCAAGCGGCCAGGGGCCGCGCCCAGCGCCGCCCGGACCGCGATCTCCCGCTCGCGCGTGACGGCGCGCGCCAGTTGCAGGTTCGCAAGGTTTACGCAACCGATCAGCAGCACCGTTCCCACCGCGGCCAGCAAGAGCCAAAGGGCGGTACTCACACGGCCCGCCACTTCCTGGGTCAGCGGTTCTACCCGCACCCACGCATCGACCGGCATGCCAGGGATGGTTCGCGCATACGCCTGTTGCAGACCGCTCAGTTCGCTTTGCGCCTGCGCCAGGCCAACTCCCTCCCGGAGGCTGCCGACGACGAGGTAATTGTAGTCGCCATTGTCGGTCATGTCGGGCAAAAGCGGTTTGAAGACTTCATAAGAACGGACGGTTCGCTGCGAAACGGCGTTCGACATTACACTCATGCGTGGAAAGTTAAAGCCCGGTGGTGCAATGCCAACCACCGTCTGTGGAACGCCAGCGATGCGCAGAGTATGACCGATGGCGCCGGGATCACCGTGAAAGTATTTCTGCCATGCATCCCAGGACAGAACGACCTCCTCGTCGTGACCCTCACTTGCCTCCACGGGCAGAAATCCCCGCCCTAATGCCGGCTGAACCCCGAGCACCGAAAAGAAGTTGGGTGAAATTTCCAGTCCTCCTGCGGTGTTTGGGTGATCGGTGTCCGAGGAAACGCTGTAATCCCGGTTGCGAAAAATCGCTGCCCCGGTCAACGTCTTCGTGTTGGTTATCCAATACAGGTATTGCTTGTAGTTGTCAGGACCGGGCGGTTCGCTCCGCTCCCGGGTCGCTGGCCGTAGCACCACCAGACGGTCAGGATCGTGAAAGGCGAACGGTTTCAGCAGAACCGAATTCACGACGCTGAATACGGCCGTAACCGACCCGATACCCAAGCCCAGTGTCACGATGGCAAAGAGTGCAAATCCGGGCGACTTGCGCAAGGTGCGAATGCCGAGCGCTAGATCCTGCAACGCATTTTGCATGGGGCCCTCTAAACGCACGTTAAGCTGTCTCGAGTGGCATCTAGTGTGCCAAACCGCCTGCGGCATCCAAATCATTTGTCTGTCTGGAGATATGCTATTTTGCTCAAGGCTGCGGCATCCCGAGCGTTGTCCGAAATGGACCATCGCTGTTCGTGAATGAACACTTCAGCTTTTGTCAAATCTGACGACGACTTTGGCCGAGGATAGATTTTCTGCTCATGACCATCCGATCTTGGCTGGTTGGTCTAATCAGCGCCGCACCATTCGGGCACGGGTCTTCGACCCGACTTCCGGTCATGACCTCGAGGGATCTCGTCCACCGGGCAGAGCCCCGATATCCCCGAGACTGATTTCGCCGAACGGCCCGGAAGACGATGTACGGAGCTGCGAACCGCTCGAGCTCCGTCCGAAGAGCTGCCCGCCCACGGCGTCCCTGCGGCGGCCTGACAAACGGTCGCTAACCGCTGACCAGCGCCGCCGACGATCCAACCCACTTCATATTCTTGTTCTGATCTACCCCCATCATCAATCCGCGACCCATGCGCACGATTGTCAGCACTGGAATCAGATTGTCTAACCAGACATACATGACCCGAAGTTCGACCTTGGTCGCCCCGTGCGGTGTCTCGACGACCGGCGTGAAATTCAAGCGTTCCTGCAAAATATAATTGATGCGCTTGGCGACGGGAATTGCATCAATGTCTTTCCGCGAGGGTGCGATCAGGACGCCCAATCCTGCGAACGAATAGAGCGGCTTGAGTACAAAGTTCTCCAGGTCCGCGGGCACTTCGGTTCGCCGATCGAGAAACCACGTCCGCGGCACTGAGGGATGGTCTAAATAAGGGATCGAATACTTGCTGATCCGGAAATACCAGTTCGGATGCCCCGCCCACTCCACATCCAGATCGTCGCGGAAATCAAACGGTGGAGTTACGCCCGTGCGTTGCAGTTCGTCGACGATGGTGCGGTTATAAATCCGCTCGATTGGAACCAGTCGGCCCGCGGCTTCATAAAAAAGCCGCCGGCCCTGCTGCCGGATTTTGGTGATGCAGACGGTGGGGACCCCGAGCAGTTTCTGGGTCAGCAAAAAGTCCGGACGCGTCTTCTGTTCCTCCGGATGGACCTCCATCAACACCACATTCTCGGGATCGTGTCGGGCGACAATTGCTTCTTGCAGAAGCCGGTTGTAGGCCGCTGCATCCAGCCCGCTCAAGAAGTAGCGAAGGTTGCCATCGAGCGAGAACGTATCGATGTAGGCCTGTGCCAGCACCGGCTGATAGGCATAAAGGGAAGGGAAAGCCTGCAGTTCAACCAGCTTTGGCTGGAGTTCGCCCGACGCATCGCGAACCAGGCCGAAATCCACCTGGATAAACATCGGATGTGCCGGCTCATTGGGCACGCGAAATTTTGCCGGAATTGAAGCCTCCGAGTGCTTCCGATAGTCCGCATTCTCCACCAGTTGCCGGATCAGTGTCTTGCCATCTTCACCCATAAGTTCGACCAAGGCGTGAGGAAAGAAGCAGGGTGTCTCGCAGAGGGCAAACGGAATCTCCATTCCGCACCGAGAAGTCATCTCGCGCCGCAACTGCTCATATTTGTCGGAAGTGAAACGCGCGTTAAAGTCTTGCCGGTAAGAGGGAATCATGACAAGTCGGGATACCTGTGTTTGCTCCGACGAGACTGCTTCGCTTTGCGAGCCCGTCTGAAGCAGCGTTCGATGCCTATAGCAGGTCGCGAGATTGAAGCCTTGTGGCCATCCGGAAAGTGCAATCCCCGCCCGGGCTTCGCTCGTTAGGTGACTCGTCGCGGCGGTGCGAAGCTCCTAGACTTCAATCAGAAACTGCCCGCCGCGCATGATCTGTTCGCCGTCGACCCAGATGTCGAAATTCCGCCCCACCACATCGATGTGGGTTGACGAATACCACTCGGCACCGGTGTGCGCGCCGTAAGGATTTCCGAAGGCGATATGCACGCCAGGATATTTCTCGTCCTGCAGAATCTCTCCGATTACATCCTTGAGTTCAATGTTTGTGCCAATCGCAAATTCGCCCACCCGGTTGCTGTTCTCATCGGTATGGGTGTAGGCCCAAAAATCGTCCTTCAGTTCCTTGTTCGCCGAGTGCGCCTCGATCACCCGGTTCTCTTTCACCTGAATGGTCAGCGGAGTCGTCTTGAGATCGCCAAACTTCGCACACAGATAATCGCCAACCACTCCATCAATCACAAACTTCCCATTGACCTCACCGGGTGTTGTGAACACTTCGCCGCCCGGCAGGTTGCCCCATTTTTCGGTGCTGATAATTCCACTCGTCTTTATCCAGCGATAATTCGGATTCAAATCCGCCACCAGGTCCGTACCCGCGGGAGTCTTCGCGCGAATCTGTTTCGCCTTACTCACGGTCTCCAGAACTTTCAGGCTGAGTCGGTCCACCTTCAGGAAATCCGCGCGCATGCCCTCGAGCATGATCCGCTTCTTGATGTTGACCATGTGGGCGTGGCGTATTTTCCGCCGGTTGACGACGTCCGTCATCTGCATGCGCGACTTCAGTTCGTTGGTTTGCGCCTGGACCGCAAAAATACTGGCTTGGCTCGTTTCCAGGTCCTCTGCAATGGGCAGCGGCAAATCCGTCAACGGGCGCTTGGCCAAGTCCTCGAGTACCCACGACTGGTACCGGCACCCTACGGCTTCCAATTCACGCACGATCGCGGCCGCGATCTCCAGGCTCACCTCATCCGTGATCACCGTGACTTTTTCCGAAGGCAGCACGCGGAGGCACACCCGCACCGCGTTCCGCGCTCCTGGCGTGAGTTGCGGATCGAAAGCCAGCTTGTTCAGTTGTCGCTTGGATTGTTCTGCGGTATTCATCAAACTCATTAGACGGCCTTGGCGGTGGGCAAACTTTCCACCTCGTCCACGCCCACCTCTGTCTCCTCAATGATGTAGTCCATTACGGCCTTCATGTCGCCGGTTTCGCGGTACACTTGCAACTGTCGGTCCGCGCCGGTGCCCATTTTCATGATCTCGCGGATGTACTCCACTTCGCCTCGGCAATCCAATTCATCCAACACGTCATCGACAAACACCAGGTACTCTTCGATCAGATCGCGCTCCGGAACCTCCGCCTGTTTGCCGAAATCGATCAGTTTCCCGTTGATGCCGTAACGCGCCGCGCGCCACTTGTTTTCCATCAGCAGCGATTTGCGGTACAGCCGGAATCCCTGATTTTGCGAATACAGTTTGTACAGCTTGGCCACCGTTGCCTGAATCAGGGCCGCTAAGGCAATGGTCTCGTCCACCCGCATCGGAAGATCGCAGACTCGGAACTCAAGGGTATTGAAAAATGGATGCGGGCGCATGTCCCACCAGATCTTCTTGGCGTTGTCGATCGACTTCGTTTTGACCAGCAGCTTGACATAGTTTTCGTATTCTCCCCAGCTCGGAAAATAATCCGGCAAGTTCGTCCGCGGAAACTTGTCAAAGACCTTGCAGCGATACGACTTCAGGCCCGTGTCCATGCCCAACCAAAACGGCGAGTTCGCCGACAGCGCCAGTAGGTGCGGCACAAAATAGCGCGCATGATTCATCATCTGAATCAGGGTTTCGCGATCCTCGATGCCCACGTGTACGTGCAGCCCGAAAATCAGGTTGGCCCGCGCCACCAGTTGCATGTCCTCGACAATATTCTTGTAACGCTCGCCGGGTGTAACTTCCTGTGCTCGCCAGTCCGCAAACGGATGTGTGGCCGCTGAAGCGAGCCGCAGCCCGTTCTCCCGCGCCAGTCGGATCATGTGCCGCCGCAGGCTCTTCAATTCTTCGTGCGCTTCCTTGATATTCGTGCAAACCGAGGTTCCGACTTCCACCACCGATTGGTGCATCTCCGTCTTGACCCGTTCCTGCAGGACCAATTTGCCCTTTTCGATGATTTCGGCATGAATGTGCGATCGAAGATCCCGAGTCTCAGGATCGACAGTCTGATACTCCTCTTCGATTCCAAGCGTGAATGTAGGCTTCATCGCGGCATCCCAAGGCTGCCAGGGGGAGAAGCTCTGGCAGAAAGTCCAACTAGTATACCAATGTCGGCGCAAGTCGAGGACAGCACCGTCGGCGGCCACAGGCGCGCACCGGAAGTCGCCCCCGCGCCGTCCTCCGTCGGTTTGCGCGAATCCGGCAGCCACGGTACAGAATCGAAATCAACTGCACTCACCCGATCTCTGCGGGGAGGAGCACCATGCATCCAATCCAGGAACCCATCACCGGACGCGAGGTGGTGTCTGAATCCGATGGGCCGCGGTCGGCCCTCGCGGAGTTTTATCGCGCTTTGAACAACCGCGACATCGTTCTCATGGAACAGAATTGGGATGCCACCGACGAAGCCGTAATGGATAATCCGCTGGGCGGCATCAATCGCGGCTGGAGGGAAATCCGCAGCGCGTAGGAGAGTCTTTTTGGCGGCTCGAAGGGCTACCAGTTTGAGTTCTACGACTACACCTTGCAACGTTACGGCGAGATCTTGATGGCGATCGGCCGGGAACGCGGACAGCTTGGGGCCGGAGGTTCCTCTCCGCTCGATCTGGCGATTCGCACGACTCGAATTTTCCGTTGGACCCAAGGACGCTGGCGCCAGGTCCATCACCACGGTTCCGTCGACGATCGCGATGCGCTGGCCCGCTATCAGCAGGCAGTAGTGCAACGCGCGGCGTGAAGGTGGCGGCGCACAAACAGCGGCCTACATCTCTCGCTTGCGCTGCACCTTCGGCGCTCGTATCTCCACCGGCCTCGGCCCGTTCAAAAAGGCTGTCCAGCGCAATTGCTCTACGGGATTTGTTCCGCCGAGCGCCTGGCTGATCGCTAACTCCGCCACCGCATCCACAATCCACTCGAAATTCTGCTGCCCCACCGACGTTACTTCCGCATCCGGAGCCGGATTCATGAAGTCGATCGCATACGGTATGCCACCTTCCACCGCGAACTCCACCGTATTCAGGTCATAACCGAGCGCGCGACACAATGCCAGTGCGTCGTTCTCGAGGCGCTCCCTTAGGGTGGCTCCCGGCTGCGGGTTGCCCTTCACATAGCGCTCATGGTGGGGCGCTCTGGGGTCGTACTTCATGATGTGGACCTTCTCCTGTCCCACTACGTAGCACCGGTAATAATCTTCAAATTCGACCCCATGCTGCAGCGTCATACAAAGATCGCCAGTCTGGTTATAGTGCTGGAAGAACTCTTCCGGAGAATGCACCTTGTACACGTGTTTCCAGCCTCCGCCGGCATAAGGTTTCAGGAACGCCGGAAACCCGACATAGGCAAACACCTCTTCCCAATTCAGGGGATACATCAAGTTCCGCATGGATTTGTCGGTTGTATCCGGCGGATGCTTGTGATGCGGCAAGATGACCGTGGGCGGAATCGCCACCTCCATCTTGTGCGCCAGCGCATAATTGAAAAACTTGTCGTCCGCGGTCCACCAGAAGGGATTGTTGATTACCATCGTTCCCTGCAGCGCCGCGTTTTTCAAATAGGCCCGGTAGAAAGGAATGTCCTGCGAAATGCGATCCACAATGACGTCGTACTTTTTCGGCTCATCCATCCGGATAGCGCCGATCTTCACAAACTCGGCTTCCACTCCCTCGACCCTCGCGCCGTTGATCTTTTCGACTAAAGCCGGAGGAAAGGTGTTCTCCATTCCAAAAAGAACTGCGATTTTCTTTTTCGCCATGATTCGATCCCCGTCAATCCACCGATCTTAAATCTCTGCCTAAACAACCGATAACGAATTCGCCAACCCTGCGCCTAGAAATAGTTCCCCGCCATCCGCTGCCAAAGCGGCCAATCGTGCTTGCTATGGTCACCATAGATATCCAGCCAGTGCGGCATCCCCTTGCCGTGCAGGATGGCCGCCATCTTCACGTTCGCGTCCAGGCACATATCCCAGTCCGACGATCCCAGTACGATCTTCATCTGTCGGATGCGATCGAGAAACCACGTGTCGTTCATATTCGACAGGTAGTCTGGCGGATTGTTGAAATAAACATGATCATCATAGTAGCCGTCGAGGAAGCTCTTAATGTCGAACGACCCGCTCATGGTCACGCAGGCCGAAACCACATCGGGGTGCCTCATCGAAAAATTTAAGGCGTGGTAGCCGCCGAAACTGCATCCCGTCACCGCGATCTGCGGAGCCCAGTTCTTCCATTTCAAATACGGCAAAAATTCGTGAATGAGATAGCGCTCATACTGCACATGCCGCCAGATGCGCGCCCCCGGATGCACGCCCTTGTTGTACCAACTCTCGCCATCCACGCTGTCCACGCAAAACACCTGAACCGCGCCCGCTTCCAGCTTCCCGGTCAGAGCGCGGATCATTCCTGAGTCCTCATACTCGAAAAAACGACCCATCGATGTCGGAAACACCAGGACCGGTTGTCCAGCGTGCCCGTACACCAGAGACTCCATGTCGCGACCCAATTCCTGGCTATATTGCTTGTTATATTCGCGGTTCATCTGCGCGAGGATTGTAACCGATCGAACTGCCTTCGGCATCCTGAATAGGTTTGAACGAAGATCGCCGTCAACCCGTCTATGAGGTGACGGCCGATTCGCGCCGGACTGCCGTTTCTGTTATATTCAACGCTCATTTTCGGTCGCCGTTTCAATTCCGCTTGAGGAGAATGCAAAGATGGGAATGGGAATCCTGTCGTGGGTTGTGCTCGGTTTAGTCGCCGGCTTTATTGGGAGTAAAGTGGTAAATAAGTCGGGGGAGGGTTTCTTCCTCGACCTCGTCCTGGGAATCGTAGGTTCGGTTGTTGGTGGGTGGTTGTTCAGTTTTTTTGGCGCGCACGGCGTGAGCGGTCTCAACCTCTACAGCCTGATCGTGGCTGTTATCGGCGCAATTGTAGTTTTGGTCGTTTACCACGCGATCAAGAAGGCGGTCTAGGGCCTCGGAGTGGGGGCGGGCAGCGTTTCCCGTGCGCCCTAGCGGCGCATCGATCGGTCGAAAGATCTCGATCTCGGAATTCGCCCAAGCTCCGCTTTGGAAGGGTGCTTTTTGCCCCACTCTATCCAGCCATCTAATGGGATGCTGGCGCCTAGTGCTCGGTCCGTCCCGTCCGCGGATTGATCCCCAGTTGCTTGAGTTTCGATTGCAGCGTGGTTCGCTTCAACCCCAGCCGCATGGCCGCTCCGCGCACGCCGCCGATCTGTCCCCGGCTCTCGCGCAACGCCCTCAGAATATGCTCGCGTTCGGCGGCTTCCAGTGTGTCCTCGGCGCTGCTCTGCTCGGTTGCCATTGGCTTCAGGCCGCTAAGCGGCGCCACGAGCACCGAGCCATGTGTCAAGATCACCGACCGTTCAATGAAGTTTTCCAGTTCGCGCACATTGCCCGGCCAATCCCACCCCGTCAGTGCGTCCATCGTCTTCCGGGGAATGCTGGTGATCGTCTTTTTCATTCGCCGCGCGCACTTCTGCACAAAATGCTCCACCAGTAGCGGAATGTCGTCCCGCCGTTCCCGCAGCGGTGGCACCAGGATGGGGAACACATTCATCCGGTAATAGAGGTCGCTTCGGAACTCTTTCTGGCGCACTTGATCGGCGAGATTGCGGTTCGTCGCCGCGATCAGGCGAAAGTCAACTTTCAACGTCTGTACTCCGCCCAGCCGTTCGAATTCCTGGTCCTGCAAAACTCGCAGCAGTTTCGGCTGCAGAGCCAAGGAGATCTCTCCGACTTCGTCGAGAAACAGCGTGCCCCGGTCCGCCAGTTCGAGCCGCCCAATTTTCTTGCTCACCGCTCCGCTGAAAGCGCCCTTTTCATTCCCAAACAACTCGCTCTCCAGCAGTCCCGACGGTATGGCCGCGCAATTCATCTTGATGAAGCTGTTGTTGGAGCGCTGGCTCAGCCGGTGGATCGCTCGCGCCACCAGTTCCTTGCCCGAGCCGGTTTCGCCCAGCAGCAGGACGGTGGCGTCGCTCTGCGCCACCTTGCCCACATTCTCCATGACGGTTTGCAAGCTCTTGCTCCGGCCGACGATTTCGCCAAATCCCAGTTCTGTGTCGATCTCCTGTTCGAGATAGAGCTTTTCCTCGGTCAGCTTTTTCTTGGCATCCCGCAAGGCCTCGCTGGCTTCCCGAAGTTCGGTGATGTCGGTGCCGGCGCCGGTGAGCCCGATCACCGCTCCGGTCGTGTCCAGAACCGGTTCAATCGTAGTGTCGAAGTAATGTTGCTTGCCTTCTTCCGCAATTTTTACTTCGCTGCGTATTCCAATTCCCGTGTCCAGAACCCGCCGCCCGATCTCCGTGATCTCCTTGCCGCCCTCGGCACCGAACCACTCGACCGAGGTCTTGCCGAGCGGTAGGCCCGTCGCGTGTGAAAAGGGCGGATTGTAGATCCAGGTATAGCGCAGGTCCCGGTCCTGGTTGAACACTGTGATAGGAGAATTCTTCAGCGCCACGCGGAAACGTTCATCACTTTGCCGCAACGCCTCCTCGGTACGCTTGCGCTCGATTTCCGCCGCCGTTCTCGTCGAGAACAGTTGCAGGATCATTTCAGCCATTTTTGTATTTTCCAGCGGCCGAGTATAGGCCGCCACCATTACTCCCAGGGTCCGATCGCGCGAATCGCGCAAGGGGGTTCCGGCAAGGCTTTCGACTCTCATTTTCTGGAGAAGCGGATCTTTGGGGAATGTTCCCCTTACGCCACTGGCATAAACGCGGGGGCCCTGTTCGATGATTTCCTTGCAGGGAGTCTCCGCCAGATCGTAGCTGATGCTATCGGCGATCTGACCCTTGCAACACGCCCCGACCGTCTTGATCTTCTGTTGCTTGCCCTCGATGAGCTCGCCTATCAGCACGTAATCGGCGTCCAGGCACTTGGCGAGCTGGCAGGCCATCGACGCAAAAAAGCTTTGGCTGCTGTCGCAGCGCACTTGCACGAGCGTGGCGATCGCCTCCTCGGCCCGCTTGCGTGCCGTAATGTCCTCGGAGAAGATTACGGTTCCCCCGATTCCGCCCGTCTGGTCATGCCATGGCTGCACTTCCCATCGTATCCACCGCACGGTTCCATCGGCTCGACAAAAGCGTTCACTTTCTTCCCCCACGACCTCGCCCGCCAGTCCGCGGCGATGAGCCTCTTTCCAGTGCTCGGGAAGTCCCGGGAAAACGTCGTAATGAGACACGCCCAGCAGATCGCGGTCGCCCAGTCCAAGGTCGGTTCGCCAGCGGTGGCTCACGTGGAGATAGCGCATCTCGCGGTCAAACATCGCTAGCCCGGCCGGTGCCTGTTCGACGAACAGGCGGAACCGCGCTTCGTTCGCCCGCAGTATCTCCTCTGCCTGCTTGCGGGCCGTGATATCGAAATCGATGCCCAGGGCCCGCGCGGGGCGTCCGTTTTCATCCTGGTAGACCCGCCACCGAGAGGCGATCCAGTGAACCGTGCCATCCGGCCACAGGACGCGATATTCGCCTACTGCAGCGCCGCTTTGCATCGATTGCGCGATCAGCCGCGTCACCGCGGGTCGGTCCTCGGCATGAACCAGTTCCAGAAATGTGTCGACGGATCTCGGATACTCTCCGGGAGCCAACCCATAGATCGCTTCCATCTCCCGGCTCCAGAGGCTCTCGCCGGTCAGCAGATTGCGCTCGAACGTGCCGATCCTGGCCAATTCCTGTGCCAGGCGCATCCTCTCCTCACTCGCGCGCATTCCCTCTTCTGCGCGTTTCTGTGCGGTGATGTCCATTGCGGCTCCGATCGCTCCCCTCACCCTCCCGTCCTCGTCCAGCAGAGGCATGGCATTGGATATTTCGTGCCGCTGCATTCCGTCTTCGAACACCATGGTGGTCGGGACGTCGTAGACCGGGCGGCCTGTGGCCGCTGCGCGCTGCATCGGCAATTGATCCGCCGTAATTTCGACGCCGTCCCGCAGAAATCGCAGTCGCGGCCTTTCGCCAGCTGACGCGCTCATCGAGGCGTTGGCACCGGGCTGCAGCCGTAGATGTTCGCGGCCCATCCGATTGGCGGTGATCTGTCGGCACTCCGCGTCCTGCGCAATCAAAACCGAAATCGGCAGGGCGTCCAGCAAGGTCTCCAGTTCCTTCACCTTGGCCCGCTCCCGCGCCTCGCTCTCGCGCAGCGCCATTTCGGCCCGCTTCCGGTCCGTGATGTCGCGCAGCACGCACGCGACACGGTCGATTCCCGCCGGACCCTCCACCGGCAGGCAGGTGATCGAAACCTCTCTTTCCCCCATGCCCGGGTAGGTGGTTTTCGTTTCGTAGGTAACGACATTTCCCCGGAAGCATTCATCCAGCCTTGCCTTGACTGCTGTTTCAAACATCTTCGGGTTCTTCGGATTCATGACCTCCGCCAGCACGTTGCCAACGACCTGCTCCTCGGTCACACCCCAGTAACGCAAGAACGCCCGATTCACGAGGACATAACGGTAGTCCCGGTTTACCACCAGAATCATGTCCTCCAGGTTCTCCACCACCCGTTCGAACTCGCGCAGCCTCTCTTCCGCCCGCTTGCGCTCCGTGATATTGCGCACGATGGCCACGAAATACTCCCGGTTCTGTTGGGTGACGCGGACGTTGACCTCGACCGGGAAGGTGGTGCCATCTTTCCGCCGGTGCACACTCTCAAAAACTGCGGACCCTGACTCGCGCAAGGCCAATAGAAAATGGGCGTGATAGCTTGCTTTGTAGACCGGGTCAATGTCGAAGACCGTCATGGACAGAAGTTCTTCCCGGCCGTATCCGAGCTCTTTACAAGTCCGCTCGTTGACATCAATAAAACCAAGAGTCACCGGATCCAACACCTCAATGCCGTCGTTCGATTGATCGAGCAGGGTTCGGAACATCTTGTGCTCTTGCAGCATTTGCTCCCGCTGCCCCGCCGTCTCGAGCAGTTGTTGGTTGGTCGTGCGAAGCGCCTCTTCCGCTCGTTTCCGGTCCGTAATGTCGCGCGATATGGTCACCGCGTATTCCCGATCCAGACGCACCAGCCGAATGTTCGTTTCCACGGGAAACTCAGTCCCATCTTTCCGGTGGTGGATCCTTTCAAGCACGGCAAATCCCGAGGCCCGCAACTGCTGCAGGGTCCGATCAAACATCTCTTTGTCAAAGTTGGTGTCGATATCACGCAACGTCATCGACAGGAGTTCTTCTCGGCTGTATCCGAGAACCAGGCAGGCCCTCGCATTCACATCGAGGATCCGGAACGTCTCCGGATCGAGTACTTTAATGTCATCGCTCGATTGATCCAGCAGGGTTCGAAACAGGGTCAATTCGCGCACATTCCGCGCCCGCTCCCTCGCTGCTTTCTGCAACTCTTCATTGCTTTCGCGGAGCGCTTTCTCAGCTCCCACACGGGCTGTCACGTCGTGGGCCATTCCACGCACGATGGGCGTGTTCACCCCGGTGGTCCGTAGCGTGTTGTGATACTCCCAAATCCGTTGTTCGCCCGATCGCGTCCGCACCGCCAGCAGTCCCTGGGACTCCCCGGTTGCCTTGATCTCACGCAGATAGTCGTCAAATTGAGCGCGAAATTGCGGGTCGACGAAGTCCCGCATTGGCTTATGCAGCATTTCTTCCACGCTGTAGCCCAGCAGACGCGCAGGAACAGGGTTGACCGAAAGGAATCGGCCTTCAAGGTCGTGGACACACAGCAAGTCTTGGCTGTGCTCGACCAGATCGCGATACCAGTCTTCGTCTTCTTCTAGGGCCCGCCGGATGGGGTCCCACGCGACTGATGCTTCCGGAAAGTGGTGCTTCCGTTCCCCAGGGTGCGATGGCATGGATCACCCCTATGCGCCGCAAGGAATAACTTTCGCAATCGGCCAGATTCCAGCGGCTGCCCCAAATTCAATTATTTATTTATAGTGTTCGTTGAACCGTTCCTCGAAGTTTCGTGTGCCTGCGCTTGTCCTTGCTGATAAAATGCTCGGGCTCCCTCGACTTTCAGAGTATGCCTCGGATACCTCACTAAATCAAGAACTTATACGTATGTCGGCCGGTCGGTGGAAGATGCACTCTATTCTCTCTCCTTTCGCGCACAGGCATCTGGGCCGGGAATTTGCTGTGGGATTGCTGAACCGAGCGACCAAGGGCGACCAATGGGCAACGCGGCATGGTCAAGCCAATCTTCAATCTCACGGTCACAACTGGCGCCAGCACGGCTTGACCTGATAAGACTCCTGGCGATCGGTGCAAAAGGCAGGCTCGATGCTGCCATTGAGTCGCAACGGCCGCCTGGAGCACGACCCGAGGCCCCCCACACGGCTGGCCAGCGCATCGAACTCAGCGGCGAGCGCACTTTGATGGTCGACCAGTCGGGCGCGATGCGGCAAGTCCCAACGGCGTTTTCGCACGCCCGCCTTGTCAGCCCGATCGGAGTGAGCAGGCGCTTCCACCATGGAAAATCGCGGCTCCCCGCCTGGCGTTCTGCTCGTACCGCATCCCCCTCGCCACTTCTCCGGCAGCCCTTCGAAAAGGGATACTAAGGAGATGGCCAAGGATGTCAACTCGCGGACGCTCTCCGCTTTTCTCGACTACCTGCGTGTAGAGCGCGGGTCGGCGAAATTGACGATTGCCGCCTATGCCAGTGATCTCGCGCAGTTTGCGGAGTTTCTCGAAAAGCGCCACGTCGCCCTGAGCCGAGCCCGTCGCGACCATGTTCGTGAATACCTCCAGGAACTGTTTTCCAAAGCACTCGACGGCCGCTCGGTGGGACGGAAGCTTTCTGCGATCCGGCATCTCTACCGCCATTTGCTGCTGGACGCGAAGATCGACAAGGACCCGACGCTCAACATCGACTTGCCAAAGCAATGGAGGGTGTTGCCGAAGGCGCTCACCCGTGACGAGATCGGAGCCATGCTTGGCGAAACAAAAGGGGCCGGGACCGCGCCACGAGAGGAGACAGTCCGCGGTCGCGCACTGGCGCTTCGCAATCAAGCCCTGATCGAACTTCTCTATGGCGGTGGCGTTCGCGTCTCCGAAGTTGCCGACGCTCGGCTCGAAGACCTTAAGCTGGATTTGGGATATATCCTGGTGCGAGGCAAGGGGGACAAAGAACGCCTGGTGCCGCTGGGATTGCCAGCCCAGCAAGCGCTGCAGCGGTACTTGAAAAACGGCCGAGACGTGATCGTCAACGAGAACCAGTCGCCCAGAAGCTCGCCCCTTTTGTTTCTAGGCCGAGGAGGCCGTCGTCTGAGTCGGCAGCACGTCTGGCAGTTGGTGGGCAAGGCGAGCCTCCGCTCGGGTCGCCATGCCAGCCCGCACATGTTGCGGCACTCCTGCGCGACGCACATGGTGGAGAACGGTGCCGATCTGCGCACGGTGCAAGCCATCCTCGGGCACTCCGACATTTCGACAACGCAGATTTACACGCACGTCGCTCTCGATCGTCTGAAGAGCGTGTATGCAAAGCATCATCCGCGGGCAAAAGCTAGGAACGGTCTTTAATTTGCCCGCGGCAAGCGAGAGGTCGCTACCGTACGCCCGCGACCCCGGTTCGTAGTTGCGGATTAGCGTTGATTGCCGGGTTACAAATCACCAATTCATGAAGCAGCCTCGCACCATCGTCGAACGCGCCACGGACGATTTCTTGCGCCACTTGCGGGAGGGCAACGCTTCTGCGCACACGATCAAGGCCTACAGCGGAGACCTCGACGTTTTTGCCGCCTATATAGGCTCGCGCGACTGGAGCTCGATCGACCACATAGCGATCCGCGG
Organism: Terriglobales bacterium; assembly: GCA_049520935.1. Taxonomy (GTDB): domain Bacteria; phylum Acidobacteriota; class Terriglobia; order Terriglobales; family Acidobacteriaceae; genus Acidiflorens. Next base: position 188,157 of record JBEKPJ010000001.1, on the reverse strand, counting down.
TTTCCTTTCTCATCTGTACGACAGGGGTTTGAGTAGGCCTTCGGTAGCTCGTGCGCTGGCCGCGGTGCGGTCGTTGTACCATTGGCTGGCGCAGGAGGGCGTGGTCGAGCAAAATCCTGCGAAGCTGGTTTCGACGCCCAAACTGCCCAAGAAGCTGCCTCGCGTTCCAACGATCGAAGAAATGAACCGTGCCCTCGACGGCAAAATGCCCGAGGCGGCATCGTTTCCCGAACGCGATCGGCTGATCTTCGAACTGCTTTACGGATGCGGCATTCGGAACTCCGAGTTGGTCGGCATCAATCTCGAAGACATCAGCCTGAGCAACGAAACCATTCTCATTCGCGGCAAAGGCAAGAAAGAACGCTACGTTCCCTTCGGCGGATCGGCGCTGGCCGCGCTTTCCGTTTACCTGGTGTGGCGGCAACAACTCCTGGCGAGTCTGAAAAAACAGCCTGAGCAAGGCAGGTCTGCGCTCCTTGTCAACCTGCGCGGCGGGCGCCTCACCACGCGCAGCGTGGGGCGAATCGTAAAGCGCATAGCTGTCGCGAAGGGACTTTCACCCGACGTTCATCCCCACACGCTGCGTCACGCCTTCGGCGCACACATGCTCGAAGAAGGAGCGGACCTGCGCGCGATCCAGGAACTGCTCGGACATGAACGGCTGGCAACCACCGAGCGCTATACGCAGCTTTCGGTCAGGCACGTGATGAACGTCTACGACCGGACGCATCCGCGGGCCAAGTAACGGTTCGATCGGTTGTCCAGGACGGCCTCCAATCGATGTTTTCAGGACGATCGTGACGGGCTTGGCCGCATCGGCCGCGTTCCCCGCTCGCACCAGGCGTCCCGCTGCCCCCGCACTGGCGTCCACCATGGTCGGGGCCAAGCGCGTTCCTTGCGGCGCAGCGTTGTTCTCCGCCGGGGCGGTTCGTTCCCGCCGTGCCACTTTGGAGAGAACCTGATTACTCTGGTAACTTTCTTCGTCCACCTGAGTGCCCCAGAATGGCAGCAACGGGTTCTCACTCGGGCATGCGCGGGTCATTAGACGTCGACTGGAAATGATGAATGATGAGTAAGGTCGCTAAAGAAGGTGTCCTGCTGCTGTCGCTGTTTCTGATCGCGGCAACGGTGCAGTTTTTTGCTCAGTCGCTGCCAATGGCATTGTGCTTCTACTTTTTGCCGACTCTATATTCGGCGTACTACTTTGGACGACGACACGCTACCCTGACGGCTTTTGCTTGCGTGTTTCTGGTGATTCTGCTGGACGTTCTCAATAACATGATGCCCGGGCACCGCGTGCTGAGCTTGCCTGAAGAACGGCTGTTTAACTTCGCCATCTGGGCGGGAATTCTTGCCGTTACCGGGTACGTGATGGGTACCCTTTATGAACGCAAGCAGTCGATGACGGCCGACGTCCGCGAGAGTTTCAGCGGGCTGCTGCTCATTCTGCAGCATTTCATTGCCAGCGAGAGAATCGGCGATGGGGAGAGTCAGCGGATCATAGAGACTTCGGGAACAATTGCGGAAGCGATGGGTCTGGGCTCGGATCGCATCGATTTGCTGCGTTCGGCGGTGTTGCTGCGAGGTCTGAGCAAGCTGGGCATTACCAATGACATTCTTTACAAGGCTGCCGACATGAGCCGCGACGAAGTGGTCGCTAGTTTCCGCAAGGCGCGCAAGGCCGATGCTCGTTCCCACGCCGCAGGGAGTTCGCTGCGGCGGGTGATTCCGATTATTGTGGCGCAGCTGATCGTGCAGGAGCAGGGAGCGCGTTCGGCCAACGTTCCGATTGAAGCGCACATTCTGGCGGTAGCGGACGCGTATCAGAAGTTACTCTGCGGCGCCGACGGCAAGGTTCTGTTGCCGGAGCTCGCCTTGCAGCAGATCGTGGCGGGAGCGGGGCAGAAGTTTCACGGGGGCGTGGTGGATGCCTTTACCAAAGTCATGGGTGGGCGCGTGATGAAGGCGGGAGCCTAAGGCGACCGGATCCGGAAGCGACTCTGAGGTTAAACCGTCCCGACCGGCGCCGGAGTTTTTGAGGTTTCTTCCGTTCTGGGGGCTTCGCTTTCGGGTAGTTTGTCCCTACTCAATTCCTCGGTTCGCAATTCTTGCCACATGGCCACCACTTTCGATCTCAGATCGCTGGTGAGCTGTTCATATGCGATTTCGCTTGCCATGTCGAGCGACGGCGGCTGAATTGGCTTGCCGATCAACATCCGCAGAGGCGTGAACCGTGGCAACTTCTGATGGCGTGGCCAGGCCTCGTAGAAGCCCTCGATGGCGACGGGAACAATCGGGGCCTGGGTGTGGATGGAGAGAATTGCGGCGCCCTTGCGGAATACTCGGGGAGTGCCGTCGTTGGTGCGCTCGCCTTCGGGATAGAGAAGCAGAATATGATCGTGACTGAGGCCAAAGGCTCCGGCGCGCATGGCGGGAACAAGGTTTGCGTCCGGATCGAGAACGACAACGCGAAGCCAGCTTGCCAGACGACGCATGAACCCCTGGCCGAAAATGTCACTCGTGCCCAAGGCAAACGTATCGCGAAACAAGCGCCAGGGCAGGGCCCCCGCCAGCAGCAGCGGATCGAGGTAGCTCTGGTGATTCGAACAGAGCAGGTAGGGTCCGCCGGGGGGGAGATTTTCGAGTCCGCGCGTTTTCAGTTGAAAGCGGTCGAGCGCGAAAAGGTAAAGGAAGCGGCTGAGCAAAAAGAAGAAGATTTCCGCCAGAAGATTGTGGCGCACCAGGGCGAGAACTTCGGGATCGGTTGCCGGCTCGTTCAGGATCGTGGACCATGCTGGTGCGCTGCCCTCGGACGGACTCGCGCCGCCAAGGCCCTCGCCGCGATCGGCGCTGGCTAAGGCGGCATCGACCAAGTCGCGTACGGAGTATATTTCCGCCAACTGCGATTCGGGTACATGGCCGCCCAGTTGCTGCTCGAGCGCCGTGAGCAGCTCGATGCGTTGCATGGAATCGAGGCCCAGATCAAGTTCGAGGTTGTGGGTGGGGCGGATTGATTCCGGCTGATGAGGCGAAGACTTGCGCGAGCGTTCGCGAATGACAGCGAGGCCGCTCCTCACGTCGTCGCGCGCGAGCCATTGTTGCTCGTCGGCGGTTAGCGGCTTCTCGGCGCCGAGATCGGCATCGCCGGCCCCGCGTTCCTTTAGTTCGCGAACTTTCCTTTCGATCTGGAAACGCTTGAGCTTGCGCGTGGTGGTGCGCGGTAGGTCTTCTTGCCAGATGTCGTAACTACCAAGACGTTTGGTGGATGCGATCTTGTGGGAAAGGGCTTCGATTTCGAAGCGGATCGCTTCTCTCGCGTTGACGATCCTGCGTTCGCGGAGGAGTTCGAAGTTGGGCACGACGACCGCGTGCAGGCGTTCGGAGGTGGGGTCGCCGGGCCGCGACTCCAGCGCCATTACGCAGATCTCCTTGACGTACTGGGCCTGGAGGTAATGGGACTCGATCTCTTCGGGATAGACGTTTTTCCCGTTGGCGAGCACGATCACTTCCTTACGACGTCCGGTGATGAATAGATTGCCGGCGGAGTCGAAGTAGCCGAGGTCTCCGGTGTAGAACCAGCCGTCGCGCAGGACTTCTGCGGTGGCTTGGGGGCGATTCCAGTAGCCCTGCATGACGAGAGCGCTGCGGATGGCAATCTCGCCGGCGGGCTGGGTGCCGTCTTCTAAGGGCCGGGGGTCGACGATTCTGACTTCGACTCCCGGGAAAGGCTTGCCAACCGAGCCGAACACGATGTCCCTTCCGGGAGGATTGATAAAGGCGCCGCCCGAGGTCTCGGTGAGGCCATAGGCGTTTAGAACGTCGACGCCGAAAGCGTAAAAGTCGCGGGCGATGGCGGGATCGAAGCGCGAACCTCCGGTGACCAGATAACGCATTCGCGCGCCGAAAGTGGCATGGATCTTGCCAAAGAAAACCTTGCCGGCGTTGATTCCAACGCGGCGCAGCACGCGGTTGAGCGCCATGAGCCCGTGCACGAGCCTGAGGGCGATGTTGCCGCGTTTGCCGAGTTCTTTGAAAATGCGCTCGTGGATCAGATAAAAAAACTGGGGCACAACACAGAAGGCGGTGATATCCCGCTCCTGCAAGGCGCGCAGTAACTCGGTGGTGTTGAGGGTTTCGAGGTAGACAACGCGCGAACCGTTGAACAGTGGCAGGAAGAGGTTGGCCATCTGCGCGAGGACGTGAAACATGGGGAGAATTCCGAGGAGCGCGTCTTCGGGGCCGATCTTCATCACCGCGAGCACGGAGTTTGCTTCCCCGACGAGGTTGGCGTGCGTAAGCATGACGCCCTTGGGGTCGGCGGTGGTGCCCGAGGTGTAGAGCAGCGCCGCCAGGTCGGTCTCGGCCGGGACGACGGGCTGAAAGTTGACGGGCCCGGTGGCGAAGATGGAATCGAGATCGGCTGCCATCGCCTCCGGGCGACCCGGGGTGTTTGCGCTCTGCTCGCTCGCCGCCGAGGACATGACCAGAGGGATGTTGAGGCCGTCCGCGGCTTCGGTTGCTATGGGAAGATGCTTCAGGTCGCAGAACAGCAAGGAAGTCGCGCTGTCGACCAGTAGCGTCCTGACCTGGTCGGCATGGAACGCGGTGTCGAGGGGAACGGCCGTCCTGCCGGCGGCGATGATTCCCAAGTATGCCGCCACCCAGCGGGGATGGTTCGCCGCCAGGATTGCCACCCGTGCGTCTCTGGCAACCCGCGTCGATAGCCAGTTGGCTACGCTTTCCGACATGCGGGTCAGTTCTGCGAAAGTCACACGCTCCACGGACTGCTGCCGCTGAATCTCGAGGGCGATGTTGTTCGGGAACTTACGGGCGGATTCCTGGAAACGCTGGTAGAAGGCGGCCATGGGTCGCAGGAAATATTACAGGAAATCGAGGCCCTCCGGCCTGGGTTCGTGGCGGGAGAGGCGGGAGAGGTGGGAGAGTGGGTGGGGTACCAGACATGAATCTCGTGCAGCAGGGTGGTGGCTGCGAGCTCGAGGTTCGAACCCGAGGATGATAGCCGTGGCCGTTTCGTCAGATCATAAGAGGTATCTTTTCGTCGGGGCGCGAGACCATGGCACTCCTTTGCCCGGCGCGCGCCGGCGCGAGGCCGCTCCCCTGGCACGCAACTTCATGACCATCCGCCGGGATCTCTTCACCTTTGATCGATGCGTCGGGGATTCCTGCGAGTGGGAGGGACCGATTCGGCCGGAAAAAACCGGCTACCTTACGATTCGTGGAGAGAGGACCCTGGCGAGGGTCGTAGGGGCGCGACGCCCGATTTGAGTTGTTCGTCCTTTGCCATCACTGCCGCATCTAATGTGCTAGGCTTTATTGATCGTCCAGGACAGATGTCCGCTGAAGGATTTCCCTTTTGATTAACACTTTGTTAGGTAAGGTCTTCGGTACGAAGAACGAGCGTGAGGTAAAGCGCTTGATGCCTCGCGTGGCGGCCATCAACGCGCTCGAGCCGGAGATACAAAAGCTCTCCGATGACCAGTTACGCGGCAAGACCGAAGAGTTTCGCGCGCGGGTCCAGGAGCGTCTCCGCGCGGTTGCCCCCGAGCCGGAAGGGGATCCCGAGAGTCCAGACATGGATTCCGCGGATATCGATCGGCAGAAGGAAATCGAAGCGCAGCGCGACGAGGCGCTCAGGGTCGCCCTCGATGAACTGCTGGAAGAGGCTTTTGCCGTTGTCCGCGAGGCGGGACGGCGCGTGCTGAACATGCGGCATTTCGATGTGCAGCTGATCGGGGGCATGGTTCTGCACGAAGGCACGATCGCAGAAATGAAGACCGGTGAAGGCAAGACGCTGGTCGCGACGCTGCCCGTGTATTTGAACGCTTTGAGCGGTCGCGGTGTGCACGTGGTCACGGTCAACGACTATCTCGCCAAGCGCGACTCGGAATGGATGGGCAAGCTCTACGGCTTTCTCGGTTTGACCGTAGGTGTGATTGTCCACGACCTTGATGACGCGGAGCGCCGCGCGGCTTACGCCGCCGACGTAACCTACGGTACCAACAACGAGTTCGGTTTTGATTACCTGCGCGACAACATGAAGTTCGATTTGCGCGATTGCGTGCAGCGCGTGCACAACTTTGCGATCGTCGATGAAGTGGATTCCATCCTGATCGACGAGGCGCGGACTCCGCTGATTATTTCGGGTGCGAGTGAAGAGTCGACCGACAAGTACTACAAAGTGAATCGCATCATCCCCAAGCTGGAGCGGGGCGAAGAGATTGACACGGCACCGGGCGAGCCCAAGATCATGACGGGCGACTATGTGGTGGATGAAAAGCACCGCAACGTCACGGTCAGCGACGAGGGTTGGGAAAAGGTCGAGAAGCTGCTGGGAATCGGCAACATCGCCGACCCGGAAAACTGGGCGCTGAAGCACCACGTGGAGACGGCGGTCAAAGCTCATGCGCTTTACAAGCGCGACGTCGAGTATGTGGTCAAAGACGGCGAAGTCATCATTGTCGACGAGTTTACCGGGCGCCTCATGCCCGGCCGGCGCTGGTCGGACGGCCTGCACCAGTCGATCGAGGCCAAGGAGAATGTGAAGATCGAGCGCGAGAATCAGACGCTGGCCACGATCACGTTCCAGAATTATTTCCGCATGTATCGGAAGCTGGCGGGCATGACCGGGACCGCGGAAACAGAGGCCCCCGAATTCGACAAAATCTACCGGCTCGAAGTTGTTGTGATTCCAACCAATCGGGTGCTGTTGCGCAAGGAAAATCCTGACATCGTCTATCGCACGGAGAAAGAAAAGTATTTTGCGGCGGCGGATGAGATCCAGCGATTGCACGAGAGCAATCAGCCAGTGCTGGTGGGCACGACTTCGATTGAGAAGTCGGAGCGACTTTCGGAGCTGTTGAAGAAAAAAGGAATCAAGCACGTCGTCTTGAACGCGAAGTATCACGAGCGCGAGGCGGAGATCGTGGCGCAGGCAGGCCGAAAAGGTATGGTCACGATTGCCACCAACATGGCGGGCCGGGGCACAGATATTCTGCTGGGCGGCAATGCCGAATTCATGGCCAAACAGGAGTGTGTCAAGAAGGGAATTGCGCAGCCGATTCGGGCCGCACAGGGTAAGATCGAGGCCGAAGTCGACGACTCGAACCGCACTGTCTGGTACTACGCTGGAAACGAGTTCGCGGTTCCGACCGATCAGTGGAACGAGATTTTTGCCCGCTACAAGGCCGACACAGACCAGGAACACAAGGACGTGATTGCCGCTGGCGGCCTGCACATTTTTGGCACCGAACGCCACGAAGCGCGACGCATCGACAATCAGCTTCGCGGGCGAGCCGGGCGCCAGGGCGACCCAGGCTCATCGCGCTTCTATCTTTCGCTCGAAGACGACCTGATGCGGATTTTCGCCAAGGAATGGGTTTCGAAACTCCTGCAGCGCTTGGGCATGGAGGAGGGCGTTCCGATCGAATCGCGCATGATCACCAGCCGCATTGAAGCTGCCCAGAAGGCGGTGGAAGGCCAGAACTTCGAGGCCCGCAAACACCTGCTTGAGTACGACGATGTGATGAACAAGCAGCGCGAAGCGGTCTACGGATTGCGCCGGCGATTGCTGGAAGGTCTCGACCAGAAGGATCTGATTGTCGAAGACTATGTCTCCGGGATTCTCGGCGACATTCTGGAGCGGCACTGTCCACCGAAAGAGCATGAAGCGAATTGGGACCTGAAAGCCCTGAAGGACGCGGTCTTTACCCATTTTGGCGTCGACATTTACGCCGAAGGCCTGACGCCGGAAAAGATGAACCGCCAGGAACTGGGGGATGCGATCTTCAACAAGCTCAAGGATCGCTACAACTCAAAAGAGGCTCTGATCGGCGCCGAGGCGATGCGCTACCACGAGCGCATGATCATGCTGAGCGTCATCGACGCGCAATGGAAAGATCACCTGCTCTCGATGGACCACCTGAAAGAAGGTATTGGGCTGCGCGGGTATGGGCAACACGACCCGCTGGTCGAGTACAAGCGCGAGTCGTTCGACATGTTCGAAGAAATGATGCAGCGCTTTCAGGAGGAGACAGTCCGCTACCTGTACCTGATGCAGATCATGGAACGTCCTCCCGATGCAGCGCCGAAACAGGGTGGCGCTCCCGATCTGTCGGCGCAGGGGGGCGGCGGGAGCGTGCCTTCCGTCATCACCGGCGGTCGAGGCGGCAACGGACGGGTCCCGCGCCAGGTGGCGACCTCGGTGGACGAGATTGAAGAAGCCTTCCAGCGCAAGAAAAAGAGAGAACTGGAACAGGCGCGCATGGCCGGAGCGGGAGACATGCAGGTGCAACAGATTGTCCGTTCGGGAGAGAAGGTGGGGCGCAATGATCCTTGTCCTTGCGGAAGCGGCAAGAAATACAAGAAGTGTTGCGGCGCTTAGGCATGTTTTCGTTTCTTGCGGACTGCTTGGAATGTCATTTCTGTGGCCGGGCTGTGGGTGCGCTGTTTCCATTCGAAAAACATTGGAGCGTAGGTCTGGGTGATATATTGATCCTGGCCAATGCTCAGGGCGCGGGCGGTGCGGTCAATCCAGCGCGACGCGCCTTCGATTTCGCCAAAGTCTCCGATCGGAGTTCTGTCGAGCACCACGTGGCCTTTGCCGTCGCTCCACTCGGCGCGATATTTTTCATAGCGAAACGTGGGTTCGAAGCCGAGCGCACGCAGAATGGCGCCCATTTCATCACCGCTCTCCACTCGCGTCTCGCGCTCAACCCGAACTTTGTGACGCCCCTCCTGAATCTTCGCTTTGTGGGTTAGCACCCACGCCTTGCCATACTTGCGCAACCGCAGCAGGTCGCCTCGCTTGCGCAGCTTCTGACCGGGGAGGTCGTAGAGCGAATTCATTTCGTGGGTGGACCGAGTCACCTGCTTGAACCCAGCTTTTTTCAGGGCGCGGGTTAGCGCCGGCAGGTTATTGATTGGAAACTTGATTTCAATTTCGTTCGCCATGGTGCAAGTTTAACCGCCGGGGTCGACAGAATGCGGAGAAAAGCCTCTAGGGCTTCGGTTGTAAGGCTTGCTCTTGGCGGTGGAACCAACTCATGTGCGGCAGGTCGCGCTCCACTTTCCGCCGTCGCGCGATCAGTTCGGCAGTGATCGAGACGGCAATTTCTTCGGGCGTGATGGCGCCGATATCGAGGCCAATGGGAGCGTGGACGCGGTCGAATAGGTGCGCAGGCAGGCCTTCGGCTTGCAGCTCCTTGAAAATAGTGATCGTCTTCCGCATCGACCCGATCATGCCGACGTAGCGAGCCGGAGTTTGCACGGCCCAACGCAACATTCGCATATCGTCGCGGTGTCCGCGGGTGACGATCACGATGTAGGACGACTCGCTCGGCACGAGCTGCGCCGTGGCTTTGTCAAAATCTTCGGCGATTACTTGCTGCGCTTCGGGGAAGTTTTCGCGACTGGCGTAGGCTTCACGGTCATCCACTACGGTGATGTCGAAGCCGGCGATGCGCGCAACCTTGTAAAGGCTCACGGCCACGTGACCGGCGCCGAAGATGTAAAGATCTGCGGGAGGGAGAATCGGCTCGACGAAGATTTCGAGCGTGCCGCCGCACACGAGGCCAGTATCATATTTTGGATTCTGATTCAGATCGAAGTTCATGGTGCGGGGCTTTTCCGATTCCATGACATCGCGCGCCGCCTGCCAGACCTCGCCTTCGACGCAGCCGCCGCCGATGGTGCCGACGATCGAACCATCGTCCCGCACCAGCATCTTGGCGGTCTTGAACGATGGGATCGATCCGCGCACGTTGACGATGGTCGCAACCGCGCCGCGACGGCCTTCTTTGCGCAGACGGACGATCTCTTCGTAGAGGTCCATGTCCTGATTATGGTTCGTGCCGTGGGCGGAGGTCAATCGGGGGCAGCCCGGGTCGATATGGGATCGACGGGAGAAACGGGTGCCGCACTCCCGGGCGAGGGGCCCTCGCAGGATCAAATGCCTCACGCCTGGAAGGGGCGGAAGGCTGGGCCGCCGGGGCGGGGTTTGGCGAGGCGGAACCGATGGCATGGGTCATTCTGTGAGTGACTGCACGGAGGGTGGCAGACTCGAACTGCAGTGGCTGATGAAGCCACTCACCGGTTTTTGCCGACCTTGTCCAGTACACGCGGGAAGCACCCTCCAGACTGGTCCGCACGGTCACCTTATGCGCCGGATTTGGAACTTGCTGTGTTACTTATCACATCGCGTTTGGTACATTTCAGTTTAGGATCGAATTCCAAAGTGGTAGTGACACTCTGGGAATCTCAGGAGCACCCATGAAAGCCGTTCTCATTCATCAGTTCGGCGGACCCGAAGTTCTCACCTATGAAGACGTTCCCGATCCCCAACCGCGCAAAGATCAGGTCCTTGTTCGCGTGCGTGCCTGTGCGCTGAATCATCTCGATGTTTGGGTGCGCAGGGGACTGCCCGGCGTTAACTTGCCGCATATTCTTGGCACCGATACGGCGGGTGAGATTGTCGAAGTCGGAGAGTACGTGACCGATCTCAAGGCTGGACAGCGCGTACTGATCGCACCCATGTATTTTTGCAATCGCTGTGCGAAGTGCGTGGCCGGACTGCAGAACCAATGCCGGCAGTTTACCGTCTATGGGAATGCCGTGGACGGCGGCAACTGCGAGTTGATCGCCGTGCCCGCGGTGAATGTTATTCCGATTCCCGACTGGCTCGATTTCAATGAGGCGGCGAGCGTTCCCTTGGTCTTTGTCACGGCCTGGCACATGCTGACTGGACGCGCTGCGATCCGTCCCGGCCAGACCGTGCTGGTGCTGGGGGCGAACTCGGGGGTGGGCATTGCGGCGATTCAGATCTCCAAGCTGTTTCATGCCCGGGTCATCGCCACCGCGGGCGACGAGCGCAAGATGGAGCGGGCGCGCGAGCTGGGTGCAGATTTCGTCATCGACCACTATCGGCAGAAGATTTCGCAAGAGGTCCGTAAGATTACGAACTTCGAAGGCGTCGATATTGTCATTGAGCACGTGGGGCCGGCGACCTGGCAAGAGAGCGTACGATCGTTGAAGACGGGAGGGACGCTCGTTACATGCGGCGCGACCACGGGGCCGAAAGTCGAACTTGATCTGCGATTTTTGTTTTCCCGCCAGTTGGCGCTCCTCGGGTCCTATATGGGTACGATGAGCGAATTGAATGAAGTACTGGGGCACGTTTTCGCGGGGCGGCTCAAACCCGTCATCGATCACATTTTTCCCTTGCGGGAAATTCGCACGGCGCACGAATATTTGGAGAAAAGCCAGATGTTCGGGAAGATCGTGCTGAACCCATAAGCCCAGCAACCGCGGCTTCTGCTGGATCGCCATGGCCCAGAAAGCGCCCGGCAAAGGCCGACCATCGTTGCTTGAGAACCGCGTCCTGGATGAGACCTGCGATGACAACCTTTGCGCAGAACGGTGGGTCGTCGCCGTGACTTGCCCGCTTGGGTCGAGCAGTGATCGTGGGTCCTATCTGAGCTCCATGCGTTTGGTGTTGGCGTGAGTTTCCGAACACGGGGCTGCAAACCGGAGAACTCGACGCACTATTTCTTCTTCGGTTTTCTTGCTTTGCGGGCGGCCCTTTGCTTGGAAATTTTTATCGGACCTTTGCCAGGCACAGGGCCCTTGGCGGCGGTGCTTGAACCCAGGGCGGCTCCGGTCGTGATCGTGTTCTTGGCGAGGTCAATCGTGAAGCTGTCGGCAACCTTGGCGTCGGGCGTGCCTCCGGCAACGTAAGGAGCCGAGAGGTAGGTACCCACGATCTGGTTCTTACTGATCTCCAGCCGGAGAAATCCGAAATTGGTCTGATCGTATTGCTCCAGGGTGAGGCCACTGCCGAGCGAAAGTGGACGGGGAGGTGGGCCGCCATTGACGGTATGGAGCGTGCCTAAATTTGTATAGCCGCCCGCGCCCGCCACGATGTAAGGAAGCTGGATCTGCCCGTTCGGCCCTTGGACCACTTGTGTGAACCGCTGATAGTTGTGGACATGGCCTGACAAGATCAGATTTGGGTAGCGCTTCACAGCCTGAAAGGCGGCAGTGAGGACCTGGTACACGGCGCTGCTGCCGGAGTGTTCGGTGTCGCCGGAAAACGGCGGATGATGCACCGCGACCAGCAAGGCCTTGCTTGGATCGGCGGCCGTCAGTTCGCCTTGGAACCAATCGATTTGGTCCTGATGGATTTCGCCTTCGGTTTCTCCGACATTCGAAAATAGGCCGATGATGGTGGCAAAGGGTGTCGTGAAGGTCCAGTAGACATTCGGCAAATCGAGTTGGGTTCGAGCCGCTCCCGTCTGCGGCGACCCAGGCTGGTCGGGAGTCTTCGACATGAAGTTCTGAATCCAGCCGTCGAGAGGGAACTTGTTTGGATCGACGGGGCCGTCGGCGGGGTCGTCCGGCTGGCAGTCGTGATTACCCGGAATGGAGACGATGAAGCCGGGATAGTTTTTGTAGGTTTCATAGTAATTGGCGGCGTACTTGTCGATATCGCCGGCGAAGTAAATCACGTCGCCGAGGTGATAGTAGAACGCGGGTTTTCGATTGGCCGCCATGTTGTTGGCGTCCTGCGTCATCATTGCGGCCACGTAATCCTGCTGTTGTCCGCGGTAGTCGCCCGTGTCCCCAACGGTGTGAATAACCAGTACGCCGGCCCCTGTAATGCTCTGGACGTCCACGGCTGCCAGCAACTGCGACAAGTCAAACCGATACGGGGCAGGGCCGAGCGGCGTAGGAAGCGGCTGGAACGGGTAGTTGGGGATGGTGGTGCCGGCCGCTTGCACCGGAAACTTAGCAGGTGCGATCGGAGGTGTGTGGCTCCGTCGTTTGCCGGCTCCTCTGCCGGCGGTGAAGGAATGCAATGCGGTCATGCTCTCTCCTTACAACGGGGTGGATTACAAGCAGCAGAAGCAGCCGGAAGGGCCCACCGAGGAAACCTCACTGCCGTTGACTTCAGCTGACATTAGATGATGGGAACGCGTCTGGCAACTCTTTTGCGCGCGGCGACGGTTTCCAGCCAGGAGTTTCTCCCCTTCCCTTCGCCCATTCGGTGTACTCTGCGGTTAAAATAGACGCATGGCCCAAGAACTGAGTTTTGGCCCCTACGTCGATATCGAAAACGGCAAGCGAGTCGTCAAGGAACTGGTCTACGGAGACGGTGTGCCGGAAGGCATCGTGATGACTACGCTGGACTCAACCGTCAATTGGATGCGCAAAAATTCGATCTGGCCGATGACGTTTGGCCTCGCCTGCTGCGCGATTGAGATGATGTCGATGGGCGCCTCGCGCTTCGACATTGCGCGTTTCGGCGCGGAAGTGTTCCGGCCATCGCCTCGGCAATCGGACCTGATGATTATCGCCGGGCGGGTTTCCAACAAAATGGCTCCCGTGATTCGCCAACTCTGGGAGCAGATGCCGGAACCGAAGTGGGTGATTTCGATGGGAGCGTGCGCGACTTCGGGAGGCGTTTTCAATAATTACGCGCTGGTGCAGAGCGTGAACCAGGTGATTCCCGTGGACATCTATGTTCCAGGATGTCCGCCCCGCCCCGAACAACTGATTTACGCGATTACGCTATTGCAGGACAAGATCATGACCGAGCGCGGCACCGTGAAGAAAGCGCTGAATCTGGTGCCCGCGGGCGAGTAGCGATCGCCTTCACTGCTCGAGGTGGTTGCGCTAGTGCGGTGACCTGCAGGTTCCTTTTTCGCGCGGGATGACAATGCAAAGCTTCACTGCTTCATCCGCGTAGCCATCTGCCGTTCCGGGGGCGTCATTTGGTTCCAGATGGCGTTCAAGTCTTTCTCCAGGATCTGATTGTTCGGATCCACTTGCAGGGCCAGCGCGAACCACAAGTACGATGTGGGCAGATCGCGCGCCACGCAGTGGCCGGTCGCGTACATGGTTCCAAACGCGCTTCGGGCCTTGGCATTGGATTTCGCGGACGCCGCCTTTAGATTTTTCACAGCCTGGTCGCAGTTTTCCGGAACCCCGCGTCCGTAGAGATAAGCCTCGCCCTTACGGAAGACCGCGTCTCCGGTGTCCGCCGCAGGGGGTTCGGGAGGCCTCGAGGTCTTGGCCGATGCCACCGTAGGCTCGCGTTTGGCGGGACGTTTGACGGCCGGCGCAATTTTCGCTATGGGTGCCGCCACTGCTGGCTCGTCCGCGGACTTGCCGTTTGGGGCCGGAGCAGCAGTGGTATTCCCCGCGGGGCTCCCGGCAACCGTTTCCGGTACCGCCGCCTGCGGCGGACTGGCATCCTCTTTGCTCTCCGGCTGGGTCAATGGTTTTTCGACAGGAGTATCGGCAACCGTCGCAGTTGCATTCTCGGGCGTGCGAGGGCCGGCAGCATTAAGATAATTCCGGTAGGTCCACCATCCGGCTCCGCCCAAGGCCGCCAGCAGCACGACCAGCAGCAGAATCCGGCCTCCGGCTTTTGGTTTCTCCGGTTCATAAAAGGAATCCAAACCAGAGAACGATTTTTCTCGCAGGGAATCCATGCTCAGCGCATTCGTGGCCGGGGGGATTGCATCGGACTGGGGGGCGGCAGGAGCATCCAACCCCAACATCGAAGGTCCGCTAATGGCCGGTACGGGCCGTGCCGCACGAACTTGGTTGGCGGCGACTGCGGGCTGAAGTTGCGGCGCCGCCATCGCGGCTCTTGATGGTTCGGGCCGGGGGAACGCCGAGAGTGGATCCAGTGCAGACGCGCCTGCCGGTCGTCGCGATTCAAGTGCGGTGCCGCACATTCCGCAGAAACGGAAATCAGGCGCGTTGTCCTCTTTACAGTTCGGGCAAATCACTGTTGTTCTCCGGATCTCTTCCTTACAGTTTAACTCTCCAGCCGCGCTACTATGGTTTCATGCACTCATTTTAGAACGCCGGGATTCAACTCAGCCATGCCGCCAAATCGGAAACGCAGGCCCGTCGCCGCCACCCAGCGCTTCGAGGCGAGGCTCGAGCGCATGCGATCCCGCCTGAACTGGATTATCGCCACTACGCCGTTTGATGCGGCAGAGGTCTGGGGGTTGCGCGGCCAAATTAAGGTGAAGGGCGAAATTAACGGCTTTCCATTTCGCAGTTCGATGTTTCCCACGCGGGAGGGCCGTCACATCCTGCTGGTCACTAAGGGGATACAAAAGGGAGCGCGTGCCACCGAGGGTAGTGTTGCCCGTTTTCGGCTTGACGTCGACACTGGGGCACCGACCGTTGCCGTTCCCGATGAGTTTAAGCGGATCGTTGGCGGCGCCTCCCGAGAAGCCCGCTCGCTGCGGCTCTGGTATGACGAGTTGAATCGCTCGACACGCAACGATATCGCCAAGTGGATCGGCGAACCCAAGAGCGCTGAAGCCCGGGTGCGGAGAGCGCAGCAGATTGCGGAACGCCTGCTCAGTGTCAGAGACGCGGAACAGGAGTTGCCGCCGGTGCTGCAATTGGCGTTTGCCCGGCAACCGCGCGCCCTGGAAGGTTGGTGGGCGATGTCCGCTGCGCGGCGACGCCGGCATCTGTTTGGCATCTTCTACTATCGAACCCCTGAGGCCCAGAGACGGCGCATTGACAAGATGCTGGAGGATGCGATTGCAATCGGCCAAAAGGCGAGCCGGAAGAAAAAATGAGCGCAGGCGGCGGGCCGCGGTTTGACGCCCGCGGCTCCCCGTAGCACAATGCGGCATTGCCTCATGGGGCGGCAATCGTTCCGAGGATGCTCATGAAGATTCGTTTTCCCGCCGTTGGCGCTTTTGAGATTGTCGTTCCGCTTGTCGTCGCGCTTGCAATCGTGACCACGCTGGCCGCTCAGAATCCCGGCGCGCAGCCGGCCAAGCGAGCCATCACCGAAAAGGACCTGTTCAGTTTTGTCTGGGTCGCGGACCCGCAGGTTTCACCCGACGGATCGCGTGTTGTCTTCACTCGGGTGGTCACGGACGAGCAGCGCACCGGCTATGACACCTCCATCTGGATGGTTGCGACCTCGGGCAACGAGGCTCCCGTGCGCCTGACCAACGGCAAACACGATGCCCACCCGCGCTGGTCGCCCGACGGCAGGTTGGTCGCGTTCGTTCGCGGCGGAGACAAGGACAACAGCGGGAAGCCACGGCCCGGCCAGATTGCGATCCTGTCGCTAGCAGGCGGCGAGGCGCGCATGATCACCGATCTGCCGAAAGGAGCAGCCGGCCCGGTCTGGTCCCCGGAGGGTAAACGCATCGCCTTCTCGAGCTCCACTACGGCCGAGGATATCGCGAAAGAACGGCACAAGAAGAACGACGCGAAGTCGGCCGGCGCCAATGCCCAGGAGCCCATACCCGCGGACGGTTCGACGCCCGCGGAGGGCGATCACGAATCGGACATCCACATCATCACTCGTGCCGTGTACCGCGATAATGACCAGGGTTATCTCGATTTCAACCGGCACGATCACATTTGGGTGATTGACGTCCCCGCTGCCTCCGACGAACCCGCCAAACCGGTGCAACTTACCAGCGGTGACTACGATGAAGGCCAAATGGTATGGACGCACGACGGTTCACGCATCTACTTCCTGACCAGCCATATTGATGAGCCTTACTACGAGACGGCGAGCACGGATATTTACTCGATTGCTTCGACCGGAGGCACTCCGGAAAAGATCTCCAGTGTGGCGATGGGCATCTACAGTCTCGCGCTCAGCCCCGATGGCCGACGGGTGGGCTTCCACGGTTCGGTCACCCGACCGGTTCGTTCCTACTCGCAGCCCGACCTGTGGGTGATGGATCTGACTCCGAATGCCCAGCCGAGGAATCTCACCGCGGGCTACGACTACGACATGGGCAGTTCCGTCTTCGGCGACAATGCGGCTCCTCGCGGCGGCGGTCACGCTGCCCTTTGCTGGTCGCCGGACGGGCGCTCACTCTTTGACATCGTGGAGAAGCAAGGGCGCACGCCGCTGGTACGAGTGGACGTGCAAACGAGTGCGGTCACAGAACTTACTGGGGGAGAGCAGGCCGTGTTCGATTACTCGGTCCCGCCTGACGCCCACAATGCGGTTGTGCTGGTTTCCACCCCGCGGATGATCGGGGACCTGTTCACGTTGTCGATCGATGGAAGCAAAGACGGCGCACAAACCCGCATCACTGACGTGAACAAAGCGCTTTGGTCTCAGCTCAACCTGACGGCGCCGGAAGAGATCCATTACAAAAGTTTCGACGGATTGGCGATTCAAGGATGGGTTCAGAAACCGCCGGACTTTGATCCCAATAAAAAATATCCTTTGATCCTCAACATCCACGGCGGGCCGCACGCCGCTTATGGCTGGGTCTTCGATCATGAATTTCAATGGATGGCGGCCAAGGGCTACGTGGTGCTGTACATTAATCCGCGGGGCTCGACCAGCTACGGGCAGGATTTTGGCAACATCATTCAGTACCGTTATCCGGGCGACGATTACCGGGACCTGATGGTGGGAGTGGATGAAATCCTCAAGCGCGGCTACGTTGATCCGAACAAGCTCGGGGTCACGGGTGGCAGCGGCGGTGGCGTGCTCACCGACTGGACCGTCACGCAGACGGACCGCTTTGCCGCCGCGGTATCGCAGCGCGACATCTCGAATTGGGCCTCGTGGTGGTACACGGCTGATTTCACGTTGTTCCAGCCGCAGTGGTTTAAGGCGCCACCGTTTCAGGATCCGAAGGATTATGCCGATCGCTCGGCGATTACTTTTGTCGAAAAGATCCACACGCCCATGATGTTTATCCTGGGGCAGTCCGATTACCGCACTCCGCAGGATTCGGGGGGAGAGCAACTGTTTCGCGCCCTGAAGTACTTGAAGCGCCCGACCGCGATGGTGGTCTTTCCCCGCGAGACGCATGAACTGTCGCGGTCGGGTGAGCCGTGGCATCGGATTGAACGGCTCGACAATATCGTGGGATGGTTCGACAAGTGGCTGATGGGAGTGCCGCACCCGGAGTATGAGGTGCGGCCGGACAAGCCGGCAAGCGAATCGACCGACCGTTAGAGCCTCGCGGCCGGTATCACCGTGGTTAACAGCTTCGGCAAGCCATGACCGAGGTAACTGGGCGCCCCCTCTGCTTCTGCTATACTGTGGTTAACGCTTTTGCTACGGTTTGCTCGTTAAGCGGGGATCCTGTTGGATCCGCATCACCTCCGCATTTCCTGCCTGCCGTTTGGTTCCAGCGCTAATTTCATTGCGAGCGGCAAGCGAACTCGGACAGGTGTCTGAGAATTGAAAGTAAGCCCCTCCAGAAAGAAAACAATCGAATGACCACATTTACCGAACTGCCCCTGTCTGCTGCATTGCAGCAGAAGCTGGCGGCAGCTCAATTCCTTACCCCCACACCCATTCAGGCCCGCGGTATCGCGCCTGCCCTTGAAGGCAAGGACGTCATCGGCACGGCGCAGACCGGCACCGGCAAGACGCTTGCGTTTTTGATTCCGATTCTCGAAATGCTGCGGCGCGACGCCTCCAGCAATGAGTCAGCAAAGTTCATCACCGCACTTGTTCTCCTGCCAACACGCGAACTCGCGATGCAGGTTCATGAACAGTACGAGCAACTGCGCGACAAGAAGATGTCGAAAGCGGCGCTGGTGATCGGCGGCGTGTCGGAGAAGGCACAGATTCAGAGTCTCCGTGCCGGCTGCGAATTTGTGATTGCCACGCCGGGACGTTTGCAGGATTTCATTACCCGCAAGTTGATCGAACTGCGTCAGATCAAGATTCTTGTTCTCGACGAAGCCGACCGCATGCTGGACATGGGTTTTCTTCCGGCGATCCGGCGCATCGTCCAGATTCTGCCGCAACGCCGGCAGACCCTTTGTTACTCGGCCACCATGGAGCAATCGGTTGCCTCGCTGGTCAACGACTACACCCGTGACCCGATGCGCATCGCGCTTGGTTCTACGCTCAAACCGGCGGAGAGTGTGCGGTTGGAAGCTTACGAGGTGCGGCCGTCTGAAAAGCTGGATGTGCTGCGGCAGTTGCTGTATGGGGAAAAGGGGCAGACGTTGATTTTCACGCGAACCAAGCGCGGCGCGCAGCGGCTGGCCAAGGAACTTGAGCGCGACGGCTTTTCGGCGGCCATGATTCACGGCGATCGCACCCAATCGCAGCGCAGTGCCGCGTTGGGCGGATTCCAGGAGGGACGCTACCAGGTGCTGGTAGCCACCGACATCGCATCGCGCGGCTTGCACTGCGATGACGTAGCCCACGTGATCAACTACGACCTGCCGAAAATGGCTGAGGACTTCATTCACCGCGTCGGACGGACCGGGCGGGCCGGCTTGCAAGGCCGGGCTTCAACCCTGGTTACGGGCGTGGAGGTTTTGGATCTTCGTAATATCGAGCGCACCCTGAAACTGCGAATCGAACGCAAGCAGGTGAACGCCTCGGCCAACGAGTTGCCCAGACGCTTTGTACAAAACACTTTGGCATCGCGCACGCTCACTAAATTACCGGGTGAGGTCTTCGTTTAGGTTGGGTTGGAGAGGGCCGGAGTTGGGGGATCCAGGGGGCTGGCTCTCCCTAGGGTTGGCATCCAGCGCGCAGCCGCGCGGCTGGTAGGTGCAGACTTCGCCTCCTCCGCAACAAGGGACGGACCGTTACTGCCATTCCGAAATCTCCGCCTGTGCGCGGCACGAGCGGTTCGCAGAATCATCGTCAATCCAGAGACGTCCATATCGGATGCCCCGAGCAGGGACGGTGGTGTGCACCTTGTTGGTTCAGACGTTCGATTGGGCTAAAAGGTGAATCGCGATCGGGGTGGAGGGGACTGGGTTCGCCGGAGCGTTGCGCTCCGGCGAATCTTCGAACGCTAGCGATCAGCCTTGCCGATGTGGTGCGGGATGGCGAGTTCACCGGAGCTGGGTTCGTCGTCATCGCTTCCGATGCGGAACAGCGCCGCCTGGGCCTCAGCCAGCTCGCGCATCTCACGCATTTCCTGCTCTTCGTTCACGATCCCACCTTCCGGTTTCTCTTCTTTCCGTTGGGTCTTGCGCTCGTTCTTGTCGCGCTGTTTCTGTTGGCGCGCCTGTTCTTTTTGACGTTTGGTAAAAGTTGATCGGCCTCGTGGCATAGAAAAATCTCCGTATTTTTGGTTTTTTATTATGATGGCCGGCTACATGGATAGTCTGTAGGGTTGGCCCAGCTTGTGTCCTGGAATAAACCGGAGGATGGTTGCATCCGTCGTTTATTTCGAGTCTTGTTCATAGTATAACCTCGACGGGGCTGGGACGCATACCGATCCCGTCGCGCGCCTCTCGCATCGGTGCTGCCGGGGCGACGCGGCTCCGGTCATTTTGCTTGAGGCATTTGGCGGTGGAGTGAGACCGGCCGAACACGCTATGCCGAACATGCAATACGCTTGCCGGCAAAGGAGAGTCCGATGGAACAGCGGTTAAGCATAATCACGCTTGGCGTGACCGACCTTGAGCGCAGCCGGCAATTCTACGAACGTCTCGGATGGCGGCGGTCAATGGCCAAGGCCGAGGGGGTGGTATTTTTCCAGACAGGTGGGATGGCTCTTGCCCTGTTCCCGCGCGGCGAGCTCGCCAAGGATGCGAACGTTGCTCCTGGCGGCGACGGTTTCAGCGGATTTTCGCTGGCTTACAACACGCGGAACCGTGCCGACGTTGACTCGCTGCTCGCAGATGCCGTAGCCGCTGGTGCGCGGCTCATTAAACCTGCCGAGGAGGCCTTTTGGGGAGGCTATTCGGGCTACTTCGCGGACCCAGACGCGTTCCTATGGGAGGTGGCGTGGAATCCGTCGTTCCCGATAGCGGAGGATGGAAGTATTCGAATTCCGGACTAGATTTCGACCGGCCAGACTGCCCAACCATCATGATCCTGTGGGCATCCGACTGGCGCACAAGTGGCGCGGACCGGCATGGCGAGCGGTTTGCCAGCCGTGAGGGCAACGTGTTACCATCGAACACGTTACGAAAACGAGAAGAGACAGGAGTGCAACAGGTTAGTGCTAGCCAGAGCCCAAAAACAGACCGTCGTTGACACGTATCGCACGCACGCTACCGATACCGGCAGTCCCGAAGTACAGATTGCGCTGTTGAGCGAACGCATTGGTCAGCTGACGGAACACTTCAAGACGCACCAGAAAGACCACGGCTCGCGCCGCGGACTTCTCATGATGGTGAGCCGACGTCGAAGTCTGCTCGACTACTTGAAGAAGTACGACTCGGAACGGTATAAAACCGTAATTTCCAAGCTCGGCATCCGCAAATAACAGCGCGACCGGCTCCATGTGGGGTCGGTTCTGGACTTCGAGAGCCTTATCAAAGTGCCTTTCCAACCGCGGCCTTGGCCTACGCCTATCCACGCGATCTCCGTATCCGCGCGGCCCTTGCCCTTTTGCCCCTACATTAAGGATGAACTATGAAGCCTGAAGCTACAAAAATTTCCGTCGAACTCGCCGGCGGAAAACATCTGTCCATTGAAACCGGAAAACTTGCCAAGCAGGCCCACGGCGCGGCCGTCGTGCGCTTCGGCGATAACGTTGTGCTCGCCACCGCGACATCCAATCCCGAACCCCGCGAGGGCATCGACTTTTTCCCGCTTACGGTTGATTATCGCGAGTACACCTACGCTGGCGGCCGCATTCCTGGCGGGTTCATCAAACGAGAAGGCCGTATGAGTGAGCGCGAGGTGCTCACCAGTCGGCAGATAGACCGCCCGGTACGCCCGATGTTCGCCGACGGATTTCGCTGCGAGACCCAGATCATCGCCTTCGTCCTCTCCGCCGACACGGAAAACGATCCCGACGTCTGCGGTATTAACGCCGCTTCCGCTGCCCTTACGATCTCCGACATTCCTTTTCTCGGACCCATCGGCGCCGTGCGCGTCGGACTCATCGA
This sequence comes from Terriglobales bacterium, assembly GCA_049520935.1. Taxonomy (GTDB): domain Bacteria; phylum Acidobacteriota; class Terriglobia; order Terriglobales; family Acidobacteriaceae; genus Acidiflorens. The sequence goes on along the minus strand of JBEKPJ010000001.1, from coordinate 166,293 downwards.
CGGTCGGTTTATCGCGAATCCCACCTACGCCGAAATGCGTGACGGCCTGCTGAACATTATGGTCGTGGGCACGGCGGAGGCGATCGTCATGATCGAATCCGGCGCGAAAGAAGTCAAAGAAGATACGGTGGTGGACGCGATTGAGTTCGCCCATACTGAAATCAAGAAGATTTGCGCTGCCATCAACGAACTGCGCACCCAAGTCGGCAAAGTGAAGCGTGCGGTGACGCCACCGGAGTTTGACGAGGCATACTTCAAGAGCCTGGAATCAAAAATCGGAGCGCGACTGGCGGATGCCCTCGATACCCAGAAACATCCGAAATCCGAGAGTTACGAACTGGTTCGCGTACTCGAGAAAGAACTGCTCGCCGCCGTACCCGAGGACGCCGGTGCCGATGCCGCCAAGGCAAAGGTCAAGAAATACTACGAAATTCTGCGAGAGCGTATTTTTCGCGACCAAGTGCTCGATCACAAGCACCGTCCCGATGGGCGCTCCTTTGATCAGATTCGCGAAATCTGGATCGAGGCCGGCGTCTTGCCGCGTGCGCACGGTAGCGCGGTCTTTACGCGCGGCGAAACCCAGGCGCTGGTCACGACCACGCTGGGCACCAGCGATGACATGCAGCGTCTCGAGGGCTTCGAGGGCGAAGCCAAGAAGCGCTTTATGTTGCACTACAACTTCCCGCCGTTTTCCGTGGGAGAAGTCGGGTTCATGCGCGGGGCGGGACGTCGGGAAATCGGCCATGGCGCACTCGCCGAGCGCGCCGTTTCGGCTGTGCTTCCGAGCGAAGACAACTGGCCTTACGCGATGCGTGTCGTTTCCGACATTCTGGAATCGAACGGATCGTCGTCCATGGCCACCATCTGCGGTGCCTCCCTCTCGCTGATGGATGCAGGCGTGCCCTTGAAAGCTCCGGTCGCGGGCGTGGCAATGGGACTGGTGAAAGAGGGCGACAAGTATGCCATCCTGACCGACATTGCCGGCGCCGAAGATCACTACGGCGACATGGATTTCAAGGTCGCCGGAACCAAGGACGGCATCACCGCACTGCAGATGGATATCAAGGTCGCGGGAATCACTTCGCAGATCATGCGCGAGGCGCTGGCGCAGGCACAGCGCGGACGGTTGTTCATTCTCGGAAAAATGGACGAAGTGATCACCGAAGGTCGGGTGAAGGTCTCGACCTATGCGCCCAGGATCTACACCTTGCAGATTCCCGTCGACAAGATTCGCGACGTGATCGGGCCCGGAGGCAAGATGATTCGCAGCATCATCGAGCAGACAGGCGTAAAGATCGATGTCGAGGATTCAGGCAAGGTCAACGTCGCGTCGAACGATGAGGTTTCAGCCAATAAGGCGCTGCAGATTATCAAGGACCTCACGGCCTCCGCCGAAGTGGGGAAGACTTATCTTGGCAAGGTCAGTCGCCTCGCCGATTTTGGAGCGTTCGTCGAGATTCTGCCTGGCTTGGATGGCCTTCTCCACATCAGTGAGGTCGCGGAACACCGAATCAAAGATGTCCGCGATGAACTGAAAGAAGGCGACCAGGTGCTGGTCAAGGTTCTCGCCGTGGAGGGCAACCGAATCAAGCTGTCGCGCAAGGCAATTCTCAAAGAGCAGCGCGCCAAGATGGGCGGAGCTCCTCCCCCGGAGATCGATGACGGCGCGGGCACCGAGCCCGCCGCGCCGGTGGCATTGCACGGCACGCCGACCGCGGTCATTGAAGGGGGCGCGGATTTCGATGCCGACGACGAACCGAACTTCAATCGTGTGGATGGCGTTGTGAGCTCGGTCGAAGCCAGCGCGGCGCGACCGGAGGGCGGGAGCCCGCGGGAAGGACGTCCCGGTGGCGGCGGGGATCGTAATCGCCGGCGCCGCGGCGGCCGAGGCGGTCCGGGTCGCGGTCCGGGAGGCCACGGTGGTGGCCACTCAGGCGGCGGGGGCGGACGCGGCAGACGTTAGATTTGGTCGTTCGGTTTCGGTAACAAGAAGGGTCGCAACCATGCGGCCCTTTGCTATTTGCGGGGGGGTGTCAAAACGACAGGCGCTTGAAGATCGTTTCCGGGATGTGCTGCACCACGGTCATGATGTAGCGCCAGTGTTTCGGAGTGTAGAGAACATCGGGAGAACGGCGTTCGAGAGTGCGAACAATGTCGCCCGCAACCTGCTCCGGATCGGCAAAGCGCGCCGCCCTTGCCAGGTGATCTGTCATCGGAGTCTGGACCGGGCCGGGCTTGATGGTGATGACGCGGACGCCGGTAGAATGAAGGCGGCTCCGCAGTCCCTGAAGAAATAAAGCGAGAGCGCCTTTTGCGGAACCGTAGACGTAGTTGGAACGGCGGCCGCGATCTCCTGCCACGGAAGTGATGGCGGCGAGGCATCCGGTGCGGCGGCGTTCCAAATCGGCGGCAAACAGGGTAAGGATTGCCGTGGCGCTGACGTAGTTGATCTGCAGTTCTTGCAAGAGGACGTCGATCGACGATTCCGCATCTGTCTGGTCGTGCATAGAGCCATAGGCGAGCAGCACGGTATCAAAGTCGGGAAAGGTACGTCGGGCAAAGTCGAAGATGCTGGCGTGCTGCTGAACGGCCCCGAGGTCGGCCGGGTAGCTGACGACCTGCCGCGCGCCCCGGAGCATTAAATCGGCTTGCAGTTCGAGCAGACGTCGGGCTGAGCGCGCCACCAGAAGCAGCTCGCAACCGCGTCGAGCCAGTAGGCGCTCGACCTGCAGCGCGATACCGGAGGTGGCGCCGAGCACGATGATCTTTTTCATGGTTGGACCCCGGTCACACGACGCCAGAAAGACGACGACATTTTCGCATCGACGTAGGGAGCGAAGCTGCGCCAATGCGGGAAAGACGTTTCGAACATAGCGGGACTCATGCGGGCGTCTTTGGCGGGATAGATCGCTCCGCCGCTTCGCTGGACGATCTCGTCGAGCGAATGCATAAGTCTGAGCGTCCGCTCGCCGCGCATGGCGAAATCGAGCGCAAGCGTGAGTCCGGGGCGCGGGAACGAGAGCATGCCGACCGGCGGCGTGGCACCAAACTGCTTCAGCACGCCGAGGAAAGATCCCATGCCCGAGCCTGCAATGCGATCCAGCAACTCTCCAAAGGCTTCGACGTTATTTTCCGGAATCACGCACTGATATTGCAGGAAGCCTTGTTTACCATAGAGCAGGTTCCACTGCCGCAGGGAATCGAGAGGGTAGAAGAAAGAGTCATAAGCGACGACGCTCGTGCCTCTGCTCGCCGAGTGAACCCTGAAGTACATGCCGTTGAAGACTCTCACGGTGTGTCGGTTGAGCATCCAGCCCGGCAGTGCGAAGGGTATCCTGGGGCCCCGCTTCGGATGAAATTGCTTCCCTGGATCTGTGGCATGGTTTCCGCGGAAAAAGACACCGCGCAGATTTTTGCCGGCAAAACAGTCAAGCCAAGCCACGGTATATTCGAAGCGGTCGTTACTCTCTCGGCTCAGCTCGAGGAATGACGTCAAGGACTGAAAGGGAACCAGTTCCGTATCCATCCACGGACCCACCACCCGCTTCAGTTGAAGGTCAGCCCAGGCAATAACGCCAGTGAGGCCAAGGCCGCCGACGGTGGCGCGCAGCATCTTGGAATTGTCTGCCGAATTACAGATCACCAGACCGTCATTCGAACGATGCAAGCCGATCTGTCGGATGTGGGCGCCGAAGGTTCCGGCGCAGTGATGGTTCTTACCATGGACGTCGTTGGCAATCGCACCGCCAATGGTCACGAAGCGTGTTCCTGGCGTGACGGGAAGAAACCATCCTTGAGGGAGAAAGACGTCAAGTATGTCCGCGAGGCTCACGCCACTCTCGCAGCGCACAGTGCCCGTGGATTCGTTAAACCCGAGGATGCGGTTCAGGCGGCGGCAGTCGATCAGTTCACGGCCGCCATTAAGACAAGAGTCCCCGTAGCTGCGTCCGAGGCCATACGGAAGCAGGGATCCCGGTTCGGCCCTCTCCAGAATTTCTGGTATTTGATCGTTCCATGCCGGCTTGTGAACGCGCTGATGCGCGGTCTTCGGGTAGCGTCCCCAGGAGAGAGGTCGCTCGGTCATGGCTGAAGCTGCGAGTTGTTTGCTAACGCCGACGGCAGATTGAAGCGTCATCTGGGTGTGTCTCGTCTTCTTACCAATGGACCCCCAGCATGCTGGCGGCGATCACGCCGGCAGCGGCGAGGGCTACGCCGTAGCTGACCGGGTCCCGAATGGCGAGCGTTACGGGATCTTCCTTTAACTCGCCGCGGTGAGCCAGGAGCCAGTTTCGACTGAGCCAGTAAAGAACAATGGGGCAAAGCAGAAAAAGAAACTCCGGGGAACCGTAGAGCAGGCGTACCTCTGGGCTGTGAACGTAGAGGCTGAAAATGACCACAGCAGAAAAACTGCTGCCGACGCCGAGGGAAAGCAAGAGTTCGCGGTCCCCCGTGTGATAGCCGCGTCCGGAGTTGCCGGCTTTAACTAAGTCGCTGGCGTGAAGTAATTCTGAATAGCGTTTTGCCATCGCGAGGCTAAGAAAGAAAAACATGGAGAATGCAAGGAACCACTGGGACAGCGGCGTGTCGGAAATGAAAGCACCGGCGAGTATACGGAAGCTGTAGAAACTGGAAAGAACGAATACATCGAGAAGAGCAATCTTCTTGAGGTAAAGCGAATACAACATGGTCAATGCGGCGTATGCAAGCAATACGAGACCAAAATAGAAATCGACATAGCATGCCAACCCCAAGGTCAAGAAAAGCAATACCGACAGGGCGAGGAGTCCCTGTGGAATCGAAATCTCGCCCCGGGCGAAGGGACGTTCCCTCTTCCACGGATGCTCGCGATCGGAATGCAAGTCCAAAAGGTCGTTGAGAATGTAGAGGCCAGAGGCACAGCCGCCATACAGCACAAAGGCGTACAGAGTACGGACGATCGAGGCCGGCGCCAGGTTGTGCGAGAGCAGCAGCGGCAAAAACAGCAGTGTGTTCTTGGCCCAGTGATGCCCACGAAGGGCTTTGGTCCAGGTGTGGATCGTGGCCTGTGGCTCGAGGAGTATTTCTTTTACAGTGGTTACCGCAGCAGCTTGTCGGGCCCGGGCCTCAGTCCCAACCACGTAAGCTGCCCGTGCGCTACGCCAAACCGCCAGGTCGGCGCTCGAGTCTCCCACGTAATCGAAACCAGTCCGGGCATAATGCTGTGCAAGAAAGGCGGCCTTCTCGGCTCCTTTGAGATTCAACTCGCCGTCGCTCGCGTGGACTGCGTCGAAAATGCCGAGATAGTCGGAAACGGCCTCGGCAAGTCGGCGATCGGCCGCGGTCGCAAGCACGAGAGTGCGACCTGCGGTTTTCTCGCTGGCCAAAAGATCCAGGACCTGTTGGCGATAGCAGAGCCTGGCGGGGTCGACGCAGACCTGGGTCGCGAGCCGGCGTTTGAAGGACGCTCGCCCACCAAGCAACCAGAAAGGCAGCAACAGCAGCCTCAGAGGGTACGTTTTGAGGAGCACCAGAACGCATTCCCAAAGCAGGTTACCCCGGATCAAAGTTCCATCGAGATCGACGCATAGGACCGGCGATTTCTCTTTGGCGGTTTTCGCTCCGGCCGCGGGCCCCATGACAGCGATGGTCGCACGAGTGAGAGTACGAGATAACATCGCAAACGAATCATCGCAGTAACCTAGGTAACATGCACGAGTTAGAAGGGGAAGGTTAGTATGGGCCTGATATCGACCGATGCCATGGTTCTCCACCAACGCGGGGATCCAAAGCAAGCTGTCTGCAATCAGGCGCATCGCAATTGGCTTCCCCGGTATTCACGGGGGCGTTCCCATTGCCGGGGTTTGGTTTCCTTCATAACAGGAAAGCCACGGCGCGCTTGCTTGCCAGGCCCCAGGAGAGAAGCGAAAAAGACCATGGGCAACACTTCCTCGAAGCCGACAATCGAAGCGGATCGCGCGCCGGGCGTGGAGATAAGAGTTCGCGAACTCGACACGGCGAGGGAGCCGAGCGGGGTTCCGACCGGGGTAATTCGCGCACTGGTGCTGGCTGCGGTTATGGTGACTGCGGGAGTTTTTGCTGGCGCCCGCGTCGGCGCGGGTTGGGTCCCGGCGGATGATGGCACTCTGAGCCAGAGTGCGCTGCGGGTGATGCAGGGCCAGCTTCCGCATCGCGATTTCGCCGAAATCTACACCGGCGGCCTGAGCCTGATTCACGCTCTGGCCTTTCGCGCCTTTGGCATCGCCCTGCCGTCGCTGCGGATCTGCGTTTTTTTGTTCTTTCTGTCATGGGTTCCGGTCATTTACTACATCGCACTGCGCTTCACATCGGCAGCCGGAGCTGGCCTGGTCACCCTGCTGGCAGTGGCCTGGAGTTTCCCCAATTATCCGGCGGCAATGCCGTCCTGGTACAACCTGTTCTTCGCCACCTTTGGAGCGGCGGCGTTGCTGCGGTATCTCGAAACCCGCCAGGCTCGGTGGCTGTCTGTGGCGGGTATGTGCGGGGGCGTCTCGATCTTGATCAAGGTTATCGGAGCCTACTATATCGCGGGTGCGCTCCTGTTTCTGGTTTTCCTCGAGCAGAGCGACGGCCAGCGCGAGGGACGGGGCCAGTCACCGGGCGAGCATGAATCGCCAACGTCCAATAATGCGATTCCGTATGTTCTGTTCAGTGCGATGGGGCTGGGGTTATTTTTGGCGACTGTAATCTACGAATTGCGCGCTCGATTGGGCAACGCAGAATTCTACCAGTTCGTTCTGCCTGCGTCGGTATTGGTGGCTGTGATCTTGTTGGGCGAACGAAAGGCGCGCGGTGCGGGAACCGGCGAGCGCTTTCGCGGTTTGCTGCGTCTAATGATTCCGTTTGCTGCCGGGCTTCTGATCCCCGTGATTGCCTTCCTGGTGCCCTACGCGAGGTCGGGAGCGCTTGGCCAGTTTGTTTCCGGAGTGACATCGAGCGTTGCCGCTCGCTCAATCGGACTGGGAGGAGTGATTCGCCCGGTGGGATTTGAGAAGGCAATATTCGCTCTGGCGTTGGCAGGGCTCGTCGCGGCAGCGATGTACCTCCGTGAGTTTCAGGGAAAACTCGTCGGCGCCTCTGCCGGCATGGCTTTAGCGGCGATACTGGTCAAGGCAACAACGTCAAGTGCCATTGTTTCGGGAGTATGGTATTCGGCCGCGGCCTTGACTCCGTTGGTGGTGGTGTTGGGCGCGGCGCTGGTTGTAGCCGCACAGAAGCGGGGCAGGCCCATCACTCTCCGAGGGCAACAAGTCATGCTGCTGATCTCGTTGGCGGCCATGTGTAGCCTGGTGCAGTACCCTTTCGCGGCGCCGATCTATCTATGCTATGCCTTGCCCCTGACCTTGTTAGCCGGTTTGGCGATTGTGACGACTGCGAAGAAACGGCCTGGAACCTACATGCTGGGCGCCGTCGCCGGATTTTATCTGCTGTTCGGGGTGAATGTACTGGTCCCAGATTACGTTTATGAGTTGACCCACAAAGTGGGACCGATGGATGCACTGCGTCTCGAACGAGCGGGCGGATTGCGCGTCGAATTTGCCGCAAATTTCAGCGAATTGGTTCATCTGTTGCAACGACATTCGCCCAACGGATTGATGTATGCCGGCAATGACTGTCCAGAGTTGTACTTCCTTTCCGGGCTGAGGAACGTGACCCGCGACGACTCAGGTGCGTCGCCAGCCGAAGTCTTGAAGGCGCTGCAATCAGACGATCTGAAGTTGGTGGTGATCAATGAATCGCCGTTTTTCCCTTCCGGCAGGATGAATCCCGAGATAAGGGCGGAAGTCGTGCGGAAGTTCCCGGAGAGCCAAACTCTGGGAATCTTTCACGTGTTTTGGCGACCGTAGAGGCCGGCTGGAACCCGTGGGATTTAGGTGCGGTCGGGACTCCAGCGGCCGCGGCGTATGAGCTTGACGGCGCGGATTTCCGAAGGATAGCTGGGCAATGATGAATCACGAAGAAACAGCTCGCGAGACTGATGCCTGGGAACTCCTGGCGCGCTACTTTCGCCAGCCGAAAGTGCTGCTGGCGGCATTGACGCTCGCGACCGCGGTTCTGTACAGCGGAACGCTATTGTTTCCGTTCGTGTGGGACGACGGCCCGCAGATTGTTGACAATCCGCTGATCCGTTCGTGGTCGAGCCTGCGTAGGGTGTTTGTCAGCGATCTGTGGTATCACACCGCTCGGCAGCAGGTCTATTACCGGCCCTTGTTCGTAGTCTGGTCCATCCTGAATTACGGGGCGGTTGGTCTACGCCCATGGGGATGGCACCTGGGAGCAGTCCTGTTGCATGTCGGCGCGACTTGGACGGTTTTCTGGCTGTCACGGCGACTTGGACTCGAATATTGGACGGCGGCCCTGGCGACTCTCATCTTCGCCCTCCACCCGATCCACATTGAGTGTGTCGCGTGGATCTCGGCGGCATCCGACAGCATGGTGACGATGTTTGCTGCGCTCGCATTTGTCGCCTTCTTACACGCCCGCGAGCCAAACGGCACGCGAAGTTTTGTATGGCGGGTAGCGTCTCTGGTCTTGCTTGCCTGCGCCTTGTTGACCAAGGAGATGGCTGTAAGCTTCACGGTCTTGGCTGGAATTTATATCTGGTTGAATCCGGGCCAAGAAGATCGCCGTTGGCCGGAGAAGTTGCGTGAAGTGTTACTCGGAATGGCTCCTTACGGTCTTGTGACGCTCTGTTACATCGTCCTTCGCAAGTTCGCCCTGCGGCATTTCCCCCTGCAGTTTGATGCAAAGCACGATAACCTCGACATGCTGCTTACCTTGCCGCATGTGTTGGCCTTGTACCTCAGGCAGATTGTGTTTCCCCTCGGACTCACCGGGTTTTATTACACGCCCTATGTCACCACCGATCTGCGTGAACAGGTTGCGCTGCCCGTCTTGCTGCTGTTGGCCGTAGCCGGACTGATATGGCTCTGGGCGCGCAAGACCGGCGACAGGGTCGTTGCTTTCGCGGGTTGCTGGCTGCTCGTCGGCCTGGCACCGGCGCTCTATCTCCGTAATTTTGGGAATGGCGACTTTGTACACGACCGCTACATCTACCTGCCTTCGATCGGCTTCGCCATTCTGGCTGCAAAAGGTGTGCGGTCGCTGCCGTCACTGAGGACATGGAGAGCAACCACGATTCAGGGAATCGCAGTGTTGGTGATTTGCACGGGCTATGGTGTCGCGTCCCTCGCGCAACAGACCTACTGGGGTTCGGACCTGTTGATCGATCTTCGTGGTCATCAGCTCTACCCCGATAATGCCTATGCCTCGGTCTTGTTGGGACGCGCGTACAGCTTCCGGGGAGCTTATGACCGCGCCATCCCTTTGATTGAAGAAGGGGCCAGGAGAGATCCGTCCAACACTTACGCCGCTTTAGCGCTCGCCGAGGTTTACATCGCGTCGGGCCGTAAAGTGGAGGGCCGCAGGGCCTTGAAATATGCCTTGGAAGTAACCCCGGAATACGCGAGGTCGGAGACGGGCATGGCGTCGATCGCCGCGCTGTGGGGAAAGCTGGGAGATTACGATCAGGCCATAGGCCTTTGCCAGCAAGCCATGCGGACAGATCCTAATCTCTACTCCGCCCTCTACAACTGCGGAAACATCGAGCTGATGGCGGGCCAGTACGGTGAGGCCGCGCTGTTATTGCGTCGAGCGGTGGGAGTATCGCCCCAACTGGCGGCGCCGCGGCATTTTCTTGGTCGCGCGCTGTTGCTCGAGGGGAGGAACAGTGAGGCACAGCAGTACTTGCGCCAGGCCGTGGCTATGGACGGGAGCGTCTATGACTACCATTACTGGCTCGGGTGCTCGCTCCAGCAAAGTGGAGATAAAGTCAGCGCGCGACACGAATATTTGCAGGCGCTGCAGCTCAACGAAGACAGTACGGACGCCAGGCTGCGCCTGGCCGCAATCGAGGAAAAATGAGAACCACGTCGGTCACGCTCGAAGTTGACCTCGAGCGAGAAAACGGCCGGCATCTCGGCCGTTGGGGGAAGGCGGGATGCGCGAAGTCCTGGCTGCGGCCGATTGCAACCAGGGTTTGGTTGCAAGTTCGTCGAGCCTTGCTGCGGGACATTTGAATTAGTGGCCTGAGGGTCAGTGGTGGAAGATGGGTTGCAATCGCTGCGCCGACTCGAACCGGTCGGACGCCGCAAATTTGCGGATCGAGAAAACTCGCCGCTAGGGTTGTCGCCCCTGCGGTTGTGGTGCGCTGTATTTTCGATCACCCTCACAACGGAGATCGGGCGGTTCGGAGGTCCGCTCGATGACGGTTACATTTCGTGGCCCTCTGCTCCGGCTCCCCCCTCGGGACAGGGTCAGAATTGTTCCAAGCGTATTGCTGTTCGGTTTGCGTCCGCGGGTGGCATTTACGGGCTCTGACGCCGCCGCCGCCCCAGACAACAGCGGGTTCGACATTTGCCAGGCGGCGCGCATGAAACATGCTCCCGGAGCGCCGCTTCAGTCGGCCACTGCCTTGCTTGCCGCTCGTTTGGGGAAGATGTTACCGACGCGGCGGATTTCGGCGCCGATGCCCTTCAGTTTTTCCTCGATGTTCTCGTAGCCACGGTCCAGGTGGTAGACGCGGTCGATGATGGTTTCGCCGTCGGCGACGAGCGCGGCCAATACGAGCGAGGCGGAGGCACGCAGGTCGGATGCGAGGACGGCGGCGGCGCTGAGCGAAGCTCCTCCGCGGACAATGGCTCGGCGGCCTTCGATCTTGATGTTGGCGCCCATGCGGACCAGTTCTTGTGCGTGCATGAAGCGGTTCTCGAAGATATTCTCGGTGATAATCGAGGTACCGGCGGCCTGCGTGGCGAGCGCCATATATTGCGCCTGCATGTCGGTGGGGAAGCCGGGATATTCCTGCGTGTTCAGGTCGGCAGCTTCGAGCGGCTGGTCGCCCATGACGCGGACCGAATCCGGTTTCACCGTGGTCTTCACGCCAGTTTCCGCAAGCTTTTGCAGAATCGCCGTGAGATGTGTGGGATCGCATCCGGCGATGTTGATGTCGCCTCCGGTGAGTGCCCCGGCGACGATGAATGTTCCCGCCTCAATGCGGTCGGGAATGATGCGATGCCTGGCGCCATGAAGTTTGGTCACTCCCTTCACTCGAATCGTTGAGGTGCCGGCGCCGTGAATCTTCGCGCCCATGGCGTTGAGCAGCGCGGCGAGGTCGGCGACTTCCGGTTCACGAGCACAGTTCTGCATTACGGTCTCGCCCTCGGCGAGCGTGGCGGCCATCAGCAGATCTTCCGTGCCGGTGACCGTAATCTTCTCGAAAGTAATTTCCGCCCCCTGGAGGCGATCCCCTTTGAGTGGATCGGTGAGGGCCTCAACATAGCCGTGTTCTTGCGTGATCTTCGCACCGAGGCGCTCCAAACCCTTGATGTGAAGATCGATGGGGCGGGCGCCGATGGCGCATCCTCCGGGAAGCGAGACGCGGGCCCGGCCACAGCGGGCTACCAGCGGTCCGAGGACGAGCGTGGAGGCCCGCATCGTCTTGACCAGTTCATAGGACGCTTCGGGAGCGGCGAGAGTGCGCGCGCAGATGGTGGTACGGTGGTGGGCACGTCCGTAGCCGAGTTCAACTTCGGCCCCCATGGCGGCGAGCAGCTTGCGCGTGGTCTCGATGTCGCGGACCTGCGGGATGTTTTCGAGAATCACCGGTTCATTGGTGAGTAGGGCCGCCGCCATACAGGGGAGCGCGGCGTTTTTCGCGCCGCTGATTCGGACCGTGCCGAGGAGCGGATTGCCGCCGCGAATTACGAGCTTATCCATGTTCGTGATCAGTTCCCGAGATGCCCCCGGAGTCGAAGCTGGGCTGACCGGGGCACTGCGACTATTCTAGCGGGGAATGAGTAGGCATGGGACATGGAAGTGGAAGGCGGAGTTCCCTTGGTAGATGTACTTTTCACTTCCGCTTTGCCATCGCGATGGCTTTACGGACCCGGCCGGCCGACTTTTTTAAGGCGGCGACAGCGCGGGCCCGGCTGACATCTGCCAGGGCCATTACCAGCGCCACGGGAACACGACCATCCGCCACGGCGAGTAAGCTGCGCGCCGCGGCGTGATCGAGTCCGGCCGCCTCTTCCACGATGCCCAGCCCGCGCTCAAGGAGTTTCTCGTTTTTGGTGCGGAGATTGACCATCAGGTTTCCATAAACATAGCCGAGACGAGTCATGGCGCCGGTGGAAAGCATGTTGAGAACCATTTTCTGGGCAGTGCCGGCTTTCATTCTCGTCGAACCGCCGACGACTTCGGCGCCGACCTCAACGGTGATGGCGATGTGCGCGGCTTGGGCAAGCGGGGAGTGTGGATTGCAGACAACGGCCACGGTCTTGGCGCCCCGCGTTCGGGCATGTACGAGGGCGGCGATGGTAAAGGGGGTGCGTCCACTGGCGGCGATTCCCACCACCACATCTCGCTTTGTGGGCTTCTTTTTCGCGATGGCTTTGCGGCCGAGGGCACGTGAGTCTTCGTCGGCTTCGACGGCCGCCGCCAGCGCTTTGAGGCCTCCGGCGAGGATGAATTGGACCGTGCGCGGGCTGACGTCAAAAGTCGGCGGACACTCCGCGGCATCGAGCGCTGCGATGCGTCCGCTGGTTCCGGTGCCCACGTAGATGAGGCGGCCGCCTTGGGCGATCGCGGCGGCGATGAGGTCGATCGCCTGGGCGATCTGCGGGAGGGCACGTTGTACGGAGGAAGCGACCGTGGCATCTTCGCGATTAATGATTCGCGCGATTTCGAATGCCGATTTCTGATCGAGGTCGGCGGAGGCAGAGTTCGACTTCTCGGTTCCTAGGAGGTGCAGGCCGGGGCTCGCTTGCCTGCGATCAGGCGTTATTCGCGCGCGGGCCTTGTGCTTCAAGCGTTCTTCCCCAGGGCTTCAACCACCGCGTTGTGAAACGCCGGACGGACCTGTTGGATTCGCTGATTCTGGCAGTCAGGCCAGGTGCGGTTGGTAAGCAAGACGATCGATAGCCGACGCTCGGGGTCGGCCCACAGAGATGTACCGGTGTAGCCGAGATGTCCGAAGGATCGGCGCGAGAAATATTTTCCCGACTGTGAGGGCGACGATGGGGTGTCCCACCCGAGAGCTCGCGAAGTGCCTTCGGGTTCCGACTCGCGGTGGGAGAACAGTTCGACCGTATCGGGGCGAAGGATGGGGTGTCCGCCACTGAGCATGGTGTGGGCGAAGATGGCCAGGTCTTCGGCGGTCGAGAACAGCCCGGCATGTCCGGCGACGCCGCCGAGGACGCTGGCGTTTTCGTCTTGGACTTCGCCTTGGATGACGCGGTGACGAAACGTGCGATCGTCGGCGGTCGGTGGTATCGACTCCTTCACGACGTGCGCCGGCTTGAAGGTTGTGTGTGTCATGCCGAGTGGGCCGAAGATTTCACGTTGGCAGAAGGCATCGAGCGACTCGTCCGCTAGACGTTCGAGCGCCACCCCGAGGATGATGAAGCCGAGGTCGCTGTATTTGGCGCTTTCACCGGGCCGGGCGGTGAGTTGGGTGGCGAAGGCGGCGCGTAAGATTTCTTCCCGAGACCTGGCGCGCAGGAACAGCCTTTCGTAGGCGGGTAGGCCGGAGCTGTGGGCGAGCAGTCTGCGCAGGGTGACCTCGCTCCGGCGATCGTCTTCGTCATGCGATGCGGTGGCGAATTCCGGGACGATGGCCATGACCGGGGCCGCGAGGTCCAGCAGACCGCGCTCATACAGGATCATGGCCGTCGCAGTTGTGGCAACGACCTTGGTGAGCGAGGCGAGATCGAACAGGCTCGCGGTGGTGACCTCAGGCGACGACGGCTCGTAAGTGAAAAGGCCGAAACTCTTGTGGGCCACGAGTTCTCCCCGGAAAGTGATCGCCAGCGAACAGGCGGGAAAGTCGCGATCGGCGATGGCATGCTCCACGAGGTTGAAGGCGCCACGAAAGCGGTCGTCCTGCGCCGCAAGGTTGCGCACGAGGAAGGAAAAGCCAGAGTCTCGATAAGGGAGCGTCAGATCCAAGTCTGTTTTCTGAACTGATGGGGTTATAGCAAAGCCGGCGCGTAGAGGCAAACGGGGAGTTACCTGGAGAGCATGGTTGATAACCTTCGCCCTTGAGCCGCATCTCTGGCGTCATGTACAGTCAAACACAGAATGAAACTTGCCTCGACCATTTTGCTGCTAGCTCTTCTGCGTTGTGCGACTGCGTTTGGTCAACCGGCACTCGATTCCCGCCTCGCCATTCTTGATCCCGTCGTCAACGACGCAATCGCCCAGCGGCAGATCCCCGGCGCCGTGCTCGTCATCGGGCATGATGGGCGGGTTGTTTATCGCAAAGCCTATGGCAGCCGGGCGATGGAACCTCGGCGGGAGGCGATGACGGTGGACACGGTCTTCGATTGTGCGTCGCTTACCAAGGTGGTCGCTACCACGACGGCCCTCATGCAGCTTTGGGAACAGGGGAAGTTTCGTATGAACGATCCGGTCGCGAAGTATCTGCCTGCGTTTGCGCAAAACGGGAAGCAGGAGATCACGATTCGCCAATTGCTGGTGCACTACTCGGGACTGCCTGCGGATCTCGACTTGGCGACGAAATGGGAGGGCAAGGACACCGCGTACCGAATGGCATTTGCAACCACGCCCGAGTGGTCTCCGGGATCGGCGTTTGTTTATAGCGACATCAACTTCATCGTACTGGGGGCGCTGGTCGAGCGGCTTTCGGGGGAAACGCTCGACCAATACGCCGTGCAACACATATTTCAACCGCTGGGCATGAAGGAAACTCGCTTTGTTCCCCCCGGGTCGTGGATGTCCCGCATCGCTCCGACCGAAGAGGATGAGGACCACCGTTTGCTGCGCGGCGTGGTGCACGATCCATCGGCACGCCGCATGGGGGGCGTCGCGGGTCACGCGGGAGTATTTTCTACGGCGGATGACCTGGCTCTTTTTGCGCAGGCTTTGCTTGATGGCGGGCGAGGTGTGCTGACTGCGGCGACGATCGCGAAGATATCAGCGCCGCAGCAGCCGGTCAACGGGACCGCGGTGCGAGGATTCGGTTGGGACATTGATTCTCCTTTCTCTACGAATCGCGGAGAATTGCTGCCCGTCGGCGGGTTCGGACATACAGGATTTACCGGAACTTCTTTGTGGATTGATCCGGCCACTCGAACCTACATCGTGCTGCTGACGAACGCTGTGCATATGAACATGCTGTCGGCCACCCAGAAGGGAAGCGCGGTTGCTCTCCGGACGGAAGTGGCTACCGCAGTTGCCGCGGCACTAGCCCTCGACCCTGGGGAAGCGGAGAAGATGCGCGACGCAACCATCACCGGATACAACGAGATGCAGAGCGCCGCGCGCAAACTGGCGGTGCGGAACGGAACGGTCAAGATTGGGATTGATGTGCTGGAGGAGACGAAGTTCGCGGCGCTGCATCCGGCTCGGGGGGGAGCTCCGCGGAGCATCGGGCTTTTGACCAATCAGACCGGCGTCGATTCGGAGGGACGGCGGACGATTGATGTGTTGGCGAAGGTGCCGGGGATTTCTCTGGATGCGATCTTCAGCCCGGAGCATGGCTTGGCGGGTACGCTGGACACTACCGACGTCAAGAACGCGAAGGACGCGGCCACCGGAGTTACGGTTTATAGCGTGTATGGAGCGCGGGACGCGGCCCGACGTCCGCCGACGGATGTCTTGAAGCGGCTGGATGCGGTCGTCATCGATTTGGCGGACGCTGGCGCGCGGTTTTATACCTACGAGGCGACGACGGGATATTTTCTGGAAGCGGCTGCCAAGGCGGGTGTCGACGTCGTCATTCTCGATCGGCCGAATCCGATCACCGGATCGTTCGTGCAGGGGCCGGTTTCGGACGCAGGGCGGGAAACTTTTAACAACTACTTTCCGCAACCCGTGCGGCATGGAATGACGTTGGCTGAGCTGGCGAAGATGGCGAATGCCGAGCGGCACATCGGGACGCGGCTTGCCGTGGTGGCGATGGAGGGTTGGCAACGGGGCGACTGGTTTGATTCGACGGGGCTGGAGTGGGTCAGTCCTTCGCCGAATCTACGGAGTTTGAACGAGGCCACGCTTTATCCAGGGGTGGGGATGATTGAAGGTGCCAATATCTCGGTGGGGCGAGGAACAGATACTCCGTTCGAAGTGGTGGGTGCGCCTTGGATCAAGGGTCGGGAACTGACAACCTATCTGAACGGACGAGGGATTCAGAGTGTCCGATTTGTGCCGATTGTGTTTACCCCGTCGGTGAATAACTTTGCGGGCGAGCGCTGTGAGGGAATTAACTTGATTGTTGTCGATCGGAACACCTTGGATGCTTCGGAGTTGGGAATTGAGCTGGCTGCGGCCCTGCACAAATTGTATCCCAACGATTTTAAGGTACAGCGTATAGCGGAGCTGCTGGCGAATCAGGCGGTGTTCGACGCGATTCTAGCCGGGGAAGATCCACGGCGGATGGCTGAAGATTGGCAGGAGGGGCTGGAGGAGTTTGTGCGGTTGCGGGAAAAGTATCTGCTGTATAAGTAGCAAGGTGCTCGGCAGGTCGCATCTCGGGGAATCCGGTCTGATGGTTTTCTCCCGTCCTCTCATCTGGTGACCAACCGTATTCCTCAGCTACAATTAAGCGGAAGGCAGAGTGGTCATGACTGAAAATGTGCTGCACATTCCGAGTCCTCTTTACCGTTGTGCCGGGCCCAATTGCGGGGTGATGAAGGGCGTCAGCGACCGCTGGTGGGTTATGTGGAGTTCGTTTGGCGATTACCAGGTTCCGGTGATGCATCTGGCCCCGTTTGACGAAAATCTGGCCATCCAGGAAGGCGCAATGCATGTGTGCGGTGAGGGGTGCGCGCAAAAACTCCAGTCGCAGTTTATGGGCAATGTGATCGAGAGCCGGTCGCGCAAAACCGGCGGGAAGTAGCACTTGTCCGGTGTTGTCAGCCGATTCTCAGCTAACTGGCGGTCTGACCGATGCATCTCAAGATGGAGGCAACCGGCCTCGGTTCCATGACTGGTTGCGGAAAAGGTCATTACCGAGTGGCAGAGATGCCGGCGGCTGTGCCGCAATCCAACGTGCTGCGTTTGCGGCGCGGCTGAAGCTGGACCCCTGGAAGACAAAAAAAATCGGTTTTCGCAGGCGCTGCCAAGAAAGCGGGTTCTCGATGAACGTTCGGTTGATTTTTGCCTGGGTTGGACTGCTGGCGGGACTCGCGGCGGCACAATCAAGTTCGTCGCCAGGAGCGGCCGCTTCGCCGGTGAGGCCCGAGGAGTCTACGCTGACGATTCCGACGGGAACTCGGATTCCGCTAACGCTCAAGCAGGCGATTTCGACAAAGACAGCGAAAGACGGAGACCCGGTATATGCGGAAACTGCCTTTCCCTTTGTGCTCAACGAACGGGTAGTGGTTCCGGCGGGAACGTATATACAAGGCAAGGTCGAGCGAGTGCAACGGGGTGGTCACGTGAAGGGGCGCGCCGAGGTGCTGATCCACTTCACTTCGATGATCTATCCGAATGGCTATACGGTAATGCTTGGGGGCTCGGTGGAGAATACCCCCGGGGCGGAGAAGACATCGATGAAGGATTCGGAAGGGACGATTCAGCAGGACAGCGACGCCGCGAAGAAGGCCAAGGAGGCTGCAGGCGCGGCCACGACGGGAGCCGTGATTGGTGCGGTGACCAACGGGCTGAAGGGAGCGGGGATCGGAGCGGGAGTGGGCGGAGTTGCCGGCCTGGCGGTCGGAATGCTGTCGCGGGGCGCTGACGTGCGGCTGGAACCTGGAACATCGATCGAGATGGAGATTCAGCGCGAGGTTACCGTTGACGCCAGCCGGGTTTCTGCACGACGGGAGGTTGTTGTGCGCGACTGAGTGCGGGAGCGACGGGTGTCTCGCCGTCATCGGACCGTCTGCTGGGACGGCCCTCCATCGGACGTCGCCTACTTCAAGTTAAACATGGCAGTGACATGCGCGGTGACGGTCACGTTTTGCGGCGAGAACTCCTCGGTGGGGGCGGGGGTGGGAGCAGCCATCGCTGACATGGCCATGGCACGGCGCGGAGTGGGCGCGAACACGCGGATATTCTCGTTGATATCGACGGAAGCGTAAGAGACTTCTCCGAGCGTACGTCCGCTGACATCGGCGAGCGCTTGAGCGGATGCGCGGGCACGGCGGTAGGCATCGGCGACGGCCTTGCTCTTGGCTTCTTCGGTCGACAAAAGCGTATAACTGAGAGATTGGCTATCGCTGACGCTGGCATCGGCAAGCTGCTGGGTGACCGGGCCAATTTTCGCGAAATCCTTGAGCTTGAGATTGACACTGGTGGTGACCTGGTAACCGACCACGCGGTGCTTGGGACTCTTCCAGTCGTATTGTGGATTCACTGAGAAGAAGCCGATTTCGGCCGCCTTGGGATCGATACCATTCGAACGCAGAACCTGGCGCGTGGCTTCGGCTTGTTTGGCGGCTTGGTCGTATGCGTCTTTGGCGCTTTCGGCTTGGGCTGTGATGTTGAACTGGATGAGCGCGGTGTCGGGCGCGGTTTCAAATTTTCCGTCGGCACCGACGAAAATTGTGTTGGGCAGCGGATTCATGGCCGGGCTTTGTGCGACTACCAGAGCACTCAGCACAATAACGGCGCAGGCGGTGACAATTGTGGTCTTCATGAGATCTCTCCTCGGCGTGGCAGGAAACATAAAACCAACCTAAGGCTATCGTTATACACCTCTGAGGTTGGAACGCGATCCGGCTCCTGAATTGCAGCGAAACAACGGAGCCAGGAACGATTGTGGCGGGCAACGCCCTCGAGCGACGCCTGCCGGTCCTCGCGGTTGTCCCCCGAGGAGGGGGCCGTCGAGAGGGGCAAAGATAGGCCGGTTACCCGAATGTGAAACGGGCGCGTGCTGGCGGGTAGCGGCGCTTCCCCCAATAGCGGATCACAACTGTCGTTGGATGGTTGGGATTGACTTCACTTGCTATCTTCGATCGGGGCATCAGCTCGAAACGATGCCCGGTACGGGTGGGGAACCGATGCTCGGGAATGGCGTCGATTGATTCGAGTCGCGGGTTCGTGGTCAAACCCTGCCAAAAGGTGCATTCGTGGCATTGATGTCTGCCCGCAAATCTTCCCAGATCTCATCCGGCATTTCGAGGAATACACCGACGATCCGGGGATCGAACTGGCGACCGGACCATCGTTCGATTTCCTCGCGAACCGCCTGAATGCTCGTAGCCCTTCGGTAAGGGCGATCGGTTCTCATGGCATCGAGCGTATCGGCAATCGCGAAAATACGCGCGCCCAGCGGAATTTCGTCCCCTTTGAGTTTGCGGGGATAGCCCGTTCCATCGTAGCGTTCCTGGTGGGAGTATATGATTTCGGCCGCCTCCGCCAGAAATGGGATGCGGGAGATGATCTTGTAGCCGCGGTAGCAGTGCTCCTTCATGATATCCATTTCTTCGGTGGTGAGCTTGTCGGGTTTGTGCAGGATCGTGTCGGGAATGGCGATTTTTCCGAAGTCGTGAAGAAAGGCGCCGCGAGCGATCGTCTTGATCTCTTCTTTGGACAGGCCCATTTTCTTTGCAATGGCGATGGTGAACGCAGTGACGCGTCGGGAGTGGAACTCGGTCTCGTTGTCCTTCAGGTCGAGCGCATCGCCCAAAGCTGCGAGCGTGATGTCGTAGGACTCTTCCAGCTTGGACAGGGCCGTTTTCCATTGCTGGGTGCGGGCGGCAACCAGCGACTCGAGGTTGGTGCGATAAGCGTCATTTTCACGCTTGAGACGGCGGTTCTCGAGGGCACGGCCAACCGTGTTGAGCAACTGCTCCCGCTCGAATGGCTTGGGCAGGTAATCGTATGCCCCGTTGCGAATGGCCTGCAGTGCGACGGAGATGTCATGGACGGTGGTGACCATGACGATCGGCATGTCGGGGTAACGTTCTTTGGCGCGTTCCAAAAGGGCAATGCCATCCATTTCGGCCATCATGAGATCGGAGAGAACGAGATCAAATTCGTCGTCCGACTCCAGAATCGAGAGGGCTTCGATCCCGTTGGCAGCCTGACGTGTCTGAAAATGGGCGTTGCCGAGCATGGAGCACACAATTTCGCGGATTGTTTCTTCGTCGTCCACCACGAGAATGCGGTCGTTAGGCATAAAAGAAGCTCTATGGTATCGGTCATTCTAGGCCAGGTCTCCACATTCCGAAAGTAACCAAAGGGAGGCGGAAATCCGACGACGATGAGGGGCCAGCATGATATTTAGAAAGCTGGGGTATTCGTGCGCTTTTTTATGGGCCCTCCATGGCTGTTCGGCAATTCGTTTGGCATGTTAACCGTACCCTGGTTGACGGCGCGAGAAACGGCCGCCTTGATCATGGTGGCCGTGAGTCTGCTCTTCTTTCGGGTTTTTCGTGAACGAAGTCTGCTGGCTTGGGGAGGAGGCTGGGCAGCCTACGGCGCCTTTCTTTGCGTAACGAGAGCGAGTGGCTTGCACGTCGCCTCCAGGGCGATGGCGGCATTTGCTCAGGCCGACTTTGTGCTGGCCGTGGCGCTGTTCGCGACGGCGGCGCTGATCTCGACCCGGGCGCGGCGCTCGCTGACCGTAGTGGTCGCGGTGCTGTGGGTGGTGATGGTTTGCGCGGCTATGCAGCCTGTATATTTTCCTGATCTGAAAGCTGTCGACCTGGGACTGAACGTGGCGTGCCGAGTGATGGCAGCGGTGGCAGCGTTCGAACTGCTGCGGTACCGCGTGGGGCGAATCGGGATCGCGCCTTTTCTTTTCGGCGCCGGACTGCTTACGTTGAACCTTCACTGGCCTGCCTTCACGAATCACATATCGAACGAAGGCTATCTGCTGGCGGAAGTGCTGTTCGGCTTAAGTATTTTGCTGCTGGTGCTGGACGATGCGCTCCAGTGCACGCGCCGACTGGCGTTGCTGAACGAGTTGACGGTTACCATTGGGCGCGGCCAGAACCTTGCCCCGATGATCCAGACGGCGTTGGAGAAGTTGAAGGCGGTCGTTGGGGCGAAGGCGGCGTGGTTCCAGTTGATGGAGGGGGAACGTCTGGTGCCGACGCAGCACGCCGGCATCTCGGGAGAGTTTCTGCGGGCGATCGCGCTCGCGGGCTCCGAGGAGGCCGAAATTGGCATCCTTCGGGAAAATCGAGCGGTGGTGATGAAGCTCTCGGAACGGTCAGCCGCGACGCGGGAGCAGCTGAAGAAGTTCGGTTTTCATCATGTTGTCATGCTGCCTTTGCTCGGCAAGAAGGCGGCGATTGGGATGCTGACACTTGGCTTTTCGCACCCTCAACGCCATACCCGGGAAGAACTGGATTGCCTGGAGACAGCGTCGCAGGCGCTGGGGATCGCGGTCGAGAATTTACGGCTGCTGGAGCAGGTGCTGCGTTCGCAGCGGCAGTGGATGAACACCTTCGATTCGATCCAGGATCTCATTCTGGCGCACGATGCGGACTTCCGCATTCTCAAGACCAATCAAGCTCTGCTGCAGCGGTTGGAAAAGGCTCCCGCGGACGTGTTGGGCAATCTGTGTGAAGAGGTTTTACCGCAACAGCACGCCTGGCGCCATTGTCCATACTGCGAACGCGGGTCGGGGCTCACCGAAGGAATCGATCCCTGCTTCGGCGGTCAATCGGTGGTGTCCACCTCGTCGTATGCGGAACAAGGAAGTCAACAGAAAGGCACCATCCACGTGGTGCACGATACCACGGCGCGCCAGGCAGCGGAAGAAAAATACCGCATGCTGTTTGAGCAGGCACAGGAAGGCGTATTCGTAGCCACGCCGGAGGGCGAGTTGCTGGATTGTAACGACGCCTTTGTCACCATGCTCGGCTACGGCAGCCGGGACGAGTTGATGGCGCTCGATATGGGGAGCGTGCTGCATTCCGTTGCCGAAGAGCGAGAGGCATTTCGCAAGGAAATCGAGGCGCATAATTACGTCCGCAACTTTGAAATTACGGTGCGGCGCAAGGACGGTACTCTGCTGGCGGTGGCGCAAAGTTGTTTTGCCACGCGCGATCCGAACGGGCTTATTGCACGCTATCAGGGCTTCGTTCTCGACATCACGGAGAAGAAGCGCTCGGAAGACGAGATGCGGCGGCGCAATCGTGAGTTGAATGCGCTCAACGCGATGGCCGTGATCGCGACGCAATCGTTCGATCTGGACGAAATTCTAAACTTGACGCTGCGTCAGGTGATCTCGTTGTTTGGGGCGGAGACCGGCTCGGTCTATCTCGCAGGCGAACCGGAGGGCACGTTCCGCCGGCGCGCCGGGTGGGGGCCCCGCAGCGAAGCGCGTGTGCGCATGGCGGAAGTGATGTTTCCCGAAGGCTTGGGCGATTTGGTGATGCGATCGCGCGCGGAGGTGGTGACGCAGGACTTTATGCCGCACCTGCCGCCGGCGGTGGTGGAGTTTGTGTGCGCAGACCGGCTGCCGTATTGGATCTGGGTTGTGCTCTGGAGCAAGGACAAGCCCATCGGCATCATGGGCATAGCCAGCAAGCAAGACCGGCACTATTCGAGCAACGACGAGAATCTGCTGGTGGCCATCAGTCGGCAACTGGCGACGACGATCGAGAAGGTGCAGCTCTACGAGGAAACCTGCCGGGCGTACGAAGACCTGCGGCGCACGCAGGAGCAACTGCTGCAGAGCGAGAAAATGTCGGCGGTCGGGCAGTTAATCTCCGGCGTGGCCCACGAGCTCAACAACCCCCTGACCGCCATTTTGGGCTACGCGCAGCTGCTCGAAGGTGCAGGTCTTGACCACCGTTCGGCCGACTACGTGCGCAAGCTTTTCAAGCAAGCTCAGCGGACCCATCGCGTCGTGCAGAATCTGCTTTCTTTCGCCCGCCAGCGCAAGCCGCAGAAACAGGAAGTGGATTTGCGGAAAGTGCTCGAGGAATCGCTGACGCTGCGCGAGTACGATTTGAAGGTCAACAATGTCTCGCTGGAACGCCAAATCCCCGAAGACCTGCCTTCGGTGGTGGGCGATCCGCACCAGTTGGAGCAGGTCTTTTTGAACATCATCAACAACGCGCTCGATGCCATCGTGGAAGGCAGCGGGAGCGGGGTGTTGAAAGTGCGGGTCTTTAAGAAAGATGGTTATGTGTGCGCGGAGTTCGAGGATAGTGGCCCGGGAATCAAGGACCCGGGACGGATTTTCGATCCCTTCTACACCACGAAATCGGTGGGCAAGGGTACTGGCCTCGGACTGAGTATCTGCTACGGCATCGTCAAGGAACACGGCGGAGAAATCGTGGCGCGTAATCGGGAAGAAGGTGGCGCGACCATTGAAGTCCGTTTGTTGGCGAGCGAGCGGCTGGCGTCATCCGAGACGGCTACGGTCGGGCGACGAGAAGCGCTGGTGGCGGGGCGCGTGCTGCTGGTGGAAGACGAAGAAGCGGTGCTGGAGTTTGAACGGGACGTGCTGGTCGGTGCAGGGGCCGAGGTCACGACCTCGATGAGTGTGGAGGATACGCAGGAACAACTGCGCAATGGCTCGTTCGACGTAATCGTGATGAATGGCCGTATGCCGGGCGGTTGCAGTGCCCGGGAGATGTACGAATGGATCGCGGAAAACCGTCCGGGGATGGAGAAAGGGCTTTTGCTGACATTTTCTACCATGACCGATCCGCAGACCCGAAGCTTCCTGCAGGAGCGCAGTGTGCCGTCGCTGGCGAAACCGTTCGAGGTCGCGGATCTGATTTCCCAGGTGCGGCTGCTGAGTCAGCGAGAGGGGAAGCCTGCGACGAAGTCAAGCGACAAGAAGGAAGAAAAGGCATCACTGGCGGGCGCAAGCGGGTAGGCGCTCAAGGCTCATTCCCCAGATTCAGTTAGGCTGCGCGAAGCAAGCGATCTGGACCTCGCCGCAAGACGGAAATCCCGCCTCGGCGGGGCGACAATTCATCAAAAACCGGCGATTGTCCGCTGCGCGGCCGAATTTCCAGTCGCCGACTACAGCTGTTCTTTCAATCCCCGCGTCAACTCCGCCAGCAATCGTTCGTTTCGGCGGTACCAGCGCCAATGGCCTTCCCTTTTTGCTTCTATCAAGCCGGCCCTTTCCAGAATTCGCATGTGGTGCGAAATGGTCGGCTGCGCCAGTTTTATTCGCTGCTCGATGTCGGCGGCGCAAAGGCCGGTTTCCTTATCGAGCGAACAGCCGCCTTTTTCCTTGAGGGCTTGCAGAATCCGACGGCGCGTTGGGTCGGCAATGGCGTGCAGGAAGCGATCGAGGGTGGGGACGACGTTAGACATGAAACCAACGATTTGTGATTGGGAGACTTGTTTTTTGGTAATTCTAAACTTCAGGTCCTCGATGGTTTTGCCTGCTGCAATTGCGGAGAATAATGATCCATCAAAAACTCGGTTTTTATCTTTTCACTATCGGATTGTAGCCGTCGCTGATCAGGCGAGCGCGCATGGACTCAGCTTCCTTCAGATCGGCGTAGGGCCCCACCTGAACGTGGTAGAACTTGTCGGCCGAGGGATTGTTGGCAGTGAACGCCGGATACTGCTTTTTCTTCAAAGCCTCGACCAGCGCCTCGGCGTCTTCCTGGCGGCTGACAGCGGCAACCTGCACATAGTAACCGCCGCCGGGGGGCGGCGCGGATGCGGTGTCGGGTCCGGCGCGGGTGTCTGCGGCCGGGTTCGCGGTTGGAGCGGTTGCGGTCTCGGTGGGCGCCTGTGTTTTCGAATCTTGCGTGGTCGGACCGGTGCCGGCCGTCTTCTCGCCCACGGCTTTGTAAAAACCAAAATCGCTGGACTCCGGCTTGGGCTGGGCCTGGCTGCTTTGAACCGGCGAGGGGCGAACAGTGGTGGTCGGAGTGATAATCGCGGGGTTGAGCGTGCCGCTAGCGGCTGCAGTCCTTTTGCCGAGGGAAAAGCCGATTCCGAAGAAAAAGGCGCAGACCAGAACGAAAGCGAAGAACAGGGCCAGCATGCGGCCCATGCCGAGTGTGATCTCCGTATCCTGCTGCACCGTAGGCATTGCTGGTGGCGTTGACCTCTATTTTACCGATGGGGCAGCGGATGTCTTGCCGCCGCCTAGCAATTGTTGCATGCCGGAGAAGAAATCGATGGGGACAGGGAAAACTACCGTCGTATTCTTTTCTACCCCGATCTCGGTTAGCGTCTGCAGGTAGCGCAATTGGATGCTGGCGGGTTCGCTGGACAGCAAATGCGCGGCGTCGACCAGGCGCTGCGCCGCGGAGAACTCGCCTTCGGCGTGGATGATCTTCGAGCGCTTCTCGCGTTCGGCTTCGGCCTGTTTGGCCATGGCCCGCAACATGGACTCCGGCATGTCCACTTGCTTGACTTCTACGTTCGCTACTTTCACTCCCCAGGGCGCGGTGTGAGTATCGAGGATACTTTGCAGACGCAGGTTAATTTTGTCGCGGTGCGCCAGTAGTTCGTCGAGTTCCTGTTCGCCGAGCACTGAGCGCAACGTGGTCTGCGCGAATTGCGACGTCTGGTAGGCATAGTTCGAGACTTCGACGACTGCCTTGTTCGGATCGATCACTCGCAGAAAAATGACCGCGTTTACCTTCAAAGTGACATTATCGCGGGTGATGATGTCTTGCGGCGGAACTTCGAGGGCCTCCTGGCGCAGCGAGATGCGCACCATTCGATCGACAGGGCTGAAGACCAGAATCACACCGGGACCTTTGGCTTGGCCCATTAGGCGACCCAAGCGGAAGATGACTCCGCGTTCGTACTCGGCCAGAATCTTGATTGAGCTCAGCAAGTAGATGATTACGATTACGATACCGATGGTGACCACCGGAAATCCCAGATCCATAAATGCCTCCTGGCAAATCTCTGTTTCGAGTATGAGCGGATTGTAGCGTAGTTGCCGGGTCTCGGTTCCTGGTTCTCAGTTCCCAGCTAGAGTCCTGCCCACTGATTGCATTCGCGTCATGCTGCAGCGGGAGTTTTGTTTCGTCGAGGTTCGCTCGCCACACTAACCTGGCACTGATATAGCCCGGTAGTTGGTCGATTGAAAGCAGCGCCTTCAGTCTGGTACGAACCTTGTTAAGTTATTCTGGCAAAAGGACTTACATCCAGAGCCTGAAGCGTGACGTTTCTCAGGGGCCCCGACCCGGGAGGGATCGGCGGGGGGGAATAGCCCGCACCGAAAGCCAGAAATGTCCCGGTTCAGGTGCGTCCCTTTCAGACTTCCAGCCTGGAGTCTCCCGCGGTGGCAATTCGTGAGCTCCGGCGCGGTCCGAGGAACACCCCGTCATTGGCGAGGCTTTGGCTTCAAAACTGGACCTGACGCCGGATGCAATTCATTTTCGCGTTTTGGCGGTTTGCGCCAGCGGCTGCGAATTCGGAACTCGATTTACAATCTTCCCAGCTTCGGATTCGAACTCATAAAGGTAGGACCTAGAGCATGATCCATCCCTGGCACGACGTCACCCCCGGCATAGGACTGCCGCAGGAGTTCAACACCGTGATCGAGATCCCCTTCGGCTCGAGTGTCAAGTACGAACTGGATAAAACCAGCGGACTGATCAAACTTGACCGAATCTTGTACTCGGCGGTCTACTATCCCGCAAACTACGGCTTTATTCCGCAGACCCTCGCCGAAGACGAGGATCCGATCGATGTACTGGTGCTATGTCAGGAGCCCGTGGTACCGCTGACCATCATCCACGCGCGCGCCATCGGATTGATGACCATGATCGACGGTGGGAAGAAAGATCATAAGATTATCGCCATCGCAACCGAGGACCCGGAGTTCAATGCTTACCGCGAGGCCGCCGAAATGCCGCCGCACCGGTTGATCATGCTGCGGCGTTTCTTTCAGGACTACAAGCAACTGGAGGGCAAGTCGGTTGAGGTCGACGAGATACAGCCCGCCACCCAGGCGTATCCCATTGTCCAGGATGCGTTACACCGCTAC
Organism: Terriglobales bacterium; assembly: GCA_049520935.1. GTDB lineage: Bacteria > Acidobacteriota > Terriglobia > Terriglobales > Acidobacteriaceae > Acidiflorens. Next base: position 139,370 of record JBEKPJ010000001.1, on the reverse strand, counting down.
AGCGAACAGCGTCGCAGGGGATTTGTCGAGGGCAAGGCCTAGGAACGATCGAAACCATCAGTTTGTTTTCAATAAGATGTGAGCGGCTGGCGGAACGGCAGGGCTGATACAAATAAAGTCCATAAACTTACTTGACATGGTTGGGGAAAAGTTCTATATTCTGAATCGTTCCCTCCTGGCCCGTACCGCTATTCGCCTGGCGGTGCGGGCTAATTTTTGGCCTAGCTTCCCTCTTTCGCCTTTTCCCGCTCGTAAGGTTTTTGCATGTAGCGGCGGCACTCATCGAGGGCGCCTTGGGTGTTGTCGTTGGTTTGGATGGCTTGGCGGTATTCATTGACGGCGCGTTCGCGCTGGCCGGTCACATCGAAAATCTTGCCCAACTGCAAGTGGCTCCAAACCTCGGTCCAGCGCGGCTCGCCGTCGCCATTGAGCGATTCGCGGTAGGCGTTGGCAGATGCCTGGTAGTTCTTCTGCAGAAAAAACACTTCGGCGATGCGGTAATGGGCGAGCGAGCTGTTCTTGCTGACGTCGAGCGCTTTGTTGAACTCCAGCAGCGCGCCCGCCAGATCGCCCTGTTGAGTCAAGCCCTGTCCGCGAAGAATGGAAGAGCGAAGTTTAACGTCTTTGGAATTTTCCAGCACGTGATTTTCGGGATCGATCGAAATGCGCCGCGGGCGCCCGAAGGTCTCCACCGAAAACGGGGAGTCGGTGCCCACGACTTCGATGCGCTTCTCTTCCGTACGGCCGTCGGTATCAATTCGCAGAACGACCGGCATGCGGAAAAGATCGAGATCTTGCTGGACGGCGCCGACGATCCGGAAGCCCTTGTTGGTGCCGAGGCGGTAAACGGTGTACTTGGCTTTGAACTCGGGGGCGCTGGTGGAATCCATCCATTGCGAGTAGAACCAGGTGAGTTTCTCGCCGTAGACTTTCTCGCTGAGTTCTCGGAAATCGTCCGTGCTGGCGGATTTGCCGGCATATTGCGCGGCGAAGTCGCGCATGATCTTCAGATACTTGGGTTCGCCGACGACCCAGCGCAGCATGTGCAAAATCATGCCGCCCTTGTCGGTCACCAGCGACTGAAACTCGGGAGAAAAATAATCCAGTTTGGCCGAACTCGAAAGCGGCACAGTGTCATAGGCCAGAGCGCCGACTGACATGTCTTTCACCATTTCATCGAGTCCGTTCGCGCCGGCTGCGCTCTCCACGTAGCGCGCCTCGGAGTAACGTGCGAAGCCGTCGCTGATCCACCAATCATCTTTCGCCGCCGGACTCACGGAAACGCCCCACCACTGGTGGGCAATGGTGTTGGCCAGCAAGCGGTAGTTGATCTTCTCGGTGACGGCCCGGGCGGAAAGCGCCGCGATTTCCGGCGCATACGCCGACGGCACCGTGTCGTCCGGGAGTTCCACGATTTTGAGGCGGGTGGAGAGAGCGGGACCATATTGGGTGACAAAAAACGTGAACTCCTTGACCGCGGTTTCCGCGTATTCCGCGCCCAGAGACTGTTTGTCGGGCTTAAAGTAAACGTGCAGGTCGAGGCCGGCATCGTCGCTTTTATATTCCTGGAAAACGCCAGCAATGATGGAGCCCGGAAAACTCGGCTTGTCCCACGTGAAACTGAAGGTTTTGGAATTGGCAATCGCGGGCGCGGCTTTTTTGCCACTTGCCGCGCCGGCGGGCGCCGCCGCCGATTCCTTGCCGCTGCCAATCACCACCATGTGCGCAGGTACGGTGACGTTGATGGTCGAGGTGAAGCGGTTGATTCCGTATCCGGCAACCGGAAACCACAGTCCGGAGTAAAGCAGGTAGCTGGTATCGGGACCGACCGAGGCGAGCTTCACACCCTCAACCGGACTGTCGTCGGCACTGTCTAAGGTGCCTTCATAGTCAAAACTAAACGTGGTGCTCGCGTTCTTGGCGACGCTGCTGTTAAGCGCGAAACGCACGGTCGAATCAAGCGTATTGCGCTCGGGGGTCAGGGGCATATTATCAGCGTCGGTGAGTTTGGTAATGCGCAACCCATTGTTCAACTGAAAGATGGCCACATTGAGGTTATCGAGCGCCGTGACTTTGACCACGGCGTGCGCGGTGAGCTTGTGAGATTGCGGCAGGAGCTCGACGTCGATTTTGTAGTCGTCGGCGCGTAGCCGCGTTTTTTCTGCGCCCAGCGCCGACCGGTTCGCGAGCAGCGCCAGCATCAAGGCAAGAGCAATGACCACCGTCAAACCAAGCGGCCGGCGCGCGCGTCGAGTAGTGCAGAGCTTCAAGAAAAATCTCCTGGGGACGATATGTATGATGTTGATTTTCCCGCAAAAGATGCTGTGAGGACAAGGGTTAGCGAAATTTAGTAGCCTGCTTGGGGCCGGTAAAGCGCAACTCCCGCGCCAGGGCGAGATCCCCGGCGCCGGCACCGAAAGATCGCGATTTCGCAGACCAGCACCCGACCGTCGCTGCCCATCTCTTTTCTTGAATTCTCGTCCCTGCTTGGGTCAGAGAACTGCGGTCGGAATTTTTCGCGCGCCATTCTTGTCTCGTGGCAGATGGCCCAGCACCCACTGCGATTCGACATCGAGCTTCGTCCAGGTTCTGGCTGTGGTCGGGGGAGCAGACAAGCTACCTGTCCGAAACGACTCGAAAATACCACGATCCCCATAACCGCGCCTAGGAAGTAATCCCCCCTCCGGTGGAGGTGTCGGGTGAAGCCGTCGACTTTCTTGCTCCCATCTCCCGCAAAATGACCTCCGCTGCCCGCTCGGAAGGATGAGCGCCCCGGCGGCCGCCCTGCAGGCGCGCCTTCACCGTTTCCAATCCCTCGATCATGCGGGTACGAGGCTCTCCATCGGGGATGATTTTGTTGATCTCTCGAACGATGTTCTGCACGGTGAATTTTTGTTGCACCAGTTCGGGAACGATCGCCTGCTCGGCAATCAGATTGACCATGGCGAAGTAGGGAACCTTCACCCGTGGCTTGCCTAGAGCGTAGGTGAGCGTCGACACCCTATACACCATCACAAAGGGCGTGCCCATGATTGCCGCCTCGACCGTAGCGGTGCCGCTCGCCACGATTCCGGCACGGGAGTGGTAGAGCGCAGGCAAAGCCTCGGAAACCAAGTGAATCCTTCTCGCTGCCGACCCCGCATGCCGCGAGCACGCGGCGATCAATTCCTCAAGAAACGAAAAATCGAGGGTACGCGCCACTGGCAGCAGGAATTCATAGCCGCTGCCCGGTTGGTCCTGATTCAGGCCCTCGGCCGCCGCAAGCATGGTCGGCAGGTTCAGGCGCACCTCTTTGCGGCGGCTGCCGGGCATAAGCGTGATCCAGGGTCTCGCCGCGTCAAGTTGGTTCAGGGCGGCGTAGGCTGCGCGCGTGATCGCCGGCGCCGGCAGATCGGCCAACGGATGGCCAACAAAAGTCGCGTCGACTCCGCGATCGCGATAGAACTTTTCTTCGAAGGGAAAAATCACCAGCGCCTTGTTGATGTATTTGCGCAATAACTTTACGCGTCCCTGTCGCCAAGCCCAGAACTGCGGGCAGACATAGTAAATGACCGGGATGCCACGCCTCCGCATCTGCCGTGCCACCCGCCAGTTGAACGCGGGAGCGTCGATGACGACGGCCAGCATGGGCCGTTTCTCGTCGGCTGCACGAATGAGTTTTCGGTAGAGCCCAAGAATCTTCGGCAAATGACTCACAATTTCAGTAATGCCCACCACGGCGAGGTCCTTGGCGTCGACGATGATCTCACATCCGGCGGCGAGCATGCGCTCCCCGCCCGCCCCGAAGAAGTGAAGCTGCGCCGATGGTGTCGAGGAAGGATTCTGGCGGGTCGGGACGCGGCCGAACTCCGGCAGAGCTGGAGCGGCAGCCTGCCGCCGCAGCGCCGCAATGAGCTGCGCGCCATACATTTCGCCCGAGGCTTCGCCGGCGGAGATGAGGATCTGCACGGAAGGATTGTAACGGCTGCGGCAGCGCCGACGGGCACGGTTTTGCGGCAGGTGTCGGAAACTCGTCTCGAGGGCCGCAAAGCGCGACCGGTTTGCAACGGGGCGCGCTCTCGCACCTATCGGTACTCCCGTTTACCGGGCCCCCAGTCGGATTGGGGCCGAGATGGGATCCAACTCAATTCTCTCGACGAAGGCAGCCGGCACCATCCCTTTGTCTGTGCCGGCCGCCCCAACCTCCCGCCCGAGACGCCACCCTCGCCCGCCGGGGACCCCTCACGGCACCGCCGGGCGCACCGTGACCTCGATCCGGACCACTCTGCCCGACATCCCGTCGCCGCAGCGAATCGGCATCATCAGGCTCCGTGCGAGTGACTCTCTTTCTTGCTTTCCCGTTCCGAACATGGCGGGACGTTTTGCGATGTTAACCTCGGTGCCGGAGAAAGCCGCCAGTCGCGTAGGGAAAGGGCTCACGCGGCGAGGTCCTTAGAGCCCCGGGGATAATCTGCCGAAGGTTGCGGGCGCCGAACGCTGCTTTTTCCATTGGCCCGTGCTGCACAGGGGAGTAAGCACCCGTGTCCCTGTCGGTAGCGCGCGCTAGTCGTCGGCGTTCGCCGCCACTGAAGGAGCGGCCGGCGTCTCCTGGTCTTTGTATTGCAGCTGATACAGCCGGTAGTAAATACCGCGCTGAGCCAGCAGTTGCTGGTGCGAACCCATTTCGCGGACCTGGCCTTTGTGCATCACGATGATCTTATCGGCGCGCTGGATGGTCGAGAGGCGGTGCGCGATGATCAATGCCGTCCGCCCTTCCACCATGCGGTTGAGCGCGTCGCGCACGCGGATCTCGGTTTCCGTGTCGACGCTTGAGGTTGCCTCATCGAGAATCAGAATCTTCGGATCGTGTGCCAACGCACGTGCGAAACTGATCAATTGCTTCTGGCCGGTCGAGAGCGTCGAGCCGCGTTCGCGAACCTCTTCCTTGAAACCGCCGGGCAAGGTGCGGATGAACTCAGCTACGTTCACATCCTCGGCAGCCTGCTCAACGTCAGCGTCCTGAATGCGCGCCGTGCCCAGGCGGATGTTGCTCTCGACGGTACCGCTAAACAGGAATGGATCCTGCAAGACGACGCCGAAACGGGCGCGGAGTTCATTGAGGTTGATTTGTTTGACATCGACGCCGTCGATGCGGATGCTTCCCCGCTGCACATCGTAGAAGCGCAGGAGCAGGGAGATCAGCGTAGTCTTGCCCGCCCCGGTGTGGCCGACCACGGCGATCGTCTCGCCCGGTTCAAGCACAAAGCTAACATCGCGCAAGACCCAGTCGGGGTCGCCACTTTGCCGAGGCATGGTTTTTGTGGAGACCGGGCCGGGGCCCATCGCTAAGGCGTCGCCGCCCGCTCCTGGCAGGTGGTACGCAAACCACACGTGATCGAATTCAATTCGTCCCGGCCCTCGGGGATGCTTCGTAACCGCCGCTGACGTCACCTCAATCTTCGTATCCAGCAGTTTGAATACACGCTCGCCCGCCGCCATGGCAGATTGCAAAATGTTGTATTTCTCGCTCAAGTCCTGAATCGGACGGAAAAAGCGCTGCGCGTATTGCATGAAGGCAACCAACACTCCGATCGAAGCCAGGCCGCGAAGCGCGTCATTGCCGCCGAACCAGATGATGCTGGCAATGGCAATCGCGGACAGAATTTCGACAACCGGGTAGTAGACCGAGTACGCCATGATGGCGTCTTTGAATGCTGCCATGTGCGAAGCGTTGATGTCGGAAAACTTATCGAAGGCGCGTTTTTCGCGGTTAAAAACCTGCAACACCAGCATGCCGGAGACGGCCTCTTGCAAATACGAATTGATCCGTGCAATGGCGGTGCGGATGCGCCGGTAGGAATCGCGCACCTTGTCGCGAAAGATCTTGGTCGCATAGACGATCACCGGAAGCACGGCAAAAGTAATGAGCGCCAGCCTCCAGTTCATCTTCATCATGATGGCAATAATGCCCGCCAGCACGAATACATCCTCAAAGATGGAAACCACGCCCGCGGTGAACATTTCGTTGAGTGCGTCGACGTCGGTGGTGACGCGGGTTACCAGGCGCCCCACCGGATTCTTGTCGAAGAATGCAACGTGCATGTGCTGCAGGTGGCGGAAAATCTGGCTGCGCAGGTCGAACATCACTTTCTGTCCGGTCCACTGCATCAGGTAGGTCTGGACGAATTCAAGCGCGAAGGTGAGGATGAGGATTGCGACGTACAGGCCACCGATTTGCGCGATGCCGGTGAGGGGAGTGGGGCTGAGCCGGTTGCCAATCCAGGAATTGGAATTGGCGGACTTCGCCAAATACTTGTCGATGGCGACCTTGGTGAGGAACGGTCCCAGCACGTCCAACGCGGACTTCACGACGATCGCCGCCAGCGCCACCACCACATGCCATGTATACGGCCGCAGATAGGTGAGCAACCGCCGCATCAGCCGGGCGTCATACGCTTTGCCTAAAACATCTTCTTCCTGAGTGGAGGCCATGGGCGGCGCCGGGAGATCAGCGAAACGAATCTCCGCTGGAATAAAGATTACTCGAAAAACGTGACTCGAAGTAGCAAACCGACCCGGCAAGAAAAAAGGAAAAGGTTGGTCCCCTAGATGAGTTTCTTGGCAGGCCGAGTGCCCGCCTCGGCCTGGGCGACCTTCGTGGGTTTACAGTCACGGCTCTCGCGGCAATTCGGACAGACGACCTTGGAATTCTTGTCGGCCATTTGGTGGAGGAAGGCGGAGAACGTTTGGCCACAGCCTTCACATGTGACATCGATTGCCTCGTTACTCATAAATCGTCCTCGCCTCCTGCTATAGATGAATGACCCAGAGGTAGAATTACCATTTTTTTATTGTAGCCGACACCTTTTTTTTCGTGCCGCCCGACAACAGGCGTGCACTTCGGCGCATCCAAAAAATGAAACCGCAATCTGAGACGTTCTCGAGGAAGAGAAGAAGGGACGATTCATGCGCAAGGTTGTCTTCGTGGGTTGGGCCGCGATCCTCTGGGCAAGTTTCGCGTCGGCCCAGGTACCGACCAGTGGCAATGTTTTCTTTGGCTATTCCTACTACAACGCCGATTTATCGTCGCTCGGTCGGTCCAACCTGAATGGCTGGACAGCGTCGCTCGAGGGCCGGGTTTTTCCGCACGTCGGACTCGTGGCGGATTTCAGTCAAACGTTCGGTTCTGAAAGTGTGGCGACGGTGTGCAACCCGCTGAGCGGAACCTGCCTTCCCAACGGGAACGTCAACGTGCACGAGTACAACATAATCTTTGGGCCGCGGGTGTCGGCCTCGATAGGAAAGCTAAGGCCGTTCGCCGAAGCGCTGTTCGGGGTTGGGCACGTCGGCACCAACGGCGCCGGATCGGACACCTCTTTGGCGACCGGGTTGGGCGGAGGCATCGACTACCGCATCTTCCATCCGATCGCGCTACGTTTCGAAGGCGACTATCTCGAGACACGCTTTTTTGGAACGACGCAGAACAATGTGCGATTGTCGACTGGCATCGCGTTTCATTTCTAAGCCGCGGCTCACTTCGACGGCGCCCCGTCCATGCCGCAGGCTTGGGCGGGTTTTTTTCATTGTCCCATACAATGAATGACAGTGTGCGACTCGGCCTCTACATCTCCGTTCCGTTTTGCCGGACCAAATGCAGCTACTGTAATTTCGTCTCCGATGTGTTCTCGAAATCAGCCTATGAAAATTACGTTCTCCGTCTGTTGGAAGATATTGCTAGCGCCCGTGAGCTGGCTTCGGAACTGGGTGGTTGGTTAACCGACGAGGCTGCCGCCGATTCTGTCTATCTGGGTGGGGGAACTCCCTCCATCCTCGAGTCCGCGCAGCTTCTTCGTATCTTCACCGCGGTGCGCGCGGAGTTTGCGGTCACGCCCGATGCTGAGGTTACGGTCGAATGCGCTCCCGGCACACTCTCGCCCGGTCTCATAGGGACCCTGATGCGGTGTGGAGTGAACCGTGTGAGCCTGGGCGTGCAGTCGTTCGTCGACCAGGAAGCGCACGCGGTGGGACGGCTGCACAAACGCGCCACTGTTCTCGAGGAGATCGCTCGCCTGCGCGACTCCGGCCTCACCAACATCAGCATCGATCTCATCGCCGGTTTGCCACACCAGACGCCGGAGAGCTGGTGTTACACCCTGCGCGAGACCATTGCGGCTGGCGTTCCCCACGTGAGCGTCTACATGCTCGAAGTGGACCAGGACTCTCGACTGGGCCGGGAACTGATGGCCGGAGGCGCGCGCTTTCACGCCCACTTCGTCCCCGATGAGGACGCCATCGCCGACTCTTACCAGCAGGCTTGCGAGATGCTCAATGCAGCCGGAATCGCGCAATACGAGATTTCCAACTTCGCCCGTGTCGAAAGCACCCCCCCCCGTTCAGACTCGCCTCGAACGGAGGTGTCACCAAGCTACCAGTCTCGACACAACCTGAAATATTGGACGCGTCAGCCCTATCTGGGCCTGGGTGTGGACGCACACTCGATGCTGCAACGAATCCCGCTCGGGGAGAGACGAGCCGCCTGGCAGCATCCTCGGGACACCCTCTCGGCCGTCCGCTTTGCAACGCCCGACGCGATCGACGCCTACATGAATCGTAAGCCGCACACGGTCACGCCAGTCGGTGCGCGGGCGGCCGTCGAAGAAGAATTCTTTCTCGGACTTCGCCTGAATGGCGGCATCGATCTCGAACGCTTGCGCATAGAGTACGGTTCGCGGTTCGGTCGGGAAACGGTGGCGCATTGGGAATCCGCGATTCAGCGCTGCGTCCAGGATGGCTTGCTCGAGCCGCCGGATCGGACCCTTCGCCTCACGGGCCGCGGCCGCCTTTTGTCGAATGAAGTATTTGCCAGGTTTCTTGTCGAGAACGAAGAGATAAAAGCGGGAACCGGCCACGTGAATCCACGTTAACTGGCCGATCAGTGCCGTTCGGCTTGGGCCTATCCGGTTCCCACCGTGTTGAAGATTGTGGGGAGGCCGATCCCCAATAGGGGCTGCTCAGACGCTAAAGCCTGTACGCCGGCCTCTCCCGAAACATTGATCCAAACTATCCGAAACTGCGTGCGGGACGCGCCATGTTGCACGTCCACCAGTTCCCCGGTTTGCACTTTCGAACGCACGCCAATCAAGATTGCCCCGCCGTTACTGACATTTCGCACCCGGACAATTTCCGCGAATGGCCTCGCCATCCGGTCCACTCCCCAAATGCGCACCGGCAACTCAAGGTTCAGTCTGCGCTCCTTTCGCCGGTCCATTCCTGCTCCTCACTATGCTTGATGGTCGGTAGCTCTCGGTTCACTGCAACGATGCAAGAGGATCATAACTAGAGACGCTGCGATGCGAAACGTCACAACGGTTACCGGGGCGCGGGTTCCGGAAGTTACGTTGCGGAATAGCGCAGCTTGGCGGGGAAACTGGCGGACACGAGGCTAGGGCGCGGGCCCACGGTTGATCACATCGAGGTGAGTTAGTTGAAGTTCTTCATGCCGCAGGCTCCGGGGCCGCGAGCATCTCCGCAGGAGCCACATGGGCTCCCCGACATCGACGGTTGGGAACCAGGTGTACTCCGCGCCGACACGGCGAAAACCGAGAGTTGAGGCTCCAGTTTCTTGCTCTGGCACTTCGGGCATTCGGCTTTTTGCTTGCCGAAGACCAAAGCCTCAAATTCGTGCTGGCATTCCTTGCAAACATACTCGAAGATGGGCATGAACCAAACTCCACGAAGAGAATTGCTGCCTCTATTTAAAATCAAAGGGTGGGTATTTCGCAAACCGACGAATCGATACAGGAAAACAGAACTCCCTTCCGGCCCCGTCGCTGGCTGCGCGGCGGCCATGTACAGACCCTCGCCAGTTTCTTGATCCAGCGCCGTTTTAGCGTGCCCGCGCCCGAGGAACGCCTGATCGAGTGCGAGCCAGGAGTCAAGGTGCTCTGCCATTGCCACTGGCAAGCCGATCGCGCCCAGGCGCTGACGATCATTCTTGTCCACGGACTCGAAGGGTCAAGCGAATCGCAGTACATGCTGGGCATTACCGAGAAGGCCTTGGCGCGGGGGATGAATGTGATCCGCTTCAACCAGCGCAACTGCGGCGGCACGGACGAACTCGCTCCCGTGCTCTATCACTCGGGATTGTCGAACGACGTAGCGGCGGTGGCGCGCCAGATCGTCGCTCAGGATGCCGTCTCGCGTTTTGCTTTGGTCGGTTTCTCCATGGGCGGCAACATCGTGCTGAAGCTGGCCGGGGAGTGGGGCTCGCAGGCGCCGACGCAGTTTCGCGCTGTCGCTGTCTGCTGCCCGGCGCTCGATTTATCCGCCTCGTCCGATGCGCTGCATGAACCTTCGAACCGGATTTACGAAGCCTATTTCTTGTGGGCCCTGCGGCGACGGTTGCAACAGAAAGCGCGCCTTTTTCCCGAACACTTTGACGGGAGCCGGGGCCGCGGCATTCGAAGCCTGCGCGAGTTCGATGACAAAGTGACTGCTCCCTATTGCGGATTTGCTGGCGTGGACGATTACTACGATCGCGCCTCGGCAGCCCATGTGATCGAGCGGATCGCGGTGCCGGCCCTAGTGTTGTACGCGGCGAACGATCCGTTCGTGCGCATTACCCCTGAGACGCGACGGAGGATCGCGTCGAACAAAAACATCACCTTCGTCGAGACGGCGGATGGCGGGCATTGTGCCTTTGTCGGAGTGCCGACTGCAGCCGGGAAGGGCAGCGATGGCGGCTATGACGACGGCTATTGGGCGGAAGGCGAGATCGTCAACTTCCTGCGCAGGTTCTAGAGCGAAAGTTCCGCATTATGGAAGCAGATTTCTCGATCGAACTTGGCCGCGACGATGCGGTGCTGGATTTTCCCTGGAGAGACCCCGCCGGTAAGCTCGCCTATGTCGACCTGAAGCGGCATCCGGAGCTGATGGCCAGGATCGAGGAAGCAGAAAGGCTTCCCCAGTTAGGTGAATTCCTTCGGACACTGAACTCGCCGCCCAGCATGGTCGAGACGGCAAAATGCGATGTCTGGACCACCTCAGCGCTGAGTGCGGAGGAAGAAATTTTCCGTGCATCGATCAAGTTCGCGAGTTACGTGGACCTGGTATTTTGCACTGTCGAATCCCGTCTGTCGTTTCGGACTCACGAACAATTTGCAACGAATCTGGTTGCCCTGCTGCAGCCTGCGCCGGAGACCGGGTCGGCTGCGGAGGTTTGCGTGCGACGATGTTACTTCGGCGGGGAGAGCGAACTCCAGGAGGGTTTTTACTGCACCCTGTATGTCAGCGGCTACGGCCACGATGACGCCAGCGCCCGCCAGAATTGGGCGATGGGGCTGAGCTTCGCGGGAAAGGCGATCTTGCAGTTGTCAGCCGGCGGCTCGTAGGCAGGCGGAGCCCGGCCGCGCCTGGCTCGGTGGTCCCTCTGCGGCTTCGGTCATGGCGGGCTCGCGAATGAGTAGCTCCTAGGCTGGCTGGACTCTTCCGGTCATCTTTTTGAAGTTGACTATCTTCTTCCAGTCGATCCGGGTACGAAGCAAAGACAGGATCAGCATAAACAAGAAAATTTCCAGCAATCCTCGCGATGCGGCGGGGATGGATTCAGACCGTTTCGGCAGCAGCGAAAAGCGGCCGTAGACGAACTCGATGTGGACCCAATAGACCAGCAAGGACGTCTGTCCCAATTGAATGAGCGGGCTGAAACTCCGGGTTCCGAGTCCCCAGCGACACCAGGCATAGCTCAGGAGGCAGATCACTAGCAAAAGACCGATCCGCATGATTAAAAAGTTGGGGCTGGTATGCCAATAGTCATAGGTCGAATAGAGGTGGAGGGAGGAGTGATCCAATTGGCGTGCTCCGAGGATTCCTCCGGCTCCGACCATGGCGAACAAAGTCAGCGTCTTCACAGGCTGGCTGCGCGCCCGGTGGCTGAAGAGGATCAAGCCGGCGGCAAGGCCGGCGAAGGCAAAGGCAGCCCACGGAAACAATGGAAAGAGCCAAGGCTGTGGAGCGCCGAGGTTGTGACACCCGTCGATGTAAGACTCGAGCGGCCAAGGGAGCCATGTTGGGCGCCAGGTGGTGTACAGCGGCGGGGTTAGCAGGGCGATCCCGGCCGAGGCGGTGATCGCGCCGGCTACCAGTGCCGTACGCCGGCGGCCAGCCCCGTAGCCGCTTTCCAAACCCTTCGCAATGTCCGAAGGCCTCGCCGGATACGAACCGGCGGGTGGCATATCTTGGGGAGAATCGCGTGGGTTTCGAGAGATGGTCAGGATGGCACCACAGGTGAGTGCCATCAGAATCATCGATAAACCGATGATATTGAGGACATCCACGCGGAGTAAGTCGGACCACGGAGCCCACCCCCAAGCGATAAGAAACTCCTGCAGGCGGAACAGAAGTCCGAAGGCGAAGATCTCGGCGCCGCGCCGTGCCATGGTACGGGTAACTTCAGCGGTGCTCAAATGGTTGCGAACCAGTTTGTCGGTGACCAGGGCGAAGGAGACACCGGCGAGAAACAGAAAAAGTGGGGCAGGCAGCGTGCCGAGGAGCTGGGAGGCTTTAAGAAAGCCGGTGTTACGAGCCTCTCCGCCGAGCCAGGCATCGTAACAGTGCGTCTGGAACATGAGGACACAAGCCAAGCCGCGCATCCAGTCGATCCAGGCCAATCGCGTGGAGCCGGACGAGGATAGGGCGGCCGTTGGTTGTGCGGTTGGTGTCATCCCTTCACTGGCGCGCGTTATTTCATACCTTCCAGGATCGATCCTACGATGCCTCCGACCACTCCTCCTTTGGCCGCATCGCCAGACGGCCTTGGCATGTACTCCATCAGTTTGTGGGCCAGCTTCGAAATCGGCAGAGTCTGCAACCAGATTCGCCCGGGGCCGGTCAGCGCCGCCAGGAATAGTCCATCGCCGCCGAAGATCATGTTCTTAATTCCGGGGACGGTGGTGATCTGAAACGAGACACTCGACTGGAACGCGCCGACGTGGCCGGGATGGACGCGGAGAGTTTCTCCGGGCTGAAGGTCTCGGATGACGAGTTCACCGGAAAGCTCGAGCCAGGCCGTGCCTTGTCCGCTGAGACGCTGCAAGAGAAACCCGTCGCCTCCAAAGATGCCGGCGCCGAGGGATTGCTGAAAGCCGACTCCGACCTGGATCTGCGGTGTGGCGCAGAGAAAACCGTGACGGTGAATCATATATTCGTGACCGGCGCTGACCTCGACGGGAACAATGTGCCCAGGAAGCTGGGTGGCGAATGCCAGTTCGCCGCGCGCGCCGCTTGCGCGGTACTCGGTCATGAACAGGGTGCCCCCGCCAGCTACACGCTTGATTGCGCCGAAGATTCCTCCGCCACCGCCCATCTGGGTGTGTGTGGTCATCTGGACCGAGCTACTCATCCAGGAGAGTTCTCCTGCTTCGGAGATTACGGAATCGTTCGGTTCGAGCACCAATTCAAGAACGGGCATGGTGGTGCCCGTGATGCGGCTTTGCATGTCGTCTCCTTGCGACTGCGAGGAATCAAGATGTTGGGAACTGGTTACTTTACCACAGGTGTTTTCAGCCGGCTTAATGGAAAATCGTCGGTGCCGGCGCTTGAAGAAAACTCCCCGGAACCTCCCCCGGGCTGCGACACCGACTACGCCCGTGGTTGCCTGGGCGCACTGCCTATCGCTTGTCCCGCCTGGCTTGTTTAGGGTTTCGCATTGCTCGCAGTGATCTGTCGCACCAGTGCATCGATTTCTTCAGCGGTCAGTTTGCCAGCGTACTTGGGCATACGACCCTTGCCGTTGGTGATGATGGAGCGCAGTTCCTCGGCGGAGGTTGCGGCAACGGTCTTGGCGACGAGTGATGGTCCGCCGAAGTGACGCCCCTCGGCGGTTTTCCCGTGACACTTGGCGCAGTGTTTCTGGAACACCTGGTTCGCGGCCAGGGTCTCGTCCAATGGAGGGGTCTGCGCCGATACGGCCGTGATCACGACCGAGAAAAAGCCCACAACGGTTGCGAGTGGGAGAGTCTTCAAGCGGGACCTCGATCAGTTTGGATTGGACGCGACATTTTGATCTGAAGAAAGTGTATCCCGGATGGCTCGGAGTGTCTGCCGAAAACTGGATTGGCCGGAACCTCTGGGCATAGCGGCGGAGCAGGGCCACGGGCGAATCCAGAACTCTTGCCGCAGGTGAGCGATCGGCGCTAGGGTCCCGGAGGAGAGATCAACGTTGGAGACTTGCCGGGAAAAGAGTTATGCGAGCTGGTCGGCCAGATTTCGGCTGCGCGTTTCCACGTGCGGATCAAGTTATTGGTTTTGCATTCGAAACAACCAAAGCGAACCGCGAGCATGCTAGCATTTGCTTGAACCTCCAGGCTCCCATGAGACGCCGCCGTCCTTCAGCGATTGCGAAGCTCGCGATACGATCCCTTACTCTGCCTGTCTTGCTCACGGTTGTTTTTTCGATCGCACCCGAAGTCTCTCTGGCCAAGGAAAAGGATGAACCCAAGTGGCTGGAGGTGCAGACCACGCATTTTGTGGTGCTGACGGATGCGGGAGAGAAACGCGGGCGGGAAGTTGCCTTGCGGATGGAGCAGATGCGCGCTGTCTTTGGACAGCTGATCTTGAAGGACAAGCTGAAGATGCCGTTGCCCATCAACGTCGTTGCGCTTAAGGGTGACAAGCAATATGGGCTGGTTGCTCCGACGAAACAGAGCATGGCAGGCGGGTTCTTTGTACCGGGCTCGGATCGGATTTACATCGTCCTGAATCTTTTTGAAATCAACCCCTGGCGGGCGGTGGCTCATTCGTTGGCGCACTATCTGTTGAACTACAACTATCCTCCGACGCAGGGCTGGTTCGACGAAGGGCTGGCGGAATACTTTGGGGCGATCAACATTGGCAAGCAGGTGGAGATTGGGGGCGACCCGGAGTTGGCGCCGGAGTGGCATGAAGACGCCTTCGACGACTTGGGTGGAATGCGGCGTGACCCCAATGTGCCGCAATCGCTCACCCAACTGGTGAGTTCTCCGGTGTGGATATCGATGGTGGACCTGTTCACGATGAAGCATGACGTTTCGGGAACGCGCGAGGGAACGCACAATACGCTGTTTTATGCTCAGTCGTGGATGGTCGTCCACTATCTGGCGAACAAAAACAAGTTGCCGGAGGCAGGGACTTACTTTGATCTCGTGCTGAACCAGAAAGTGCCGGTGGATAAGGCTGTCGTGCAGGCGTTCGACATGACGCCGGAACAGATGGAAGAGGCGGTGAAGTCGTATTTCAAAACACAGAGCGGGTTGGGCATCGCGCTTGACCAGGCGAAGAAGCCGGTGGCAAATCCGGTGGACATGGAGCAACCGTATCGCCTCCCTCTGCCCTTCGACGCCGACGACCTAGCGATGGTGGTGAATCCGGTAAGGGAAGAGGTCGCAAAAGCGGAGATTGACGAGGTGATGGCGCGCATTCCGGAGCATCGCGACCAGGCACTTCACGAATTGCAGCAACTGACAGCGGAGCCGAAAGATAACGAGGTAGCGCGGCGCGCGCTGGCATGGGACGACATTCGTCAGAAGAAGTTTGCCGCCGCGGCCGAGGAACTCGGGAAGGCCACCGATTTGAATCCGCGCGATCCCTGGATTTGGTACTACCGCTCGGTGCTGAAATATCGGAAGGCGCAGGCGACACGCCAGGAAATCGAAGGGCTGGCGAACATGATGCAGGATCTCAGGGCGGTGGCGGATTGGTATCCGGAACTGGCCGACGCATACAACATGTTGGGGATGGCGCGGGTCGAGGGAGGTGGCATCAACTCGGCGCTGGAGGCGCAACGCCAGGCAATCGCCCTGGCGCCGCGGAATCTGGAGTATCAGTTCAACCTGGCGCAGATTTATGTCGCGGGCAGGAAGTGGGAGGCGGCGCGCGAAATATTTACGCAGCTGAAGGCGGGGCCGGACCGGGTGGCGGCAGCAGCGGCCAAGCAGCAGTTGGAAGATCTGGATACGCTGCAGAAGTACGGGGTGCGGCCGCAGCGTGCAGGGGAAAACGAGGCGCCGGCGGGAGCAGCCAGTACGCCAGCGGCGGGGACTGGGGCGCCGACAGTGAACGCTAGCCAGGCCAAGGACAACGGAAAGGACAAAGACGCAGAGGAGGACGACGCGGACGCGGCGCCAAACCCGGCCCCGGTTACGCCGGGGACGACGGGACCGGTGCAATTCCTGAAGGGCAAGATCGTAAGCAGCGATTGCTCGAAGGTTCCCGAAGCTACGGTTACAATCCTGAGCGGAATGATCACTTACAAGATGCACGCTTCGGATTACAAGTCATTGCTGGTGATAGGCGAGGAACGGTTTTCCTGCGAGTGGAAGAACCGGTTGGTGTCAGTGAATTATCGGGCGATGGGGAAGAACGCGGGGGAATTGGTTTCGATTGAAGTGCGCTAGCTGGGTGGCGCCGTCTACGGACGGCCGATGCCATCTTCTTGCGGATGATGGTGGTGGAACAGATCCCGAAGCTGGAAATGTTCGAACACACCTTTCGGCCCGACCGCCCATGCCAAGCCATGGGGAGTGAGCGCAACGGCATTGAGGTCCAGCATGCCGGTCTTTTTCCAGCTTGCGCCGTAATTGAAACTGGCGTCTTCTCCGTTGGACCCCACGGCAATCGCAGTTCGGGAGGCGAGGCGAACGGCCGAGCGGTAGCCTCCCGGCTGTTGCTCGGCTAGATGCCAGGTCTTTCCCCGGTCACTCGAGTACGCGGCCACTGCCTCCGCGCGATCGGGATGCTTGTAGTCGCCTCCGACAGCGACTACGTGGCCGCCGGAGCAGTCGAGACTGAAGATCCCGGTGGAAGCACCGCCATGGGCAACGGGAGTTTCGACAGCGGTCCAGGAATCTCCGTGGTTGGCAGAGTGAAAGACGCGCGCTGCTGGCCCGCCGGTGCCGAAATAAACGTCGTGGTTGCAAAGTCGAAGGGAAGTTCCGCTGGCGGCAAAGGCCCCCTCCGCGGGGAGCGCGGCGGGCATTCCCTGGCCGGGCATCTCTTTCCAGTGTTGGCCGTCGCTGGTTGCGAGGACGAGGAATTTGCCCGCGACGGGATCGCTCAGCGCCAGACAGCGGGTGCTCGAGTCACAGGCGAGCGAATCGAGAAAGAATCCTGGACGTCGGTCGGTGTACTGAAGAGCCCACGACATGCCGCCGTCGGTGGTTTTGTAGATCCGCGACTTCTCGCCGTCGCCGCTCGACATTGCATAAGCAGAGTTCCTGCCGAAAGCTTTGATATCGCGAAAATCCAGATCGCTTCCGCCGTCGATCTCGAATTTCGTCCATGATTTGCCTTGGTCGAGCGAACGCAGGATTGTCCCCTTCGAGCCGCAAACCCACACGACCAGTTTCCCCCGGGCACGGCTGATGCTGACACCGCGCAAGTTGCTGTCGAAGCCGGTGTTCGGGATGGATGTTGGCTGCGCGGAACCGGAAAGCCTGAGGACGGCAAGGAGGCTGAGGACGAAGGTGATGGCGCCTGAACGCACCGAGAGATTGTAGAGCAGGGGCCGCGATCGCGCCGGCGTCACTTTTTGCGAACGCCGGGAGCACGGCGCGTGAAGTCTCGCTTCTCAACCAGAGTTGAAAGAACGATGGACGTTGAGGTGGTCCCGAAGGGCGTGAGTTTGTCGATCAGATGTTCGAGATGCTGCACGGATTCGACGGCGACCTTCAGGGTAAACGAGTCGGCGCCGGTGCCACGATGGCATTCAAGAACTTCAGGCAGGTCGCGGACGGCTTTGGCGACGCGTGCGAAGACGTCACCGACGACACTGATGCGAATGAACGCGGCGATGGGGAGACCGATCTTGGCAGGATTGATCTCAGCGCGGAACCCGGTGATGATTCCGGCGTCCTCCATTTTGCGGACACGCTCGGCGACGGCGGGAAGCGTCAATCCGACCCGGCGGCCGAGCTCAGCGTAGGAGATGCGGCCGTTCTGTTGCAGTTGCTCTAGGATATGCCAGCCAAGGTCGTCGACTGTTGAAGTATCGAAAGTCATCATCACATTTTACATTATAATCTATAGATAAATCCCGAGAATGCTTAATCTATTGTATTTACGAATTGCTCGGCCTGCTGAACAATTCTAACCATAAGTTGTTCCTCGTGTCCGAGGCCAGGGGTCAACCGCATGTCATTTGAAAACATCCAATGGACGTGGATGAACGGCGAATTCGTACCGTGGGCGGAGAGCATGGTGCCGCTCTCCACGCACGCATTGCACTATGGGACGGGGGTGTTCGAAGGCATTCGCAGTTACCGGGTGGAAGGCAAGCCGGCGATTTTTCGCCTGGAGGCTCACCTGGACCGCCTGTACAAATCGGCCGCGGTGTACGGAATGCACATGCCGTTTAGTCGGGAACAAATGACAGAGGCTATCTGCGGATTGATTCGGCGCAACCGGCTGAGTGAGGCTTACATCCGGCCGATCGCCTACATGGGGGCGGAAACCCTGGGGATTCGCGCCCAGTGCTCGACGGATACGGCGATTCTGGCCTGGGCGCAGATGGTGCACGTCACGGAGCAGAGCCGGCGGCGGGGTGCGAGGCTGACGGTGTCTCCCTATCGCAAGTTCGATGCGCGCGTGATGCCGACGACCGTGAAGGCCTGTGGCCAGTATCTGAATTCGCGCCTGGCTACGATGGAGGCACTGCGGCGCGGCTACGACGAGGCGTTGTTGCTCAACATGGATGGACATGTGGCGGAAGCGGCGGTCGCGAATGTATTCCTCGTCCATGGCCGCACGTTGCGGACGAACGACCACAAATCCTCGATCCTGATGGGAATCACCCGCGACTCGGTGCTGCAACTTGGAGTGGCGGCGGGATTCGCCGTGGAAGTCGGAATCATCACGCTTGAGCAATTGCGCGCGGCAGATGAGGTCTTCCTCTGCGGTACGGCATGTGAGATTCTGCCAGTGGCAGAACTGGATGGTCTTCGGATCGGTCGGGTCTCACCGGGACCGGTGACGGAGCAGATTCGCAGCGCGTATGATCGCGCGAAGACAGGTGCTTCCCCCCAGTGGGGGCATTGGTTGCATCGTGTAACGGTTGAAGAAGCCGCGGTGGGGGCTGCGGCGTTGACCTAGCCATCGTTCGGTAACAGCGGATCCGGCGGCGATAAACTATGGGTGTGGGGGAAGCAGTAGATGGAAAATCCACTCAAGCTGAAACGCATTCACCACGTTGAATTCTGGGTTGGCAACGCGCGCCAGGCGGCCTATTTCTATCGCATGGGATTCGGCTTTTCGCAGGTTGCTTACAGTGGACTGGAGACCGGCCAGCGGCAGCGAGCGTCTTATGCCCTGAGTCAGGGCAAGGCGAACTTTGTTCTCACGACGCCCATGACGGCAGACGATCTTGCCGCCGATCACATCCGAACCCACGGCGACGGGGTGCGCGATATCGCGCTGGAAGTGGAGGATGCGGATCAGGCGTTTGCGGAAGCGGTAAAACGCGGAGCGCTTCCCGCTGAGGAACCGCATGACGTCGAGGACCAACACGGTGCCGTCCGTCGTGCCGCAGTCCGCACCTATGGTGACACGATCCACTCACTGATTTCGTATAAGGATTACAAGGGACCGTTCCTGCCCGGGTACGTGTCGGCCCCGCTGACGGGAGACGACTGCGGCATTCTGCGCATTGATCACATCGTGGGAAACGTGGAACTCGGCAGAATGCAGTACTGGGCCGATTACTACACTCGCGTCTTCGGGTTTCATCGCTACATCACGTTCGACGACAAGGATATATCCACCGAGTACAGCGCGTTGATGAGCATCGTGATGTCGGACGATTCGCATTCGGTAAAATTTCCGATTAATGAGCCCGCCACGGCGCGCAACAAGAGCCAGATTCAGGAATACATCGAAGCCTACGGAGGAGCGGGGGCGCAGCACATTGCCCTGCAGTGCAAGGATGTTTTGTACACGGTGGCGAGACTGCAGCGTAACGGGCTCGAGTTTTTGCGTGTTCCGGACACCTACTATGATGCGCTGACCTCGCGGGTCGGGCCCACGGAGGAATCACTGGCGGAGCTGCACTCGCTCGGTATCTTGGTGGACCGCGACGAGGAAGGTTACCTGCTGCAGATTTTTTCGAAGCCGGTGGAAGATCGGCCGACGGTGTTCTTTGAAATCATTCAGCGTAAAGGAAGCCGCGGATTTGGCAAAGGGAATTTCAAGGCGCTGTTTGAGTCGATTGAAATGGAACAGGCGCGACGAGGGAATCTGTAGGCATGACGAAGGCAAAAGCGGCAAACCGAACGGTGGCTCGCGCAAGCAATGAGGCGCCGGCCAAGCGGGAGTTGCACTATCAGTCGGGGTTTGGCAACGAGTTCGCCAGCGAAGCGGTGGTCGGTGTGTTGCCGTGTGGGCAGAATTCCCCGCAGAGAGTCTCGCATGGACTGTATGCCGAGCAGCTGAGCGGAACCGCCTTCACTGCCCCGCGCGCGGTCAATCGGCGGACCTGGCTGTACCGGATTCGTCCCTCGGTCGCACACAAGCCCTTTCAGGCGATCGAGCAGGCAAGACTGCGCAGCGCGCCACTGGACGAACTGCCAACGCCACCGAACCAGTTGCGCTGGATGCCGATTCCGGTTCCGCCTTCTTCCGAGCCAACCGACTTTGTGGAAGGCCTGATCACCCTGGCGGGCAATGGCGATGCGCGCAGCCATGCGGGGGTTGCCATTCACATCTATGTGGCCAACGTCTCGATGGTCGACCGTTTTTTTTACAACGCCGATGGGGAGATGTTAATCGTGCCGCAAATGGGACGTCTGCTGCTGCGCACGGAAATGGGAATGCTTGAGGTGGGGCCGGGCGAGATCGCGGTGATTGAGCGCGGCATCCGGTTTCGGGTCGAGCTTCTCGAGAAACAGGCGCGTGGATATGTTTGCGAGAACTACGGTGCCCTGCTTCGTCTGCCAGATCTGGGGCCAATCGGTGCGAATGGGCTGGCGAATCCGCGCGACTTTCTGGCTCCGGTGGCGGCGTTTGAAGATCGTGAAGGCGATTTCAGGATTGTGGCCAAGTTCCAGGGGAGGTTGTGGTCGGCGGAAATCGATCACTCGCCGTTGAACGTCGTCGCCTGGCATGGCAACTACGTTCCTTACAAGTATGACTTGGCGAATTTCAATTGCGTGAATACGGTGAGCTTTGATCATCCCGACCCGTCGATTTATACGGTGCTCACTTCGCCCTCGGAAATTCCGGGAACGGCGAACGTTGACTTCGTAATTTTTCCGCCGCGATGGATGGTGGCTGAGCATACCTTTCGTCCACCCTGGTTCCACCGCAACTTTATGAACGAGTTCATGGGGCTGATTCGCGGCGAATATGACGCTAAGACCGAGGGATTTGTGCCCGGCGGCGCCAGTCTGCATAATTGCATGGCCGGTCATGGTCCGGATGCGGAAACGTTTGAAAAGGCGAGCCAAGCGGAACTGAAGCCGGTTTATCAAAGGGATACGATGGCATTCATGTTCGAGACGAGGTTCGTCTGTCAGCCTACAAAATTTGCGCTGCAGACCTCGCAGCTTGATCATCAGTACTTCGAGTGCTGGCAAGGATTGCGCAGGAAGTTCGAGGGCTAGACTGGCGGGATGCCGAAAAAAGTCGAGATCGGCGCCCCTGCCGGGGCGACTTTTTCAAACCGAGGGTGGGCAGACCGCGCCCTCACACGAAATCAATGAAGGTCGAAATTCTCCAGACGACGCGGAATTCTGTAGGTGCGGCGGGAGTCGCTGGCGTTCTGCTGCGCGATCTAATCGACTACGCCGGATTGTTCGCTCCCGCTTCATTGGACATGCCGACGGCGGTGGCCAACTATCATGCGTATTCGCGATCGGAATGGCGCTGGGTTCTTGGCCACTTCGTCGTTCCAGTTGCCCGCCTCGGCGAGTTCGAAGAAGCGTTAGCCGAATTGCCAGCTGCGAGGCCAGGCGCCAACGTTGCCCGCTGGCGCCTGTCCGTGCTTCTGGGTTCGGATCCGGTAGCAGAGGTTGCTTCCGTTCGTGAATTCAATGTCCGCATGGCGACCGTCACATCCATCGGGGGCGCGGTCGTCGAGTCGGTCGAGATCAAGGCGGTGAGTGCGGAACAAATCCGGTGGCTGTCCGGGATAATTCCATCGGAGCTCACGACTTATTTTGAAACCTCTTCCGCGAATTGTTGGGACTGGATTGCGGCGGTGGCCGACTGCGGTCGAAGAGCTAAGCTTCGGACCGGCGGCGAGGCGGCCGACAAGTTCCCCTCTCCAGCCGGTGTTATGGAGTTCATTCGCCGCTGTTCGACGGCCAAAGTTCCGTTTAAAGCGACCGCGGGATTGCACCATCCGCTGCGCTCGGTGCATCGTCTTACCTATCAGCCGGACAGCCCGTCGGGAATTATGCACGGTTTTTTGAACGTGTTTTTGGCGGCGGCGTTCTTGCGATCGGGAATGACGCCGGAGCTTGCCGGTGAACTGCTCGAGGAGCAGCGGCCGGAGGTATTTCGATTTGATTTGGATGGTGTCCGCTGGAGGAAGCATCGACTGGGCGCGAACGAGATTGACGCCGCGCGTCGACGCTTCGCCGTTTCCTTCGGATCGTGCTCGTTTACCGAGCCCATCGACGACTTACGCTGTCTTCACCTCCTATGAAGCCCGCTCTCGACGAGACCCACGACTGGAGAGTGCAAAGTTGGGTCGAGTCTGCCAACGTTGCGGATACGGACTTTCCTATTCAGAACTTGCCCTTCGGCCAATTTTCGCGCCGCGACCCGGGCTTCGAGCCCAGCCTGGGAGTTGCCATCGGAGACCGTATTCTTGACCTCCGCGGAATGCAAACCGAGAAGGTCTTTGCGGACGAAGGTGTGCGCCTCGCGGCGCACGCCTGTGCTTCCAATTCATTGAATGCACTGATGGCGCTCGGAACTGGCCCTCGGCGTGCGTTGCGCCGCCGCCTTCATGCCATGTTGCGTCAGGATGCGTCCGTGGCCGATCGACAAGTTGCCTCCCGCCACCTGGTCGCTCAGGCAGAGGTTGCAATGCTTCTGCCGGCGGTGGTTGGCGATTACACGGATTTCTATGCCTCGATCTTTCACGCCACCAAGGTTGGCAAGCTGTTTCGTCCCGACCACCCGTTGCTGCCGAATTACAAACACATTCCGATTGGCTATCACGGCCGGGCTTCATCGCTGGTTGCGAGCGGTACACCGGTGCGGCGCCCTTCCGGTCAGACGCGCGAGGGTGAAGCGGCTCCGAAGTTCGGGCCGAGCAAGGCGCTCGATTACGAACTGGAAGTGGGTTTCTTTGTCAGCGCCGGCAACCCGCTGGGCGAAAGCATTGCCATCGGCGAAGCGGAAGAACATGTCTTTGGCATCTGCCTGGTGAATGACTGGTCGGCGCGCGACATTCAGGCCTGGGAATATCAACCGCTGGGCCCGTTTCTGGCCAAAAGCTTCGCGACTTCGGTTTCGCCCTGGGTGGTGACGTGGGAAGCGCTCGCCCCGTTTCGCACGGCTGCCTTTGGGCGCGGAATGGGTGATCCTGCGCCGTTGCCTTATCTGTTCGACAGGGACGATCAGGAGCAGGGTGGCCTGGACCTCAGTCTGGAAGTTTCTTTGTCGTCGGTCCGCATGCGAGAGGGTGGTCTTGTCCCGCTGGTCTTGGGTAGGAGCAATTTTCGCGACATGTACTGGACGATGGCGCAGATGCTGACGCACCACGCCAGCAATGGCTGCGACCTGCGTGCGGGCGATTTGCTGGCGAGTGGAACGGTGTCGGGAGCAGACAAGACCGCGTGCGGATGTCTTTTGGAGTTGACCTCGCGCGGGCGAGATCCGGTCGCATTGCCGACCGGCGAGCAGAGAACGTTTCTGGAAGACGGAGACGAGATCATCCTGCGCGGATTCTGCGAGCGAGAGGGTTTCCGGCGCATCGGACTGGGCAGTTGCCGCGGGACGATTGTCTGCGGATCCGGGCGCGGATAGTCCACTCCGCCGTCACCCCGGGGAATCGCGCGAAAGGTTTTTAGGGTGTGCCGCCACCGCCAACGGGACGCGCCAAGCCTGGCACGGCGCGGTTGCGGCTGGGCATTCGTTGTATAGTATTTCCCTGCGCGAGGAGGCAACTTGGGCCCAGTGGCGGATTCCCCGGTGCCGGAAAAGCATGCGACTCCGGCGGCAACGGACGGCCACGGCGCCGCGGTTTTCGCTGGTTTTCTCGGTTGGACGCTCGATGCCTTCGATTTTTTCCTGGTCGTCCTTTCGCTCACCGCGATCGCACAGGAGTTTCACCGCTCCGACAAAGAGATCGCTTTCTCGATCACGCTGACGCTGGCATTTCGGCCGGTTGGCGCATTTATTTTCGGACTCTTGGCGGATCGCTATGGGCGCCGTATTCCCTTGATAATCGACCTTGTTTTTTATTCCATGGTCGAGGTCGCCACCGGCTTCGCGCATAGCTTTACCACGTTCCTAGTGCTGCGTGCACTCTTTGGTGTCGGAATGGGGGGAGAGTGGGGAGTCGGCGCCTCGCTCGCGATGGAAAAAGTTCCGGCGAGGTTGCGCGGATTTCTTTCCGGCATCCTGCAACAGGGATATGCTCTCGGCTACCTGCTGGCCTCGGCTTGTTTCTTTTTCGTCTTCCCGAGGTGGGGCTGGCGGCCGATGTTTTTCATTGGCGGATTGCCGGCACTGCTTGGCCTTTTTGTGCGCTTTCGGGTGAAGGAATCGGAGGTGTGGCAGAAAACGCGACATCCGAACTGGAGCGATCTGGGCCGCGCGATATTGTCGAACTGGAAATTGTTTGTTTACTTGACCGTACTGATGATGATGATGAACTTCGCTTCGCACGGCACGCAGGATATGTTCCCAACCTTCCTGCAACGCCAGTGGGGCATGAAACCGACGCAGCGCGCGGCGATCACGGCCATCTCCATGGTGGGAGCGATTTGTGGAGGCACTCTGACCGGTTTTCTATCGGACCGCTTCGGGCGCCGCCGAGCGATGGTTGCGGCTCTCGTGTGCGCGATCGCCGTGGTTCCGCTGTGGGCTTTTGCTCCTTCTCTTGCCTGGCTCGTGGTCGGGGCTTTTCTGATCCAGTTTATGGTGCAGGGAGCGTGGGGCATTATTCCGGCTCATCTTTCCGAGCTGTCGCCCGATTCGGTGCGCGGATTTCTTCCCGGATTCGCGTATCAGTGTGGCGTCCTGTTGGCGGGGTCGGTCGCTTACATCGAGGCGATTCTCGCCGAACACACGAGCTACGCAAACGCCATGGCTCTGACAGCGTTCGTGGTGTTCGCGTTGGCGGCGCTGGTGGTGAGTGTGGGCCGCGAGCGCAAGGGCATTCAGTTCGGCGGGTAGATCTGGTTTGCCGATGCGCGGCAGAGTGGGATTTCCGAATTCGAGTAGGTCGAAAAAGAGGTTCCCGCAATATTCCGGTTAGGCTCTTCAATCCTGTCGTTCCCCAGCCGCGCGAGCGCGCGAGGCTCACAGTCATCTGTGATTCAGATCACAAAAAGGTGTCTTTCTTCATACTTAGTATCTTTGCAGTAGTGATTTGAGTGCTCTCCGCTCCATAGAATTGCCAGTCGATACTTATGAATCCTAAATGGAACGGCCAGTTCTCATGTTTCGATCTCGTGGCCAAAACTCGCGAGTGTGTGCGGAGTATTGTGCGCGTCGGCGATGTCGAGATCGGTGGCGACGAATTTGTCGTGATGGCCGGACCATGTGCGGTCGAATCGGAACGGCAACTGCTGCAAACGGCAGAAGCGGTGGCTGCCGCGGGTGCCCGCATTCTGCGCGGAGGCGCCTTCAAACCACGGTCTTCGCCCTATGCTTTTCAAGGGCTGGGAGTCGAAGGCCTGAAAATTCTGCGCAAAGCGCGGGAACAGACCGGGCTTGCGATCGTGACGGAAGCGATGAGCGAGGACGATGTCGAGCTGATCGCAGAGTATGCCGACCTCATGCAAGTCGGCACGCGCAGCATGGAGAACTATGCGCTGCTGGAGAAACTGGGCGGCTGTGGACGTCCGGTGCTGTTG
The DNA here is from genome assembly GCA_049520935.1 of Terriglobales bacterium. Lineage (GTDB taxonomy): Bacteria > Acidobacteriota > Terriglobia > Terriglobales > Acidobacteriaceae > Acidiflorens. The sequence continues at coordinate 113,331 of JBEKPJ010000001.1, read as the reverse complement.
AAGCGGGGGATGACGGCGACCCTGGAAGAGCTGCTGCGGTCCGCGCAGGTGATCGCGATGAATGGCAACCGGCAGATTGTGCTGTGCGAGCGCGGCATCCGGACGTTTGAGACAGCGACCCGCAATACGTTGGACATTGCGGCCGTGCCGGTGTTGAAGACGGTCTCGCATTTGCCCGTAATTGTCGATCCCAGTCACGCGGCGGGAGTGCGCTGTCTGGTGCCGGTTCTGTCGCGGGTGGCGGCGGTGGCGGGCGCAGATGGCTTGCTGGTGGAGGTGCATCCGTCGCCCGATCAGGCGCTGAGCGACGGAGCGCAATCCCTCACCCTGCGCGCGTTCCGCGAGATGATGGACGACCTGCAGCCGTATCTGGAGATACGGGATGGGCAGCGGACTGGGCCGCAACTGGTTGCGGCAGGAGGGGCGGATTAATGGCGCGCCCGCACATAACTGCATTCCGGGTGTTGCCTTCGATGGAGAGGATGTTGGGGTGGCACGGTCAAAAGCCAGAGCCCACGGCATGCGGCAACACGTTTCGGCAGAAGTCGCAGCAAGCGGAGGGCCGACCCCGGGCGAGGGCGTTCCGCCGCGCAATTTCGAAGTAAGGGATTGAGGAGTTGTACTGATGAATGTTGAAGAGCTACTTGCAGAAGTTACATCGGCGCCGGTGGTAAAGCGCGCGATCACCAATCACTCGGTGTTGAACGAAGCCTATGCCTATGGCAGCGCGTTTTCTCGTGGCATGCGGATCGATTTGAACGGACTGACCATTCTGCTGATTTCCGGCACCGCCAGCATCGACGACGAAGGCCGAACCGTTCATGTCGGCGACCTCCGCAAGCAGACACGGCGGACGTTCGATAACATCACCGCGCTGCTCGCGTCCGAGGGCGCTACCTGGCATGACATCGTGCGCACGACCTGTTATCTCCGCGACATCGAGCGGGATTACCAGGCTTTTAACGAAGAACGCACGGCATTCTACCGGGAGCAGAAACTTGACCCGCTGCCGGCTTCCACGGGGATCCAAGTGATTCTCTGTCGTCCCGACTTATTGGTTGAGATCGAAGCGATTGCCATGTTCCGCAGCGAATCGCCCAGGGAATAGGCAATCGTCCTCTCGCCGCCCGGGTGTTCGCCTGTTTCTCCGCTTGCGGCTGGCGCAATCACGCTTTCCGTCATCGGGCGGAGCGGGTTGCGGTGAAATCATTCACTGGGAGTGTTGGCCACCTCCTCTGGCGCAGGCGGACAACGAGCCTTCCATCGATGGTCGCCTGCCGGATGAACGACGGTTGAGAAGATCCGCGCAGCCTCGGGAAGCCTTTGACCGAAGGGGAACGAGCGGCGATAAAATCGGGAGCCTGCCGACGTCAGGGAACAGGTGTGGCGTGCAGGTTTCGAATCAAGCGGCGAGCTAGCTGCTAGGCTCGTCCGCGCGACGGCTCGTCGCTGCGGATTGAAGCTCGCGTGGAACCGGGAACGACAAACAGGGGTGTTTCCGCGGAGCAACGGAACGCAGGATGGCCCGGCAGTGCACACGCGTCGACGCCCCGTGCGGCAACCGAGATGTCCACCCTCAGAGATCGCGCTGTGAGAAGCGGCGAATGGCGAGGGCGAGTGCAACACCCATGTAAATTGCAGCGTAGACGATCATGGCCGTGCTCGGAACCGAGAGCGTGCTGAATGGAGAAATGCGCATGGCGTTAGCGAGCGGAGACTGCATTTCAAAGGCAGCGCGGCGCCAGAGGGATTCGCTCGGCATAAGTACGCTGGCGATCACGCCAACCCTCACGGCACGCTGCGTCTGCGTCAGGGCCCCGAATTGCTCAATCCATCCGCCAAGGAAAGCGAGTCCATGAAGGCCCAGTGCGAGCACACCGCTCGTTAACGTCGAAAAATAAGTTGCGAAAGCAAAGGTGACGGAAAGCAGTATCAGGCTTTCCATCCATATCAGGAAGCAACCGCGTACGAGGTGGCGTGCGATCACGCCCGCGATCGCGTAGGTCACGACGTTTACACCGCCGACCATGAAGGCGATGTACGCCGTGAGCATGGCAACAAATCCGAGCCACTTGCCGATCAGCACTTGCCAGCGCGCGACGGGCTTGGTCGCAACCGCCTGAATTGTGCCGGACGCGATCTCGCCCGAAAGCGTATCCACCGACGTGAGAATCGTCATGAGCACTGCCAGCAAATCGACGGCGTACAGGCCCATGGTCAGCATGGCGAACGTGATTTCCCGTCGCAGGACAGGACTCATGCCATGGGCGGCAAAGTCTTTGCCCTGAAAATGCAGCCCGGTAGCGAATAGCACCAGGAAAGCGGCACCTGCGGCCAGGGCCATCCATAATATCTTCTTGCGCGATGCCTCGCGGAAAGTGACCGCGGCCATGATCCAGACTCCCATCACAGCCCTCCATCGCTGCCGATGATTTCGAGGAAACATTCCTCGAGCGAACGCCGGTAGGGAGTGACTTCATAGACGTCGACTCCCTTCGCGACCAGATAGCGTACGACCTCCGGCAATTGGGCCGGGGACGACAATGTGAGCCTCAAGCGTTCGCCTTCAGAGCAAACCGAGCGACTCCATTGGGACAGGCCATTTACGACTTCAGCGGTGACGCGCAGAGCCCGAAGCGACACCGTGGTTTGTTCAGCATCTTCAGTCAATTGGCGGGTTTCTAAGACCTCGCCGTCTTTGATAAAGGCGACGCGGTCGCAAGTGACTTCTACCTCTCCGAGAAGATGGGAGTTGAGCAGCACGGTCGCGCCGCGCTCGCGCTGGGCTTTGATGATGTCGCGCACCAGGCGGCGGCCGATGGGGTCGAGACCGGAGGTGGGCTCGTTGAGAAAGATCAGGTCGGGTTCGTTGAGCAGGGCCTGTGCCAGGCCGATACGCTGCATCATGCCCTTGGAAAAGTCGCGGAGACGCTTGTCGCGATGCGGCGCGAGACCCACCAACTCGAGCAAAGCGGGAATCCGCTCTCGAAGCGCGGCGTGCGACATGCCATATAGCCGACCATGCAGTTTGAGCAGTTCGACCGAGGTAAGCCAATCGTAGAAGCGAAAGTGCTCGGGAAGAAAGCCAACCCGGCGGCGCGTTCCTACGTGGCCCGCGGGGCAGCCCAGAATCTCAGCCTCTCCGCCGGTGGGAAACACCAAACCAAGCAACATTTTGACGGACGTGCTCTTGCCTGCGCCATTGGGGCCCAAGAAACCGAAAACCTCGCCCCGCGAGACTTCGAGGGTGAGGTTTCGGACCGCCACTTTGCCGCTGAATACTTTGCGAAGTCCGCGGGTGCGGATGGCGAGATCGGAGGCTCGGCTCATCGATGCAGGGCGATACCGGTTCAGCTGGACCCGGTCATTATTATTATTCGTTTCAACATGATCACTGCAACGAAGCGGCCAGTGTCAGGGCATCGGATGCGTTTCCGTGCCCTGCCAGGGAATGAATCACTCCGTTTTTGACCCACAACAGACTATACCGATTCCCCTGCGAGAGTGTCTCCGTGATTAGCGTACCTTCCACTTCATCCACGGTTACGATCTGGTAGGAACTGGTATTGCGCGGAATTGGGACGACCAGGGTCGAAGACCAGTCGACTGTCTGGCAGAATGCACGAGCCTCGGTGGAATTCATGCCGGCCAGTTGCAGGGCCGCTTGCGCAATTTCCGGCATGTTAACTTCGGCCGGCACGCCTACGGTCGGACTGGGAGCCTGGATAAAGTAGGTGCAATTGTTAGTGCTCGCGCTTGCCATACGATCCATCTTGCGCTCGGCTATGACCTCCGCCCGCGATGGCGCATCCGAGATTGCATGCCTGTGTCGGACCGGACAGTCGCCATACGTCAAGAAGACTGTCTTGGGAATGTGGACGGTAATCAGTGCGCCATTTGCCGACTCCGGAATGCGAATGTCGGAACGGCCCACCTCATCGAGCAGAGTTTCAATACGGTCACGGTTGATGGTCATCTGGAACGCCGTCTCGCCGTTCACCTCGATGCTCTGCGGCGCTCCGAGTCGGCCCAGGGTTTCGAGAGGACGTCCAGTCAGTTCCGCGGCCTGGGTGAGGCTGGAAACAACTTCGGGTCTGCCCGGGTCCAGCGTGACCACGACATTGTCGGCGATGAACTGATTGATCAGCTTGTAGGGGCGGGAGTCAGATTCGCCGCTGGTTGCGAGCGTGGAGGGATCGATGGTGACGACAGCAATTTTCTCAACCCGTAGCATGGCCAGCATGCGCTGCGCCCAAGTGCGAACCGGGTTCACGCCAAGCAAAATCGCAACCGCCACTGCGCCCGCTGCTAAGCCCCAGGCCGGACGCCAGCGGGGAACGAAGAGACGACCAATCCAGGAAGCGTGGGGTTCCGCAATCGTCCCGAATCGGCTGCCGAACTGGGCATAGGCGACGACCGGGTTGATTGCCGCGGTGTCTCCGGCCGGGTTCAGGCCTGACAGCCAATCGGCGATGCGCGCCGTTGCGCTGCTCAGTGTTTCAAAACGCATGCGGCAATCGGTACACGACGCGAGGTGTTGATCGACAGCGGTCATTTCCGTCTGGGCCAATTCGCCGTCTAGACGGGCGCGAAGAATTCCATCATCAACGCAAGTCATAATGCCTCCTGGTTCGGATGAAGTGCGAGGTAGCGGTTGCGGAACTCCGCCTCGGCACGGTTTAACATGGTCCCGATGCCGCTCATTTTCACCTCGAGCGCTTCGGCCAGTTCCTGATAGGAGAATCCAGAGGCGCGCAGAACCAGCAATTGTGCCTGAGCCGGTTTGATCTGGGCCAGGACAGTTCGCACTCGTCGGCATCGCTCTTCACGCAACAACTCGTCCAGGGGACCGGCGGCGGCACGCTCTTCGGCCACCCTTCCGGCCGTTCCCTCATATTGGCGCCGGCGGCTACTCCTGCGGAGGGTATCGAGACCGAGGTTCGTGGCAGTCCGATAAAGCCAACCGCCGACGTTGCCGTCGGCCTGCAACGCGGGCTGGCGGAAGAGACGCCAAAAGGCATCATTGGCCACCTCTTCCGCCGGGTAACGATCGCCGAGTAGGCGCATCAGCACGGAGACGATGCGGGCGTAGTGCTGACCGAAGACGACCCGGAAACGAGCCTCATCCCAATGCTCCAAGGAACCTGGATGCAGGCCGATGGAGCGACTCAAGGTTTGCGCGCTTCCCACAAAAATTCCCGCCTTCCCGGATTTCCATATCTAAAACGACGCTCGGAAACAAATTGTGACAGCCGTCCATCCATCCCCGCAGGGTGAGCAGACTGGGGACCATTCGATTTTACCGTCTCCCTAGGAATCGACACCGTCGACATGGGAGAAGGGCGCCGTGGGCCTCCGCTAGAGCAACAGCGTGGCACATCCGGCCAGCAACAAGGCAATCGCCCACACCAGATCGAAGTTTAACCATGCGTGTCGGAGCGGTCCAAGCCCCACCCTTTCGTAGGTTTCGAATACTACCAGCGCCAGCCCTCCGGCCACTGTCAGCAGACTTAGGGTGTGAACGAGGATTGCCAGCACGATCACATGCAGGCTCATCGAGGTTGACACCGACGGCACGGGGGTCGCCATGCTGTGTGCCTTCATCATGTGGAGCATCATGGTAGGGGCCATGCCGCGCATCGGGAGAGACAGCAGAACCGGCATGAGCATTAAGCCGGCCCCGTGGCCCGATGCCATCAGGAAAGACCAGATGAAAAGGTCTCCCCCCCCCACTCTCATGCCCGCTCCGCGCGGATGACTGGCACGGAACAAGCGATAGACGCCGGTCGCAAAAAGGGTTGTGGCAACGGCCAGCTTGAGAATGGGAAGAGAAAGAAACGGCTGTACTGCGCGCAACAGGAGAATGGTCAGCGCGACTGCGGTTGCATGTCCGGCGGAGATCGGCCACAAAGCCGCTACCACGGCCGATCTTTTTTTTTCCTGCAGGCCCAATGCGACGGCAAACAACCAGCCCATGGCCGGATTCAGACCATGGTAAGCACCGAGAAGAGCCAGGGTTGCCCATGGCCACAGGTTATTCATGAGCAGCAGAATTCACGGGTAACAGTAAAAATCGGACGAAGCGTCGCCACCTTGCAATCTCACCTGGTGTCCGCGGCGGTTTCCAAAATCGACCAGCAGATTCGGGTCGAGCCGAATGTCCCCGTTCGCCTCCACTTCAAGCTTCGCCATCCAGCCTTTGATGCCCTCGGGATAGAACTGCTCGTCCCAGGAACGGTAGAGCGAATTCGTAAAGTAAACGCGGCGGCCGTCGCGGCTGATTTCGACCATCTGCGGTCCGCCATTCAAAGGCTTGTCGGGATGGGCGGGATGGGCCGAACGCCGTACGATTCCACCCAGGTGAACCGACCCGTTCAGCTGGGGATGAAAGGGATCCGAGACATCGTACTGCCGCATCTCGCCGGTGCCCCAGCAGGAGGCATAAAGAAATTTGTCATCGATGGAGAGATTGATGTCGGTCAACAAAGGAGGCACTGCCTTGAAGCCCTTGAGCAGCGGCGGCAGTTGATTCTCGTCGGCCGACTCGGCAGGTATCTCAATGACCTTGGCGACCTCGAATCTCCCGTCGGTGCGGTGCCACAACCAGATGGAACTGGACAAATCCTTGAGCGAAGTAACAACGCCGGCAAACCCGTAAGCCTGGGAGGGATTGTGCGCCGGCCGAAGTTCGAGAACCATCTGCTGCTCCGGTCCGAGGTCCAGAGTCTGCAGGTGGCGCCGCTTGCGAAGATCCCAGAAATGAAGGCGGTGCCCGTATTTTCCGGCGAGCAGCAATTCGGGGTTGACGCCATCCTCCACCATATTGGGCGTGCCCCATTCGCTGGTCACCGCGACGTCATATCCCAAATGCCAGCCAAAGTCGTAACTGAGTTGCTGCGGCCCGCGGTCGATTTCCCAGCGGCCGAGCGGCTCGAAGCTGGAATGATCGAGAGCAAAAATGCCACCGGGGCCGTCACCGTTCGGCGCCCCTAACGCGCTGACATAGATGGCATCGGGCCCGCAGTGCAGAGTGTGGGGTCGACTGTATCCGGTTCGAGCCGCCACCTCCTGCGCCTCGATCACCTTCACCATCGACGGTTTCTTCGGTTCCGGCTTGGTGTCGAGCACATGGATGCGCGAGGAGCGCAGGCCGGGAACAATCAGGTAACGTCGCTCCACATGCGGATGGGGAGCATAGGGACAGAGGGAGGAACTGCACGCGTTCCATCCAAAATGATGCAATTCGTCGCCCGCGTTGGGCATGTCGACGCTGCCCACGATTTTTCCATATTGCGGGGAGCCAGGATCGACATCCACAACCTGCAGCGCGTCCGGCTGCTGGCCGTCGTTCGAACCAATCGCGGCTACGTAGGCGAGCGTTTCGGGTGGCGCCTGGCCGGCAAGCTTGGGTGAAGCATAAAAGGTCGGATCAGCTTTCCACAGCATAGAGGTTACCTCTCCGCTCGAGGGTTCGGGAAATTGGCTCCGGGCTTCGGCACGCCGCCCGCCATCAACCTGTCAGAGCCGCCTCGGCCGTTGTGGGATCAATTACCGACCTCACCTCGGCGACGCGGTTCGCCGGGAACTGGCCTCGCCGGGCATGTTCGCGAATGATTTCGGCGTTTGGGGCGATGTTGACGCAGTAAATCTTGTCGTCCGCAACGTAACGGTGCACCCACTGAATCTGCGGTCCGAGGGCTTGCACGATGCCGCAGGAAGCCGGCGAGATGACTCGGAGTTGTTGGGGCGTCAACTTACCCGCGCCCGGAATCTCACGCTCAATGACGTATTTCGGCACTCGAGAGCCTCCATTGGTTTTCGATCGGCAATGTTTCTAAGGTGCTTCAGGCGGCTTTCCCGGCGGCGTTCGCGCCTTCGACCCCGATCAGCTTTCCGGACCCGACATCGTAAACAAAGCCATAGATCGGAATCGATTTGGGAACGAGCGGGTGATTACGGATGCGCTCCACATCGTCAATGACCGCCTGCTTTTGATCGCGGATGGTCAGCCACTCGATGTACTCTCCGGCGTGAGACCCGGGACCCCGTCCAACATCACGGAAGCCCTGGGGGGTCAGTTCGGCTGTCTCCAGGCTCGAAGCCAGCAGTTCGCGCATAACGTCGTTGGAGAAGAACTCCATGCCGCAGTTGGTATGGTGAATGACAAAAAACTCCCGAGTGCCGAGTAGTTTGTAGCTGATGACCAGCGAGCGAATCGCGTCGTCACTGGCTCGACCTCCCGCGTTGCGGATCACGTGCGCATCGCCTTCGGCCAGTCCGGCGAACTTGGCGGGATCAAGCCGCGCGTCCATGCAGGTGAGAACTGCAAAACGGCGGGCGGGCGGCAGGGCGAGCTTGCCCTTTTCTCCGAAGTTGGAGGCATAGTTTCGGTTGGATTCAAGCACTTCCGTCACAATCTGGCTCATGGAATTCTCCTTACGTCTTGATGAGAATCGGGCGGCAAAGCGAGTCGCCCGGGTAACTATGCCTGGCGAAACGGGGGCCGCGATCGAGCCATCGTTTCCCGAGGGATCGCTCCAAAAGCGTTCCGTTGCAAAGCGGAATCCGACCCGCCGGCAGCGGCGGAGAATTCCAACGACCTCGCCGCCTCCCACCACAGAGAGCCGGATCTTAACCACGGAACCATGCGGTTGTTCCCGCGAAGAGCAGCGCACCCCGATGCAACTTGGTAAAAAAGTATACTACAAAATCCATGCGACTACTGGGGATGGATGGGATTCAGAGGGCCGGCAAAATCCGGCAGGTTGCAATGGGTGCGGACCGTGCTAGGCGGTTCTTAGAATGCCTCGAGACCGTGTGCCGCTGCCTTCGAGCAGGACGGCCAGATGTTCCCCGAGGGCAGCGGCCTGGAGGCGAATCTCGCGCACGGTTGTGGTTTCCCAGAGACAACCCTTGCGCGTCGGCCCGATGGCATACAGCCGACCCGATGTTACTCCCCGGTAGTCAATCAGCGCGCCCAGCTCATCGACGTCGAGCCCGAGAAACAGAGGATCGGGCCGCGCAAGACCCTGTGCAAACAGGCTGCGAATGAACGACTCATCGATGCGGCGGCAATCGGATTCGGAGCCGGTGCAGTTGATCACCCGGTTGGCGCGTAGCATTTTCTCATTGCGGCTTTTCCGGTCCCAGTAACTGATCTCGGCATGGTCGCCGCTTTCGGAGTATCGAGTGACGGCGCCGGTGTGCAAGCAGACTTGTCCCTCGCTCTGCATATCGGCGAGTAGATCGCCGATCTCGGGCGCGATGCGGTGACGATGCACGTCCCAATAGGCGCGAGCATGACGCAAGAACCTTCTTTGTTCGGCCTGCGGAAGGGAGCGCCAAATGTCTTGCGTGACCGGCCGCAGGCTGTCGATCACCGCGCGCCAGTCGATGCCTTGTTCGGCTGCCGCCTGTATCTGGTGGCGAATCAGACGCAGCAATCCGCGCACCTTTCGCGGAGCGGTCTCATCCCAGAACAAGGGCCAAGACTCGTTCTGGAGGTCATGGCGGCGCGCGCGAGGAAACAATCCCTGGCGTGAAAGCACGTGAACGACGCCGCGGAAGCCCTTGGACTTAAGCGCCATAATCAGGTCGACGCTGGTGAGTCCGGAGCCCAGCAGTAAAACGCTGCCGCTCGATCGTAGTCCGGCGAGCACGTCGCTGGCCCAGGGAAAGCGGAAATACGAAGTGCTGGAGTCTGGAAGCCCCGGCAGATTGGGGTTGGCGGGCGGGAAGTTTCCGGAGGCCAGCACCACGATTCGCGCCCGCAGTCCCGACCCCACCTTGGTTTGGACCGAAGCTCTGTCTCTGCCGGGATGGAGCGAGAGCGCCTCGTTCTGGATCCATCGAAAACGCGCGGGACCGCATTCGGCGAGCGTCGACTGCAACACGCTGCCGACATAGGCACCATAGACTGAGCGCGGAGGGAAACTGCGAGATTGCACCGTGGCATCGTAGTGAGATCGCGCCCAGCGTAAGAAATCGTCGGGCGCGTCGGGCCAAGCGCTCATTTCACCTGCGGGCACGTTGAGCAGGTGAAATCGATGAGGGCTGCCGTAGGCAAGACCTCGTCCTGGCAACGCACCCCGATCGACGACGGCAACCGATACCGCGGAGGAGTTGCGCAGCAGATGAACGGCCAGCATGGTTCCGCTGAAGCCGCCACCAATAATCAAAACCTCGGGTTGCGACTGGCTCAAGCCAAAGCCTCATCGTAACTATTACTACTAATATTATAGACATTGTTCCACGTGCTGGCAATCTTCAGGCTTATCCTCGCCGTCACCGCGGAAATGCTTGAATCCATGACCATTACCCGCAGCTGCAGACTTGCGAATGCAGCCTCCGCTTGGGGTGCCAAAGGCCATCCCGCTTTCCCAAACCGCGAACCCTGCGGAAAATGTGATGCATTGCATCTGAAATATTGATCAAGAGAGCACCTAAGTTTATTGACCGTAGAACTCGCTCCGATCTAGAATGACCTTAATGTTCGGGCAAAATTCATCCGCGCTGTGCATGTGCACGTGTTGTTGTTGTGCATGCGTGTGCTCTGGCGCGGGGAGGTTGCCAACTTAAAGTTTTCTGAGTAGCGGCAATAAAAACCCACCGCCAGATTGATCTGGCGGTGGGTTTTTTATTTTCCGCGAAAGGCAGTCTGGGGCGAAACAGACGATGACAAACGCAGCGAAAGAAACAAAGGCACAGAGAGTCGAACGTCTCAAGCGCTCCCAAAATCCATGGCAGGGCCTGGACGAAATCCGACGTTTTGCGCGCGAAGGCTTCGCGTCGATTCCGCCGGAGTGGATTGGGACCTACTTTCGTTGGTGGGGCGTATACACCCAGGGCGATGGGGCAGGCGTTACCGGCGGCCAAGGCGGAGAAGGACGAGCGCTGGACTGTTTTATGGTCCGAATCCGGATCCCCAACGGTCTGCTGAGTTCTGAGCAACTGCGAACCATTGCCGACCTTACCCACCGCTACGCCCATGGGATTGCCGACATCACGGTGCGACAGAACATCCAGTTGCATTGGGTGACGATCGAGGCGCTTCCAGACCTTCTGGAAGCCCTGGCGCGGGTGGGATTGAACACCCAGAGCGCCTGCGGCGATGTCACGCGCAATGTGACCGGCTGTCCGGTTGCGGGCATGGACGCGGACGAGATCTGCGATGCCTCGCCCCTGGCGCTCGAAGTGTCGCGCATGCTGGCGGGCAATGACGACTTCTACAACCTGCCGCGCAAATTCAAGATTTCGATCGCCGGATGTCGGGTGTGGTGCCCGTATCCGGAGATCAACGACGTCGGGCTGACGGCGACGACTCGGGTGCTGCGCGGTGCGCCTGAGGTCGGTTTCTCGTTGCGGGTTGCGGGAGGACTTTCCACCGAACCTTATCTTGGAGTGCGACTGAACGCATTTGTCCGATGGCATCAGGTGCTGCCAACCGTAATCGGAATTGCGAAATTGTTTCGCGACTCGGACGTGTTGCGAGAGCATCGCGAGCGGGCCCGGCTTAAGTTTCTCTTTCTGCGCCATGCGTGGACGGCGGAAAGTTTTCTCGAGGACTTGCAGCGGCGAATCGGATTTCAATTGGACCCTGCGGTCGCCGAATCGGCGCCCGCCGACGTTTATCGCGACCACGTGGGAATTCACCCGCAGAAGCAGCCGGGTTACTGCTATGTGGGTGCGGCGGTGCTGCGCGGGAGAATCACGGCCGAGCAAATGCACTCGGCCGCCGATCTGGCCGATCGTTTCGCAGCGGGCAAACTGCGCACCACCAACATGCAGAACCTGGTTATCGTGAACGTTCCGGAGTCGAAGAGCGAAGAATTGGCCAAGGAATTAGACGCGATCGGGTTGCATGTGGGGGGGTCGCCGTTTTTTCGCGGTACCGTCGCGTGCAGTGGCACCGAATTCTGCAAACTCGCCATCACGGAAACCAAGAGTTTTGCGCGCTGGCTGGTGGAGGAACTGGAAGAACGCCTGCCGGGCTTCGATCAACACCTGAAGTTACACGTCACCGGTTGCCCCAACAGTTGCGGACAGCACTGGATTGCCGATATTGGCATCGATGGCAAGAAGATGAAAGTCGAGGGCCGCCTGGTCGACGCGTACTATTTCTGCCTGGGAGGCGCGCTCGGCCTGCATCAGGCGACAGCGCGGCCGGTCGGATACCGGTGCCTCGCAACCGAGGTTCCCCATGCCATCGAGAGGTTGCTTCGGCAATACCTCAGCCGACGCGAGGCCAGCGAGAATTTGCGTCAATTCTTTGCGCGGCACAGCGAGGCGGAATTGCGCGAGTTTTTGGCCGGTGAACCCGTGCCGGCGGTCGCTCGCGATTTGCCGCCGGTCGGTGCTCATTCGGCATTCGCGCGATCCGCGGGAGGAGACGGTGACTAGTCTGTTCCCCATGTTCGTGAAGCTGAGCGGGAAACGGTGCCTGGTAGTCGGCGCTGGCAAGGTTGGCACGCCCAAAATCGGTGGGCTCATCGATACCGGCGCCCGCATACAGGTGGTGGCGATTGCGGCTGGAAGCCGGGTGCAGGAATGGGCCGAGGCAGGGAAGATCGAACTGGAACTTCGCTCTTTCGCGGAGAGCGATCTCGACGGCAAGTTTCTGGTGGTGGCAGCAACCGCGGCGACCCGTGTGAATGAGTTCATCTATCAGGAAGCGCAGCGGCGCGGAGTGCTGTGCAATGTGGTCGACGTTCCGGAGTACTGCGACTTTTATTATCCGGCCGTGGTGCGGCGTGGCGACCTGCAGATTGCGATTTCAACCGCCGGGCAAAGTCCATCGCTGGCGCAGAAAATTCGGAAACAACTGGAGCGGCAGTTTGGAGAAGGCTACGCCGAGTGGGTGGAGCAACTCGGTGAGACTCGGCGGCTCATTCTGGCCAGCGATCTCGACCGGGAGACGAAGTGGGAGCTACTGCACTCGCTGGCGAACAAAGAGGCTTTCCAGGCGGCGCTGGCGAAAACCGCGGAGTTGAGTGCAAGCGGCTGAGCCGGCAAGGAATCGAAAGTTGGGCGGGAAGCGAGGGAGCATGAGAAAAAAAGTCTATTTGGTGGGGGCGGGGCCGGGCGATCCGGAGTTATTGACATTGAAGGCTTTTCGCCTGCTGCGGACGGCCGATGCCGTTTTGCACGACGATCTGGTCACGCCCGAGATCCTGAAGCTGATTCCGCCCACCACCCAGATTCACAACGTGGGCAAGCGCTGCGGGACGAAGAGAATTCGGCAAGGGGAGATTAACGGTCTGATGGTCGCCTTGGCGGCGTCGGGACTGAGCGTCGTCCGGCTGAAAGGTGGAGATCCGCTGATTTTTGGACGCGTCGGGGAAGAGATCGAAGCCCTGCGCGCAAACAACATTCCTTTCGAGATTGTTCCGGGCGTGACTTCGGCGCTGGGCGCAGCAGCTGCGGCCGAGATACCGCTGACCCACCGGCGCGCCTCGTCAGCCCTGGTGTTCATCACCGCTCATCGGGCTAACGAAAAGGGCGGTTCCGAAAGCGACGCCGTGGATTGGAGCAAATTGGTCGGCAGCGGAGCGACGCTGGTGGTCTACATGCCCGGACAAGACTACTCGGACATCGCCAGGCGGCTGATCTCCGGCGGGCTTGCGGCCGAGACTCCTTGCGCGGTCCTTTCCCGCGCCACCACCAGGGATCAGCGAACCTATCGCACGACGATATTCGATCTGCATCGCGCGCCGCGGCTGGCCGCACCCACGCTGCTGGTCGTCGGTGAAGTGGTGCGTCGAGTCGATCCCGCTGCCACGGTGGAGCGACTTGAAATCCCGGGTCTCGCGCTCGGCAATAGCAGTTTGTTTCCGCCGGAAAGTGTTCGAGACATTGCTCTCGCCGGCCCCTCCGCGGAGAGTAGATAGGAGCCGTTGCCGTGAAAAAAACGATCGAACAAGTGCAGTTGACCGCCGAGAGTTGGAGCCCGCAGAGGGTATTGTCGTGGGCGTTTGAGACGTTCGGAAACGAAGTCGCCATTTCGTCGGCGTTCGGGGCCGAGGGCATGGCGCTCATCGACATGGCCTCGCGGGTGCGCAAGGATTTCCGCCTGTTCACCATTGATACTGAATTTCTGTTTCCTGAGACCTACAACCTGATCGACCGAATTGAGGAAAAATACGGGACCAAGGTTGAGAGGGTTTCTTCCTTGCATTCGCCGGAAGAGCAGGAACGCATTTACGGTGCGGCACTGTGGACTCGCGATCCAGACCAATGCTGCAACCTGCGGAAAGTGGAGCCTCTCCGCCGCAAGCTGGGTGAACTCGATGCCTGGATCACCAGTATCCGCCGCGACCAGACTTCGTTCCGCAGAGACGCCCGCAAAGTGGAGTGGGACGCTAAATTCGGGCTCGTGAAAGTGAATCCGATCGCCGACTGGAGTTCAAAACAAGTGTGGCGCTATCTTCTCGAACATGGTGTGCCTTACAACTCACTCCACGATCAGAACTATCCGAGTATCGGTTGCACGCATTGCACGCGGGCCATCAAGCCGGGCGAAGATCCCAGGGCGGGACGCTGGTCGGGCTCAAGCAAAACCGAGTGTGGATTGCACGTCGTGGCAGCCTGCGCCTCGTCGAGCCGCTGAGGCTGTCGAGCGAAGTTCCGGGGCGAGCGTTATGCCAAGGACAACCACAGAGCCGCTCTCCGCACTGCCGATCGCGATCGCAGGCTCGGGCGCACTGGCCGCGAGCGTTTTGGAACAGGTTCATGGTCTCGCGCAATCGCGTTGCGTCAGTTGTCGGTAAAATGTTCGGAGCGAGGTTCCCGGCAGCCAGATCCAACTTGCGATGTCAAGCCGCGAACCGCCTTCGATGGGGCTGACTTGGGAAGGAGCCGGTCGTAGAATAGGCGAGAATGAGCAAATGAAACATCTCTGCACTGCTTTCCGGGCCTTGCTGAATGCAGCATTCATATACATACAAGGGTGACGGAACTGGTGGCTTGTGGCTGTCACCGCGGTGTCGACGGGGCTCGTTCCCCGGACGCAGACTGGACGGAATGGCGGTTGAGGCAGCGAACGAGTTGAGCTTCTCACCCGGGACAAGCAGCCGGCCCGCGGCCTCCGAAGCCCCTGCCTGGTTTGGAGGCTCTGCCCGTCACACCGACGGTTTCTCAGGATTCTCCATGAGGTCTAGGCAATGACTTCTGAGAAGACCGGACGCCTTGTCATTCTCACCGGGCCCTCCTGTGCCGGGAAGACTCCGCTCTTCAAGGCCCTTGGCAGGTTCTATCCTGAGCTCAGAGGCCGTTTTCATAAGCTGGTGCTGGTGAGCAGCCGAGCTCCCCGTCCAGGCGAACTTGACGGCACGGATTTCTATTTTCGCTCCCGCGCTCAGGTCGAGGCTTTGAGGGCAGACAATCGATATGCTGTCATAGAGGCGCGCAACGACCTGCAAGCCCTCGATGTTCAGGAACTCGCATCGTTACTTCGACAGGGTGATGTCCTGTTCGAGGGCAATCCCTCTGTGGGCCGGGCTTTGCAGACGCACCCTCGCCTTGTCGGGGTTAACCGACTGGCAATTTTTCTCTCACCGCTTTCAAAAGAGGAGATCATCTACTTGAGAGCCGCGGAGGGCCGGGTATCGCTCGATGAATTTCTTACCGATGTCATGCGGCGCAAGCTCTTGCGCCGGACCCGGCGCCAAAAGGAAAATCTGTCGGCGGAAGACTTGAAGGACGTGGAGATTCGGGCCTCGAGTGCCTACCGAGAACTGCAACAGGCGTGGCACTTCCAATACGTAATTCCCAATCATGACGGCGAGGATAGCGACAACTGGGATGCGTTTTATTACTTGATTGGCGACGCTCGCAAAACCCTCGAAGCTTTCGTCGCCGTGCTCGCCGGTCTTGTTCCCCCAGGCGTCGAGAAGTGGGAAGAGGACCTTTTGCCATCAGACAGCGGAAGATCCGCCGATCGAATGGTCTGACCCCTCGGGAGGGGCCAATTGCCAGCGAGAACATCGTTACACGTATCTGGCGTGCAGCGACTGCGATCAGCCCGCGCCGGCGCAAAATCAAAAGTAGGGGAGGGGGTGGGTTGATCGGTCAACCCAGCCCCTCGGTTCTATTCTCTCAATCCGCCACAACAGCCGGTTTTGAGACGTCGGTGAGCCACTCGGAGTGGTCGGTTTCCTGCGCGTCGACTACCGCGATGGCAGCGATGTTGACGATCTCTTCCACCTCGGATCCTCGTGGCACCAAATGCACCGGTTTGCTCATTCCCATGAGGATGGGACCCAGTACTTCGGCGCCGCCGATCTTGGCCAGCAGTTTGTACGCGATGTTGGCGGAATTGAGGTCGGGACAGATCAGCACATTGGCGCCACCCTTGAGCGAGCTGAAGGGATACATTTCCTCCAGCATCTCCGGGGAGACGGCAACGTCGGCCATAACCTCGCCATCGACCAGCAGTGTGGGGTCTGCTTTATGCAGCAGTTCCACTGCTCTGCGAACCTTCTCGCAAAGCGGGTGTTTGGTGCTGCCAAAGCTGGAGAACGAGAGCATGGCGACGCGGGGAACGACGTCGAACCGTCGAGCAGCCTCCGCTGCACAAAGGGCGATTTCCGCCAGCTGTTCCGCGGTCGGGTCGATATTGACGCTGCAATCCGCCAGGAAATAAATGTCGCCCTTGCGCGTGATCATGGGATAGCAGCCGGAAACGGTGTGCAGCCCCTCACGCATGCGTACGATCTGCAACGCCGGGCGAATCACATCCGGGAAGTGCTGCGTCACCCCGGAGACCAACGCATCGGCGTCGCCCATGTGCACCATCATGGAACCAAAAACGTTGCGGTCATTGATCAGGGTGCGGGCCTCGGTCGCGGTTACACCCCGCCTCTGCCGTAGCCGGCAGAGTTCCTGAATATAGGCTTCAAGCAACGGCGATTCGCAGGGATCGACGATGCGTACGTCCTTCAAATCCAATCCCAGGTCGAGGGACTTCGCTCGTATCGCCGAGCTGCTCCCCAACAGGATGGGTACGGCGATTTTCTCCTCCAGGAGGGTGTGGCAAGCGCGCAGGATTTTTTCATTCTCCCCCTCGGGAAAGACCACTGACTTGCGCTTGGCCTGCGCTTTATGAATCATCACCCGTGAGATCGCGTGGGCTTTCCCCAGACGACGCTCGAGTTGCTCGCGGTACTCTTCGATGTTGACCGGTTCCTGGGCAACACCGGAGCGCATGGCCGCTTCGGCAACGGCGGAGGCCTCCCAGATCAGCACGCGCGGGTCGAAGGGCTTGGGAATCAGATAATCGGGGCCGAACTTCAGACGCTCCACCCCATAGGCACGGCAAACCGAGTCCGGTACATCTTCCTTGGCCAGATTCGCCAAGGCGCGCGTGGCCGCCAGCTTCATCTCATCGTTGATGGCGGTCGCGTGTACGTCGAGGGCCCCGCGGAAGATGAAGGGGAAGCCGAGCACATTGTTCACCATATTGGGATAGTCCGAGCGCCCGGTGCACATGATGATGTCGGAACGGCAGGCTCTGGCGTCTTCGTAAGTGATCTCTGGATCGGGATTTGCCATGGCGATGACGATCGGACGAGCCGCCATCGAGCACACCATGGCTTGCGAAACCACACCACCAACCGAAAGCCCGAGGAACATGTCAGCATCCACCATCGCCTCGGCCAGAGTGCGCAGTTTAGTGTCTTGCGCGAAAAGTTCCTTGTAGGGATTCATGCCTGCCGTGCGCCCCTTGTAAACCACACCCTTGGTGTCGCACAGGATGATATTCTCCCGCTTCATGCCCAACCGGACGTAATGCTCGGCCGTGGCAACGCTCGAAGCGCCGGCGCCGTTAATGACGAGACGTATTTTCCCGATGTCCTTGTTGACGACCTCCAGAGCATTGAGCAGGGCAGCGCCGGAGATGATGGCGGTGCCGTGCTGGTCGTCGTGGAAGACGGGGATCTTCATTGTCTTTTTCAGCGTCTCTTCGATGTAGAAACATTCCGGGGCCTTGATGTCTTCCAGGTTGATGCCGCCGAAGGTGAGCTCCAGCAGTTGGCATACCTTGATGATATCGTCGGGATTGTGGCTGTTGATCTCAATATCAAAGACATCCACGTCCGCGAAGCGTTTGAAGAGGACGGCCTTGCCCTCCATGACGGGCTTGCCGGCGAGGGCGCCGATGTCGCCCAATCCGAGGACGGCCGTGCCGTTCGTCACAACCGCAACCAGATTCCCACGGCCTGTGTACTTGAAGGCATCGTGCGGATTCTTTTGAATTTCCAAGCAGGGTACGGCCACACCGGGCGTGTAGGCTAGGCTCAGATCTCGTTGCGTGCGACACGCTTTGGTGGGAGTGACCTCAATTTTTCCTGGTCGCGGCCCAGAATGGTAGTCGAGTGCTTGCTGTTTGGTGAATGACATGAATTTCTCCTGGATAGTCCATTTGGTCGGAGTCGCTCTCACGGTCCAAACCTGAACGGCAGGTGCACCGGTCGACCGCAATCAGTCTGCTCCCGCACACGCCGACAGACAGTGATCGTCATCACATCGTCCTGTGTGGGATCACGCGTATTCTGCGAACTGGGAACCCATGTTTTCCGAACGATACGCAGAGGTCTGCGAAGAGGTCTCAGATTTTTCCCACACCCGACCGCGCCCCCTCGACGCGCTCCGGCCTGGGGTGGCATCGGACTACGCACCTTACTTTTGGAACGAGGGCTTCGGGCTGGGGGGCGAACTGGACCAGGCCGTTGTCAGTCGTTCCGCCGAGGTCAAAACTGGACTTTACGGTGGACGAATCTTTGTAATTGTTCCGATCTATGTGACCAGCATCTGCCAGGAGCAATGTCTCTATTGCAATTTTCGCGGGGGAAATCAAGGGATTGGGGTCGAACGGCGGCGGTTAACCGATGCGGAACTGCAACGAGAAGCGACCTATCTGGTGGAGGAAAAAGGGCAAAGAGTCCTGGAGTTGGTCTACGCCTCCGATCCGCGGATGCGAGTGGATGTCATGTGTCGTCATGTTGAACTCCTGCGGACCATACTCGACAGTCATGGAGGCGGACTTGTCGGAATCAGTGCCGAGGCGATGGAGGAAAGCGACTACCGTCGCCTAATCGAGGCCGGGCTGAGCTGGTCAGTCGTCTGGCAGGAAACCTACGACCGGACTCGATACGCTCTGCTGCACCCGGGGCGAACCAAGAAGTCAAACTTCGAATATCGTCTGGACGCCTATGAACGCATGCTGGCGGCCGGGGTGGAGCACGTTGGCATCGGAGTGCTGTCGGGCCTGTCGGAGTGGAGGCGAGACTGGGCGCTGCTGATGCGGCATGAGCAATATCTGCAGCAACACTACGGGCGCGGTGCGACAATCCTCGGGACTCCGCGTCTTAAGCTGGCTCCCGGAGCCCTTCTGCAGGATTCGCCTTTCACGCTCACTCGGCACGAATTTCTGGCGACAGTTGCCCTTCACAACCTGTTCTCGCCGACGACAGCGGTTTTTGTCAGCACGCGGGAAGACTGGGATCTGTGCGTCGAATTGGCAAGGGGGGGCGGCTGTCTGTTCACTCTCAACTGTTCCACTACGCCGGGCGGGTATTCGCTTCAGCAGACTGGATGCCAGTTCCCGTCCAACTCCTACGATGCGCCAATCTACTCTGCCACGCTAAAGTCCGAAGGCTTCGACCCGGTTTTCAGCTGGCGGGCTGGAGATTTATCCGGTGCCCGCCAGCCAGGTGCAGAGGTGGGTGGAGGCGCTTCCCGTCGATAGCACACGGATTCACCCCAGGAACTTGATCCTCATCCTTGTGCCCGATTGCGAGCCCCGGCATGTCGACAGTTTCGCCAGAGGCATAGGTATACGATGAGCAGACGAGCGAAGTCTTCGGCCGCCAGCGAGAGACATTTCAGTCGTCGTGTCCCCTGGCTCATCTGGCTGTGGCTCGCCGTTGTCCTGGGCAGCCTTCCCCTTCCTGCCCAAGATGCGATTGTCCTGGTGGGGTCGGGATCGACCGTTCCGGCGCCGCTCTACAGCCGCTGGGCGCTCGAGTATGACAAACGCGACCCCAAGACTCAAATGCGATACGTTCCTTCCGGAACCAACGAGGGGATCAGGCAGATCTCGCGCGGGGTGGGCGATTTTGCTGCCGGCGAAGCTCTGCTTACGGACAAGCAGCGGAAACAGGGCGGCCTGACCGCGTTGCCGGCTGTGCTTATCGGGATCGTCCCCGTTTACAACCTTCCCGACCTGCATCAGGAACTTCAGCTTTCGGGGGAAGTGCTGGCCGAGATCTTCCTCGGCGATGTCAAGACGTGGAATGCACCACAAGTCGCCAAGTTGAATCCAGCGATCACTCTTCCGAATCTTGCGATTCGGGTGGTGAACCGTCCTGCAGGAAAGGGATCGAACTACGTTTTCACCGACTTTCTCTCCAAGGTGAGTCCCAAGTTTCGCGCCAGGATCGGGGTCACCGTCTCACCGAAGTGGCCGGTTGGCATCTCAGCAGAACGCAGTTCGGATATGGCCCAACAGGTGAAAATCATCGTCGGCTCGATCGGCTATGTAGAATATCAATACGCGGTGAAAGGCGGCCTGCGCCAAGCTGCAGTGCTGAACTCGAATGGTCGGTTCCTGACTGCATCCCCTGCGAGCATGGTGGCGGCTTGCAGTGCCGTAGAAAGGCCACGCTGGGATGGATTTTCTGTCTCGCTGACCAACGCCCCAGGTGCCGATTCTTTTCCGATTACCAGCTTTACCTGGATCTATCTGCGAACCACATCCATCGACAAGGCGCGCGCGGCGGCATTCGGCGATCTGCTGGATTGGGTGTACAGAGATGGCCAGCTCCTCGCGGTCGAGGAAGGCTATGCCGCACTGCCTCCGCCGCTGCTTGCGGCGGTGAGAAGGAAAGTCAAAGCCTTGCTCTAAGGTCTGGTTGCGCCCTGATTAAGATTCGATGCGGTTCGTCATGGGGGGAAATTATGCGTAGCTTCGTCTTTGTTTGCATTGCCGGGCTGGCATCGGTCGCACTGGCGCAAAAACCCGGACTGCCTTCCGGAAATGGCGACCGGCAACCGGAGAGCGTCTCCGCCGCCCCGGATTTGAAGGATATGTTCGAATCCAAGATCAAGGCCGAATGGGAGGCGCTGAAAAGCAAAGACAAGAAGGCTTACGCCGACATGTTAGCCGACGACTATCAGGGCGTCGAGGTAGATGGCCGAGGCGAACGGAACAAGAGTCAATCCGTAAACGAACTGGCCGAGCAAAGCGCCTTTAACTATACGCTTTGGGGGTACAAGTTGATTCCGCTGGGGCCGGACGCTGCCCTGGTGATCTATGAAAGCACGCTGCAGTTTCCGCCCACGGCACAGGTGCGCTACTCGCGGGTGTACATCAGTGAGCTGTGGGTGCAGCGCGCCGGACAATGGAAGGAATTGCACTACCAGGAAACCCGCGTCAAGTAAACGTCCCTCCGGAGCCAGCGATTCTTTGTTGCAACCGCGGCAATAGAGTTGCCATCTCAAATGACGTGGGATGGATTAGGAAAAAGAGGAGGTAGCTCTATGGGAAAAGTCTTTTTTGCTTTACTGCTTTCCGGCAGCTTTCTCCTGGCGCAAGACAACGGCACCATGCGTCAGGACCCAGCGAAAAGTTCCAAAGGACAAGTAACCATGCAAGGCTGCGTCAGCCGCTCGAGCGGCGACTACGTTCTGATGAAGCAAGACCCGGCCGTGACTTACGAACTGCAGCCTGCGAACAAAATAAAGCTCGGCAAGTACTTGGGACAACGAGTGGAAGTCATCGGGAAGGAGTCGCCGTCCCTGAGCACGAGTTCAGACACCTCGGCAAGATCTGGTTCGCCGTCGCCGGTGACCTTAACGATCACCTCGATCAAGACTCTCGACAAGGAATGCTCGGAGAGTCCAGTCTCGCGCTAGCAGTTTTTCCCACAGGTCGAGGGTGGTTCCGGCGGGGTCTCAATCGCAGTCTGGCGGCATGGCCATGATTTCGGACTCAGAGTCGCAGGGCGGCTTTTTTCTGGCGGGCTCAAGCAGTGCCGGGCGATTGTAGCGGAGAATCCACAGGCCTTCATTGTTGGTGAGGTAGATCAACCCGTGGCCGCCGTCGGGAAGCAGGCTGGTGACCTTGTTGAAGGTCTCCAGGGTCTTCGGATTGCGCGGGTCACTCAAGTCGAGCACGCGGACGGTCTCGGTCGGATGGTTGCTGCTGGTAAGAGTCGCCGGTGTCTTCTCCGGAGCTTCTGCGATGGCCACATCGGGACTAACCATCTGCAGGTTTCCCGCCGTGGATTCATTCGATTCCGCGGCTCGCTTCAAAAGAGTGGGCTTTTCGGGCCTGGTAACGTCCACGATCATGAAGCCTTGCTTGGTGGCTTGTTGAACATACAGGTACTGTTTTCCGGTCTCCTTCTGCAGCAACATCTGGCTGCCCGTCGCCTGTGGTAGAGGCAAGTGGGCGATTACGGTCGCCGGGACGTCGGTGGGTTTTGGCTCCGGCTGCTCGCTCGCGCTTGCCAGGGCGAGCAATAGCGAAACCAGCGCGAACGTCAAAACGTTTTTTCGCGACCCAGCTCTTAAATAAGCAACCATAGAGAACCTCAGCCATCACCGCCCAGCCAACCCCACCCGACCGGGCTCGCCTGACCCTACAAGCCCGGCGCGCTAACTGAACTATAGCACCGGTCCGCTTGTCCAGCGGACCGATTGAGACCTATTGTTGTGCGATCACCCCGATGCAGCCGTTGCTGCTCTGCGTAGTACAGATTCCTCCTGCCTGCATCGGCACAAAGGCATGGTTGCTGTTGGGATCGACGGCGACGCTGTGCGAATTGGTGTTGGTGGTAACGTTTTGCAGCCAAACGTTGGTACCGGCATCGATGACGCCCAGGACCGGACCGTTGGGCATATCTCTCGATGCAGTGTAGTAGCGGTTATCGCCCGGGTTGTACCAGACCTCGTCCACGCCACCGACCTGGGTGATTTCGGCGACGATCGCGCCAGTGGTTCCGTTAATCACGTACTCGTTGGGAGGAAATGCCTCGCCATCGTGATCTGCACAACCTACGAGGAAGTTGTCGCCCGGACCTTGAACGACGCTGGTGGGCATGCAATTGGGCGTGACGAAGGTGTTGACCACTACCGGCCCACAAGGTCCACCGCAGCTATTGTTCCCGACCCTGGGATCGATTTCATCAATGCTGCCGATGTTGGTGATGGCGATGGAATTCCCATTGCTCAGCAGCAAGTGGCCAGTATTGGGATTCCAGGCCATCGCCCCCAGCCCGGCTGGCGATATGGCACCAGCACAGTTGCCACCGGGGGTAGTTTGGTTACAAAACGTCCCCAGGTTTTGGTCGACGATGGGACCGTGATGGCACGGAATTGTGTAGAGCGTGCCGCTGGCGGGGGTCACACCGATTCCGGGTACCAGCGAGGCTGCCGCCGACCCGGAAACGCCTCCGAAGGTTTGTGGATTGGAGGGATCCGGGCACGGGAAAGTACCTCCAACGTTATCAACCGGAACGCCCGCAGTGAGTCCGAGTCCTCCCGAGGCGAGGCCTCCGGCTCCGTCGTAGTAGATTTGTCCGATGATGCAACTGGGTGGGTTGAAAGCAGCCCCGGCCTGCGGTATTACCCAGGTTTGCGAGGCTCCCTGAGAAGGATAAGTGGGAAAGTCAGCCGGGTCACCGGTTACTTGCGAGGCCGCCGCATAGGGGCCGTATGGGTAGGTCTGATCGATCGGCAAGCAGTGCTGCTGCTGAGCCGTGCCGGTTTTGCTCACGATATTGCTTACGTCGATAAAAGTTACGAAAGGTAATCCCGGATCGCCATCGATAATGGCCACCACCTGGTGGGTCGACCCATCGGCCGCAGTGACCGCGGGGTTATACGCCAGCTCGTCGGCGCGGTCGTCTCCGCAATCAGCGGCGGATCCCGCCTCACCGTTCCAGGAGGCGACGCAGGGAGCGATGCCCAGCGGACCGTCATAGTCGCCCGCAACGCCGGTAGGGATGGTGGCCAGCACGGTGGGAGCGGTGGGCGGATTCGCGGTCAGGTTCATCGTGGTCAGATCCCAGACCACCAGGTGCGAGCTACCATTGCCGGTGAACAAAAAGTTGCCATCCGGTGACACCTGTTCGCCATCGGGCCCGGACATGGGATTGACGCCATTGCCACGCGCCGCGCAGCACTGCGCGCCGGGAAAGCCGCCGAAGTTATGGTTTGCACCAAAGCCCGAGATGAGATGGAACGTGAGCCCGCCCTCCCAGGACAAATCGGTTCTGCATCCGTATCTCGTGTAATTGCCGAACACGGAAACGATAGGAGGAATTATGTCGTTTTGAGTCGTCGGATCTTTCGCGCACGGGCTGGCCTGGTCGCCGGCGCCGGTGACGGCGTTGGTTCCCTGGAGGGCGGTCACGGCGATGTTGGTAGTGGTGTCGAAAACATCGACGGCCAAGCCGATGCGATCGGAAACGTAATCCAAGTTATGGCCTGTGCCACCGGGGGGTGGCCCGATCCAGCTGATGTCGAAAGAATTGAAGGGGCCACCAGGCTCGCCGCTGGGATTGTGTTCCGGCACGGCAACGATGTCGATGACGCCATAGCTACCATTTTGGGTGGTGCCGCAGGTGGGACAGTTTGCAACACTCCCGCAGCCGCTCAGGATGACAAACAGCGCGATCACAAAAATAGTAAGCAGAATCTTCGGTCTCATCGAATTCCCTCCTGCGATTTCCCGTCAGGACCAGCTTGCTAGCCCCGCGGTACCAAACTTGTTGATCGGTTACTTGTGGACCACGCCCATCCGCCAGGGACGCCCGAGCGGATCGCTTCTAGAACCTGAACTGCAGTCGTTGCGTCACAACAAAGTAATTCTGCGGCTCGGCGCCGATCACGCTCGGGTCTTTCAACTGATCGATGCCTAGGTTGACCACGTACTTAACCCAGTAATTGGGATACCAATTCATCCCAATCGTGTACTCGTTGGTGTGGCGATCAAACGTGGGCACATTGCCCAGCGTGTAATAGTTCAACATCTCGCCCGGCTCGTTCGCCTGGATGCCAGTGAAGCGGAAAGCCAGCTCCCAGGCTCCCAGTCCACGTCCCTGGCCGCCGGGAGTGTCGGGCCCGAACGTCGGATGCTTTACGCGCGGAGTGCCGTTTTCCGGCCGCTTTTCTCCCGTCAGCAGGTACGTCGTGCTCACGTCCCAGGCCTTGGCCCGGATGGTTGGAAGACTCAGGAAGCCAAGCCCTCCCACCTGCAACGAGCCGACATTGGTGCGGTCCATGTTGAGTTGGTCGTATTCGCCGCGTAGAGCAAAGCGCCCCTTGAGATAAGTGAACTCTCCGTTGTAGCGCTGAATATCTCCGTTGATGGCAAACTGCGGGAAGAAGTTGTAGGCGCCGTCGGGCAGGGTACCGTTGAAGCTCTGATCTCCGGAGAGCCCCCGCGAGCGTCCAAAATCAACCGATCCGCCAAAGGCAAATTGCTTGAGCCATTCGTTCTTGGTTTTGCGCCACGGGTAGAAACGGAGCCGACCAATGAACTCCGGTTGGTTCGTCGTGTTGGCAAGCGCGTACCCCTTGCCGTTAAACGCACCCACCCAATACTGCATGACACCACCGTCGATGTCCCCGTGAATCGCCATGCCGGGACTGCGGTACGCCGTGGCTGCCGACGGGTACAACAGGGACTGGAATCCGCGTTCGACAAAATCCAGGCTGGTGTCTCCGATGCCGGTCTCCTGGCCAAAAGGAGATTTGAACTGGCCGGCCTGAAATTGAAACTCGGGTCTGATTCTTACGTTGAGATAGACGTCGCGCACAACCGAACCAGTCGTCGCGGCGGCATCGGCGAGGATGGCAAAATCAAAGTGCGAACCATAACTGCCCTGAAATCCGAACCGAGCCTGGCGCAAGACAAACGTGTCCGAAGGGGCGCCGTCCCCTTTGTAAGCGCGGTAATCGGTGTTCACATAACCGTAAGGGTTGATGCTGAACTGTCCGTCGGGACTGCGGATGAAAAAGTGCTCTCCATTCCATCCTGCGGTCAGCGGAGCATCTTTTTTGGGTGCGGCGGGCGGAGCCTGATCTACGAGCGCCTCGATCGGGATGGGCTGCATGAGAACCGCCGGCAGGAGACGGGCAGGACTATCGGGGAGGGCGCTTACCGGCGCGACAGAAGCTGGCGCGGCGACGGGTTGAATCTGGGCCGAACCACCATCGGCTGCCGCCACTTTCCCGGCGGCAAGCTTTTCGACCAAGGCCTTCAGTTCGTCGATGGTTTTGCGCTGGGCGGCGACCTCGCCGCGGAGCTGGTTGAGTTCTTCCTTGGTGGCGGCCACGGAAGCCGATCCGTCAGCCTTGCTCGCCGCTTCCGTGCCTTGAGCGTGGGCGAGCGAACCTGGCGCCATGAAAACCACTAGAAGCACGAACAACGTTGTTAGTGAGCGCATGTGTTTCCTCTCCCGGGATGAATTGCGAAACGGCCTGTCTTCAAGGCATAGAATCCGCGCGGGCGCGCGCCGCCCTGTTGGTTCGGGCCAACAACCGTAAGAGTTACAGACCAGCAAATCGGTGCCTGTCCGGTATGCAAAGCGGACCACTTCGGAACCGCTCGGTTTATCACGGGGCGGTGAAGACTGTCAAGCAAAAGATTGTCGGTCAACGCTTAGGGGTAGCGTCCTCGATGAATTCGTCGGGGACCATGCCGTGATAACGCTCAACGATTGCTTTAGGTCAGGTGGTGTTTTTGGTTGGAAGGATTCGGCGACCGGTTGGCCGATTGATTCCTGATAGAATCGCGCCCAGAATTTGTCCCACTGTGGAGAGCAGATTTTCTTGGTTCCATTCGTCGTGAGGGTATGAATTTACATTTCGCGCAGGCGATCGGCTTGCTTTTGGCCGCCGGAATCGCGGGCACGCTGAATGCCTTGGCTGGGGGAGGCAGTTTCGTCTCTTTCCCGGTCCTGTTGTTCATGGGCATCCCGGCCGTGGAAGCCAATGCGACCAATACCGTCGCGCTCTGGCCCGGGTTGGCGGCCAGCACCGTCGCCTACTTGAAACGGCTGAATGCACCGCTTCGCGTCTTGCTCCCTTTGCTCGCGACCAGCGTCGTCGGCGGCTGGGCGGGGGCGCTGCTGCTGCTGAAAACTCCCCAGCATACCTTTCTGCGCCTCGTTCCCTGGCTGTTGCTGGCTGGTACTTCGCTGTTTGCCGGGGGCAATTCCATTCGCGCCCTGGTCGGCAAGACCGCGGTCATCGACGATCTGCGGGACATATCCGCGCAGGCGATCGTATTCGGTTCGATCGCGGAACTGTTGGTTGCCGTCTATGGCGGATACTTTGGCGCGGGCATCGGGTTCATGACCCTGGCCATGCTGGCGTTGATGGGGATGCGTGACATCCATGCCATGGGCGCGATCCGGACGCTTTTGGCGGTAGCCGTTAACGCCGCCGCCGTGGTCACCTTTATCGTGGCCCACGCCGTGCTATGGCCGCAGTGCGTGGTGATGATCGCCGGTTCTCTGGCCGGGGGATGGTTCGGCGCGCATTATGCGCAGCGGGCTGATGCCAAGAAGGTCAGAAGCCTGGTGATTGCCGTCGGCGTCGCCATGACCACCTATTTTTTTGTCACGGTGCGCTAACCTTGCTGCCAGCGCGGACCGCGGGCAGCGGCCGACGCGCAAGCTCTCGCAGCAGCTATAATGTCTTTCCACTCCAGAACAGAATCGAGAATTTATGAGCGCTCTAGATCAGGCCAATTCCGCACCTTCTCTCGCGGCCCTGCAGCCGCCCCGCCGCTATCTGTTCGGACCCGGACCGAGCATGGTTCATCCGCGTGTGTACGAAGCTTTGGCCAAGCCGATTGTCGGGCACCTGGATCCCTACTTCATCGCGGTCATGGGAGACGTCCAGCAATTGCTGCGGACCACGTTTGGAACCCACACCGGAGTGACGCTGGTAATTTCCGGGACGGGCAGCGCGGGCATGGAAGCCGCGATTACGAATTTCGTCGAGCCGGGAGCCAAGATCGCCATATTCGCCAACGGGTATTTCTCCGACCGGCTTACGGAAATGGCCAGGCGCCAGGGCGCCGAGGTCGTGCGCTTTGAGAAGCCTTGGGGCGAGACCTACGGCGACGAGGAAGCCAGAGACTTCATCCGCCGGGAAAAGCCCAAAGTTGTGGCTTATGTTCATGCCGAGACATCGACCGGAGCTTTACAATCAGGCCCGGCCATCTGCTCCGCGGCCCACGACTGCGGCGCGCTGGTGATCGCCGATTGCGTCACCTCGCTCGGAGGCGTGCCGGTGGAGTTTGATCAAACCGGCATCGACGTCGCCTACAGCTGCACGCAAAAAGGCCTGAGTTGCCCCCCGGGGTTGGCGCCCATGGCGATGTCACCCCGTGCCATGGACTGGCTGCAGGCGCGCACGTCTTCGGCGCGCAGTTGGTATTTGGACCTCAAACTGATTCACGATTACTCCACCGTCTCCCACCGCTACCATCACACGGCACCGATTTCCATGTTCTACGCTTTGCGCGAGGCGCTCCTGGTCATCGCCGAAGAAGGAATCGAGAATCGCTGGGATCGGCATCGCCGCTGCCATAAGCAGTTTGTCCAGGGCGTCGAAGCGATAGGGTTGCGCATGCACGTTCCCGAGCAGCATCGCATCGCGACCCTGAATACGGTGTGCGTTCCCCAAGGGGTAGACGAGGCGAAGGTGCGCAAACGCCTGTTGGACCAACCGGGCATAGAAATTGCCGGCGGGTTTGGGCCTCTTGCTGGCAAGGTCTTCCGCATCGGCGTCATGGGCCCCTTGGCCAGCGAAGACCACGTGCAATTCTTTCTGAAAGAGTTTAGCAAGGCGCTGCATGCCGAGGGCCACTCGATTTGAGTTCATGGTTTCACGGACCTCGGCTGATCGACCGAAGGCCGGTCTCAAAGGCGACAACCTAATGACTCTAAAGTCGGTGGTCACACTTGTTGATGTTTTGCATTTTGCGGACAGTCACACTGCGGTAGTCGTTCCCGAGCTTGGCATCCGTGTCACCTACGATTCACTCCGGCAACAGGTCCTCGCCATGGCCAATGCATTGGCCTCCGCCGGAATTCGACATGGCGACGCGGTCGCGATCGCGCTGCCCAATGGATTGCCGGCGATTGTCAGCTTTCTTGCCGCTTCCATCGCCGGAACCGCCGCGCCTCTGAACCCGGCCTATCCTTATGAAGAGTTTCTGTTTTTTCTGGGAGACACCAATGCCCGTATTCTGCTTTGCCCTCCAGTGGGCGCGGAATTCGCGCGCAGCGCCGCCGCGGACCGCAAGATCCCCGTGGTCTCGGTCGGCATGACCGACCAGGGCAACGTGCATCTTTTACAGGCGTCCGGCGGAGCTACGGCGGTCGAACCCACACCCGACGACATCGCCCTCGTCCTCCACACCAGTGGAAGTACGGGACGGCCGAAGCGGGTTCCCCTGCGGCACTTCAACCTCGCGGTCTCGTCGGCCAACATCGCCAGCACCTACGCGCTCTGCGAAGAAGATGTTGCGCTCTGCATCATGCCGTTGTTTCACATTCACGGGTTGATTGCCTCAACCATGGCAACCTTGCTTTCCGGCGGTACCGTGGTTGTTCCCACCAAGTTCAATGCCCTTTCTTTCTGGCGCACGGTTCGAGAACATCGCGTGACATGGTACTCGGGAGTGCCCACCATGCATCAGCTTCTGCTGGCCCGGGCTCACCAGAAGCCTCCGGAAGCTGCCTCGCTGCGCTTCATCCGTTCCTGCAGCGCGCCGCTCTCCGCCGATCTCATCCACAAGATCGAGCATCTGTTTGGCGTGCCTTTTGTGGAAGCCTACGGAATGACCGAGGCCGCCCACCAGATGACCTCGAATCCTTTGCCCCCCCGCCATCGCAAAGCCGGTTCGGTTGGGGTGGGCACCGGATTGCGCATCAGCATCATGGACCGGGACGGCAATCACCTCGGCACCCTTCAGCGGGGGGAAGTGGCCATTCAGGGAGCCAACGTGTTTCGCGGATATGCGAATAATCCCGAAGCCAACGCTCGCGCTTTTGTGAACGGATGGTTCCGGACCGGGGATGAGGGGTTTCTCGACGAAGACTGCTATCTGCATTTGACAGGGAGAATCAAAGACATCATCATTCGCGGCGGCGAGAACATTGCACCCCATGAGGTCGACGAAGTTCTGCTGCGACATCCGGCCGTGTCAGCCGCGGTCACTTTTGGCTGCCTGCACCCCGTGCTGGGTGAAGAAGTGGCCGCCGCGGTGGTCTTGCACGAGTCCGAAGCTGCCACGGAGTCTGAGCTCATCACGCACTGCCGGAATTTGCTGGCGGAATACAAATGTCCCAAGAAAATTTATCTCGTAAAAAGTATTCCCACTACCGCCACGGGAAAAATTCGCCGCCGCGCAGTTGCCGCCGCGCTCACCGATGACCAACGGGGATAAAAGACCGATGAAATTCCTGATTGTGGGGGCGGGGGCCATCGGCGCCTATATCGGCGCACGTATGGCACGCGCCGGATTCGACGTCACTCTGTTTGCGCGCGGGCCCCATCTTCGCGCCATGCAGGAGCGCGGCGTGCAGGTGAAGAGTCCAGAGGGGGATTTCGTCGCGCGACCCGCCATCGCCGGCTCGCTCGAGGCGGCGGGGCCGGTGGACGTCGTCTTCCTCGCGGTAAAGGCGCACAGTCTGCCGCAATTAGCGCCGCAACTGAAGCCGGTACTTGATCGAGAGACCACCGTGGTCAGTACCCAGAATGGAATTCCCTGGTGGTACTTTCAGGGATTCGGCGGCGCTTGGGATGGATTGCGCCTGGAGCGAGTTGATCCCGGCGGGGTGATTTCCTCGGCTATCGAAGCGCAGCGGGTTGTGGGATCCATCGTTTACTTTTCCACCGAGATTCCCGCCCCGGGAGTGATCGAGCACATCGCGGGCAACCGCATTTCTCTCGGCGAACCCGACGGCTCGCGCTCGGACCGTTGCCGCCACATCGCCGAGGCGCTCATCGCCTCCGGTCTGCGGTGTCCGGTCACGGCTCGCCTGCGGCAGGAGATTTGGGTGAAGGTCCTCGGCAATGCTTCCTTCAATCCGGTCAGCGCCCTCACTCGCGCCACTCTGGTACAGATGGTGCGCGATCCGGGAGTCTCCTCCCTGATCCGCAGCATCATGCAGGAAGTGGAAGCGGTCTCGCGCCAGTTGGGCATGGAGTTGCCGGTTTCGATCGAGCAGCGAATGGCGGGCGCCGAGAAAGTGGGCGGTCACAAAACCTCCATGCTGCAGGATTTCGAAGCGGGTCGACCCATGGAACTGGAAGCGCTGGTGGGTGCGGTTGTCGAACTGGGCGAGCGGGTGGGGCTTCCCATGACCTGTACCCGCGCGGTCTACAACTGTGCGAGACTGCTGGCCGAATCGGCAGCTCGACCGGCAACAACTTGAATCGGTGTTTTTCTGCGCCGCGCAAAAATATTTGCCGGGGCTTGACAACCGGAGTATACTTTTTGGTCTGTGGTCCACTTATCGGACCACTTGATCGTATCGCTGAGCTATGGCCGCGCCGAGCAAATCCGATTTCGAGGTTATCCGCCGCAACAAGGTCTATGAGGAAGTGGCCAAGCAGATCGAACGTCTGATCCTGCAGAAACTGCATCCCGGTGACAAACTGCCCTCGGAACGGGAACTGGCGGAGATGCTGCAAGTCAGCCGCAGTTCCATTCGAGACGCGATTCGCGGCCTGGAGCTGATCGGACTGGTCGAGCCGCGACAGGGCGCGGGCACCATTGTCCGTGAACTGTCGGCCGAATCAGTGGTCAATCCTTTTGCCAGTGCCTTGAAGCATCGCCAGGAACTGGTCGGCGAGCTGCTGGATTTTCGCAAGATGCTCGAGCCGCCGTTGGCCGCGCGCGCCGCCAAGCATGCTTCTGCCGAAGAAATTTCGGAGATGGAAGAGATTCTGCAACGGCAAGAGGCAACGCTTTTGCGTGGCGAAGCCAGTATCGGGGAGGACGCGGAGTTCCATTACAGCGTTGCTCTGGCTTCGGGGAACAGTGTGGTGCTGAAGGTACTCGACATTCTTATGGACCTGCTGCGCGATACGCGAGGACGCTCGTTACAAGTGAAGGGACGTCCGCAACAATCGCTCGCCGGCCATCGCCGGATACTGGCTGCCATCAAGCGCCATGATGCCGAGGCGGCTAAGGCGGCCATGCGGCGGCACATCGAAGACGTCGAAGAGATCGTGCTAGACAAGTCATAACCAAGGTGGGGTTTTCCTGGGGCTGGATGTTCGCGATTCGCAAGTCCGTGGGGAAGGCGGTTGCGGTCAATTGAACGTGGGGTTTCGTTTCTGCCGGGGGCCAGGGGTGGGCGCTCGAGCGGATGAGTGCGGGGACCATTAAATTGCCTGAGCTGGGAAATGACAGGATCCGTGTGGCCACGGCGTCACCGGGGCCCGAGCCCATGGGGGCGCAGAATACGGCCTCGGTCGTACTGCGCGTCGCCGAGGCGCGGGTCGAGGACATCGGCCACGCCGTCGCGCGACTGGCGCCAGCCGACCTGCTGCGCCTGGGGGTGGGAACAGGCGACGTGCTCAAGATCACCGGGACCACGGTCGCTGTCGCGCGCGCCGAGCGTTCGGAGGAAGGCTACGAGGGCATGCTCCAGATCGATGGCACCTGCCGCAGCAATTGCGGCGCTGGCCTCGGGGAGCCAGTGACGGTGACGTCGATCGAGCACGCGCAGGCCGTGGCGGTGCGCTTGTCTCCCTTGTGGGTGGGAGCGGCGCCTGCGACCATCGCGCCCGAGCGCATGCTCGAGGATCTCGAAGGCGTTCCGGTCATCGCCGGGTGCGTGGTGCGCGTGCCCACCTTTGCCAAGGCGGTGAACTTCCAGGTGGTGCGCACCATTCCCTCGGGACCGGTCGTGATCGGCGAGCGCACCGACATCCGGGTCGTGGACGGCGAACAGACCCCGGCCCGCGCTCCGGCGGTTTCCTACGAAGACATCGGCGGGCTGGAGCGCGAAGTGGCGAGAGTGCGCGAGATCGTCGAGTTGCCCTTGAAGCACTCCCGCATTTTCGAGCGGCTGGGCATTCTCGCGCCGAAGGGTGTGTTGTTGTACGGTCCGCCGGGCACGGGTAAGACTCTGCTGGCTCGCGCTGTGGCAGCCGAAAGCCGGGTTCACTTTATCCACCTCAATGGCCCGGAGATCATGCGGAAGTTCTACGGCGAGAGCGAGGCCAAGCTCCGCGAGGTTTTCGAGGAAGCCGCGCGCCACGCCCCGGCGATTCTGTTCATCGACGAGATTGATGCCGTAGCTCCCAAGCGAACCGAAGTGGCCGGGGAAGTGGAGAAGCGCGTCGTGGCACAGCTTCTCAGTCTGATGGATGGTTTTGTGGCGCGCGGTCAGGTGATCGTCATCGGGGCGACCAATATTCCCGAGGTCCTGGATCCGGCGCTGCGGCGTCCTGGTCGCTTCGATCGCGAAATCGAAATCGGAGTTCCGAATACGCAAGCCCGCCTGCAAATTCTCAGGATTCATACGCGCGCCATGCCGCTCGCCCCGGAAGTCGACTTACGGGAGATTGCCGAGCATTCGCACGGCTTCGTCGGCGCCGATCTCGAGGCATTAGGACAGGAAGTCGGTATGATCGCCTTGCGCCGTTTTCTCTCCGACTCCCCGCTCGAAAACGATGGCGCCGCCTCTCCCCATCTGGCCGCGCTGCAGGTAACGCGCGATGACTTTCTCGCCGGCTTGAAGGAAGTCGAACCCAGTGCGACTCGCGAGTTCTTTATCGAGAAGAGCTCGTCGACGTTTGTCTCTCTCGGCGGACTGCACGAGGTGAAGCGGTTGCTCGATGCGGTCTTTGAGCATACGCACCGGCGGGACGACATCTATGAACAAGTGGGGCTGGCGCCGCCGCGAGGCATTCTACTGACGGGACCGTCGGGCACCGGCAAAACCGCGATGGCGCGGGCGCTCTCGGGCGAAAAGCAGATTCCGCTCATCGCCATTGACGGCCCGCAATTGTATTCGAAGTGGTTGGGCGAATCCGAGCGTGCCCTGCGGGAAGTTTTCAAAAAGGCGAGACGGGCAGCGCCCTGCATCCTGTTTTTCGACACTCTTGACGCCGTCGCGCCCAAGTTTAGCGCCGATACAGTCGGCAGCGATGTCTATCAGAGGATTCTCAGCCAACTCTTGCGGGAAATCGACAATCTGCGCGACCTCAAAGGGGTGATCCTGCTGGGCGCTACCAATCGTCCCGAGCGCATCGATTCGGCGCTTTTGCGGAGCGGGCGCTTCGACTACATCCTGCCTTTCGCCCAACCCGATGCGGCGGAGCGTGCGGCCATCATGCGACTTTGCTGCCGGCGCGTGCCTTTATCGCCAGATTTTGATTTCGAGGAGTTCGCGGGACGGATGAAGGACGCGACCGGCGCTGATATTGAAAGCCTGTGCAAGAAGGCGACGCTATTGGCGATTGCGGAGTTGCAGCAGGGGATCCGCGTTGCGCCCTTGGTCGTGTTGCGGAGCGATTTTCTGGCGGTTCTCGAGTCCGATCGCGGCAGCCCCCGGCAGGTGGCGGGGATGTGGGAAGGGAAAACAGGGCTCGGCCACGGCGGGGATTTCTGTCCCGACGCGTCGGACTGAGCCGCGGCGTATCAGGGAGCACCTACTAGGAACACGAGGGTTGATCATGAGTTATACGGAACTTACGGTTTGGACGCGCGGCATCATTATGGACAAAGAGGGCCGCGACATCGTCAATTCCATCTCGGCCTCTGCCCGGATCGAGGGTAAATACGCGCAGGCGATGGAGAATTACGTCGATAATCCCGATCGCACCAACTGCCCCACGCGCAAATATTGTCGCGTGAGCGATGAGGTCATCGAGAACGAACTGACCTACGAAAACGAGCAGCCCAACATCGTCGTGCTGGTCGAGGGGACGATGGCCAAGGGCTGGGATTATATGCGCGGAATGCCTCCCGGCGGAACGCTGGTGATCAACACCCACTACACCCCGGACTACATGATTCGTTTCGTGCCCGGCGCCGAGCGACTGGCGCAACTGGTCTGCGTGGACGCCGCTCATCTCGCCGATCACAAATGGCTCTACTACCGGTTGGGCGAGCTCGGCCTGGACCGCCTCTCCACCGAAGGCGCCGCCGAACGCAGCAAGCTGGTCGCGCCCGATATCGCCGCTCCCCTCATTGCCGCCGTGGTCAAGACCACGGGCATCGTCAAGATGGAAACGATCGAACCGATGATCGCCAACAAGAGGGCCTTCGAGGT
This sequence comes from Terriglobales bacterium, assembly GCA_049520935.1. GTDB lineage: Bacteria > Acidobacteriota > Terriglobia > Terriglobales > Acidobacteriaceae > Acidiflorens. Next base: position 78,013 of record JBEKPJ010000001.1, on the reverse strand, counting down.
GGCACTCGACCAGTTGCACATCATGAAGCTGAACCCAGTGGCTGCATAGGAAGAATCAACCAGGAAGGATCATAAGGACCACATGTCGACCAAAGGCACACACATTCCTGACCGTCTCAAGATCCCGTTCGCCGGAATCACTCCCGCGCCATCGCAGGAACGGGGGCAGGACCTGTTTCCGACCGGCAATTGGCGTGCAATCCGGCCGGTGTACCGCGACAAGTTGCCGCCCTGCAACAACGCATGCGGAACCAATGAGAAAATCCAGGGCTACCTCGACCTGGTGAAGCGCGGCAAGTATCTGGACGCCTATGCTCTCATCAAGGAAGACATGCCCTTTCCTTCGGTAACCGGCCGTGTCTGCTACCACCCGTGTGAACAGGCCTGCAATCGTGGGAAGTACGATGAGGCCATCTCGATTCGCGCCGTCGAGCGCTTTCTCGGAGACCTCGGACAGGCGCTGCCGCACGACGTGGTCAAGGCCGGGGCACAGAACGGCAAGAAGGTCGCCGTCGTCGGGTCGGGTCCGGCCGGCCACAGCGCCGCGTATCAACTGGCACGGCTTGGCTACCAGGTGACCATTCTGGAGAAGTCGCCGAAGGCAGGCGGACTGAATCGCGGCGGGATTCCCGACTGGGTTCTCCCGCAGCACGTGCTCGATCGCGAGATCGAACGCCTGGTTGAACTCGGGATCACGATCAAGACGAGCGTAGAAGTTGGCAAGGACGTGACTTGGGACGACCTGAAGAAGAGCTACGACGCCGTGGTGCTGGCCGTGGGCCTGACCGAACCCAACAGCGTGCGAGCCGAGGGCGAAGACAAAGACGGCGTGCATTACGGTCTTCCTTTCCTTCGCGACATTGGCATGGGCACATCCAAGGTGAAGCTGGGGGCTCGAGTCGCGGTCATTGGTGGCGGAAATACCGCAATCGATTGCGCGCGTGAAGCGCTGCGCCAGGGTGCCGTCGAAGTAACCATGATTACCGTGGAAGCCCACCCGCAAGAGATGCCGGCCTCGCCGGAAGATCTGCACGACATGCTCGAAGAAGGCGTGGAGTTGCTGCACGGACGGGCGGTGACCGCGGTCATCGGGAATGGCAAGGTGGAGGCTCTGGAGTTGCATCCGGCCCGTTTTTCGGGCGCAATCAACGCCTCACCCATCACCGTAAATCGTGAGGTCCCGCCGGAACGCTTCCACGTGGACAACGTGATCATCGCTATCGGACAGCGGCCGGCTCTTCAATGGTTGCCCGACGAATTCAAGACCGATCGCGGAACCATCAAGATTGACCGCTTCGGACGTCTCGGGGAGACAAACGTATTTGCCGCCGGCGACGTCGTGCAACTGGGATCGGGCCAACCCTTGATGGTGGTGAATGCGGTGGGCGATGGAAAGCGGGTTGCCTTCAATCTGGACAAGGTGGTGCGCGGGGAGTCGTTGCAGCCGCGGACGATTCCGGTGGATGTCATTTTCGATTTGAACCGTATGAACATGACCTATTTCCCGCACTTTCCGCGGGTCCATCAGGCCATGCTGGCGCCGGCCGGCCGCCGCAAAACACAGGCGGAAGTAATCCAATCGTTCTCGGAAGAGCAGGCCGTCGAAGAAGCCGGCCGCTGTTTCAGCTGCGGCACCTGCAATGCCTGCGATAATTGTTATCTGGTTTGTCCCGAGCCCTGCATTGCGCGTCCGGCGCGCTCGAACGGCATGTACAAGATTCTGATCGACTACTGCAAGGGTTGCCGGGTGTGCATCGAAGAATGTCCGACGGGCTGTCTGGAGGGTGTGCCCGAGCTCGATTTCGATACCGGCGTAGTGCGCATGGATACAGCCTTCGCCATCTCTCCGGGATTGCACGGAAGGCAGGCGGAAGAATTAAGGAATCTGTCGGAACGACCAGCGAAGAGCATCTAGAAGCGGAGCGAGATATGGCAACAGTGACGGAAAGTAAAAAGAGAATGGTGCGCATCAACGGCTGTGTCGCCTCGGCGCAGGCCGCCAAGTACGCCGATGTCGACGTGATTGCGGCATACCCGATCCGGCCTTACACGGCAACCATGATGGCGCTCGGGCAAATGGTCGCCAATGGAGAACTCGATGCCGAGTACATCGTGGCCGACAGCGAGCACTCGCAATTGAGCATTGCCCACGGTGCAGCGTCGGCCGGGGCGCGTGTTTTCACGGGCAGTTCGGGCGTCGGAGTGCAATTCGCCTATGAGCTCTATTCGCCGATCTCCGGCAGTCGTATGCCGGTGCAGATGATGATCGCCGACCGTACGCTCGATCCGCCCGGCGATTTCGGTTCCGAGCATACCGACGCGCTGTCGACCCGTGACATGGGATGGCTCATGGGCTGGTCGTGCGACGCCCAGGAGGCCTTTGATAATCACTTGATCGGCTATCGCATCGGGGAAGACCCGCGCGTGCTTTTGCCCCAGATGGTGTGTCAGGATGGCTTCTTCGTCTCCCACATCACCAGCGACGTCGAATTGCCCGACCCGGGCCAGGTGAAGGAATTCCTGCCGCCCTACAAGCATCCTTACCCGCTCGATCCGAGGCATCCCGTGTCGCACGGCCCGCAAATCATGCCGGAGCAGGGGCCGCCGCTGCAGTTGGAGCGGGCGCGGGCCATGGAAGATTCGATGGCGGTCATTGAAGAAGTTCACGACGAGTTTGCCAAGATCTTCGGCCGGCGCTACGACCCGTGGCTCGAGGAGTTCATGACCGACGGTGCCGACGTCGTTTTTTTTCTGCAAGGCGCTCACGGGGTGACGGCGCGTTTCGCGATCAAGCACATGCGCGATCGCGGGCTCAAGGTCGGCATGGTACGTCTGCGTACCATCCGGCCCTACCCGACCGATCGCGTGCAGGACGTTCTCAGCAAGTTCAAAGTCGTGGGCGTGATCGAAACCAACATGGGACTGGGCAGCGTGAGCAGCGGTGGCGTGCTCTACGCCGAGGCCTGCGCGGCTCTTTACGAGAGCGACCGGCGCCCGCTGGTTCTGTCGTTCATGGCGGGGATGGGGGGCGAGGCGATCGTGCTCAAGGAATTTTATTGGATGACGGAGAAAATGCTGGAAGTCCAGAAACGCGGCAAAATAGAAAAACGTACGCACTGGGTGGGATTCGAGGAGTAAGCGGCAAAAGATCTGTGGTGGAGGAATTGATATGGCAACCATCGAAGTTCAGCGGCAAATACTGCCGATTCTCGACAACCCGAATCAAGGGGCGCGCTTCTACAATCCGGAATTACCATCGAGCGAGCCCTTTGTCCCCGGACACCGTACCTGTGCCGGCTGCGGGCCTTCCATTCAATATCGAATGACGAGCAAGGCGGCGGGTGACAACACCATCCTGGTCGGTCCGACCGGCTGCATGTATGTCGCGAACAGTTCGTATCTTTGTACCCCGTACAATGTGCCGTGGGCGCATACGCAGATTGGCAGCGCCGGCAGCTTTACTGCGGGGGTTGCCGCCGCCTATGAAGCCATGATTCGCAAGGGGAAGTGGAAGGGCGCCTATCCCAACATCATCTGCGAGGCTGGCGATGGCAGTGCGTCCGACATCGGTCTGGCCTCGATTTCCGGCGCTCTCTATCGCAATCACGACTGCCTGATCATCTGCTACGACAACGAGCAGTACGCGAACACCGGCATCCAGGCATCGTCCCGCACGCCTTACGGCGGCATGACGACCTTCTCTCCTCCGGGCCCGCTGGTTCCGGAGGGGAAGAAGCTATTTCCCAAAGACCTGGCGCGCATGATGGCCGCAGGCCATCCCCACTGTTATGTTGCGACTGCGAGCGTGGGCTATCCCATCGACTTGATGAACAAAGTGCGCAAGGGACTCAACCACAAGGGCGCGGCTTACCTGATGGTCTACACCCCCTGCCAAAAGGGATTCGTCTACGAGACGCCGCGCTCGATCGACCTTGGTCGGTTGGTCGTCGAATGCGGGCTTTATCCCATCTGGGAGTGGGACCCGGAGCGGCGCGCTTATGATTACGGCTTCCGCCCGCAGAACATGCGGCCCGTATCCGAGTACCTGAAGCTGCAAGGACGCTTCGGCCACCTGCACGCTGAGCACATCGCGACTTTGCAGAAATTTGCCAATGAGCAATGGCGCATGATGGGCGTCGAGTTGCCGGAAGCCCTGCTGCAGGCTGCGGATGCGAAAAATCTGGTCAATATGGCGGCTGCGGCCGAGGCAGAACAGGTGGCACAGACCATATGAGCACACCATCAACTCCTCCACCTGCCGCTCCCGAACCGCAGGAAAGCTACATCGTCACGGAAGGCAAGAAGCGCGGAGCGACGCGCGACGTACGGCCAGAGGCGGCGTTCGATCGCTACTTCACCGTACTGCGCGTGCATCCCGGAGATGCCATCCTTACCAATAACTGGCACACCAACGAAGTCCTGGATCACGCGCGCAACAATTTCGAGGGGTACACGTTCGCCATGCGCACCTTGGAGGCGTGGGGTGCGATGATCGAAAACGACCGGCGTGCCTACTACACGGCGGGCGGCCGAATCTGGGTCATGGATCTGGAGCCATGCGAGGGCAAGAAGCCGCGCTTGCCGGGCGCCGGACCGGGTAAGAAGTAGGGTACGGTTGCGACGGATCCTGCTCATTGACGACACGCCGGAGATTGCCGAACTGCTGACCTTCGCCTTGCGCGACCGTGGCTATGAGGTCTTTACCTCGGGATATACGGCTGCGGTGAACGAGCTCGTTCAGGAGCAGCACGCCGACGCGGTGGTGATCGACTGCTCCGCCTACGACATGAGCGAGGCCCTGTTCGACGCGGTGCGTCATCACCCGAGTCATGGCGCGCTTCCGGTCGTGATCATTAGCGATACACCGGAGATTGCGGATGCGAGTCTCCGTTCCCGGAAGGCGCGGGGAGTCTTGCTGGTCCCGAAACCCTTCGCCGGGGCGCAGGTGGCCAAGGCCCTCGAGGATCTGCTGGGCTGAAGGAAGGGCGAAAATCGATATGCCGACCTGGAGCATGGATGACTGGCAATACGTCGAGCGGGAAGTCATCACGGATCCGAAGGGCAGGAGGTGGACGGTGGCAGTGATGGACGTGCTCGGTCAGGCGGGAGACAGACCGGACGCGCTGCTCGAACTGCAGTACTCGGCCGGCCGGTATTTTACGCTGATTTACAACTCCGGTGGAGCGCTGCAGCGGGAACGTGGCTATGGCTCTCTGGGCGAGGCGACCAGCGCCTATGAGGATCTGGTTGTGGCCGTCATCGATGGCAGCGTCGATCCAACACAACCGCTGTTCCGCCAGGATCTGGAGGGTTGAGGCGACGGCGTGAACCCCTGACGTTCGCAGAATTCTCCGGCGTTTTGTTCTTCCTATTTCTCGGCCCTCGCAAGCAACTCGACGAATTTCTGCTGGCGCTCCGACTGGTCCTTGCCATCGAGCGCTTCAGCGTGCTGCGTAACGTTCATGGAGCAGAACTTGGGGCCGCACATCGAGCAGAATTTTGCGTCCTTGTAAAAATCGTCGGTTAGTGTTTCGTCGTGCATGGCGCGGGCGGTTTCGGGATCGAGCGACAGGTCGAACTGCTTGTTCCAGTCGAACAGGAATCGTGCGTAGGAGAGCGCGTCATCGCGATCACGCGCGCCCGGGCGATGGCGGGCTACGTCGGCGGCATGCGCCGCAATCTTGTATGCGATCACGCCCTGTCTCACATCGTCCGCGTTCGGCAGCCCTAAATGCTCCTTGGGCGTCACGTAACAAAGCATCGACGCGCCATACCAGCCGATCATGGCCGCTCCGATGGCGCTGGTGATGTGGTCGTAGCCGGGCGCGATGTCGATGACCAGCGGGCCCAGCGTGTAAAACGGCGCTTCGTGGCAAAGCTCGACTTCTTTGTTCACCTGGAGCTCAATTTGGTCCATCGGAATGTGACCGGGACCTTCGATCATCACCTGGACGTCGTGCTCCCAGGCCTTGGTCGTCAATTCCCCCAGCACTTTCAGCTCGGCAAATTGCGCAGCATCGCTGGCATCGGCCAGGCACCCGGGCCGCAATCCGTCGCCCAGCGAGAAGCTCACGTCGTGCTTTTTGAAAATTTTGCAAAGATCGTCGAAGTGCTCGTAGAGGAAGTTCTCTTTCTTGTGGGCACTCATCCATTGCGCCAGCAGCGCACCGCCGCGGCTGACGATGCCGGTGATACGATTGCGGGCGAGCGGCAGGAACTCGCGCAGCACGCCCGCGTGGATCGTCATGTAATCCACACCCTGTTCGGCTTGTTCCTCGATCACTTCCAGCATGAGACCGATGCTCAAATCTTCGCTACGTCGCACTCGTGAAAGCGCTTCGTATATCGGCACTGTGCCGATGGGTACAGGCGACGATTCAATGATCGCTTTGCGAATGGCGGGGATGTCGCCGCCGGTCGAGAGATCCATCACGGTATCGGCGCCGTAGTGCACCGAGTGGTGGAGCTTTTTCAGTTCCTCCTCGATGTTCGATGTGGTCGCGGAATTTCCGATGTTGGCATTGATTTTGCACTTGAAGGCGACCCCGATGCCCATGGGCTCGAGCGACTTGTGGTGGATATTGGCGGGGATGATGGCCCGGCCGCGAGCGATCTCGCTGCGCACGACCTCCGCCGCGATCTTCTCGCGCTGCGCCACGAAGTGCATTTCTTCCGTGATGACTCCCTGCCGTGCATAATGCATTTGCGACAGATTTCGCGAGCCATTGGCAGGCGAGGTCGCCGTCAATCGCTTTTCAATCCACGCCTCTCGAACCCCCATATCTCCTCCTAGAAAAATCGTGTGCCAACCGCATGTTTCTCGCAGGCGTCGCATCCGCCGGGTGGGCGTGGCGGTTTGATCATGTCCCTATCGGCCGGGATCCAGATCTCTCATCACCACGTGAAGTACCTGCCCCGCCAGCCGAGCATCGCGCTCGGAGACGACCGGCTTCGCGTCGCGAGCGGCCTCGACATCGCCCGAATCTCGATACCTCCGCGCCACCGCCGGCAGCCGGGCGCAACCGCCGCGAATGAGTCCCGCTCGTTCTGCGACCGCGAGCCGCGTTTCGAACGACCAATCGGCAATCTCCCCTGCGGGCGCGCCTGCGGCCGCCAGAGCACTCATCCCGTTGTGTGCCAGTGCGTCAGTCACGATGGCTTCTAACACCCCGCAGGAATTGAGCAGGGCCGAGGGGTAGTCCTGTCGCTCGAGCGCGCGCCGACTCTCGAGGTAGGCCCGCTCGACCATGGGCCGGAGCTCGAGGCTGCGAACGAATTCGAAGCGGCGAGGTGGCGGCGACTCGGAGAGCGCAGAGGAGTCTCCAGGCACGTCCGTGCCCTGCTCCATCTCCGCGAGTGAGCGAACCGCTTGCTTAAGGACGTCGAGCAGTCGCTCGACGATCTGGCCCGGCGCCGCCCCTTCCAGGGCGAGGCCCGACACGGAGCGCAGCAGAAAGGCTTCGCTAAACGACCGGGCGAGCCAATGGGCCTTGCTGCCTCCGGATAACTGGTTGATCGTGATTCCGCAGTCTTGCTGCCAGGTGCGGGTTGCGGCAATCGCAGATGCACTGCAAGGGTCGGCTGCCAAAGTCTCGCTCAGCTGATGGCCGCGGCGGAGCAGGCCACCAAGCTGCGACCGGTAGGATTCGATCTGCGCGCGCAGGCTTTCTTCTATCGGCATCGGTCGCGTCTCACTCCGCTTGCCGGCATGGTCGGGTGTTTGCGGTTGCGAAAAGCGCCGTCCCCGATTCGGGGATTCTCGGAGGGGAGAATTCTTGACAGCTCGTCGCAACCATGCTAACTTTCCATGCCGCAAGTGGTTCGATGACTGGACCAGTATATATCAAGGGTCGGGTTGCGAGCGGTGATTCTCGATTCACGGCCACGTGGGGTGGCCGGTGGCGGTAAGACCCTTCGGCGTCCCGCGTGTTTTAATACGGTGAGGAAGATTCGCGCCCACTAGGCTGGGGGATTGATATCGATGGCTTCCAAGTTGAAGTCGATCGCGTGTCGCGAAAGTGGCTGGCTCTTCTGGTAATTCGATTTCTGGTGCCGGTATGGGCCGACGCCGCGCTGGCAAGCTGGAACAAGGGAAGTCAGTCGATACCCTGAATTCTGCTGGCGAAAGTCACTGAGAAGACTGGTTGTAGTTTGCATTGCGCTGTTAACGTACAACGCGCTGTTATGGAGGCAACACCTATGGCTGGATCTTCCGCCGCTCTGATTCACCCCTCGCGTATCCCGAATCGTTGGATCCAACTGGTGGCGGGCATTGTCGCGATGATGGCCATCGCAAACCTGCAGTATGCGTGGACTCTGTTCACCAAGCCCATCCAAGCGCATCTGCATGTCTCGCTGGTCGCCGTGCAGTGGACTTTCACTCTCTTTGTCGCCCTGGAAACCTGGCTTGTGCCCTTTGAAGGGTATCTGGTTGATCTGATCGGGCCCCGGTTCATGCTGGGTCTGGGCTCGGTCATGGTCGGACTGGGATGGATCGGATCGGGCTATGCGGACACCATCAACGGCCTCTACCTCTGGTACGGAGTGGGCGGTATCGGTGCCGGCATCGTCTATGGGGGTGCCATCGGGAACGCGCTGAAATGGTTCCCCGACCATCGTGGCCTCTGCGTGGGTCTGACCGCCGGCGCTTTCGGGGTGGGGACCGCGACGACGATCGCTCCCATCGCCGACATGTTGAAGGTTTCGGGATATCAGCACACCTTTATTGTGTGGGGAATCATTCAGGGAGTGGTGGTACTGGCTTGCGCCTTATTCTTGGCGCGGCCGCCACTGGGCTGGACGCCGCCGGACTGGAAGGAGAAAGAGGCGAAGATCAAGGCCAAAGTAAACACCTCGTCGGTCGACATGACGCCGTGGGAGATGCTGCACCAGCCCTCTTTCTATGTCATCTACCTGATGATGACGATGTTGGCCTTCGGCGGTCTGGTGGTGACCGCGCAACTGAACCCGATGGCTTCCTCCTACCACGTGGATAACATCGTCGTTGCTTTCGGCATGACCGCCCTGGTACTGGCCATCACGGTCGACCGCGTTCTGAACGGGTTCACGCGACCCTTCTGGGGCTGGGTCTCCGACCATATTGGCCGCGAGAATTCCATTTTCATCGCTTTTGTTCTGGAGGCGGGTGCCGTCTATGCCCTACTCCAACTGATCAATCGTCCTGTCTGGTTCGTGGTAATGTCTGGCCTGTGTTTCTTCGCATGGGGCAATATTTTCTCGTTGTTCCCCTCGCTCACCGGCGACCTTTACGGAAAAAAGTGGGCGACCACAAACTATGGAGTCGTATACACCGCCAAGGGCGTGGCAGCGGCCTTCGCCGGGCCAGGCGCCGCCTGGCTGTTCACCAAAACCGGCTCCTGGACGAAGGTTTTCTGGGCCATGATCGTCTGTGATCTGCTGGCTGCGTTCATGGCATTGCTGTGGCTGAAGCCTCTGGCGGCCCGCGCGGTCAGGACTTCGGAGGGTTCGGCTGCGGTGGCCAACATCGCCACGCCGATCAAGGCCCGAGGTGTGGCGTAACGGAACCCGAAGGCTCTTCGTTGCCGGAGAGCCTCCCGGCACCTACGATTTTGCTGCTTGAAGACGCTCTTCGAGAGCCCTCAGCTCACGGTTCAATTCCTCAGGCAGATGGCGCCCGAAGTGGGCGAAGTGCTCTTGGATTAACGGCACCTCGGCCAGCCAGCCCTTGACATCGACGCTCAGGAGTTCCTCCACATGCGCACCCCTGATGTCGAGCCCCGTCGTATCGAGATCGGCCACCTCGGGGATACGCCCGATCGGAGTTTCTTTGGCATGGACTTTACCGTCACAGCGCTCGAAGATCCATTTCAACACGCGGCTATTTTCACCGTAACCCGGCCATAGGAAGCTGCCCTTCTCGTCCTGGCGAAACCAGTTGACGTAGAAAATCTTGGGCAGCTTGGAGGCGCTGGATTGTGCTCCCATCTTGAGCCAGTGCGTAAAATAGTCGCCCATGTTGTAGCCGCAGAATGGAAGCATGGCCATCGGATCCCGGCGTAACTGTCCGACTTTGCCGGTGATCGCAGCGGTGGTCTCACTGCTGACCGTTGCCCCCAGAAAAGTGCCATGCTGCCAGTCAAACGCTTCGGTGACCAGGGGAACGATTCCGGCACGCCGTCCACCAAAGAGGATGGCATCGATCGGAACGCCCCTAGGATCCTCCCACTCGGGGGCGATCACCGGGCATTGACTGGCGGGAGCCGTGAAGCGCGCGTTCGGATGGGCCGCCTTCGAGCCCGACTCTGGAGTCCAGGGCCGGCGTAACCAGTCGATTAGCTTGGCCGGCTTTTGCTCGGTCATTCCTTCCCACCAGATGTCGCCGTCGAGCGTCATCGCGCAATTGGTGAAAACGGAATTTCGGGTGATGCTGAGCATGGCGTTGGCGTTCGACTTCATGCTCGTGCCCGGCGCGACACCAAAGAAGCCATACTCTGGATTGATGGCGTAAAGCCGGCCATCGGAGTGGAACTTCATCCAGGCGATGTCATCGCCGATCGCTTCCACCTTCCAGCCGGGAATCGTCGGGATCATCATCGACAGGTTGGTCTTGCCGCAAGCGGAAGGAAAGGCACCCGCAAAATACTTCGCCTGACCCGCCGGGCTGATGAGCTTAAGAATCAGCATGTGCTCCGCCATCCAGCCCTCGTCGCGCGCCTGCACCGAGGCGATACGCAGCGCGTGGCACTTCTTTCCCAGCAGCGCGTTGCCACCGTAGCCGGAACCATACGACCAGACTTCGCGCGTTTCCGGAAAATGGCAGATGTACTTGTTCTCGGCGTTGCAGCGCCAAGTCCTGTCCGGCTGATTGGGAGCGAGCGGAAACCCGACCGAGTGCAGTCCACGCACAAAATCGCCATCTTCGCCGAGAGCCTTGAGCACGTGGCTGCCGACCCGGGACATGATGTGCATGCTGGCGACAACGTAGGCCGAGTCGGTGATTTCGACCCCGATCCTGGCAATGGGCGAACCGATCGGACCCATGCTGTAGGGAACAACATATAGGGTGCGGCCCACCATCGAGCCGGCGAACAATCCCGTCAGCTTCTGCTTCATCTTGGCCGGGTCTTCCCAGTTGTTGGTTGGACCTGCTTCGTCCCTGGTCAGAGAGCAGATAAAGGTGCGATCCTCAACCCGAGCCACGTCCGCCGGGTCGGACCGAACCAGCACGCTGTTCGGCCGCTTCGCCGGATCCAGTGGGATGGCGGTCCCGGTGAGGATCAGCAAACGCACCATTTCCTGATATTCCTCGGGCGAACCATCGCACCAGTGCACGCGATCGGGTTTGCACAATTGCGCTACTTCTTCAACCCAGCGTTCGAGCTTCGCATTTCGATGATTGTGAGCGGCCGCCTCGACTTCTATGGTGTTCGTAGCCATGGTAGATGTCTCCCTGAAACTAACCGCGGATTACGAGTTCTTTGCTGATCATGGTTGACGCGCGTACCGGGCGTCGCCTGCAGTGATCTTCAGGCTACGGCTGCGAAGTGCTGTGCCAGGGTGCCGCACTGAATCCCGCCGCAAAAGATCCTGAAATGCCCGTCGCCGGCTCGGGTGCTGCGGGGAGCATCCTTTGCGGCTAATGCAAACCTGATATTGTCTCTCTTTTAGGAAGAATATTCCAGCGAATGATTCTGGCGGTGGTGGGGACAATTTCGATTTCCACAAGTCTCGCTTTTCGCATCCCGGCCGTATCATCATCCTACAGACTTGCGAGGTGCCTCAATGATCGATCAGGAAAAGTTTCAAAAAGGACGCGGCTGGGCCTATCTAGTCGGGGCGGTTGTATTTGTGGCCGTCGTGGCGTGGAAAGTTTTGGTCCGCTAAGCGATGTTAGGACCACGGGCAAGGAGAAGGTTCGCATGACCCAAACCTGCTTGCCGCCCGGATTGTAGACAGTCGACAAATGAGGCACCGCAGACTGAGTCTATCCCCTCTCCTGACCGCCACCAGAGCTGCGTGCGCGGGCTTCCGACATGTGACCAGCCATGCTGATCCCGCCGCCAAATTGCATCATCGATTCGGCCCCGACCCTCATCTGCCGCGCACCTTCGCCGCCCGCATCCCATGCCTGTGGCGATGGTGATTCGTTGATGTCGCATTCCGACCAGCGGACGATCGCGGCGATGGCAAGTCCGCTCTGGCAGTGGAGAACTTTGGCATTGGCGTTGATGCTGGATGGTCGAATGTGAAAGGTCCGATACCTCACGGTAGCTAAGTCTGGTTCCGGCTCGACCTAAGTTGCACGTGACGCAAAAGGAATCTCACCCTCCCAACTAATCCCGTCATCTTGACCGTGTCACCCAACAGGGTGATGGATGTCGCCTTGAAGAGTGATCGATGTCCTTGCGGCATTTTGGGTCCGGAGTTGAAATGACAGCGTCAGCTAATGGTCAGTCATCAGACCAATCCGATGATCGAGACTGAATCACCAGCGAAAGTCGGCTTCGAGGCGATCCCCAGAAGTAAAGTCTATCAAGAGGTTGCCAAGCAACTGGAGCGCCAGATTGCGGAAAAGCTGAAACCCGGTGACTTGCTTCCCCCCGAACGCGAACTTGTGCAAATGCTCGGAGTTAGCCGCGGCTCGGTCCGCGACGCGATCCGCAGCCTGGAACTGATCGGCCTGCTCGAGCCCCGGCAAGGTGTCGGAACGGTGGTGTGCAAACCGCGCGCCACCGCGCCCAATCCCTTGGTAGACGCCATCCTTGAAAAGCGGAGAACAGTTGCGGAGCTGCTCGACTTCCGCAAGATGCTCGAGCCGCCCCTGGTGCGGCGTGCGGCTCTCCAAGCCTCGCGCGACGAGATCGCGGACATGGAAGAGATTCTCCGACGCCAGGAGGCGAAGGTGAGCCGCGGCGAACTGGGCACCACTGAGGATTCTGAGTTTCACTACGCCATCGCTTTAGCTTCCAACAACAGCGCGGTTTTGAGGCTCGTCGACGTCCTAATGGATTTATTGCGCGAGACCCGGGAACGCGCGTTGCAGGTGGAAGGACGGCAGGAGAAGTCGTTGGCCGGTCACCGTCGCATCCTCGCAGCTTTGCGGCGGGGCGACGCCGCCGGTGCCGAGGCGGCGATGCGACGGCACCTGCAGGAAATGGAAAACATAGTTTTGAAGAAGTTGTAAAAGAATGGAGGTAGCACAATGGGCCAGTTACTGGCGGTCGAAGTTGTTTACCGAGGGGTCTATCAGAAGACCCTGGCCAAGAATATAACGCGCGACATTGTCTTAGCCGCGCATAACGAAGGCAAACTGGGCATTTCCTTTGGTCGTTATGGCGATGCCCCCGAACGAAACGGGATTCCAGCCAAGAGTTTCGCCATCGTCGCCAACGATGAGGAGACGCTTGAAGCCGGAATGGCGCAGTACGAGCCGAAACAAGTCGATTTAACCGTAGTTCTCGATGACACGCTCTGCAAGGGTGCGGAGTCGTGGGCCTGGTATGGCCTGCAACCCGTTCATCATGCTCTCAAACCGGGGCACACTCTCATCGTGATCTCTCTCGATGGTGCATCCGAGCTGCTGAAGAATATCCATCGCCGGGAACAACCTTACAAGCTGGCGATTCTGAAAGGCATCACCAGTTTCTCCGGCATGTGGGTTTACAAGGATGATCACACCGACGTACGTGTCCTGGGCGCTATCGCCAAGGCCCTTCCGCAACTGTTTAGCTTGAAGTCGGTGGAGCAGTTCGTCAACGAGAAGCTGAAGAGCGCTCCAAAGGTAATTTCCGCCCAAACCGCTTTCGAGCGCTTCACCACGGTGGAGGTAAAAGCGGGCCAGGGCAATCCCGACGAGTTGTTCAAGTTCGAACTGCCGGGTTGGCAGGACATGCGGGGTGGCGTTTCCATCAAAGGTCAGCCGCAAGGCGGCCCTTATGCCGACCCTGTCAGCGGACAAGTTGGCGGCTTCCGGCCGGCTCGTAACGAACTGTTCAAGAAGTACTCGACGCGCACACAACGGCCGGTGGTGAACTTCTCAACCTGCACCAAGTGCACGCTGTGCTGGCTCAACTGCCCGGATGCATCTTTCGACGTCACTCCGGACGGAACCTACGACGCCAATCTCGAGTCCTGCTGCGGTTGCGGCATTTGCGAGGATGTTTGCCCGGTGAAGGAATGCGTCACCATGGTGAACGAGTCCGAATTCCACGGGAACGACAGCCAGTGGGAAGCGTTCAAGAAAGACAAGAACGCCTACTTGAAATGGTTGGAAACCACGATCGAGAAGGCGGAACCGGTCGAGAAACGGTCCAACGGATTCCGTTATCGCGGTCAGTATCAAGAACAGATCCCCGAAGCCCTGGAAATCGCGAAAAAAGGCTAGTGGACCCGGCGTCAAGCCTGAAGACAAGGAGATTAAGATGGCGACACTAACATTACCGGTTGAGGAAAAGAAGAAAATTCAAGAACGGGAAGACCTGATTACCGGCGCCGAGGCCATTGCGATTGCCTGCAAATTGGCCAACGTCGACGTAGTCACGGCTTACCCAATCCGGCCGTACGACACGGTTATGCAGTACATCAGCCAGTTGGTAGCCGATGGCGAAATGGACTGCGAATACATCGTGGCGGAAGGCGAACATTCCCAGTTCGAAATCGTGAAGCACGCATCGGTTTGCGGGGCACGCGTGTTCTGCGGTTCGAGTGGCGTTGGCTGGATGTATGCCATGGAAGCGCTGACCGTCAGTCCGGCTCTGCGCGTTCCGATGGTGTGCATGGTGGGCAACCGGGCGCTCGACGACCCCGGGGCTTTCGGCGTGGAACATAACGATGCGCTCGCGGTCCGCGACCTGGGCTGGATGTTGACCTGGGTCGACAGTGCCCAAGAAGCGCTGGACACGGCCCTGATTGCCTATCGTGTGGCGGAAGACCGCCGCATCTTCGTACCCCTGGCCATCAGTTGCGACGGTGCATTTCTTACCCACTCGCAAGCTTTGGTAAAGATCCCGTCCGCCGAGAAGGTCCGGAAGTTCCTGCCTCCTTACAACCGTGGCGAACTGCTGCTCCACCCCGACAACGTCATTTCGGTGGCCCCACAGGCCAACGAGGACTGGGTGATGGAGATTCGCCGGCAGAATTACAAAGTCACCGAAGGCGCCTGTGACGTGATTCGCGAGGTCTATGCAGACTTCGAAAAAACGTTTGGACGCAAGTACGGCAACCCGTTCTTCGAAGAATATATGACCGAGGATGCGGAAGTCGTTCTGCTGGGCATGGGAACCATGTCCACTCCAACCAAAGTGGCGATCCGCAAGATGCGCGAACAGGGCAAGAAAGTCGGGTTCGTTCGTTTGCGCTGGTTCCGGCCTTTTGCCGGCCCAGAGATTGCCAAGTGTTTGGAGCGTTTCAAGGCCATCGGCGTACTCGATCGCGACTTCTCGTTCGGTTCTCCGGACCTGAGTGGCGTAGTGGCGACCGAAGTTCGGTCCGCCATGTATAGCAGCAGCAGCACCAGACCGCCAGTCATCGGCTTCATCGGCGGATTGGGCGGCCGCGAAGTAACGGTGCCAGATGTGGAAACGATGACCGAGATCGTCTTCCAAGCTGCCAAAGGAAAGAAGCAACCCCTGACGCAATGGATCGGGCTGCGGGGATAACGCGTTTTCGACGCGTTTCCGAGCCGGAAAGGACAACAATCATGAGCACATTTGTCGACGAAAAACCAACGCAAGAGCTGGAGGCCTTCAAAGGAGTCAAGAAGGTTCCCCACGAGGAGTACTACACGTCCGGCCACCGCACCTGTCAGGGCTGCGAGTCTGCGCAAATCATGAAACTGATGGCGAAGGCTGCAGGGCCCAGAACGATCGTTCTGGGTAGTACAGGTTGCATGTACGTGGCGAACACCTCTTACTACGCGACCCCTTGGGGCGTGCCCTGGATGCATACGCAACTGGGCAGTTCCGGTTCGAGCGCGCTGGGAGCGGCGGCTGCATTCCGTGTCCAGATGCGCAAGGGGGTCATGAAGGATGAACCCATCAACGTCATCGCCTTCTGCGGCGATGGCGGCGGCGCGGACATGGGACTGGGCGCCATCTCAGCTACCATGTGCCACCCCGATTACAACCTGCTGATCCTGATGTACGACAACGAATCGTATGCCAATACCGATATCCAGATTTCCGGGACATCGCCGTATGGCGTCAACACCTCGTTCAGCACGCCAGGAAAAGTGAAGCGAATCATGAATCACCGCTGGAAGAAGAACATGGCGCCGCTGATGCTGGTTGGCCATCCCACAGTGAAGTATGTGGCAACTATTTCTACATCCTATCCGCTGCAGGCGATGAACAGCGTCCGCAGGGCGCTATCGGTCGGCGGTCCCACCTTCATTCACTGCCTCAATCCTTGTCCGAAAGGCTGGGACTTCGACCCGAAGATTTCGTTCGAGCTGGGCGAACTGGCCGTGAACACGGGCATTTTCCCGCTCTACGAGGTCGAGTGCGGCAAACTGAAACTCTACGGCAAGACCAAGGACATCGCGAGCGGCAGATTTAAACGTCTTCCGGTTCGCGATTACTTGCTCAAGCAGGGACGTTTCGCGCATTTTATCGAGGAAGATATCGATTACTTCCAGAGCAAGATCGATGAAATGTGGAACAAGTGGCTGGTGCCGGGGGTCATTCCGCTCCAGAAAGATATTGAAACTGAATAACCCGCCCGCCCCTTTTCGAGGGGCGGGTTTTTCATTTTCCCGGATGTTTTCCGGCAGGAGTGCGCCCGAGTAAAGACGACCGTTAACCGTTTCAGCCAGGAGTGTCCGATGGCCACTGATGTGACCTCCTTTGTTTGTCCAGAAATGGATCGTCGGGAAGCAGGTCGCAAGGAAGTCCAGAGTGCCGACTGTCGGAAGCCAATGTGCGATTGCAGATTCGTGAAGCTGGCCATCGCGAATCTGCAATCCATGTCGTTTCGCAGAGCCCTCCTCGCAAATCAGACCACCCTCTTCGTCTCCCCAATCGTCCCATTCGCCCAGTTCAGTTTGTAGGAGGAAACCGTTATGGCTATCGAGATTGCAGCTTCGCCACGGCGCGAGAGTGCGATAGCAGCCCGCGGCGGTGTTGCCGGAAACCGGTGGATTCAACTGGTATGCGGCATCATCGCGATGATTGTCATCTCCAACTACCAGTACGCTTTCACGCTCTTTACTCCGGGCATGAAACAAACTTTCACGGGAGTACCCTATGCAAAAATAGCCGCGATTTTTTCGGCCTTTATTTTGTTCGAGACCTGGCCGATGCCGGTGGCGGGATATTTTGTCGACAAGTTCGGGATCCGGAAGTTGATGGCGTTCGGCGCAACCTGTATCGCGCTGGGATGGGTGCTAGGTGGGACCGTCGCCAAGTCCCCTGTCGGTTTGTACATCTATTACGGGATTATTGCCGGAACCGGTGCCGGAATCATTTACATTTCGTGCGTCGCCAACGCGGTGAAATGGTTCCCGGATCGTCGCGGACTGGCGGTGGGACTGACCGCCGCAGGCTTTGGAGGCGGAGCTGCCCTCACGGTCATGCCCATTGCCGCCACCATCCATAGTATGGGGTGGGCGAAGGCGATGGCTGTCTGGGGAATAGGCCAAGGCATCATCGCCTTCGCGGTTGCCATGATACTCCACCATCCCCCGACGGGCTGGGTCCCCGCCGGTTGGGACCAGCGGGTAAAGCAGGGATACAAGGCCGTCGCCCAATCGAAGGTGAACTTTACCTGGATTCAGACTCTGGGAAGACCGGAGTTCTATTTCCTCTACACCATGTTCTTCTTCGCGGGTGCCGGAGGGCTGATCGCGACGGCGAATCTCTCGCAAATTGCCAAGTCTCTCCACGTGAACGACGCGAAGATCTGGGGTTTAGCGATTGTTCCGCTGGCTGTGACTCTGACGTCAATCTGCAACGCTCTTTCCAGAATTGTGTGGGGATCGGTCTCGGACCGCTTGGGGCGAGAATATACGATGTTTCTCACTTTTGGCGTCGAAGCAATTCTGGTGTTCCTGGTGACTCGGATCGCCGGAACTCCGGTGGGCTTCTTGGTGTTGTTCTCGTTCATCTTCCTTTTCTGGGGGGAGGTGTATTCGTTATTCTCTGCCACCACGGGGGATGTCTTCGGCTCGAAGAACGCTTCCGCAAATTACGGCATGGTGTACACGGCCAAGGGATTGGCTTCCGTTTTCGCCGGATTTGGAGCAGCCAGCCTGGCCGCCTATTTCGGCGGCTCGTTTGCCGTGCCATTCTACGTTGCGGCTGCGCTCTGCAGCATCGCGGCGATCTTCTCCCTGTTTGTCCTGAGGCCGCTGGTCAGGGGAAGGATCGCGCACGAGGTTCGAGTTGCCGAGGGGACAGAGTTGTCCAAGGCATTGGCGCGTGCCTCCGCGGCTGACGAGACGAGCGACCGGAAACCGCTGGCTTCCGTTGGCCGCTAGCCAGTGATTTGGCACCCGGCGAGGACGAGCAGCACACGCTGACCGGAGCGGGATGGCGGTCGGCGCGCCACGTGTGCTGCTTACCCTGCCGACCTCGCGAACAACACGGAATGCGGTTCGCGTTGCTGATGCAAAGGAGAAATCTAATGGCAACTCCAACCATCGCTCCGCAACTGAAGGTCCCGGTCGAGAAAAAAGCGAGCGGGCTCCGGGAGTCGAAGCCGATCGAGCCGAAGCGATCTGTTCGAAATCTGCTGGTCGAAATTTTCGAGGGACACGAGGAATTTCTTGGCTGCACTCCCGATTAGTGGACGGCCGCAGAGAAATCCACCGGACAGCGGCGGCAGGGAATACCGGCAGTACGAATGAGACTATCGGTTCGCGAAACCGCGGAAGTCGGCGTCTCGAGGCGACCGTCTTACACCAGGTAGTATTGCGCCTGCCGGTCCGTCGCAGCCGTTCCGTTATGCCGGCAATGGGGGCAGGAGTTCTCGGTCAAAAGTTCGTGGACATGACGAACCGCTTTGAGAGTGGCCGAGTACTTCTCGTCTTCTTCGCGGAAGACACGATCCGCAGGTAACCAATCTTGAAACCGCAAGTTGGTCATGCCCTTGGTGAAAGCAGGGCGAATGCCGCACAGCAGCACCGTTGTCCCCTGCGCTTCCATGTCACGAAGAAAATGTTCAAAGCGCTCGAGCGCGACCATGTCGGGGTTGCGAGTGCGCTTCAGCCGCAAAACAATGAAACCGATGCTCTGGTCTCGCGCGCGGCGTTGGAGCTCTTCAAAGCAGCGATCCAGTTCCGGCGCAGCGCCAAAGAAAAGCTCACCTTCGAGGTCATACAGCAGCATGGAAGTGCACGGAGGGTCGTCTTCCAGGCGCTGGCGCACGACTCGTTCACTGCTAACGACCAGTTCTGACCAACGCAGCAAGGCTGCGCGCGGAACAAACAACAGGAAGGAAAGAGCCACGCCAATGAGGATGGAGAATTCGACACTGATAAATATAGCGGAGAATGCAGTGACGAAAACCAGCCCAGCATCGTAGCCGGACGCTCGAACGGCATAGCTCAGCCGCTTCCAGTCGATCAGCCTGGAGGCGGTGACGAGCAACAAACCGGCCAGCGCAGCCTTGGGTATGAAGCGCGCATAGGGTGCGAAGGCGATGACGACCAGAGCTACGCTTCCCGACGCGATAACCCCGGAGCAGCGGCTAACCGCGCCTGACTGATAGTTGATGGCGGAACGCGTCAACGACCCGGAGCCGGGCAGACATTGAAAAAATCCGCCGGTAAGATTCGCGAGGCCTTCGGCGAGGCACTGCCGATTGTAGTCCAGTGGCTGGCGGGTGTAGGTGGCGATGGACTTCGCAATTGCGAGCGCCTCCAGCAAGCCGAGAAAGGCGATGGCGAGCGCACTGCCCGACAGCTCCTTGATCCACCAGAACTTGATCTCGGGAACGTGGGGAAGCGGAAGGCTGCGTGGCACACTACCAACCACCGACACCAGAGTCCTGCCATCGAGTCCAGGCTTCGACCATTCGAGCCACGCGGCCAGAACCGCCGCAACAATCAGGGCAAGGAGCATGTCGATTTGCGGCAGATGAAATTTCTGCGCCATCTTTCTCAGGATGACCACGACGATAATCGTTCCCAACCCGAGGGCGAGCGCGCGCGGGTTCACGTCGCCGCCGCTGAGCGTGAGCCAGATACGGTAAAGCACGTGTTGCTGTCCGGTGCCGCGGTCGCGGAGGCCGGTCAGGTTGCCGAGCTGGCTGAGGGCCACCAACGCTCCTGCGCCGGCCATGAAGCCGATCACGACCGACTCGGAAATGTAGCGCGTCAAATCTCCGAGTCTGAAGACCGCGATCAGAATCTGGATCGTACCAATCATGACGCCGAGCAGGAAAGTGGCCTGGTACGCGTCAAAGCGCGCGTCGGGATCGAAGAATGCGAGTGCGCTAAAGACGACGAGCGAAATGGCGTTCGTTGGCCCGTTAATCAGGTGCGACGAGGAGCCGAAGATCGAGGCCACCAGCGTGACCACGATGGCCGAATACAGACCGAAGCGGGGATCGATGCCGGCGATCAGCGCATAGGCCATTGCCTGGGGCAGGGAAATGGCGGCAACGGTTATGCCGGCAAGAAGATCCTTGCGCGCCTTATTCCAGGAATAATCGAGCTTCATCGCGTTGCCCCTTTTTCCGGGTGAACCAAGTCGAAGATGCCGTTGTCGGCGAAGAATCTCTGTTGTGCGTCTTCCCAGTCCTTGGCGAGAATGGTGACCGGGAAAAGCTCCATCGGCGGCAACCTGTCGGCGTATTTCCTGAGGATCGCCGGGTTGATTGGTCGGTATCCGTGCCGGGCGATGGCTTCTTGTGCCTGATCGGTGTAGAGAAATTCCAAGTAGGCCTTGGCATAGGCCTCGGTGTTTCGGCGGGTGACGTTGGCATCGACCCACGCCACGCTCGGCTCAGCGCGGATGCTGACGGGCGGGTAGACGACTTCCAGTTCACCTTGGTATTCCGCCGCTTCGAGTAAAGCCTCGTTCTCCCACGTCAAATGCACGTCGCCAAGCTTTTCCTGCGTGAAGGTGTTGGTGGCATCGCGCGCGCCCGCATCGAGGACCGCTACGTGCTGGTAGAGCTCCCTCAGATACTGCAGCGCCTGGGCGTTGGTTCCGCCGCGGGAGATCACCGATCCATAGGCTGCCAGAACGCTCAGCTTTCCATTGCCCGAAGTCTTCGGATTTGGAGTGATCACCGACACGCCCGGACGAATCAGGTCGGGCCAATCCTGAATGGCTCTGCGATTTCCCTTGCGTACCACGAAGACAATGGTGGAGGTGTAGGGCTGGGAATTGTTGGGCAATCGTCGGGCCCAGTTTTCGGCAATCAGCCCTCGCTTGCGAAGTGCATCCACGTCCGAAGACAACGCCAGAGTCACCACATCCGCCGGCGTGCCCTCGATCACGGAGAGGGCCTGACGGGAAGAGCCGCCGTGAGACTGCTGGATGGTCAGCTTCTTCCCGGTGTCGTTGGAATACTGATCCACAAACTGCCGGTTCAGGTCCTGAAACAGCTCGCGGGTTGGGTCGTAAGAGACGTTAAGCAGTTGGGTCGAGGTGTCCCGCGCGAGGTTCTTAAGGACAACCAGCGCGATGGCGATGATTACCGCCAACAGGGCCATCGTGTTGAGCCACGGGGTCCGCATCACAGGCGGCTCCACGACACCCGAGGGGAATACAGACGTAAGGATGGAATGTCGTTCGCGGAAAAAATAACAGACCCTTGACCAGACATGGATGATGGTCTCGACGGGGGAGCGCCAACAGCCGGCTTGCTCTCGGCTGGCGATCTTCGACGTTATCGTAATATAGTATGTCTATCTATACAATGGACATGAGCAACATTGCGATTGCTCACCTGCGGGCTGGAGCAGCCGGTGGTGCATACGGCCGCCGGTCGCAGACCTCGGAATCGTAGGTGTCCTCCCCGGGCAGCGGTGACGCCGCATGGTCCATGAGGACCAAAACCCGCGGCGGGCCTCTGGCATTCTGAAAACCGTGCGGCCGCAGATTGTCGGACACAGGCGGCCGTGTACTATGCTCGGAGGCGGTCGTCAGAGGACTCCAGTGGACCGGAAGGTGAAAGATCTTGCGCTACTAGAGACGCCAGGCATTCCCCAGGATGGGCCGTAAGCCCCATGTGGCAAAGGATTTGGCGGTCCGCACCCGCACGGCAGGCGAATTGCATTCCCAACTAATGTTATAGACTTACTGATATGTGTATCTATGCTTCGACGAGGTGATCATCGTGTATTTTGAACAGTTTCACCTGGGTTGTTTGGCTCTCGACTCCTACATGCTGGCATCGGAAGGGGTAGCGATCGTAGTCGACCCCCAGCGGGATGTCGACATTTACCTACAAGCCGCCGAGCAACACGGCGTGAAAATCCAGCACATTTTCGAAACTCACCTGCACGCCGACTTCGTTTCCGGCCATAAGGAGCTGGCCGAACGCACCGGTGCCAGGATCTACGTCGGACCAAACGGAGGAGCAAAGTTCCCCCACATCGAAGTGCTCGACGGTTTCCAGTTGCGTGTAGGAAAAATCCGGATCAGTGTTCTGGAGACGCCGGGGCACACGCCGGAAAGTATCTGCCTGGTCGTAACCGATGAAGAGAAGTCTCCCGACCCCTGGGCAGTGCTGAGTGGCGACACGCTGTTCCTTGGCGATGTGGGACGCCCCGACCTGTCGGGAACGCACACTCCCGTGGTGCTGGCGGGCATGCTGTTCGACAGTCTGCACAATAAAGTGCTAAAGCTCGCCGACGACGTCATCGTCTATCCCGGACACGGTGCCGGTTCGCTTTGCGGCAAGAACATGCGCGCGGAAAGTTCCTCGACCATTCGCACCGAACGGCTTACGAACTACGCCTTGAAGATTGACAGCCGGGAAGAGTTTATCCTGCAGCTGACTACCAACTTGCCGCCCCGTCCTGAGTATTTCCCGCAGGATGCGGCGATCAATCGCGTCGGCGCGCCCGCGCTATCAGAGCTCCCCGACCTGGAGCCGATCTCGCCACAGAGCCTGCAATCCATGCTGAGTGATGGAGTGTTCGCGCTCGACGTCCGTTCCAGCGATGACTTCGCCTCCGGGCACGTACCCGGTTCGGTCGGTATTCCGCTCTCGGGAGACTTTGCCTTCTGGGCAGGCAGCCTGCTGGGACTATCCTCGCGCCCCGTGCTCATTGCGGCATCGCAAGAGCAATTGGCTGAAGCGCGAACGCGGCTGGCGAGAGTCGGAATTGATGGTGCGCGGGGATACCTGAAGGACGGAATCAAGGGATGGTCTGAGGCCGGGCTGCCGCTGACCGAGCTGGAACAGATCAATCCACGACTCTTGAGCGAGCTCTTGCGCAAGGACAAGACGCAAGTGCTGGATGTGCGCCGCAAGCCGGAATGGGAGGCGGGCCACGTCGAAGGAGCGAACTGGCTGGCGCTTGACGACTTCAAGGATTCATTGTCCAAGCTTGATCGCAAGGCTCCGATTGCTGTCATTTGCAAGAGCGGATATCGCAGTCTGATTGCCGGCAGCCTGCTGCAACGGGCGGGGTTTGAGAACGTTAGGAACGTTAGCGGCGGGTTTGTCGGCTGGGAAAAGGCAAAACTGCCAATCGTCACCGGCTTGCCGGTTGCCGTTTAGCTGGCTTTGGAGGCAGAATGCGTCGGAGGGCACGGGCGAATCCTGTGCCCTTTTTCTTTGGGCGGGAATTGACCTCACTGTCACCCTGCCAAGTCAATGGTAGCTCACGGAGAACACACATTGTCTCAAGTGTCGCCTGCATTTATGATGCTTCCCGTGTCGCTGCGCTCCCGCGGAAGTTCTTGAATTTGCGGGCTTTGCCTCAGGATCAGCTGGCGACGCCGGTGCTCTGCCGCCGGTACACCGTGCAATCGCGTGGCCGACCGATTACCGGATTCCGGATGGTTGCTGGGGTTCGAAACACTGTTGCAGCGCCACCGGAGGTTGCGCGATAATCGCTCCACCATGGAAGTTTCAAGTTTTGATCTGGTTTATTTGGAAAGCGATCCCCGGACCCAGCAGCCCTCCGGGTGCATCCGCATCAGAACCAGCGGGACTGGGGACTATGCGGGAGTCAAGGGGGAAAAGTTGATCACCGGAGTGTGCTTCAGTTTTGTCGAGCTGGACGCCGAGATCCGAAGGCTGCATGCGGAGTTGGACGAGGTTCGCGCTCGGGCAAAGAGAAAGTTTTACAAGGCGCATGCGGCGGCATGCCGGTAAGTAACGGCTTCCTTGCCGCACCCTTGCAACAAGTATGCCGATCTACAAACTATCCTTTATTATGGACAATTCCGCTTGACACATCCTGTCTGGACAATTTAAACCTTCTGCATAACTCCTTATCCATTTTCGCCATCGTCTTCGCGTCCCGGATCCGATTCGGTTTTGGCCGCCCAAGGTGATGGAAACTGTGACGCGTGAACTTCGTCACAGACGGGAACCACGATTTGCGTTTGTCATTAGCTTGGCACGAGGAAAGTTGAAGCACTTGCAACACTCGCTCGCCCAATCCTATCGACTCCGTAACAACCATTTCTTCCTTATGCACTGAGGAGCAATCGCATGGCCGAGAAAGCAGAAGTCCGTCATACGCTGAGCGAGCAGCAGGCGCGCCAGCTCGCGAATGTCACCAAAACCGTCCCCATGATGGAGACGATGACGCCGCGCTGGCTAGTGACGTTCCTGTCGTGGGTGCCGGTCGAAGCCGGCACCTACCGTGTCAACAAAGTGAAGCCTACGCACCCTGGCACCCGGACGATTGAGTGCAGTCCCGACGAAGAAGTCGATCTGCCCGAGATTTACGTGGACTATGAAGAGAAGCCACGCGAATACACACTTAACGCCGTCACCACCGTGCTCGACGTGCAAACCCGCATCTCCGACCTGTACCGCAGCCCCCACGATCAGATTCGCGAGCAGCTTCGCCTGATGATCGAAAAGGTGAAAGAACGCCAGGAAAACGAATTGGTCAACAATGCCGAGTATGGCTTGCTCAACAACGTGGCTTCGGATTACCGGGTCAAGACCAGGAAGGGAGCACCCACGCCTGACGATCTGGATGAACTCATCGCCAGAGTCTGGAAAGAGCCGGGCTTCTTCCTGGCCCATCCACGAGCCATCGCTGCGTTTGGCCGGGAATGTACTCGCCGCGGCGTTCCACCGCCCACGGTGAACCTCTATGGCACCCAGTTCCTGACTTGGCGGGGCATCCCGCTCGTTCCTTCCGACAAGCTGGCGATCAAGGGCGAAAAGACCAGTATTCTGTTGTTGCGCACGGGTGAAAGGAAGCAAGGCGTTATCGGGCTATTCCAGCCAGGCCTTCCGGGAGAAGTCACCCCCAGTCTCTCGGTTCGCTTCATGGGCATCAACCACAAAGCGATCGCTTCCTACCTGATCTCGCTCTATTGCTCGATTGCAGTTCTCACGGAAGATGCAATCGGTGTGTTGGAGGGCGTCAATGTCGATCAATATCACGAGTACAAGTGATCGTTTAGCGACCGACTCGCCGACGTCGTCTTCCGCAGTTGCGCAAGAAGAAGGTACGCAAAAGTACCCGAGCGCTTCCGCCTTGGTGTCGGCAGTGCCGGATCCGGACGTGATTGCCAAACTCGCCAATGAGTTTTTCGCAGCACTGCCGGGAGCGACCCTGCCTGCGTCGTCGGCGTCATCGCCCGACCTGAATGCGGCGAATCCGAGCAATGTTCCTGGCGCGATTCAGGGAACGGCGGTTCCGGATCTTCCACGGGAGATGTCGTTATTGCCTGCTGTCCCCGACCCTCGGCCGGTCGTGGGAATCCCACCGGCGTCTCCCCCGCCTACCTCCACCTTGACCGAGGTTGACTTCCGCGCGATTGCCGCTTCCCTGGCGGGGACGACGGCGCTCGTGCCGCGAGCTTCCGCCCCTCCGCAGAGCGGGATACCTGTCTCTTCGCAGTCCTCAGTCGAAGGGGACAAAGACGGGCCCTGGGCTCGGCCGCCACAGATTCCTCCGGCTGCCGAGCTGTATTCGTTTCCCGCCGTTCCCGCCATGCCAACGTCGCCCCCGACTGCACCACCGAGCGGATCAGATCTGGCGACTGTTCGGTCCGTGCCGGTGGCAAATGCAGCGAGCGATTCTGCCAATGCCAACCGAACGGATCCCTGGGCCGACGATCCGCACTTCGCTGAGCAAAACGACATGTTCTCTTTTCCCCGTGTGCCCGGAGTATCGGTTCCGCGGGTTCCGGAAGAGAATGCATCGCAGCCGAGTGTGCCCGCGTCACCGCCGGTTCTTGGTACGGCGCCCGCCGCGCCGGGCGCCGTGCCCCTGACCCAGGCGCCGCCGTCGATTCCGGCTGTTGCACAGGTTGCTCCGTCCATCGCGATTCCGGAAACGCCTGTTGACTCGGCACCAGCAAAAAGCATTGCCTACCTGAGCCCGACAAGTTTTCCATCAGTCAGTGAGCTTTTCTCGTTTCCCGGAGTGCCTGGCGCGCAGTCCGCTCCCGGTGTTCCGGTTCTGCCTTCGTCGACGCCCACGAAGCCTCCTTCTGAAATCGACCTGGGCGCGGTTCCTGGCTTTCGGCCGCCGGTGATTTCGAGCCCGCCCGGCAACGACGCGAATGGGGAAGGAGGCGGACCGCGGACGAACTCCCTGCCCGCCGCCATCGAGTCGGTCGAGTTTCGCCCAGATCTGGAGCCGGCCGAACTCGGGGTCGCCAAGCGTCCACTCGATCCGCGGTTGATCCGCCAGGACTTTCCTATCCTCCAGGAGCGGGTACACGGTCGGCCGTTGATTTGGCTGGATAACGCCGCCACCACGCAAAAGCCGAATGCGGTTATTGATCGCCTGTCCTATTTCTACCGGCACGAGAATTCCAATATCCATCGAGCCGCCCACACACTCGCGGCGCGCGCCACCGACGCCTACGAGAGCGCCCGTGAAAAGACGCGCCGCTTCCTGAATGCTTCCTCGACGCGCGAGATCATCTTCGTGCGGGGCACCACCGAGGGCATCAATCTCGTCGCCAAGAGCTGGGGTCACCGTCACGTCCAGAAAGACGATGAGGTGGTCATCACCTGGCTCGAGCACCACGCCAACATCGTGCCGTGGCAGCAAGTATGCTCGGAGAAAGGCGCCCGCCTGCGCGTTGCGCCCGTGAACGATCGCGGCGAGATCATCCTCGAAGAGTACGAAAAGCTACTCAGCCCGCGCACGAAAATTGTGTCTTTCAGCCAGGTATCGAACGCTCTCGGAACCATCACTCCGGCGCGCGAGATGGTCGAAATGGCTCACCGACATGGGGCGCGTGTGCTGGTCGATGGCGCGCAATCGGTCTCTCACCTGCGGACCGACGTCCAGGCCCTCGACTGCGATTTCTACGTTTTTTCCGGCCACAAAGTTTTCGCGCCAACGGGAATCGGCGTGGTCTACGGCAAAGCTGAAGTGCTTGACAACACCCCGCCGTGGCAGGGTGGCGGCAACATGATTGTCGATGTCACCTTCGAGAAGACAACCTACCAGCCAGCGCCGGCGCGATTTGAAGCGGGCACCGGGAATATCGCCGACGCGGTTGGACTCGGCGCCGCACTTGACTATGTTGAACAGGTGGGCATCGAAAGCATCTCCGCCTACGAGCACGAGCTTCTGAACTACGCCACAGCCGGGCTTCTCACCGTACCTGGCCTGAAGTTAATCGGGACGGCGCGTGAGAAGGCGGGCGTGCTCTCTTTCGTTCTCGACGACGTGCGCACTGAGGATGTGGGCGCCGCGCTCAATCAGGAAGGAATCGCGGTGCGCTCAGGCCACCACTGTGCGCAGCCGATTCTGCGCCGCATGGGCGTCGAGGCCACGGTCCGCCCGTCGCTGGCACTTTACAACACGTCCGGGGAAATCGATACGCTGGTCGCTGCTCTGCAGCGAATCCAAGCCGGGCGTGGTCATCGTGATCCTTAAAAATACGCGGTTGTCTTGTAAGTGCCGCTTCCACCCGGTCCGGAAAATATTCACTCGGCTGGTCGTTCTCGACCTGCCGCGCCGCATAATACACGGGCGATATTCTCCCCGGGCGGGCCCAACCCCCTCGTGCCCAGGCATTTACCGAATACTCGATCGTCGACCATTGTAGGAATCCGGTTGCTCTTGCGCGAAATCCTGGGCATGAATCCAACCCTCATCCAGCTCGGGATCCGGCTCGTGCGTCCCCGAGATGCTAGGGCGACATTTCCTTAGGACGCAGATGAAACGCCGTTGCTCGATCACAGTGGTCGGTGATAAAAGTCACTGCATTCTGCGCAAAACTTTACTAACATCCGCGCCCTAGTACCACTGTGCATCTTCGATTCTGATCGAGGCAACCTATGGGATGTCTTCCGCACAAGACTACAACTTACGATGTTCTGCGAGAGCACGGAATTGATCGCCGCAAATTTGTGAAATTCTGCACCCTGATGGCGGCGGCGCTCGGATTGGAAGCGACGGTCATTCCACAAATTGTGGAGGCGCTCGAGACCAAGCCTCGGCTGCCGGTGATTTGGCTGCACGGGCTGGAGTGTACGTGCTGCAGCGAGTCGTTCATCCGCTCGTCGCATCCGATCGTGCAGGACGTCGTACTGAATATGATCTCGCTTGACTATGACGACACCCTGATGGCCGCGGCTGGCGTTCAGGCCGAGGACACCCGCCGACGCATCATGAAGACCTATGCCGGGGAGTACATCTTGGCGGTCGAGGGCAACGCACCGACGGCCGATGGCGGCGTGTATTGCACGATCGGAGGCGAGACTTTTCTTAGCATTCTCGAAGAGACGGCCGCCAATGCGAAGGCAGTTATTGCCTGGGGATCGTGCGCCTCGAACGGGTGTGTACAGGCGGCCAGTCCGAATCCGACCGGCGCCAAGCCAGTTCACAAATTGATCTCGCACAAGGCAATCGTGAATGTACCAGGCTGTCCGCCGATTGCGGAGGTGATGACGGGCGTGCTTACGTACATCTTGACCTTTGGCGCCCTGCCCGAACTGGATCGCTACGGACGTCCGAAGATGTTTTATGGGCAGCGTATCCACGACAAGTGTTACCGGCGTTCGTTTTTCGATGCGGGGCAGTACGTCGAGAACTGGGACGACGACGGTGCGAAGAAGGGCTGGTGCTTATACAAGATGGGTTGCCGCGGGCCGAGCACTTACAGTTCGTGCCCGACGACGAAGTGGAATAACGGTGTGTCGTATCCAATTGGCGCGGGACATGGATGCATCGGTTGCAGCGAAGAGAACTTCTGGGATAACGGTCCGTTCTATCAGCGGCTGACGTCAATACCGGTGCCAGGGATCGAGTCCACGCCCGACGATATCGGGAAAGTGGCTGCCGGGGCGGCGCTGCTCGGTGTCGGAGCGCACTTTGTCTCGTCGGTGGTGCGGCAAGCGACGCAAGGGAAACAGGACGCTGCCGAAAAGGAAGGAAGGTAAGCCATGGCGACTCGAGTGGTGGTGGATCCCGTTACTCGCATCGAGGGTCACCTGCGGGTGGAAGCGATGCTCGACGAACATGGTGTCATTCAGGACGCCATGTCTTCCGGAACCATGTGGCGCGGACTGGAAGTGATCTTGAAGGGCCGCGATCCACGCGATGCTTGGGCTTTCTGCGAGCGCATCTGCGGGGTTTGCACCACGGTACACGCCTTGGCCTCCGTGCGTGCGGTGGAGAATGCCCTCAGCATCAAGGTCCCGCCCAATGCGGAGATTATTCGCAACATCATGTTTTTGACGCAGCAGGTGCAGGACCATGTAATCCACTTCTACCATCTGCACGCGCTCGATTGGGTGGACATTGTTTCTGCGCTCCGGGCAGACCCCGCCGCTGCTTCGGCGCTGGCGCAAAAAATATCACCCTCGTGGCCGATGGCGAGCACGGGATATTTCAAAGATCTTGCCACCACGTTGAAGAAATTTGTGGACTCGGGGCAACTCGGACTCTTCCAGAACGCCTATTGGGGACATCCGGCCTACAAACTGCCGCCGGAAGCCAACCTGATGGCTGTCGCCCACTATCTGGAAGCGCTGAAGTGGCAGAAGGAAATCGTCAAGATCCATACAATTTTCGGCGGAAAAAATCCTCATCCACACTATCTGGTTGGTGGGATGGCGTCGGCGATCTCGCTGCAAGGCGACAATGCCATCAACATGGAGCGGCTGAACATCGTGAAAGGCTTGATCCAGGACGCGCAGCAGGTGGTCGAGAACATGTACATTCCCGATCTTCTGGCCGTGGCTTCGTTCTATACGGAGTGGGCGGCGATTGGCGGCGGCCTCGGGAATTACATGGCATATGGCGATGTTCCGCAGAATGGCATCGGCGATGTGAGCCAGTTGCGCATGCCGCGTGGTGCCATTCTCAACAAAAATCTGAGCGAAGTGTTGCCGCTTGATCTCACCGACACCGCCCAGGTGCAGGAAGAAGTGGCGCACTCCTGGTACGTGTATCCGGAGGGCAAGGGTGCACTGCATCCCTGGGATGGCGTGACCGTGCCCAAGTACAGCGGACCGACTCCGCCCTACAAGCAACTGGACGAGAATGCGAAATATTCGTGGCTGAAGGCACCGCGCTGGAAGGGCAATGCCATGGAAGTTGGGCCGCTCGCGCGTATGCTGGTTGGCTTTGCCAGCGGCAGCACGGATCACAAAGAAGTGGTGAGCGAGGCACTGAGCACCCTGAAAGTACCACCGACGGCGCTGTTTTCAACCCTGGGCCGTACCGCAGCTCGCGGACTTGAAACCAAGCTGTGTGTGCACTGGCTGATGGCGGAGTACGAGAAGCTGATCGCCAACCTAAAGGCGGGAGACTCAGCGACGGCAGATACATCCCGCTGGGAGCCTTCGACTTGGCCGTCGGAAGCCAAGGGTTACGGCTTTACCGAGGCGCCGCGTGGCGCGCTCGCACACTGGGTACACATCAAGGACACCAAAATCGAGAACTATCAGATCGTCGTGCCTTCGACCTGGAATGCATCGCCGAAGGACAGCAAGGGACAGCATGGTGCCTACGAATCGGCGCTGCTGAACACGCCGATGGCGGACCCCAAGCGGCCGCTCGAAATTCTCCGTACGATTCACTCCTTTGACCCTTGCCTGGCGTGCGCTTCTCACGTATTCGGGCCGAATGGAGAGAAACTGGCGGAAATCAAGGTGCGCTAGTTCGGACCCAAGTCAGGAGGGAGAACCTATGGCGACTTCCGTTCACGAATTCGATCCGCGCGACGTGACGATGCACCCGGAGAATTATTTTCGTCGGCAGTACGTTTGGCAGCTGCCGATCCGGATCACGCACTGGCTTAATGCCGCGTGCCTGATGGTGCTATTTCTCACCGGGCTCTATATCTCGCATCCCTTGCTCGCTCCGAGCGGAGAGGCCTATCGCAACTTCCTGATGGGGCGAGTACGGCAGATTCACTTCGACGCGGCCATGATTTTCGCCGTCAGTTTCCTGGTGCGCATTTACTGGTTCTGGGTGGGCAACGCATATTCGCGGTCCGGCTTTCCCTATATCTGGAGGGCGGAGTGGTGGAAGGATCTGTTCCGGCAAGCCGCTGACTATCTGCGACTCGAACGCGGGCATATACACCTGGGACACAATTCGCTCGGCGGCGTTGCCTATACCCTGTTTGTCGTTGTGCTGGGTTGGTGCCAGATCCTGACGGGGATGGCGCTCTATTCCGAGAGCGATCCCGCAGGCTTCCTGAATCGCTTGTTCGGCTGGGTGTTGCCGTTGCTCGGCGGATCGTTTCAGACGCGGATGTGGCATCACGCATTTGCCTGGGGTTTTGTCGTGTTTGCCATCTTGCACGTATACATCATCCTGTATGACTCGACGCAATACGGCAACGGCCTCATCACCTCGATCATTTCCGGATACAAGTTTTACCAGAAAGGGGATTTCAAGGAAGAGTAGAAAACCGGATAGAGCACGAGCCCAATCGGCTGCGCGCCAAGCGCAGGCCAAAGGCTCATTGCCGGTGACAACTCAGCCGCTGAATACTGAGCGATGCAAAACGTTGATCCTCTCGTTCCACCAGTGCTGGTGCTGGGTTTAGGCAACATTCTGCTTGGCGATGATGGGGTGGGGCCTGCCCTGCTGCAGGAAGTACGAGCTCTGTATGCCGGTGTGCCGGACGTAGAATGCATCGATGGCGGTACTCAAGGCCTGGCACTGCTCGGCTATCTGGCGGGGCGGGAGGCGATGATTATTCTCGATGCGCTGGCCAGCGGACGAAACCCCGGTGCTGTTTCAGTGCTGGAGGGAGCGCAGGTGCTCGGTTGTGGGTTCACGCCTGCCACAACCGCGCACGAGGGGAATGCGGGAGAACTATTGGCCGCAGCTCAATTGCTGGAGCAGATGCCCGGGCGAATCTTTCTGATCGGAATTGAGCCGGAGCGAATGCGCACGGAACTAGGGCTTTCGGAATGCGTGGCCCGCAAATTACCTTCCGCGTTGGTGGAAACCTGCGGCGTCGTGGAGCAGGTTCTCGCGGAGTCAAAGAGAAAGACAGATGGGGGAACTCCTGCCGAACCGGCTTGATCGTCCGGTAACGCCCGCGCGCACCCAATGCCGATGCAAGTCCGATTCGGCGACGGGCGGGATGCGGCAGGGCGACGCGGATTGTGTGGCTGGTGATGCCGATCGCTTCGGTTTCCCGTCGATCCCGTAATTTCCTGCCTGGTTGATTCTGCGGCGCTGTTTCCCCGATCAAGGCGTGGTCAGCAACCGCCGGTCTGTCAGCGGGCGAAGAGTTCATCTCCCGCGTGTGAGGCGAAATCGAGTGATCATTCTGTTTCAGGCTAACGCGTAGAGATACTCGACGAAAGAACGCACCGCCCCATCAATCCCGGCAACTTTTGGATCGCTGGAATCAATCAGGTAGTATTCGTTCGGAGCATGAGCACCGGTCCCGTGACCCGCTCCGAAATGTCCGGCGGGAACAGAGAGGGGTTCGGAGGTGAAGATATATCCAGGCCAGGAGCCGGCTGATCGAGGCCAGAGCACAGGATCCAGACCGAGCTTGCGGTAGGTCGCAATTTGCGCCTGGATGAGCTTCGTATCCGGCGAGGTCTGTGTGGGATCGTATCCGCCACTCATGTTGACCGCAATGTCCCCAAAGCCATGTTTCGCAAGATGCTCCCTAAGCAGTGCCAATGCTCCTTGGGCCGTCATGTCGGGCACCAGGCGCATGTCAATTTTCGCGACGGCGCGATGCGGCAGAACGGTCTTGCCACCGGGACCCGTATATCCGGCAACCAGGCCTTCGATGTTGATGGTGGGCTTGGACTCGAGCAGCACCAGCGAATCCGGCCAGTTTGTGTCATGCACCCAATGCTCCACTCCCAGCTGCGCCTTCGTCGTCTCCTCGCTGCGCCGGGCGGCGGCATCCTGAATCATTTTCACCTGCGCCGGAGTGAGCGGCTTGGCCTTGTCAAAGAAGCCGGCAACCGCAGGCGTATGCCCGTCGGGCTCTATCAGCGTGTTGAGCGCTTGTACCAAATGCCACGTGGGGCTGTCTACCTGCGCCTCGAGGCTGGAATGAACGTCATGTTTGGGGCCTCGCCCCCACTGCTCTCCGCTCGAAATCAGCTCGAGCTCCACTACACCCTTGGCGCCGAGTGAGATCTCGACGCCTCCGTTTGCTTGCTGCCCGGCCTCGGGCACGAAAACACCGATGCATTTCTTCAGCGCCGCCGTGACCTTCGGTTGGCGGACGACCTCGGGGAAGTGAGGAGAGCCAATCTCTTCTTCACCCTCACAGACGAGCACGAGATTTACAGGCAGCTTCTTTCCCGCCGCCTTGAATGCATGAAGAGCGCCAAGAAAGGCTGTTTCAGGACCCTTCTGGTTCACTGCGCCGCGACCGACGCAGACCCTGCCCAGGCCTTCCCGGTCCACGATCCGTCCTTCTAGCGGAGGCGAAGACCACTCCGAGACATCGAACTGCTTCACGTCGTACATGAAATAGACACCCACGGTGGTGGCCGCACCCGTGTCGAGTGTACCGAAGAGGCCAGGCTTGCCCGACGTAGGCAGAATTTCGACGTTCGCGAATCCAGCATCGCGAGCGAGTTGTGCCATAAAGTCAGGGCCTTGAGGATAGTTTCGGTTCTCGGCCGCGATCGAGGGCACGGCGATCCAGTCTTGCAGTCGCTTCACGTTCTCGTCATGCATCTTGGGTATTTGATTCACCACCGATTGGATGTCGGGGTTGTCCGCAGGGAACGCAGAGATCGGAAACGCGGCGAAGGCGGCCCCGGCGAGCGCGCCGTGGATGAACTCTCGACGATTGAACGTGTTATGGCTCGAGTCAGTCATTCGATCTCCTGTGCCTGAGCTAGGGACGATAGGCGGTACCTTCCCGGGGGCAGCCCCGAAATCGAAAGTCATCATACCAGTCGGCTTCCTAAAGGCCAGCAATGATTTTCGAACCAGCAAGGCTACCCACATTCACCGATTGGGCAAGCACGGCATCGGCGTCGGTACGGTCCCCGATGCCAAAATTCCTGCACCGGGTGATTCAGGGCGACGACGCCAAAGGGAAACGGATCGAAGCCGCCCGGCGGCCGGGAATCGCTCTCAGCTGCCTGCATCGGCCGCTCAAGAATCAATTTGAAGTCCGACCCAACCGGCCGCTGGAAACCGCCCCGATCGAGCCCTGATCTGCTGAGATTTCGATGCGGGTCCCTTCGCTGCCTTTTCCGGGAGGGGTATTGAGAATTGTCACCAATCACTGAACAGGGCTCAAGTGGCTGCCGACGACTTGTAGAGGGCGGGGCTGAAGCGCCCATCTTGGCGGATTGTCCGGTGAAAAAAAGCACTCACGGAATTACGGCGGGGAGCACGGCATCCTTACGTATCGAGGAACTTGAATCAACAGCCGGATGCTGCTTCGAACGCCTGCCGGGCGGACGAGTTTTCCAAACAGTGACCGGTTCTGACGCCTGCGCCGAAAAAGCTCGCATCCCTGACCAGCTTGTCACCGCGATCGAGAAACGTTGCGAGGTCGTGTCCTAGTAGTCTACTATGTCTATTTAGTAAATTGTAATAGTAACAATTCACACTCGACTTCAAGGAGAATTGTCCCGCATGAGGATCCATGCCCCGCGCCATCTACTGGCTCTTGCGCTGTTTCTCGCAGTTCCCGCGTTTGCCACCGACGGGTACTTTTCCATCGGCTACGGAGTTAAGCAGGTGGGGCAAGGCGGTGCCGGCGTCGCGCTTCCACAGGACAGCCTGGCGGCGGCGAGCAACCCCGCCGGCATGGTTCTGGTCGGCGACCGATTGGATCTGGGCCTGACCTGGTTCCGTCCGATTCGCGATGCGTCGATCAGCGGGAGTGCGAACCCGCAATTGGATCTCACCGACGACGGCAGTCGCAAGAAAAATTTCTTCATCCCCGAACTCGGATACAACCATCGGCTCATCCCTAGGCTCTCGCTGGGAGTCTCGATCTATGGCAACGGCGGCATGAATACCGCCTACACCACGGCCATCCCGCTTTTCAGTGCCAATCCGAGCTTCAGGGCGGGCGTGGATCTGCAGCAGTTGTTTGTTTCTCCGGCCGTCGCCTTTCAGGCGAACTCGCACAATGCTTTCGGCGTCGCATTGAACATCGGTTACCAGAAATTCGCTGCCCAGGGACTGGAGGATTTCGAGGCGCCCGGCTTCTCCAGTTCGCCGGGCAATGTGACCGAGTTGGGTTTTAGCAATTCCTTCGGTGCCGGTGTTCGCCTGGGCTGGCTGGGAACGATCACCCAATCTCTGAGCCTGGGTGCAACGTTCCAGACCAGGACCATCATGCAGAAGCTCGACAAATACAAGGGATTGTTCGCCGAGCGGGGCGGTTTCGACATTCCCGCGAACGTCGCCGGTGGCGTGTCCTTCAAGATTGTTCGCAAGGCCACGGTTCTGTTCGATGTCGAGAGAATCTTCTACGGGCAGGTAAATTCGATTGCCGAACCGGACTTTCCAAACCCGGCCATCCAGTTGGGCGCAAACAACGGACCAGGGTTTGGTTGGCATGACATCAACGCCGAGAAACTGGGCTTCGATTTCAAACTAAGACCGGCGCTGACGCTGCGCGCCGGTTTCAACCACTCGGGTCTGCCTTTCGACGCCAGCCAGAACCTATTCAATATTCTTGCTCCGGCCGTAGTCCAGAATCATCTGACGGCGGGGGCGACATGGAGACTGGGCAGCGGGAAACGGGCAAGAGGTCAATATTGCGTATCAGCACGCCTTTCAGAATACCCTGGATGGCGTGCACTCGATCCCTCAAGCCTTCGGCGGAGGCGAGGCCAACCTGCGCATGTATCAGGACGCTCTGAGCATCAGCGTCGGATGGGGGAAGTAAACTAGGCATGGAGGAGGCTGTATGGCGATTGTCATCTTCGACCCCTGGCCCTGGTACATCGCCGGTCCGGTGATTGGGTTGTTCGTGCCGGCGTTGCTGATTCTCGATAACCGGATGTTTGGTGTCTCCAGCAGCTTGCGGCATTTGTGTGCCGCCGTACTTCCCGCTCGGCTGGGCTTTTTTCGCTACGACTGGAAGCGAACGGGTCTTTGGAATCTTTTCTTTGTTGCGGGAATTTTGGTGGGCGGTTTTCTGGCTTCGCAATGGGGAGGGTCTCACGACGTTGCGATTTCGGAGCCGACGCGGCTTGCCCTCACAAAGTTGGGCATCCATGATTTCTCCGGGCTCGCGCCGCGAGAGATATTCTCCTGGCCAGCCTTGCTCACGCTCAAGGGATTGTTGTCGATTGTTGTGGGTGGTTTCCTGGTCGGCTTCGGCACCGCTTATGCCGGAGGCTGCACCTCTGGTCATGCTATCTCCGGACTTGCGGACCTCCAGCCATCGTCGCTGGTCGCAGTGATCGGTTTCTTCGTCGGCGGTCTCATCGCAACCCATTTTCTTCTTCCTCTGTTCTTGTGAGGATTACCCTTGGGAGGAGCAATGTCCACCGGACTGGCTAGTCCACCGCAGGCAACCGATCAGGCGCTGGAGCGGACCGAGAATATCCTGTTGACCTACTTTCTGTTCGGGATTTTCTTCGGGATCACGCTGACTCGGTCGGAAGTTCTTTCCTGGTTCCGGATTCAGGAGATGTTTCGATTCCAGTCGCCGCGAATGTACGAGATCATCGCGTCGGCGGTGGTGGTGGCCGCGGCCCCCATCGCGGCGATCAAGAGGCTGGGATTGAAGGACCTATCGGGTAAGCCCATCACGATCCCGCCGAAGAGCCTGGGGCGGGGTGTGCGCTACGCAGTTGGCGGCACCATTTTTGGTCTCGGCTGGGCCCTCACGGGAGCTTGTCCGGGACCGCTGTTCGCTCTCGTGGGCAATGGCCTGACAGTCATGATCGTCGCCCTTCTTAGCGCGCTCGCCGGAACCTGGGTCTACGGACTTCTGCGCCCCAGGCTCCCACACTAGGGGGCGTGGTGTCTGGGAGCACTCCGATGCCGGCATCGTGTGCCACCGCCTGTGACTCTCGCTGCCCTAGCCACGCTCGCCAAACACTTTCCCAGAGCGGCGCTCCGAGAGCGAATGTCCGTTGCTGCGGTTGTGTGTCGGAGACGGCCTATATGCCGGTCCTCAATGGCGTGCAAATCAATAGGATAAGGTTGCGCTATCCAGTCAGCATACCTTGCTCGTGAGGTCGAGGTCGAGCCACGTGAGGATCGGAAGGATCGGAAGGATCGGACCAGCGAATCCCTGCACTATCAAGTTAGTGGTCTACAAACTTGTCGACACGGCGACGGAGACACTTTAGCAGAGCGCCTCGTTCGCAATCCGTCATGGCGGCGCCCGAAGGGGCTTGATCGCATGCCTGACGTGGGCAAACGGGTCTGGCGCTTCGAAAAGAGCATCAAGCGATGCACCCGGTTAGCGCCCAGCAATTTCCAGAGCGTGCGGAACTCTGTCGCGCTCGTACAGCCGCTCGTGATCCCAATCACATGAACAGGTGAGCCAGTTCACGTATTTCGCGTCTGGTATGCGTGGTACGCTGGGTGACATTCTATGTTCCTCGCTACCGGCAACTCGCTGCGTTGTCCATGTCGACGGATGTGTTGTATGCGCCGCAGCAGAGGTTGCGGGTTTCGCGAGGGAATCAGGCAGTAAGCACCGGTCGAACAAGACGGTTCCCAAGACGGCCCGCAATCGCAGAGATTGCGGGCCGATTTCGTTTGTCGAATCAAGGCGTGCCCTGCATGGGCAACGTCGTTCAGGAGATCGAGGATGAAAAATGACGTGGACAGTCCGGAAACACCGTATTACCAGATTCCCGTTACCCTTTGGGACGAGGTCGACGAACTGGACTCGTTCATCCAGTGGCATCTCTCCGGAAGACTTGATGCAGCGTCTTTGAAAGCGCGGCGGGTGCCGTTTGGCTGCTATGAACAGCGCAAGGACGGTGCCTACATGCTGCGTATCCGTTGCCCTGGAGGAGCACTCACACCCAGTCAACTGCGCGCGGTCGCCGAACTGTCCGACCGCTACGGGGCTGACCACATCCACGTGACCACCCGGCAAGAGTTGCAGATCCACGACCTCAAACTGCAAGATGTTGTGCCGGTGATGCGTCAGCTGATGAATTTGGGACTAGCCACCCGGGGCGGTGGCGGCAATACCGTGCGAAACATCGTACTTTCCCCGGATGCCGGCGTCGGTCCTGAAGAGGCGTTCGACCCGAGTCCATACGCATTCGCCCTGACCACCTTTTTGATTGCTCAACCAAACTCCTGGACATTGCCACGCAAGTTCAAGATCTCGTTTTCAAATTCCGCGAAGGATTCCGCTCACGCGCAGCTTAACGACCTGGGTTTCGTCGCAACTGTGCAAGACGCGGTGCTGGGGTTTCGTGTGTATGTTGCTGGAGGCATGGGGACTAAGCCGGAGGTTGGACGCCTGCTGCATGAATTCGTCCCAGCCGATGATGTTTCCTTGGTGGCGGAGGCGACAAAGCGGGTTTTCGATAAGCACGGGAACCGCAAGAACAAGAATGTCGCGCGCCTGCGTTTCTTGTGGAAACAGCTGGGTGACGCGGGCTTCCGCCAATTCTACGAGCAAGAGTTGCGGCAGCTTCGGCTGGAGGGTCAAGGGGCGCTGGAGTTGCCCAGGCTGGAATCGCCCGAAGACCCGTTGTCTGCCCGCACCCTTCCCTTCGCACCCTTACAAGACGAAAGCCCGGAATTCCTGCGCTGGAGGAAGAGATTCGTCGTGCCACAGCGCCAACTCGGCCTCTGCTCAGTATTGGTTCCGGTTTTTCTGGGAAATCTTGACAATGGTGATGCCATCGACTTGGCGCGGTTTCTGGAGCCATTCGGGCAGCACGTCCTGCGGGCCACACTCGGACAGAACCTGCGTCTGCGCAATATCCCGGAACGATATCTTGCGAACGTTTATTCTGTGGTCAAGAAAGTCTCAGGACTGGCATCGGCTCCGGCACTGTTGGCAAACTCGATTTCCTGCACCGGCGCCGATACCTGCAGGCTCGGCATCTGTCTGTCGAAGGGAGCTCTCAGGGCAATTGCCGACAGGCTGACCGAGTCGACGCTGGACCTCGACCAAATTCCCGAATTCAAACTCAATCTTTCCGGATGCACAAACACCTGCGGACAGCACATGCTCGCCGACCTCGGCTTCTATGGCCAGGTCGGACGCAAGGACCATCGCATGTTTCCGGCCTACGGAGTCGTCGCGGGCGCAGCAGTGGGCAGCGACGAGTCGCGACTGGCGCGCAGCCTGGGGCGCGTGAGCGCTCGTGATCTCCCTGCTTTTGTGCATGATGTCCTGCGGATTTGGATCCAGAAGAGGGCGCGATTCAATTCATTCGCCGCGTATGTCGATGCCGAAGGCGGCGAAGATATCAGGAACATCTGCGAGCGCTACCGGACCATCCCGGATTTCGAGAAAGACAACCGTTACTTCTTCGACTGGGGCGCAGCCGAGCCGTTTTCGCTGGTCGGCAAAGGTGTGGGAGAATGCTCGGCTGGCCTGTTTGATTTGATTGATATCGATCTCGAGCAGATCCGGAATGCTCGGCGAGAATTAGCGACCGCACCGCTCAACGGCACAATCGACGAAACCCTCTACAGTTTAGCCTTGTCTTCGGCTCGCATGTTGCTCGTCACGCGCGGGATCGAAGCCAAGTCCGACGGAGCTGTATTTGCTGAGTTCAATCAGCACTTTGTCGCTGAGGGTTTGGTGGATCAACGGTTTCAGCGTGTTACGGAAGCCGCAGAGAAGAAGGATTTGGTAGCCTTGCGCCGAATCGCTCCCGAAGTCGTCGATCTGGCATCCGCGGTTGAGCGTCTGTACACCAGCATGGATAACTCGTTGCGGTTTTCCACCGCGGCGGCCGGCGCTACAGCCGTATAGCACCGTTTGCGGCGAACGCCGAACATGCCGCACATCTCCGTACGCTCGCGCAGCCGATCGCACCCTTGTTGTCGGCGGCTGCGAAAGTACGTCGGAGATGAAAAATTGTGCCGCCGCGCGGGCCGCCAATGAGCTGAGCCTACAAATCGCGATTTCAGCGGGCACCATTTTATTGGCAGGTATTGCGTTTGGCATGGAGTCTTCGCTCAAATGGCCAGGGGCAAATGCAGTCTGACCGCGGCAAAATTCTCCGACTATGGGGGACGGCTAGCCGAGGCGGCGGTTCATCTATAGCGAAGGACGCTCGCTTTTCGCCTTTATCTGTTTCTCCTATACTGCTCCGGTGGCGGTTGACCGGGGAATCCTTCGAGCGCATGCTCGCCTGGCTTTCAGGCTTTATTCCCCCTGAACGCGGATGTTTTTTCGCAGATCGAAGGGCGCTAAACATCCCTCGACAGGTGCGTTGCGGAGGTAATGTGCGACTAAAGATTGTGCAGGCAGGAGAGCCGGTTTTGCGTCAAGCCGGGCGTCTGTTGACGCGCCAGGAAATATTGAGCGACGAGCTGCAAAGGCTGATCCGTGACATGAAGGAAACCATGCAGGATGCCCCCGGCGTCGGATTGGCTGCCCCCCAGGTCGGACTTTCTTTGCAGCTTGCCGTAATCGAGGACCGTTGGGAACTGTTGAACAATCTGCCGCCCGAAGAACTTGCCGAGAAGGATCGGCGACCCGTGCCCTTCCACGTGGTGATCAATCCACAGATCACTTCCCGGGGAGACACCAACGTCGTTTTCTACGAGGGCTGTCTCAGTTTGAGCGGATACTCCGCGGTCGTTCCGCGTGCTCGCGACATCCGCGTGGAATACTTGGATGAACAGGGCGAGTATCGCTCGGTGGAAGCAAGCGGCTGGTACGCGCGGATTCTGCAACACGAAATCGATCATTTGCAAGGCGCCCTTTACATCGACCGAATGTACACTCGCACCTTCAGCACGGTCGAGAACTGGAATCGCTTTTGGAAGGGCAAGCCGATCGGCGAAGCGCCGCCCGCGTAGTCAGAGTTTGCCGAAACTTGACCATGCTTTTTGTCGCATGGCAACTGCGCCACCGAGCAGCGCCCAGCCGGGCCGGCGAATGCATTTCCGAGTTGACTCCGTGATCTCAACTTTGCGGAAGGGTGAATAATCTATAGTACTGTGATTATAATAATCGTGTATGAGGTCATCTCAGCCTGCGATTGACATGGACGCGCAAATTGGTCCGCAGCCTAATGTCCGGGGCAACAGGGGTCAGTCATGCCTATCACTGCTCGCTTGAAACTGGGCGGTCTCTCCTTACTGGCGATGCTCTCTCTCGCCCTTTCGGCGCCGGGCCAGTCTGTCGATGGCGTGTGGGACGCAACCGTTAGTGTCAACAATGTCGCCGTTCCGTTCCGAATCGAAATCGACGGTACGGGACCAGAGGTGCATAGCTACTTCTTCAATGGCGGCGACCGAGTGAATCCATCGAATAGCGGAACCTTTCAAAATGGCTCCCTGGTGTTGAACTTCGACAGTTACGCCACGAGGCTGGAAGCAAGCCTCAAAGATGGCGCATTGATTGGCACCTACGGTGGAGACCCGCGAAGTGCTTATCCATTTCAAGCAACGCGGCACGACTCATCCTTGGTTGCAATCCCTGACCCGCACGCACCGGACATCTCCGGGCTATGGGAAATCCAAGTCAAGAGCCCCAAGGGCGAGGCGGCGTGGCACTTCGTCGTCAACCAGGCGGGCGCCAAGATCGACGCGGCGATTCTGCGAGTCGATGGCGATACGGGAGTCCTCTCGGGCAGTTACAAAGACGGCATGTTCTTGCTCAGCCACTTCACCGGAGAGCGACCATTTTATGTCGAATTGACGCCTCAATCCGACGGGAGCCTGCGATTGCAAATCGCCAGCTTTCACGACACGCAAAACCTCATAGCGCTGCGTCCAGCCGAGGCGCGATCCAGAAATCTTCCCCCGCCGGACGATCCGACGCAGCACACAAAGGTGAAGGATTCCAGCCAGCCGCTGCGGTTCCGCTTCCCGGATGTCAACGGGCGCATGGTTTCGAGCACGGACGAACAATTGCAAGGGAAAGTGGTGTTGGTCAATATCACCGGGAGCTGGTGCCCGAACTGCCACGACGAGGCCCCTTTCCTCGAGGAACTTTACCGGAAGTATCACGGTCTGGGACTCGAAATTGTTGCTCTGGACTTTGAACCGGCAGAACAGCTGAAAAGCCTCTCACGAGTCCGGGCGTTCATTACCCGCTATGGGATCGAATACACGTACCTGATCGCAGGAGAACCGAGCCAGCTGAACGAGAAGATTCCCCAGGCCGAAAATCTGAATGCTTGGCCCACGACATTTTTCATTGGCCGAAATGGTCTGGTT
Source organism: Terriglobales bacterium (assembly GCA_049520935.1). Lineage (GTDB taxonomy): Bacteria > Acidobacteriota > Terriglobia > Terriglobales > Acidobacteriaceae > Acidiflorens. Next base: position 35,163 of record JBEKPJ010000001.1, on the reverse strand, counting down.
CGTTCGATCCACACCGGCTTCACCAGCCGCGCGAGCGGTGAACTTGATTCCCGTCTGAAGGACGATGTGCGCAGCGAGGTCGGGCAATTGCTTTCCGAGAACGTTCACGCTGCGACGGGCGGCAAGTGAACACCTCGTTGGTAGTGGCGCTCGCCAGCAAGATCATCGACCCAGACGCGTAGAGTATGATTAGCGCCACCACCAACGATAATGGCGGCTCACGCTTCGTAGGCAGGAATAGGTTTCCAGGAGTAAGCGCATGATCAACCGCAGGCGTTTTCTTGTTTCTGCTGCCGCGACGGCCGCTGTTGCCGTCGCCCAGCCAGTTCTGGGAAAGGTTGGCAGGTCGAAACCAGCTCTCGCGCAAGGAGCGTGTCGATCGGGCACTGGCTGGGCAGGATGTGGACCGGCCCCCCTTCACCCATTGGCATCACTTCGGACCGCAGACTCCCGAGGAACACGCCAAGGCGACCCTTGAATATCACTGGAAATACAGGACGGACATCGTGAAAGTGATGAGCGACTATCCGTATCCGAAGCCTGCCCGGAACTGGTATGAGCTGAAGGCCGTGGACAACCCCTTCCCCGACCAGATTCGTGCCCTGGAACTGATCCGTCACGGTTTGAATGGCGACGCCTATATTCTCGAAACGGCCTTCAATCCTTGGCAGGTAGCGGTCAAACTATCGTCGAAGCAGGAGGTCGTGCGCCTGCAGCAGGAGAACCCGCAGCGCTTGCTCGAGGCCCTCGACGCACTTACGCAGTCGCACATCAATCACGCGAAGCGGGCTTTTGATGCGGGCGTCTCGGGCGTTCTCTTTTCGATTGCCAACGCAAACCGGGCGGAGCTCTCGCCGGCGAAATTCAGCGCGCCCTTTGAGCGGCGCTTCTTCGAAGCAACCGCCAGCGCCAAGTTGAACTTCCTGCATTTGCACTGGGAGAACGAATATGTCGACCAGTTCGTGGACTTCCGCGCACCAGTGGTCAACTGGTCCGTGCAGTCGAGCGGCGTGTCCGTGAGCACCGTGCGCAGCAAGTTCTCGCAAACGATTGCCACCGGAATCGATGAGAAGAATTACAAGAGTCTCTCTTCGGCGCAGATCCGCGACCAATGGCAAAGCGCAGGGAACGTCGCAGGCAGCAAATTTATCCTGACGCCGGGATGTTCCGTCCCCAATGACAGCACCGACGAGGAACTGTCCCGTCTTCCCCAGGTTGTAGGGGCCTGACCTTTTATCCTTCGTCCTGATTCACGATGATTCTCCTGAGCCGCCCGGCAGGGCAGCTTGCGCGGATTCTTCTTGGAGTTCAAGCGTAGACAGGTTGGCGAGGCGCCCGAACGGAGTCCGCACCTTCAGCCAAAGCTTGCCATCGAAAAACGCAGGATAGATTCTCCGCATCCCCAGTTGCCGCCAGCTTCGTTGGCGTTCCCCGGCGGGCCGGGACAGCTCGTAACCGTTCTCACGCAAGCACTCGCCCACGGTCGCTTCGATGGCGGCCACCTCGGCCTGTGTCAGGCTATGTTTCCAACGGCCAAGCGGATTGAGTGCGTCCGTGCCTGGTTGGCGAAAGGAGGAGTTTGTTTTCGAGAGGGTGCCCAGGCCGGCACGTTGAATCCGGTCGTAGTCCAAATCGTGATCGATGAAGCTGCCCAGTTCTCTCAGGGTATCGCGTGGGTTGGTGACCAGGTCTTCGTAGCGAATCTCGATATAGTCGGCAGGGAACTTCCTGCCACGAGCGCGACCCTGATGAACCATCCATTCCCAATACAGAGAGGTCGCTACCAGGCTGTTGGTCTGGCTGCGGTCCCACGGTAGGGGTGAAAACCCGCCCATCTTTTTGAGTGAGAGCGCAATGTCACGGCCGTCGCGAATCATGTGCAGAAAAATCGCGTTCGGAATGTCACGCTTCACCTGCTCTACGTGCATCACGTTGTCGGGATCGTACAACGCCCAGCGCTGGGATTTCTGGTCCTCGGCCAATGATTCCATGACGGCGCGGATAAAGTCTCCTCCGGTTCGGCATTGGTTCAGGACCCGTGCCGACAATGGCGCAGGATCGAGACCATAGCGCCGGAAGCCCTTGCTGCGAAGCCAGGTTGCGAAAATTTGTTCGCGGTTGGATCGCCTTTCGAGGGAGCCAAAGCGCGGAATCAGTTTCTTGTAAAGCGGCAGATAGCCCCGATGGAGGGCAAAGCCGCCCGAGGATAACAACATGTCATAAATCAGGTTGGTGCCGGATCGGTGGCAGCCCATCACGAAAACGGGGGCATGCTTGCGATCACTCTTTTGAGCCGCGAACACTTTCAAGTCCTCTGACCCAGCCGGCTGGGCCACGCAAAGCGCGTCGACGTGGGGAAGGATCCCAGATCGTTCATATTGCCGGACGCTTCTCCGATTGTCATCTGTCCGGGAGCAAAATCCCTCAAACAGAGCAGAATCCTGAAATGTATCCCGGTCGGTTCATCGGTCTGCAGGGTGGATTTCAAGGGGCGTAGAGATCGCGCGTCACCAGCCATCTGCCGACGGGTGTCCGGTTCTTCACGTAGAGCTTAGCGGCAAAGTGGAGACGGTAGGCAGCGCGCATGGCCGCGAGATCGGGGCGGCTCGATCCCTTAGTGCCGAGTTCATATCCCAGTTGTTCCAGGCTGCCGCCGATCATGTCTTCGATCGCCGCCAACTCCCCCTCCGACAGATCCGTCTTCCATCGCCCAATGGGGCTCCGCTGCTCTTCCTTAAATGCGGTATTGGGCACGCTCACCGAACCAATCCCCACTTCTGCGATTCGTTGATAATCCAGGTCATGCTCCACAAAAGGTTCTAAACTCCTGAGGACCTCGGCCGGCCGCAAGACTAGATCTTCGTAATGGACTTCTCTATAGTCCGCGCCCAGAGCATGCCCCGCCTTGCGCCCCTTCTCTACCGTCCATTCCCAATAGATCGCCGCCGCCATGGCGGCGCGTTTATGATCCCACGGCAGCCGGCGGATTTGGGAAAGTCGCTCCCAGGAAAGAGCGACATCGCGGCCGTCGCGGATCACGTGAATGATGAGAGCGTTGGGAATGGTCTTCTTGATCTCGCCCAGGTACAGCAGGTGCTCGGGAGTGGTTTCCGCCCATCGTTGTACGCCCTGCTTGCGACACATTTCCTCCATGAAGATTCGGAGAAAATCACCGCCATTCTGGCATTCAGCCATGATCCTCGCGTCGACATCGGAAGGTTCTAGGCCGGTTCGCGTAAAAAGGCGGGTCTTGTACCACGCATCGAGCATCCGGCGCTTGTTTTGAGGGTCACTGAGTGGGCGAAAGCGCGGCTCGAACAAAGTAAAGATGAACGATTCCGCCCGATAAACCGCAAAATTGCCGGCGCACAGGAGCATATGGTAAAGCAACGTCGTTCCCGACCGACTGCAGCCAATAGAAAAAATGGGTGCCTTGCTGCGGGCAGTCCGGAGCGGGGAGGATCGGCCATTGTTCGGCGCCCCGTCACGCCGCAGACCAGCCACAGCCGCGGCCGACTCGGCGGTCCATGTCTCACCGAATTTGGCATTTCCCATGGTCAGTTAATTGCCTAGTATCAAACTAGACATACTAGTATATTGTAGCAAGCCGGCGACCGATTGTCAGTTTCGTCCCCGAACGTATCTAAACGACTTGCCCGGGCGAATACGCCGCATTTCGCATCCGAAACTGTAATTTCTTGCATGATTCCGCACATTGGCCGGAACATTTGGCCGACGGCGAGGCAACTTTCGGGCCCTACGCTTGCTCGGTGGGTACGGCCATTTTGGATCGATACCATCCAGCCTGCAGAGGCAGCGCGAACCATGTCCAAACCACGGGCGGCGGACGGACCTGAAGCCGTTGTATTCGATAAAATACTACTATTCTAATGGACTTACATGTTAATATGGCGTTAACATAGACTTGGCCGCGAGACGAAGTCCATAGCACGCGATCTGGAAGGGTGGCTCCGGGTGCACGTAGCGGGATCGGCCAAGCGTGCTGGTGCGATGCCGCTCGGCTGCGTGTACTGGCTTACGTTGTTTCTGAATCAGCTCCAGCGTGGAAGCGGCTGCGCAAGGAGCATCCCCCATTGGACGACCGATGCATCAACAGTGCCGGCGAATGCAGCCGGGGCGCGCGATGATGTGGGCCAAAGGAGGATCCAACGTGGTGACGGCGCGACAAAATTCACCGGTTTTTGTGATTGGCTGCCACCGGTCGGGCACCGCTCTTCTCTATGACAGCCTGCTCTCGGCTGGTGGATTCCCCATCTATCACGCGTCTCCTTACCTACACACGACGCTGCTTCCAATCTGTGGCGACCCGTCGGTACGGGGCCACCGCGAGAAGCTGTTCCAACTTTGGCTGCGGAGCAAAGCGTTCCGGCGTACCGGTTTCGGCGCAAACGACCTTCGCGATCGCATTTTGCAGGAATGCGAGACGGGCGGTGACTTCCTGCAAATTACGATGGCCGAGCTCGCCCGCCGGGCAGGGGTGCAGCGCTGGGCGCTCCATGATTGCGACAATATTATGTCTATGCCCGCCATCAAGCGGGAGATCCCCGAAGCACTGTTTGTCCACGTTATTCGTGATGGCCGGGACGCCGCGCTTTCGATGCGGAAGCAACATGTCGTCAATCCCAGGTTGTGGCCTCGCAAGCGGGCTCTTTTCGCGTGGGGGCTGCTCTGGCAATGGACGGTCAGGAAAGGACGGCGTTTCGGGCAGAGATTTCCGAGCGACTACGTCGAAATTCGTTATGAGGATCTGGTTCGCGAGCCGGCGAAAACTTTGGCCGCGCTCGGAAAGTTTCTGGACCATGACCTCGACTATGCCCGCATTCAGCAGAACGCTATCGGCCGGTTAGTGTCTCCAAATACGGTGTGGGAAGAAGAGTCGTGCGCGGAGACCTTCAGTCCGATCGACCGCTGGAAAACCAAACTGTCCCTAGCCGAAATTGCCGCGCTGGAGACCCTGATCGGAGATTGTCTCAAGGAATTCGATTACCCACTCACCAGGCCGGCCCATGCCTCCGCTCGATGGCATCCGATTCTCAGTCTCATGCACATGTTTTATCCGCTCTATTTCGACGCGAAAATGCTCCTCCGGTCCAAGACCTTTATCGGCAGGTTCACCAATGGAGCGAGGCTAGAACTGACGGAGGCCCTCTGACCCATGAAGCAAGATGGCATGGACACCGGTGATTGTTCCCCAGACTGGACGGGACAAATGACTCCTTCCTTTGTTAGCAACCCTGTCCCCCGCGCTCATAAGAAAGTGATCTGCACCGTTGGTCCAACCTCGCTCAAACCGAGAGTGATCCGCGAACTTGAGGCGCTCGGCGTGAGCCTGTTCCGCATCAACCTGTCTCATACTTCGCTGGAGGAGGTCCGCCCGGCGCTCGCTTTCCTGAAGAAGTACACCACCGTTCCGGTATGCCTCGACAGCGAGGGTGCGCAGATACGGACCGGCACGTTCGCCGCGGCACCAGCCAATCTCAGGAAAGACAGCCTGATCCAAGTTCACAGGCATCCCATCGCTGGCAACGCCGAGAGACTGAATTTCACGCCTTCGACCACTCTGGAATTGCTGGAACCCGGCGACCTCATCACGATCGACTTCCATGCCGCGATCGCTGAAGTCGTTGAGGTCGATAGTGACAGGGCCGTTCTGCGTGTCCGCAAAGGCGGTCGTGTCGGCAGTAACAAGGCTTGCAACGTGCATCGCGGAATCGACCTGCCCGCTATCACGCTCAAGGATCGCATGGCCATTGAGATTGGGCGGGAAATGGGCGTCGGTCACTATGCTCTCTCGTTCGCCAACCGGGCGGAGGATGTTCGGGAGATGAGGGATCTCATCGGTCCAGGTGCAACGCTTATTTCAAAGATCGAGTCCCGCAGCGGCATCGCGTACCTGGACGAGATCGCCCGGCTTTCCGACGCGATCTTGATCGATCGAGGTGACCTCTCGCGCGAGGTGCCGCTGCAGCAAATCCCGGCGCACCAGAAAGACATTATTCGCCGCGTCAAGGTCCTCGGACGTCCCGTGTACGTTGCCACCAACTTGTTGGAGTCGATGGTCCACTCGGCGGTGCCCACGCTGGCAGAAATCAACGACATTCATAACACGCTCGACGATGGTGCCGACGGCCTGGTGCTCGCGTCCGAAACCGCGGTGGGGAAGTTTCCAGTCTTATGCGTGAGCATGGTCATGAGCGTCATCGCCGAGTTCATGCAGCCCACGTAGTGGCGTTTCACGAGTAGCCGACCCACGAAATAGTCTGGCTGCGGAATTGCAAAATGCCCTCGTCGATTTGCGGACAACATATGACTCAGTATCCTTGTCCTGAGACTTGTGGCTGACAACCGGCAACGATCCGAGTCACCGACCTCATCAGCACCGGTTAACGGACTCTCCTTAAAGCCTTTCCCGATCGCGGGGTTGGATGAAAGGTCCGGGGAATACGGTCCCGTCTTGCCCTCCAATGCCATTTCTTGACGAGCGCATTTCGGAGCGCACACGAAAGCCGCCACCTCTGGCGAAGAAATCCCGTGGCGGCTGAGCCACGTAGGAACAAGCAAGTAGGAGAAAATCGTAACCGGGGATCGCGAGGAGTATGCAAGACTGCATCGCGAGCCCGCCCGTCCAAGCCGTTGCGGTTGCGTCCTTCCGCGCTTGGCCTACCATTGGACGAAGCGATCCGCTCGATTCAACGGAAAGAGGATGTCATTCCGGTCCGCCCACTGGCACTTGTCGGGAAACGATATCGCGCACCGGCAGAGTTCAGAGAGAGAGGTATGGCCGAACTAGGGCGTCTGCGTTGATCAACCATGACAACCAGCGCTGAGGCGGCTGGCGGCGAAATGAGAAGAACGACCATCATCCAAGCCGTTTGATGATTCTTTCGAGTCGCTCCGTCAGTGCCTTCGTCACTTCCTGAAGTTGGACAAGGCTGCCCGCTTGGAACTCGATGTCCGTCCTCTTCAAGTCATCACCGAGAGCCTGGCAAAGCTGGTAAGTGACGCGAATGCGTTCTCCGGTTAGCAATGAGCGTACGCTACTTGAGCCCTGACCGCTCTCCTTGCGGACGACAAACTGCTGCGCGGCCCATGCCGTATTTCTGACTCGATTCAAGGCATCCCGGAAATCCACCAACACGTCAGGATCGATCTCGCTCGAAAGCAATAACTTGTGTAGCCCCTGAAGCTCGGATATGCCCTTTTCTATGTGCGCCCGAACTTTCGGACTGCCAAGTTTCTGTCGTGTTCCCGCTTGTTGCCCAGCTCTTCTCTCCATTGTTGGCGAACTGCCAGCCTGTTCCTTCTTTAGCTTTCGGGTGGGCGTTGCCTTGTGTCCCATGGTTTCAACCGCCTTGTTCGCTGCCGATCTGCCGTCTGCCATTGCTTCTCCTCGCTTTGCATCCCACGTCACCAGTTCGCAGACGATGGGGTAAACCTTCGGTTCCGCTAAATTCGGGACACCGGCACTGCGTCGGATTTCGGCAGCACCGGCGTTCGATTGGACGAACCTGGCTGAACCTGGCCTGCGCCTCCCGCATGATTGAAAGAGCCTGGGACAACCTCAGCCGGTCGGAGGAGAATCCGGGGACTCTGGCGCATCGGATTTGGTTGGGCGACTTGGGCCTCGATGCGCTTCGCGGGCCATCGGAAGCTGAGAGTATGGGTAAATCCACTTGCGGGACTGCTTTCGGTTCTGGTCGGAGAATGACGGACGTGAAGGGGCGCGAGGCGTTGTAACCCGCGAGGTGCTTTCGCGTGTTTGTTGCCACTGGATTGGGCTTCTCACAAATCGTGATCATGCTGATCGCGTGTCCGCAGTCGTTCGACGTCATAACAGTGCCGCCTGCGCCGCTTCCGGCTCGTAATGTGTATACCTAGCCTACACTTCATCGTTGGCAGGTGCTCAGGGCATTAGGACATCTACCACTGACTTTAGTGATCCGATCTCCGGTTCTCCAGCTTCGTCTTTTTCGACCTTGGGGTTGATACTCACAAGTACAGTCTCTAGGCCACCGCACCAGGCAGGTCAGGTATGCCTCGGACACACAACGTGCAGCGCTTAGGAAGAATCGGAAGGCTATCGGCGGCTGACGTTCATGATGCTCGATGTTGACGATGTGCCGGCAGTCCGTCGAGCGTGTGGCGGGCGTTCAAGCAAGTAGAGCTGCTATCGCGATAAAGAGCCAATCCGGCATGCAAGGGGACGGGATTCGAGCAGCCGACACAGCCACACCAGCATTGGCATGTCGATGTTTCCTATATCAACCTATCGGGCACGTTTCTACTACGTCTGCAGCGTGCTCGATGGATGGAGTCGTTTTGTCGTGCATGGGGATCTGCGGAAGTCGATGAAGGAATCGGATATTGAGCTAATTCTGCAACGAGCCAAGGAAAACCACCGGGAAGCCAAGTCGCGGATCATCTGCGACAAGGGGCCGCGTTCATCTCTTTAAGGATTTTGTCGCGTGACGGGGATGACGCACGAGCACACCTCGCCGTTCTATTCGCAGTCGCTTCCCCTCCTACGGCCGGTAGATCCAGGTCTGCGCCGTTGCCTGATCGCTGTTCGGATATCCGCCCGCAAGTAATACGCTGCCATCGAAGAGTCTTGTTTCAGTCATGTAATGCCATTTGTCGTTCATCTGGCCCGACACCACGAAGAATTTCCCGCTCGCCGGATCGAAGATTTCTGCCGCCCTGCTTCCACCGGCAACCAGTAGTTTTCCATTCTGCAGCTGTACCGCTTGTTCCGGCAACTTAAAGCGGCTGTCGTTCATTGAGGATGTCGGTGCGAAGTTCCCCGTGTGCGGATCGTAGATTTCCGCACTGTTCAGGTTTCCGCTCCAGTCCCGCTCGTCGGAGCCTCCAGCGATCAGCACTCGACCATCCGGGAGTAGCCCCGCCGTGTGCTTGTAGCGCGCCGTGACCAAACTACCTGTCTCACGGAAGGTTCCAGTCTTCGGGTCGTAGAGTTCGCCACTCGCGGTCAAGTTCTCGCCTTTGCCTCCGGCAATCAGAACCTTCCCGTCGTTGAGCAATGTCGCAGTGTGTGCTTCGCGGGCATGATGCATCGCCCCGGTTGCCTGGAATGACAGCGTGGCCGCGCGAAAGACTTCAGCCGAAGCCAAATGCCCGTCCGGCCCGTCGTGATCGTCGCCTCCAGTGATGAGCACGTCGCTATTGGCCAGCATGGTCGCGCGCGGTTCGCCGCGCCGGGCAGTCAGCTTTGCGATGGCCGCGAACTTTCCCGTCGCCGGATCGTACAGCTCGGCGGAGTCGGTGGAGCCGTGACCCACCCAACCTCCGGCGATCAAAACCTTTCCCGAGCGCAGCAACACCGCGATATGGCCCACGCGCCGCTCGGCCATCTTTCCTGTAGGTTGAAACTTGCCGGTCGCAGGATCATAGATCTCGGCAGACCAGGAGAAATCCTGGTTACGGCGCATGCCGCCGGCAATGAGAACTTTGCCGTCGGGAAGAAGAGTGGCGGTTTGTCCCGAGCGCGGTTCGAGCATCGGCGCGAGAGGCGTGACCGTCCCCACGCGCAAGACGGAGGGAGCCGTTGCGCGAAATGCTGCGGCTGCGACAGCAAGAGTGATCGTGAAAATGAGAGTGATACAAGCAACGAACAACACGCGAGACCGGTTCATGGCATCCTCGTTGAAAAATAAGACGTGCCCCGGGGTCAAAGGTAAGCTGGTAATCGGAGCGAAATTATAATCCCGCGTCAGGTAAGACGGAGGCGAGCGCCGCAGGAATGCAACCCTGCTGCGTCATAACCGACGGCTGATCGAGACGATGATTGGCAGCGCCTGAGCGAGCTTCTTCGCTGCCTCCCAAAGCTTCAGCGGATCGGAAAACCCGAGCCTTGAAAATTTCCCCCGCAGGGCAGAATACTGGGCGTATAGCGACAAATGGTGATCGTGGAAACTTGGAGATTCGGATAATTATTCGAACTCCACCACCACCTGATTCACTTTGACCGAGTCGCCTTGTGCCAACCTTACATTCTTCACTTTGCCCGCCACAGGCGATGTGATGTTGGTTTCCATTTTCATGGCTTCGAGTACCACCATCAGTTCGTCTGCTTGCATTGCTTGTCCTGGCACAATGTGCACTTTAGTGACTACCCCCGCTACCGGACTACGGCACAACTTGTCCTCCGTTGCGCTCTCCTCGGTGGTTTGGGGTCGAGCGGGTGCGGTCGAAGCCGCCGCTGATTGAACCGTCGCAGGCACCACAGGAGACGGCCCATAGTTAGGCGTCCGCGATGTCGCGTCATCTTCCAAGACCTCCACCTCGACCTCGTAGGTTTTTCCATCAATGCCGATCTGAAGTTTCAAGATGAGTTCCTTCTCTCGAGTGGTTCTCCCGCGGCCTTAGCCTCTCGAGCGTAAGTTATGAGACGCCTGAACGAATACCCGTCCCTGTTGCGACCAGGGATTCACAATCTCATATGGAGACTGCAGCATTTTGGCGGAGCGGATTCGGACTTTTTTGCCCAGGAACGCGGTCACCGCCGCAGCCATCACGACCAGCATTTCAGGCTCGATTTCCTCCGCGGGTGGAGCAGTGCCAGCCTTCGCGGTAGGAGTCACAGCAGCCATCGCAGCAACCGGCGCGGATGCGAGTACAGCCGCCGACTGTATTGCCCCGGCTTGGCTTGGCCCGGTCCTCAGTTCCGCGACCCGCGCCTCCACGGCTTTCAGCGTGTTGGTAAGCGCATGCATCTGGCGTTCAGTCCCCAGCTGCAATTCCGATACGGCGCGTCGGAACGAGCGGCGCAGGCTGACATAGGTCAGTGCGCAACCCGCTCCAACAAAGACGGCCACAATCAACAAATCTGCGAGACTGAATGCCACGTTGTCCTCGTCGTTATAGAGGGATTAATCCGTGTTTCTTGGGCGGACGAAGCTCGCGTTTGGCGTGCAACGATTCCAGGGCCAGCGCCAGGTACTTTCGGGTTTCCGCAGGCTCGATGATGTCATCCACCAGTCGCCGGCCCGCGGAAAAATACGGGTTCGCGAAGGTCTCGCGATATTCGGTGATGAGTTCCTTGCGACGGAGGACCTTGTCCTTTGCCGCTTCGATCTCCTGCCGAAAGACGATCTCAGCTGCGCCTTCCGCTCCCATGACCGCGATTTCCGATGTGGGCCAGGCTACAACGCGGTCGGCACCGAGATCTTTTCCGCACATGGCTAGGTAAGCGCCGCCATATGCCTTGCGCAACACCAAGGTGATTTTCGGTACCGTCGCCGCGGAGTAGGCGAACAGCATCTTCGCCCCGTGACGGATGATGCCGCTGTGCTCCTGCTCGACCCCAGGTAGGAATCCGGGCACGTCGACCAGCGTGAGCAGGGGAAGATTGAAGGCGTTGCAGAACCGAACAAAGCGCGCCGCTTTATCCGAGGCATTGATGTCCAGGGCACCGGCGAGAGCTTTCGGCTGGTTGGCGACGATCCCCAGTGGACGGCCTTGCAGACGACCAAACCCGATGATGATGTTCGGAGCGAAACCCGATTGGATTTCGAGAAAGTCCTGATAGTCCACCAACCGAGTGATCACAGCGCGGACGTCGTAGGCAAGTTTGTTGTCGACCGGAACAATCCCGTTCATTTCCGGGTCGGAATCCAGCGGCAGATTGTGCGGCATGCGGGGCGGATCTTCGAGGTTGTTGGAAGGCATGAAGCTTAGCAGGCGCTGGCAAAGTTGCAGGGCCTCCTCGTCGTTCTTGGCAATGAGGTGAACCACGCCAGATTTGTTCATCTGCGCGTGCGATCCACCCAGTTCCTCGGCTGTGACCACTTCCCCAGTGACCTGCTTGATTACCTGGGGTCCGGTGATGAACATCTGAGCTTGCAGGGTCTGAATAATGAAGTCGGTGAGCGCGGGGCTATAGGCGGCGCCTCCCGCACACGGTCCGCAAATCAAGGAAATCTGCGGAACGGTTCCGGAGAGCCTGACGTTGTTGTAAAAGACGCGCCCGTATGCGCTCAGACTGTCAATGCCTTCCTGGACTCGCGCACCACCGGAGTCATTGATGAAGACAAAAGGACTGCCGGTTTTGAGCGAGAGGCGCATCATGTCGGCGATCTTGTCGCTGTGAACCAGGCCCGCGGCTCCGCCAGCGACCGTAAAATCCTGGCTCGCAAGATGCACCGGGCGGCCGTCAATGGTGGCGGAGCCGGTCACGACTCCGTCGGCTGGCATTTCCTTATCGGCCATGCCGAAATGCGTCGCGCGGTGCCGCGCAAATAGTCCCATCTCCTGGAAGCTGCCTTTGTCTACCAGTCTCTCAACTCGTTCCCGAGCCGTCAGTTTGCCTGCAGCATGTTGTTTATCGATGCGATCCCTTCCGCCACCGAGTTCGATCTCGGCCCGTTTCACGCGAAGGGTCGCCACCTTGTCTGCCATGGTTTTCAGTTTCGGACTCGTTGCTTGCTTGGTCATCCTTGCTCCTGAACTAATGAAACACTACGGTGAATACCAGTCTGCTTCTACTTTCCCGGAGCCACGGTTACCCGGTGCTCTTTACCGTTCAGCGTGATGACATAGTTCACTTTCGTTCCGAGTTCTTGCCCGCCGCCATCAGCTCCCGGAGCCTTCCCGGCGATTGCTTTCTTGGACGGATCCTTACCCACATTCTTGCGACCCTCGGCCCGGGTCTTGAAAAACTTGGGTGCTACCTGCGGGAACATCGCATAGGTCAAAACATCTTCATCGCTACCATTATTGCCCTCCAGGGCACGGGCGGCGGTGCACAGCTGTTCCCACTCCGGTTTGAGCAGATCGGCAGGACGGACCGTAATCGGCGTCTTCTTCGCATGAGCCTCAGCCATTTTCAGCACCTCAGGGTTCTTCTCGCCGATGGTGGTGCCGTAGTAACCAAGCATCAGGTCAGCGAATTCCCCGGTCATCACCTTGTACCTTCCCATCAGAACGTTAAATACCGACTGCGACCCGCAAATCTGACTGGAAGGAGTGACTAGCGGTGGATAGCCGGAATCCTTGCGAACCCTCGGCACCTCGAGCAGGACTTCCTGCAGGCGGTCGCTCGCCCCCTGCCCTTTGAGTTGGCTCTCCATGTTGGAGATCATTCCTCCGGGAATCTGGCTCTTGAAGATTTCCGTATCCACGCCGGTAAACTCGCTGAAGAACTCCCGGTAGCGCGGGCGGATGGCCGCGAAGTACTGATTCACGCGCAAGACGCGTTGCTTGTCGATGCGAGTCTCGTAGCCCGTCCCTTCCAGCATTTCAACCAGGCTTTCCGTTGGGTTCTGTCCCGGCCCTAACGACAAGGAACTGATTGCCGTATCCACAACGTCGCAGCCGGCCTCGATCGCCTTCATCAGAGAAACCATGGTGACGCCGGTGGTGGAGTGCGTGTGGACATCGACCAGCATGTCCCGACCGCACTTCTGCTTGATGCCCTTTACCATGTCATATGCAGGCTGCGGTTTGAGCAAGCCACCCATATCCTTGATGCAAATCGACTGGCATCCCATGTCTTGTAACTTCTGCGCCAGCTCAACAAAGGCGGTCACCGTATGCAAGGGGCTGGTGGTGTAACAAATGGCGCCCTGTGCGTGCTTGCCAGTTTTTTTCACCGCATCGATACTGGGCTTGATGTTTCGCACATCGTTGAGGGCATCGAAAACGCGAAACACATCCATCCCGTTTTCGGCAGACTTCTCTACAAAGCGCTCCACCACGCCGTCCTCATAGTGGCGGTATCCGAGCAGATTCTGCCCGCGGAGCAACATCTGCAGCCGGCTCTTGGGAAGGAGTTTGCGGAAAATGCGCAGCCGTTCCCAGGGGTCCTCATTCAGAAAGCGGATACACGCATCGAAAGTTGCCCCGCCCCAACATTCCACCGACCAGTAGCCAGCGTTGTCGATGTCTTCGCAGACCGGGATCATGTCATCCAAAGCCATGCGGGTGGCAAACAGACTCTGATGAGCGTCTCTGAGGGCGAGCTCCGTAATCTCAATGATGCGGGCCATGTGCACCTCCTGTAATAACTATAGGCCCGAGTGCAAGCTTCTGTCCGTCTTCCAAACGCGCGGTTGGTTTCCCCCATCCGTCCGTCATCGATCCGCGAGCCTCCAATTAGCACATTCCTCAGCCCTGCTCCAGTTTGTGGCTGCTCGATCCGCAGATTCCTCGAACGTTCGGAGCGCTTGCCACAGGCGAGTCGTTGATCAAACACGCAATACGGTCCCGATTGGTCTGGCCATCACCGACAACACCCAAGGCTGGCCCACCCGTGACAATCCGGCCAATCAGCGAATGCTCGGTTTACCCTAGGGCGGAGAATTCAGGGAGCGCCCGACGGAGAGAGCTCCCTACCGTCTGCTCAAGCAGGGCCGCGAATTGACTGCTGATGAACTCCCCTTACGCCGCGCGGTCCTGGGTGAAAGCGTGAGCGGCGACATCCTGGAGGGCATACGACCGGACGGGCAAGTGACGACAGTGCTCGCGAGCGCTGCTCCGCCATTCGACGAGCAGGGTCGCGCTCGTGGGGCGGTCGGCGCCTTTGTCGATATCACCGAGCAAATGCGCGCCGAAAACGAGCTCCGGAAGCAGAGCGTTGAACTGTCCGCTGTAAACAAGGAGCTGGAAGCCTTCAACTCTGCGGTCGCGCATGATCTGCGGGCCCCTTTGCGACACATCCACGGATTTGCACAAATTCTGGCCGACGACGCCGGGCCGAAGCAGCATCTGAAAACGATTCAGAATAGCGCGAACCACAGGCGCCAGCTGCTGGAGGATTTGCTCAACCTGTCGAAGCTCGGGCGCCAGGAGCTTCACAAGCAGCTGTGCGGCTGGAATTCCCTGATCGAAGAGGTGTTGGTCAAACTCGAACCGGGGTGCAAGGACCGAGAGATTGAATGGCGAATCGCGGAGTTGCCCTTCATTGAGTGCGACCCGGCCTTAATGAAGCAAGTTCTTTTCAATCTGCTGGGGAACGCGCTGAAATTCACCAGGACTCGCGAGCGCGCTATTATCGAGATTGGCCAGTCCACGATCGGAGCAGTACCGGCGATCTTCATTCGGGACAACGGCGTCGGTTTCAGCATGAAGTACGTGGAGAAGCTGTTCGGCCTATTTCAGCGTCTTCATCGGGAAGAGGACTTCGAGGGTACCGGAGTCGGGTTGGCGATTGTGCAGCGCATCGTGCATCGACATGACGGGCGCGTGCGGGCGGAGGCGGAACTCAATAAAGGCGCCACTTTTTACCTCAATGTTGACCCCGGCAAGGCGGACAGCAAACAGCTGATCGCGACCGATGCCGCATCGTGATCGAAAACACTCCAACGTGAAATCGACGGAGCGTAAGTTTATCCAAGTGCGGGCGAGGCGAGAACTTGGGAACCGGATTCGAGTCCATCCCGGCCGCGACGCCGTCTCTGGAATTGCTCTCCCAATCGGAGATGACCGGCAAAGCGGCACAGGCCTCGCGCCCAAACTCATCCTCTTTTGTCTGACGCTCGGGTCAAAATCGTTGGCCCCCTAATGGCCTCCGCAGGTCAAGAGCATCCCGGCAAGCCGAACATACCTGTGGGATTTCTGAGTTCCGCCAGGGAAACCGAGGACTTAGTCAACAACTACTGTGGACTCCACCGCTTCATTCGCGTTTTGGTTATTCGTAACTGAGCAAGGTTGGAATGCGATCTCCTCGCCGAAAGGGCGAGAAAGTCAGAAGCTGGCGCGTAATCCGTGACACATGATGCCTCGCCGGCACTAGTTGCTCCCAAGACATTCGTCAACTCCGCCCACCGCATTTGCGGGTGAGATGCAAGGACGACGGCACCGGCGAATCCCAAAGACAGAGCGCCATTGCTTGGCAGGAATGGCGCGGGATCGCAGGGTTACGATCCTCCATTTTCGTCACATTCATGATGTGTCGGCAATCACTGAATCGATGCAGTAAGATCGGTAGCCTGACAGGCAGACGAGAGCTCGCTATGCACCGTTATTGTCTCCCCTCGCCCTGTTGCCGGTTTCGCTCCCATGTTGCTTAGCGCGTGCCGTCAAAGGCAAAGCCATAACATTGAGAGCACCCGAAATTCGACAGCAAAGGGAAGCACCCGGCGAGTTTGGCGAATGCCCGTATCAATGGAAGAAATGAAGCAGCGCAGGGAATGCTGCAACGAGCGTTCCAACCCATGGCTGAATACGAACGCGAAGAATCTGGTCTGATCACGCATGACGCCGGGATTCCCCAGTGGCTTTTGCGTTACGGATTTGCCCTGCTCGTCGTAGCCGTGTCGACCGCCATTCGCTACTGGTTGGGCGGGATGTTCGGGGTCACGCCTCCCTACCTCACGTTTTTCCCAGCCATCATGCTGGTGGCAATCGTGGCCGGACTCAACCCGGCACTGGTCGGGACCTTCTTGTGCGCTCTCGCCGCTGACTACTTCTTCCTGAAACCCTACGGCTCGTTCGCGATCCCCGACCCAGCTGACAGGATCGGGTTGGCGTTGTTTATGAGCATCGGAGTTGCCATCAGCGTGCTCGCCGAGACCACCCGCCGGAGGAATGCTGAATTGAGGCGCAGCCGATCGGATCTTGACCGCGCCCAGAAAATTGCCGAGTTGGGAAGTTGGTATCTCGACATTGCGAACGACGTCCTCACCTGGTCTGACGAATCTTACCGGCTGTTTCATGTACCGGGCGGGACACGCCTGTCGACCGAGGACTTCTTCCGAAGAATTCAGGAAGAGGATCGCCAGCGGGTGCTTGATGGTTGGAGCGCTGCTCTTGAGGGGGCGGTATTTGACGTGGAGCACCGCATCCTGGTCGATGGTGAGTTGAGGTGGGTGAGGGCGAGAGCGAAGGTTGAGTTCGACGACGAAGGCAAGCCACAGTTTGCTAGAGGCACGATCCAAGACGTTACCGACCGCAAGCGGTCGGAGGAGGAGTCGAGACGTTCCGCGCGCTACGCGCGCGGCCTGATCGAGGCCAGTCTGGATCCGTTGGTGACCATCAGCCGCAAAGGTAAGATCACCGATGTCAACCGATCCACCGAAAACGTTACCGGAATCTCTCGCGAGCAGCTGGTCGGAAGCGACTTCTCGGACTACTTCACCGAGCCGGAGAAGGCGCGTCAAGGGTACGAGGAAGTATTCTCTGAGGGCTTAGTGCGGGATTATCCCTTAACCATCCGGCACGTCTCGGGGCAGGTGACCGACGTTCTGTACAACGCCAATCTCTTCCGCGACGAAAAGGGAGAAATCGAAGGCGTGTTCGCCTCCGCGCGAGATGTAACGCGGCGCAAACGGGCCGAACAAGAGCTACGGAACCGGGAAGAACAGTTGAACGGTTTTTTTAACTGTTCACCTCAGGGAATGCTGATCCTGGACCGAGACTACCGATTTTTGAGACTCAACGAGCCGCTTGCCTTTATCAACGGGCCACCCTTAGCGGACCAGGTGGGTAAAACGTTCCGCGAGGTGATTCCCGATCTTGCCCCTGAGCTTGAACGCCAAGTGCAGGAGGTCTTCGATACCGGGAAGGCAATTGTTAACTTCGAGCTTCACGGTGAGACGCCGAGAGATCCAGGGACACTACGCGATTGGGCAGTGTCCTATTTTCCAATCAGGCAAGAAGACGGGCGGATTATGACCCTTGGCGGCGTGGTCGTGGAAACCACGGAACGGAAGCGGGCCGAGGTCGCGATCAAAACCAGCGAACAGCGACTCAATCTCACTCTGCACTCGGCTCAGATGGGCATCTGGGAACTTGATCTCATCAATGACACCGTAGTTCGCGATCTCCGCCATGACCAGATATTCGGACATCAGACGGTTCAGCCCCAATGGAGCAGGGAAGTCTTTCTCAACCACGTTGTTACTGAGGACAGGGACGTCGTCGCGAACAAGGTTAGGGATGCCTTCGCCACAGGCAGCCTTTACCTCGAATGTCGAATCATGTGGCCGGACCAGTCGATTCACTGGATTCGAGCGCAGGGCGCGGTCTATCGGGATGACCAGGGTGCGCCCAATAAGATGATGGGTACGGTCACGGACATCACCGAGCACCAGCTAGCGGAGGCGGCGAGGCGACGGATTGAAGCGAACCTGGCGGCGTTGATCGAAAGTACGCGCGACATGATCTGGTCGGTCGACGTTGATCACCGGGTGGTCACGTTCAATAAGGCTTTGGAGCAGCACCTCGAACGTGATTACGGAGGTCGGCTAGCAGCGGGGATGAAACCAAAGGACATACTGCCGGCGGAGACGGCCGCCTTGTGGCAGGGGATGTACGAGCGCGCTTTGGCAGAAGGTCCATACAGAATCGAATACTCCCCCAGCGATGGTCGGTCTCTAGATCTAGCTTTCAATCCAATCGTCCAAAATGGCCGAACGACTGGCGTTTCCGTTTTCGCAAAGGACATCACCAGCCAGAAGCGAGCAGAGGATGTCGTCGCTGCGCTCAACCAGGACTTGCAACGCCGTGCGGCAGAACTCCAAACCCTCTTCGACACCGTGCCCATAGGCTTGGCCATCACCGACGATGTTTGCGGTCTAGATGTCCGAAGCAACCCGGCTCAGGAGCGAATGCTGGGCGCACCAGCCGGCGGCGAATTCTCAAAGGAATCGTCGCCGCAAGGCCATGCTCTGCGCGTTGTCAAAGACGGTCTGGAAGTGCCCGACGAAGCCCTTCCCATACAAAGGGCAGTCCGCGGCGAAGCCATTACGGGTGAGATCCTAGAGATGGTACGACCGGATGGACAGGTTATCACGGTGCACGCAAGCGCGGCTCCGATTTTCGACGAGCGAGGCCAGCCGCGCGGTGCGGTCAGCGCGTTCGTCGATATCACCGAGCAGAAGCGAGCCGAGCGGATAATCCGGGAGCGGAGTGCAGAGCTGGTCGTCGTCAACAAGGAACTGGAGGCCTTCAACTATGCAGTCGCGCATGATCTGCGGGCTCCGCTCCGACACATCCACGGATTTGCGGACATGCTGTCCGAAAATGTCGGTCCGGCTCTGGACGATTCGTCCAAACGTTACCTGCAAACCATTCAAGACAGCGTGCACCATATGTCGATGCTGCTGGAGGACTTACTCCGCATGTCGCGGCTTGGACGTCAGGAGATCCATAAGGTCGCTTTGGGTCTTAACGCTCTCGTTGAAGAAGTGCTGAGGTCACTCGCGCCGGAGATCAAAGACCGTGAGGTCGAGTGGCGGATCGCCTCATTGCCCTTCTTGGAGTGCGATTCGACCTTGATGAAGCAAGTCCTCTTCAACTTGTTATCGAATGCGCTCAAATTCACCAGGGCGCGCCGGCCCGCGATTATCGAGATCGGCCAAATCACGGTCGACGGGGAACCTGTGGTCTTTATTCGTGACAATGGCGTGGGCTTCAGCATGAAGTACGCCGAGAAGTTGTTCGGCTTGTTCCAGCGACTACATCGCCAGGAAGACTTTGAAGGGACCGGAGTGGGATTGGCGATCGTGCAGCGCATCATGCACAGGCATGGCGGCCGGGTATGGGCGGAGGCGGAACTGAATAAAGGCGCCACTTTTTATCTCTGCCTTCACCCTTGCGAGACGGAAAAGAAAGAACTGACTCCGGTTCCAGTTACGGTTTGATTCGGAACCACGGAAGGTTACATTCATGACAGATGCGGCGATCGAGATACTGCTGGTAGAGGATAATGCACAAGACGTCGAATTGACCCTGCATGCTCTGCGGAGCGAGAACTTGGGAAACAAGATTCAGGTCGTTCGCGATGGCGAAGAGGCGCTTGAGTTCCTGGCCCGGGAGAAACAGCAACTGGCAGCGGGAACCTGTATTTTGCCCAAACTGATTCTTTTGGACTTGAAGCTTCCCAAGATCGATGGCTTAGAAGTCCTGCGGCAGATTAAGATCGATCCTATCACACAGGTTATTCCCGTTGTTATTCTGACCTCTTCGAAAGAAGACGAAGATCTCGTGCGTAGCTACCGCCTGGGAGTCAACAGCTATCTGCAGAAACCTGTCGATTTCGGGCAGTTCCGAAAAATGGTCAACCAGATGGGATTTTATTGGCTTCTACTGAACCAAACGCCATCTGGGTCGGCAGTCGGAACGGATAAGTCACAGGTGGAGTAACATGATGGACGAATCCCTCGCCCAATTGCTGTTCGACAAAGAGTTTGCCGCTAACCGTGCCATTCGCGTTTTGGTCATGGACGACAGTCCCACCGACGCGGCTCTGATGATCGCAGCCCTGCGACACGAACGTTATTCGGTCTCTTTTGACCTCGTCGATGCACCCGAGGTGTTTGAGGAGCACCTTGCAAGAAAAGAATATGATGTTATTCTTTCCGATCACAACCTCCGCTCGTGGTTCGGTCTGGACGCCTTGGATATCCTGCGCCAATCTTCGTTAAAAATTCCTTTTATTGTTGTAACTGGAGCTCTGGGAGACGAGCTCGCGGTCCAGTACCTCAAGAAAGGGGCAAGTGATTATGTTCTGAAGGAGCATTTAGAAAAACTACCTTTGGCCATGGAACGTGTCCTTCGAGAAACGCGTGATATCAGGCAGCGAAAGCGAATCGAGGAGCAACTGCGTCTTCAAGCCGCGGCCATGGCAGCGACGGCGAACGCAATTGTCATCACCGACCCGGCCGGACAAATTGTGTGGGTCAATCCGGCATTCACGAAGCTGACCGGATATGAGGCCCGTGAAGTCATTGGCCAAACCCCCCGTGCGCTGAAATCCGGACAACATGATCGGGTCTTCTATGAGCAGATGTGGAAGACCGTATTGAGTGGCCAGGTTTGGCACGGAGAGGTGGTCAACCGCCGCAAAGACGGTTCGCTCTATACGGAAGAGATGACGATCACTCCCGTTCTTGATGAAAACGGTGCGATCCAACACTATGTCGCCATCCAACAGGACATCACCGCTCGGAAATCACTCGAGGAGCAATTGCGACAATCGCTGAAGATGGAGGCGGTCGGCCAGCTCGCGGGCGGTGTCGCTCACGATTTCAACAACCTTCTCCAGGTAATCCTGATCCATTGCGAGTTCTTGGCGGACGAACTTGGGCCAGACAGCCGGACCAATGCAATGGTGCGGGAGATTCAGAAAGCCAGCGACCACGCTGCTCGGTTAGTGTCTCAGTTACTCGCGTTCAGCCGCAGGCAAGTGTTGCAGCCGCGAATCTTGGATCTCAATTCTGTCGTGTCCGAAGCGAACACGCTCCTGCGTCGCATCATTCGCGAAGATATTGAATTGAGCGCTACTCTAGCAGACGATCTGGGGCAGGTCAAAGTGGATCCTACGCAGATCATGCAGGCGCTCCTTAACCTCGCCGCGAACGCCCGTGATGCCATGCCTAACGGAGGCACGCTCAGAATCGAAACCCGCAATGTGACATTGTCTTCGAGCGAATTCCATACCTCGATGTCGCTACCAGCCGGTCGGTACGTATTGCTGCAAGTCAAGGACACGGGTGTCGGCATGGACGAGAAGACAAGAGCGCATATTTTCGAGCCCTTCTTCACGACGAAAGATGTTTCGGGTGTAGGGAAAGGCACGGGACTCGGTCTGGCCAGCGTGCACGGTATCGTTCGGCAAAGTGCCGGGCACATTTCGGTGGAGAGCGAGGTCGGAAAGGGGACGACTTTCAAGATTTACTTGCCTCGAGTCGATGACGATCACGCCGGATCGCAAGAGTCGGAAAGAGAGCCCGAGCAACTGCTCGATCGGGTCGCCACTATCCTGGTGGTGGAGGACTCCGATGTGATCCGGTTGACGATGCCGAAGGTCCTTAAAGGGCCAAATTGCAAAGTGCTGCTTGCCGCGAATGGCGCCGAGGCCCTGCAGGTTGCAGAGCGCTTCCCCGGACCCATCCACCTGCTCGTCACCGATGTCGTGATGCCAGGTTTACGGGGTCCGGAACTGGCCGACCGGCTTCTCGCCTCTCGTCCGGAGATGAAGGTTCTCTACATGTCAGGCCACTCCAGTGAGAATTTGGCCGAGCCCAGGTTGAACTCCGAGCGGGCATTTCTTCAGAAGCCCATTAACCCAGCGGTTCTGAGGAAGAAGGTTAACGAAATGCTGTCCTCAGTGAAGCATGTCAGTGAGCAAGACTGGCAGACGGGAGGTGTTCGGAAAAACGAGGCGACGCTGGGGCTCGTCCAAGGCGATGCGAATGGTTTATAAAATCGCACCGCGGAAATTTTGGCCTCTGCGCCGCGTGCCGGGATCGGGACTAACGTCTCGGCCCGCCGCTGCCCGTCCCTAACCGATCAATCGCACCACTCTGCCCAGATGGTGGGTGGTTGTGTTCAAGGCACCCCCAATTCGGCTAACGTGCTCGCGCAGGCGGTCGCGAAAGTCATCCGGCGAGCGGCCGACATGCAAATGCAACGTCGCCAGAGTGCCCTTGCGAGTCCGGCAGTTTGCGACGATAGCGATTATGGCGGGACATGGGCCCTGTGGCGCGCCTCGGACACATCGCGGGGCATTGCGTTGTCATAAGGCTGGACAACCCCTCTTTGCTCCAACTGGTGTCTCAAGCCCGCGCAGCTTCAGTTAGACCGCATTGGGTAAGTGTATGGTGGCACTTCTTGGATTTGAATGTGCAAGCAGATCAAGAACAGGAGAGGAAATGACCTTACAACGGGCCTCGAGTCCGTTGTTTGAAGGCGAACGCTACCGTAAGTTCTTTAGAAGCAATAAACACCGTTCGAATATTGAACGGGCAATGGAGCCTTACATGTCAACACCGAGAATTGCGAACTCTCCGTTGTCGACGCTATCGACACTTTACTCCAAGTGCGTTCTGCCCGTCTAATGTGTCGCGAGTATTGCGTCGATAAGACAATAAGGACGTACCCGTAAGCGACCAATCCTGCAAATGCGTTCTCGCAGGCCAGGGCAGAGAGCCGACAATTGCAATCCGAGAACCAACCCGACGTTAGTCTTCTCCGAACAATTGTCGACGCCCGTCGTCGGCCCCGGTACAAAATCGAGGTTGATATCAGAGTCACATCCCGAACCTGCGGAGAATTGAAGGGCCGTACAGTGGACATTAGCGAATCGGGCATCGCAGTGATGCTGACAATGGAAGCTCCCTTGGGCGAGGTCGTGGAGCTGAACTTCACCCTTCCGCTGGGGGCGGTGACGATTCATGCAACGGTTCGGCAAAAGAACGCGTTTCGCTATGGCTTTGAGTTTGTTGACTCCGGGTTCGTGCACGAAGTCATTCGCCGCACATGCCGCGACCTTGCTGTCGACAAATCTCTGTTCGGCGAGTGTTGAAAAGCCGTCGGAACGACGCTTGGTTGCGAGGAAGCCAGGTCACTCGAAGCAATTGAATGATCACATTCTCGCGTCGGAGCTCACTCCGCCTCTGCCGCTCGAGCCATTGCCGTTAGGCCTCGAAACCTCATCCACCGCGTCGCGGCATGCCGACGCAGCCATATTCTGGCGGCGCCACTTAGGCCCTGCGTCTGTTTTGCCGATAAAAAGATCAGAAGACAAAGGTCGTGCCTCGCATGTTACCTTCGCTGCGTGTCGTCACCGTTGGCATTCTCCTGAGCGCGGTCATTGCGGCCGCCCTGCGAAGACTTGAAAGCAAGAATGCCGCAGCCAACTTCAGCGTGGTCGCCCAGGAGCAACTGGATGCTCTCGAGACCAATGTCGCCCTAAACGTTGATAATCTCGTCTCTCTCGGGGCACTCTACGATGCCTCGCTCGATGTCGAACGAGACCAGTTCAATCGGTTCACGCTCCCCCTACTGGCACAAAACCAAGCGATCCAGGCGTTGGAATGGATTCCACGGGTCCCGAACCGTTTGCGGAAGAGGTACGAAGAAAATGCACGGCACGACGGCTTCCCGCGGTTCCAAATCCAGCAGCGGCTGTCCCCCGTGCAGATGGTCAGGGCGGGCGAGCGCGAAGAATATTTCCCTGTCTATTTCGTGGCTCCCGTCAAGGGCAATGAAAGAGCGCTGGGCTTCGATCTTGCGTCCGATGTCACCCGCCGGGAGGCGCTCCGGAGTTCGACAGATTCCGGACGCTTGGTCGCAACCAATCGGGTGAAGCTCGTGCAGGAGACGTCGGACCAATACGGGTTCCTTGTCTTCCGTCCGGTTTATCAGGCCGGCATCGAGCCAGCCAGCGTCCATGGGCGGCGTGAGGGGTTGAGGGGGTTCGCTCTCGCAGTCTTTCGGATCGCGGATATCGTCGAAAAGGCTGGCGCGGTTCCCAGTTCCGCATCGGGCCTCAACGTGGCAATTTTCGATCGCGACGCCAGCCCCGGAGAGCGCCTGCTCTATCCGAAGGGCGCCCCTCTCGATGGCGAGGGTGACCTTCCCGG
The DNA here is from genome assembly GCA_049520935.1 of Terriglobales bacterium. Classification (GTDB taxonomy): domain Bacteria; phylum Acidobacteriota; class Terriglobia; order Terriglobales; family Acidobacteriaceae; genus Acidiflorens. The sequence continues at coordinate 10,819 of JBEKPJ010000001.1, read as the reverse complement.
TGGTTTGCGGGCGACACGGACAATATCAGTCGCAGGGCGCGCCTGGGAGCTCGCCGTCTATCCTCTTGGCAACCGCTTCAGGCCGGCACGCTGGAGCAGCTGGGGGACACTTTTAGCGGGGCTGCTGTTGACCGGCATGCTGACCGCGCATCTGGTCGGACGAAAACGCGCCGAACAAGCCCTTGAGCAAAGCGAAGGCCGCGCCCGCTTGCTCTTTGCCACGATCCCTCAACCCGCCTTCGTTTTCGATCTCGCAACCATGGCCTTCCTCGAAGTCAACCAAGCCGCGGTGTCGCAATACGGTTATAGTCGGGACGAGTTCCTGCGCATGAAAATCACCCACATTTGTCAGTCCAAGGACGTGGAGCGATTTCAACAGCATATGTTGCCGGGACCGGACAGCAATGCCCCCGAGGGGCAGTCGAAGCACCGCCGCAAGGACGGGCGAGTCATCGACGTGGAAATCTTCGCCCATGACATTGACTACAATGGCCGCAAGGCCCGTCTCACCATCGCCCAGGACGTGACCGAGCACAACCGACGTGAGATTGAAATTCGCCAATCCCAGAAGCTTGAGGCCGTCGGGGGCCTGGCCGCCGGCATTGCCCACGAGATCAATACTCCCATCCAGTTCGTCGGCGATAACACTCGATTCCTGCTCGATGCCTACAACGACCTCAATCGAGTGCGCGAGAAGTATGAATGCCTCCGGAATGCCGCCGCCCACAATGGAGCGCTACGGGCATTGGCATCCGAGGTCGCCGAGACCGAAAAAGATGTGGACGTTGACTATCTGATGGGGGAAATTCCTAAGGCCATCCGGCAGTCCTTGGATGGGGTGACCCGCGTCGCCACCCTGGTGCACGCCATGGAGGTGTTCGCTCGCCCGAACGCCACCGGGAAGGTCGCGGCTGACATCAATGAGGCGCTGCTCAGCACTCTGACGGTCGCGCGCAACAAGCTGACGAACGTTGCGAAGGTGGAAACCGAGTTAGGCGAGCTGCCGTTGGTGGTTTGCAACATCGGGGAAGTGAACCAGGTTTTCCTCAACCTGCTGGTGAATGCCGCCCATGCCATCGGCGATGCCCGGCAAGGGATTGACCGGAAGGGGCTCATCCGAGTCCGGACATCGCTCGAACCAGATGCCGTCTTAATCTCGATTTCTGACACAGGAGCGGGCATCGCCGAAGATATCCGTGACAAAGTCTTTGATCCCTTCTTCACGACCCGGGAGATTGGGCAAGGGGTGGGGCAGGGGTTGGCCATCGCCCATTCGGTTGTGGTGCAGAGGCATGGGGGAACACTCACGTTTACGAGCGAAACCGGTAAGGGAACCACGTTCTATGTTCGTCTGCCTTTGGCGGCGAGGATAGAGCCTGCCGAAGAAAGCGCTCCCATCGACTGAGCGCGCTGTGCAGCCTCTTCCCGAGATCTCAAACATCGTTTGACGATGTGTTGCGAATGTTCGTAACGGTTGCGGACAGCTCGGCGTATGTGTGGCGCGGCGTCGTCCTGGTTCTCCGACAGGCCGGTCGCCTGTTCGATTTTCAGACGCCAACCGTCGGAAGGGATCGCGAGCACAGCAAGAGGGGTCCGTCAACCCGTCGGACCGTGACCTACAATGCGGCATCAAGGGGGCGCCGCGAGTCACTGACAGGGTGGGGTTAAACTTTTATTCGATAAGGGGCTAAGCCCTGCCTACAGTTGTGCCGAGGAGGGAGAGGATTTCTTCGCGTCTTTCCTGACGGATTGCATAGGCGAGGCTGTCAAATTCTCCCGGTTCGGTCCGGCTCAGATAATCTTGGTTCCAGTACTCGATGGCTGCCAATTCTTCCAAGAAGCGGACGATTCCGGGTATCGGGGATTCGTTTTCTTTGGTCGTCATCGAATGTTCCTCAGAGAGCGTTCCATCTCGGCTGAAACGACAATGCGCCGCTGATCGGTTAATCGGGCGGGGCAATGGAGGCGGATGCGTTACTCCTGCCGCTAACCTGCTCAAATGACATATCGGCAAATTATCAGCGAGACTTTATTGTTCTCCGTGATATAAGGCTTGCCTTCTCGTGGCGATGGTGTAACCGCCCTTTATTGGTAGACAAGACTTGCCAGGAGCAAGCGCCCTTTCGAATTGGATCGAATCGATCCGGCACCCCGACACCTGAGCCGAATGGTGATCGATGTTGCCTAGAGCAGTGGTGATCCCGGGCATGGACTTGCACTCGCGACTCTTTGTCGCTGTGCCCGTATGGCGCAATGCGCTCCACCCCGAAGTCAATTGAAAGGCTACGCGACGCAGTTGCTCTTCCCGAGAAATCAGCGGCCGGCCTACAGGGTTCCGGTCGGCTAAGAGACGCAGCAGTAAATTAAAGGAGTTAGATACGCCGCCTGGATTTCAACCTGCACCAGACCAAGAACCCGAATGAGCAGGCCAAGACCCAAATAGTTGGGTGCTGAACATCGGCGGCTAATGGAGGCGCTCGATTTTGGTCCGGACGCAAGATGGGTTGGTCAGCGCTTGAGGCAACAAGATGCGCAATTAATTCGGCTCAGGACCCGCCTGACTTCGAGCGGACCATAGACAATATCAGTTCCAATTCGCGAATGCGATCCGCTCGGATCTCGTATGCAGCTCGTTCCGCTTGTGACAACCCCCCGAAAACCTCGTCTTGTCGCGTCTTGATTTACTCCTTGCGGAGACGCCCGATTTCGGCGTCCGGTGTTTCGTATTGCACGACGGATTCCTTGCCGCATCAGCATCACCGCACTTGGAACTGGCGAAAAATGGAAGAGACTGTTTCGACCATAGTCTTTTCGTCGCCCGGGTAAATACAGCACACACTGTACGCTACCGTACAGAGAGCATCCGGCCTGCTTAAACCGGCGTCGTCTCCCTTTTTTTCCTTTCATTAGAGAACGGGCGGCGTCACCTTTATATGCCCGCAGCTTCCCTTCTACTTCGGCGACGCAGACGCCGGCTTTGGGCTGCGAAGGGCACCTGCTGCGTCACTGCGGCCGCGACAGTGCGTAACCGCACATTGCAATGATACAATGCAGCCCCATGATCGATCACCGATCAATCTTGGTAGGACCGGGGGGTGTCAGCCAAATACTTGCGTTTATAGTCGAAAACCCTCAAGGCGTGAATACGTCTTCCTTGCTAGCCAAATTTGATTTGGCGAGCGAGGAAACAATTCGCGCCGCCTTAGGCATTCTGGAGGAACAAGGGAAAATCATAGCCGTAGACGGAGAGACCGTCCGGCCGGTCACACACTGCTGATTCGGATTGCAAATTGAGCTGGCAGGCTCCCGTGGCTACGTCGATCCACGGCCGCTTCTCAGTAGGATCGCGTTCCAACATGCGCAAAGCCGGGCGGCCGGCAGATTTGCACACTGAGCAATGGAGAGCAGTTCCGGGGCGAGTCGGGCGACTGCGTCAGAAGCAGATCGGGCGATTGCGAGGAGTTGCTACAACGAACCCGTAAAAGTGGGATAGGGCACATCGTTGCCCAGGGCTACATACGATAAAATGCCGACCAGAGCAAGGCCAACAAGTGACCGCGAAGAGCGCATTCGATCGAGGCATCGCCGTCGCGCTCGCCATCCGCAGCGACGTTTTCGTTAGGCCGATGTCACTCAATCGCGACTTCTGCGGCGCCCGTCGAAAGGGCGCCGGGCGGGGCGGCGGGGGACATGGTCTTTTGGTCCGTCTTGGTCGTGCGCTTGCGTTCCCGCAGTGAGCAAGAACTCCAACGGCGTCGAAACAACGACGCGGCCATGGCAAGTCCGCGTTCGGGTTTGGCGAGGCAAAAGGGTGTAGACTAAAAGAGTCTCTTCTAGCAACTCTCCGCCGCGCCCTGCGGGTGACGGTTCCTTTGCGAAAATCAGACAGCGTTCCCGCTGCCCAGAGTCCCTTATGGTGAAAAAGAACAATAATCCTGTCCGTGCCGCGAGACCTCCGACGGACGGCGATGGAAATACGATTGGCAACAAAATTCTGCTCAGTCTCCCGCCCGAAGAATCCAAGCGCGTGCTCCCACAATTGGAACGAGTCCGGTTGAAACTTCATCAGGTCCTTCACGAGTCCGGAGAGACGATCAAATCCTGTTACTTCGTGAACGAAGGGATGATTTCAGTCATAGCCGTTCTCCCGGATGGAAAATCCGTCGAGGTGGGGCTCATTGGCACCGAAGGGTTCACGGGATTGCCATTGTTAGTGGGATACCGCAGCAGTCCTACTCGCATGATAATTCAAGGAGATGGTTCTGCTTATCGCTGCGATGGGGCGGTTCTCCGGCAACTCGTCCGGCAATGTCCTGAGTTAGAACGGCAAGCGCACCGGTTCGGTCAAAGGTTGGCGATGCAGACCACACAGATTGCGGCATGCAACAGGCTGCACGACGTCGTAGAAAGACTTGCAAGGTGGATTTTGATGACCGATGACCGACTTCTGTTGCCTACTCTTCCGCTCACGCAAGAATTCCTCGGCCAAATGCTGGGAACACGGCGCTCAAGCGTGACTGTTTCGGCGGGCGCTTTGCAGAAAGCGGGGATTATTTCTTACACGCGCGGAAGTGTGACCGTTGTGGACCGGCGAAAACTTGAAAAGGCCGCGTGCGACTGCTACGCCATCGTGCGGCGACAATTGCAAGCTTGGGAAGCCGAAGCCGAATGAGTGCGGTGTGGAGAATGGACTTACCTTGAATGTCTTCGGATGCACGGTTACAGCAGGATTCTTCATCGAACGAACCACGATCTGAGCAGGGCCTTTATGGTCCACAACCTCGAACTGGTGCACGAGTCCCGCGGGGGTGTCCGAAATCGCTCCTACCCTTTCCCGCGCAATGCGCAATCGAGGTCCAATCACGCCCCGCTTCTCCAGTAGTGTTTCGGCTCAATTTCAGCTCAGGCCCGCGCGGTCGAGTAACGACCGCTGGAATAGGAAGTCATCAAATCCCCACTTCCGCACTCGTTTCACGCGATGAGTTGGCTGGCAAACTGCTTTTCGTAATCGTGGAGACGTTTCGTCTGTGGCGATGGTTTGCGCTCAGTTCTAACCCAGCCATACCAACAAATCTCTTCATCCCCACGCGTGCGCCTGCCCGCATCCAGCTGATTCGCTCCCGCTTCTCCAGTTCCACCCCGGACAAAACCGATGCGTCGATGCGATTCCTGCGGATTCCTGTTTCCGTCAGGATGTCGCTGATCGTTGATATGGCAGGGTGCCGGCCCACTAGCGTGGGGCCGACGGTGCGCTCGGTATTCCGTCTGCGTTGTATGCGATCACGCGATACTTTGCCCCGAAAAGTCCCGCCGGCTTGGGATCGGGCCAGGGTGAATCGGCGTCCGTAGCGCACTTGTCGCAGATCGTTTCCCAAGAGCCAGACTCACCGACTTGGCGCTGCACGCTGTAGCGGACCGCACCCGCCGAGCCGCGCCATCCGATCAACCCGATACCTTCTGTCGTGATCAATGGAGCTGGTGGCACCGAATGAGGAGGGACCGGAATCCCGGCCATTACATACGCATGGTTCCGTAACTCCTCTGTGCGCGCCCACATATCCGCACTCGTGTTGACCAGAGTATTGATCCCGCCGTAATACAATGCCCACCAGTGGCCGCTCTCCCCCTGGCGAGCATAGCTGGCATTAGTAACGTTCGCGGGAATCGCCTGCCACCCAAAGTTATCCGCGTGAGCCTGCAGGGCCCAATAGTCATCACCTGAGATGTTGGGATCAGTTTCCAGGGCGTGAAGCACGGCTCGGAGATCATCCTTCGTCGGCCAATCTGTAACGTCCCAGCCGAATTCATTGACGATGAAGACTTTTCCATGCCCGGTTACCGCGGCCGCATCCGAGGAAAAAGATTGAGCCGTGGTTCTCTCGCCATTTGCAACGAGCGTGTCCCAATGAGGGTAGTATTCCCAAGTAACTAGATCGGGTGTTTTGGCGTCGAGGGCGGCTTTGTCGTATCGAAAAAATCCGGTGGTATCGAGATACAAATGTCGGGTGTCGATCGACTTGATGAAGTTTCCAATCGTATCGATCCAGGGGAGATAGGGGGCGAAATCCTTCGAGGACGAAGTCCATACCACGCCGAGTCCGCACATGTTGCAGTTCTCCCACGCCAGGATGGTGGGATCATCTTTGTAAGCAATTCCGGTTAGCGCGTTCTTGTGGTTCAAAACCGCAGCGACATGCTTTTCAAAGGCGGCGATCACCGCTAGATCGGTGAAGAACGCCTTTGGATCTCTCTGATGGGTCCATTCCAAGTATTGTCCGGGTCCACTGAGGTCGCAAGTGGCACAGTCACCGGCCAAAGTTATGATCAAGCGAATTCCTCGATCCCGAGCCGCATGGATCGCATAATCGATCGCTTTAAAAGCTTCGGGGTTAAACACTCCCAATTGTGGTTCAATGCACAGTGTGCACCCAACGCTGTCGCCAAGGGTTTGCGAGCGAATCACTCGGGCTCCCATCTCCCTGGCCGTGTCCATGGCGTCGTCCACCTCGAACTGAGTTGGGTAACGTGGGCCCTGGGGATCCGCCGGTCCATAGGCCTCCAGTCCCAACCACTCGATGTTCGGGCCGCTGTATCGGAAAGACTTACCCGATAGACGCAGAGAAGTTCCGGCACGCGTTACGAATTCCGATCGCTGATCGAGCGACTGCAAGACTTGCTGGCCGAAGAGCGAAAAATTGGGGAACACCACAATGGAAAGAAAGACAACCACGCATTTCGAAATTCCGGTCATTTAGCCACCCCTCCAGGCGAAGGCATCCGATTGCCAGAGCAGGATGACACCATACTGCATCTGCCGCCCCGTTATTGTCGATGGTACGCCGAGCGCAACGCAATCTCTGAAAACAGCGGAATGCGTGCACTTCTGCGAGCCTTGCAGGGGAGCCATGGCAAAATCGGCGGGATCGATGAGGCGGGGATGCAGCCGGGACACCGCAATCGAAGCTGAAGGCGCTTCGGAATCGAACCCCGTTGAGGAAGCTTGAGCCATAGTTCATCGCTCTGGGACGACGTGGGGCGGCGTTCCCTGTAGACCTGCCCAATCGGTGCCCAATGGCCGGCGCCCGGGCAAGCGTGAAGCAGGCGTCGGTGATTGTCGACAAAACTCCGTCCGCACCGATTGGCATATACAATCGCAGTAAGCTGTTTTTGGCTTGGGATGGTGATCCATCGATTTGCCATCCTTCCGTTTGTCCTGCCGGTACTAGTCCGCAAGTGATCAATAGCATCCTGCAGGAACAAGAGACTGATCCCAACTGAAGGTGACTCTTGGAGTGAACTGGATTGGACGACCGAGACTTATGCTGAGCAGCTCCGGTGGATGGTCGATAGCTCATCTGTCGGCTTAGAAAGAAGCATTCGTATGTCACCTCGCGCTTTTTATTCCGGATCGTCGCATGTGCGCAACCTGAGACCGCTTTTCAGCCTTTTCTCAAGTGACCTTGCCATTGACATGGGAACCGCAAACACACTTGTCTATGTTCGTGGCAAGGGCATCGTTGTCAACGAGCCGTCCATCGTAGCCATGAACAAGAACACTGGCGAGGTGGAGGCGGTGGGAAGAGAGGCCAAGGAAATGCTGGGTCGCACACCGGGCCATATCGTCGCCATCCGACCTCTGAAAGATGGGGTCATTGCCGATTTCAAAGTGACGGAGAAGATGTTGAACTACTTTATCCAGAAAGCGCACAACCGCAAGATGCTGGTACATCCGCGCATTGTGATCGGAGTACCGGCGGAGATTACGCAGGTGGAAAGACGCGCGGTCATGGATTCCGCTTACCGCGCTAAAGCCAGCGAGGTTTATCTGGTGGACCAGGCCATGGTAGCGGCAATTGGTGCCGGTCTTCCCACCTCTGAACCTACCGGAAGCATGATTATCGATATTGGGGGAGGTACCACGGATATTGCGGTGATCTCACTGAGCGGCATCGTCTACGCCCGTTCTTTGCGTATGGCAGGGAACCAAATGGACGAAGCCATTATGACTTACGTGAGGCGTAAATATAACTTGCTGATTGGCGAACGGACCGCCGAGCAAATGAAGATTGCTATCGGGAGTGCGTACCCGCTTGATAAGCCGCTGACGCTGGAAATCAAGGGCCGCAACTTGATTGAAGGGATACCTAAGACCATCATCATGAACGATAGTGAAGTCCGCGAGGCATTGAGTGAATGGGTGTCGACCGTCATGAACGCCATTCGTGTGGCTCTAGAGCGTATACCGCCCGAGCTCTCGGCTGATATCAGCGACCGGGGCATCGTGCTCACAGGTGGTGGTGCTCTCTTGAAGAATTTGGACAAGCGCATCAGAGAAGAAACTGAGCTTCCTGTTTCGATTGCGGATGACCCGCTCTGCTGCGTGGTTCTCGGGACGGGCAAGATGCTTGACGACTTCAAGCTGCTACGGAAGCTTTCCATTGATTCCATGGCGGCGTGACCGGAGTCGAGCACGCCTGAGTTTTCGGGAGAGGTGACTGCATGCTGCGAGGCGTTCGCTAATGGCGGAGTCTCGGCAATGTTGTGGGATGCTGTTTTTCGGAGCTTGTCGGTTGTTTCGACCCTGCAAGCGCGCTTGATGGCTCGGGGGGGTAAACAGCCATCTTGGTTGTACATTCAGTGGCATCGGAAGAAACTCTGCGACTGCGCGATCCGTGAGCAGAACCGCGCGAAGCAGGAAGAAGGCCCGAACAAGGTCGAGGCGCAATTGACAACCGGGTCCTTGAACTAGCTAACGAACCGCGCCCGGGTCCGCGAAGGGCGACGAATCGGGAAGATGCCCTGCGTCCTCCGCCACGAACGAGCCCAGGCATGAGACACTGCGATTTCGGCACGGGCATAAGCACCGGCAGCACCAGTAGTATGGTCTTTGTCTCCAATTCGTTCCAAAATGGGCCATTTGCTTTTGCAGATGTCGGAAATTCACCCACCCGTGTGGGGGTAGGTTATCAATCAGTCTGGCAGGAATCCTCCCGTTGTTCCTAGCGGTAACAGGCGCTGGTTCAAAATACGTTTTCCCGGCTTCAATGCAACCAACAGAGGCGACCGTGCACCCTGCGTCAGGGGTTGTTCCGCAGCATTTCGAATCCCAGATCCCTCTTGGGTTCGGCGCCCTTTGGCCCTTCAGTTGCTAGTGGCAAAGGGGACATCTCAGCATTCGAACAGGGGCAGTGATATGGAAGATAGATTTGAGCAGATCGGGCCGCGGGAACAACAGATCATCGATCTGTTGCTCCAAGGATGCGAAAACTCGGAAATCGCCCGGGACCTGAACATTGCCGTCCGCACGGTCAAGGCACACTTCAACCACCTCTTTCTGCGCTTTGGAATCAGGGGTGGCATCAAGCGGGTTAAGCTCGCGACTTTGTTTTATAGAAGACAGCTATCGTGGGAAAGACAGCAATCCACCGTCAGCCAGTGAACGCGAACCGTTCATCATTGTTCCGCACGTTAGGTAGGGACCGCACGACCGGATAAGCGAGGACTTCCTACTTCAGGCGTTGACTGGGCGGTAACGGGCCTCCGCGGAGAATTTTGAGCTGGTGGTGCTTCTACGCCTGTCGGGTGGGGCGGCGGCCGGGAGGATTGTCCGCTGGAGGAAGGCGGAAGAACTCGAGTGAGTTTAGTCCAGAACCCTTGAAACCAGAGAGACGTCATTTTCGGTTGTGAGTACTGGACTCAACTGAAGCCCAGAACCGGGTGCGTCGCATACGACTCCTCGAGAGAAGCAACCTCTTCCGCTGTCAGGCGCAGGGACAGCGCCGCTACTGCGTCCGGAAGATGATGTGGCTTGGTTGCACCCACGATCGGTGCCGTGATCGCCGGCTTGCTGAGCAACCATGCGAGCGCAAGCTGCGCGCGAGGAACGCCCTGCTGTTCCGCCACTTGACCGAGGCGTTCTACAACTTTGCGGTCAGCCTCTTCGCTCTGCGAGTACAGACTCTTTCCGAACCGGTCGGTTTCGTAGCGCTTGGTATGTTCGCTTTGCCAAGGACGAGCCAGGCGGCCGCGCGCCAAAGGGCTCCAGGGAATGATACCAACACCTTCGGACTGGCAGAGAGGAATCATCTCGCGCTCTTCTTCGCGATAAAGCAAGTTGTAATGATTCTGCATGGAAATGAAACGCGTCCAGCCATGATGGTCGGCGAGATACAGCGCTTTCGTGAACTGCCACGCGTACATGGACGAGGCGCCGATGTAGCGTACCTTGCCTGATTTCACCGCATCGTGCAGTGCCTGCAGTGTCTCTTCGATCGGCGTTTCATAGTCCCAGCGGTGAATCTGGTACAGATCCACGTAGTCGGTCTGCAGACGGCGGAGGCTCTGGTCGAGTTCAAAAAAGATAGCTTTGCGGGAGAGACCCTGGCCGTTGGGTTCGTCACGCATCAAGCCGTTTACCTTGGTGGCGATGACAACGGCTTCGCGGCGGAGGTTGGCCTTCAAGAATCGTCCCAGCACTTCCTCGCTTGCCCCGCCGGAATAAACATTCGCCGTGTCGAAGAAGTTAATACCAAGATCAAGCGCCTGACGGAAGAAGGGTTCACTCTCTTGCTCGTTTAGAGCCCAGGCGTGGCTGCCCGGTCGCACGTTACCGGTGGCGGGCGCTCCATAGCTCATGCAGCCGAGACAGATACGAGAGACCTTGAGTCCGGTGGTGCCAAGATTGACGTAGTTCATTGCTTCTCCGTGCGCCGGTTAAACCGGCAAGGTGTAGTGGATGAAAGTTTCATACGTTGAAGATGTAGCGAATCACAACGGCCCTGAGTCATGCGGAGCCGCCCGCGAGGGCGGCGTCGAAGCG